>DATGFN010000047.1:0-111055 GCA_035308965.1 Terriglobia bacterium | reverse complement strand
AAGGCCGCCTCATCGATTTCCGCGTCTCCATCATGCCCACGATTCACGGTGAAGACGCTGTGCTTCGTGTGCTGGACAAAGAGTCGATGAGCGAGAAGTTCGCCAAACTCTCGCTGGATGTGGTGGGATTTTCCGACGAGGACCTGGTGAAGTTCCGCCGTTATATCAAGGAGCCCTATGGCATGGTGCTGGTGACCGGGCCGACTGGTTCCGGTAAAACCACCACGCTGTATGCGGCGCTCAGCGAAATCAAGAACGACGAGGATAAGATCATCACCATTGAAGATCCGGTGGAATACCAGATCCGCGGCATCACCCAGATTCCCGTGAACGAGAAGAAGGGCCTGACGTTTGTCCGCGGACTGCGTTCCATCCTGCGCCACGACCCGGACAAAATCATGGTGGGCGAAATCCGGGACAATGAGACCGCGCAGATTGCCATTCAATCCGCCTTGACCGGCCACCTGGTGTTTACCACCGTCCACGCCAACAACGTGGTGGATGTTTTGGGGCGGTTTTTGAACATGGGAGTGGAGCCCTACAACTTTGTTTCCGCGCTCAATTGCATCATGGCCCAACGCCTGGTGCGTTTGCTTTGCGATGCTTGCAAACGCCCGGCAACAGTTGAGACGGAGTTGATCGAGGAGTCGGGACTCGATCCCGCAGCCTGGAGCGACGTGGAGTTTTACGATGCTCCCGGATGCCCGCTGTGCAATCAGACAGGTTTCCGCGGACGGACGGCCATCGGCGAGTTGCTGGCGCTTTCCGACCGCATTCGCGACGTCATTCTCGCCAAACGGCCATCCTCGGAGATTCGCCACGTGGCGCGCGGCGAAGGCATGGTCACACTGCGCGAGGCGGCGCTGGAAAAGGTTCGCTTGGGCGTGACCACATTGAAGGAGATTAATAAGGTCACGTTTGTTGAATAATCGGTCGAGTCGATCAGGGCTATGCCATGAATTGGAGTTTTGGAAGAAATAGCAACGGGTCAAGTTTCGCCCACGGGCGCGGGCGCTTCGTTCTGCCGGCGAGGATCGTCGAAATTGAACCCGGATTCGTGGTGGGAGCGAATCTGGATGTCGGCGGGCGGTCCGTCCGGCGCATCTCCACTCGACAGCTTGAGCCGCAGACGCTCAATCCAACACCCCATGGAACCAACATTGCCAATGGGGACCATTTTCACCGCGCTGTGCAGGGGGTTTCGGACGCGATCGGCAAGGGAACCGGCCGTTTGGGCCTTTTGCTCCCGGACGCGGCGGTTCGGGTTGCCATCCTGACTTTTGAAACATTGGACGCGGAATCCAAGGAAGCCGACGAACTTGTGCGTTGGAGGATTAAGGAAATTCTTCCTTATCCTGCCGAAGAGGCGAACTTGTCGTGCCAGGTCTTATGGAAGGATCCGGGCAGCGTGGGCGTGATGGCCGTGGCGGCCAGGGCCTCATTGCTCGCTGAATATGCCGGGGCGCTTGGTCTCGGAAATCGCGAACCGGATTTGATCCTCCCCTCCACTCTGGCGCTGCTTCCCCTTTTGTCGGAGAGAGAGGGGGATGGGCAAATGCTGGTGCATGTTTGCGGCGGGTGGGTCACCACGGTGGTCGCATCGGGACCTCGTGTCCTTTCCTGGAGAAACAAGGAGCTGAGCGGCGCCGCGCCGGACGATTTCATGCTGGAGGTTTCCGCCGAAGTAGCCAGGGTATTTGCCAGCACCCAGGATCATTTGCAGGTGGCGGTGAATAAAGTTTTCCTCTGCGTGCGGCCGGCAGTCTCTCCGGTGCAAACGGAGGAGTTGTCCCGGGTCATTTCAAAAGAAGTGACGTGCCTTGCGCCCGGGCCGGGACGTGGATCCAATCTCTCCGAGGCTGAGGCGGCGGTCTTTGGCGCGGTCGGCGCTCCGATCGCCGGACTCATGGAGAATTGCGGATGACATCAGGATGAAAATCTCGGTTAATCTTGCCACCTATACAAGTCCCGGGGAGCGTTATGCGCTGGCCTGGGCCCTGCCGCTCGCTTTGTTTGGCGCTCTGGGACTCGTGTTCCTGATGCGCTCGGTCGTTTACAACTTTAACCAGTACCAGAAAGTGCAAAGGAACATTGATGCCCTCGCCTCGAAGAATAAGGCGATGAGCGACATGGAAACGTCTTTGCGGAAGGACCTTGACCGGCCCGCCCAGAAGGCCGTGTTCCAAAAGGCGCATTATGTAAATGGACTGATTGACGACAGGCAATTTTCGCTGACCGAGTTGACCCGGCGCGTTTCCAAGCTCATGCCCGCCTCGGCTCGACTGATATCGCTGGGCGCTTCGCGCCCCAAAACTGATGTTCTGGTTCGACTCTCAGTGGTGGCGCGCGACGAAGAAGGGTTGGAGGCGTTCATCGAGAACATGGAGGAAGCGCCTGAGTTTACCGACCTCAACATTGCCAATCAATCGCAGGCGGCTGCCAAGTTGATGCCCGGAATGGTCGGGATTCTTTGCACGGCCCGCTATTTGGGCAGTGAGGCAAAATAAGAGTGAATCGATTTCCATGGATCGGCAGGGAACAATGACGAAGATCATCAAAAGAGTGGCGCTGTCCTTAGCCCTTCTCGATGTGGTGGCTTACTTCGCTGTGCTTCGGCCCGTCCAGAATATGTGGCAGGCAAGCGCGGAACGCTTTGATACCGTTCGCCTGGAGGGCCTGAAAGAGGAAGCAAGGGTGAGTCGCCTGAAGTGGTATACCGATGAAGTGCCCGATATGCAAAAGGACGTGGATGGTTTTTTGGATAACGAAGTCCAGCCCAAGAAGAAGAGTTTTTCCAGAATCACGCGTTTGGTGATTGGCCTCGCCGACAAGACGGGGGTTTCCCTCCCGCCGGCGGCCATCGGTTATCAAACGGATCAGCAACACGGGCAGCTTCTTGACCGGATGGGACTGATGGTTACCGCCAAGGGTCCTTTCAAAAACCTATTGGAATTCGCTCACGAACTCGAAACCACCAGCGACGATTTTCTGGTGTTTCGCAACGTCAGGCTTGATGCCGGCGAAAGCGGCGACCTCACTTTGCAATTGGCGGCGGATTTTTATTTGACACCATGAAGATAATTAGCGCGGCACAAAAATGGGCGAGTATTGTTCTGGGTGTGATTTGCCTGGCCCTGCTCTTGAACCTCGCATTGCGCAGCGGCGTTGGCTCGGGGACGGAAAAGTCCCCCCTGGCTCCCGTCAAATCAGCCGTGAAACTTCAGATAACGCCCAAGCCCGGCGCTGCCCAGGATGACCTCTCCCGCTACGACCCGGAGGTCAAGCTCGATTTGCTCAGCGATTTACAGTCGCGTGAACTTCCCCAAATCGAACGGAATCCGTTTGAATTCGAGAGGCCCAAACCTATACCGCCCTCCATAGGGCCCCAACTTCCGGGGCGGGGAAGTGCGCTACCCCCTCCACCGGTCTTGAGCATTAAGCTGATAGGATACAGCCAGAAGGAAAGCGGGCTTAAAGAGGGGATCATCGCTGACGAGGATGGACTTTACGTCGTGCACGAAGGCGAAACCTTCGCCAAGCGGTATAAAGTCACCAAACTGACGTCCACCTTTATTGAAATCTATGACGAAACTACCCGGCAAACAGTGTCTCTGCCCATTGCCCCCTGAAAGCGTTCCGCCCGTGCCTGACCTGAATTCTCGAACGCGCGGTTACGCCTTCCTGGTACTGATGATGATGGTCACGATCCTTCTTGTTACCCTCACCGCAGCCCTGCCCAGCATCTATACGGAAGGCCAGCGGGAGAAGGAAGAAGAGCTGATTTTTCGAGGAAACGAATACGCGCGCGCCATCCTTTTTTTTCATAACAAATTCGGAAGGTATCCAAACTCAGTTGACGAGTTGGTGAAGAAGACGAACGGAGTCCGGTTCCTACGCCAAGCCTATTCCGACCCCATGAGTCCCCAGGGCCAGTGGCGATTCATCCATGCCAATGCGGCAGGCATGGTGATCGATTCCAAGACGATGACCTTGCCCACGGCCACCGCCAACCAGAATGGATTGAATCCACCGGGACAGCAAAACTCGGCCAACGTACCACCTGGCGCTTCCAGCATCCTGGAAAAGAATCCCGGGGACCTTCAAAACGGGGTTACTCCGGCGCCCGGAACGACCGACAATAGTGGATTAAATCCTTCGGACCAGCAAGACTCGGAGACTGCACCGACGTCCCAGGATTCTGCTTCCACGCCTGGAGAAACCAACAAAGGGAGTTCTTTCACGTCCAGCGACCAGACGCATGGGTTGTTCATTGTCGGGGTTGCCAGCACCAGCAAAAAGTCCTCTTTCCGTGTGTACAACAACCATAACCAATATGATGAATGGGAATTCCTTGCCGTCGGTCAGGGAGTGGCTGGCTTGCTGGCGCCAGGAGGGACAACGGGGACCCAGACTACTCCGACCAACCAAGCGAATCCCGGCCAAAACCCCGGGCAAGCTCCCTCTGGCACTGGCCCAACGAGCGGTCAAGGGATAGGACCGGGTGCGCCTGCCCCGCCTGATACCCCGCAATAAAGTTTATAGCACTGAGTCTCTGCTTCTTATACGCAGCGGTTCTGCCAGTTAGCGAACGTGGCAAACATTTGGAGATGCCGCAGGTCCGAACCACGGGCCCTGCGCTACTGAGGGCTTGATCCTACATACCGCCCGCGACCTCAAGCACCTGCCCGGAAACGTAATCTGAAAGAGGGCATGCGAAAAAGAAAACCGCTCCTGCGGCTTCGCGCGGAGTGCCTGGCCTGCCCAGCGGAATATGCTCAAACGCTTTGTTGCGAATTTCTGTAGGAATGCCCAGGGCAATCGCGTCGTTACCTCGGAAAACCTTCTCTCCAGCCTCTTTGGATTGCGTCAGGCGTGTATCAATAAAACCGAAAGCGGCGCAATTCACCTGGATGTTGAATGGGCCCCACTCGCGAGCCAGGGTTTTTGTTAATCCAACGATGCCCGCTTTGGCGGCGGCATAGTTGGCCTGGCCAAAGTTTCCGCGCGTTCCCGAAGTCGAGCTGATGTTCACGATTTTTCTCGCGGCAGCCGTCCCGCGTTGGGCAATTTCGCGCTTGGCCGTCTCCCGCAAATAGGGCGCGGCGGCGCGGATGATTCGGAAAGGTGCGCTCAGGTGGACATTGATGATGGTCTGCCATTGCTCATCCGTCATTTTGTGAATTGTTCCATCCCAAGTGAATCCGGCATTATTCACCAGAATATCGAGACCGCCAAAAACGCGCAGGGTGATTTCGATGAGTCGGTTTGGGAAATCTGTCGCCGTGACGTCGCCCACCAGCGCGTGCGCTTTGCCGCCCGCCGCGCGCAGTGCGGAAGTGGTGAGTGTCGCCGGCTCTTCATCCATATCGGCGACGAGGACGCTTGCCCCCTCGGAGGCAAATAGCTCTGCGGCGGCCTTGCCAATCCCGCGGCCGGCGCCCGTGACCACCGCAGTTTTCCCTTCCAGCCAGCCTTTCATGCTGATTACTCCTATGATGCCGACCTCAGCGCTTCGAGCCGGAAATAAGTTGGAATTTTAATATAGATCGAGCTCCCATCCAAACGCGGATGCGCCTAATCTCGATTCTAAGATTTTGAGGGTATGTGCGCCTGGGCGGGAAAACGGCGATCTAAACGGCGTGCGCCACAGGCCGTGATGCGCGCCGGTGGTCCGCCACCATCGCCAGCAGGGAATTTCGCGCCAGCTTCTCGCAATGCACCGTGCAGAGCGACAAGCGGGTGAGGGAGCGCACGAAGTCATGCACCTGGCACTGGTAATTCAGAATCGCGGCCGGAGATGACCCGTTCGCGTACGCCCATGACCAGTCTGTAACCCATCGCAACACTGAGCCGTTCAAGCGCAGTGCTCCCCGCTTCAAGGGGTCCTGAGGAAGGACCAACTGGGGCAAACAGTCGGGGGCGGTAAGGAAAATCAAGCGCCCGCTTCGCAGCAAGGCTTCCGGGCGCAACCCAATTTCACCGAGGCCGAGGGCGACATCTTTTAAGCAACAAGGTCCTGCCATGGCCACCACTTGTTGTCCGATTTCGAGGCCGGCGGAAATAAATTCGAAAACTTCGTTGAGGCCTCTTTCTTCGCGAACGACCAATCGGCACGCGGGCAGGATAGTGGGACGGCTGGGTGCTACGGCTGTGGCTGTATGCATATACTTCTATCTTCGACGATTTCAGACAGGCGTGTCAACCTGAGTCCTGTGGAAAACTCAGCGCCCCAAGCAGCGAACATCACATGTTCGCTTTACGTTCGCCCACCAGGTTCGGAGGCCGCCATCTCCTGCAAACCATGCCCCCAGGAAAGTTGCGGCCCGCCGGTCCCGTCCTGCTAAATATACCTTGACACGTATATGCTCTGTTGAGTATATTACGCGCATGGGATCTGTATTCGAGATCATTTCGGAGCCGAACCGGCGCGCGATATTAAGCCTGCTGGTTTCGTCTCAACAGTCGGTGGGAGAGATCGAGCGTCAACTTCGCATGCCTCAGACCACGGTGTCAAAGCACCTGCGAGTGCTCCGCGACGCCGGCTTCGTGGAATCCACGGTGGATGCACAGCGCCGTCTCTACCGGCTGAAACCTGAACCGCTTCAGGAGGTGGATGCCTGGCTGCGGCAATTCCGCCGGTTCTGGTCCGCTCATGTAGATGCGCTCGAACGCCACCTCGACCGCATGGGTCAAAACACACCAACGAGAAGGAAGACCAGGAAAAAACAACGCGGCCCAAACCGCGAACACCACAAAGGAGAAACGAAATGAAAATTAAATTGACCAGCGTATTCGTGGACGACCAGGAAAAGGCCTTGCACTTCTATACCGAGGTCTTGGGCTTTGTGAAGAAGGCGGATTTCAGTAACGGCCCTTATCG
The DNA here is from genome assembly GCA_035308965.1 of Terriglobia bacterium. Taxonomy (GTDB): domain Bacteria; phylum Acidobacteriota; class Terriglobia; order UBA7540; family UBA7540; genus DASYXZ01. The sequence goes on along the minus strand of DATGFN010000047.1, from coordinate 104,175 downwards.
CTGGCTGACCGTGGCTTCGCCGGAGGACCCCAACGGCACGGAGCTGCAACTGGCGCTCAACAACAACCCGGCGGCCAAAACCTATCAGCAGGCGCTGTTCCAGCAAAGCCAGCCCGCGGCCATGTTTTTCACCGATGATGTGCAGGCCGACTACGAGCGCATGAAAGCGCGCGGCGCCGAGTTTACCATGCAGCCCACGGACGTGACCGCCTCCAAGATTGCCATGCTGAATGACACCTGCGGTAATCGCATTCAGTTGACGCAGTTGATGCAATGGAAGGGATGACGGTCGACCGCAGTTAATTTGAGTGCTGATCCCAGGGAGGGACGCCATGGCTGAGAGCAAATCTGCAAGGAGGGGAACACAGAAGACCGCCCGGAGGAACGCCATGTCCAACAAGAAGCCGGCGGGATTCACGGAGGAGGAGCGAGCGGCGATGAGGGAGCGCGTCCAAGAGCTGAAAGCGGGCGCGCGCGCGGGCAAGGTGAGCGGGGAAGGCGACCTGCTGGCGAAGATCGCCGCGATGCCGCCACAAGAGCGAGCCATGTGCGAGCGGCTGCACGCGATCATTAAAGCCAGTGCGCCCGGGCTCTCGCCGAAAACCTGGTACGGGATGCCCGCGTATGCCAGGGATGGCCAAGTCGTCTGCTTCTTTCAAAGCGCGCAGAAGTTCAAGACAAGATACGCGACGCTTGGCTTCAGCGACAAGGCGAACCTCGACGAAGGCAGCATGTGGCCGACCGCCTTCGCGCTGAAGGAGTTGACCGCCGTCGAAGAGGCGAGGATCGCCGTGCTCGTGAAGAAAGCGGTGAGCTGAGGGCTAATTTCCCCACCGGGCCAAAGTTGTTGGGTAGCCATGGTCCCGCGCCTGCGGGACGGTGGGCTTTTCATCTGGAAGCACAATCCACAGTCAACCCGTCGGCTGACGGTTTGACCGCGGCTCCCGGGTGACGTAGGGAGGTGAAGATGATCGATCGCGAGCAGTACACGCCGGGCCCGGCGAGCGGGGCCCAGATACAAAAGGACGGAGAGAAGTGGACGCTCATTCTCACCAGAGAACTTCGCCACTCACCGGAAAAAGTCTGGCAGGCGCTCACCGACCCGGCGCATCTGCGCGAGTGGGCTCCGTTCGATGCCGACGGGAACCTGGGTACGGTGGGAACCACGGTGAAACTCACCACGGTGGGAGCGCCCGCGCCGCGCGTTACCGAAGCAACAGTGACGCGAGCCGACGCGGGCCAGGCGCTTGAATACAACTGGGGCGGCTTCGATATGCGGTGGGAACTTGAAGCCTTTAGCGGCGGCACGCGCCTGACGCTGTGGACCAACATCGGTCACCGCTTCATCTCAATGGGTGCTGCCGGGTGGCACATTTGTTTCGATGTGATGGACCGGTTCCTCGCCGGCCGGCCTCTCGGTCGCATGGTCGGCCCTGACGCCATGAAGTTCGGCGGTTGGCAGCGATTGAATGAGGAGTACGCCAAGCAGTTCGGTATTGAGGTTCCGAATTGTTAGCCGCGGTCTCGATGCGGCGATCCGCTGTGACCGTGGGCTCTTCTGGGATTTCAGCGAAGGCTCACGGGGTGGCGTATGGATGCTGCGTTTCAGCATTTATGCGGTGCGGAGTGAGAAGTAAAGACGGCAGTTAACTTTCATTGGTATGCTGCCGGCATATGCTGTTAATCAGACGTGTCGCATACATTGCAAAGGGCGCAATGTATGCGCCCGCCAAACTACTCTATCTCCGAGAAGCGCTTCAGCCCTTCCTCATCCGCCGGGCCGGTGGAATGACCCCCCATGCGAAAACGGTGACCGTCGGGATCTTCCACATTCATTTCTCTCGTGCCCCAGGGCAAATTCGTAGGCGGCAGGCGAATGATCGCGCCACTTTTTTTGTACTCTTCATGAAGCGCGTCCACATCGCCCAGGAAAATGGACATCCAGGTGCCCGCCTGCCCTTGCGCTCCTTCACAGAGAAAAATCTCGACCTTGCCCCGCGTGATGCAACCAAATGTCGGCGGAGTGCCCCAGTCCCATTTCTTAGTAAAACCCAATTTGCCAACGTAGTAGTCCATCGATATGGCAAAGTTCTTAACATTCAGAATCGGAACCACGAATTCGAATTGATTCATACAAGCACTCCTATGTTTTGACTTAAGCTTATATGTCCAGAGCGATTCTTAGTGGGTGCGAAAGGTGCGGGTGGCGCATACATACTGCATTTTATCATGCATGCGGTTTGGAAAGTTGGAAGCTAAGAGGGCAAGTAATTGGTAATCCGACAGATCGCATACCTTGCCCAAGACGCAATGTATGCGCCACCCGACCAAATATCACGCGGCTCGCCATTCACGGTCAAGGAGATTTAGGGAAATGGCTTACTCCCGAAATCCGAACCCAATGAGAATCTATGGCATCAAATAATTCGGAAACGCGAATAGAAGTTCAGGGAATCGGATCAAGGAGAATGACGAACATGAGCAAACTTTCGAGTAAAGTGGCCGTCGTGACGGGCGCGTCCAAAGGTATAGGCGCTGGAATTGCAACCGCCCTGGGAGCTGCGGGCGCGCGCGTGGCCGTGAACTATTCTTCAGACCGGAACGGTGCCGAACGTGTCGTGCGGGCCATCGCTGACAACGGCGGCGAGGCGATCGCGGTGGGGGCTGACGTGTCCAAGGCCGCAGATGTGGCGCGGTTATTCAAAGAGGTCGATTCCGCTTTTGGAAGGCTGGACGTCTTGGTCAACAACGCCGGGATATTCCGCTTCGGCGCCTTCGCGGAGATCACCGAAGAGAGCTTTCACCTTCATTACAACATCAACGTTCACGCAGCGATTCTCACCGTGCAGGAGGCTATCAAGAGGATCGGGCCCGACGGCGGGAGCATCATCAACCTTAGCTCTATCGTCGCCTCGCATCCGGTGCCGGGGGCCCTACTGTACGCTTCAAGCAAAGGCGCCATCGAAACGCTCACCAGGGGATTGGCGCTCGAACTGGCGCCGCGCAAAATACGCGTCAACGCCATCGCTCCCGGTACTACAGAAACCGAAGGCAATGTAGCCGCCGGCACCTTTGAGGGTGGCGCCGGCGCCGCCCTGGCAGGGAAGACGCCGCTTGGCCGGCTGGGACGCGTCACGGATATCGCCCCGCTGGCCGTGTTCCTGGCGTCCGATGAATCAGCCTGGATCACCGGGGAGGTCATTCGGGCCGCCGGCGGTCTCCTATCGCCCAGTTGAGTGCAGTGTGCTACCCTTGCAAAAATACATTCGAGCAGGGTAGCTACGTTCAAACGGTTTGTGATTGACCGTGGCTAATTCGCGCGATCAAAAGCCCACGGTCAATTAGGCCGCATATTGACCGTGGATACTAGCTGAGATGCAAGAGTTTGCCCTACCTTGCTGAAGGAAGGTGCGACATGCGTGATGCATACAACGACGATTGCATTAAAGTCAATACGGATGGCGATTATGGGCCATATCTCGTCGTCGACCCTTCTCAGGTAGCCGAGGTTCGCGCAGTGTTGGACAATGCCATGATAAGGTATACCCTCGACTCACACGCAATCAGTTTGAATGGGAGGCCCGCCATTACGGTTCTTAACCTCGGCAACGGAGTTGACGTTGACGAGGTTCAACGCGTACTAGATGCGGCGGACTGAAGTGCGGAGGTCAGCGGGGTAGCGCAGACTTTGCGCCGTTCAAAGTCAGCGGTGCTTAACATCGTAAACTCCCACTTTTTTTGAACATGCGGCTGCGGCGATCAAATCCAAGAACCGCGCGTCTTGACAGGGAGGAAAACTTCGGGCAGGGTGAGGGCGTGAACATCGCGGGCAAGAGGCACGGCGCTTCATAACGGAGTCTTTGTTGCACCGTCGGCAAGTCCTATCTGGGCAGGCTCAGCAATTCCCAACTCGCGGCGGATCGCGGCCATAACTCTAATGTGGCTTTTCAACAAATCTCGCCTGGACTTACCGTAGACTTCGGCATCCTTGCGAGCTAACCCTCCCGCAATGCCGCCCGTTAAATCCCCGAAACTGTCGATCGCCATCGTCACTTCTTTCCCACATACAATCCCCACAAGCATCCTTGTCGTATCGAGGGCCGCATGAGCATCGATCCACCTCTTGTGTGTTTCGGATATTGCCTTAGCCCAATTTGGATCGTCTAGTTTCGGTTCGCTTATATAAAGTGCATGGAGTCCCGTAAGTGCATTATCAGCTTCTGTAATCCTCTTCGCGGCCTCAAAAAGCACTTGCCTCTTCATTTCCCAGAGTTTTTGTCGGTCCCAAACCTCATCCGAAATCTTAGCCTCAATTTCTTTTGTGGTTTGAGTAACAGCAGCCATCTGTTTAATGAGCTTGTCGATATCCTCGTGAATGGCCAGGTTCTCGCCTTTCTTCTTTAGGTATGAACCGATGTAGGCTCCGAGCCAAGAGCCCGCAACAACAGTGACGAATAGCGCGGCATATTTGCCGACCGCGGTTAACAATTCAATTGATGTCATGCCCGTGAGTATATACAGCTAACGGAGGTGTAAGGCAAGTGGGCCAAAGAAGTGTGAAGGTCAGGCAGTGAATTACACGGTCGGTTTAGCGGCTCAACGAGCGGAGTTGATACTTCGGGGCGGGCGAGTGCGTGAACATCACTGCAAGGTGGCAAGGCGCTACACGCCCGGGTCGTTCAATTGCGTTACTTCCGCTTTTTAGGCGGGGCGCCAATTTGTGGAGGTGATGCTATTGGTGTGGGCGACGATACAGTCCCAATGCCCGGAGCAGGGTAGCGCAGACTTTGTGCTGTTCAAATCCTGCCGTGCGTCACATGGTGAACGTGTTTTTTTTGCGTGGATGCGGCCATGGCGATCAAAGTCCAGAATTGACTGTCGTGCCAGGGAAAACCTCAGACTCTCTGAAAGGTAAGAGTCTGCGCTACCCTGCTAAAATTGCAGGGTACAAACTCCCTTTCACGCGCTTTTTGGACGTGGTAGAATCATCTGTATTCGGTTGTGTTAGGAGTGCATCATGACGACCACACCGGTAGTGACTGTGCGCTTGGAACCCGAACTGCGGGAACGACTGGACCGTTTGGCGAAGGCGCAGCGGCGCAGCCGCTCGTTTGTGGCAACGGAAGCGATCCGCGAATATGTGAAGGTCAATGAGTGGCAAATCGAGGAAATTCGCAAGGCGCTGGCGGAAGCTGAGCGAGGAGAGTTTGCCTCTCCGTCCGAGGTCCGCCGGGTAGTGAAAAAGTGGACCAGTCCCAGGCGGAACGCACGTGCCCGATAGGCGGCTAGAGATCCGCTGGCTGAAACGGGCGCTGGCCAGCCTCGATGCCGCAGCCACCGCCATCGCCCGCGATAATCCCGCCGCCGCTGCCTGCGTGGTGGAAGCGATTGCCAATACGGTGGAATTGCTCGCTCAATGTCCCGCCTTGGGCCGTCCGGGGCGAGTCGACGGCACGCGCGAGTTGGTGGTCCCCGATACGCCGTACTTGGTCCCCTACCGTGTGCGCGGCCACGCGGTCGAAATCCTACGCGTATTCCATGGCGCTCGCAGGTGGCCGAAGAAGCTTTGACCGCCATTGGCAGCCGGAGCGCACCTTCCCTCTTTGAGATGTTGTGAAGTGGCTTCCACTTCGTAGCTATACATTCTGCTGTAGGGGTAGGGCTTGCCCTACCCTCAACGCGGTGCGGAACCTTAGAAAAGGGTAGGGCAAGCCCTACCCCTACGGCAAAAGGTTGCAGGTTACACGGAGCGCAGCTAATATTAGTCGCGAAAGTTGGAGGTGTTCATGAAGAAAACCGCCCCCGTGGAATCCGCCTCGGCATCAATCGATGAGAAGATCAAGGAACGAGGGGACTGGCGCGCGAAGACGTTCGCGAAAGTGCGCGAAATCATCTACCGCGCAGACCCTGAGATGGTCGAGGAGATGAAATGGAAGAAGCCATCGAACCCCGCCGGTGTTCCGGTGTGGTACCACGAAGGGATCATATGCACGGGCGAGACTTACAAGAATCACTTGAGGCTGACCTTCGCCAAGGGAGCTTCGCTTAAGGACCCGAAAGGCCTCTTCAACTCCAGCCTCGATGGTAACGTCCGGCGCGCCATTGACATTCACGAAGGCGATAAGGTCAATGAGGCGGCCTTGAGGGAACTCATCCGCGCCGCCGTGGCGCTAAATGTCAAGGGCAAGACCAAGCGCGCCGGCTAATACAAACGCAAGAAGTACTGGTGCATCTGGCGCCCGAAAACCCCTCACCCGGCCTCGCCTTGCGGGTCCACCCTCTCCCCCAGGGGGCGAGGGCAGCGATTACCTTGTACTCCCCGCGGTCGCCGCTGCGACAGTCTCTTCCGTGTCTAGGCAGTCCATTCTTTAAGAACGAAGCTCTTGAAAAGGGAGAATCACAAACCAGGGGAAAAAGTGCGGAAGGGAATCTTAATGGTGCGAAAGTTAGTCAAGGAACTGGCGGGGACGACGGGACTCGAACCCGCGGCCTCTTGCGTGACAGTTCTTTGAGCGATGACAGCAACAAATCGCGTAATAACTCATAAGATGCGAGGGTGTTATGTTTTACTCGCATTTGTGCTAGGGGTTCGCGCTTGCCGCCTTCACATGCGTTATCCCGCTTCATAGAACAGTTACGTCACAAACCACGTCACACGGACGCGGAATGTTGCCCTACTCGGTTCCCTCCGACGCGTCCTGGGTCAAATGCGTGCCATGGCGGGACATCCTGTGCGACCACGTGACGGCGAGCACTGATGTAGATCGGCGGGCATTGTCCTGGGGAGTGTAGGGCAGAGGCCACAATTCACGTGCTTCATTTCCCAGAATTTTTTTTGGTTCGTCGCGTGCGAATTGTTTTCTACCCGGTGTAATATTGCGCTATGGGGATTGAGGGCCTGAAGAAGTATCGACGGCGGCATCCGAAGGGTTGGTATTTTCAGGACCTGCCCGCGTCAGAGCGACAGAGCGCAAGGCAATGGCTAGACCGCTTCGTCACGCGCTGTCGAGCGCAGGGGAGGCCGCTGAAGCCTTGGCTTTTGGCCCTATTTGTAGGCCAAGCAAAACGGCTCGCGTTGCATCCGCCGACTTCAGAGTGGGGCAGGTCGATGCTGGCGAAACGCGGAGGCTACGGGGCGCAGCGGCGCTATCGTTGGGAGGGTCGAAATCCGACGGCTAAGGCGACCAAGGTCCGGTTAGCGGCGGCTAGACGCTTTTCGGGCGACAGCAAACCGGAGGCGGAAAACTTCAACCCCGCGACTACTTACCTGTCGGGGAACTCGACTGGTTACACTAGCCGGAATCATGCTGAGTCAATCGTCAAGGAAATAGATCGCCGCTTGGCGCTCGACTCGAATTTCGGTATTGCTATTGTTCCCAAATCCGGTTGGCGGTGGGAATTAGTGCTGACGCGTGTTCCGTAGGTCTGAAACGAGCCGTGGCGGAACAGCGCACGCTCACGGGGCGCGCCAGATGACGCGCTGCCCCTTGTCGAACATTACGAGCGAAGATGCCGAGGTCTTGTGTGACTCGCCCGTTCCCGCCGTTTCTAGTTCGGCCACTCCCAGAAGTGATTGGAAACCCTGGTAATCGGTGAGTTTGAGATACGGGCCGAAAGTACCGTGTACGGACTCCAGACGGCTATTGTTCAAATGAAGCCCATTCTTATAGGCCTGAAGCTCAATTGCAAAGTTCCCGTCCTCATCACTCACCACCAAGCCGCTCCGATTTAGTAAGGTGAATTTCGCATTACCAGCGGTAAACATAAGCCCGTTGGCGTTTAGCGTGGCCTGAATCTTGCCGCTGGAATCGCGGGCCACAAACTCCTCGGCCTCCACGATGTGACTTTTAGGCACGGCTTGACCCATCAGCACTACGGCGGCGACCGTTGCCAAGGCCAGCGCACCCGCTCGCTTCAACTTTCGGTTCTGCCTCTCTAATTTCTCCAGCCGTTCGAGTACGGCCTGCAACTCTGGTGTCTGCGATCTCATAGGGCCTCCGTTTCCATCCGCGCGCTTGTCCTGCAACTGAACCCGAGAGCAAAGAATACCCACCGTATCACACTTATAGTGTGTAGACTCATAGTGGTCGAGCTATTCAAGATGCCGGAGTGGGAAACCCCGACCCCCGGATCGTATTCGGAAGGCGTCTCCGCGATCTCAGGTTAAAGCGCGGCTTGTCGCAAGAAAAGTTGGCAGAGCTAACCGACTTGCACCGCAATTATGTTGGTGGGGTCGAGCGGGGCGAACGGAACGTCAGCCTGCTAAATATCGTCAAGCTTGCCCACGGTCTAAACGTCAGAGTCACGAAGCTTATCGAACCGATAGGCTGACCGGCTTCCTTCCTGCTATAGAGAACAAATGGAATCTTGAATTCTAGTCAATCACAGCGCGAATGAATACGCGCGGATGGAAAACGGCGAGTGCATTACAACCAATAGCGTCGAAAGCGATTTTGCGACCTTGAAACGTGGCAACTATGGGGTGTACCATCATTGAAGCAAGAAATATCTCAGTCAATACTTGGGGGAATTCGATTGGCGGTACAATGTTCGAGGACTGCCCTACACAGAGCGGACAGTCATTGCTTTGAAAATGACAGGCGGAAAGCGGCTTTTGCTGAAGCCCCCCAACGTCTGTTTAGGTTTTTACGATTGTTCACTGATGCGGTAGAAGATGAACGCTTGCTAGCTGTGGCGGCGGGCTAGCGTCCAACCTTTCCGTCTTGTGGTGAAGTTTACCATAACTCGATTTCGAGGGAAAGGTGGCATGGACACAAATTTACAACACGCTAAACATTCATCTGGAGATTTAGAAAACGGTGAATACGTTATGATCGATAAAATCGAAATTACCAATTTCCGGTGTTTCAAGAGCCAGTCGATTGGGGGATTGAAAAAATTCAATGTCCTTGTAGGCCCGAGCGGTAGTGGCAAAACTGCGTTACTTGAAGCGCTCTTTCTCGTAGCTGGCGGAAGTGCCGAAATTTATTATCGCCTACGCGGATGGAGAGGGCTTGGGGTGGGCGGATCTCTTGCGCTTGCGCTCACAGGCACCAGAATGTCCTATGAGTCAATGTTTCGCGAGTTGTTTTTCGGGTTTGACAATAAGGCGTCAGCACGAGTGGAAATCGTCGACTCAAAAATGGGCTATAGAAGATTGTCTGTCAGTTACAAACCTGATGCGGAGTATGAACTTCCTCTTGGGGAAGAAGGGATTCAGAATTTTGTCCAAGTAAATCCAATTGTTTTTAGCTGGAAAACTCCACACATGCATGTGGAAAGCAAAGTTCAGTCGAAAGAAGGCAAGCTTCAGTTTGCTGGAACAAATGATGTGTATCCTATCTGGCTTATTTCCCCATCAGCCCCATCAAGCTACGCCCAACATTTTTCTGACCTGAGTAAGAAAGGCGAATCGGCGCCCGTCGTCGAGGAGTTTTGCAAGTTATTTCCCATAGTAAAAGGAATATCCCTAGAAAGCAGTGCCGGTCAGATGGCTTTGTTCGTAGAGTTATCCCCGTTCAAAGAGAAAATGCCAATAGGCATGATTTCGGCAGGGATGAACAAATACCTAGAAATCATGGTCTCGATAGCATCTAATCCTGGTGGCGTCGTGTTGATTGATGAGATAGAGAACGGATTTTATTACGAGTCCCTCACTATGCTGCTTCGCAGTGTCTGCCGATTTGCTGAAGAGCAAAAGGTGCAGCTAATTGCCACAACTCACAGTTATGAGTTTTTGGAATCGTTTGCTTCTGTAATGGGGGAAGGTAAGGAGCAACATTTCAATCTATTGCGCTCCTCACGCAATGAAGATGGTAGCGTAGATATTAGAGTTTCAAGAGGTCCCTCGGCTAAATCAGCTATTGTGCAGCATTTTGAGGTTCGTTAAGTGGAATGGGAAACTCCGTTATCAAGAAAGCTTTCCATATTGTATGTGAGGGGCGCGACGATAAGGCCTTTTTCACCAAACTCTTTGAAGCTCATGGTATTCAAGACTTCGAAGCAGAATGTGCCAGGACAAACAATGACCCTAAACGCTGTGCCGGTAAGAGTGGGATAACAGACACGTTGCTTGGTCTCAAGGCTGTTAACGATCTCAATCCGGGAATCCTTCGAGGGATCATCATTGCTGTGGATAGCGATGAAGACCCTGCAAAATCATTTGAAAGTGTCCGGCGATCAATCAAAGAGACAAAGATGCAACTTCCAGTACCCGACCAAGCCCTAATACCGAAACTCGACCCGCAGGGCATGGACCCTGCAATTGCAATTCTCTCTATTCCATGGATAGACCAGCCGGGTCACCTTGATAGTCTCTTGTTTGATTCCATGCAAACTAGCCACGCGGATTTGATTGCGCCTATTGAGGATTTTTGTGATTCGACTGAACATAGAACCCGCGACTGGGCACAAAATAATAAGTCGAAGATGAAGCTGCGGTGTGCAATAGCCGCGAGCAAAGAGGGTGAGCCTGGATTGTCCTTAGCTTATTTTCTTGAAAGTTCTGAGTGCGAAATCAACTTCAAAGATGTGAAGTTTAATAAGATAGTCAATTTTATTAAGGAGTTCTCTGAACACTTAAATGGGAAAACCCGGAAACCAAAACCGCATCCCGCCGCCTGATAAGAAAGCCCTTGAACTACTTCTACAGGGCGAGCCAACCGCCGACATGCCACGGCAAGGGACACATCCAGCGAAGCCGAAGTAGGGAAAGCGATCAAACTGATTGGCAGGAGAGCTTAATATGCATGGACTCAGAATCAAAGGGAAGAAAGTAAAGAAAGGCAAGAGAATGATTAAAGGCAGGGGATGGGAACTTGTAAAGGGAAAGGGCCGAAAGACCACGTTCCATGCTTCCCTACTCGATAGCTTTAATTTTGCGGATGTCCGCATTGCTGTCTTCAGCGTGCCCAAACAGTGAAATTGATTAGCCTTAGCAAGTATTACCTCCCTGTGCCATTCGCTTTATGAAGTGCATAAGTCCGTCGTCTGGGCTTGCACTCATTGAGTTCGCCCTTTCGGTTGCCATTTTTCGAGCCAGTCCAACCAGTCTTGGCTTAGCTTCGGCGGATGAATAAATCTCTCTTGACCGCCATAGACCCCCAGCGAGTAACACCCTGCACAAGTGTCCTCCCTGTGCTGGAGTAAGCGGATAATTTCACCCTTCCGGGCGCGCAATTCCTCTACCAGTGCGTCGGCTTCAGGATAGCTCTCGGGGATTCGCACCTTGAGGCGGTCACCCTCCAAGGAAACCTGCCCGCCGATGCTCTCGATTTTGGCGACGATTTCAAGGGTCAAAGCTCGTACTCCCTCATTCCAGCCTTTTCCGGATCGGATTCAATACCTATCTTCATCTCTCTCGGCGAGGGGCTTCTATCCGTAACACCGTCACAGGCCGCATCATTCGCGGCCAATATTGGCAGGGCTTGTGACGGTGTTACCTTTTCCGGCCCCTTCACAAGGAAGAGGTATCGGCCCCATGCTGATTCAAACTCGCTACGGAAGTAACCTTTAACAGTGCTTAGTCCAATTCTGACTGTCCGGCTTTGAATGCCGAAACCTGAAAGCATCCGGGCCAGCTTTCGCGGATTCAACTCAAAACCATTCGCCCACGGTGAATCTTCCACGGCTTTCAGGCTTCCGAGTAATTGGGCTGTGCTCACTTTTTCCTCGCCGTCCGGCCAAACCAATTTCAAATCCGCGAGAAGCCGCTGATTCAGATTGTCGTCCTCCGTCCTGCCTGCCTTATCGCCAAAGACTCTCACAAGGGTTGCTTTCAGTTCCGCTTCGCGGGCAGGTGAAAACACTCGGCAGATGGCGAACAAGGGAATGGAAATTTCCGCGTCACGATCAGTTAGAAACGTTAAGTCATTTATGGCCTGGTACGCTTTGACCACTTCCGGCGCTCGTTCATTCATGTCCCGCCGAAGCGAGTTGCGGAGAATGGCGCTTTCCTTTTGGGCCTGTCCAAACAAAAAACGGTTAAGCGGCTCATTTGGTGCACGTCGCTGCATTTCGATAACGATGCTTCGATCTTGAAGGGTTGCGGGTAGATTTCCAATACAGGCGAGAGCCTTTGGCCCGAAGGTTGGAAAATATTCAAGCTCAAATGTCTTGGGAGCGCAACGCGGGACGCTCTGTCCTGCTCTGTAACCACTGTTCAAAATTGCATTAATCGCGTCGGAGCGTGAGTCTTTTGCTTTCCGCAGGCTTTCCACTTCATCGAGCAAGAGTGTCGGGGGTGGAAAGCCGGGACTCTTCGCGAGCATTCGGAATAACGCCGATTCAGAGATAGAAGTGACAGCCTTTGGTCGCCAAGAGAGTAATTTCAGAAGGTCTAACACCCGCGACTTACCGCATCTCATTGTCGGGCCTGTCACCGCAATGTAAGCGAGCGCCTCGAAGAAAAGCGTGAAGTACGTTCCAACCCCCCAGAGCGCGACTGGCAAGTACATGCCGGGCGGTAAGACAACGTAACTCCGAAGGAAGCTCTCCGCAGTTTCAACAATCGAGCCGGATGGTATCGTTTCCTCACCGTCAATTTCCCGTGCGGCTTGAAGCTCGACATCTTCAGGCAATGCCTGGGGCACTCTGAGGGCCTTTGCGGTTTTGGCGAGCTTCTCCGTTTTCGGCTTTCGCCATGCCTCTTGAGTGGAGTGGACAGGCTTTTCCTTGGGCAATTCCTCGCGGACCACCCGCACATTTTCGAGAAAAGCCGGGGAGCTTATGTCAGCCCCGATGTCGCCCCATTCGGGCGCAGTCACTTTTGACCCGTTCATCTTTGGACCTCACTCATTGCTGCCCTCTGGGGTCTCGTGGAGCGCCCACTTGCGGCTTGAGCTTCGCTCATTTTGCCTCCGCGACGAGGCGTGCCGCCTCGCTGGCTGGGATCAAGACGCGCCGACCAAAGCGGATTACTTTTAGCTTTCCCTCCTTGATTCGGCGGTCAATAGAATCGCGTGATACGCCTAACCTGTTGGCGAGTTCAGTCTTTGAAAGAGCTAACTTGTTTTCGTTTTCCATTATTCCTCCTCAAGGAGAGTTTCAGCTTGACACGGCAGGATTCAGCGTGATATTGTAGCTTACAGTTATGAGTACTATAAGTAAGCAACAACGAGCAAGCATCGCGCAAGAGGGCCGGGCTTTAGCCATGTGGCTCAACCGCGATGACTCCAAGAGCGAGGCCGCCAAGATCATCCAATTCGTCACAGACCTTCATCAGCGGTTCCCGGCGGGGGTGGCGGGCTGGTATCTTCCGAAGGAAGGTTTTCGAGCCCGCCTCAAGAAAGGGACATTGATAGCTGTGAATCTCCGAGCTGAATTCAGGCCACGGGGCCGAGGTATCAAATTCAGCTTGGTCCCGGCGGACGAAGACAGTGGATGGCTTCAAGTCTTCGGGGAACTCTGCAATTCCGGGAATTTGTCGCGTCTCAGGCGTTGTCCGAACTGTGAAAGATTTTGGTATTGCGTTGGCAGGATTGATCGACGAGCGTGCTCCAAAGCGTGCAAAGTGGCGCTCTGGCAAAAGACAGCTCATGGGAGAAAAGTCAAAAGGGAGTACATGAGGGACTTGAGAGCCAAACACAAGATGCTCTGGGAAGCAAGGCAGAACGGGCGCACGCTCAAGCGGGGACGGAACATTCACGTCAGCCTAAAGAAAGGAGAATGATCAATGTCACTTTGGAAACGTGGGGACTGGTACTGGACAGATTTTTCTGTGAACGGGACGCGCTATCGTCTGCCACTTCACACGGAAGATAGCAGGGAAGCGAAGAGGCTTGAAAAGGAAAAAATCAGCGACGCGCAGGGCGGAAAGCTCGCACCGTCAACCCTGAATTTCGCCCGCCTGGGATTCACTGAGGCCGCCGAACGCTACCTTGAAGAGCGAAAGCACGGGCTGGCCCATCAGAGTGTCCGAACGGAGCAAGCACTCTCACGGTGTCCGAAGGCTTACTTCGGCGCGACCCCGCTTAATCGAATCACGGCGGATCATCTGCGTGAATATATCACGCGGCGGAAGCGCGAAAAGCCGCAGAGGGGCGACGCGGCTGAGATTTCCAATCGCACTGTCAATATGGAAATGGCCTTCGTTCGCCGATTACTCAAACGGGCCAAACGCCTTCACATTCTAGCGGACGATCTGCGGCCTTTGCCGGAGCGCCGGGACATTGGGCGAGCCTTGACGCCTGACGAAAAACTCCGCTTGCTTCGGGCCGCAAGAGGCAAACCCGAATGGTCGAATGCGCGGCTTGCCCTTACCTTAGCTCTCCATACCACGATGCGCGGATGTGAAATCAAAGGGCTTCAGTGGCGGGACATCAACCTTATAGACCGGACTCTGACTGTGAGGCACAGCAAAACCGAAGCGGGCGAGCGTGTCATCACCCTAAATGCCGATGCCCTAGCCGCTTTCCTCGAATTGCGCGAACGCGCCAAGGGATTTTTTGGCGATTGCCTCTCGCCGGACTGGTACGTTTTTCCGTCCGGGGAAGGGCAGGGGCCGATGATTAACAAGAATAAGGCAACGGTCAAACCCGATCCGACAAAGCCTATGACTTCGTGGCGAACAGCATGGCGGGCGATTCGCGCTGAGGCGGCCAAAGGAGACCCGGAAAAAGGCATCCCGCCGATGACTGGACTTGCACGGCTCCGATTCCATGATGCCCGTCACCATGCCATCACCGAGCTTGCCGAGAGTGCCGCAAGTGACTCCGTGATCCGCTCCATCGCGGGCCACGTTTCCCAAAAGATGCTCGAACACTACTCCCACGTCCGGCTCGAAGCCAAGCGCCACGCCTTGGACGCACTCGCCAGCGTGAGGCCCGAAAGCCAAAATCAGGGGGCGGCTGAGGGGGGTTACGTCACACGGAACGTCACAAAATCGGATTTAGCGGAAATTCCAGTGGCACAACTCATTGAAAATGCTGGCGGGGACGACGGGACTCGAACCCGCGGCCTCTTGCGTGACAGGCAAGCGTTCTAACCAGCTGAACTACGTCCCCTTTTAAAAACAGTGGCGAGTGACAAGTGGCAAGTGACGAGCGGTCATTCGACTTGTGGTCAAGATTGACTCGCGCCGGCAATTCCCATTTCTTCGCAGCCAGCAGTGGTCACTTTCCACGACCTAATCTGGCGATTGCCTACTGCGTACTGCCCACAGCCTTCTGCCTACTGAAATGGTGGGCGGTATCCGGATCGAACGGATGACCTTCTGCTTGTAAGGCAGACGCTCTAACCGGCTGAGCTAACCGCCCGAGGGCGCTCCATACCGGAGAACATCTTCATTTTGCACTCTAAACCGTCCGTCCCCGGCACGCCAAGCCTTGACACATCCGAACGTCAAACTATACACTAGCGTACCCGGTGCGTCAAGGAAGGCGCGTCAATCGGCTGTGGGGCAGTTTGATGTAGAGGCGTAGTTGCGCCGACAGGTGGCAAGCCCCAAAGCAAGACCTGGGGTTCCCGCAACTCGTCTCTACAGAACCAAACTGAGCCATTACCAGTAAATCCTATGTACTATCAGCGAGAATACGTGGCCTACATGGCTAAGCAGGTATTGAAAAGGCTCAGCGCCTCCGGCCTGGTGCAGTTTGACCAAGCGGATTACGTCACGGAAGTGATGACCCAGGTGATGCTGGATGAGCTCAGCGTGGAAGACCGGCTCAATGATGACGTGCGGAAAATTCTGGAGCAGCACGCGGACGAAATGAAGCGGACGGGCGCGTCCTATGAAGAGATGTTTAAGAAAGTGAAGAAGCAATTAGTGCATGACCGGAAAGTGATCCTTTAGAGTGGTGATCCAATAAACTTATGCCCATGTCGAGGGAAAAAATTCTTCAGCTCTCCCACCAGATTATGGGCGCCATTGACGCGCT
This sequence comes from Terriglobia bacterium, assembly GCA_035308965.1. Lineage (GTDB taxonomy): Bacteria > Acidobacteriota > Terriglobia > UBA7540 > UBA7540 > DASYXZ01. The sequence goes on along the minus strand of DATGFN010000047.1, from coordinate 88,300 downwards.
CGATGAGGTGGAAATATTTGAAGAGCGCAATGTCATCCGGCAGGAAATCCTGAAAATTCTCAACGACCTTCAAGCCGAGGAAGCCAAGATTGACCTCACCGTGCGCCAGCGCATCAGTTCGCAGAAACGGACGATTCCCGAGGGTGGCGATGAGTGGGACATTCTCTACAAGAAATACCATTACGACGAACTGCGCAAGCTCGGCATCAGCTTTCCCACCCGCAGCCAGAAGTGATCACCGCGAAAGCATAAAAAAAGGCAGGCTCAAGGTGATTGAGTCTGCCTTTTGAACTTCGTAAGATCTCACGTCGCCATCAGTCGCGGCGGCGAAGCACGGGTGGAGCGTCGCTCGAGTCTTTGCTGTTTGATGTATCAGTGGGCTTGGTCGAGGCCTGTTCGGTGGTGTCACGCTTTTTGAGCGTCGGCCCTTCCTGCTGCTTTTCCTTCTTCCGGTTGCTGATCACTGAATTCAATCGCGCCTTGACGTCATCGAACTCGGAAGTGGAAACCAGGTATTGGTCGCGCTTCGGGAATGCCTTCATTTCCTGATCGAGCAACAGCATCCGGTCGGGTGTGGGCGGGTGGTCCTGGAAAATCTTGGGGACGGTGCCGGGCATGCGCCGCTCTTCGTCCATCACCTTGGAAAAAATCGTCACGTAGGTGTAAGGGTCATAGCCGGCTTTGACCATATATTGCAAACCCAAATAATCGGCTTCGGCTTCGTCGGAGCGGCTGAACTTCAGGAACATCAGGGGCACGCCGTTCATGTAAGCTTCCATGACCCCGTAATACACGCCGTAACCCATGGGCACGAACATAAGCGGAAGCATGGCGAATTGCGCGATCATTTGCTTGGTCATTTGCGACGCCCAGTGGCGCGCGGCTACGTGGGCAATCTCATGGGCCATGACGCCCGCCAATTGGGATTCCTCGTCCGCGGTCTGGAGAAGGCCGGAGTTTACGTAGAGGAATCCGCCCGGGAGGGCGAACGCGTTGATGCCCGGAGCATCGATCACTTTGACGGTGAGCGGAATGGTCAGGTCCGAGTTGCGCGCAATATTTTGCGCCACCCGATTCACGTACTCGTTGACGACAGGGTCGTTGATCAGCTTGGCCGTCTTGTCAATTTCCGAGGAGTACTGCTTGCCCATGGCAATTTCTTTTTCCTGGGAAATCATGGCGCGATGCGCCACGCGACGGTTGCCAATTTCATCGATATCTTTTTTCTTGTCATCGCCGGAAGCGAATCCGGCGGACCCCACCACCATCAGCATCATTCCGAATGCCGTCATACGCGATAGTTTCATGGATTTGCTCCTCAGCGCCGGTTGCTTCCCCTGCCCGTTTTGGATGCATGCGGCGAAAGGATGAATTTCCGCTCCGCCCATACACCCCTGCCAGAAAGAGTAGTCTACTCTTCATTTCATTGGATTGGAAGAGGGGTTGCGGGGTTGTATCCCAAAGAGTCTGATTCCTGGCCCTCGTTCAGGGGAGCACGCCTCTCCTATTGACTCTGCCCCTGCGCGCGGTTAAATTAATTGCATTCGTCTCCCCGGGAATTTCGGGCTGGTCGAGTGTCATCAACAGAGGGCGTGGCAGAGTCGTCCATCAAGGAGCGTGAGCCTGTGGCGGTTTCAAGCATTTTATTGGGGCAATTATGGAAGTTGAATGAAACGGGAGACACCTGGCTGGTCACCAAAATCTATTCGGAAGCATTCTCTACCTACGCCATGCTCAGGAAAGTGGGCGGTACTGACGGGGAAGTGCGCCGCATCAAAGTAGACAAATCTCAGGAAGGCGTTTCACTTCCGGGCTATACCTTTGCCCAGGAAGCCGACGCTTTCTGAACGTCCAAAGAACCACCGCTTAAAGTTTCCAGCAGTCGTAAAAGACTAGCGGGCCGAATGTCCCATCGCCGGCCCGGCGCTATGGGCCGCCAGTCCCTGATGCCGGGCACAACCTCCAAATGGTCACAACAGTTCTGGAATTCCTGGGTTGGATCATAATTTCCCTGATATCCAAGCTGGGTTATGCAGGCATCGTTCTCCTGATGGCGATCGAATCCGCCTGCATTCCCCTGCCTTCCGAAGTGATCATGCCGTTTTCCGGATACCTGGTGTCCACCGGCCGCTTCCAAATGGTCTGGGTGGCGGTGGCCGGCGCTGTGGGATGCAATCTCGGCTCTCTGGTTGCTTATTACGCGGGCGCGTGGGGCGGGCGGCCGTTGGCGGAAAAGTATGGGCGGATGTTTCTGGTTACCAAACACGATCTTGAACTGGCTGACCATTTTTTTGCCCGCCATGGAGACTGGGCCGTCCTTCTTGCCCGCCTGTTGCCGGTGGTTCGCACTTTCATTGCCTTGCCGGCCGGAATCTCTCGCATGAACTTCCTGCGTTTCAATGTTTACACTTTCCTGGGATCGCTGCCCTGGTGTTGGGCGCTGGCTTACGTGGGTTACAAGCTGGGACCGCGCTGGCCTATTCTTCGCGAATACTTCCACCGGTTCGATGCAGTGATCGGCGCGGTCATTCTGGCAGGAGTTGTTTGGTTTATTTACAGCCGCTGGAAGGGCCGGTTGCGGGAAGCATCATAGTGTGATCCGCTCTTCGCCGCTCACTTCGAACCGCCGGGTTGAGGGAGATTGGCGCGAATCTCTTTGGCGCGCGCCAGCATTTTATCCGCCTCTTCCGCGCGATTGGTTTTGCGCATGAGCGCCGCGTAATTCTCCAGGCATTGGGCCACCTCAGGCCCGTTCGGCCCCTCCCCATTTTCCACAATGCTCAAAGCTCGTTTGTAGAGGGGATCCGCCTGGGAGTATTTTCCCTCTGCATAATAGAGCGCCGCCAGATTGTTGAGGGTGGAGGCGACGTTGGGATCATTCAGCCCCAAGGACTTCTCCCAAATTCGCAGGGCGCGGCGATAGTCCACCTCCGCCTGCGCGCGCTTGCCTTCGCCGTCGTAGACCAGGCCAAGGCTGTTCAGAACCTGGGCGGTGTCGGGATGGTTCGGCCCTGCCGTCTTCTCAGTGATGGCGAGCGAGCGCACCAGGAGCGGCTCAGCCTTGGAGTACTGCCCTGAGGTGTAGTACAGGTCAGCCAGATTGTTCAGGATGGGTGTGGAGTAGGGCGCGCCCTTGCCCATCGCTTTTTCGACCATGGAGAGCGCCTGAAGGTAAAGCCCCTCAGCCTCGGCGTGCTTGCCCTGCGCCTCATAGAGCGAAGCCAGGTTGTTCAGGCTTTGGGCGACGACGGGATGCTCAGGGCCCAAAGTATCCTGCCGGATCGACATGGCGCGCCGGTATAGACGTTCCGCCTCTTCATATTTGCCCTGCGAGCGATAAATCTCCGCCAAACCATTTAGGTCCGGCGTAATCGCAAGATCGTTGGGATTCCCCATATTTTCCAGGATGGCCAAAGAGTGCTTGTAGGTCTGCTCGGCGTTGGCCGATTTCTTTTCCGCGCCATAAAGATCGGCTAGCTTCGTGTACCCTTTGGCCACAATCAGATTGCTTGGACCGAGTGTCCGCTCCCAGATTTGCAGGGCGCGCAGGAAGAGAGGTTCGGCGGATTCGAACTTTCCCTCTTTTTGGTATACATCACCGAGTTGAAGGAGAGTCTGGACCAGGTGTTGGTCGTCACGGTTGTCACCGTCCGCCTGATCAAGAGCCGCCAGCAGGTCCTTTTCCGCCACATCGAGGCTGCCTTGTTTTTCGGCCTTAGTGGCGGCGTCCATCAGGGATTTCCACGGCTTTACAGGGGCCTGCATCTCTTTTTGCGCAAGGGTAATTGGAGAGGCAAGCGCGGCTGCGAGTGTGGCAATCCATAGAGTTTTATACAATGGATTAACTCCCTGGTTCCGTGTGAACGCGCTGCTCGTGCGCCGAGTTCATTTTTTTATCAACCTTGTGCGAGCCCGGCGCGAGACGTCAGATCGACGCTACCGGCATGGCAACGATGTCGTCTACGGCCGCCACCTCACGCGTGACAAAAGGCTCGCCGTAGCGAACTCCGATCATCAATCCGAAATGTCTGGCCAGTCCGCCTACCCGTCCGTGCAAGTCTTCGCGGGCGGGGAACAGGTTTTGAATATCTTTGCGCTCAGAGAACTGGGACGTATAAGCGAGCACAGCCTTCAATTTGCGATCGAACTGCGCCGTAATGTCCACTACGAACGTAGGGCGGACCGCCGGCACGTACATGCTGGCATAAATGATTTTGTGAGGCCGATGCGGTTTGCCGTCCAGATTCAATTTAGCCAACCCGGCCAGAAAGCAGGCTTCGTATCCAATGCGGCCCGTGGTGTAGTGGTCCGGATGGCGGCCCTCCCAATAGGGGAGAATCACGGTGCGCGGCCGGAGCTCGCGGATTTTTTGGGCGATCGTCAGCTTGTATTTGCGCGAGTCCTCCAGTCCCGCGTCGGGCAGCCCGAGATTTTCACGGTAGGCGATGCCCATCAACTTGAAAGCCCGCGCCGATTCTTTCGCGCGCAGGCTGGCGCTGCCCCGCGTGCCGGACTCGCCCGCGGTCAAATCCAGCAGGCCCACTTTGTAGCCCGCACTGACCATCTTGATCACCGTGCCGCCGCAGGTCAGTTCGGTGTCGTCGGGATGCGCGGTGATGGATAACACGTCAAGATGCATTTTCGATCGGCCTCTCCAGAGACAGCAGTTTTTCCACCCGTCTCAGAAATTCGTTTTCATCCAGATGAAATTTGAAAGCCTTGCGCCCGTTGATGAAGACTACAGGAATTTCTTCCTTGAATTGGTCAAAAGCTTGCGCGTCTTCCAGGATGTTCACTTCGCGCCAGTCGAATTGAGCGATGGCACACAGTCGCGCCAGTTGCGCCTTGACTTCATCGCAAAGGCAGCAAGCGGGTTTGGAATAAACCACGACTTCGATCATCGACCCGAGTAGGAATTTTAAGTGAAGCTTGCCGGAGCGTCAAGGAAGGGCGTCGAGTGAAAAGCAAATGAGGGAAGGGGAGGGGTAGTAAAAATCTCAGCTCACCCTGCCTGACGTCAGCCGCTCGACGGAGGTGTCATAGATGGCGCGAATTTCCAGGGCCAGTTTCCGAATTCGAGCCACTTCCTCGTTCGTGATGTAATCGCCCAGCAAATCGAGCTTGTCCACAACCGGGCGGAGAATTTCGACAATACTGTCATTTGCCATGGAAGGCTCCTTGAATCGTGTGCGCCAGCTTTGAGAGCATATTCATTTTAAGCCCATCCAATGAATTAACGAAAACCGAGCGGTTTGGACTGGCGATTGTTGCTACCAATTTCCAAGCGCCCGTGATATCAATTCCCAGACGATGAAAACCAAACCTCTCGCTAACCAAGTTGCGTTGGTCACCGGCTCCGGGCGCAGGATCGGGCGGGTAATTGCCCTCACTCTGGCGCGCGCGGGTGCGAATGTGGTGGTGAATTACAACCAATCGCGCCGCGAAGCCCTGGCTACTGTAAGAGAGATCGAGCGGCTGGGCGTGGAGTCGATGGCCGTGCGGGCGAACGTGGCTAAACCTGCCGAGGTTTCGGCGATGTTTCGCGCCGCCCAAAAGCGATTCAAGCGGCTCGACATTCTGGTGAACAACGCGGGAATTTTCTTCCCCATGCGCTGGGACGAACTGCGGGAGAAGGATTGGGACCGAATCCTTGGCGTAAATCTGAAAGGGCCGTTTTTCTGTGCTCAGGCGGCGGCGCGGATCATGGAACGACAAGGGCGGGGAAGTATCATCATCATTTCTTCCCTTGGCGGCCTTCAGGCCTGGCCCCAATATATGCACTACTGCTCATCCAAGGCCGGCCTGATCATGCTCACTCGCTGCCTGGCCAAAGCGCTGGCCCCCAACATTTCCGTGAATAGCGTGGCTCCGGGCACGATTCTTTTTCCCGGCGAGAATCGCGGGCCGGAAATGGAAAAAATCATTCGCGCCACGCCCCTCAAAAAAGCGGGACGCCCCGACGACATTGCCGAGATGGTGCTCTATCTCGCCACCCACTATGGGTTCATTACCGGGCAGATTTTCGTAGTGGATGGCGGGAAGTCGATCCCGTGAGAGTCCGGAGGGCAGCTTCCGTCTTGCGTAGAGTAGGGGTACGGCTTGCCGTACCCTCCTGGTATGCTGGCGACGAAGGCGGGCAGGGCAAGCCCTACCCCTACTTCCTGCCAAGATCGTCGAGAATCGTCCGCAATCGCGTCAGCGAGACGGGGGCGCGGCCGAAACGGAAGGCGTTGTAGAGGCGGGTGAATTCCTGAACTCCGGCGCTCAATTGCGAGCCCACGAAAGAGAGGGCAAATTCGCGCGGGGTTTGCGTGGGCAATTTCTTGTAGCCGCGCTTCCGCAAAATGTTGAGGAATCGTTTATAGGTCAGTGCGGCTTCGCGGGGGCCGAGCGCCAATTCGCCCCGATGAAACCTCCACGCCCACAAAAAGCGCAATTCGGCCACTGAGAAGTTCTTGCCCTCGGCAATCAAGGCGGCCAATATGGCCACCATCAGAATGAATACCAGCACCTTGTGCGACATCAGCCATGCTTCCATGGTGAAGGCCAGGCGGATGCTCTGGCGTTGCAGGTTTTGGATGCGTTTCTGAAAAGACTGCTGGAACTGCCGCGACTGCTGCTCCGCGTTGCGAGCCAGTTCCACCTGGTGGCCGAAATCGTAGTCGATGACCCATTCTCCCCAGAAGAGGTTCACGGCATCGATGTAATCATCCAGCGCCCCCCATCCGCCTCCGAATGCGGCATGGGGATCGGGCGGTGTGGGATCGAAGGGGATCCAACCGTACTGGGGAAAATAAATCTCCACCCAGCTATGCGCGTCACGGGCGCGAACCACAAAGTCTCCCCCTAATCGATTGAACGAGCCGGTCTGAAAACCATTCACCACCCGCGAAGGTATGCCTTGCGTGCGGACCATCAACGCCATGGCAGCGGCGAAATACTCGCAATAACCCGCCTTGGAGTTGAATAGGAAACTGCCCACCGGGTCTTTGGATTCAATGGAGGGCGGGTTTAGGGAGTAGGCATAATTGTTGCGAAGGTAGGATTGGACGGCGGTGGCGCGGTCATAGTTGTTGCGCGAGGAATCGGTGACCCTTTTCGCCAGATCGGCAATCCGCGGGTCAATTGAATCGGGCAGGCGGAGATAGATCAGCCGAATATCCTGCGGTAGGTCCGTGGACGCGGCGCGCAGTTCCGCCGGCGACGGTGGGGTTATATCTGAAACCATATCGTATCCAAACGGGGCATAGCCGTGCTGCGGATTGCGCAGGGACTCGGTTTCGTCGTAGGTGATGAAGCGGAGGCGCCCGCTTAACTCGCTGGGAAAATAGGCGGCGAATATGACATCGGTGGAAAGGGCGGATAACAAAACTCGATATTGCAGAGGGTGGCGAACACGGTTCCGCCAGGCGGGTGGATTGGGGACTATGAAATGGGACATGAATCCGGGTGCGTTCGAGATCGGGCGGAGAATGGTCTGCGCCGTGTTGTCATTGAACCAGTGGGTACCGTCAAAGCTGGTAAGCGCGACCCCGCGCCATTTTACTCCCTGGAACCGCCGTGGCTCGCTGGTGGGGACGATGCGCATTACTACGCTGTTGGACTGAAGGATTTTCCTCATGTCGCCCAAGTTCACACTCTCGGAGAATCCGGTGATATTCTGCCGGTCCGCGCCCAGGGCCGTGAAGTAACCGGTGCGGTATCTGGGGATCACAAAGAACAATACAGAGGATAGAATGACGATGCCTACCGCAAGGCTTACGGTGGCTGCGAAGAGGGCTTTCTCAATGGCGATCCGGTTTTGTGCCGAACTTGCATAAGGTCCCTGCGCAGGGCGCGAGGCAAATTCGGCTGCCCGCTTGATTTCGTAGCTGATGAAAGTGGAGATGGAAAACAAAACGTAAAACCCGAAACAGGCCAGGTAGGTGGTGCCCACCGTCAGGATGGCGCTGGCTAACATCATCATGAAGGAAAGCGTGACCAGATATCCGTAGTCGCGGTAGGTGCGGGCGGAAAACACCTTGATGACGGTGGCGAAAAGCACCAAATGGACAGTAGCGGCCAGCATATGGTCGAGCAACGTTGGTCCGGCGTCGGCGGAGAAAATGAGGAAGTCGAGCCCGTAAAAGAAAATATAAAAAATGGCGATGCGAGAAACGGTGCGGGGCGACAGGGAATAATCCGCCTCGCGAACGTAACTCCACATCTTCAACAAAAGCGCGCAGAAAATCAAAATCGTGGAGGGGAGGTCCAGTTTTCCCGTGGTGGCCACGGTAATGAAGCTCGTGCCCAACATGAGCAGCAAAGAAATCTCAAAGTACCGCTGCACGCTGATGTGCGCCTGCTTATTTGCGATCTCGCTGCTGTCCGCCCAGGTCTTGGTGGCCATAATTGTATATGCGATCAACCGGGAACTATTGTAATGCAGTTTTCCGCCCGTCTGGGCGGAAGAATGAATTCAGGTCGAGAATGAGGTGGGTATTTGGAGGATGGATAAATCGATTCACATACGGAGCTGGGAATGTGTTATCATAGGGAGTGGATGGTGATAACATGATCCGAACTCAAATCAGCCTCGACGAACAGGACTATGCTTTGGCCAAGAAAGAGGCCAAGGTGCTTGGAATTCCGGTGGCGGAGTTGGTACGCCGGGCGATCCGGCGGGTACTCCCACCATCCGGGCAAGCGGCATGGATGCGATATGCCGGATTGGTTGAAACGGGGAACCCGCGATCCAGCCAGAACATTGACGAGGTTGTGTATGGCTCCAAGGACTGAATGTTACGTTGACACTTCCGCCTTCATTGCCTTTCTGGACCGCTCAGATAGCTATCACGATTTGTTTCGGCGGATGTTCTCCAGGCCGCCACAACTTATAACTTCGGCCTTGACCGTTGCGGAGGGTCACGGTTGGTTTCTGCGCCGCTACGATCAGAACCGGGCAATCCAATTCCTTAATTTCATCGATGCGCTTTCGGTTCTTTCCATTCGGGGTTTTGATGGAGTGGAATTGGCGAAAGCGGGCAGAATCGTCAAGAAATTCAACGACCAGCCCCTTACCTTAGCCGATGCCCATGGTCTCGTCCTTATCAACGAACGCCGAATCCAGACTTGCTGGTCCACGGATCGGCATCTGGGACTGACAGGCGCGAAACTGATTATTCGTTTGGTTTAAGCCCGGTCAGCCAGGTAGCGAAGACTGCCGTGTTTGCAGTCTGCGGCACTCCGTCCGGCTTGACCTCAAATAATCCTATTCTGTGCATTATCTAACAGTATATGATGATGGAGGAACCGCAGCCGTGACATCGGCCAGATTATATGCCCAATTGAAGTAAAAAGCCGCAGACTGCAATTGCGGCAATCTGCGCTACGGGCCCTCCCTAAGCACTTCGCTGATCTTACGCGCTAGCTGGGAAATCGCGGAGCGGTTGAGGCGGTTGGTGGGGAACCACTTTAACTCGGTCCTTGAGAGCGAGCTGTGGAACTCGACTGGGTAAAGGTGCACTCGAATGGAGCGATGGGTGATGGTGTGGCGGAGCTCCGCGGGACACGCGCCGAACTTCAGGGGCGACTGAACAAGTCCGGTGAGTTTGGCGTCGAGGTTCCGGAGCGCATCGGCGCGCGTCTTCCCAAAAGCTCCCGGAAAATTCCATAAATCCATCAGCAGCCCATCATCCAGGCCACGAACCAGCGCCAACCGCCCTCTGCGAATTATGATGGCGGCGGCCAGGTAATGGAGCTCAGTAGCGCGTCGCGGCCGAGGCGCGGGAAATGCCTCCGGCATTTTGCGGCGGTAACCCTCACACCACTTGTGGCATGGACAAATCGTGCATTGCGGCGCGCGCGGAAAACACACCGTCTGGCCCAGTTCCATCAATGCCTGGTTAAAATCGCCGGGACTACGCCGCGAAAGAAGCTTCTGCAATTCCAGCTCAACCGCCGATCGAAACCTTGGCTGGTTTATATTCCCCTTCAATGCTTTCAGCCGCGCTACCACTCGCGCGACATTGCCATCCATTACGGCGAAAGGTTGCTGGTAGGCGATGCTCAGGATGGCCCGCGCGGTATAGTCACCGACTCCGGGAAGCGATCGGATTTGAGGGTAATCGGATGGAATGCAGCCGTCGAACTCTGCCGCCACTCTTCGGGCGGCGGCGTGCAGGTTTCGAGCGCGACGGTAATAGCCCAGGCCCGACCACAATTCGAGCACACGCTCCAATTTCGCCTGCGCCAAACTCTTAAGAGTGGGGAAGGCCTGGAGGAAGCGAAGGTAGTAGGGGATCACGTTTGCCACCTGGGTTTGTTGGAGCATGACCTCCGAAACCCAGACAGCATAAGGCGAGGAGTTGTTGCGCCAGGGCAGCGGCCGCGCGCAACGCCGATACCATGCCAGCAGCGCGCGCCGAAGCTTGACCTGCTGTTGACTGGACTTTGGCTTAAGGGCGTCTGAATTGGTCAAAACGGAAAGCTTCCGCGGTCCATCGATTGCTGTCCTTCTTCAATCCTTATTTCGCAGGCTCAGTTTAGAAGCATCACGGAATGTCTTCGGGCTCGAATGTGCAAATTCCACATCACCCGCGGCAGCAATACGTCAAAGACAAAGGACTAGTGCCCCGCCTAAATTCACTCCACCTTCAAATCCGTAGTTCGAACCGCAGACGCATTCTGGTTGGAGTCGCGCGCTTGCACTTCCAATCGATACTCTCCCGGTTTAATTTGGCCCATATCAAGAAAACTGCCCACGGCGATTACAGGGCCGGGCGTGGTCGCATCCTGGTTCACCAACAAGGTGGGAGAAGTGAATGCAGGTTGGCCGGTTTTACGGTCAATCAATTTGTAGATGAATCCCACTCGGGGCATGCCATTGACAATGGGCACAGGCTCGTAGATCTCCACGTAAAGAGCCACTTTTTCCTTTTGGTCAAAGCGGTTGCTTGACGAAGGAACAATCTGGACCCCGTGGAACACCAAAGGCGTCTTGCCTTCCAGCATGGCCGCCTCCAGGTCCGCTGTGACCTGGGCCACTGGTTGCAGAGTATCGCTCAACACCAGGCCGCTGATGGCGAACTGCTTGCCGTTGTATGGATCGATCGCCAGGGGCATTTCATATTTTCCATAAGTCTGCCCGCCGGAACTCAACACAACTTTCAAGTTGTATTTTCCGGGAGCAATCTCGAATGAGTTCTGATACTTGAAATCAGTCTTGGAAAATTCCTTCTTCCCCTCCTTATCGAGGTCCAGTTTGTCCACGTCGCTGAATCTTGCCCCCACCGATCCATCCTCACGGTAGGCAATACCCAATACGTTTACATCCGAATGGAAGCGCCCTTTATCCTTTTCGAAAGCCAGGCTTTCCGCAGGAACCTGAAGGCACATGTCCACGCGCGCCGTATTCGGCCCGGTAAAGAAATAAGGCGCCTCCAGCGTTACCGGAATGCTCCCGGCTGACGGGTTGGCCGCCATCTGCTCGAGGGTCTTGCCCTCTTCTTTACCGGCGAGGGGGTCGGCGCTGGGCACATCGCAATATCCGCTCCGGTAGCGGGCTTTAGTGTCGCCACGATCGACCTGCACCCGGATCGCATGGCACGCTCCCTCCACCATTTTGGCGGAAGGAGTGTAGCCAAGCACGTAGTACTCGTTCATCTCGCGGGCGATTTTTTCCAATCCCCCGGCCAGGTCATTGGTATTGAATATCGGAAACCCACCCGTCCCCTGCGCTAGCGCATAGAGCACGTCTTGATTCACCGTGACGCTGGTAGGGAATTGAGGCAAAAGCATGCAAGGCTGATTCAAGGGGTTGTTTCCAAAGCGATTGGCAGGACCAAAAGTATTTGTAGTTCCACCTCCCGCCCGTGTGCCTGCGCCAGTCCCGGTGGTTCCGCCGCCTGCTCCTCGCCCGGTACCGGTACCGCCCGTACCTCCCGATCCGGTGCCCGGTCCTCCTCTGGTGCCGCCCCCGCCAGTTCCGCCAGCGCCACCCGCGCCTCCCCCAGTCCCGCCACCACGAGCGCCCCCACCTCCGGCACCAGCGCCACCTCCTCCGCCACCCCCCCCGCCGCCTCCGGCTGCGCTGCCTCCGCCACCTGTCGGCCTTTGCGGCCATGGCTCAGGAGGGAAGAGTAAGAATGCCAATTCACCGTCGGAGCGGGGATATTTGAGCCCCTGACCGATTGGGCTTTGCAAGGATTGCGGGCAGTTGGAATTCAGCGGAGTTGCGATATTTGGATTCGCTGCGGCTGGGATGGACCCTCCGGGCGCCAGCAGCCCTCTGACGTCGAGGGAGTAAACGGCCACGTTGGCTTTGTTGCACGCGTCCACTGTAGCCTGAAGTTCCGCCCTGGACTCAATGGTTAGGGGAAAACCCGCTGAAAAAAGAATCACCGTCTTGCGCCCGGGGATGGGCTGCAAATTCTTAGCTAATCCGCGAATTGCCAACAGCATGCTGCGCGCGCCGAAGTTCGCCATGGAGCTGGGAATAGTAACATCGCCCGCGGAGGCGACCTGAGTCGTATCCTGGTCGTTGGGATCGACGGCGGAAAATTTCACATTGCTTACCACTCTTTTCAATTTGTCAGCGCTGGCTGTGAAATTTTGCGCGATATGGAGCGTGCCCCCGAAATCTACCACCGCCATCAAGTGATCGTCCGCAACATTTGTTTCAATAAACTTTCCTGCCGCTTGGCGCGCGTAGGCCTGGTCGGAAAGATTCATGGTTGAATTGTCGAAGAATAAAACCATGTAGTGCCTTCCGGCGGCGGCGCCCGGAGCGTTCGCTTCCGTCCCTTTGGAAAAACTGATGATTTTTTGTTCTTTGTTATCCTCGAAAACCTTGAAGTCTTTTCCCTCCAGGTCCCGGACATAATTTCCTTTTTTATCAGCGACGATGGTATCCACCAGGACCAGGTTGGTTTGCGACTTGATAACGTCGGCCGAGTTGATAGGGGTCTGACCGCCCGTCTGTTGGACGGCCCCCAAAACAGCAGGAGCCTGGACAGGTTTAAGACCCAGCCAGGAGAATGCCAAAAGAAAGAATGAAAGTATTAGGATTGTTCGGCGATTGTTCATAACGCACCTTCCTGAAAAGCTTTGAGTGGTGAGTCGATTTGGAAATCCCCATTACCTTAGGGGATATGTCACATCCTCAACCGTTGTGGGCGGCGCAACCGGGGAGCAGAGGTACGAAGGTCTACGAGTTCGTTTAAGCCGATGATACCTGCCACAGAATGGGTTTTTATCGTCTGGTTAACCCCCTGAAGTGGCCCCCTGCACTGCCCGCACCTCCCAACTCTATGCGCTGTAGTATCCGGCGGCCCGTGGCGAATGTCAACGCCACAGTTCAAAATGGTATTTGGACCGAACGGCTGATTCCGGAAATCTGCGCTCCCTCACCGTCCCGGACCACCTGGCGGACCATGTACGTGCCCGGTTTGACGTCGAAGCTGGTCTTCATCGTGATGCCGGAGGGGCTGAGCCTGGCCAGAGTGGTGTCGAGCAGGCGCATTTCCACGGTTTTCTCCTGCGCGGTAAGATATTTGCCGTTTCCATCAAACAGCACCGTGACGAGGGTTAAATTGTCAAAATTCCTCCCCTCGCGCTTTTGAAAGTGCACAAAACGCAAATCCAGATGGGTCATAACCGAGAGCTTCGCGTCCGTTTCATTCATCCGGAAGAATTGAGTGTGAACGGCGATGGGCAGCTCGTTCAAGTCGTCGGGTGAAAATATCGCATCCCGGATTTCCTCTTTTGCCTGAACCGCGGGGTCAGTGGATTTTTTCTGGGCGAAATAGCCTCGGCGCGATTGCAGGGAAAGCCCGGCGGGTTGGCCAAGCTTGACCTTGATGGAATGGAAACCGCCGTCAGGTTTGAGATTGGTCGGTGAGTAAGCGAGGACGTAATATACTTCGGATAAAGCACCGCACTTCTGGAATCCGGTATCTAGGTCATTGCTGTTTCGGTAAAAAAAACCGCCCGTTGCGTCGGCCAAAGTAGCCAAAGCTTCGTCGGCCACTATCGTTCGATTAATGCGCAACTGCTCTTTTTGGCCGACGAGGTCGGGACGATTGGGGGTAATGATTGGGTCTTTTGATATATCGTCTCCACCCAGAAGGGGGGCATAGAGGCCCTTGGCATCCAGCGCATTCACGGTAATGTTGGCATGGACCGCGCGATCCACTATTTCGTCGATTTTAGTTTCAAAGGTGGGGGTGAGGAATCCGGGTGAAACCATCATCACGGTCCTCTGGCCGGGAAAGGCGGCAAGGTGGCGGACCAACTCATCGAGGCTGCGGAGCGCAGCCTGAGTGTTGGTCTGGTAGACGTTTAATATGCGCATGGCGTAACTTTCCACCGATCGATCGCCTTGTTGCCGGCATTGAGCCTGCGCTGTCGGATCACCCAATTGTTCACAGTTGCAATGAAAATACTCTTCGGAAGCAATTTGAATTGAGTTGGTATCGTGCTCCTGAACAATTAAATAGGCCTGATAGTCAAAGATTTCCGGGCACTCGCTCTCGGGGTCAGAAGTGATGGGCTGGGGGAGTATTTTCGAGACGGTTTGCCGGACCATCACCGGATCGTCAGTAAAATCCAGGGTCACGCGCCCTGAAGAAGTAAATACGCCCATCAGGTCGCCGGGGAGGAAGGCGCTGTTGACGTACTTTAAGGCTGCAATTTTGACGCGCATCGTATCTTCCATTCGCAGATGGACGTCATCAAAAAACAGGGCCAGATATCGATGCGGCACGGCAGCATTCGATGCCTCTTCACCTACGTCGTCCGAATTTGCCGGGGGTTGGCCAGTTGTGGGCTTGGGAGGGGTCGCGCTGGGCGTCTCGACGGAAAAATGGCTGATGGCTTGCGGCTTCCCATTGTCGAAGAGGTGAAAATCTTCCTGGCGAAGATTCCCCCGCGCATTGCCTTTTGAGTCGCGGACCACAATTCGAACCATTACCAGATTTCGCTCCGACTTCAATTGATAGGCGGGTGAGGTTTCGCGGCTGGTCATCTCCGCCTGCTCAGTCTGAGGAGGCGGAGGTGGTTGTTGGGATCCCTTGCTTAACGGCGCCCACGCGAGACAAAGCGTCAGCAAAGCGGCCAGGCCCGCTGCGGCGCCTGACCCCTTGCGACAAATACTGCGGAGAGTCCTCATGGCCTCAGCCTCAAGAGGATAAAGATGGACCGCCACTTTGGAAGGAACGCCCGAAAGGAAAGTATCCAGCCGGAATCACGGAAAGTCAACGCGCTAATTCCCGGTTGGCTTGACACGAGAGTAGTATCCTAATTTCCCGGGGAGCGCGGGCCGGGGACGTAATCCGGACACTACCGGCACAAGTCTTGATTTGACCGCCACATTCTGTAATGCTGCCAAGGCAGATTACAGTCGACAGTTCACAGTTGAAAGTTAAAGAATGCGATTCGGGCTCTTATGAACTGCCCATGTCCACTGTCCCCTAAATCCTGAACCCTGAATCTCGAGGAAACAACGTGGCCTATCCGAATTTGCGCGAGTTCATTGCCCGCCTTGAGCGCGAAGGCGAATTGAAACGGATCGACGCGCCGGTGGACGTCGATCTCGAAATCACCGAAATTACGGACCGGGTGTCCAAGGCGGGTGGTCCGGCTCTGCTGTTTCTGAATCCGCGCTCGCAGAAAGACGGCGCCACCTACCCGGTGCCCGTGCTCATTAACGCGCTCGGGTCTAAGAGGCGTATCGAATTAGCGCTTGAAGTCAATTCGCTCGATGACATCGCCCGGCGCATTGAAGAACTTCTGGATATGAAGCCGCCGGAGGGGATGTTCGACAAGCTCAAAATGCTTCCCAAGCTCGCTGAGGTCGGTTCATTTTTTCCGCGCACCGTGAAGTCAGGCCCCGTCAAGGAGGTGATTGATCGGGAGAAATTGACGCTCAGCAAACTCCCCATCATGAAGTGCTGGCCGCAGGATGGCGGGCGCTTTATTACATTCCCCATGGTTATCACGCGCAGCCCCAAAACCGGCCGCCGCAATGTGGGGTGCTACCGCATGCAGGTGTATGACGATCGCACCACCGCCATGCATTGGCAAATTCACAAGGGCGGGGCAGAGCATTTCAGATGGCTCGATCGCAACGCGCTCGCGGATAAAGATGGAAAAGGGATGGGAAGGCGCATGGATGTTGCGGTCGCAATCGGTTCCGACCCGGCCACCATGCTCTCCGGCATTCTACCCCTCCCTGAAGATTTGGACGAATTCTTGTTTGCCGGTTTCCTGCGGCATGAGCCGGTCGAATTGGTGAAGTGCGAGACGGTCGATTTGGAAGTCCCGGCCAACGCCGAGTTCGTCCTCGAAGGTTATGTCGATTTGGATGACATTCGAATCGAAGGGCCGTTTGGCGATCACACCGGCTATTACTCGCTGGAAGACAAGTTTCCCGCCTTCCACATCAAATGCATCACGCGCCGCCGCGATCCGGTTTATGTTTCCACCATCGTGGGCGCGCCGCCCATGGAAGATTATTGGATCGGGCACGCCATCGAGCGTATATTCCTGCCCCTTATGCGTAAGCAGATGCCGGAAGTGGTGGACATGCACATGCCCGCCGAAGGCATCTTTCACAACCTGATGATTGTCGCCATTCGCAAAAGTTTCCCCGGGCACGCCCGCAAGGTGATGAACGCGATTTGGGGATTGCCGGGCGCCATGTTTACCAAATGCATTGTAGTGGTGGATTACGACGTTGACGTCCACGACCTGCGCGAAGTGGCTTGGAAGGCCCTGAACCATATCGACCCCGAGCGCGACATTCAATTCACCCTGGGGCCGGTGGACCAACTCGAACATGCCTCGCGCTTACCTAATTTCGGGTCAAAGATGGGCATCGATGCCACTCGCAAATGGCCCACGGAGGGATTTACAAGGCCATGGCCTGATGAAATTAAGATGGATGAGGAGACCAAGAAGAAGGTCGATTCGATTTGGGGCGGCTTGGGGGTAAAGTGACAGACCGTAATTCGTGAGTTAAGAGTCGTGACGACCCGGCCGCGCGGCAGGCGCGACAAGCTCCGACCGAATCGGGAGCGTGGCAGCTAAAGACCTGCAAAACCAAGCGCTCCCGATTTCGTTTCGACGACGCCCGAATAGAGACCAGTCTCACTGTATAAGAGTCTAGCCTCCCGCGCGATATGCTTGCCAGACCTGCCAAGACACGTGAGCCTTGTCAATAACTCAGCGTGCTGGTTCAGCCAAAGGCAGGGCAACAGCCGGAACGGTTGCCTTAATCGCGCTCTTCGCTT
Organism: Terriglobia bacterium; assembly: GCA_035308965.1. Taxonomy (GTDB): domain Bacteria; phylum Acidobacteriota; class Terriglobia; order UBA7540; family UBA7540; genus DASYXZ01. The sequence goes on along the minus strand of DATGFN010000047.1, from coordinate 71,030 downwards.
CCATTATATGAGCTTGAAAACTCCGGATGTAATCTTTGCGCGGAGTTTGGAAGATGCTCATTCCGTCCGACTTCGCTTCCTCAAGAGCCCGATCGTTAGTCCAATGGTCGTGGTCGATCCGATAGGCGGCCACGACGACGCCGGTACGGTCAGCGCCGCGCATGCAGTGCACGAACACCGCACCAATACTGGCGTCTTCCATCAGCGAAAGGATTTTGGAGATTTGTTCCTCGGTGGGTGGAGTAAGGCCAGTCATTGGAACGTTGATATATTTCATCCCAAGAGCTGTAACCGTTCGCTCTTCTTGCGAAGCGCGATCACCTGCTTCGCGCAAATCCAGGATGGTCTTGACCCCAAGCTTCGCCAAGTATTGAAAGCCAGATTCGGAGGGCTGCGCACCCCGGTATACATGGCTATCGACCTGGTAAAAGTTGTGGACACCTTGAACGGAAGAGCCGGCAAAGGCGGGCGCACTAAACACGAGTAAACATACAAGATTTCGTTTTGAAAGATACATTGAAGTAATGACCCCCATTAAATGTTGCGGACATTCCGTATGATGCCTGATCCTGCTAAGGGGTTTACCCTAGTTTCAAACCTTTATTTCCTTTATATTGAGGAAGTTAGCCCTCCCGGGCTCGCTTGGGGCTCTCCACCCGAAAGCGGGGTCATGGGCTCATGCAATTGACCTGGAATTTGGTCACGGGAAACCCTCCCCAACTAAGAAATCTCTGCTCTCCTGCTGGCACTACCAATTCACACGCAAGGAAATCTGGATCTGTCGGGAGTTTTCGGCGGAACTGATCCGACCAAAATTGGATGTTCCGAGTATCAGCCCGGGACGGTCGAAATTAGGATGGTTTGCCAGATTGAAAAAATCACCGCGCAACACCATGCTCGTCCTCTCTCCCAGAAATCCAAGGCGGGCATGGCGCTCCAGACTCATATCGGTTCCAACCAACCCCGGTCCGGTGATTACATTGCGTCCCTCATTGCCAGGGATGCTGAAGGCTCCCTGCGCGTCAAAATAAACCGGCGGCGGCTGAAAGGCAGCGGTGTTGAACCACTGATCCGGGTTGCGCCGACTGGAAGGAAGATTGGGATTGGCGAGCATGTCCGGGCGATCGGTCCCATTCGATTGCGTCCCGCTCAGCGCCGTACTCAGAATGGCTGTGAGCGGCTGGCCGGATTGAAGTGTGACGATGCCGGAGAGTTCCCAATCACCCAAGACGGTTGCGGCAGGTCCTGACCTTATCCAATGGCGGTCTTTGCCCAGCGGGATTTCCCAATTACTCGAGAGCACGAAGCGCTGGCGAATATCGAAATCGGAAAGGCCGCGCTCCGCCTTTAAATTGTAGTTGTCCTGAGGTTGGTTGGTGCCTTGCAAGCCCGATGCGGTGTCAATGGACTTTCCGAAAGTGTACCCGGCGACAAAGGAAACACCGCGCGAAAAACGCCGCTCCAGGCGAACGATCATGGCGTTGTAATTGGAATTGACGTCAGTGGCGCGAACAAATTGGTTGGAGCCGGGCTGCGGGTGATAACCAAGACGAACGCCGGGCTCGTTGGGCACGCCCTGATTTTGGAGCGAGCGGCGGGGAAGCTTGTGGCCGTCGGATCCCGAATAGCTGATTGAAAGAACGGTGGACGGTGAGATCTCGTGGTCGAGCGAAAGGCTCCACTCATAGACGTAGCCATTGCGAATGTCGGGCGGCGAGGAAATGGAATCCGGAGGCGCATTACCCAATTGGTAGGCAAGCCCATAACTCAGTTGCGGCGGCGCGTAGGGCTGGCCGCAGGCGCCCGGCCCATAGAACCGGCACAAGTCGAGACCAAAAAGGAATTCGGTGATGGGTGCGCTCAGCCGGGTTTCAGCGGTGTAATCGAGTTCACCGAGTGAATTGAATACCCCGATGCCCCCGCGCAACGAATCTTTCCCGCTCCCCGAAAGGTCATATGCAAACCCCAGGCGGGGAGCCCATCCGGCGTAGTCGGGCCGGATAAGCGATGCGGGAAGGCCAGCTAGCTGAGAGGTAATGAATTGGAGTCCGAAGTTCTGCTTGAGATTTTGAATCAACGGATCAGCCAAAAGACTTTGAGCCTGCCCGTGATTGTTTAACACAATATAGCGGTTGGCGTTCGTCGGGTCGAGGATGGACGCGCGCCCGCCGGCGTCAGTGGGAGGAGTATAAAACTCTTCGCGCAGGCCGTAAGTGAGGGTCAATCGGGGAGTGGCGCGAAATTCATCGGAAATGTAAGCGCCCAAATAATTCAAGTGGTCGGTACCGCCTGAGTTTCCCGCCTGCGCAAAGGAAAGGAACGGACGACCCAGCAGAAAATCGGAGAAGGCGGTTCCGGAAACCGAGCTGAAGCCGTCGCTAAAGGAAAAAACTCCCTGGCCGAAATCTTCGACGCGATAGAAGAGCCTCAAGATGCGGAAATCCGCGCCCACCTTGACCGTGTGGCGGCCGTGAACCCATGCCAGGTTGTCTGCGAATTGATAGGAATTGTCATTCCTGATTTGGGGCTGAAAAATATCGCTGTCGCCCATGTCCGCGTAGCCCGGAACGTTGATGGCGGGGATGCCGCGATTGGTAGCGCCCGGCGCCCGCGAAATTCCCAGTGAATCGAGGAATCCGCTGTTAATGTTCTGAGCTTCCTTGCTACCCAAATAAGGCGCATAGGCGAAGCGAAAATCGTTGACCGTATTTGGGCTGAGAACCGAGGTCAGGCCCAGCGCAAAATTTCTACCTGTATCATTTTTGTTGGTCCCAAAACCGGGCGGCGCGGATGGATTCTGGGCAAAAGTATTGGAAACGAAAGGGAAGAGCTGCCGGCTATTAAAGACCAGTGCACGCGCAAATACCTGTTCGCGCTCCGTCCATTGATGGTCCAGGCGCAACATGAACTGATCGGTGATTTCATTCTTCAGGCCCACATTGGTATTGTTGTTCGCTCCTGGCGCCGCTCCGGGAATATTGGGCAGAGGCAGGCGCGCCAGGATCGCCGCGGAGAGCGGGTCAATTCGGCCGGCCGGAATCTGGTTACCTGAAAAGGTTTGCCCGGTTGTGGGGTCAATAATGGCCGGAAACGGTTGTCCGGTGAGGGGGTTGGTCCCGCTGAAATCTCCCCGCCGCTCGGCATCGGTGGGAAGCAAAGTGGTGTTGGTCACGCTTTGGTGAACGCGGAAACCTTCGTAGTTGCCAAAGAAAAAAGTTCGATCGCGCCGCAGTGGGCCGCCCAGGCTGGCGCCGAATTGATTCTGATGAAAGGGAGGAATGTCGCGAACGGGATCGTCAAAATAATTCTTTGCGTCGAGCGCGCTGTTGCGGAAGTATTCGTACATTGTCCCTGAAAGCTGATTCGTGCCGCCACGCGATGCCACATTGACCTGCGCCCCCGAAGTGACTCCCTGTTCCGCCGAGTAGGAATTTTCCAAAACGCGAAATTCACGGACTGCATCGATGGAAGGGTTCACGGAAATGCTGTAGGCGAAGGGTTCCATGATGCTCACGCCGTCGAGCGAAAAGTTGTTGCGCTCCGAGCGCTGGCCGTTTACTGAAAAGCCGATGCCCTGGGCCGCGGTATTGAATTGTTGAGCGGCCCCGTTGGGATAGGGCGGCGTGGCGCCCGCCGCGAGCAGCGCAAGCTGTGAAAATTGGCGTCCGTTAAGAGGGAGCAGGCTTACCCGGCGATTTTCAATTTCGTCGCCAAGTGCGGGCGACGCGGATTCAACCAGGGAGGGCTGGGCATCGATTTGGACTGAAGTTTGGAGGTGAGAAAGTTCTAGCGTGACGTTGATGCGCGCCGTCTGCCCGACTTGGAGAGTGATTTTGGAGAATTCCATCGCGGCGAACCCCGGCTTGGCAACTTCAAGATCGTAGGCGCCCGCGGATAGCAGCGGAAAACTGTAATGGCCATCCGCGTCGGTCGAACCCAGGCGGACCAGACCCGTGGCGGAGTTGTTTAAGCGTACGGAGGCTGCGGATACAGGCGTACCGGCGGGATCACGCACCACGCCATCAAGGTTCGCGTTCCAATTTTGTGCATGGAGCGCGACGCACCCAAGGAGCAAGATGAGCAGTGCCGCCCACCGAATCACAGTCAATAATGGAAATCTTGGTTTCGATCGATTCAAGCCGATTACCCCTCATCGGGGCAATGATGGGAGGGATGGATCAGGGCGGACAAAATGACACGTCGGCGCGCGCCCCTTCGCGAATAAAGAGGCACGCCCACGTCTCAAAGATGAGCGCCTGACCTTCTACCATCCGGACTATACCGTCGGCCCCGGAGTTTCACCGGATCGTGAGAATGGGAATTGACGATTGAAAATTGTCGATTGGCGATCGAAGACGGTCGTTCATGATCATCTTCAAATCGTCGATCTTAAATCGGCAATCATCAATTTCACTCCCTCGCGGGCTATACCGCCGATCGGGAATTGGGAAGCTGTGAAAACCGTTTCCCTCACCCTGCCCCGAAGGTCGTCCAATTTGGACACGATCAGTCTAGCATCGCAGGCCCGGGCGCTCAAGCCAGGTTGTGCAAAGAGTTTGTAAAGAATTTATCTGAATCATGCATAATTGTTCGGCCTCATTTTTGTACTCTCAGCAAATTATCGCGCCGCCGTCCCGAAGTTAGGACGGAAAGTGAAATGGATGGCAACGACTGGAATTAAAAATATTGGACGCCGCGGCGAACCGTGGGCTTTGGGTACCGCGCTGGGGTACGCCTCCGGGGAGATCCTTGATCGTGTGGCAGTTGCGCACGCATCCACACGCGTGGGCCCACTGGTGCGCGGGCTGCCAAGTCTCTTGCTTGGGATTTTCCTTGTTTTGAAAAATCGAACTTGGGGCCAAATTCTTCGTAAGTCACCCGAATACATTGGCAATCGGGCGGTCTTTTCACTGCTCGTGGCGGGGATTCTTTCAACTTTCGGGCTTTTCGCATATTACTTCGCCATGCAGATAGGTGGTGTAGTGATCACAATCCCTGTGCTGCAAACGTACGCAATTTGGGGAACACTCATCGCATGGTTTTTTCTGGGTGAGCGGATTCACACTTTGGCGCTCGCCGGCGTGGGACTCCTGGGAATTGGACTGGGCATTCTCACTTGGGGCCAATTGAGGGGGCATCCCGCATCTCCACATTGGTATTGGGCCATTCCACTAGCCCTCTTCACGGCTTTCACGTATGGGATTTCCGGCGTCTTGTGGCGTGATGGCCAGTTGCGCGGCGCGCATCAGTCCACGGCCATCCTTCTACAGTTCCTCGCCAGTGAGGTTGTAGCATTAGCAGGACTTGCCGTCATGGGTCGCAGTAACTTGATCGGCGCAACAGCGGGACAAAATCTGGTGGCCCTCCTGGCGAGTGGAGTGCTCTCTGGCATAATCGCGATTTATTGCTTCTTCACCGCTTTGCGGCTGATGGCAGTGGCGCGAGTTTACGCCTTCGCGTCGCTTAACCCGCTAATTGCCACCCTCTCCGCGCACTTCATCCTGCATGAGTATTTGAGCCTGTTGATGGTCTCCGGCGTCCTCCTGGTTTCTATCGGGATCACTCTGACACAGGTCTTCCGGCCCGAGGATGAGAAGCAGGCGTGAGTGAAGAAAGGGAAAGGGATGAAATATGAAGTGTGAAGTATGAATTATGAAGTATGAAGAAATGTTTAAATTATATCGAGCGTTGAATAACCCAGGCGCTTTAGTGGGAAAAACCACTTCGCCGGCCTACTACCTTTAACCTAATTGCATTCAACCTTCATCCTTTACCCTTTAACCTTCCCCTTTTAACTTTTCATCAACCACGTGGAGTGCGGCGGTCCCTGATTTCTTTCAGATGTTGCCGCAGGCGGGCAACGAATTCAGGGCGGCAGGCGTTCCCATTTTGGGTCTCGCGTTTCAACTCGTCGAGCGCAAAGTGAATGACGTCGTGATGGTGAAGTTCTTCGGGTGCGACCTCGCAGCTCAAATCTAGCCAGATGCTGTGCAGTAACTCGATTTCCTTGGGAGTCAGATGAGGCGCGTGCGGGCCGAGATAGCAAATCATCTCCTGGCTATTGGGCGAAATTATTTGAAGCGTGAGGTTTGGCCGGGGAGGAGTCAATTGCTCCCAGGCAAGGCCGGCGATGCGCGCCTCTTCGGCGACGGAACGCGATGGGGATACACCCAGGACAATAGTTGAGGATTGCAAGCTCTGCGCGGCGCGCAGAATGCCGTCCCATTTTTCCGAAGCCGCCGCGACGGACAGATGGATTGTTTTGCCTTTCTTCTCCGCCAGGCTGAGCGCCTGGGTAAACAGAGTTTGTTCTTTAATCCCAAAAAGCTGGTCGGGTTCCAGTTCGTGCTCGCCCGCACCGGCGCGTTCCAGTAACCGCAAGTGAAGCACCACCACGTCCTGTTTGCGGGTGTCGACGTGGTCGAGAACGGGGACAAGGTTATAGAGAGTGTTATAGTCTCGCACCATCACCAGAATATTTCCCGGACGCACACCCAGTGCCTCCGGCGCCAGATCGCTTCCGGGTTCGAGGTTGAATTGGTCGAGTTCGGAGTGAGTGGTTCCGCGTTTGTGCGAAATTTTTTCCGAAGCGGTAAAGATTCCAAAAAAGATGATGGTGAATGCTACCCCGGAAACTGTGGCCACCTGTTTGGTGAAAAGGTTGATGCAGCAGAGGGCCACCAGGGTCATGGTGATCAGTCCGAGGCCGATAGGGATTTCCAGCTTGTCCAGCTTGAGGTTGAGAGGCACGCGGAAATCACGCGGGCCTGGTTCCGTAAATCGCAGAACCAGCACCGCCAGCGACTTCATGGCGAAACTCCACATGACGCCAAAAGCGTAGGCCTCGCCAAGGACGAATATGTTGCCTCCGCTCAAGACGATGGTGAGGATTTGCAAGCCCACCACCAGATTCAGAATGCGGTGCGACGTCCCGAAGCGTGGATGGGGATGACGAAACCAGCCCGGAAGGATTCCGTCTTCGGAAACTCGATTCAGTACGCCGTTGGAACCTACGATGGCGGTGTTCACGGCACCGGCCAGCATCAGCGTGCCCACCACCACCACGAAGCCGCGGAAGAGCAGGCGGAGCGAAAGCGGTCCCACCAAATACATGGCGAGACCGCCGATGGGATTGTCAAAAAAATTCTGGCGCACGTTGTCGGGGATGATCATGACGGCGAAAAATGCCACGCCGGCGGTAAAAATGAGGCTGTAAACAAAGATAACGAAGCCCGCTTTTTCAAGGTTCTTTAATTTCGGATGCTGAATCTCGCGATAGACCTGGGCCAGCGTTTCTTCGCCGCTCATGGCCAGAACCGAATGGCCGAGTCCTACCAAGATCCCGACCAGCCCAATGGTATAGGGCAGTTGAGTGCGGCTAAGCCAGCCCAGAGCGTCCTTTGAATAGGTCAGAGTGGCGAGCGAAGGGAAGGGGGGAAGGTGCGCGCCTCGCACCCAAAGGGTGTAGCCGCACCAAGCAATCATCAAGACCACCATAACGGTGGTCACATACATAATTCTCAGCGCCTTCTCGCTTGATTCGGGAATGCCCTTTATATTTTCCCACCAGAAGTAAACCGTCACCATGATGGCAAACGCTGCGGCGGTTAGGTTGGTGGGCAGTACTACGCTCGAATGGGTGTACTGAAGGAGCTCGTTCAACAAGCCGACCAGATATAAACCGGCGGAAACGCCGCTGATGGGCCCGGTGAGGATGTAATCAAACATGAGGGCGGACACGGAAAATTTTGCCAGGGTCGACCCCATGGCCTCTTTGACCACCCGGTAGACGCCGCCGCGCACGAACATGCTGCAACTCTCAATGTAAAGTGCCCGCACGGCGTAGGCCAGCAGCATGATAGCCAAAATGAACCAGGGCGCGGTTCTACCCACAAAGTGTTCGGCAATGGCGCCCGCATAGAACGCGGACGACCCCATGTCATTCAACACAATGGCCGCGGCCCGCCAGAAGGAAATGAAGGTGAGCATGGCGGTGGTTGCCACCAGGACGCGGGGGATGGCCGCTGGCGAAGTTTTTCCCGCAGATTTGGTCGGGGAGTTGTTATTCATCAGTCTTTCTGGGGCTGATAATGGCTTTGGCCGCCCTTCAGTTTATCCATAGGATGTGTCGGGATTAGAAGTGTGCCGAAACAAACCTTACAATTCTCTCACACCCGCCGGGAAAAACGAAGCAAACAATCTCAAGCCAAGGCGCTAAGACGCAAAGCAAAAACATATCGAGCTTTGAGCCTTGCTTTGCGGGCCTTTGCGCCGCCGCGCCTTTGCGTGAGTATATTTTTCCTCCAAACTTACAGCGGTTATTTGCCGATTCACTTCTCGATTTGTGCCGTCATGGCCATTCCCTGGTCTGGAGTTTTAATCCAAACCGTGTTGTTGATCTCGTCGTACGCCCATCCCTCAACCGCTTGATCCAGATCGGCTACGGCGCGCAGAGCATTGACCCGCTTGCCGCCAATTTCCACGTTATGGGGAGAGTTGCGCTGGGAATGGACCTTGAACATCAGCGAGCGGGCCGAGGGCTTGTATGTCCCGGTGGGTGAAGAAATTGTGATGTTGAACTGTCCGCCACTCTCCGTTGCACTCACGCGCTCGTCCAAAGAAACGCCGCGCTGGTACTCGAAACTGAGCCCGTCGTCTTCGTAATATTCGCGAGACGATGAGCCATCGGGATAAATCTCAAATGTCAGGGGATTGATGGGAGCTTCGCTCGTGTACTGAACCAACTGTTGCGTAGGCACGATGGCGCCTCCGCGAACGAAGAGTGGAATCCGCTCCAGGGGTGCGTCAACCGTGATGTTGGTGGGGCCGGAGTAACGGCGGTCGGTCCAGAAGTCGTACCAAACACCGCGCGGCAAATAAACTTCACGCTGGGTGTGATTGCTCAACAGTACGGGAGCAACCAAAAGATCATCGCCAAAGAGAAACTCAGAATCCTGACCAACCGCGGCGGGATCGTCCGGGTAGTCCAGGAGCAGGGCGCGCATCACCGGCAAGCCGGTCTGGGCTGCATCATGATATGCGTTGTAGAGGTATGGCAGGAGGCGGTAGCGCAATTCAATGGACCGGCGATTGATCTCCTCGATTTTATTTCCGTACGACCACGGTTCCTGGTTCGGGTTTCCATACGCCGTGTGCGTGCGGCAATAGGGATAAAAGGCTCCCACCTCCAGCCATCGGGTATAGAGTTCGGGAGTAGCGCCGATGGCGAAGCCGCCGATGTCCGCCCCGGCTAGGGCAATGCCGGATAAACCCATGTTCATGATTTCCGGCAGGCTGATGGCCAGGTGTTCCCAGGTGCTGGAATTATCGCCGGTCCAAACAGCGGCATAGCGTTGGCCCCCGGCATAAGTGTCGCGAGTGATCACCAGCGGCCTTTCGTTCGGCCGCAACTTGAGCAGGCCGTCGCGAGTGCCCTCCGACATCAACATGCCGTAGACGTTGTGAATCTTGGCGTGCGGGCTGTTCAGGCCATTGTCGGAAAAGACTTCGTCCAAATCCATCGTCTTGGACGGCACTTCGAAAACGGAGGGCTCGTTCATGTCGTTCCAAATGCCCGACACTCCATCACTCAGCAGGCCTTTGTAAAGCGTGCCCCACCACGCGCGCACTTTGTCACTGCTAAAATCGGGAAACGCACTCTCTCCGGGCCAAACTTTGCCCACATAAATCTTGCCGTCCGGCTTCTTCACGAAATAGTCGCCGGCCACGCCCTCCTGATAGGCGCTGTAATTGGGGTCTACTTTAATGCCGGGGTCGACGATGGTAACCACATGAAACCCGCTCTGGCTGAGGTCAGAGAGGAGGCGCGCCGGGTCGGGGAAGCGCGTCTTGTCCCAGGTGAAGACGCGATACCCATCCATGTAATGAATGTCGAGGAAAAGCGCGTCGCAGGGAATATGGCGCTGGCGGAAATTATCAGCGATGAACCGCACCGTGCTTTCCGGATAGTAGCTGTACCGGCATTGGTGATACCCGATAGCCCATCGTGCGGGCAATGGCGAGCGCCCCACCAGCTCCGTGTAGCGGCCCAGGACTTTTTTCGGATCTGGTCCGTAGAAAAAATAGTAGTTGAGCTCGCCACCTTCCGCCCCAAACGAATACATGTCTGGGGATTCCACGCCCATGTCGAAAGAAGACCGGTAAGTATTGTCAAAAAATATCCCGTAGGCCTTGCCTTGGCGCAGACCGATAAAGAACGGAATGTCCTGGTAGAGAGGATCGGTGTTCGCGCCCCAGCCGTAGGCGTCGGTATTCCACATGACATAGGTGTGTCCGCGCTTGTCGAGCGTATCGCTTTTTTCGCCCAGGCCAAAATAATGTTCGTCCGCGGGCATCGATTTCCAGCTACGAACGCGGTCGCCATCGCGAGCCACGCCCAGATTCGCAGCGTCCCTGGAGATCAGTCGGCCTTCACGATCGTAAAATGCCAATCGGAAGGGCGAGAGTTGGACCCGAACCTCAATTTCAGAAGTTCTAATAATTCGCGATCCTTTGTCTCCAGCGAATTCCACTTTGGTCGCGGGCCAATCGGTTTTTGCGACCGCGTAGGAATAGTCGGGACCGTTTGATTTTCCGTTGGTCACGCGCACCCGAATGAGGTCAGGAGCAAGGACGGAGAGGGTCACCGTATTCTGCCCATCACTAAAAGCGACAGCGTTTCCCGAGGGTGGGGTGGCGGACATGTTTCCCAAACTTTTCCAGTCAGCGGCGACCGGCTGCGCCACAACGAATGCCAGGCAAATGACCTGTACAAACAACAAAAGCGTTTTCTTCATCAATGTTATTTTGCCTCTCATGGTAAGAAATGTTGGCGCCGGAATGGTGGGCCACGATCCATGGGCCTCCGCGACCGCGTGCATCGCCAAATACGCTCCGGGAATTCGCGTCACAGTTTGTGAAGTCGCCTTCGAAAAGTCAACCCAATTGTGACTTTCCGCCTGCTCGCATAAGATAAGCTTGGCGTGAACGCGAGCAGAGAAGCATCGAAACTAACGGTAGTGTCTTAAATTTCCCGGGAGCGCGGGCTGGGGCCCCAGGCATTGCTTTGGGGCTCGCCCGCAATCAAAAGAAAGACCGGGCGAGAGGCCCGCCCTCCCTGCGATGCAAATCCGGACACCATCGAATCAAGGGTGTCTTTGACTCTTGTGCCTGAGGTACTGCATTGGAAGTTGCATTCGACTTTTCGTCCCTCGTTGCTTTCAAATCGATCGTGTACACCTTCGGGGGACTGGTCCATCTCTTCCTGATGGTGCTCATCGTGGGTCAGCGGCGGTTGCGCCGGCTGGAGTGGGTGCTCTTCGCACTGATGGCGGCGCTGTTCATGTGGAACTCGGGAAATCTGCTGGCGCTTAATGTGGGATTAAACTTTGGCATCGGTCCTAACATTCTTTCCGCAGCCTCTCGATTGATCCCGTTCCTGGGATTGATCCTCACTCCGCCGTTGTTGGTTCACGTGCAGGAGGAATACGCGGCGCAATTTCGCCCTATGGGGTTTCCCCTGCGATTGCTCATGGCGCTTTTCTACTTGCCCCTGGCCGGTTTACCGTGGTTTTTGGGGATGCTGCTCAGCCAGCTTGATGTGGACCCCGTAATCTCGATTCGGCCTCTCGTGCGCCCCATCGTCGTGTGGATGATGAGCGCGCTTATGGTGAGCTCCGGATTCAGTCTGGACGCCGCCCGTCGTGTTTTGCCCGGGCCCCTCAAGCGATTTCACAATATCCTGGCGGGACTCCAAATGTTTTTGACAGCGGGCCTCGCGTGGGCTTACCTGCTTCATCCACTTCCTCCGATTGGACTGGGCGGGACATTTCCAACTCTCTTGATGCTGGTGGCGGTACTCGCAAGCATTTGGGTGGGCTATTCCATCCTCCGCTATCAATTTCTAGACCTTCGCGTGCAACGCAATCTTGTTTATTCCCTGGTCGTGATTTTTGCCCTGCTTATTTACCTGGACGGAATTCGCCGCCTGGGAGGGGTTCTCGAGTCGCACGACATTTTTCCCGCCGTGGCCACCGAATCAGTAATGATTTTTATCCTCGTGGTCCTGCTCGAGCCGGTCAAGAAACGGATCAATCGCGTTCTCCATTCCGCCTTTGTTTCGGAGTTCGAGCGCGTCCAAAAATTGTCGGACGAGATCCAGCATTTTGCCATGCGCTCGGGAGACATGGACTCCCTCAAAAAGTTTGTGGAGGATCGCGTTCCGGCGGAGCTGTCCGTGGAGAAAGTTGAACTGGAACAGGCAAGCCCTCATTGCCCTGTTGTGCCAGGCGCCGAGCTGAGCCAAGTGCGAGTTTTCCCCATCCGCCGCGGGACCAATATTATCGGGAACCTGTTTGTGACGCCCGTGACGTCCGATCTTTCCGGCGATCAATTCGGCGCGCTACAGATGTTGGCGGACCAATTGGCCGCCGCCCTGGAACTCTGCCAGCTGATTGCAGAGAAAGTTCAGCTTGAACGTAAATTGGCTGAAAAAGCTAAAATGGCCTTTCTGGGCGAAATGGCGGCGCGCATCGCCCACAACGTCAAGAATCCCCTGAGCTCGATGAAAACTGTGGTTCAACTTCTGGAGGAAGATGAGAGCCTGCCGGATCGAGTTCGAAAAGACTGCACGCTGGTGGCCAATGAAATCGACCGGCTGAATGCCAACATCTCCCAGGTCTTGCGTTATGCCAAGCCGGCCCGCGACATTGACCGGCCGGCAGATCTATCCGCCGTTGTGTTGCGCGTCATCACACTGATGCGCCCGGAAGCCGACCGCCGCGCGGTGCGCCTGCAATTCGATTCGGAAACCTTGCCGTGCCCGGTGCAAGGCGGGGAAGAGGCGGCGAGTGATATTGTTTCGAACCTGGTTGTGAATGCTCTTGAATCGAGCTTGCCAGGTGGAATAGTGCGGGTGGAAGTCTCGGCCCATCCGCGCACAACCAGATCGGCTGAACTCACCGTGGAAGATAATGGAAGGGGCATTTCGACGGATGTGAAGGAGAAAATATTTCAACCCTTCTTTACCACGCGCCCGGGCGGAACCGGACTGGGCCTTGCGATTGTCGCCCGCCGGGCGGAAGAGATCGGCGGGGCGGCCGAATGTTCAAGTCCGATCAATCCCGAAGGCGGAGCGCGCTTCGTGGTTCGATTTCGAACCGCGGGCTGACGCATGAGGAAGTTTTCTTTTAGGGAGGAAATCAAAATCGACAATCCAAAATCAAAAATCATACTGGTTGTGGATGATGACGCAACGGCGCGCTATGGAGTGCGGCGCGCCTTAGAAGAAAAATATCAGGTCGTGGAAGCGGAGAGCGCTGCGGCCGCGCGCCGCATGCTGGCCTCGGAAAATCCGCACCTGCTGCTTTTGGATATTGAGATGCCGGAAGAATCCGGCCTTTCGTTTCTCCAGGAGCTGAAGGCAAAAGAGAATTCCCCAGCCGTCATCATGATCACGGCCTACGGTTCGGAGAAAGTCGCCGTGGAGGCGATGAAGGCCGGGGCCTATGACTATCTCCCCAAGCCGTTTGAAGTGGATGAACTGCGGATGGTGGTGGCCAAAGCTCTCGATCACCTTGATTTGCGCGAAGAAAACCAGTGGTTGAAGCGGCGGCTGGTGGCGGAGGGCCAATTCGGCGCCATGATAGGTTCGAGTCCTGCCATGCGCCAGCTTTTCGAACTGGCGGAACGCGTGGCATCCGCGGATGTCACCGTGTTGATTGAGGGCGAGAGTGGGACGGGCAAGGAGCTGATGGCGCACGAAATTCATCGGCGGTCGAATCGAGGATCAAAACCCTTTGTTGCCTTGAACTGCGCGGCATTGCCCGAGCACTTGATTGAGAGCGAACTTTTTGGCTATGAGAAAGGAGCTTTCACCGGCGCCACATCACAGAAAAAAGGGAAATTCGAATTGGCGAACCGGGGGACGCTTTTTCTCGACGAAGTGGGCGACATGTCCCTGACCACGCAGGCGAAATTGCTGCGCGTGCTGGAGGCGCGAAAGGTCGAGCGCTTGGGCGGGACCGCATCAATTGATGTGGATGTGCGCATTCTGAGCGCCACCAACAAGGATTTGGCGGCGGAAATCACAAAACAAACTTTTCGGGATGACCTCTATTATCGCTTGCGTGTGGTACTGCTAAAATTGCCCGCCTTGCGCGAGCACAAAGAAGATATCCCAATTCTGATCCAGGAATTCTGCCGCATGTTGGGCGAAAAGCACGGCCGGGCGCCCATTTCTATTTCCCGTCCCGCGCAGGACCGTTTGGTTGCCGCCGAATGGAAGGGCAACGTGCGCCAGCTCAAGCACGCTTTGGAAAGCGCGATTGTGATGAGCGAAGGAAACGAACTCCAACTAAGCGATTTTGTGGAGAACTCCATTGTGCCTTCAGCCGGAGGGACGGCGGGCGGAACGTCGCCGCGTGCCGGCGAGCCGCTGATGGCGGCCCTTCTCAAAACCAGCGACTTTCGAAAAGCGAAAGAGCAATTTGAAATAGCTTATATCACCGCGCAGTTACGCGCCAACGGAGGCAACATCACCCGCACCGCCGCCGCCATCGGCCTGCACCGCCAGAGCCTTCAGCAAAAAGTTCGTGAGCTGGGTATAGAGATTGAGCGTGAATGACTTAAATGATTTGTTAGGGGGGAGCCAGAACACCCAATCTCCGCTGGGTGCCCATAAGAAGCCGTTGGGAACTTATGCGAATTCTCACACATTCTTCTGTGGCTAATGCTGGCACCCGCGGTTTTCCCTCCCGGTTAAGCTTATCCACCCGCAAGTCGAGGGATTGTGGTATTACGATTTTCAAATGATCCCGCCCCGGCATTATTCGCTTCGATGGGCTGTGACAGTCACGAAACTGTCATACGCCCCAGTGCGCGAGTATTTCTCCTCAATTAGTCTCTAACTCACCAAGCCGGACGAAGGCCTGGGGAAAGCTCAACAGGTCCAAAGACTCTGGACGGATGAAATTCCGGTTGCATCGAAAGCAGTTATTCCAGGCGGAGATAATTCCGCGAGTTGTTAAATGGAGGAAATATGAGCGCACCTCAAGTTCAGTCGAAAAAAATGGTAATTCATTTCGTTCTCACTGTAGTGGGAATGACAGGGATTGCAGGTCTTTTTCTGCCGTTCGTTTATGGGGTCTCGCCGTTGGCAGCCGCTTTTCAAGAGCACATGTGGCTGCTTGCCCTTCGTTTTTCCTCGCACCCCTGGCCTTTGCCGGATCAATTCGTTGGAACATGTCGGGTTCCTTTTCGCACCTCGAAAGAGCAATAGCGTACGTGCTTAGCGCGGCAATGGTCGCTTCAACAGTCCACTTGTATATGAGCAGCGAGGGCTGGCCTGAAGGCATTCAAGACTGGCTGTCCTTTGTCGTGCCGCCGGTGACTCTGTTTCTTGGCGCCTATTTTCTGATTAAGAATTCGAGAAGTTTGGTGTCCAGGGAGTTCAACCTTGTGCTGGCCATGGAAATCGCTTACCTTTCCAATGGATTACTGTGCCTTATAACCTTTTTTGGAGAATGGCAGGTGGGCGCATACTTTGCCTTGGTTGCAGTCAGCGCCTTCATAGTTCAGATCGCCTTGGTGTCTGTCCAACAAGCCAGGTTTGGATCGCAGGTGAATGCCTGAGTGAACCGAGAGTCCCATGCTAGGACCGCTGCCGGGCCGAGGAAGCAGGTTGAAAAAAACTTGGAATCGGCCAGGATAAGGCCGCTCGTCGCCCAGCCCTACGTTGCCTATAAAGACGGCCAGAGCGATTCCCAAATTTTGAATTCGGTATGGTAGCCGGCTTCTTCAGCGCGCGTATGCACGCGCCCGGAGGCGACATCGAGGGTTTCCTGAAAAATCTTCTCGCCCACTTCTTCGATAGTCGATTTCTTTTCCAGGATCGTTCCCGCGTCGATGTCAATGTCACCGTTCATTCTTGCCAGCGGGGAATTGGATCCTATTTTCATCACCGGGCCGAGGGCGCAACCAATTCCGGTGCCGCGGCCGGTGGTAAACAGGGCCACCTGCGCTCCACTCAAAAAAAGCGCGGGAGTTGAAATCTGGTCGTAGCCCGGAGTGTAGAGGACGTAAAGACCTTTCCGTTCGCCGAGCCACTCGCCGTATTCCACCAAGTCTTCCACGATGGACGTTCCGCCCTTGGCCTTCACTCCACTCGATTTCAGGAAAATATTATAGAGGCCGCCCTTGATGTTGCCTGGCGACGGGTTGTCGCGAAAGTCTGCGCCGAATGAATGGACGTATTTTTCATATCGCTTCAGGGCCTGGGTTAATTTGCGCCCTACTTTGCGGGTACGGGCGCGCTGGGCCAAGTCCACCATGGCGGCCCCTTGCAGTTCCGGAATCTCGGGGAGCAGAACGGCGGCGCCCGCTTTCACAAATTTATCCGCCGCCACGCCCACGGCAGGGTTCGCTGTGACGCCCGACCATCGGTCAGAGCCGCCGCACTTGGTGCCCACAATCAATTTGGAAATGGAAACGGGCTGGCGGCCAAATTGGTTGGCATAGTGAAGTTGTTTTTCGACAATCTCTAAGCCTCGGTCCACCGTCTTGCGGCTGCCGCCTGAAAGTTGAATGACCAGGTTCACGACCCGCCGATTGAAATCGGGAACGGCGTTTTGAAAGATGGGCGCCGAACATTCAACGCAGGTTTTCCCGCACCCCAGGTCGATATAGATGGCCGAGCCAAGGTTGGGATGACGGAGGCTGTCCGCCAGGAGCAGGTTGAGCAGATCCACGGCGCTGCCGTCCGGCATTCCGCAGCCGGACTCCTGCGAAATGGGAACCACGCCGTCCACGTTGGGAAATTTCTCACGTGAATATATTTCCCGCATGGCACGCGAGGCGATTTCGTGGGCTTCAGTGGAGGAGCACATGCCGGAGGTAACAATCCCCACATAGTTCCGCGTGCCCACCGTGCCGTCCGGGCGAATAAAGCCGTTGAAGGTCAGCGCGGCGAGCTTCGGGTCAGGCGCAGACCGCGTGCGATTATCCCTGTAGCGCACAGAAAGGCGCGGCAAGCGGTCCTCAAGATTTGAATCGTCAATGGGATCGCCGGGTGAAACCGCGCGCGACGCCAAGCCAATGGGATCGCCGAGCGTGATATAAGCGTGGCCTTTGCGAATTTGCTTGATGGCAAAACTTTGTCCACGCAGGATGCGGCCCGAAATGGTAAAGGACTCGCTGTTGTATTGAATAAGGGCGCCATTTTCGATGAAGTCCGCCGTGACCACAGCGATGTTGTCTTTTTCCGGGCGAATGATGATGGCTACGTCTTCGAGCGTGGTGGAATTCATTTCTGACTTTGCACCTTGCGACGAAATCTAACTGTGCTGTCCCTGGCGCCGCCGCTTGCGCAATTCGTCCCCGGATACCGCGAGGACGATGACCACTCCAATCAAGACCTGCTGCCAGAAGGGCGAAATCCCGAGCAGGTTGCTGCCGTTCGAGATCAGGCCCATTAAGAACGCGCCGGCGATCGTTCCGGTCACTGTCCCTTCGCCACCGGAGAGGCTGGCGCCGCCAATCACCACCGCGGCGATCACCGATAACTCGTACCCTTGCCCGGCGGTGGGCTGGCCGGTCATGAGCCGGGAAGATTCAATCATCCCCGCCAGTCCGGTGAGCGCGCCGCAAAAGCAATACAGCACGATCAGATAAAAACGAATGGGAACGCCGGCATATCGCGCCGCTTCCATATTACTCCCGATGGCGTAGGCATAGCGTCCCAGACGAGTGTACTTCAAAATAAAACCAGTGAGCAATGCCAGGGAAACAAGGATGGCCAGCGGCACGGGCACGACTCGAAGCACGGTGCCGTCACCCAGGAATCCAAAACTGTCCGGCATTCGGACCACGGGCATGCCATTGGTGATCACGAGAGTGAGGCCGCGAGCGGCTCCCATGGTGCCGAGGGTGGCGATGAACGGGCTCACCTTGAGTAGCGTGATCAGCAGGGAATTGATCAGCCCCCACGTCACGCCCGCCAGCATGGCTCCGAAAATACTCGGAAGCAGCGGGACATTGGCCTGCAGCAGCATCGTGCCGCAAATTCCGGCAAACGCCATCACCGAGCCTACGGAGAGATCGATGCCGCCCGAGATCATGATGAGCGTCATCCCCAGGGCAATAATGTTGATCACCGCGGTCTGCCGCGCCACGCTGGATAGATTTTGTACAGTCAGAAAATAAGGGGAGGCGAAGGAGAGCGCGATGAACAATATGGTGACGCTGGCGAAAGGAAGCACGCGCTCCAGCCAATCGCGGCTTGTGCTTTGCTCGCTGGTGGAGTGGGAATCCGTTTTCATTGCAAGGTCGGGGAAATCGTTGCTCATAGAGAAAGGAATTTCAAATGGCAAATGTGAAATGGCAAATGGCAAATGTTAAAAAGACCCCAAATCGAATTAACAGCATCTTGATGCCTTTTGTCTTATACATTTGAAAATTGCCATACCCCATTTGCCATTTGCCATTCTTTTCGCACTATACTTCCGAAAGTGTCGCCCACCGCATTATCTCTTCCTGGTTCGTCTCCGCGGTAACCAGTTCCTTCACCATTCGACCATTTCGCATCACGAGCACCCTGTCAGTCATCCCGAGGATTTCAGGAAGCTCGGAGGATACCATCAAGATTGCGGCTCCCGACTGGGCAAGTTCGTTTATTAGACGATAAATTTCACTTTTTGCGCCCACATCGACTCCCCGGGTGGGCTCGTCAAACAGAAAAATGCGTGCCTGCCGATAGAGCCATTTGGCCAGAACCACTTTTTGCTGATTCCCTCCGCTCAGTCTTTCCACTCTCTGGGTTGTGGATGAAGCGCGGATGCCCAGGCGTTGGCGGTATTCCTCGCCCACGCGTGCTTCCATATTGAGGTCGAGGCGCCCTTGGCGGAGCAGGGCGCTGAGGTTGGCAATGGTAATATTGTGGCGTAGTGCGAGCTTGCCCGCCAGGCCGGTGCGCTTTCGGTCTTCGGTTAAGAGGGCCATGCCGCAGCGAATGGCATCCTGCGGAGTGCGAATGCGCACGGCCGCACCTTCAATAAAGATGCGGCCCTTGTCGGCGGGTGTTGCGCCGAAAATTGTTTCGGCCACCTCCGTCCTTCCCGCCCCCACCAATCCCGCCAGACCGACAATTTCTCCACGCGATATCGAAAAAGTCACGCCCTCGAATTTGTTTTTGTGACCGAGGTCTTCCACGGCGAGTAGAGCTTGCCCCATTTGGGCGGTGCGCGCTGGATAGAAGTCTTTCAACTCGCGGCCTACCATGGCTCGGATCAGCTCGCCGAAATTACCCGATGGCATCGGACCCTCGTGCACGGTTTCGCCGTCGCGCAGAACCGTAACGCGATCCGCGATCTGGGCCAGTTCTTCCAAACGATGGGTGACGAAGACCACTGCCGTCCCCTGCGTTTTCAATTGACGGACCACCCGGAACAAATCCTCGACTTCATGGACGGAGAGCGACGAAGTCGGTTCGTCCATGATCACCAAACGTTGAGTGCGCACGACCGCGCGGGCAATTTCCACCAGCTGGCGTTGGGCAGGGCTGAGGAATCGAACGATTGTCCGCGGGTTGAGGTTGAACCCAAGCAGGTCGAGGGAAGCTTTTGCGTCCGCCATTTCCCGCTGGCGGTCCACCAAGCCCGGCAGTGCTCGCAGCCGGGGCTCGTGGCCCAGGAAAATGTTTTCAGCCACGCTCAAATGGGGCGCAAGGTTCAGCTCTTGGTGAATCATTGTGATGCCCAGTCCCTCCGCCTGCCCGCGATTGGCCAGGGACGCGGTTTGCCCGAGCCATGTCACTTCACCGTCGTCGCGCTGGGTTTCCCCTCCCAGAATTTTCATCAAGGTGGATTTTCCAGCACCGTTTTCGCCAACCAAGCCATGAATCTCGCCGGGTTCGATGCGCAGATGGGCGCCTTTGAGGACGGTGACTCCAGCGTACGATTTTCGTATGCCTCGCAGTTCGACCAAGGGCGGGGATTGGACTGTGGGAATGCTATCGAGGGCAGCGTCTGTCATGCGGGGGCTATGGTTTCGAGCCTTTCAGGTAGCGCTCGATATCCGGGCTCAACAATTGCTGCATTTTGGGGTCGTTCATATTGTCGTGCGTGACGAGTACAGGGGGGAGAGCAATCGTCTTCGCAACACTCGCCCCGGCGTGATGGTCCAGAAGGCTTTTCATGCCTTCGTACCCGATTCGAAACGGATCCTGGAGGACGAGAGAATCGATAACTCCGGCGCGAAGGTCATCATTCAGGCTGGGCGAGCTGTCAAAGCCCACCAGTTTTACCTTACCCGTAAGCCCGCGTGCTTTGATGGCCTGGGCGGCGCCAATGCTGCTTGATTCGTTGGAGGCGAACATTCCGTCCAGCCCGGGGTGCGCGGTGAGAATATCTTCGCTCGCGGCGAGCGACCGGGCGCGGTCGGACATGCCGTATTGCGAGGCCACCAGCTTTACATTTGGAAATTCCTTTGCCAGCGTCTCGGTGAAGCCTTGCTCGCGCGCCAAAGTTGAAGCACCGCCGGGCACCACGGCGATCATGGCCACGTTGCCCTTGCCGTGAAGAATTTCAGCGAGGCGCGTTGCGGCCATCACGCCGCCGCCGTAATTATCCGTGGCCACAAAGGAAACGTATTCATCGCTATTTGCCGCCGAGTCGAAAATCGAAAGCGGAATGCCGGCTTGCCCGGCCCGATGGATAGCGGGGACCAATGCGTCTCGATCGGTTGGGGCAAGCAGGATGCCGTCCACATGACGATTAATAAAATCATCTGTGATGGCGATTTGCCGGGAGTAGTCCGTCTCCATGGCCGGTCCATTCCAGTCGATATCCACTCCCGCTTCGGCGGCGGCGGAGGCCGCTCCCGCATGCACGGTCTGCCAAAAGATGTGGGCCTGGCCCTTGGGGATCACGGCATAAAGGGGACGAGTCCGCCGATTGCATGCGGGCGTAAATGCCAGCAGAGCGGGAAGCGCCACGAAAAGAGCCAGAGCGAATTTTGTATACTTAACTTTCCCCATGAATATGAATTGACCAGAGAAAAACTTAAGTTTTTGCTTTACTTTTTCTGCCTTCTGCCTACTGCTTTTTGCCTTTTGCCTACTGCCCTCTGCCTACTGAAGCACCAGCTCTCCTTTGATATATTCAGCCCGCTGGAAATCGCGCTCAAAGGCCAGGTGAATGTCTTCCAGCGCCGTATAACGATGGGTGACAAAAGGCTGTACTCTGATTTTGCCCGAACTCACAAGCTCCAGCGCGCGGCGGAAAGTGGCCGGCCTGCCATCCGCTTCAAAGCCGCCGGAGGCGCCCGCCGAAGCCACCAGGGTTGGTTCGAGGAATAAAACGTTGCCCAACAATCCGATGTCGCGCCCGTTATGTCCGTGGCCGTAGAGGAGCACGGTAGCCTGTTTGCGAAGGAGGCTTGGCATTTGCTCGAAAATAATCGAGTTGCCGCAAGACTCGATCAGATAGTGAATCCGCTCGCCGTGGGTCCTGTCCTGAACTGCCTGAGGCAGATCTTCCTCTGCCACGTTAATTGGAGTTCCGCCGAAGTCGCGCGCGAAGTCCAGATTTTTTTGCCGCACATCGCTAATCAGGATCAGGCCTTCAAACCGCGTCACACTTCGCAAGTATTGAAGAAAAAGCAGGCCCGCCGGCCCGGCGCCGCAGATCAAAATATTTTGGATTGGGCTCTGGCCAGCGAATGAATAGCGGGCGCCGGCGCTTTCTGCCCGCTCGCTGGAATGAACTATGCAGCCCAGGGGTTCAACCAGCGCGCCATGCTCCGTGGGCAGTGCGTCCGGCAGCTTCAAACAGTTTACGGCGGGCATGGCAATATATTCGGCCAGTGCCCCCTGCAACCCGGTAATGCCATGTTCGCGGTAGTGCTCGCATTGGTGGGAGTCCCCGGTGACGCAATAAGAACACAGGGGCCATTTCTCCTGGCTGAAACAATTTCGGCCCTCGTCGCACAACACGCGGTCGCCCACCTCGAGGTCAGTCACGGTTTTGCCCACATCGATAACTCTGCCCGAAAATTCATGGCCGAGAATCTGCGGCTGTTCGGCGAGAGGAATGATGCGGCCGCGCGCGTCCAAATTATAGTTCCCGCGTCCACGGAAGATGTGAAGGTCAGTGCCGCACACACCCACGGCCTGCACCTGGATCATCACCTCGTTGCGCGCCAGGGCGGGGTCCGGGATGCGCCGCACGACCATCTTTTGAACGTCCTCAAGAATCGCGGCTTTCATTTTTTGCCCAGCGGGCCTGTCAAGGGAACGGCATCAGGGATGTTGGTGATATTTGCCCAACGCGGACGCTCCCAAAGGCAGTCACTCCCGCGAAAGCTGGAATCCATTTTCACAAATCATTGGAAACGCGATCGGCCTGGCGGTATTGGATTCGCGCACCCCCGCCTTTGCGGAGGACAATCTTCGCTGTAATGACCTGCCGGGTGGCGGGGTTCGCAATGATGCCAGGTTCAAATGCCACCCAAACCGAATCAGACGATATTGCTCCCCACCTACTCCCGATTCCCTACTCCCTACTTCCTACTCCTTACTCTCTTTCCCCACTCACGTTTCCAAATCGTCGGTCGAAAGGGTGCCGGCATCGCGGAGCCTTTCGAAAATT
This sequence comes from Terriglobia bacterium, assembly GCA_035308965.1. Classification (GTDB taxonomy): domain Bacteria; phylum Acidobacteriota; class Terriglobia; order UBA7540; family UBA7540; genus DASYXZ01. Next base: position 48,390 of record DATGFN010000047.1, on the reverse strand, counting down.
TGCCGCGTCTCTCGAATGCCCTGTGCCAGTTGAGTGTTCGGCACATCGCCAAGGTCGCGCACCAGGGCGCTGTTGTCCAAATCGAATGCAATGGGAAGAGCGGGCCCCGCGGCCGTGATGTGTCCTCGCGCCCCGGGTGAGTCTTCATCAAGCGCGCTGATAAATTCGGTCATTTGGATTGCGGTCCCGCGCAAGGTGTAAACGAGAGATCCCGGTAGATCGGAATCAGCGCAGCGCAGGAAAATTTGCGCGGTATCGTTCACGTACTGAAGGTCCAGTCCACCGGTAAACCGAATAGTGTAATCCCGGCCCAGCACGGCGGCTTTTATGGCCTTGGTGGGTCCCGAGGTCACTCCCACGTCGCGCCCGACGCCATAAACCGCCCAGGGCCGCAGTCCGACGCTTGAAATGCCGTCATTCAAAAAATAAACGCGGGCGTTTCCTTCGTTACACTGTTTGAAAACGCCGTAATGCGTGCCTGGTTCGAGAGGAGCGCCTTCTGGAACCATGGCCGCCCCGTAGAATTCTTCCGGTCCAAAAACGGCCGCCGAGCTTGCATAAACGATCCGCTTGACCAGGTCTTTCCTCTTCCGGGCCACTTCAAAAACGTTGAGCGTCCCCAGGACATTTGTTTGAGCGCCCATGCGCGGATTGGCGGCGCAAACCGGCACCTGGACTGCCGCCAGATGGATGAGGTGAGTGATGCCGTGGTCTGAAACGGCACGGTCGAGTTCTTCAAAATGAGTGACGTCACCCAAAACGAATGAGATAAGACCTAGTTGATCGGGGGTCAAGAGTGCGCGCAGGCGGTGCGACTCGCGATCGAGGTCAAAGATCCACGGGCGATCGCCGCGCGCAATCAGACTCTTCACAATCCAGGCGCCGATAAACCCTTTGGCCCCGGTAAGGAGGTACCGCCGCTCGCCGGCCGGCGAAACTTTAGCCATTTCCATATATGGGCATTATATGGGTAGAGGTGTTTGTGTCAACGAAAGAGAAAGGCGGGTGATGCCATTTCGTTATCTTAGATTGTAAGTAGATTATTGCGTTGCCTGCGGCAGGTGACTTTTTGGGTCACGTGCATTCATGGAGCCAAGATCGTGAGGCTATAAGTCAAAACGCCGGTGTTCTTTGCCGAGTCAGTCACCTGGACGGCAAACGAATAGACGGCACTGTCCACAGGAGTTCCGCCCAATGTTCCAGTTGATGAAAGTGTCATTCCCGGTGGAAGCTTACCTTTGACGATTGACCATGTAAGAGGAGGCCTTCCGCCCGAAGCAGCCAAAACTATTGGTTGATAGGGAGTGCCGGCGGTCCCGTTGGGGAGAGTTTGGGTGGCGATGCTGAGCCCGGAGGGAAGATCGATCTGCAGGCTGTAGGTCCTGGTGGCGACCAGGCTGGTTGCATCACTTACCCTAATCACAAGCAAATATGATCCGGGGGAGGCAATGGTTCCGCTCAATGCGCCGGAAGCGGAGAGCGTCAGTCCGGACAGAAGTGGAACACTGCTCCAGTTGTAGGGCGGAGTACCACCCGCAGCTGCCAGTGGTGTGCTGTAAAGCGCCCCCGCCGTGCCGTTGGGTAGCGATGGCGTGGTGATGGTAATTCCAGCCGGGGCGCTGATGACAAAATAGACTGTGTTCGACGCGCCGGAAGGATTGGTGATTTGGATTGATGCCTGGCCGGCAGCGGCAAGGTCTGAGGCTGCTACCGTCATTTGCAACTGATTGCTGTTGATGAATGCCAAAGACCTCCGCAACCCGTTCCAAAGCACGGCGTCGCCCGGAGCGAAGTTCGACCCTCTTACTGTGATGGAAAGGCCCGCCTCTCCCGCAACCGTGGCCGCGGGAGAGATCGAACTGATAACCGGTTTTTGTGGATACGCCACAGACGACGTCGCGAATAGAAATGCAGCGAGTAGTACGCCGTCCGTTCCCCTTGTTTTTTGCATGGCTCCGCCGCTGAAGGAATTGCATCCTTGAATTCGCAGTTCCAGGTCTTGCGAATCCTATGGGCAAAACTACGGCGTAACGATGGTCAAACTATACGTATACGAGGCCGACGCGTCGGAGGAGTCCAGTACGTGCACCGTAAAAGAATAAGACCCTGAGCCTGTGGGGGTTCCCTTAAACAGCCCGCCACCTCCCAATGTCATTCCAGGAGGCAAAGCACCGCTTTGGATGGTCCATGAATACGGTGACCTGCCTCCGGTTACCAGAAGGCTCCCTGAATACGCGATTCCGACGGTCCCATTGGTTAGCGAGGTGGTTGTGATCTTTAGAGAAGAAATGGCCGGGGCGGGAGCAGTGGTGCTGCCCGAAGTTGCGGTTGAATTAGTGGGGTCCGCTGTGGTCGTGGACAATCCCTTTACGACCGTGAGTGTGAGAGTTTCTTTTGCGCTCGCTCCTGCTGCGTCTGTAAGCAGAAAGTTAATCGAATATGTTCCCGCCGTAGTGGGAATTCCTTTTAGCATTCCACCCGTGCCCAGCGATATCCCGGCGGGAAGTGTGCTGGTCGCTTTCCAGGTGTAAGGCGCAATCCCGCCTGTTGCTGCCAGAGGGCTGCTGTAGGCGTTCCCCACGATCGCATTGGGGAGAGAAAACGTCGAAACCGAGACTGCCTTGGAATTGATCGCGGTGCACAAGACTACCAAAGTGCCTGCAAGGATCATGTTCAACTTTGTTTTATACATGGTTCCTCCTTAACTTCATGGCGAGAGTTGTAATCCCACCCAATGATTTAGTGTTGCCGCCACGACTGTACCGGTTCACTTGACTAATCATCCATAACCTCTATTTCGTTTCTGGCGACAACAAGTCACGCATTTTTTCGTCGAGGGAAGTGTAGGGCATGGTGCCCACGAGTAGCGTGCCCTCGATGCCAGACTTGTCGGTCTTGCCTAGAACAAAGGATGGAGTTCCCGAGATCCCCAGGGTCTGTGCTTCCGCAATTTCTTTGTTGATTTGGGGGAGGAACTCTTGCTTGTCCATGCAGGTCCGGAATCGCGGCATATCCAAACCCAGTTGCCGGCCATAATCCAGGATGGCGTCCGGCTCGAGCTGATTGGGATGCTTGGCCAGAACATCCCGAATTTCCCAATACTTCCCCTGTTCTCCGCCGCACCAAGCGGCTTGCGCCGCTGGCAGGGCATGAGTATGGAAATCCAAAGGAAGGTCGCGAGCAACAAACCGAAGTTTGCCCGTATCGATGTAGTTTTTCCGCAGCTCCTGGAAAGTCTTGGCCTGGAACTGCTCACAAAATGGGCATTGATAATCTGAAAACTCCACGAGTGTCAGGGGCGCATCCAGTCGCCCCAGAGAATATCCTCCCTCCGAAAGTTTCACGCGGACCGGCGGAGGCGCAGGATTGGCCCCGATCGTCCCCGCTTTCTGTTGGTCTGCCAGGAGCAGGTGAATTTGCTTTAGTTCGTTAAGGATGGCATCTGCTTGCTCTTTGGTAATTGCAGTCTGGTTCTTTGCCCGGTCTTTCGCGCTGGCGGGACTCACCGTAGCCAGGCTGAGCAAGAGAATCCCCAGCCAAAAGCCCCGATATTGCTGATTCATTTTCCCTCCTAATTTGGCAGGCCGCGATTTCTGGCCTGCACGCCCCTGAGATAGCAGCGAATCGAGAGGCCAAACTACGTTTCTGCTGCGTCTCAGGAGCGCCCATGGGCCCGGCTATATTTACAGCGGCCTTGCCGTTCCGGAACGCGCATTCGAAAAAAACGAGCCGGGAATAAAAACTACGGCGTGGCGCTGCACAGCCCGCTCTTGCAAATGTTACTGGCACATTGATCATTGGCAGTACATGCGATTCCGTTTACCTTTTTGGGCGCGCAGTATCCGGAGGCGCAGTAACTGGTGGAGATGCAGTTGGCGTCCGACGAGCAGGGGGTATTGGCACATTGCCCGTTCATGCATGCCTGGCCAGCGGCGCAGCCACGTCCACATTGGCCGCAATTACTGGGGTCGGTCATAAGGTTGCTGCAACCCGACGGGCAGATCGTCAATCCCACACAAGCGTTTGCCGGGGCGGCTATGACCACAGCATATGTGTAGGACACGAAGTGGGCGCCTGCATCCGTCACCTTGGCCGCAAAGGAATAATTCCCCGCTGTTGTAGGCGTCCCAGTGATCGCTCCCGAGGGCGCCAGGGTGAGGCCGGCGGGAAGGACGCTTCCCGATCCCAGCGACCAGGTGTATGGCGCCGTCCCGCCAGAAACTGTTAAAGTGGCGCCATACGCGGTGGTGGCTACTCCATTGGGAATGGTTGTGGTTGTAACGGCAAGACCAGGTGTAATGGTCATCGTGACACCCGGAACGTAAACGGAGACGTTGGCTGTCCCCGCCGCTGGAACCGACCCCGCCCCAATGATGGCCGTCAATGTCGAGCTATTCAAATAGGTTGTAGCGTGATGAACTCCGTTCCACGTTATTTGCGCATCGGCCGGGAAATTAGCGCCGGTTACGGTCAGCGTAAACGATTGCCCTGCCATGGCTGTGGTCGGTGAAATTGAAGTGATCACGGGAATACTAACCTGTGCCCCTGCAAACACCGGAATACTAACAATTGCAACTGCTACCAGAAGAAGGTGGAATTTTTTCATGGTCGCTCCTCAATGAAAGACACTTCCCCGTGTTTACGAAAGTCCTGTGTTGCCGGCTGTCGCGGGCCGGTTCACTTCGGGACTTGATCTTTAATCTTCCTCTTTGCTCGGATAGCCCTTGATTCTCGCGGGGCAATATTGCCCTACATCCGCGCAGTGTCAATCAAGACGGAGACGTGATGGTGTAAAGATGGTGTAAAGCTGCAACCTATTGAAATACAACAGCCTAGTACTTGACCCAGGTAATGATTCGCGTATACTCCTAGTCCACTAGGTCTGCAAAAGGAAGAAGTGCCCCGTCAAACCAACCAACCCGCTCTCATTGAGCTGGACTTAGACCGTTACGAGCTCCGGCGTGGGGGAATGCACGTCAATTTGGAGCGCATCCCCATGGAGTTGCTCATCCTGTTGGTTAAGAAGCAGGGGGGATTGGCAACGCGTGACGAAATTGTGGAAGCTTTGTGGGGCAAAAATCCCTACCTGGATACCGAGCGAAACATCAACACTGCCATCAGTAAGGTTCGACTCGCCCTCCGTGACCAAAGCGACCAACCGCGGTTTGTAGAGACAGTGGTGGGGAAGGGGTATCGGTTCGTATTTCCATTTGACTCTAACTTCGTCGTCCGAGTTTCGCAGGCTGGAGGGCAACCAGTTCCACGAGTCGCGACTGCTCAACCCGGGCCGGAGTCTGTACCGGAGCCATCCTTGCCGGCTGCCGTCGATCCACCAACTCGAATGCCTCCGCCGTCCTCCAGTGCCAAAGGGGAGGCTAGCAATTTAGCGGACCTTGATGATACCTCAGCGGGAGGATCGAATCATGCCGAGGCTGCACGTAGGTCTGCCTCGGTCGCGGAGGAGCGCAGCCCGGTTTCCCACCGGCTAATAATTTACCTTGCTGTCGCGGGAGTTGGGATATTCGGACTTCTGTTCTTTGCTGTCCGAAGGCCGGTTCCGCCGCCCAAAGTAGAGGAATACACTCGCATCACGAATGGCGGCCGCAGAAAAATGGCCAGAATCGGCAATCTCTCCTTGCCGGTTCTCAGTGACGGACTTCGACTTTACTTCTCAGTGCCGGCGGCGGGAGGCAAGTTTAGCCTGGCCCAAGTGGCGACTGGCGGTGGGGAGGTTGGCACTCTGCCTTCGCCTCTTGACTCGCCTACGCCTCTCGCGATCTCGCGGGACTCTTCAAAGATTCTGCTGGCAAGCCCGTCACTTCTCATGAACGACCCCGTCTGGATTCAGCCGCTAATTGCCGGGTCCCCACGGCGGCTGGAAGACATTGCTGCCCTCAGCGCCAGTTGGTCTCCTGACGGAGAGCGAATCGCTTATGCCAATCTGAGTGGACTGTATTTGGCCCACGGAGATGGAACGGCTTCCCATTGCTTGCTGAAGATCGATCAACGTACCGGGCAGGAACCCTATTGGATTCGCTGGTCGCCGGATGGCGCGCGTTTGCGCTTTTCGCTCTACGATCCTAAGACAGACGTCCACTCACTCTGGGAGATTTCGGCTGATGGGAATAATCTGCGTCAATTATTCCAGGGCGAGTCCATGCCGGCTAATAAGTGTTGCGGTGATTGGACCGCGGACGGCAGATACTTTGTCTATGAAGCGTTGAAAGACGAGGGAAGCGAGATTTGGGCGATCCCAGAGGTCTCGGGCCTCTTCAGAAATGTCGGGTCAGCGCCAACTCAACTGACCGGAGGCCCTATCAGTTTTTCGGCGCCCATTGCCAGCAAGGATGGCAAGACTCTCTATGCCATGGGCGAAGAGCCCAGAGGTGAATTGGTACGATATGACCAGAAGAAACTCACTTTTAGCCCCTACCTTTCCGGAATTTCAGCATCGGGAGCGGATTTTTCCAAAGACGGGAAGTGGGCCACTTACGTGTCATATCCTGGTCAAACACTTTGGCGAAGCCGGGCGGATGGAAGCGAATCCGTACAGCTCACTTTTCCTCCGATGAGAGTCTTCCTTCCTCGCTGGTCGCCTGATGGTAAACAAATTGCCTTCCACGCCCGGATACCCGGCCAACCCTATAAAATCTACCTGGTTTCATCGGGAGGAGGCACGCCTCAACAGGTAATGCCCGGAACCCGCCACGAGATCGACCCGAACTGGTCTCCTGACGGCGGTTCACTGGTATTTGAGCAATCGTCGTGGGAGGAACGAGGGGCAGCCCGCGAAACCACCATTCTGATACTCAACCTCAAGACTCACCAAGTCGCGGCTTTACCGGACTCCCAGGGGTATGCCTCGCCGCGCTGGTCCCCGGATGGACGGTATATCGCCGCCATGCCGGATGATTCCAGTGGGCTGGTGCTCTTCGACCTGCGAAAGCACGAGCGCATTCGGTTAGCCAAATTGCATATCGGGTACCCGAACTGGTCTCATGACGGGGAATACATTTATTTTGACCGTTTTGAGGACCCCCCGGGAATCGGGCGGGTGCGGGTATCGGATCACAAGGTGGAGCAGGTGGTTGCTCTTGGTGATGACCAGCAGCTTTGGAGCCTGGACACGTGGACAGGGCTCGCCCCGGGCGATTCTCCGTTGTTGATGCACGATGTCAGCATTGAGGAAATTTACGCGCTTCGGTGGACGGCGCCATAAACATTCATACTCGTGAGCGCAGAGCCGGCCCGAACCGTCGATTGAGATTAACCTGAGTTGTGGCTCGGTTTGTTGTAGCGGTGCTTGGCGCCTGCTCGCCTCGGCGAGACCGCCAGAACTGTTTAATCAATAACGGTGGTCCCGCCCCGGCGGGGTAAACTCCAACCGCCGATTCAAGAGAATCAAACTGTACCACCACCTTGGCCTCGTATGATTTTGGAAGCGGGCGGCCTTGGTGTATGATCTCGCTCCGTGAATATCCTTCTCAATGAAGTTGAAGTTCGAGTGCTCGGTTCCCTCGTCGAAAAAGAGAGCACCACTCCCGATTACTATCCCCTCTCATTGAACGCGCTCATTAACGCCTGTAATCAGAAATCCAACCGCGATCCGGAAATGCATTTGGATGAAGAGACGGTCCGGGACGCCCTGCACAGCCTGAATGAGAAAAATCTGGCGGCTGCGGCGGGCGGCGCGGACAGCCGCGTGACCAAGTATGAGCACCGCCTTCAAGAAGTATTTAACTTCACGCGGCCCGAGACGGCCATCATGTGCGTTTTGATGTTGCGCGGCCCGCAGACTCCGGGTGAGCTGCGCGGACGATCCGAACGCATCTTCTCATTCGGCGACCTGAGCGAGGTGCACACCGCTTTACAACGCCTGATGAAGCGGGAGCCTCCTCTGGTGAAAGTTCTCCCGCGCCTGGCCGGCACCAAAGAGGCGAGGTATGCTCACCAGCTTTCCGGCGAGCAGGAGTCCTGGTTGCGCGAGCCGGCGGCGAACGAGGTGGGCGCGGAAAATTCCGCCGACAGCGAAAGGATTACACGACTGGAGACCGAGGTTGCCGGCATTAAGCAGCAGGTTTCGGATCTGCAAGCAAAGCTCGAGGAATTTCGCAAACAATTTGAATAGGGCAGAGGTTCTGCCCTCTCTACAAGGTTGCTATGTCCTTGTCCATGACTCGACGGCAATTAATGAATCTTGGAGTGCGCGCAGTTGCGGTGTCTGCCGCAGGCAAATTCGTAGTTATTGAATCCAACGCACAAAGCACCGCGAGCAGTTATGCCGGAGTTTTCACGCACCTCGATACTTTCATCGAGCAATACATGCGTGACATGAATTCACCCGGCATGACGCTAGTAATGGCGGATCGCGATGGGGTGCAGCGCGTCGCGACCTACGGATTCAGCGATGTGGACAGCAAGATCGGAGTCAGGCCGGATGAATTCTTTCAAATCGGCTCCATCAGCAAATCCTTTGTGGCCAACTGCCTCTTGCAACTTCGCCAGGAAGGGAAGCTCGACCTCAACAAACCGGTCACCGAGTATTTGCCTTGGTTCCGCATCGAGTCCGCCTTTGAGCCGATCACCGTACACCATTTACTGACCCACACTTCCGGCCTGCCCGGCAACTCGCCTCTCTTTCTCTCCGACCCTTCGCAAAAACATCGCGCCGCGTATGCTCCAGGGCAGATTTTCCATTATTGCAACATGGCCTATGTTGCGCTCGGGCATTTACTTTGGACGCTCGACAAGCGTCCCTTGCCTGATGTCCTTCGCAAGCGGATCTTTGAGCCGCTGGGCATGACCCAGAGCGAACCCTCGATTACCCTGGATATCCGCCCCAAAACGGCGCGCAATTATTGTGTCTTTCAAAATGACAGACCCTATTCTCGCCATGGCCGTATAAGTGAGGCTCCGGCGATCGTGCTCACCGATGGTTCGGGCTGCGTCTCCTCAACTCCGCGCGACATGGGATTGTACATCCAAATGATTGCCAATCACGGACAGGGGCCTGGTACGCGGCTGCTATCGGAGGAAAGCTTTGATCTATTCTCTAAGGCACACGTCAAGGCGGAGGAATTCGGTCCCACTGCCAGCTACGGCTACGGGATCGCAGTGGACACGCTCGATGGCCACCGGATTGTGCGCCACACGGGTGGCATGGTCTCCTTTGCTTCCGCGCTTCAGGTGGATATTGACGAAGGCGTGGGCGCGTTCGCATCCATCAATGCGATGCAGGGCTACCGGCCTAACCCGGTGGTGCAGTATTCCATCCAATTGATGCGTGCCGCGCGCGGAAAAAAACCACTGCCCTCGATGCCGCCATCTAATTCCCCGACCGAGATTGAAAACGCGGCCGATTATGCGGGGACCTATCAGTGCGACGACGGGCGAAAACTGGAATTGGTTGCTGAAAGCCAGCAGTTGTCATTGCTGCATGAAGGGAAACGAATAGCCCTCGAAGGATTGGGCACAGACACGTTTATTGTGGGGGATCCGGCGTTCGAGAGGTTCCCCCTGGTTTTTAGCCGGGCCGACGCCAAGGACCCTAAGAGTTCAGTTGTAGACGCGGGCTGGGGCAACGATTGGTACACCAACTCCAAATATAAAGGACCGGCGAAGTTAGAATTTCCCGCGGAGTGGAAGAGTTATCTCGGGCACTATCGCAACGAAAGCCCGTGGATTGGCAGTTTTCATATCGTCGTTCGCAAGGGCAAGCTGATGGCGGACGGAGTGGTGCCCCTCGAAGCGGGCGACGGTGGATTGTTTTATTTTCGCGACGAACCGCAGAGTCCGGAGTGGATTCGGTTTCATGACATCGTCAACGGCGTGGCCATGAGGCTGAAGTTTTCCGGAGAAGATATGTGGCGAGTGATGGCGGATTAGGCGAGTTGTGTCATTCGGAATTCGATTCATTTCTAGCCCCGCCGCGGTGAGTCATTCCCGCGAAGGCGAATCCAGTTATTCGTCCGCGCAATTCTAAGGATCTAAGGATTGGATTCGCCTTCGCGGGAATGACGCCGCGTGGAGCACCCGATTCGCGCAAATGACTCCGCTACCGACTGGACACATTGGTTGCGGTTTCATACTTGAATATATTAAGTCAGGTTTTCACTGGAATATAACAGACGGGCTCCGCTTAGAATTGTCCTTGAGTTTCTTGACGCCTCACGAGGCAGTCTGCAAAAGGAATTCCCGCATTTGTCCAATCCACCCCAGGCCCCCGTGCCGATGAAAGGAAATGCAACCCAGGCTCGCACCACAGGCGAGGGCGCCGGGCTGGCGCGCCGCCTGGGACTTTTTGACGCCACCATGATCGTGATGGGCGGCATCGTGGGTTCGGGCATATTCATCAACCCTTACGTGGTGGCCCGGCAAGTTCACACTCCGCTCATGATTCTGGGCGCCTGGACGGCGGGTGGAATCATCGCGCTGGGAGGAGCCTTTGTGTATGCGGAACTGACCGCCCTCCATCCGGACGTGGGCGGCCAGTATGCCTATTTTCGCGAGGCCTATCATCCCGGCGTGGCATTTATCTACGGCTGGGCGTTGCTGCTCGTCACCCAAACAGGCGGAATGGCCGCGGTGGCCGTAACCTTTGCACATTATTTTGTGGAATTAACCCGCGTCCCGCTCAGCGATGGCCTGCTGGCAGGGCTGGCGCTGGGGATCCTGACGCTCGTCAATTGCCTCGGGGTGAAGCAGGGCAGCGCAGTGCAAAGCACATTGATGGTGCTGAAGATTTTTGCCATTGCGGCGATGGTGGGGGCTGGATGGCTGCTGGTGCGCGGCCCGCATCTCGATCTTCACCCAATAATCGACCGCCCAATTTCCGTCGACCTGTTCGCTTCAATGGGCGCGGCCATGACGCCCGTGCTTTTTGCCTACGGCGGATGGCAGACTGCCTGTTTTATTGCCGGTGAGGTGATCGCCCCGGAGAAAAATATGCCGCGCGGCCTAGTGGTGGGTGTGGTGGGAGTCATTGTGCTTTACCTCTCGGTGAATTGGATCTGCGTGCGTGACCTTGGACCCCAGGGCCTCGCCTCCACCACCACGCCGGCCACGGCGGTGATGCGCCTGGCGCTGGGGGAGCGGGGCGCAATGCTGATTGCTGCTGGAATCGCGGTTTCCACCCTGGGGTTCCTCAGCCAATCCATCCTTACCGCGCCTCGGGTTTATTTTGCCATGGCGAAGGATGGAGTATTTTTCAAGAGTGTCGCCTGGATCCATCCGCGCACGCGCGTGCCCGTGGTGGCCATCGCTCTGCAAGGCGTGTGGGCCATGGTCATTGCGCTCACGGGACGATACGACCAAATTCTGAACTACGTGGTCTCCACCGATTTCATTTTCTTTGGGCTCACCGCCACCTGTCTTTTCGTGTTCCGGCGCCGTGAGGCCAGGGCGGCGGGCGTCTCGCGCGAGGGCGACTCCACTCATGCACGCCGATTGCCGCGCATGCCCGGCCATCCGGTCACAACTCTGCTCTTCATCGCGTCGTGCTGGCTGGTGGTGATTGGCACAATTTACAAGTATCCTGGCAACAGCGCCGTCGGACTCGGCATCGTCCTTGCCGGCATTCCGGTCTATTTCCTATGGGGACGTAAGGCTGCGGCGGCAAATGTTATTGCGGGCGGGAATTTAGGTAGTGGGTCAGTTTAGTGTAGCGCCGACCTTTAGGTCGGCAAGTCGATGAAAATCAAGATGCCGATCTAAAGCTCGGCTACACATGAGGGCAAACCGACCCACTACCGAATTTTGCCTCGCGCAGGAATCGGAAAATAATATAGTTACGAAAGGAATTATAGTAAAACCAACCATGAATCAAGCCGACTCGATCACCCGCCGCTCGCGCAACAAAATGAAGTCGGCTTATATGGAATGGGCCAAGACGCAAGCGGCAGCGCGCTACACTCTGGCCTCGAGCGGGGTGGCGTCTTTTCCGTTTGCTGATCTCATTGCCCTCAGCGGGCTCACATTGCAGGATTTGGAGTTGACCGGCCCAACAGGGTATGGCTTCGTGCCCCTTCAGCAGGCGCTGGCAAAAAAAGCGGGCGTGCCGCCGGAATGCGTAGTGGCGGCGGCTGGAACTTCAATGGCCAACCATCTGGCGATGGCCGCCTGCTTTGAGCCTGGCGACGAAGTGCTGATCGAATGGCCCACCTACGAATTATTGCTGACCACGGCGGAATATCTGGGCGCAAGAATCAATCGGTTCGCGCGGCGCTTTGAAGACGGCTTTCAAATTGATCCGAGGGAAGTCGAGCGCGCCTTGACTCCGCGCACGAAATTGATTGCGCTTACCAACCTTCACAATCCCAGCAGCACTCGGACGGACGAGGAAACGTTGCGCAAAATCGGCGAGTTGGCAAAGGGCGCTGACGCCCGCGTGTTGGTGGATGAGGTTTATCTCGAGGCATGCTACTCATCATCGTGGCGCTCCGCTTTCCATTTGGGCAAGGAATTCATCGCCACCAGCAGCCTTACCAAAGCTTACGGCTTGAGCGGATTGCGCTGCGGTTGGATACTTGCCGAACCCGACTTGGCTCGCGCCATGTGGCACTTGAACGATTTCTACGGCGTGAACGCTGCCAACCCGGCAGAGCGCCTGAGCGTGATTGCGCTGGCTCATCTGCCAAAAATTGCGGCTCGCTATCAAGCATTGCTCGAAACTAACCGGCCCATCGTCAATAAATTTCTCGATTCACGGCAGGACTTGGAAGTGGCAAAGCAGCCGTACGGAACTGTTCTTTTCCCAAGACTCAAGAAGGGAAGTGCGGACGCGCTTTGCCAACTGCTTCGCGAGAAGTACGAAACCAGCGTGGTCCCCGGGTCGTTTTTCGAAGCACCAGAGCACTTTCGAATGTACCTCACCGCAGAAACGCCAGTCCTGGAAGAAGGTCTAAAGCGACTGGGCTCGGCGCTTGATGAAATATCAGTCCATAGTTGAACCTTGCTACAAGCGTGCTTCAGCATGGGCGCCGCATCGAACGGTGATCGAAGCAACTACGATGCGCCTTACTCGTGTCTAAGCGCCACCATGGGGTCCACGCGCGCGGCGCGATGGGCAGGGAGATAACAGGCCACCAGCGACACTGCGAGTAGAAGCGCGGAGACGGCGACGAAGGTCAAGGGGTCATACGAGCTCACTCCCACCAAAAGACTTCTGAGCACGCGGGTGGCGGCCAGCGCTGCCAGAATTCCGATAATTACTCCAGAGCCGACCAGAAGAGCCGCTTGGCGAATGACAAGGCCGAAAATAGACTGTGCCTGCGCACCGAGCGCCATGCGAATGCCGATTTCGTGCCGTCGTTGGCTGGCTCCGTAGGAGACGACGCCGTATACGCCGACAACAGCCAGAAGCAGGCCCAGTGCACCCAGCGATCCTGCTAAACCGGCTGCCAATTTGAACAAAAAGAATCCATTGGCGCCGCTGAGTCCTTGTTCCATGGTCATTACATCGTAGACAGGCAGGTTGGGATCGAGTTCCCGAATCAGGCCTTGAGCCGCAATTTTCATCGACTGGGGAGGAACCTGCGTGCGCAATTGGAGAACGTGAATCGATTTGTAGTTTTGTGATTGGGGAACGTAGAAAAAACTCGTGGGTGTGTCCAGAAGACTTTGAACTTTTGCGTTGCGAACAACGCCTACCACGGTCACCATGATTCCCGAGGTGGCGGACTGGGTAGCTTTGTTGGGACCCTGGCTGCCTTGATACCTGAACCAGCGCCCAACCGGGTCCTGGTGCGGCCAAAGTTTTTCAGCCATGACCTTATTGATGATGGCAACCGGCGGTGAAGCGCTCGTATCCGCCTCTGTGAAGCTGCGTCCTTCGAGTATTTTCATTCGCATGGTCGAGAAATACTCCGGGCTTACGCAGTTGTAGCCTGCGCCGGGGGCGCGCTTGTCTTTTGATTGGAGCGCCTGTCCTTCAGGATAAATTGAGGTTCCGTCGCCGTAGTAGCCCAGCGGAATTGAAAACGCCAGGCTGGCAGATTCAACTCCGGGGAGCGCTTTGGAACGGCTGAGGAGTTCGCGGAAGAAGGCTTCCGAGCGGGCCTGGTCGTAACCCTGAAGTTTCGGGTCCATCACGATGTTCAAGACGTTGCGCGGGTCATAGCCAAGGTCAATGGACTCCGCTCCATAAAGGCTTCGAACGAAGAGTCCCGCAACCACCAGGAGAATCAATGAACCGGACACTTGAGCGATCACCAATCCATTGCGCAGCCAGTGCCGCCGGCTATCCCCAATCATGCCGCGGCCGCCTTCCCGCAAAGTATTATTCAGATTGGTGCGCGAAACGCGAAGCGCCGGGGCCAGCCCGGCGACAATTCCGGAAGTGAGCGCAATGGCGGAAACGTATCCGAAAACACGCCAGTCAAAACTGAAGGCAAGCCGCAACGCGAAATCACCGAGCGGCCTCAACCTGTCCAAGCCGTGGATAGCCCAATTGCCCACCAGCGCGCCGCCCGTCGTTCCCAAAATTGCGAGCATAATGCTCTCCGTCAGCATTTGCCGGATCAGTCGCATGCGGCTGGCGCCCATGGCGGACCGCACGGCAATTTCCTTTTCGCGTGCGGCCGCTCGGGCTAGCAGCAAATTGGCGACATTGAAGCATGCCACCAGCAGCACCATCCCCACCATCATTAGAAAGATGGTGGCTACAAAAGGCATTGAGTTTTCAACCGCAGGTTCAGGGCGGGCAAGCCGCTCGGGAATGACTCGGGGCACCTCGCCCTCGTCGCTCTCCGGATAGGCCTTGGCAAGGCGCTGGGCAATGACGGCAAGCGCCGCTTCCGCCTGTTTGCCCGTTATACCCGGCTTCAAGGTGGCCAGGACGCGAAGTTGCGTGTCTGCCCGGTCAGTATAAAAACTGTTATTTCCAGTAACCATCCCGTTAATGCCAATAGGCGCGTAGGCGTCCAATTCGACCAGCGCGTATGGGCCATTAAATTCCTTCGGCACCACGCCGATGAGGGTGACCAACTGCCCGTCCAGGGTCACGCTTTGGCCAATCACACTGGGGTCTCCCCCAAAACGATTCATCCAATAACTGTGTCCCAGCACCACCACCGGGCCGGTCTTTTGCAGGTCGCCTTCGCCAGGATTGATAAGCCGGCCGATCGCAGGTCGAAGTCCAAGCATGGTGAAGAAATTGCTTGGCACGTACGCCATCACAACGCGATCGGCATGGCCCTGATAGCCTATTCCGCCCATAGAGAGGTCGTAAAAAGTCATGTCCGTAAAAACGTCGGATTGCTTCTTGTAATCCAGGTAATCCAGGTAGGAGAGTTGGTTGGGATCATCTTCCCCGTGGTATTGAATACCCACCACCGTCAGCCGGTCGGAATCCTTTACCGGGAGAGGACGAAACATGAATACGTTACCCAAGCTGAAAATTGCTGTGTTGGCCCCAATGCCCAGCGCCAACGTCACTATGGCGATGATGGTGAATCCGGGATCCTTCGCCAGCATCCGCAACCCATATCGAACGTCCTGCCATAAACTCGCCATCAGTGGCCTCCAAATTACGAACTTTTCCACGGTCCCAACCGCACTTTCAGAAGATACGGTTGGGACCTGGAATTTGTTCCTTGGCACTTACAATTTAGATCAGACATCAGTGGACAGTAATGGTCACTGTTGCCGTGGTGCGGCCATACGCGTTTGTGGAATAGAGCGTGTAAGTGGTTGTAGCCGTTGGGAACACAATTATACTGGTTGACCGCACGGGGCCAACCACGGGTGAAATGATGTTGTAGAGTTGCCCACTGGTGGTCCAACTGAGAGTCGACATTTGTCCTGATGCCACGGTGGTTGGATTCGCGGTGAAACTACTGATAGTGGGGGACGGCCCCGTGGGTACATTGGCCGGAGTGTAGATGGTGCCTTGCTGCACCACTTCAAAACTTGAGGCGGTAATGGATTTGAGTAAGTTTAAGTCGGTATTGTTCCAGCGGTCGTCCGGTGTGCCGCTGATAAAAATGGCGCTGCCATTGTCGGCGAGTATCATCCCGTATTTTTTGAGGGCCGACAGAATCACCTGATCGTCGGCGGGAAATCCCGAAATATCAAAGGTCGCTTTCAGGCGCAGGCGTGTCCCCATGGGTGGGGCGCTCGTACTCGTGTTGGATGAGGCCCAGTGGGTTGCGGGCAGCACAAACGCCTTTTGAGAGGTTGGCACGGTAAAACGCAGCGCGTGGTTGATGGCTCCGCTCGCAACTTCGTCGTAACGCGCCAGGCCTACAAATATAGGCAGGCCGGCGGCGTCTGCGGATGTCCATGTGTAGGGCCGTTGTTCATTGATGGTCATGTCCCACACGGTAGACGAATCAGCCTTCCAGCTTCCGTTATTCTGTAGGTACGCTTTGTCAAGTTCGTAGAGCCAGCATCCGTCCTTTTCGAGCACCAGGACGTGCCGGTCGCCATTGCCGGGCTTGGGATAGCCTTCAATCAAAGCGTTGGAAGGAATTGGGTACGGGCCCGGATCGCTTTCATCAGGATAGAGGCCGTAAATGATGGGAACCTTGGCCTGCGTTCCTGCCACAGTTTGATAAGGAATGCCGATGGTCTGGTGTTGATATGTCCCAGCGCCGAAGTCGGGATGTAGCGTAACGGTGCTGCCAATGAAGTTGATGATGTTGTTGGAATTTGGATCCACCGCAGCGGTGGAAATATCCGTGTTCCATAAACTCGAGCTGGGGAAGGGCACGAAACCATTCAAGCTTGCGCCCTGGCCGAGGCTCATTCCGCTACATGTCCCGCTCTGGGCGATTCCGAATACGTTAGCACTCAGTATCCACGCAACAATTAAAAGAACTGTAAAGATTCGTCGCATATTTTAATCTCCTCTCTCCCGGCCGAGGGCCGTGAGCAGTGTTTGGATTCTTGCATTTCCGAATTGTGAAACCACCTTTTCCTAAAATCAAGCACTGAGTGCCAAAAAAGTCGGTCGGACGCCCGGTGCCGGAGGCCGCGTCTTGGGGTAGAATGCGTTCGGCGCTCCAGAGAATTAACACGGACTATGGATTACCACTCTGGGCGTGCTTGGGGCGGGGGCCATGCCAATGATTAGAGGATTCGTTTGTTTGCAAAAGGTTTTTATCCTCATGCTCGGGTTGTTGTTCGCGCTCAGTGGTGCAATTTCCGGAGACGGCCAGCAAGCTCCTGGCCTCGAAAACTCGCAACTGAGTGTGTCAGCGCGTCTCCATGACGGGTCCTATGCCATTCGGGCAAAAGGCCTGGCGCAACCGGTGCTGGAGGCGCGGGTGGGCGCGGAGATTGACGGCGCGTGGGTGCGTTCAAGCGATTATCCGATGCAACAAGTTGCGGAATCGACGTTCAAGGACGATCTGGGAGAGGGGCGAGCTCTTGCCATCACCTTTAGTGGGTTGCATGGGAAGCCAGACCTGGTTTGTGCGTTGCGACTATACAACCAACACCCTTACGGCGCCATTCAAGTGACATTACGCAACACCACAGGGAAATCACTGAAAGTGGAAGCCCTTCGAAACTTGGAGGCAATCGGAAGCGTTCTAGTGAACCTGGGCGGGAGCCCGGCGGCGGACCGCATCCTTTCGGACAGTTTCAGCGAAGACCGTCCCGTCATGCAGATTCTGGACCTGGCGAAGGCGCCCGAGGGCGTGCATCGAGGGGTGGGCAGCCAGCTCATTTATAATCAGGAAAGTGGCATGAGCTTGCTGCTCGCGGCACTCATATCCAACCGGCTTTTGAGCATTTTGCGGCTGCGGGTTGAGAATCCCACCGGTGGTGAACCGAGGATTGCCTCATATGTTGCCGACTCGACTGGAACCACGGAAATCGAAATTGGAGAATCCTTGAAAACTTCTCCTCCCGACGACCGGGTGGAATTGAGCCTCACCGTGGCGCCGGGGAAGGAGCTTACCTCTGAGCCACTCATGTTTGCCGCCGGCAATGATTATCACGCGCAACTCGAAGCCTACGGGGAGGCCATCAAGGTGCTGCATCACGCGCGCGTGACGTCGAACAATCCCATGGGCTGGTGGAGTTGGACCGCCTTCTATGGAGGAATTAAGGAAGCACCCACGCTCACCAACCTGAGCTGGCAGGCGCGAAACCTGAGGGGCCTCGGCTTCCAATACTTCTTCATCGATGAAGGCTATCAATACGCACGCGGCGAATACACAACCCCCAATGCCACGCATTTTCCCCACGGTATGCGCGCCATCGGCAAGCAGGTTTGCAAACAGGGACTGACTTTCGGCGTCTGGACCGCGCCGTTTGAAGTCACGGACCGCGCCTGGGTCTACGAGCATCATCGCGATTGGCTGGTACACAACAAGCGGGGCAAACCCATACGCATCGGTTTTGCCGGACCGGAGAGTTCAGAGCCAATCTATATCCTCGACGCCACCCATCCTGGCGCGCAGGCCTACTTGCGCCAGACCTATGAAACGCTCTCGCGCGATTGGGGAGTTCGGCTGATCAAGATGGATTTTATGGATGATACCGCTGTGGAGGGTGTCCGCTACCGGTCCAACACGACTGCGCTCGAAGCCCAACGAATCGGATTGCAGATCATCCGTGAGGCAGTGGGCGAGGACGTATTGCTCGACAAGGACGGCAGTCCTATGCTGAACCCTGTCGGCATCGTCGATATCGGCCGAATCTCGGTGGATACCGGTCACGCCTTCTTCGCCAGCCGGGACGTAAACACGGGCATCGCCGCGCGGTATTACATGCACCGGAACTTTTTCCTGGATGATCCAGACGCCTTTACCGTCGCGGCGCAGCATTTCACCGGCCAGCGCTGGCACACGGCGAAGGAGCCCATCAGTTTAGCCGACGCCGAAGTATCCATCGCTCTGGCGGCAGTTTCTGGAGGCATGTACGAGATTGGAGATGACATGCCGCTGCTCAGCGCCGAGCCGGAGCGGCTGGCCCTGGTGAAGAATCCTGATTTGATTCAGATGGCTAAACTCGGGCGCGCCTCGGTGCCTCTCGATTTGATGACCTATCAAGCTGAGGACACCATGCCCACCGTGTACTTATTGAAAGAGGATCGAAGGCAGACAGTTGTGACGGTTTTCAATTGGTCGGACGCCGCGCGCTCGCACACATTCTCCCTGGCAGATTTGAAGTTGCCCGCCGAAGGTGGGTACCACGCCAGCGACATGTTGGAAGAAAGTAGGCCGGTGGATATGGCCGGCGGCCATCTCACGCTTGACGCTCAGCCTGCCCATTCGGTGCGCATGATCAAGATCATTAACACCGCAATGCAGCCAGCTCCACCCGTCATTGCCTGGGACGTTCCGGCGGCCGCGGAGGTCGGGGTGCCCGTCAAATTCTCCGCCAGCGGGAAGACCGACGATCCTCCGGCGATTGCCTATCACTGGGAATTCGGGGATGGAACTGCCGAAGATGGCCCGCGTGCAACTCACGCCTATACGGAAGCCGGTTCCTATACCGTTCAGCTAAACGTGGAGGGAGTGGACGGCGTCCCGGCGCAACATTCCTTCCCTGTGACCGTCACGGGCATTTTGAAATGGGAATCCGACCTCCCGAAAAACCGGCGCTTCACTGAAAAATAGGCGCGCTGATGTTGCTCGCCCACGTACAATCCAATCAATGTTGACGGAAGACCATTCTCCAACGATGGCAGGCAACCAGGGTCCGACGATCGTTGGGGGTGCAAGGCTGAGCGTCCTATACGGTCTCACCATCTTCGTGAGCGCCATTCTTCTTTTTCAGGTCCAACCCATTATCGCCAAGATTATAGTTCCATGGTTTGGAGGGTCGGCGGCGATTTGGACCACGTGCCTATTATTTTTCCAACTGGTGCTCTTGCTCGGATACATTTACGCCTATTGGACGGTCAACCGTCTTCACGCCAGGATGCAAAAGATAGTCCACGTTTGTCTCATTGCTGGCGCGCTTGCGGCTCTACCCATACTCCCCAGTGATAGCTGGAAGCCCTTGGGACCGGAATGGCCCACCTTCCACATTTTGGTCCTTTTGAGTGCAACCGTGGGGCTACCGTACTTCCTTCTCTCCACCACCAGCCCGCTGTTGCAGGCGTGGTATGGACAGACCTGGCAAGGGGCCAAACCATATCGCTTCTTTGCAATTTCAAACGCAGCTTCATTGCTGGCGCTCGTGACCTACCCGGTATTTGTTGAGCCTAATTTTTCCGCCGGACATCAGGCAACAGGCTGGTCGATAGGGTTTGCGGGTTTTGCCGCGTTATGCGCAACACTGGCCTTGCACAAAACGGAAACGATAACATCCCAGGCAGCGGAAACTGAAGAATTCAAGCCAAGCCGGATGGATCAATTCTTTTGGGTGGCTCTCAGCGCCACAAGCTCAACCCTGCTCCTCGCGGTTACCAATCATTTATCGCAAAATGTCGCTGCCGTCCCATTCTTGTGGATTCTTCCCCTAAGCCTCTATTTGCTGAGCTTCATCCTGTGCTTTGCAGCGCGCAGCTTTTATAATCGGGGCATTTTTCTACGGATGCTCGCGCTGGCCCTGGCAGCCATGGCTTACGCTCTCCCCAGCCAATATTCCGGAGGTCCATTATTCGTGGTCCTCCCGCTTTATTCCCTGGGGCTGTTCATTTGCTGCATGGTTTGCCACGGAGAGTTGGCGGAGTTAAAGCCGCCGCCGCCGCAGTACCTGACCGCCTTTTACCTATCGGTCTCGCTCGGTGGCGCGATAGGCGGCATTTTCGTCTGCCTGATCGCGCCCCATGTATTCCCCGGATTCTTCGAGTTGCCAATTGGCCTCGGATGTTGCGCCGTCCTGGTGGCCATCCTGCTTCGCCGGGATCCCTCAACCATATTTTACAAGCACCAGTCCAGGGCGGCATGGCTGGTCTTGATTTTTTTCGTTGGGTTTTATTTAGCCGGCCTCGTGATGCAGATCCTAAATAACATTGGAAACGTAGACTTGATGGTCCGCAATTTTTATGGATGCCTGACCATCATTAATGAGCACACTTCGATTCCCGAAAATGCGACGCGACGGCTTGGCAACGGAATCATTGAGCACGGCAGGCAGTTCCTGGCCCCGGATCGGCGCCGCCAACCGACGACATACTATGGCTCTGAATCTGGACTGGGCCTGGCCATGCGTATCGCGGAGGGCCGACACGAATTACATATTGGTGTCGTCGGGTTGGGCGCGGGGACGGTGGCGGTTTACGGCCGGCCCGGAGACCTCTATTCCTTTTACGAAATCAATCCCTTGGTGATCCAACTGGCGCACACCCAGTTTTCATTCCTGAGCGATTCTCCAGCGAAAATCGAAATTGTTCCTGGTGACGCCCGGCTGTCTCTCGAGCGGCAGCCCAAACAAGACTTTGACATGCTTGTGGTGGACGCCTTTTCCGGGGACGCCATACCGATCCACTTGCTGACTCAGGAAGCTTTTGTCCTCTACTTTCGCCACCTCAAGCCCGATGGAGTGATTGCTCTCCATGTCTCGAACAGGTATTTGGACCTGAAGCCGGTGATCCAGCGCGTGGCCGAATCGCTGGGGAAAAGGGCCGGCTTTGTGCGCAATGCGGCGGACGCGCACAATTATGTTTACAAGTCTGACTGGATGCTGGTGAGCGACCGGCAAGAGTTCTTCGACGACCCGGAAATTCGAAAGGCTCTGGTGCCACTTCCCGCCATGCCCCAGGCGCGCGTGTGGACGGATGATTACAGCAGCCTGTTTGGAGCGCTCAAATAAGCGCCTAGCGGGCGCCGGGAACGGTGCAAAATCAAGTGCGATTTTGATTGCGACAGTGGGCAGCAGAATTTGAATTTGCTCGCCACACTTCTATGTCTTACCATCGACTCATGATGAACTGGTTGGTGATTGGAATTGGCGACATCACGACCAAGCGTGTGATTCCGGCGATCTTGGAAGAGCCGAGAAGTAATCTCTACGCAATCCTCACCCGCGACCCTGCCAAGGCTGCGCCCTATGCCGCCAAAGTTTTTGGCGACCTGACCGCGGCTTTGCAAGATGGCGCAATTGATGCTGTCTACGTCGCCTCGCCGGTTTTCCTGCACGCCCCCCAAACCATTCAGGCCCTTCGCTCCGGCCGGCACGTGCTCTGCGAAAAACCCATGGCGATGAATTATTCGGAAGCTCAATCCATGGTGGCGGCAGGTGTTTCCGCGGGCAAAACTCTCGGCATTTCATATTATCGCCGGACTTATCCCAAGGTGCATCGGGCGAGGCAATTGCTTGATCAAGGCGCCATCGGGAAGCCGGTGATGGCTTATGTGACCAGCCATAATTGGTTCGCACCCACCGGGGATTTTCGCGCCTGGCTGTTTGACCCAGCCAAAGCGGGCGGAGGTCCTCTCTTTGACATCGCTTCCCATCGCATCGACTTGTTGAATTTTATTTTCGGTCAACCCCAGGAGGCGACAGGTCAATTATCGAACGCCGTGCATCAGACGGAGGTCGAGGACAATGCAACTGTGCTGATTGAATACAGGAACGGCATGCGCGGCATCGTTGATGTACGTTGGCACTCGCGCGTGGAGCGCGACGAGTTCCGGATTGTCGGGACCGGGGGCGAGATGGACCTGACTCCGCTGAATGGCCCGGAACTTGTCTATCCGGGAGGCCGCGACGAATTGCCCACTCATTCCAACCTACATTATTTATGCGTGAAGAATTTTGTGGATGCGGTTCTGGATGGAACGCCACTGCTCTCCAGCGGCTCAAGCGCTGGCTGGACGGATTGGGTCACGGAGCGCGTGGTCTTGGCGAATAGAGGCAAAGCCGGTGCGTAAGATCCGGTTGCAATGCTCAATAGCGAAGGGCGTATCTGCCGACCATTCCCGTCGCGCCCACGATTGCAAGAAGTTTCTGGCCCGCCGCCAGAACGTTTATGACAGTTCGCGCTGTTCCAGCCAGTCGACGTAAAGCTTGCGTTCCGCAAACAGCCAAGTGCCGTCCATCTTCACGAACGTGTCGTAGTAGCGTAGCGCTGCAATCATTAGCTGTCGCTTTCCACCTATGGCAGTGAGGTGATGCGCCAGGCAGTAGGTTTCCCCTGTGCCTCGGCCAGCCGTCAGGCTGTGAATCGTACTCTGCCCGACGAAGTGCATAGTCGCGGCGTACTGGTTCAGGTCGGCGAACACCGGAGCGAGCGCGTCGCGCGAGTGCAACTCCTGTGAGGGCGTAGGATCTTTGGCGTTCATGTACACCACGAAATGGGTGTCTGGGGTAAAGAGAGCCATCTGACCTTTCGCATCGCGACGATCGGCGCAATGCGCGTAGGCCTCGACGAGTTCCCGGATCGCGAGGCGGTCCGCGGCTTCTTGGTGAGAAATGGCATCGTGTTCGCTCATGAGCTTGTCTCCTTATCGATAGCAGCCCGGACTCATCACACCCGAAGTGGCGGCGTCGACCCAAGCGATCAGGTCAGTTTTGGACTTGCAAGACCTCGCCCGGGAGACGAGCCATTCTTGCCGCTGGGGCTGTTTCAGCACGGTTGTTATGACGTGAATAATTGGCCTGGGGTTGGGTACCCGGCCTCGAAGGTTTCGAATAAATCGCCCGTGAGTTTGGGGTCCGGGCGCGGCTTCGATCCTGAACTGGCGCCGGTTCGATTGACTCGGAGGGCTCGCCATTCCCCCCAATTCTCTCCATTCGCACCCCGAGCGTACGCTCCAATTGAAACAAGTCCGAGCGCTGTTCCCGGGCAAAAAAAGTGGATGCCACGCCGCGGCCTCCCGCGCGACCGGTACGGCCCACGCGATGGATAAAGCTTTCGGCGTCTTGCGGCATGTCGTAGTTAATTACGTGTGCGATGTCCTGCACGTGGATGCCGCGTGAAGCGAGGTCGGTGGCCACCAGCACTCGGAAGCGTCCCTGCTGGAACCCGGCCAGTGCGGCCGTGCGCTGCGATTGCGAGCGGTCACCATGAATCATGGTGGCGGCAAAACCCTCGCGGGTCAGAGTCCTGGCCAGGCGCTCCGTTCCGCGCTTGGTCCGGGCGAAAACAAGGCAGCGCCCGTCCTCTTTGTCGAGCAACCGTTGGAGGACTTCCTGCTTGCGCTCGGTTGAGACTTCGAAGGCTTGCACGCGGACGTTTTCCGAATGCCTAAGCGTTGACCCGAAGGCAAGGCGCACAGGGCTGCGCATGTAATCGTTGACGAGATGCGCTACCGACGCTTCCAGCGTGGCGGAAAAACACATGGTCTGGCGATCCTTGGGAAGCGTGGCCGCGATTCTGCGAATGGAAGGAAGAAATCCCATATCGAGCATACGGTCGGCCTCATCGAGGATCAGCACCTGAAGGGAGCGGAAATTCACCAGCTTGCGGTTGAGGAAATCCTCCAACCGTCCCGGAGTTGCGACCACCAGGCGGGCGCCCCTGCGTAGGGCGCTGAGCTGCTCGCCCTCGGACAATCCACCCACTACCAGGGCGGCGGGCATCAGCCGCTTGCCGCGCAACACGTTGTAATGCTCCACCACTTGCATGGCGAGCTCGCGAGTGGGAACCAGCACCAGCGCCGTAATTCCATGGACCGGAGGCGCGGCGGGATCTTTCTGGAGCAGCCGCTCCATGATGGGGATCAGGAACGCCAGCGTTTTGCCGGTGCCGGTCTGAGCCGTGGCAAGCACGTCTTTACCCTCAAGCGCTACGGGAATGGCCGCGGCTTGGACCGGAGTGGGCACGGAAAACTTTGCCCCAGCCAGTTGATCCTGGGTGTATTGAGAAATCGGAAGTTCTGTAAAACTCTGCATTGATATTTACCTTTTTGATCTGGCGGGAGCGGTCAGCGGCGCGCAAACAAACCTGCGGACGCACACAGCCACTCGCATGGCCAGTCATGTTTTAAATTACGCTGAAGACTTACGGAGGGAAACTGAAGGCGGAAAACCTTGTCTCAGGTACTTAACCGGAGCAACCGCTCGACTCAACCGCGGGACTAAGCGCAAAAAGAGTATAGCATAATTTCGAAATGATGCAAGTTTATTTATTTCTGGATGGTGTCTCAGTTAGACCTTAGCTCCCTTGGCACCTTGCGTCATTCCCGCGAAGGCGGGAATCCAGCTTGCGGTGAGCACGTTCCTGATTGTCTTCGGATTGGATTCCCGCCTTCGCGGGAATGACAACGGGTAGGAGCGCTTGCCACCTGCAGATGGCACGTCTACCTCCTACAGGTGAGGCACGGGCGGCTTCACTGGCACCCAGGGAAGAACGCCTTTGCGCAGCATGTGGCGGCGATAAATCTTGTTGCCAACATCCACGTATAAATATTGAAGGTCCGCGCCGCCGAATGCGACGCCAAGCATTGGACCCGGGGCCGGCGGGCTGATGATCGCCACCACTCTGCCGGGTTGATCGCAGACTTGGACGCCCAGACGCGTTGCCACGTAAAGGTGGCCCAGAGTATCTACCGTCATGCCGGAGGCGCCGGTGCTGGACGTATCGTCGCGCGATTCAAGGTGATAAAACGGCTCCACATTCCTAAGGGTGCCGTCGGGCTGAATCTGAAATGACCAGATCCACCTTCTGTTGGGATCGCTTACAAATAGGAGAGATTGGTCAGGGGATAGACGAACTCCATTCGGATGCTCCAAGCCCGGAAATGAGCTCTTGTGCTTGTGCCCAAAGTGATCGACATACCATACCTCATGACCGGCGGGATCAGTGTAGTAAATGCCTCTATCATGGGTCGCCGCCAAGTCCTGGCATTGGAGCTTTGCAGCTATAGTTCCTCCGTGACCGTGCTGCCCGTACGCCAATATTCGATCGCCTTCGCAAGCATACAGCCGGCCGTCCGCACCAAACATGATGCCTCTCGAATCCTGGGACGATGACGGGAAATAATCCCAGAAAGTGGATGTACTCCCATCAATGGCGATCTTGACTACGCGGTTTCCGGAGATATCATCGAAAAAGATATTCCCATCAGTGTCTGCTGTGAGCCCTGCGGCGCCAGCGTCGTGTGATTCCCAGGTTCCTGCGATCCAGTTCATTCCGCTATCAAACAAATATCTTTGGTGGACACTTGGCCCGAGCGGCACCAATTCCCAATCACTGGCCGGATCGAGAATTGCCAATCGTTCATCGCCGCTGTGATTAGGCGCGGGTTTCTTTATTGGTTGAGGATAATCGCGCCAAAGCCAGCGCAGTGCATCGGGCAGGATGGCGCCGCCCTGCAGCATGTCGTGGTCTTTATCACCCGTCACAAATTTTACGTCGTAGCCCGCCCACTCGAGCGCTGAGGCCACCGACTGATTAGCCAGCCACCAACTGCCCGCATAAATATTCAGGTCGTGATCGCCGTCTTGCAAGAAAACTCGCAGAGGCTTGGGCTCGGTCTTGCGGATCAGGGAAGGGAAGACGTCTCCGCCGCGCAGATCGGTAAAGCTGCCGATAAAGCTGAGCACACGACGGAAAGCGTCGGGCCGATTCCAAGCCACGTTGAAGGCGCAAATGCCGCCCGAACTCAAGCCCGAAATGGCGCGGTCATCAGGACTGGTGGATAGGTTGTACTGCTTCGCCACCTCGGGCAGGATTTCGTCGAGCAGAAATCTGGCATAGCGATCGCCCATGCCGTCGTACTCAAAACTGCGATTGAACCTGTCCTGCTGGTCGGGCGAAAGCGCTTTGAGCACGCCGGGATTGATAAAAATTCCGATGGTCACCGGCATATCGTGTTTGGCAATCAAATTGTCAAAAACAATGGGTATGCGCGCCCGTCCGTCTTCCTTAATAAAACCCTCTCCATCCTGGAAAACCATCACGCAGGCGGGCTTGTCCTTGGAATATTGAGCTGGCACGTAGACCCAATAATCGCGAACGGTGCCGGGAAATATTTTGCTGGTCCAGGTGAAGTGGGTGACGGCGCCCTGAGGCACGCCGGGCTGGCGTTGCGAGTCGGGTCCCAGCACATATTCCTCCGCCGCGGCCCGCGGTCCCGTCGCGATTACGAGCAGGCAAATTAGAAGACCAAGTTTTTTCATGATGGTTGCCTCCCGGGCACGCGAGACATCCTAACAAAGTGGGCAGATCAGCGGAAGCAGATACGTTCTTGAAGTTAGAACGGTAAGCGGACAATTGGCGGGGAACTTGCCCTCACTCAGGTTGGAGCGTCAATACTACAATCTCCGGAGGGACGCGGAAACGCACGGGGAGCATGCTGGTGCCGATGCCGCTGCTCACAAAAAGATGCCGCCCTTGTTCGACCACATGGCCGATGGCGTATTTTTGGCCAAAATACGAGGGCACTATCAGGCGTCCGAAGAGCGGAAAGTTGACTTGGCCCCCATGAGTGTGACCAGCAATTGTCAGGCTGACTCGCGACGGAACTTGGGGAAAAATGTCCGGATTGTGAGTGATCAGGATAATCGGATCGTCGTTATTCACTTGCCGGACGGTGCCCATAATGTCGGGCTTTCTGGTCATCAGGTCGGCGACGCCCGCGATCCAAAAGGGTTTACCGTTGAACTGAATTCGGTAAGCCTCGTTCTCCAGAACGACAATGCCTGCCGCTCTCAGAGCTTTGGTGACGCGCGCTCCATTGAACCACCAATCGTGATTGCCAAGCACGCTCACCACGCCAAGGGGCGCGCGCAAATCTTTAAGCGCCTTGGCTATCGGTTCAGGGTATATAAACCGTGCTCCAGGTGTGTTGTGAGTCAGGTAATCTCCCAGGATTAACACCAAGTCCGGACGTTCCTCGTTTGTCCGCGCCACCACGAGTTTGAGCTTTTCCATTCCGACGTAGGGCGAGCCAACGTGCAAGTCCGTCAACACCGCAATCCTTATTCCCGCAAGCTCCACAGGCCAATGAGGGAGTTTAATGTTAGTCCTGTGGGTTGTGAGCGAGGAAGGTTCGAGATAAAAGCCCCAAACGCCAAGGCTGACATAGACGATGGTGATTGCGAGGACAAAGAGCCAAAGCCAGAGTTTTCTTCCCATTTTCCCTATGTATCTCGCGTCTACGAAGTCTTATATTGCGCGGCCCGCGGCGGCGCCCGAGGCCCACGCCCATTGGAAGTTGAATCCGCCCAGATGACCGGTCACGTCCATGACTTCTCCGATGAAAAACAATCCCGGCACGCGCCGGCATTCCATCGTTTTGTCGGATAATGCGTCCGTGTCGACCCCACCCACCGTGACTTCGGCTTTCCCGTAGCCCTCGGTGTCCACGGGCGAGAGAGTCCAGGCATGCAGGTTGCGCTCGACCCCTTCCAAAGCTTGGTTCGACCAGGATTTCGGTCCGTGCAAATCAAGCCACCGCGCCGCCAGCCTATTCGGCAAAAACTCCTGGAGAACTGAGCGCGCGGCTGCTGAATTTCTTCTCGTGGTATTGCGAAGGGCAAGCAAAATATTCCGAGCAGCGGCAAGGTCTACAGCGATCGGCTCACCATGGTTCCAATACGAGGAAATCTGGAGGATGGCGGGGCCGCTCAGGCCGCGGTGGGTGATCAACATCTTCTCGCGAAACGACTGGCCGGCGGTAGTAACATCTACAAGGGTCGAGACCCCGGCAAGGTCGCAATATGCTAATCGGTCCTCCGCCGAGAGCACCAGCGGGACCAGACCTGGTTTCGTGGTGCGGACCTTCAATCCAAACTTCCTTGCCAGATCGTAACCCATGCTTGTCGCCCCAAGCTTCGGTATCGACAAGCCGCCGCATGCGACCACCAGAACCGGAGCTCGGAATTGGTCGACCCCGTCGCGCACGACGTATTCGCTGGTTCGTTCGACCTCCTCGATTCGCTTGTTCAGAAATAATTGCACGCCGACGGCTCGGCACTCCTCTTCCAGCATTTTCGTGATGTCCTGGGCCGAGCGGTCGCAGAAAAGTTGCCCCAGCGTTTTCTCGTGGTAGGGAATTCGATGCCTTTCAACCAGGGCAATGAAGTCGGCAGGGAGATAACGCGCCAGCGCCGATCTGGCAAAATGGGGATTCCCGGAAATGAAATTCTCCGGCCGGCAATGAATGTTGGTGAAGTTGCAGCGCCCGCCTCCAGAGATGAGTATTTTTTTTCCAATACGGTCGGCACGCTCGATCACTCCGACCCGCCTTGCGCGTTTGCCTGCCTCCATGGCGCACATCAGGCCGGCCGCCCCGGCTCCCAGAATCAATACATCGAGTTTATGGATCATGCGCAGACCTGTTTGAAGTTCCCCTACAAATAGTGCGCGGCCCCAAAGTGGTATTTTACCTTGTAGAAGGAAAGTAAGGTGGGAGTGATCAAGCAGCGGCCATTCCGCTACACTCTATCCCACGCTTTGCTCAAATCCTGCATCTATTAAGTATTGCCGTTAGTGAGGCCACTATTGAAACGGAAATCCCGATTCTGGTTGACCGCTCTAAGAAGCGGGAGTTGTCCCTTTGCCGCGCTTCTGACCGCGGCTAGCCTGATCGCTCAAACGCCAAGTCTTTCTAACCCGCCCAAGGCCGAAAGACCTTCCAGCGCTTCAGTGGCTACAAACCCAACCCTGAAGAGTTTGACCGAAGTCGTCAATGTTCCAGTCACCGTCCGGGATGAGTACGAGCACCTGATCTCCAACTTGAAGCGGGAAGACTTTTCGCTGGCGGAAGACGGGCGAAAACAATTGATCAAATACTTTTCCCGCACGCGCGACGTGCCGCTCACCCTGGGCGTGATGGTGGACACTACGGTCTGCCAGGATGAAGCCTTGCCCCTGGAAAAAGAACTGGCGCAGGATTTCATTCACCAGGTTATGGCGCCCGGCGATCAGGGTTTCGTGCAACATTTTGGCTCCGGAGTTGAGTTTCTTCAACATCTGACGGACGACGTGGAGCGCCTCTCCGGCGCCATCGAGCGGCTTCAGATTGAGCCCCACCCGACTTCCTGGGAACGGATTCACCCCCACGGCAAGTTTGACCGGGGCCCGCACCATCTCTATGACGCCATTGCGGAAGCAGCCCTTGAATTGGGAAAGAGCCAGGCGGGGAGGAAGGTGTTGCTCCTGCTTACGGACGGGTATGAGCAGGACAGCCGGACCACCCAGAAAGTTGCGCTCGACGTGGCAGCACGAGCCGGCGCCATCATCTATTGTATCAACATGGAAGATCCCATCCTGGGCATGGTCCCCGGCGTGGGGACCGCGGGGCGTCCGGTGCTGATGAGCGTGACCGAACAGACGGGAGGACGCCTTTTCTGGCTGAGGCAGCCGCGCGAGCTTCCAGGCGCCTTCAATGAACTTGCCGACGAACTGCGCTCGCAATATTTTGTGGGCTATACGCCAACCAATTCCGTTCACGATGGCACGTTCCGCAGAATCCGCGTGACGGTGCAGAATAAGACCTACGTAGTGCGCGCCCGTCCGGGATACTACGCGCCGGAAGATTGATTCAACCCCGGACATGTACGTTTCAAAAATCAAACCGGTAACCCAGGATCAGCCTTGCGGCCAGGTGATCGGCGCCGCCCGTCTAATGGTACACGACCATGCTGATGTTGACGGTGGCGTCGGGTGCGATACCATTGCCGCTTACCGAGTAGGCGTTGACGGTCACCGAATAATTTGAAGGGGGCAGAGTTATGGAAGGAGGCGCGGAGCCGCCGCCACAACTGAGGACCAATGGCCCGGCGGCGATTATTCCGGCCAAAGCGGATCGGGACGTCCAGCGGCGCAATAGGATGCGCTGGCGTAGATTTTCTTTCCTAAAAAACCAAAGACAAATCAAGAATTCCGTAAACGCGATCAGGGCTATAACCGGCGTATCCAGAATGAAGAAAATGGGCCTCCCCATGGGCACGGTCGAGGAGGTGCGGGTCACTGTGACAGTGGCAGTGACAGTGTTGGTGGTCGTGAAATCGGCCACACTGGAATTGAGTGCGTATCCAGTATTGACGGCACATCTAAAGTTGGGGGCGGAAGTTGAACAATTCAAATAGACCCGGCCGGAGCCGCTCTGCGAAAGCAGATTAACCGCCGTGGCGCCTGCGGCTCCGCCGGCCGCAACGGAAATGCCGGCGGGATTCCCCAGATTAGGCGGGGGCACCATCGAGGCTTGATAATATCGAACGTAGTCCACCATCATCACCGACGGGCTCTGCGTGGTGGCATCGGGCGGTCCCGGCCAATTGCCGCCAACGGCGAGATTCGTGAGCAAGACGAACGGATGGTTGAAAGCCCATTGGGTTCCGCTGGGAACGTCGCTGGCGGTCCGGATGAAGAAAACGTTCGACGGATCGTCGACATAGAACTGGACCATAAACGGAGACCAGATTGCGCCGTAGGTATGAAATGTTGTGACGTCGCCGCTGGGGAAGGTATACCTCTGGCTCAGGCCGTTGGCGCCAGAATAGCCCGGACCGTGTATGGTCGAGCTAAATTTGGTTGGGCCGAGTCCGGCCGAGGAGGGTACGTTCTCCATGAAGTCTATTTCGCCGCAGCCAGGCCATCCAACAGCCTGAATGTTGCTCCCATAGGCCCAGAGTGCGGGCCAGAGGCCTGCGCCGAGCGGGAGCTTTTCCCTGGCTTCGATACGTCCGTATTGAAATGACGTGGGCGGATTCGTGGCCGTGTTCAGGCGGGCGGAGGTCCAGATGCCGGCGTTTTGAATGGCCTGGATTACCAGGTGACCGTTGCCATCGATATATGCGTTGGAAGTGGTCGTCGAGAATTCGATCGGGCATGCCGGCGGATTATTCGGATAGCCCGGAGGTCCGCAGTAAGTTTCCAATTCGTTGTTGCCAAAGCCGCTGTTCCCCAGATCGAAATTCCAGACATTAAGATTGGGCGGCCCTGGTGTGGCGCCGTTGAATTCGTCAGACCATGTTGGGGTCCAGATTTGGGCGCGAGCGCCGGATGGCGTGGCCAAACACACGAATGCGGCGACCAATGCGCCAATAATAATCGGAAGAAGTTCGGGTTTCTGCCGCGGGAAGATTTGTTGAAATTTCATTGATAATCCCTTCAAGTCCTGCTAATTCATGCCGGCGGCAAGAAACCTTCCTGGGATTTTAATGGTTTGGGGGTTCAAAAATCAAACCGGTAACCCAGGATCATTTTGGCGATCAGGTGATCGGTGCCGCGCGTCGCTCCGAGGCCAACGCCGAAGTTGAATTCCCAGCGGGGGGAAAGGTTCAAATCAATGGCGGGGAAAATCTGTTGTTGCTGTTCCTTGAGAGGGTCGAAGCCGGTCACGGGGCCAAGCGCGCCGTAATACTCGAGCCCTCCCGCGACCTTGGGCGTAAAGTCGTAGCTGAATTTGAAATTGGGAGAGAACTCCATGCCTTTACTGACACTGGGTCCGTGAAATGAGCGATCAAATGTGGGGTTGAAGGATGCGTACCATCGCCCCACCTTTTTGTCGATGATGGGCCGTATTTCCCATGTCCAGGTGTCGGCGGAGAATGCATGGCGCTGGTAGCCGATTTCATTGGAAATACTCAGACCTACCGGCCAATGCCAGCTCTCGGGAATGGCGAAACGAGGTCGAATGTGGTCTCCCACCCAATCCCATCCGTCGCCATTCCTGGCCGAAGTGAAGATATAAAATCCCGTCTCAAACCAGGGCGTAAAGCCGTGGGTGATTTCAATGGTTTCGTGCCAGGCGTGTTCGGTGGGCCGGACGCCGTCTTCGATTGTCTTGCTGCCCTCGAAAGTGAAGTTACTGTGCAACTCCACCATGGTGTGGTTTGGGGGAACGAGGTCGTAACCGTAAACTTGTATCTCGTAGTTGTCCTGAGCGCGCGCGACGTTGGCGAGGCGGATCCAAGACATGATAGCCAAGGGGCCGATGAGTGTGAGTTTGGCGGTTCTAAAAAGTCTTTTACAAGTCATATCTTCATTGGATGCGAGGCGAACACCGCACGCGGCGGAGGCACGCGCATTAAAATTTCGGTAGCGGTCGAAATTGCATCGCTGGGAGCGCGGGCGTCTCGTCCGCGTTCAAATACTCACGAATGAGCGGGCGAGACGCCCGCGCTCCAAGAAAAACCAGGACAATGCCAAATATTCAGACGAGAAACTTGCGCAAGTAAGTGTCGGCTTCATTCGCCAGTTCGGGCCCAGTTCCCTGGAAATAAATCCCGCAATCGCGCAAGACCATAAAGCGTGTGGCGGGGGCGCTCCCATTGTCGCCATGGGTGAGGGCTGGCACCAGGTTCTGCTGGCCCTTTACGTATCTGAAGTTTGCCAACACATACCCATCTTGCGGGCGATGAGTGACGACGATAGAGCTCACACGCTCGGCGTCGCGCAACTTGGCAATCAGCACCGTGATGGTGTGCGCGGTGACTGGGTCAAGCCCCGCCGTGGGCGAATCATAAAGCATGATGCCAGGCCGGTCGGCGATGGCCCGGGCGATGGAAACCCGGCGCCGCATGCCGCCGGACAGTTCTGAAGGCAGTTTCTCAATGGCATGTTCCATTTCCACGAAGCCCAGCACTTCGCGCACTCGCGTTTCGATGCGCTCCTCGTCGTGATCCCCCGCCTCACGCAGGGGATAGGCCACGTTCTCGTAGACAGAGAGAGAGTCGAACAGCGCTCCTTCCTGAAAAACCATCCCCATCCCTTTTCGAATAGGCCGGATCTTAGCCTCGGGGAGCGGGACAGTGTCCACGCCATCGACCTTAATCTTGCCGGCGTCGGGTTTGAGCAACCCCAGGGCTAGTTTGAGCAATACTGATTTTCCGGTGCCCGCGACACCCAGCAGGATCAGCGTTCCCGCGTGATCCATGCGAAAAGAAATATCCGTGAGCACCTTCTTCTCGTCGAAGGAGAGGGAGACATGTTCAAATTCGATGACGGGATTTACAGATGCGTTCTCCATGAATCAGCTTCTTTTGATATTGCCCGGCGAAGTCCGGTTTATTTGTTCGACTCAAGACTTGACTTACGACAGACAACGGGCGACTGACTCGCCGTTATGTAAACTTGATGCCAATCAAAAACTTGGTGATGAAGAAATCCAGGACCAGAATTAAGACTGAGGCGGCGACGACCGCCTGGGTGGTGGAGCGGCCCACGCCCTCCGTGCCGCCACTGGTGCGCAGCCCGAAGTAGCAGCCAATTCCCGCCACCACCAGGGAGAAAAACACTGGCTTGACCAATCCTTGGAAGACGTCCTGCAAATCGAGTGCCTGATAAGCCGAAGTCCAATACTGAGCGGAGGAGAGGTGGGCGGTGGAGTAGCTGACAAAAAAACCGCCCAGCAATCCAAAGAAATCGGAAAGGACGGTGAGAAGAGGCAGCGTAATCAGGGTGGCATAAATTCGAGGTGCCACCAGCTTGCGCATGGGATCGGTGCCCAGCGCGCGCATGGCGTCAATCTGCTCGCTCACCAGCATGGAGCCAATCTCCGAAGCTATGCCGGAGCTGTTTCGGCCCGCCACCATCAGCGCCGTCAACACCGGTCCCAGCTCGCGTACCACGGAAAGCGATACGGCCTGTCCCAGCAGGCCAACCTCGCCAAACGTTCCGAGCGTACGATAGGTTTGAAGGGCGAGCACGCCGCCGGTAAAAAATCCGGTCAACAAAACGATGGGTAGAGAGCCAAAGCCGATCACGTCCATTTGCAGGAGGGTGTCGGTAAAGTAGCGCGGGGGACTGAAGGCCAGTCGCAGGGAGGTGAGGACGAGGGCGGTGAATTCCTGCACCGCCAGCACTTCGCGCTTCAAGAAACCGTCGAGTCCGCCGTTGCTCATTATTCAACCGGAAAATGAAGCGTTTGAGTGCCCAGCGCCTCCCTAGGGCACTGTAGCCAGCAGGGATTTTTTAGTCAAGTGCCGTTGGACACTCGACCCACCCCAAACCTGCCAATTCAGGATTAATTTGTGCTTCAAAATTGGCCTCACAGGATTTGTGAGAATATCTTAATTTACAAATCCGTTTTACGATCGCGCTGCAATCTTCATGGTACACTCGGCTCGCTTAGCGAGGTGCCTTCCGATGTGGCGCATTTCCTTTGTACTTTGTATCTCACTGAGTTCTGCGCTCCCTGCGGCGGCCGTCTGCCTTCAACCCAATCCGACAATCCGGGCTGAATTCTCACATAGTGACGCTGTTTTTGTCGGAACTGTGATTTCCGAAAGAGCATTGCTGTCTGACGGTGAGTCTATCGATGGGTGGTACTACAGCCTGAGGGTCGAAGAAGCTATTCGCGGTCTCTCGTCCCACGATATAGCCGTGTATACGGGGAACGATAGCGGCAGATATCCTTTGCAAGTTGGTCGGCAGTACCTCCTCTTTGTGACGAATTATGAAGGACGGTTGGAGATTTATGGTTGCGGTAACTCAGGGATGCTGCCTGAAGCTCTAGGTCGCGAGCGCGAAGTTGAACGGGTGAAACTGGAGTCTGAAAAAGCAAGTACGGCCATGATTGAAGGTCGGACATTCTTGACTACAGGGTATGGCCCAACGGTCTCTGTTGTTGCTCGCGGCAGGAACCACACTTACAGCGTAGTGGCAGGCCATGACGGGTGGTTCCATATGAAGGTTAGACCCGGAGCCTATGTGATTCGCGCCTTTTTTGCGAAACGAAAGGTTCCAGCTTTTGATCTGAGTTGGGATAATCCAGGTCAAATTAGAGTCCGAGCAGGCCAGTGTGACTTGGTGCAATTTCGCGCAGATGGAATGTAAAGCTCCCGCCTGATGCGGATTGAAGACGCGACCCTGGCCCTATCTCTCTCCGAAACTATTGCGGCTATTAAGCTTCATACCAATAGTTCGCACAATCCGTAAACTGCTTGGAGCGTTTCGCCTTTTCGTGTTAGTTTCCTCGCATGGCGGCTCCGCGAAAATTCAAGGTGGCCCTGGTTCAGATGTCGATGACGGCCGAGCCCAGGGAAAACCTGGCGCGCGGCATCGGGCACGTTGAGGAGGCAGCGCGCGGCGGTGCGGAAATTGTGTGCTTGCCGGAACTTTTTCTTTCCCGTTATTTTTGCCAGCGTGAGGAATTTGCTTCTTTCGACCTTGCGGAGTCCGTTCCGGGCCCAACCACCGAGGCCATGGGCGCGGTTGCGCGCAGAGCGGGCGTCGCGGTGATCGTTCCCGTTTTTGAGAGGCGCGCGGCCGGCCTTTATCACAACAGCGTTGCCGTGATTGACGCAGACGGGAAGATGGTGGGGCTCTATCGCAAAATGCACATTCCCGATGATCCGGCTTACTACGAGAAATATTACTTCACCCCGGGAGACCTGGGCTTCCGGAGTTTCGATACCAGCAAGGGACGGGTTGGAACATTGATCTGTTGGGATCAGTGGTACCCGGAGGCCGCTCGGCTCACCGCTTTGGGCGGGGCGAGCGTGCTCTTTTATCCCACCGCGATTGGATGGCATCCGGAGGAAAAGGAAAAGCATGGCGCGGCGCAACGCGACGCATGGCGAACCGTGCAGCGCGGCCACGCTATTGCGAATGGAGTGTACGTCGCGGCGGTCAACCGGGTGGGGTTTGAGCCCGCCAATGCAAGCGACGATAAGGCAAGTCCGGCGCCAAAACAGGGCATTGAGTTTTGGGGATCATCCTTTATTTGCGATCCCTTTGGGATCTTGATTGCAGAAGCATCGTCGGGCGCGGAGGAAATCCTGATTGCGGAAGTGAGCCTGGACCGCATCGAAGTAGTGCGGCGCAACTGGCCGTTCTTGCGTGACCGGCGGGTTGACGCCTATGGCGGAATCGAGCAGCGCCAACTTGACAATGAGCGCTGGCGGGACAAGGGCTAGATGTCAGAGCGCCGTACCAAATCATTGAAGACGCAATCCAAGCGCCCGCGGCCAACTAGTCTTAAAATCGATGGCACGCCCGCCGCTCACGGCTTCAGCCACCCGGCCGAGTGGGAGCCTCACGAGGCGACATGGCTTGCCTGGCCGCATAACGTGCAAGACTGGCCGGGTAAATTTTCGCCCATCGCCTGGGTGTATGGTGAAATCGTAAGAAAGATTGCGCCGGGGGAAAAGGTTCGCATACTCGTTCAATCCTCCGCCCAGGTTAAACAGGTTTCGCGTGCTCTTGATCGCGTCGGTGTCGATTCCGGGCAGGTTGAATTTTTCCATCATCCCACCGACCGGTGCTGGACCCGCGACTGCGGCCCAATCTTTGTGCGCCGCGCCGAGCCTCCGCAGGAAACCGCCATCATCCAATTTCATTTCAATGCCTGGGCCCGGTATCCCAATTGGAAAAGGGACAATGCGGTTCCGGGATTTGCCGCCCGCGCCCTCAAGCGCCGCTTATTTCGAGCCCAATTCAAGAGCCGTGATTTTGTGCTGGAGGGCGGGGCGATCGATGTGAATGGCAAGGGCACTCTCCTGACAACCGAGGAGTGCTTGCTCGACCAGGAAACGCAAGTTCGCAATCCGGGGCTGACCCGGAGCGAAGTGGAGAGAGCCTTGCGAGATTACCTGGGCGTGAAGAATATCTTATGGCTGGGGAAGGGAATTGCCGGAGATGATACACACGGACACGTTGACGACTTGTGCCGATTCGTGGGGCCGCGCACTGTGGTCCTGGCCTGCGAGGACAACCGGCATGAGGCGAACTATGAGGCGCTTAGGGAAAATCGAGAACGCTCGGAAGGCATGCGTTTGGAGGATGGGTCCAAAATCGAGGTGGTCACTCTGCCCATGCCCGCGCCCCTATTCTTTGAGGGCCAACGCGTCCCCGCCAGCTATGCGAACTTCTATATCTCGAACGCAGCCGTGCTGGTGCCCACATTCAACGATCCGAGCGACCGCATTGCCCTGGGCACGCTTTCCGAACTCTTTCGCGATCGTCCTGTGGTTGGCATCCATGCCGTAGATCTCGTCTGGGGTCTTGGCACCATCCATTGTTTAACGCGAGAGCAGCCCGTGGAGGCAGTGACGAGTGGTGAGTGACAAGTGACGACCGAGGGGCTTCAAAACAAGCGCATGGATTTTTTGTCGCATGGGCAAAGGAAGCTTCACGCATAATATCGGGCACGACCATGGTAGGTGATATTCGCGACTTAAGACGTCTTCTCTTGGCCCTTTGCATCGTGATTATTTCGTGCATCGGAGCAGGCGTTTTTATAGCCGGACCGCGACTACCGGCGGGGATCTCGCATGATCTTTCGCTTTCGCAAGTCCGAGTGTCGCATTTTCCCCAAATAATATTGTGGGCATGGGAGCGCCCGGCCGATCTTCACTATATCGACCCAAGAGAAGTGGGCGTTGCTTTTCTTGCCTCCACCGTCTACCTGTCCGGAAGCGATGTTGCCGTTCGCCCCAGGCTCCAGCCGCTCAAAGTGCCGCCCGGAACCTTTCTGATGGCCACTGTTCGGATCGAGACCAACCACACGCGGAACAAAATGGGCCCTCCGCTCTTATCACAAGGCCAATGCGCCCGGGTGGCGACTGCCATCATCGATGCCGCGGGCATGCCTTCAGTTTGCGCTGTTCAGATTGATTTCGACGCCACCTCCTCCGAGCGCGCGTTTTATCGCGATTTGCTGAATGAGGTACGGCGCCAGTTGCCGGATTCGACCTCACTGTCCATCACGGCGCTGGCTTCCTGGTGCGCAGGAGACCAGTGGATGGAAGGTTTGCCCATTGACGAAGCTGTGCCCATGCTTTTCCGCATGGGCCCGGATCGGCGCGAGATCTTGGGAGAACTCCGCGCCGGCCAAGGCTTCCCCGCGGCAATTTGTAACCAG
Source organism: Terriglobia bacterium (assembly GCA_035308965.1). Taxonomy (GTDB): domain Bacteria; phylum Acidobacteriota; class Terriglobia; order UBA7540; family UBA7540; genus DASYXZ01. The sequence goes on along the minus strand of DATGFN010000047.1, from coordinate 9,790 downwards.
AGCGTTGGAATATCAACCGACGAGCCCTTGGAAGTGGCTCCGCGCGATCGGCGCCGGTACATATTTCATCCGGACGACTGGTCCGAGCAATCCGTTCGCGAGGCGATTGGAGGCGCGAGACAATGAGGCTTGGAAAACTCTGCTTTGTGTTGACAATTGTCGCGGTGGGGATTGGCGCTGCGTTCTACCGCATGGGCACCGGTTTAGGTTGCGGCCCCTTTTTTGATACCGCCTTTTTCACCTATACGCTTCATCCGGATTTTCCCCTGGAACCTTATGCTCGCGGGGAATTGGGCGTCATCCAACCTACTTATGCGCGATCGTACCTTTACGTCGCCTATCGATATTTGAGTGGAAAGATTTTTGATACCGGCGAACAGAAAGAGTTGGTTGAATTTTGGAACGCGCGCCTTGGGCCTTACTCCCTCGATTCGTCTCAGAGTACTGGCGCGAGAAGGCAAGACCCAACAAAGGAATGGATCGAGGCCCGGAAGAAAGTATCGGGCGCACCGCCTCCGCCCTCCATTGAGGTGTTTCGCGACTTTGGAAAAAGCTACCAGCAGTATTTTAACTGCGCGGACGACGGCTTCAAGACCGCCATCAGTACTCTCAACGAACGGATCGCCAAATTCGGGGCAGACAATCAGGTGGTAAGAGATTGGCTGACTGCGCAGGACCAGGTATTTGCAAATTGCAACGGCAAACCGCCCGGATTCAGGCCGCAGAATGAGAATGCGATACTGGTGGAAACGATTCCCGGCGTCCTGCAATCCGGCGCTCCGCCGCTGGCCCGCGCTGATCGCGATTATCAAATCGCCGCTGCTTATTTTTATTCCGCGAATTTCGATGAAGCGGTAAAGCGATTCCAAACCATTGGGCGCGATGCAAATTCCCCGTGGCGGCAAATCTCCATGCTGCTGGCGGCCCGCTGCCTCATCCGCAAGGCCACCCTGAGCAGCGATGAAGGCGCGTTTGACGCGGCTACGTTGACCCGGGCCGAGGACGCGCTCAACCAAATCCTGAGTGATCCGGGCATGCGCGGGCTTCACCCTTCTGCGCAACGGTTGCATGATTTCGTTGAAGTGCGAATTCACCCGCAAGAGACCGAACGAAAGCTTGCAGCGAACCTTTTGCAAGAACACGTTCATTGCTCTCTCAAGCAAAGTCTTTGGGATTACACAATGCTGATGGATAAGGCAGGTGCGGCAGAGGAAGCGAAAAGTGCAAAAGTTAGAGCGCGGAGTCCGCAATCAGGTTCATCAGATACACACGATCTGCAGGCAGGGGACGACCTCACGGATTGGCTGGGGAGTTTCCAGGACACCTCAGAGGCCGGATTGGCACACGCGCTCGAAAGGTGGACCGCCACTCGCTCGATTCCCTGGCTAGTGGCATCCATAGCCAAGGTACATGCTGGGGGCGCGAACGTTTCGGAGCTTCTCAAGGCTGCTGAAACCGTGCCGCCAACTTCGCCGGCGTTTGCCACAATCGCCTTCCATCGTTTGCGCCTGCTTAGTGGCGCCCACAAAAATGATGAAGTCCGCGCGAGTCTGGATAATTTGCTTTCCGAGCGCAGCAAGTCTCTGCCTAGATCCTCGCTGAATCTCTTTCTAGCTTTGAGGATGAGGGTGGCGACAAACCTGGATGAATTGCTGAAGTTCGCCCAACGGGTTCCTGCAACAGTTACCATGGATGAGGAGGGCATGGAACTTCCCGAGGAACCTGAGGATTCGCCGCCAGGAAATAAATCACTGGCCAAGGGACAAGTCCGATTCGACATCGATTCAACTGAGATTTTGAATAAGATGCTGCCTTTGAATATCCTTTCCCAGGTGGCAGAGGATAAAATACTTACTGAGGATCTCAGAAGGCAGATTGCACAGGCCGTCTGGGTACGAGCCATCCTATCAGGCGATGCAGCCGAGGCGCAGCGAATCACTCCGGTATGGGAAAGCCTGGAAGCGGGAGTAAGAAACGACCTGGAAGCATATCGAGGGGAAAAATCTCCCGAGAGCGCTCATTTTGCCGCGATTTATTTCATGCTCAAGTTCCCCGGCACGCGCCCTATTGTTGATAATGGCGTGGGCCGCGAGACTGCGTTGAACAAAATAGACGACTTTCGTGACAATTGGTGGTGCCTTCCGGAGCCAAACCCGACCAAAGGATCGCCCGAGGCGCTAGCCGAACTCAACCCCATCAAAGGACCATTGCGCTCGGTTTACCCGGGCGGCGAACCACCGAATCCTGCATTTCTTAGTGCTGAGCAGAAAGCAATGGCCGACGACAATTGGAGGAAACTGGCGCGTGTAGCCCCCAACTATTTTGCCCGGGAAGTCCTGGCTTGGGGAAAGCAACACCCCGACGATCCGCGCGAAGCTGAGGCGCTCTATCTGGTCATCCGCGCAACCCGCTATGGATGCACGGATGCCGCCACCGCAGGTCTTTCCAAGGCGGCCTTCGAATTCCTCCATTCACAATATCCAAAGACCGAATGGGCCAGAAAAACAAAATATTGGTATGGATCGAATGCGGGAGGATAGAAAGCCTGTGAATGGGAATTATGCGGGTCTTATGTCGGCCAACTCGCTTGGGAAGATTGCCTGGCCTTGGATAAAAAAAAAGAGGGAGGCTCTAATCCTCCCTCAAGCGTCGGGTGTTGGGGTCTAATCTTTGAACCTGTCGTCAGAAATCCCTATCTACAAAAGACAGGCTGACGTTAGCTCGGCTTTACTACAAGCACGTCAGGTGCCAAAAATTACCGACTTGGGCTGTGCTTTAAGAACAAGGTAACTCATGCAGGTTCAATCTTATAGGCATTCCCCGGGATTCGGTTAAAACAATTGGAACCCTCCAGTTATTATTTTTAAGATTTCCGAATACGGTTTTTGACAGAATCCCCAGCTTGGCCGTGGCTTGGCTCATTCACTTTTTATAGGAATTGGGGCTGTTGTTCCTCCGAAAATGTTGTGGCGCGCATTGATGGTGTCCGGGTTGGCATCGCTGGGAGCGCGGGCCTGGGACCCTCTTCTTTCTCTGGGGGCTCGCCCGCTCTTTCCTTAGATCGCGGACGGGCCCCAGAGCAATCCGTGGGGGACCGGCCCGCGCTCCCAGGGAGATTGTGACACCTCCCGCCCGTACGCATTGTCTCAGCTTGAATGTAGAGGCGGCTTTACGCCGCCACTTGGCGAGATAAACTCTCCGCTACAAATTCAAACTGCGACACCTCCCGCGCGTTACGGAACTTGACGGAAAGCACCTCCGCAACGTTTAATAACTTCCTGCGCCAGGTAAGCAATTTGACCTCATGCTCCCATTCCGGCAGGCGCGGGATTTGCTTCGGGCTGTAATTTACAGGCGGGAGGTCTGCCGACACCATGTCGAGGAAGGGTGAACCTAGGATTAGCCTTTATTGGAAAGAGGTCGCCGAATGATAGACATTCATTGCCATCCGCTACCTGCCACTGACGACGGCGCAAAGACTTTTGAAGTGGCTGTGGAAATGTGCAGGATGGCGGCGGCGGACGGCACCACGCACCTGGTGGCCACGCCGCATTGCAACTACAACTACGAATACCAGCCGGAACTCAATCGCAAGAAATTGAAGGAACTTCAAACAGCCGTGGGTGAGAGTCCCAAGCTGATGCTGGGATGTGATTTCCATCTTTCGTTTGACAACATTGAGCGGCTCCTGGTGAGACCTCGGGATTTCTCGCTTAACTATACTGAATATATCCTGGTGGAATTTGGTGAACATTTTATTCCCGAACAAATCGACAAGTCATTTTACAAAATAGAGTGCGCGGGACTTGTTCCGATTCTCACTCACCCGGAGCGGAATCCGGTGTTCCAGCGCAAGCCGGAGTTGCTCTATCACTGGGTCAAAAAGGGGTGTTTGGCGCAGGTCACGGCAAAATCCTACACGGGGGGATTTGGATCCACGGCCATGCGTTTTTCCGAGCTCTGGCTTGAGCAAAACCTTATCAACTTCTTCGCCTCTGATGCCCACGACCTTGAGTACCGGCCGCCAATTTTGTCGGAATGTTACAAGAAACTGGCAGAGGCCAGAGGAAAAGAAATGGCCGATCTTCTTCTGGTCAGGAATCCAGAGGCCGTGATTAACGGGCAGCCCTTGCCTCCCGGGCCGGAGCCGACTGATCCTGCTGGCAGGAAGAAACGCGGCTGGTTTTCCTTTCTCAAACGCTAATTCTCAGACCACCAATCTCCATGAACCCTCGACGCCGGCAAGTGAAAGCTTATAATCTTTCTCGTCCAAACGGAAACTGACCTCTTTCGCCGTGGGGTCCGATTCACCCACTTCGAAGCTTGTCTCAGAGCCGGGAACGATCAGGTAGCCCCCGATCCATGGCCAAGAGACGATTTCCCACTCGAGCCGCAATACTCCGGCGGCATATTTGGTTCCTATAGCGGGGGAATACCATCCCTCAAATTTGGGGTCTTTACCGCGCGTCGCAAAAATGTGCGGGTGAGTGGGGCCGAGAGGAACCACTGAAACAGTGAGCGAACGGCTGCGTGCGAGCGCCGACTTTTCTCGCACCTCCAATTCAAAGGTCGGATAAAAATGCATCAGGCTGGTGGCTCGATGCCGCCCAACCCCATCCAGATGGTCGAGCACAACCCAGGAACAACTTCCCAGGCGAAACCAGGCCCGTTGGTGAGCTATTCCCAGCCTCGAAAAGCCGGAATGGGTTAGCCGCAAGCCCATGGTCTCGCCGTCGGGTTCTGTTATCGCAGCGGTTGAATGGATGTCCTCATGCCCGGCGCAGTTCGGCCCCTCTCCATCAATCAACAAAACGTTGTGAGCCCCTGATGTCGCGAAGTACTGCTGTTGTGATTCCCATTCCGGAAGGTAGACGCCGGAATCAACCACCACTCGCTGCCCAAGGAATGCAAGCTCGTAGCTGAATCCGTCTTGATGGTCGCTCAAATCAACGGGTTGTCGAGCGTTGATGACCATCGCGGATGAATCCGCGCCGCTCAATCGATAGAGCCCGGCGTGCGGCTGAAGACAGTTTGCCGGCATCCATTTCGCGTCCGCTATCCCTTGGAAGCGGACCCACCCTGGCTCGCCCAAAATCATATAGGGCATGATGCCAAACTTTCCGGCCAGAACTTTCCATTCTGGAGAGTTCAAAATCAACGCAGCGAGGGCAAAGACATCTGCCAATTCCTCTCCAAGAGGCGCGGGAGATACTCCGAAGAGTGGCTGTGTTCCGTCGGGGAGCAGACTTCCAGCCATCACCGCTAGTATTTCGCCCAACCTGCTCACGAAATCGGCATCTTGGGCTAATTGGCCTCTTTGAAAAGCGATAAATTCGATCATCGCTTGGGCGAGCCGTAAGTGCGCGCCCGGACGCGACAAAATCAAGCGGCCATTGGCGTCGAAACTCCGGTCGAGCCGGGCTGCCAGCATCTGGCTGCCCGCTGCGCTTAATTCCGCGCCCCGGCTACCGCCAAAAAATCTTCCGGCAAGTGCCAGGGCGCGCGCGGAGTCCAGTGTAGTTTCCAGGGATTGAGACGTGGACGCATAGCAAGAAAGGAATTGCGCCTGAAGGGCGAGGCTGCGGTTGATGATCGAAAAAAAGGCCGCATCCTTCTCCCAGTCCTGGCGCGCGAGGTCTGCTGCCAAAACCCAATTCCGGATGCGCCTGGCCAGGGGCGGCAATAACCATCCGTCGCCTTGCCCAGGCGGATTGCAGGCAATCCAGTGGGCCATCAAATAACGCAGGTGACGCGCGTAACGAGGGTCACCCGATATGCGGTAGTTTAAGGCCAGATCCAGGCCATAGTCGAAAGCGTGCATTTCCGTGCACCACGCCGTGCTTTGATTCCGAGCCCAATCAATCTCCTCCTCAAATTCCTCGCTATGAGAGAGAAAGGCAAATTGGTTGGAGAGCGTCCGCTCGCACCGCCCGAATAAATCCAAAAGATCGTCATTCAATGAGGGCGGAATTTCGTGCAGGTCGCGTGAGAAAATGCTGGGGATTCTTGAGGCACAAAGGCGGGCGGAGGCAATCTCAAGAGTGCGTTCCGCCCATCGGGGGAATGCCGCAAAGGCAATTCTTGCCAACTCCCAGCGGAGCGTGGGGCCCCGGCGATGGAGTTCGAGTTGTCCCAGGTCAATCACCGGTTGACAGTTTACACTTTACCGTCAAAACTCAATTGTTTCTGAATTTGAACCATTCACCGTCCACTGTCAACGGATGGCGCCATGTTTGCACGAAAAATTCAGGTCGATGTTACAGGCACGCAGGGAACACGGGCTTGTCCCATCGCGTGGCTCGATAGTTTTTGCATGAGGAGTTTTACCGGGCGCTCTGCGTTCGATGAGACGCTTCCCGTGGGTGACGGCCTGTTGGAGGTGGGTCTTTTGGTAGACCTGGCGGCGCTGCAAGCTGACATGGAGGATTGGTTAACGCGAAAATTTGGTGAAGGGAAGCCGGTGCAGCTAAGTCTCCGCGAGCAGGAGAAGAAATAAGCGCCCATTTTCGCAAGCTGAGCCCGTGTGAATTCCTTCGAGTGTTTCCCTGGGTTGGCTTGTGAAAAGTTTAACGAGGTAAATGAATTCGAAGAATCAAAACAGCCAGCAATCTTCAAGTGAACTTCATACTTCATCATTCATGCTTCATAATTTTCTTAGTTCACTTTGATGACGATCATCACTTTATCGTCAATGTGGGTGCCATTGCGGGAGAATCTCGCCACGTCAGCGCTGACCGTTTCCACAATCGCCGGGGCTTTGTTTTCCGCGACCGCGCCCACGGCAGCTACCAGGCGCTCCGCGCCGTATTCATCATGCTCCGCGTCCATGGATTCGGTAATGCCGTCCGTGCAGAGGATCAGCACGTCGCCGGGGTAAAACTTTTCCACTCCGCGTTCATACTGCGCCTTTTCAAAAAGTCCAATTACCATGCCGCCCTCGGTCAGAGAGACAGGCTCTTTCCCGGGCCTCACGATCACCGGTGGCACGTGGCCGCAATTGATGTAGTGGATGGTTTTGCGCCGCACATCAATCAGTCCCATGAAGAGACTCAGGTATTTCTCCGCCCGAGTGTCATTCCACATCATGCGGTTGAGCGCCTCGGCGATTTCGTTCAGGGAATGGAGGTGCAGCACCAGCACCCTCAGCGTAGCCTGAAGGTTTGACATGATAAGAGCGGAACTGACTCCTTTACCTTCCACGTCGGCAATAACCACCAATAAAGTTTGCCGGCCCAAGCTAAGGAAGTCATAGTAGTCGCCGCCCACGGCAAAGCAAGGCTCATTGAGCAGGGCAATATCAAAGCCCTCCACCACCGGCGCCGTCTCAGGCAGGAGGCTGCGTTGGATGCCGCGGGCTAAATCCAATTCCTTCTCCATCCGTTCTTTGTCGAGAAGAACCTGGTGGAGCTGCGCGTTTTCGAGGGCCAGAGCCATGTGGCCGGAAAGAGTCAAAAGAAATTCGGTGTTTTCATCTGAAAAGGGGCCGTCTTTCTTGTTCAGTAGTTGCAGAGCGGCAATGATTTTTGAAGCTTTGTTCCGGATGGGCAGGCACAAAATGTTGCGGGTGCGATAGCCCGTGCGTTTGTCCACATCAGGATTAAAGCGCGGGTCCGCGTAGGCATCAGGGATATTCACAATTTCCCCGGTAGCCGCCACGTGTCCCGCAATGCCGCGCCCCAGGGGCAGACGGATTTCCTGTTTTTCCAGGCCGTGCGCGATCAGCGACCAAATTTCGGAAGTCTGCTCGTCCACCAGGAACAAAGTTCCTCTTTCGGCTTCGGCCTGTCCTTTGGCCACGTCAAGAATGCGGCCCAGCAACTCGGCAAGATCCAGGGTGGAACTCAAAGCCTTGGTGGCCTCGATCAGGACGCTCAGTTTGTTCAGAGAGAGACGCGTGGAAGTCAGAAGTTCCGAGTCGCGAAGAGCCGTGGAGACAAGCCGGGCGTGAACCCGAAACAGCGCCAATTGATCGTTCGATGGAGTTTCGAGCCCGGCGATCATCAGAATGCCTTCCACGTGGGAAGCGTGCAGCAGAGGGTAGACAGCCAGGAAATGCAATCCTTGCTCATGAATCCACGCGGTCAGCTCGCGGTGCGCAGGATCGTTCGCATCCAGAACTTGGGTTTGGCGATCGCTGACCGCGCGTCCAAAAAGCAGATTGGATAGTTGGGGTTTTTCCAGAAAGTCCGGCAGCGGGATCGTTCCCGCGGTAGCGCCAAGCTCCATGTGGGTTTCGGTCTTGTCAACCGTCCACACACCGGAAACCGCCATTCCGAAACGGTCCACCATCCGGGCCGCAAGGGCTTCCATGATCGGTTTGGGCTCCAGAAGAGAAGCGAGCTCTGTTCCCAGATCTTCAATTTCCGAAATCACGTCGAGGGTTTCCGAAGTGGTTCTGGCAAGCGCCGGAGCCTTGCCATGCTTTGTGGTTTCCATCAGCGCCAATTCCTTAACCCGTTTGGTATAGTTCTACCGCTGAGTAGAGTATATATGCGTCGCCGTCGGCGTGCAAATCATTAATCTGAATTTTGCAGATTTTAATGTTGCTGAAGTTTTCAGAGAGGGAAGGAGGAAGTGAATAACTCGGTTGCCCTCAACGCTACCCACTTCCTCTGGTAGTCATTCGTGCTAGTTATTTTTATGGATGCGACGGAGAAATAAAAGGTTGCAAAGGTTCCGTTCCGTACGGGCGCGAGGTTGACAGTGCTGAAAGAGAATCTTCAACCCGGTTAAGACTTTGGGTAGTGGTGTCATTTTGATTTGAATTCCTTTCCAGACCCGCCGGCGCAAGTCGTTCCCGCGAAGGCGGGAAATCAGTTCTTCGTCGGGGCATCTCTGATGCTTTATGGTAAGGGATTCCCGCCTTCGCACGAATGACAGCACCGCGAAGCGCCGGCAACTGGCAATTGACAGCACTATCACCGGGCACATTAGGTGGCTTCTAATTTTTGAATCGGGTATGATCCCAATGGAATCCAACCATGAGCTATCTAGTCACACCTTTCGAAGTCAGCTCGAAAACTCTGGGCGAGCCGGTTAAGATCAGGTTTGTCCATCTCCTCTCAGGAATCGCAACCCGCCATCGCGACTCCATAGACTGCACGTTTTTGGTGAATGGGCGGAAGGTGCTGGTGGCGATTTCCTGCGCCACCCTTACCGCACTGCGCGAGCAGAAGAAGGTTTTCCTCACCGATCAGCAGTTAGTCGAGGTGGCAGCGCAATACCTGCGACGAAACCTCGAGGATGGGTATGACCCATCATTGACCGAGCTCTTTTTGGAGGGGGATAACTTCTTCCATGCGGCCCGCGAGTTGAAGTTTCTCCAATCGTAGGCGAAACATACTTGGGGCTTCTCGGCGATCCGGGAGCACACCCAACAATCAATCCTCCCGGCTAACTTGGAGATCAAACCGACTTTAATTGCTCGGAGATCTCACGCAGTTCCATCACCTTGACTTTGAACTATCGCACAAGTAATCTTTGCCCTTCCCTTGAATCCAATTAGCCCAAAACTTTTCGGAGGTGACCTGATGAATAGTCTCAGACCTTTCGCGCTGGTTCTTGGAGCGTGCTTACTATTTGTCATGGGAGGATTTGCTCAAGATCGAACGCCATCGGGAGTTAGATACGGTGATTCGGCTACGAGAGTCGCGCAGCCGGTGGAGCCCGATTCACCCGCAGCCAGTTCCACAGTTTCGTCGGGGACCCAAGCCATCGTCCCGCGCCTGATGAAATTCAGCGGGGCGCTGCATGATGCCGCGGGCAAGCCTGTTACTGGCACCGTCGATGT
>DATGFN010000046.1:0-7175 GCA_035308965.1 Terriglobia bacterium | reverse complement strand
CACACCCGCCCAAGGGTATATCCGATTTCAAATCGATTTTGCTCATCTTGGCGCTCAACTTACGGCCTGACATGCACTTAAAAGAATTTTCGAACTCAACATTGGGACAGTACTGATGAGCAATCCAACTTTACCGTTTATCGAATGCGAGCAAGCCCACGCCGGACTTGCCGTAAACGACATTGCCGCGGCCATTGACTTCTATACTGAAAAACTCGGCTTCACGCTGGGATTCACCTGGGGCGAGCCGCCGACGTTTGCGGGCGTGAACTTCGGCAAAGTGCAGATGTTCCTGCGGAAGGGCACGCCCGATCCAAAGGGTTGCTTGGTGTATTTCTTCGTCGGCGATGCAGACGAGCTTTACGAGTTCCATCGCGGGAATGGCGTCGAAATCGCCGAACCGATCGAGGACAGGCCCTACGGAATCCGCGACTACACCTTGCGGGACCTGCATGGGTACTCTCTTACCTTTGGGCATAATCTGTTCAACGCCGGCCTGCCGATTAAGATCGAGCGCGTGGACGTGCCGGTGCGGCTGGAGAAACGTCTGGCCGCTCTACTGCAGGATTTGGCACTGCACAAGCGTATGACCGTGAATAGTTGCCTGGAAGAAATGCTGCTCCATACCAACGAGGGCGTCGGTCCGCATACGCAAACCATGCTAAGGCACATTCAAGAACTGAAGAAAAAGCACGGGATCGACTACGACAGCCACGCTAGCTATCTGTTCGTCGAGGAATGAATTGGCGGTGCCGAGCCCTCATAACAACTGATGGCTGCAGATATTGACCGCGATTAAGGAGACTGACGGCGGCGCGACCCGATTGGGAATGAGAAGGCGCCTTCCCGTCCACTGAGCGCCAGTCACTTGGCCGTGTAACGGCCTAACTGTGCATTTGCCTAGTCCCAACGAACCCCAGACGGCAAGGGTGATAAGCCGACTAACCACCAAATTGTTACTTGGTGCGGACTGTTGTTTGCCAAGTGTCCGACGATCCGGACAGTATTCATGCCGAGCGTCGGAAGTTGTTGCGTTGAACTGCATGACTGACGGTCAAAGTCTCCGGTTAGTGAGTGGCGATGTAAGGGGTTAGACTAAGTCGAAATGCAAGCAATTGGAGCACTTCGAACAGGATCACCGTCCCAATTGCCGCGAATGAGTTTATAGACGTCCGCCAGCGGAGAATCGTGAGGAGTCCTGCCGCGCTGGCAAGGCCAATCACCAGGGTCATGGCTATCTCTGTGGTGGAAAAGTGACCGGACAAAATGCTCGCCCATCCGAGCAGGAACAGCCAGATGAAGATCACGACAACAAGCCAGAAAATCATACAGGGTAGCGCCGACCACTTGGCGAGCTCTCGCTGGCGAAAGCCTATCGCAATAGGAAACCAAAGTGGAAGTGTTTGCACTACGTGGCGCAGAAATCCGTGGCTGACGGCGCCCACTATACAAAGCGCGAGCAGATTGGTCATGTAATGGCCTAACCGTGCTTATGGCTCGTCGTCGCTAAGCTCCAGGTCACAAGAACGGTTTGCCCACCGTTAAAATGACCTGTGACGCGCAAATCCTCCAGTTTGATGAGTGGGGAATCTCCGTAGAATACAGACTTTCTGGGGGCTCCCCAAATGAAAATCCTCCAAACAGCGCGGAGCAGATGAGCGTAGAATGCCTGCTGTCATTGAGGTCAAAATAAGGAATGCGGCAGAGGAGACCCGCTCCCCTAGTTTTCAATTCAATCGCCCGGAGGTCGGCGCCTATGACTGGCCCATCCTGTCATTTGGCTGTCGGCGGGAGATACGATTAATGGCCGCGATGCCAATCTTAATAAACACTCGGGCCATTATCCCTGGGCGCTCTCTTCGAATCCCGTCCGCCGCCATCCCGTATCCGCCATAAACACGCCGGAAGGCCAGACACGCAATCGGGTATGTGATTTTGGCAACCAACGGCCATCGTCTGGCGGCCCCCACTCTTATTCGCCAGAGGCTTTCCCGCAGTGAATAAAAAGCATTCCAACACTTCTTGTTCTCCATGAACAAGTCTTGCCCGCTGATCTGAGGGTGCTTAACAAGATCGACCGGCCTTAGTGACTTTAGCCAGTATCTGTCGTAGAGAACCGCAATCTTTTGTTTCGGAACGAAATCCGGTTTCCCGGAATTCTTCCTGTCATTCATCAATTCATAGAAATCCTTGGTTCCGGGATAGGGGTTATAGATAGTGAATTGCGCCAGCATGGTGCCGGATTCCTGGGCAAATCTTTTCATGCTTCGAATCGACTGAACGGTATCCGACTCAAGGCCGCAGATAATCGAGCTCAAGACCAATATTCCCGCGTCCTGAATCTTCTGGATCGCCTTGACCATTTTCTGCCCGGTTGGATTCCACCGCTTGTTTACGCTCCGTAACCCTTCTTCCGAGAATGACTCAATGCCGACCAGCGCTGCCCTGATCCTCATCTTGTCGTGCATCGCCGAAAGGTACTCTTCGTCGCTGATCACTTCGGTGGTCATCTGCGTGAAGGCGTACATATTGGGGGGGACCGCCTGGCTGTATTGCTCGAAGAATCTCAGCCGCTCCTCACGGATTTGCTCGAGCTGTTTTCTCTTCTGGGGACTCGGTTCACGGGCAATTCGACCCAAGGTGGAGGGATTGAAATTATCATCGGCAAAAATGACGAATCGAAAGCCCAACTCGTATAGCTTGTTGACTTCTTCGATGATCTTGTCGGTGAGTCGCTGGCGCGGCTCCCGTCCGTCCGTCACCCACACCGAACAGAAACTGCAGTTCTCCGGGCACCCGGCAACAGTCTGAACCGTGGGAAACATATATAGTCGAGGGTCCATGACGTCCCATTTGGCTTTCAGCAAAGCATCGCCTGGGACCCGACCGCCGTCGTATCGAGTGCGGAGGGTGCCATTCAACGCGTCCTCTACCACCTGTTTCCAGACGATATCGCCATTGCCTGTGACCACGGCGTCCGCTCCCATCTCGACTGGCTCTTCGGGGAATATAGTCGGATGAATGCCTCCCATAATCACTGTGGCGCCTCGCGCTTTCACGGCTTTAAGGATCTTGTAACCTGCCTGGCAATTCCCAGTGCTGATACCGATCCCGACAATGTCCGATGGCTGAACCATGTCTGGCCTGAATTGTTCGATGGCTTCATCAACGATTACAGGTTCACCAACGAGGTCGCTCGGAGTTGCCTGCGCCATCACAAACAACCACCGTGGTGCAATGACGCTGTAGCCCACGGTCGACATCGAAGGATTCACCAGTATGACTTTAGACATGCGACTCCCCTAAATACAGAATCATCACGCTTGGGTCAACCCCCGTAACGTCCAAATATTCGAGGCCCCTCAAAACACAAGAGTCTTGGAAATCTGTTTTGCCCAGATATACACATGTGGTAGTCCACTCCCGGATGCTACCTTTTCACGATGCGGACCCCCATGGACCTGTTTCGGCTTCTTCTGATCTCAATCGCCGGCAGCTTGAACCACCACAAGTGGGCCATGATCGACTACTTGCAGGAAGAAAACCGAGTGTTGCGCGAGCAACTCGTGAACAAACGGTAGCGCTTGAACGATGACCAGCATCGGGGGGTAGCCGTCAGGACCAAGCGCCAACCTCGCAGTGCCTGCCTCTTTGCAGCCCAGCGCGGCTGCTACGGATTTAATTGCGGGACTGGCGGGAGTGATTGCCGCAGCCCCTCCGCTTTTGGGGCCCCGCTTACTGGCGGTTTCGCCAGAACTGCGGGTTCGCCAGCATCGGCCGGGACCGCTTGGTCTGAGCCCTCGACCTTCACCGGCCCCAGGTCAGATTGCGCGGTGTCACTGGGTGGATTCTTGACCGAAGCGGACGAGAGTGCATGCGCCGGCGGTTCTTCCTTTGTGGCGTCGGCATGGGCAGTGCCAGTCCCAGTTCGCAGCGCGGCAGGCGTACGGCTCCTTCCCGTTACAATCTCCATCACTGTGTTCTTGGGGAAGACAACGTCTTGCCCCCGCGAAATGAAATGGGAGTAAATCGATAAGCCTGCCCCATATGCGCCCATGGCCATGGCGATGGGTTGAGAATGGACAATCAAGCCCAAGGCCACGCCCACCAGCCGGAAGGCCGTATCGCCCGCGGCCATGCTGTTTCTGCCAGACACCGTGGCGCCATTGCCCACGTCGTCGGCATCCCGCGCATGGGTTTGAAGTGAAGTTGCAGCCAGGGCTAAGGCGATGCCAGTGGAGAGGTATCGTGTCTTGGGAGTAGCGGCTTGCGCCCCGCCCTCCGAGTCCACCTCCACGTGGGCGTCCTTTGCTCCCTGGACGTCGTGCAGCGTAGCCACCACACTCTGGCCGGCCGCCGGCTGCTCAATCCCCTTCGGGGGCAGCAATTGGTGGAACACGATTCGAAGTTCGCCGTTGTGATGGAGCGAACGGGCGGGCTGAACTTCCACCACTGAACCCTCCAGGTGGCTGCCCTGCGGAAGCAGAAGGTGATCGCCATCAAAGACCGGTTGTGAAATCACGGCCTCCACTTCCGCCCCCTTTTTGGTTTTGGCCGAGTCAAGCGGAGTGATCAATAGGGCGTGCAACACACTGCCGGGCGGCGGTGGAGTTCCAATCGAGGCAGCCTGCTTGGCTGTAAGCGGCTCGCTCCCGAATTCAAGCGGCTGGCGCAATTCGCCCATATAGAGAATTCCTGTATCGAGGTATTGAGGCCGGACCGGAAGCTGGTTGAGCGCGTACCTCTTCAAGCGATGTGCCTTTCCGGGCGCCTTAATTTGCCGGAACGCGTTTCGCAATTTGGCCCGCTCTTCTTCTTTTGTCTCTTGAATCTTTTTGGATGCTGCGTCCGTGACACCACTTTTCTTTTTCGTGTCTTGGTCGTCGGCGAACTTCATCACCCGCCCGGAGTCAGGAGTGACCGCCGTGTGCAGGGTCATGTGCCTGCCGTCGGGCAAAACCAGATCGTTGAACTCCACCTCAATCTTACGGGCAGGTGTGAAATCTCCGTTCAGGATCGCGAGCGTGCGCTTCTTGCCGGGGACATCTCCGATTTTTGCAATCCGGCCAGTGACCCCTGTGCCCACCGGGATCACCAGACGATCAAACGCGTAGACTGGCTGCGCGACCCGACCGTGAATCAACTGGCCAACCTTGTGGACGCGCACCTCTTTGTCCAACGCGATTTGCACAGGGACGCCCGAGGGCACGGTCAACGCGACTGTTTGTGGGGAAAGGGAATCGGGCGTGCGAGGCGTCCCCTGTATTGAATCTACAGTCTGAGCCCCTGCGGCGCTGGCAACTGCTAGGAGCACTGCGCAAACACTCCTACCAATGGACATATAAAGACCTCCCTGAGGGCTGGCACAGGTTGAGGTCTTGAGTTGTATGAGTTCCGCAGTGAAAGTGGAGAACTGGAAAAGGGACCCCGCCCGAATACGCTGTGACTTAGCCTTACATTAGGAATGATGCCCAATACCTGGTAAGTGTTGCTTTGCGCAAAAGTTATGCACGGTAGATAAAGGTCAGCAGTTCCAGTCCGTTCGGGCCTACCATATCTTTCCGCAACATAGCTGCCGTGACCGTTGCCCCCAAGGCTCAAATTGGCTCCACTAAGGACGGGCCCGTAGCTTGTATTAGCAGCCGACGCCGCGATACCTCCCCGACCGGGACTTCCGGGGAGTCAGGGGACGCACTTGTACGAGTAGGCTGTTCTCGTCAAAGTGAACGGCGGGGCGGACGCCTGCGCTGTAATTAAATCGCAACCGACCATGCAGGATCTATCGCTGGCGCGTCCTGCGACCACCAAAGTCCGATTTGGGGACCGACGGGGGTTTGCCGGGGAGGTGACCGACTATGGCATGGATAGGAATCGCAGGATCTCTTGCATGACCCTGGTACCCTGGTTCGTTTGAAAAAGAAACTGAGCGTGGGCAGAACCATCCAGAACGATTAGTTCCTTAGGCCCAGGAGCTTTCTCATATTGCTCACGAATGCCAGGAAGCCGTAGGCTGCTGCCGTCGCTGTCATCGCGCGCGACGATGAACAGGGACCGCGACTTCAAATTTTCTGCCGGGAGGTTCGGCGCCGCACCGAGAAATACGACCCGATCGATCTCACCCGGGGCGGACTTAATCGACGCATCGCCGGCAGCTCCGCCGCCGAAGCTACCTCCAACCACCGACACGCTTTTGGCGCCGTGCGCTTTCAAGTAGCGAACCGCGGCGAGCACATCGTTCTCAAAGGGGGCATTATCGAAATCAGCCTGCCCGGGACCGGTCGAGCAGCCGAATCCACGGAAATCGATTGCGAGGACTCGTAATCCTTTCGATACCAGAGCCCGGGCCTGGTCACGCCAGCTCTCCTTTTTGAATCTGCCTCCGTGTGCGAGCACAACAGCGCGGGTGCCTTGGCCATAGAGATCGGCGCAAACTCGTCCACCATCTTCGGTGGGGAACGAGATGGTTCGCTGCGTGGCCGCCAACGTAGCTAGGACGAGGGCGAGGGCCAGAGGCATGGTGTAAAGGACTGACATACGGGAATTATACAGCGGGTTTCTGTAATTGGTGTAGGTGCCCCAATATCGCACTATGAGGCATGGATAATTCGCGCCCTTGACCGTATCACGACCCGCCGACTTCAGTGACGCCACTATTCCTCCTCTCTAACGCAGTAGGGCTTACCGCTTTGTGCCACTTGACGATAGGTCGGCAAACCGTTTTTGTGACGTAGAGCTTAGCGACGACGAGCCATAAGTACGGTTAGCCCGATATATGTCAACGTGCGTTCTTTCCGATTGGCCCGTATTCCAACCAGGGGGGCCAGTTCTGAGTCGAAATCGCGGGTAAACATTAGGCGGTTTTCGGCGGGTGATTCTGGGCGCACATCCAGCACAGCAGCGATGATCTCAAAAATTCCGGCCTTGTACGTCCCGAACCCAAACGCCACACGGGGTATGTTGTCGGCAACGGCGAAGGCTTTGGCGATGGGCCTGATGGGCGCGCTGCTGTCTGTGACTGCCATCTTCGGAATGGCGGCGTATTCTGTGAGCAAGAGGAACCGGGAGTCGGAAATTCGAATTGTCCTGGGCGCGCAACGCACGGAAGTGTTACAGGCAGCCTTGGGACGGGCATTCAAATTGCTGGCATACGGTTCCGCGGCAGAATCCCTTTTCGG
>DATGFN010000045.1:0-1517 GCA_035308965.1 Terriglobia bacterium | reverse complement strand
CGCCGCACTGCTAAAACCAATTTTCGACGCGCACCGTGGCAAGAACGGACGCCTTTCGATTCAAACTGATCCACGGCTCTTTCGTGATTCCCAGGCAATTGTTAAGCAGGCAGTGGAATTCAGCCGGCTCGCGCCCAACATGGTTGTAAAGATCCCGGTCACGCAGGCTGGGATTCCAGCGATTGAGGAAGCTACCTACCTGGGAATCAGCATCAACGCAACCGTATGCTTCTCGTTGCCGCAATGTATCGCAGTCGCGGAGTCCGTCGAGCGCGGCCTCAAGCGCCGGGAGCGGGAAGGCAAGGAAATCGCGACGATGGGGCCAGTGTGCACCATCATGGTGGGACGTCTCGATGACTGGCTGAAGGTGCTGATTGAAGAGGAAAATATCTCCATCGACCCGGGGTATCTGGAGTGGGCCGGGGTCGCCGTGTTCAAAAAGACCCATAGGATTTTCCGTGAACGCGGTTATCGAATTCGGTTGCTCTCGGCTGCATTTCGAAACCACATGCACTGGAGCGAGCTTATAGGAGGTGACGTGGTAATTTCGCCTCCTTATTCCTGGCAGGTTCGATTTAACGCCAGCGATATTGAGCCGCGCTCCCGTATCGACGAACCTGTCCCGCCCAAAATGGTCGAGGAGCTATCGAGGAAGTTCGCCGATTTCCGGCGAGCGTACACCGAAGAAGGCCTCGCGATCGCGGAGTTCGATTCGTTCGGACCGACACGCCGGACTCTCCGCCAATTCATCAGTGCTTGCCACGACCTCGACAGCTTGGTGCGCGATATTCTCATTCCCAATCCCGACACAGCATAGACCCGCAAACGTAGGCGCTTATTGCAACCGTGAAATCGCTTCATCGTAGTTCTAGTGAGGAGGGTGGACATGGGAAAGCTGGCGATTACAGGCGGCGAGCCCTTGCGCAAGACCCCGTTCACAACCTGGCCAATGTCCACGAAAGAAGAGTTGCAGGCACTTGAAGATGTGCTCGCCAGTTCTAGGTGGGGCGGCCAGCCCTTTCCTGGCAAACACGCACAAGCGTTCGCCAAGAAATTCGCAGAGGTTCACACTGCCAAGTATGCCCAGTGCGTAAACACCGGAACGGTTGCGATCCAGGCAGCATTGAAAGCGATTGGGATTCGTCCTGGAGACGAGGTGATTGCGCCGGCGTACACGTGGGAAGGCACCGTCGGGCCGGTTCTACTCGTCAACGCAGTGCCCGTCTTCGTCGATATCGATCCGGACACCTACTGCCTTGACGCAAAACTGATTGAAAAAGCCATCACCCCGAAGACAAAGGCGATTCTTCCGGTTCACTTGGGGATGCGCTTCGCGGACATGGACGAAATATTGCGCATCGCAAAAGTCCATAACCTAAAAGTGATCGAAGATTGCGCCCACGCACACGGCGGGATGTGGCGGGATAAGGGAGCGGGTTCGATGGGGGATCTGGGGGCGTTCAGCTTCCAATCGAGCAAGCTCATCACCTCGGGAGAAGGCGGAGCGGTTCTTACCA
>DATGFN010000044.1:0-73740 GCA_035308965.1 Terriglobia bacterium | reverse complement strand
CGGTAAGTGCGCCGGTAAACGCCCATCCCATATTGTCAATTGACCGCGAGTTGCTACCCGGTGACGACCGTACCCCAATTTGAATTGAAAGAAGTTGAAAAGCCGCAGAGTCTCAGAGGCAGAGACTCTGCGCTACCCGCTTCAGGCAATCCCAAACGGTTTGCAACCCACCACAAAGGTATTCATTGTATTGCCCTTCAGGCAATGTTGAATGGTATGCAACCCACCGCAGAGCGGTGGACTATGGATAGCCGCAGGTTTCAACCTGCGGACCAGGAAAGATAAAAGACAACCTCAACCCGTCGGACGGCGGGTTGACCGCTTTGATGCGCGGCCCAGTCAGGGCCGTAATTATTTTGGCGGGCATTCGTATTCCGTAGGTTTCACCTACGGCTATCCACCGTGTTGCCCTTCAGGCAAGCACGAACGGTTTGCAACCTAACGCAAAGCGACGCCGGATGAGCGCGCAACCGGCTGCTAGCGAGGAACAAATCTGGTGTTAAAGTGGGTAGCCATCTTTTGAAAGCGCAACACTGTGCCAAGCTTGTTTTTAAGAACTCCGCGCTGCTTGCCGGAGTCGCCTCGGCGACACACGCCCGCGCAATTTTCTGGTCCATCTCAGTTTTGTCGCGGCGTGGCACGCGGCAGGAACGAACGCCTCCCAAACCCATGCCCCGCCTATTCGAGGTGAAGTAAATGTTATATTACTACATCTGCAGTATTATGTCCCCCTTTGACTTGGGAATCGCGCGACAAGGGTGATATGAGTAACAAGAGAAACAAGCGCCTATAAATCGATGAAACTAATGTGTTTGCTACGCAACAATCCCACCGAATATTCCTGGGATGATCGTCATTGTCCAATTCTTGTCCCAAGCTTGGGATTGGCATTTCGGCATATTTGTTCCCTAAGTCCCAG
The DNA here is from genome assembly GCA_035308965.1 of Terriglobia bacterium. GTDB lineage: Bacteria > Acidobacteriota > Terriglobia > UBA7540 > UBA7540 > DASYXZ01. The sequence continues at coordinate 72,821 of DATGFN010000044.1, read as the reverse complement.
CTATTCCGTCCGCGTTACTCCATGTGCGATCCAGAACTTTCCCGGTTCCCGGCCATCACGCACGGCGAGGTCATGCACTAGAAGTTGGATGAAGAGGATGTCCACCAGCGTTCCCATACAGGTTTGCAGTGGATCCACGCGAATGAGTCTGGTGTTGGAGACGACCTCGAAAGGCTGGTCGGTGATCAACAGCACTCGGCCCCCATGCGATTGTATGTCTCGCGCCAGGCCCAGCGTGAGCTCGGCAGTCCGGGGCCCGCGCGCATGCAATCCCCGCCGCGCAAAGACGATGTAGCGGTGAGCGGGTTGGACGATTTCAATGGGCCCGTGGCGGAATTGCGCTGCGCTGATGGGCTCGGCGGCAAGGCGCGCGACTTCCTTGAACATCAATGCACCCTGATATACGCTCGCCAGATCCGGGCCGCGGGACATCAGGGCTACGTAAGGCGGGGCATCAAAAAATTCAAGCGTGGGCGGAGTCAAAATATCACGATGGTCCAGGATGCTTTCCTGTGCTTCAATGGCGCGCAGAATCGTTTCAGTGAGCGGGCGATGTGACCGGCGCGCGATGGCAAAGGCGAGGTACATCAGCGCGGCCACCGCGCAGGTATACGTCTTGGTGCTCACGCTCGTCTGGTGGCCCGCCATCATGGGCAGGGAGAGGCTGGCGCGGCGCGCCAGCGTGCTGGCCTCCACGTTGGCCAAAGCCACCACGCCCATGCGCGCGGGGAGGCTGTCCAGCAGGCGGACTATCTCAACCGTCTCGCCCGATTGCGAAACCGCCACCAGCAATGTGTCCCGGTGCAAAGCCTTCATGTGATGATGCAGAAGTTCCGCCGTCTCCCACACCCAGGTGCGAATGCCGAGCGAAGTGAGGAAAGCCTGGGCGGGAATGGCCGCGTTGAGCGAAGAGCCCATGCCCGTAAATACCACCGTGGGTGGCCAGCGGGACACCAGTTTCCGGAGTGCTTTGTCCGGGATTGCGCCCGGGCTGGCGTAGAATTTTCGTACGCCCCCCAGCGCCGCCGGCTGCTGAAGAATTTCTTCCATCATTTGGCTCATCTTATTTACCCTCTCGCGAGATCATTGAATGCGGACCGCGACCCTTGGCCAAACCCGAATATCCGGAAAAGGCTGGCATAGTTCATGCTTGCCGAGCGTCAATTTCGGTCAAACAGGATTCTTCCACCAGAATGGCATGGACCTCCCGCGGGCCGTGCACGCCACGGATTAAGATTTGCTCGATGTCTGCGGTGCGGCTGGGGCCGGTGATTAATACTATGGAGCGCCCCGCCGCGTTTGCGCCAAGATTCGTTGCCATGGGCAAGCGCTCCAGTATCTCATCAAGCGAGCTTATAACCTGCGACTGGCGATATAGCGCTACATGAATGGGCGGAGCTAGAGATGCAAGCTGGCAACCTTCGGCTTGGCTCGTCAGAACGAGACTCCCCGTTTCGGCCAGGACATAATCAACCCCGCTGACTCCAACTCCGGCGGAAAAGCAGCAGGCGCGAAATTCCTTCTCGCTCGCGGATTCAGGCTCGCCAGCCGGGCCCGCCGTCCACTGTATTCCGGATTTCCCCCAGGCGCGGAGTTTTTCCGGCAATCCAATTTGACCAAGCAGCGGATTGCGGGTCAGGACCACCTCCGCCGATTGCGAACTATCAATTATCGTTCGAAGGATTCGCTCCAATTCCAAATCCGTTGAGGCTCGATACGACTGACCTGCTACCTTTCCAAATTCTGCCTCGAACCTGGTCAAGCTGTCTCCAGCAGCGATGGCCGGCATGACGCCCTCAAGCTTGGACTCGGTAGGCGGATAAGTCGCCGCAGGCGGGTTTGAAGAGGGATCGTGCCCAAGGGCTTGGCGAATCCGCTTCAACATGTCTTCTCGTCCATTCATTGTTTTGAATGCCCCCCACCAGGGCGCCAATGCAATCGACCGCGACAATTCTACCATGCCTGCAAAACGATGCCTGCAAATGCAACAAACTAAAGGATGTTTTAATAAGAAAAAAGCTTCAAATTTATGCAACCTTCATCGCTCCAAAACCATCTGATTGGGGCGAGTACAACGGGGAAAATCGGAAGCGGAAGGTTCCCCGAACCAATTGAAGGATGGTATTTAATGGCCACGGCAACAAAAACCCGAAAGGGCACTTACAGAGCCCTCCTGGTAAAAAAGCGCGACGAACTTCTGGCATCGGTCAGGCGAGAACCTGATGCTCTTGCAACCAGCATCCAAACACCGGATGTGGATGAATTTGCGGTGAAGTCCGCAATGCAGGATGTCACGGCGGTCACTTTGGACCTTCGTTCCAGGATGCTGAAGGACATTGAAAGGTCTCTCAAGCAAATCGAAGAAGGGACCTATGGTCTTTGCGAAGGGTGCGGCGAGGAAATTTCTTCCAATCGTCTTCAGGCACTTCCCTGGGCCCGCTACTGCCTCACTTGCCAGGAACTGCGTTCCAGGAATTAACCTCCTCGAACCAACCTGAACGGAATTATTCAGGCGCCGAGGGATCTCTACGTCTTCTGCGAATGACCTTTGGGGTCGTGCCCAAATCCGGCACGTCCCCGAGGGAGCTTAGTGCAAGTCTTCGGGCAAAACGAAAAAGCACACCCTGGCACAGTCCCCCCACGAAAGAATTCCTACCGCCGCGTAAAAAAACCTTGCACTCGACAAGGAATATTCGATATAGAATACTTCTTTACCGAGGTTCGTATCCCCGGGCGCAATCTTGCCGGAGGGCGGGCAAGCAGTCGCCAGTCTTGGAGTCGGGTGATGCGCGGGCCCGGCGTCCAACAAGTTTAAAGGAGAATTGAAATATGGCTTATATCATCGCAGAACCTTGCATCGGGACCAAAGACACTGCGTGCGTCGACGTCTGCCCTGTGGATTGCATCCATCCGCGCAAAGATGAAGCAAATTTCGCTGACGTGCCGCAACTCTACATCGATCCCGTCGAATGCATCGATTGTGGCGCTTGCGTCCCCGTCTGCCCGGTGTCGGCGATCTTCCCCCTGGATGATCTCCCGGAAAAGTGGGGGAGCTTTACGCCCGTGAACGCGGAGTACTACAAGAAGTAGCGCGTATTCCGCGCCGGTGGCGTGGTAACAGCGCCATTCGCCGCTCATTACCGTTACTCCGCGCTTAGGGAGATGGACATCCGCGATGAGCATCTTCGTCTCCCCCCGCCTTCCATGCTGGTCTGCTTCCCATTTATCATCATTCGACATTCCTTGGGCTACATTTGTAGCCGGAGGCCGGGCATCGGGATTGAACGCCTGAGGTGACGATTGTGCCGCCCGGGAGGACTAGTTGCCATACGATGAGCGTTAAGAAGTCCAAAGGCGAAATTCAGTTTGAATTTTGGTTTCACCACGGCCACGGGCTCTTGCGGAGACCATCGACCTCGGGCCCTTTTGGGCATCCGCAAATCTGGAACGGCCGGCGATGGGCGCCCGGCTCGCCCTACGACCTGGACTCCATCACTGGAATGGGTGAGGACCAGTGGAGCTGCGGCGAATATGCGGACCGCTGGGATTTGAATCAGGCCACCGAATATGCCGCCGCTCACGGGATCAATCTTTACGCCAAAGACCCTGACCCAGCCCCGAGTGCCGAGTGGGAAGTCTGGTATCGTGACGCGTTTGACCGCGAGTGTCCGCCCAAAGTCGATGTGCGCGGTTATGGACTGGTGAAAGGATTGATGGAACTCTGGGCGAGGCATTTGTTTGAAGGCCTCGCTGGTCTTTCGCACTTCCACTTGTTATGGAAGCAGGAAAAGAGATCGATCGAAATCGGCGGAGACCAAAAAGGGTCAGCCCGGTTGCGAACCTGGATGTTTGGGAAAAAAGAAACAACTGATCGTGGTTACGTTGCCGCGGCGGAGATAGACTTGCTTGAGGCCGTCGCCATCGCTCACGCTAATCTGATTGTCGCCGGAATGACGAGCGCACCTATTCTTGAAGCGGCTGCCGGGTCGCCAGACAGTGTGGCCTATTTGAAACAAGTTAAAGATTTGACACCACGGCAAAGCTAAACACCTTCTTCCAACCTGGCGAGATTACGCTCACCCCCCGAGCGGCCGATGCTCGCGTTTAAGGCTTTGAGTGTGAATCTTGCCTCAACTGCTCACATACCCGCCTCAGCTTCATCCGTGGGCTTTCCGCGCTTCGGCTTCAGCAATCCACCCGCGGCGCAAATCTTCATTTGGAACGTTCGACAGATAGGGTTTGATATCCAGGATCGGAGTGCCGTCCAGCATGTCAACGCCACGGACATAAAGGCTGGATCCCTCTCGACGGAGCAGCGCAACTACCGTCAATGCGATGGGATTAGGCCTGCGCGGTGAGCGGGTGGCGAAAACTCCGTGCGGCTGATGGTCAATGGGCGGACTGCAAATCAGATCGTAGTCCGTTGACCGGTCAAACACCCAAAGCACGAAGAGATGCGAGAAACCCTCAATATCTTTGAGGCCGGCCTCGAATTTAGGGAGGAGTTCCAGAATTCCTTCCGCGTTATGCTCGGCGCCGAGCCCCTTGGGAATTTTTGAAGTTTCCGTGTAAGGACTCCGAATCGTTCCGATGGGTTCCATAGAAAACATAAGTCGCCTCGTTTCGCCTTAGGACCAATTTAACGCGCGATTTTGACCGGACATTTTTCATTGTAGCACCGGGCGAGAGCTGGAAGGCGCGAAGGCAGCGCTGATCTTCCGAGTGGACGCCGACGGGTTTATACGCCAGCGCTCACCACATTGGCAGTGGCCGTGTGCCGGGCATTCCGTTCCTCAAATCTCGTGCGGAATTGCAAGTGCCGGAGGCGCGTCAACTCAACCAATGGACGCCACACCGCGTGCACCAAATCATGCTTGATCAACAAATGCCAGAAACGGTTGGAGCGTTTGTAGAGGTAAGACATGGCGAGATAGGGCGCGACGGCGCGCCAATCCTCCGGCCGGCGGCGCCAGATGGATGTGTGTGAAAAAAGCCGCTGGTAAATCCAAGCGTAGCCCTGCTCGAGTTCTTCCGGGGTCATGTGCCGCGGACGGAAGACGGCGTGCGCGGTATCGTAGAGCGTCCAATTGCGGTGCAGCAGACGGCCTTCCGCCTCCATCTGTTTGAACAATGGCGTGGCCGGGTAGGGAGTGAGGATGTGAAACGTGGAACACTCCAGACGGTTCGCCTCCGCCCACTCTGCCGTGCGCGCGAAGACATCTTTGCGGTCGTGATCGAAGCCCAGCACAAACGAACTGTTCACCTGGATGCCGTTGTCGTGCAGCATTCGCACCCGGCGCGCGTAGTCTGCCGTCCTCGACGTCTTCTTGTGCGCGTCGGCAAGGTTCTGGTCGGAAAGGGACTCGAAGCCCACAAAAACTCCCGTACATCCCGCCAGCGCCATGGCGCGAATCAAACTGGGATCGTCGGTCACGTCAATTGAAACCGCCGCGCTCCAGATTTTGTTGAGCGGTCGCAGCGCGGCGCAAAGTTTGCGCAAATAATCCGGACGCGAGCCGAGATTGTTGTCCACAAAGACGCCGTAAGGTTGACCGTCCGCCTCAAACTCCGCAGCAATCTGCTCCGGGTCCCGCATTCGGTAGGGCATGCGTAATCCTTCCGTGGCCAGGTAGCAAAACCCGCAGCGGTTGTGGCAGCCGCGCGTGGCGATCAGACTGCTGGTGGTGAGGAAACTTTTGCGCGGCAGGATGGCGCGCCTGGGCGCCGGGTCTTCGCGATATTCGTTTTCGTAAGCCGCAGCGTAGCGAGGCTGCAAGCAGCCCGCTTCCAAATCGGCGACGATGCGCGGCCAAAGTTGCACGCCGTCACCCAGGGCGAGCGCGTCAGCGTGCGGCGCACACTCCTCGGGACGCGACAGCACGTGCAATCCGCCCAGCACCACCTTGCTTCCGCGACGACGGTACCACTCCGCCAACTCGAACGCCCGGCGCGAAAAAGTGAGATGGACGGTAATACCGACCAATTCGGGCATGGGGTAAAACGGCGGGCGGCCGTCCAGCAAATTCTCGTCCCAATATTCCACTCTCCAATGCTCCGGCGTGGTTGCCGCAAAGCTGGTGAGCGCCAGCGTGGGAGTAAGCACGTGCTTGCCAAAACTCGAGTTTGGATCCTTCGGATAAAACGGATTGATCAAAAGCGCATAGCACGGTTCGAGCGCGGCTGCGGGCGCGGCGTGGTCGAGCTGCGGCGCCTCGGTCATCTCGCGAGGAATCCACGGGCGGCGCCGCAGGCGGGCAAAAGGGTCATTGGTGCTTTTCATGGAACAGACTTTATAATATAAAGTACTCTGTGTCAATAAGAGTGTTCGATAATCGCGGTATAGTGTGGCCGCGTCCCAGCAATGCTCATTCCGGGCTGCGCCAGCCGGCCCACTCTAGGAATGCTTGCGGTGCGGCACATTATAAGGTACACTGTACCTCAAAAGGTGCATCATGCCGGATGACCCTGATCCCAGGAAAATCCCGCTGATCTTTTACCGCACCGAAGCGGGAAGCGAGCCCGTCCGGGATTGGCTGAAGGGATTGCCGGTAAGCGAGCGCCACGCCATCGGACGCGACCTTTTGCGGGCGCAATGGCGGTGGCCGGCGGGAATGCCGCTGTGCCGCCCCTTGGGGAGCGGAATGTGGGAAGTCAGGACGGATTTGCCGACGAAGCGCACCTCGCGTGTGCTGATCTGTCTATACCACGGGCGCCTGGTGGCACTGCATGCTTTTATCAAGAAGACGCGGACAACGCCTGGGGATGATTTGGCATTAGCCCGCAAGCGACAAAAGGAGTTGGAGCCATGAGCAGAAAACATTTGGGTTCGAGCATCGACGATTTCCTCAAGGAAGAAGGCATCTTTGAAGAAGCTCAGGCACAGGCGGTAAAAGAAGTCGTCGCGTGGCAGCTCGCAAAGGCCATGAAGAAGAAGAAAATATCCAAGTCACGGATGGCAGCGCTGCTCAAAACGAGCCGGACACAGGTTGACCGTTTGCTAAACCCGAAAAACGACATCACTCTCTCAAGCCTGCAGCGAGCGGCAGCAATAGTCGGCCGTCGCGTAACCATCGAACTGATATAGGGGGGATGGTTTTCCCCAAGACATTTCGCATTCGGTGGGTTCCTCTGCTGACATACCGTCTCCTCCGCGCATACAACTGCCGAACCCAGAGGGCCAAGAGCACTCTTCGTGTGTGCACTCGCGAAAGTCAGGCCATCGCTGGGGCGTCCTAGGGGCTGGATTGCGATGTGACGATGGGAGGTGTACAGTCAGTAAAACGGAACCTTGGCTTGGCCGGTTAGACAAAGAGGACGAGTGGAGAAAGTTTAACGGGAGTTGAAATCTGAGGCGCTATGTTTGAAAGATACACTGAAAAAGCCCGCCGGGCGGTCTTCTTCGCCAGATACGAAGCCAGCCAGTTTGGAACTCCACACATTGAGACAGAGCACTTGCTCCTCGGATTGCTGCGCGAGGACCGGGCCCTTGCCAACCGTTTCTTGCGCTCGGGAGCTTCTATCGAAACCATCCGCAAGCAGATTGAGGGGCGTTTGGGACTCGGCGCGAAGATTTCCACTTCTGTGGACCTTCCTCTTAGCTTGGAATCCAAGCGTGTGCTGGAATATGCGGTAGAGGAAGCCGAGCGCCTTTCCAACAAACATGTCGGGACCGAACATCTTTTGCTTGGCCTGCTGCGCGAGGAAAAGTGTTTTGCGGCCGAGATCCTGCGCGAGCGCGGGCTGCGCCTATCCACATTGCGTGAGGAAATCGGCCGGGTGCAAACTGGGAGGGTGCCCGCCAACCGGCAGATCACGGCATCTTTACTCGGCGAGCTAAGCCGCGATCTCACTCAAGCTGCTCTCGATAACGAGTTGGAGCCTCTCATCGAGCGTGAACATGAACTCGAGAGTGCAATCCGCACGCTCAGCCGCCGCACTAAGAATAATCTGATTTTGGTCGGCGAGCGCGGGGTGGGAAAACGATCCCTGGTGCACGGTATTGCCCAGCGCATTGCAGGCGGGAGAGTGCCGGCGCAACTTGAGTCCAAACGCATTCTGGCAGTTGACCTCTCACCCACCCTGGCGGTCACCGGGGGAGGCGAGCGGCTTGAAGCACGCGTGACGGCGGTCTTAAAGGAATTGAATGAGGCGGCGAACCTCATCGTCTACATCGAAGACCTGGTTATCCAGGCGGGCGGCCAGACCCCGCTCAACGCGGCCGATCTTCTGAAGCCTCTGCTCAGCGAAGGTGAAATCCAATGCATCGCGGCAACCACGCCCCACGAATGGCGCCAGTGGAAGGAGGAGGAAGCGTGGCTCGGGCAGCACTTCATCGCGGTTCACGTTAAGCCGCCTGATGAGCCCACAGCTCTTAACGTTCTCCTGGCAATCAAACCGCGCTATGAGCAATTCCACGGCGTTGTTTACACAGCCGAGGCCCTCCAATCGGCGGTTCAACTTTCCCAGCGTTACATTCCGGACCGTTACTTGCCCGACAAGGCGATTGACCTGCTTGATGAGGCAGGCGCCGCCGTCACGACAGCCGCGAGCGGGTTGCCTCAAGATCTGGCCGAGGCGCAGAAGCAGGTTAGGGCCGCGATGACTAAAATGGAAAACGCCATCGCCATGCACGAATTCGAAAAGGCAAGAACGTACAATGATGAAGAGCGGGGACACCGGGAAACCGTGCGGCGGCTGCGCGTAAAATACAATTTGAATCCGGCGAGTGCCGTCAATGTGGATGATATTGAGGCCGTGGTGGCGCGATTAACAGGAATCCCTATCGACACCATTCGCGAAGGACGCAGCCCGGGAGGCTCGGGAGGCCAAGCCGGTGTGAGTTCATAAGCAGTCAAAGATTTTCACATTAAAGCTTGAAGGGCAGGATGCTGAAGGTGGATTTATTTGGGTGAGGGGAGCCTCCGGCCCTGTATAATGTCGGGGAACGCGACTTGGGTGGGAACTCGCGTCAAATGAGGAATCGGGAAAATGGCCAAGGCCATCGGGCGTTTCATTGTCGTCGATCCAAAGGTATGCCACGGCCAGCCCACTTTTCGAGGGACGCGCATTTTGGTGGCTGACGTCCTCGACCAAGTGGCCAATGGCATGGCATGGCAAGCCATCATCGAGAATTGGCGGGGAGCACTCAGCCCCGAGGCCATCGCGGAGTCCGTGCGGCTGGCGCGAGAGATTATGATGAATCACAAGGAAGAACTTGTGGCCGCCGGCAAATGAACATCCTCGATGAGAACATTCCTGAAGATCAAAGGCAGTTGTTGCGTGGCTGGCGTATTCGGGCCCGCCAGATAGGACATGAAGTCGGTTGGCCCGGCATGCAGGACGAAGAGATCATCCCTCTCCTGCACCGAATGAGAAATCCAACATTTTTCACCCGTGATCTTGGGTTTTACAGCCCTCTTCTTTGCCATTCCCATTACTGCATAGTATGTTTGGCGGCCAGCCCTTACGATTCAGCAAGCTTCATTCGCCGATTCCTCCGCCATCCGCAATTTCAAATGCAGGCTGTTCGATCGAGTAAGGTCACCCGGGTTGGTCACAGCGGAATAAATCTCTGGAGATTACATTCTGACAAAGAGGAGAAAGTGGATTGGCCCGGGTAGGGAACTGCAAGCCCCAATCGATTTTTCTCCGTAATAAAGGCAGCTATGCTGCGCCTGGCGGTCCAAAGAATGCCTTATTCGGGCCTTTAGTCATATGGTGCCACCAACATTTGATATCGCTGGCCGGAGCGCAGAGATTCTGAAAGAGCTCGGATGGGGCGCGATCCTAATCCGTCTTAATCAATCCCTTTTTCACCGCGTAGAGGACCAGCTCGGCGGTTTTATGCAGGCCGAGGGTTTCCATCACGCGGGCGCGGTGCACGGCGACGGTATTGACGCTAATATTCAGGAGCCCGGCAATCTCCTTGTTGGAATTGCCCTGGGCGATGAGCAGCAAGACTTCCTTTTCCCTGAGGGTAAGTTTTTCGTGCGGGTCTTTGCTGGGATCCTGGAAGGAGCCTGACTTCAGGCCCTCGATAACAAGGCTCGATATCCCGGGGCTCACGTAGGATTCGCCCGCCGCCAGAGCGGTGACGGCGCGGGTGAGGTCAATCTCAATCGCGTCTTTGAGCATGTAGCCTTTGGCGCCCACTTCAAACGCTTTGCGCACGTAATTCTCATTGGAATACATGCTGAGGATCAGGATCTTGGTTTCAGGATTCAGTTTCAGGATTTCCGCCGTCGCTTCGAGACCGCCCAACTCGGGCATGGAGAGGTCCATCACCACCACGTCCGGCTTCAGCTCCTTGCATTGTTCCATGGCAGAAAGGCCGGTGCCGGCTTCGCCCACCACAGTGATGCGCGGGTTATCTTCGAGCATACGGCGAAATCCCTGGCGCACCAGAACGTGGTCGTCAGCCAGGAACACGCGGATTTTTTTCTCTTCGTCAGAGTTGGTCACAGGGTCCTCACTTTTAGTAAGACGAACATTCTCTCGCTAAGGCGCAGAGGCGCAACGGAAACGTTAGGCAAAAAATTATTTCCCTTAGCGGCTCTTTACGGCTTGGAGTCTTGGCAAGAGGTCTTGCCGTTTTTCATTTCCAAAAGATTGCGTAACGCAACGCCGATCATTTCACTTTCTCCGCCACAGGTCCAGCCAGCGGCTTTGACAATGGCACGCGCACATTTATCACCGTGCCGGTACCTGGCACAGAACGAATCGTCAGGGTGCCATTCAAGTGTTGAGCGCGTTCCTGCATGCCCATCAGTCCAATACCGTCACCCGCCGATCGGGTGATTTCCGGGCCCACTGCGAATCCTATCCCATCATCGCGTATTTCGAGATTTAACTCTCCGTCGGACCCATTCATCGTCACCCAGGCGGAGCGTGCTTTGGAGTGGCGCGCCACATTGCTCAACGATTCCTGAACAATTCGATAGAGATGGATCGCATCCTCGCGCGGGAAGAATCCGTGGGCGATTTTCCCTTCAAAGTGAACGTCAATCCCGGTTTGCCGCGAGAACTGGGCCGCCAGCCATTCCAGGCTTTGGTCCAAACCAAAATCATCAAGAATGGCGGGACGAAACATTTGGGACCGGTCGCGGATGCTTTGCAGCGTCTCCTCAACCGTGTGCTTGACGTCATGCAAATCGGCCAGGAGCTGGGCGTCTGTGGCCCCAACTTTCTTATCCAGGCGACCCAGCATCATGCCAATGGCAGTAAGAATCTGGCCAAATTCATCGTGCAGGTCGCGCGCCACATTGCGCAGCGTTTCTTCCTGAAGGTTGATGACCTTCCAGGAAAGATGGCGCAATTGCTCGGATTGCGTTTGCAGTTTCTCCGCCAGGTGATGGAGCCGCTCGAACGTCTTGCGGTTGGCCTCAAAGGTGTAAAGGCCGGTGCCAAGAGCGAGGAGAAACAGCACGCCAATGACGATCAATATCTCGCGTTTGACTTCGGCATAGACTGCGTTGATTTTCTCCGCCGCTTCCGCCTGGCCCTGGTCGTTCAATACGAGCAGGCGCGAGACGATTTCCGTAATTACGGCGCGCCTGCTCTCGAGCTGAGTCTGGAGCTGGGCCCGCGCGTCTGCTTCTTGGCCTTCCTGGGCCAAGGCAAACACGCGATCAGCGGCACTCCAAAAATCCGCCAACGTGCTGCGGAGCTGAGTGCGTTTGTCGTCGCTGGCCGGACTGTTGACGGCAAACTCGCTTTCCTGCTTGCTTGCGTCACTCATGTCTTCCCTGATTCGATTGAAGGCCGAGCGCCAATCGGCGATGTGGTAATGCGATTGACCCAGCGACATGTCGCGCAGGGAAATGGCGAGCAGGTAAGCGTTGTTTTGCAGACGCAAAAGTTGCAGCGAGGCTTTGCGGTTTCTCTGCACCACGTTGGCTTGGTAATCTTCCAGCCAGCGCAGTTCGTGAATGGTGTAAAAAGTGAAAACAATAAATATGGAAAGGATGATGCAAAGACCCGCCCACAGCCGAGTGGAGGGCGAAGGGATGGCCTTAAGCAGATCGTTTTCGGGTTTGTCGTCGAGCATGGCGCTAACCCGCTTTCCGGTGAGGGGCGTCTGCGATGACGCCTTTGCCCTCTTCAATCACGTAGGTGCGGTCGGCGGAAAGTTTTCCCAAGCTTTGCTTCAGGCCGCTCGGCCATTCGAACTCCGCTTTTTCGATGGATTGAAACTGGCCCAGCCCAAAAGTCACGTTCCGGTCCGATTGGGACAAGTAGCTGGAGCCGCTCTTCACCACCAAAATTCGCACACCGTCCGGAGTCCAAATGCGGACGCTGGTCCCGATGCCATCGCGGTTGGACTTTGTGCCCACGGTGCGGAACCGGATGCAATGGTTGGTGCATCCTTCGTTCCGGTACAAATATGCCGGACCGTTGTTGGTGGTAATCAACACGTCCAGTGAGCCGTCGTTGTCAAAATCGCCGTAGGCGGCGCCGCGGGCCACTTTGGGGGCGGCGAATCCGGCGCCCGCAAACGCGGCCATGTCGCGAAATTGGCCGTGCCCCACATTATGGAATAAATGGGGCGCCTCGGCATAGCTTATCGAAGATTCGACTCTGGTAATGGACTCATCAATGTGGCCGTTGGCCACCAGCAGGTCCTGGCGGCCGTCCAAATCAAAATCGAAGAAGAAGCAGCCGAAACCCAGGGTGAGCCGTGAGGACTTGCCCACCGCGGAATTGGGCGCCTCGTCGATGAAAAATCCGTGCCCGTCATTTCGATACAACCCCACCATCTGCTGGGAGAAATTGGTGACCACCAGGCTGGGCAGGCCCGAATTGTCGTAGTCAGCCGCGTCCACGCCCATGCCCGCGCGCGCCACGCCGTCTTCGCTGAAGGCCACGCCTGCGCTCACGCCCATCTCGGAAAAAGTCCCGTTGTGATTGTTGCGATAAAGCTTGTTGGGCTGGGTATCGTTGGCAATGAAAACGTCGGGCCAACCGTCCATGTCATAGTCAATCATCGTCACGCCCAGCGATTTGGAGGTGGGATCGTGAAGTCCCGCCTTACCTGTGACGTCCTCAAAAGTGCCGTCGCCGCGATTGCGGAAAAGCCAGCACGTCTGTCCCGGGTAGGCCTCCGGGGTGCAGTAAGATTTGGTCTTCCCATCCAGGCGGCAATCAATATCCACGGCGGGAGACCACTTCACGTAGTTGGCTACCAGCAGGTCCAGGTGGCCGTCGCGGTCGTAATCAAACCACAAAGCGGAGGTGCTTAAGCTTTCGTAGCCGGCAAGGCCCGCCTGCTTGGTCACTTCGGTGAACGTCCCGTTGCCATTGTTGTGGAATAAATGGTTCTGCCCGTAACAGGTGATATACAAATCGGCGAACCCGTCGTTGTCGTAATCACCCACGGCCACACCGATGCCGTACATTTCTATGTCCAGGCCCGCGGCATGGGTTACGTCGGTGAAAGTGCCGTCACGATTGTTCCGGTAAAGGTGTATGGTGCTTTGTCCGGCAAATTGGGTGGGATGCCCCGGCCAGTCCATGCCGTTCACCAGGATGATATCCAGCCACCCGTCGTTGTCGTAGTCGAAAAACGCGCAGCCGGAGCCCAGCGTTTCCGGAAGGTACTTCTTCCCGAAAGCGCCGTTGTTGTGCTCGAAGGAAATTCCCGCCTGCCGGGTGCAGTCAACAAGATGGTTTAGGACTTGTCCCGGTGGAGGATTCCCACCGTTGGAATTGGATGAAATTCTCCGCGACCCATAATAGCGATATGCCAGGCCTCCCAGGCCAGCTGCCGCGCCCGTGCCTGCCAAGGCTTTCAATATGTCTCTGCGATTCATTTTCTTACCTTGCACGATATCTCAAACCACAGTTTGCGGCAATAGCGGGCATTTGGGGCCATGATGCGTAAAGCCTTTTGATTCTGTGGATTAAATTAGTTCCATTGAATAATTCATTTAATCATCGCGCATAGTGGGTATGGATTATTGACCCCTGAGCAGGCTTATACGATTCTCAAGTGGTTTAGCTGGGGGAGTTTCTCCCAGTCTCGGGCATATAACGAAAACTCAAATTGCCGTAGGGGCATCAGACGCCCTTTCATTACATATAGGCTAATGTGATGGGGTGCTTCCCCTTTCTTTCCTGCGTCGGGTAGAAATCACCGGGTCAAATAGTTTTGAAAGCAGATGATCTTGGGCGAGAGTTTTGGCGTCCGGGACCCTGGAGGTCATTTGAGACGTCACGCATGGATAGAGCTGTCGTTCATGGCGGTAGACGCCAGGGTCAAAGGCGTCGCTACTTCAAGAGGAGGCACCATGAGACTTCAAAGAATAATTCCCCTTGTCACATTGCTGGTGATGCTTTTTCCCGTCGGCGCGACTCAGGTTCGAGCCGCGGACTCAACCACAACCATCAAGGGCTACGTTCTTGACTCGGCCTGCGCCTTCACCAAGAACTTGAAAAAACCCGTCAGCTCTGAGTGTGCTGTGTCTTGCGCCAAGAGCGGCTCACCCCTGGTGATTCTGACTGATGCAGGTGTGATCTACTGGCCGGTCGCGGACGAAATGCCCGCCAAGGGCCAGAACGACAGGCTGATGGAGTTTGCCGGCAAGAAAGTCTCGGCCACCGGCAAAGTCTTTCCTAAGGGCGGGTCCCATGCCATTGTCATCGCCAAAATTGAAGCTGCGGACACGCCCTAACGCCGAGAGTTCAGATCGGCAAGCGATTGAAAGTATATCGATGAAACTATCAAGTTCGGCATATCAAGGAGATTTCATGAATTCACTCGTCCACCGGCGCTTTGAAGGCATGCGACAGAATAAATCCGGTCACCGGGCACGGTGGTGGTTGCTGGCCTTAGGGGCGGCGATCTCCAGCATGATTCTCCCAACCCCCAAAGCGTGGGCGCAGGGTTGAATCGTCGCGCGCGGTTCCGCGCCCGTGATTGGCGCGGTTTCATGTGCTGGTAATGGAGGCGAGGGCGAGGCAAAAAGTCGCTCCGAGGAAGGCGGGTATCTTGGTGCTGGACACTGGGAACTCGACATTTCTTACCGACATCAGTACTCCAACCGCGACTATATCGGACCCGTTTATCAGGTGGCACGGACATTGAATCACTCGCAAGTTTTGAACCAAATTAACCTGGAGACGGTAACCCTGTCGTACCAGGCGAACCCCCGCTGGAGTTTTCAGCTCAATACTCCTTTCCTCGTGTCAACCCGGGTGAGCGAAAGCAATCCTGGCCATGTTTTTGACAGCCACGGAATTGGAGACATCTCACTGACCGCACAATCCTGGTTGTGGCGGCCTCCCACGGAATCGCGAGGAAACATCGCCCTCGGATTCGGCTTGAAAATTCCCAGCGGAAATGATGCCGTCAAGAACTCATTCGTTACCGCGACGGGTACGACCACCTCTACGGTCGACCAATCAATTCAGCCGGGTGACGGTGGCTGGGGAATTATTGCCAACTTCCAGGCTTTCAGGGCCGTTCGCAAAGCCGTGTTCTTCATGGACGGCAACTACGTCATGGAGCCCGGGGACACCAATGGGGTCATGACGGGTCGCAAGGCTCCTTTGGAAGCGATCATGTCCGAGCCGGATTCGTATCTGGCGGACGCCGGTGTGGCATATCCATTTCCCAAGATTCGCGGCTTGGCGGTGAATTTTGGCGGCCGCGCTGAGGGGATTCCAGCGCGCGATCTGATCGGCAAGAGCGATGGATTCCGCAGACCGGGTTTCGCTATATCGGTGGTGCCGGGCTTCGAGTATTCGCGCAACAAGAACGTTTGGACGTTTAATCTGCCCATCGCCGTGTACCGAGATCGCTCGCGAAGTGTACCCGATCTCGAGGACGACGGTCACGGCGACGCCTTCTTCGCCAGCTATCTGTGGCTTCTTACCTTTTCTCGGAGGTTCTGAATTGACGTTCCCGGATGTTAAGTTCGGCAGGCGCGGGGTTACGCGCAAGGTTCGCAACACTGAATGGGATTTCCCGTCTTGCTGACTTGAGGCACCGGCCCGAGCGTGGCCGGCAGACAGGAGAAAATTCATGACTTTCATTCGGTCGAGGGGCAGTGCCTTTCTAGCTGGCCTCGTGTTGGCAGTTCCCATTCTTGCGATGGGAACAGATTCACATCCTGACATCTCCATCTGGGATGTGAATATGAAGCCGCAGAGCCTGAGCCAATACCGCGGGAAAATTGTAATCCTTAACTTTTGGGCCACCTGGTGCGAGAACTGCAAGACGGAATTGCCCATGCTAGTCGAAGAGCAGAAACATTACCGGGATCGCGGCGTAATTGTGATTGGCGCTTCCATGGATGACGCAACCACCGTCAAGAAAGTGAAGCCATTTGCTAAGATGGAGAAGCTCAATTTTCCCATCTGGGTAGGCGCCACCGCGGACCACTTGGAAAAACTCGGACTTGGGCAGGCCATCCCGGCCACCGCATTCTTCGACCGCGACGGAAATCTCGTTGGAAGAGTGACAGGAGTGCTTCGAAAGGACGACTTGGACCACCGCATCGAATGGATGCTGGGCAACAAGGAGGGGAGGCCGCCCGCGCCCCTCGAAAATAATCTGGACGCTAAGTGATTGTGATGGCGGGTTGAGGTAGCCTTTCGATCCCGTGGCGCCGTCACCGACATTCACCCCGGAGTTGGAGGTTTCGGATGGCCAAACGTTCCATCAAAGCCTGGTTTAAGTACGCAATTTCCGCGCTCGTCCTCTATGTGGTCCTGACGGCAGGCTTGTTTGTCGCCATGCTTCAGCCGCCGGCAAAATTCGGCCACATCATGTCGAAGTTGCCGTCGGTCAGCTACTTTTTGTTTCCTTTCGAACCCATGTGGCTGGTGGCGCGCAGAGGCGCGTTAAAGGTGGGCGACCCGGCGCCGGACTTCGAGCTGAAGACCACTGACCATTCGAGCCCCGTTCGCTTATCTTCATTTCAAGGGCAAAAGCCTGTGGTACTTATATTTGGCAGCCACACTTGACCGCCGTTTCGCCGGGAGGTTCCCGCGCTCAACAAACTCTATGATCAGTACAAAGATCGAGTGGCTTTCTATGTGGTCTATATCGAAGAAGCGCACCCGACTGACGGCTGGCAAATGCCGAGCAATCTCAAAGACGGTGTGCTGGTGGCCACTGCCAAGTCGCTGCTGGACCGGGATCAAGCCGCGGAAACTTGCGTGGTCAAACTCGGAATTCACATGCCGGCGCTGGTGGATGACATTCAGGACAGCACCGAGCGAGCTTACACCGGATGGCCGGACCGGCTCTACGTCATCGATCGATCGGGCCGAGTGGCCTACAAAAGCCAGGCCGGACCCTTCGGATTTCTTCCCGAAGACATGGCCAAGGCGCTTCAGTCGCTGGCGCCTGCCATGCGCAAATAGGCTGTGTTTGATGAACTCTGCACTCTTGCGGCGCTCCATGATGTCTTCCGCGAGAGTTTCTTTCGTCGGTGGGGATTACTGAGAGTTTCCGGTAACTTTCAGGCCATAAGGACCAGAGGAGAAGATTGAAAAATGAATAACCGCCGATGGCAATTTTTTTTCATGCTGATGACTTTTGCCGTCCTCGCGCGGCCATCGTTCGCGCAGGAAATCACTGGCAGCATCAGAGGCTCGGTGCTCGATCCCAGTGACGCGGGGATCGCTGCGGCGACGGTGACGGCCACTCAGATTGAAACTGGGCTCTCACGCACGGTGGTCACGAGTCGCGATGGAACTTACCTTCTTGTGCTGCTTCCGGTGGGCCACTACCGGTTGGACGCATCGGCCCGGGGCTTTCAGAATTTCACCCAGGGCGGGGTCACGCTCAGCGTGAATGAAGCCGCTAACATCGTCATTCGTCTCACGATTGGCTCACCCACGCAATTGGTGCAGGTGACGGCGAATGCGAATCTGATCGAAACCAGTGATACGACGCTCGGCAAGACGGTGG
This sequence comes from Terriglobia bacterium, assembly GCA_035308965.1. GTDB lineage: Bacteria > Acidobacteriota > Terriglobia > UBA7540 > UBA7540 > DASYXZ01. Next base: position 54,904 of record DATGFN010000044.1, on the reverse strand, counting down.
GCGAGCGCGAGATTCTGAATCTGCCGTTGAACGGCCGCAACTTTTCCCAACTCGGGCTGCTGCAACCTGGCGTGGTGCCCATCACACCGGGACTGGCCCAGGCCGGAGGGACGCTGCGGGACGGGCAGGCCTACTCCGTCAACGGCCAGCGCCCGGAGTCAAACAATTTTCTTATCGATGGCGCTTCCAACGTGAATGCGGTGGACGGCGGGTTCGTCCTGAAGCCGCCCATCGATGCGATCGAGGAGTTCAAGATACTGACCCACACAGCCAACGCCGAGTTCGGCTCGAGTTCCGGCTCCACCACCAACATTGTCACGCGGGGCGGATCGAACGTGGTGCATGGAACGCTTTACGAGTTCCTGCGCAATGACAAATTGGATGCTGCCAACTTTTTTGAGAATGCCGATGGTTTTCAGAAGTCGGAGTACCGGCAGAACCAGTTTGGCGCCACGGCGGGCGGCCCCATTCGCAAAGACAAGACATTCCTATTTGGCTATTACGAGGGCTTCCGAAATCGGCAGGGCGAAGTTATCAGCGACGTCAGGGTGCCTTCCGCCCTGGAGCGTCAGGGGAATTTCTCTCAGGATGGCCCGCTTTTCGTTATTGGGCAGATGGGGCCAATGCCCGTGCCTGGCAGCACCCTGCCGGGAATTGATCCCACCGCGGCGAACGTGGAGAAGCTTTATCCCCTGCCGAACGCCACCGATTCGAACGGGATACTCGACTTGTACAACGCCTCGCAGATATTGCGGGAAAATGAAGACCAGGCGGGAGTCCGAATTGACCACTACCTCTCATCCCAGACCATACTGAACTTTCGTTACATGTTTTTGAATGGCACGCGCTTTGATCCTCTTTCCCCGGCAGGCGCGGGTGTTCCAGGGTTCCCGGTAGGAGAAGATCACCGAACGCAGAACCTTGTGGCGCAGATGACCCATTCGTTTTCCCCCTCCGTTCAGGACATCGCGCGCCTCACTTTCCTCCGCAACAAGTTCCTGTTTGACCAGCACTTGAACATCACCTCACTCTCGTCCTTGGGCTTTCAGTACCAGCCCACCCTCGGAATTGCGGCCGGTCCGCCATTTATTCAGTTCTCCGGAGGCGGCTACGCAAGCATAGGCGACCCCATCTCCGGCCCACGCAATACTTTTGAGAATGCTTTTGCCGGATCCGATTCGCTCACCTGGATTCGCGGACGGCACGAACTGAAGTTTGGGGGTGATTTTCGCCGCGACCAAATTAATGTGGTGAATGGGATTGCCTCGAACGGATTCTTCGTCTTTGTGGGCTTCCCTTTCACCAATTCGTTCGCAAGTTTCCTGAGTGGACAGCCGATCTTCTTTCTCCAGGGTGGCGGCGACCAACCTGGCGGCGGGGGCGACCTGTCGCGCGGTCTTCGCGGCAGCGACTTCAATTTCTACGCGCAAGATACTTTCAAGGTCAGTCCGCGCTTGACCCTCAACTACGGGCTTCGCTACGAACTGCCCCTGCCTTACACCGAGATTCGCAACCGGACCAATCTTTATGAGCCGGGCGTGCAATCCACCGTGATGCCAAACGCTCCGCCGGGATTGGTTTATCCCGGTGACAAGGGCGTGCCGGCAGGACTGATTCCCGCCGAAAAGAATGCCTTCGCTCCGCGCATCGGTGTGGCTTGGGATCCCACCGGCAGCACCCGGTGGCTGGTCCGCGCCGCCTACGGCGTCTTCTTCGATCCTTATTACAACGGCCAGGGCGGCCCGCTGCAAACCCCCATCAGTGCGCCACCCTATCTGAGAACGCCGCAATTATCGTTCCCGTTTGTGGGCACGCTCTCCAACCCCTTTGCCGCGGGCAATCCCTTCGCCACTCCGTTTGGCGGGACCATGACACTTCTTACCCTGGACCCCCATCTTCGCCTGCCCTATGCACAAGACTGGAACCTGAGCGTGGAGAGATCTTTCGGGACCTCCTGGCTGCTGGAAGTAGGCTACGTGGGTACCAAGGGAACTAAATTGCCGCGCTTCATTGAGGACAATCCGTCACTGCCCCTGCCCGGTGAAACGTGGGCTGCCCAGCAAAGCAACATCGATGCGCAACGCATTAATTGCCTGCCGACGGTCAATGGCAATTGCAATTACAGTTCTGTGGGATTGATCTCGGGCGCCGCCAATTCGATCTATCACGCGCTGGAGACGAGCCTGCGCAAGCGTTTCGATCACGGAGTTTCGCTCCTTGCGTCGTACACTTATTCGAAGTCCATCGATGATGTTTCATCCTTTAATATCACCGGGTCCGCTTCACAGCCGGTTGCCGGAGAGAATGATCTGGCGCAAAATCCTCTCGATCTTGCCGCCGAGCGAGGCCGCTCGATGTTTGACGCGCGCCACCGCGCCGTGTTGAGTTACCAGTGGGAACTCCCATTCTTCCGCCAGTCCCACAACTGGGTCGGGAATGTTCTTGGCAATTGGCAGGTGAACGGGATCACCACCTTCATGAGCGGCACGCCCTTCACCGTTGAGGACCAGAGCTACAGCTATGGGGCGCCGGAAATTTCCGGATTCTCCGCTTTCCGTCCCAATTTAATCGGCAATCCCAACAATGGCCCCAAGACCGTGCAAGAATGGTTCAACACCAGCGCCTTTCAAGCGATTCCCATGTCGGCGCCGGCAGGAACTTACGGGACCGAAGGACGCAATGTGGTGGAAGGCCCGGGCTTCGCGCAGTGGGATTTCTCAACATTGAAGAACATTCGCGTAGCTGAGTCGAAGAATTTGCAATTCCGCGCCGAGTTCTTTAACCTGTTCAACCGGACGAATTTCCGGCTACCCAACAGCGATATCAGTTCTACAACCTTTGGGCAAGTTCAACAGGCATTGTCACCCCGGCTGATTCAGTTTGCCTTAAAATTTCTGTTTTGACCTGTGGCACAATGATTCACGTGGCAATAGCGGCACGTGGGTGAACCCGCCCTGCTGCGATGCCCGAACCGGAAAGATAACAAGTCTCAAGGAGGCAAGAAATATAATGGCTTGGATTAAGACGATTCCAATGGACGAGGCCGATGAGAAATTGAAATGCGCGATGGAGGCGCAGAAGTCGCTTTATCCCGTCGAATACGGCACGCCCGTACATCCCACCGACGGCGGGGGAGCTCAAATTGTGGCCTCGCACAGCCTGATTCCTGAAGCGCTCCACCACGCCTTCGCCACCTTTGGCGTGTTAATGTCGCCTGACCTTCCACTGAGCCGCCGGCATCATGAAATGATCACCACCATGGTCTCGGTGACCAACCGGTGCGTCTATTGAATCGAATCGCACGCAGAGTTTCTGCGTCGAGTCACGGTGGACGAAGAATTGGTTCGCGCGCTTGAGACCGATTACACCAAGGCGGCCATTACCCCTCAGGAACGGGTGATGTTGGATTACGTCATCCAACTGACGAAGGATGCCACCAAGATCAGCCGCAACCATCACGCGGGCCTCCGCCAAGCCGGCTTTGACGACAAGGCCATCCTGCAAATCACGCTGATCGCTTCCTGGTTCAATTACATCAACCGGGTGGCAGACGCGTTGGGCGTGGGAAGGGAAGGATGAAACTCGTCCGGCGACCCACTTCCCCGCCGGAAAAGGGTCGGTCAACTTCTTAAGTAAGCATGTGATCGTCGAAAGGTGCAAATCTTGAATCCAGAAAGCTAACTCGAAGCATAGTGATAACTCAAACCCGACAACCCGCCGCGGGACTGAGCGAATCCGACCGCCACTATTATGGCTGGCGCGTGGTGCTCGCCGCCTGTCTCGGCGTGATGGTGGGGTTTGGCTCGCTGTTTGTTTACACATTCGGCGTATTCGTCAAGCCGCTGGGAGCCGAGTTCGGTTGGAGCCGCGAAGCGATTTCGCGCGGATTCGGTTTCGCCGCCTTGTCGATGGCATTCTGTTCTCCGGCATTGGGCGGTTGGTTGGACCGCTATGGTCCGCGCCGGGTCATTCTTCCCTGCCTCACGATCTATGCCTCCGGCATCGCTTCGCTGGCTCTATTGCGCCCGCACTTGTGGCAATTCTACGCCACCTGCATTTTGGTGGGGGTGGTGGGCAATGGCGCGGCTCATCTGGCCTATTCGCGCTCAATATCTACTTGGTTTCACCAGCGCTTGGGGATGGCCCTTGCCTTCGTGATGACCGGAGCGGGATTAGGTGCGACCATTCTTCCCTTCGTCGCCCAGACTATCGTCAGTCGAGCCGGCTGGCGCATCGCGTATTTGTCGCTCGGCGGCCTTGCATTGGCTGTGGGCATGCCGGTTACCTGGCGCTACGTTCACGAACGCGGCCACGCCGATCATGATTCACGTCCAGCCCCCCAGTCCGGCATGACGTGGCAGCAGGGTATTCGCTCATATCAGTTCTGGATTATCGTGGCCGTCCTCTTCGTCGGCTCGGTGGCCATGAATGGGACCATTACGCAATTGGCCGCCTTGCTCACCGATAGGGGCGTTACCCCCGGGGGCGCTGCCCTGTGCGCCTCGATGCTGGGAGGCTCGAGCCTGGCCGGACGTGTGGTAATAGGCTGGGTGCTCGACAGATTTTTCGGCGCGCGCGTTGCCTTTGTGGTTTTTCTGATTACCGCTGCCGGAATTTTCCTGCTCGCCCGCGCCGACTCTTTTCTGATGGGCTGCATCGCCTCGGGGCTCGTCGGCGTGGGAGCTGGCGGCGAGGCGGACATTACTCCATATTTGTTGACGCGCTATTTTGGGCTGCGCGCTTTCTCAACCCTTTATGGATTCACCTGGACTTTTTATGCCATCGCCGGCGCCATAGGACCGGTAATTATGGGGCGCGCGTTTGATTCGACTGGATCTTATACTTCGTTGCTTACCATCCTTGCGCTGACTACCGCCCTGGCCGGCGGTTTGATGCTCCTCCTGCCACGATACTCGAGGCCGGCCAGCGTCGGACTGGCAAGTGAAGTTGTGGCGCTCGCGGAGCAATAGTCCGCAAGCGGCCGCGTGCTTTTGGTTTTACAGATAGAGAAGTCCATCTTTCGTGATCAGGAGAAAAGGAGACATGATGAAACAAATCAGGACCGTGGTTTTAGTGACGCTGGTAACGATGTTGGCCGTTCCCGCGATTCGGGCGGCAGACAAGGGCACAACCATCAATGGATATGTGATTGATTCGGCCTGCACCTTCACCAAGAATCTGAGCAAACCTGTGAGCCCGGAGTGCGCCGTGTCTTGCGCCAAAAACGGCTCGCCCCTGGTGATCCTCACTTCCGCCGGGACAATTTATTGGCCCATCGCCGACGAAATGCCCGCCAAGGGCCAGAACGACCGGCTGATGGAATTTGCCGGGAAGAAAGTTTCGGTCACCGGCAAAGTATTTGCCAAGGGCGGATCGCACGCCATAGTTATTGACAAGATTGAAGCAGCCCCCGCCGGCAAGTGAAAAGCCGAAGGTGTTTGATCGGCCAGCGGGTCTGTGATCGCAGATAGAAAAACTGAAGAGGAAAACCTTGGAGATAAAACTCCTCTTCCGTTGTGACCTCGGGGGGACTGCTATGTCTCTGCGGGCAGGTAGGTAGCCGGCAGCAATCGAATCACAAGGATCCGCAATGTCCGGTCCTCCGGACTTTCAGGACATGGTGCATCAAAGGAATTGGGGCGGAAAATAAGCCGCCCCATCAAAGCCATATCAGAACCTCAGGAAACAGTTGAAAACCTCTGCACAAAACGCGGGACGGCCCACAAAGCTGGGTGCGGTCCTTCTGGCCGCAGGGCTGCTGCTGGTGATCAACAGCGCCTATCTGGCGGCGTTCGGCGACCCCAGCATTTTTTATGTCGCCAACAGCCTTGTTCATCCGTTGCTCGGAGTCGTCTCCGGAATCCTCTTCGGTGCTTTTCTCACTCGAAACCGAAATCTTATCGCGGGTCTTCTGGGAGTAAGCACAGCGCTCCTTCTGGCGGCGGCAGGGGCGTTCGGGATATTTCTGGCCGTGGTCGGCATGACGCGCCCGCACAGCCTGGCGCTCTACATGCACGTGGCGTGCGCGATAGCGGGATTGTTCCTCCTGTTGATTCAGCTTCGCCGGCACGTCGCAAGCTATAATGTCGAAACTCGCAAATCGAAGATCGACGGGGCCTTTCCCCCCCAGTTGCAGCCATCGAGTCGCGAATTTCGAACTTCGAGTTTCGAAAGAGCCTGGCGCTGGTGCGCTGTGGTAATGCCCGCCTGCCTTCTGTTTTATGGTGGCGTCACGATTTACCATCGAAATTTCCCCAATCCCGAATACAACATTTCCAATCCCGCCACTCCGCCGCTCACCATGGAAGCGGAAGGCGGGGGAACAAACAGTTTTATGTTTCCCAGTTCAGCGCAGACGCCCGATGGCAAGCCCATCAAGTCCGAATTCTTTATGGACTCGAACGCCTGCCAGAAATGCCACGCCGACATTTACGACCAGTGGAAAAGCTCGATGCATCACATCGCGTCTTTCAATAATCAGTGGTACCGCAAATCCATTGAATACATGCAAGACACCATCGGCATCAAGTCCTCCATGTGGTGCGCGGGCTGCCACGATCACGCCCTGGCCCTTTCCGACATGATGCAGGCGCGGCCCATCCGCGAAATCGAATTCACGAAACAGGGACAGAACGGCCTCGGATGCATGTCGTGCCACGCCATCGTTCATGTGGCAGGTTCGATGGGGCAGGGGGGCATCACCTTCGAATATCCTGCCCTTTCCGAATACGCAGCCAGCAAGAATCCGATCATGAAGTTCCTACATGACTATCAGGTCTATCTGGACCCCAAGCCGCATCGCAACGCCTTCATGAAACCGTTTCACACCGATCCAAAACAAATCCCCGATTTCTGTTCCGCCTGCCACAAAGTTCACCTGGACGTTCCTGTGAACAATTACCGCTGGATTCGCGGGTTCGATGATTATGACAACTGGCAGGCCAGCGGAGTTTCCGGTCAGGGCGCGCGGTCATTTTATTATCCGCCCGAGCCCAAGCAATGCGCCGACTGCCACATGCCGCTTGTCCCCTCGAACAATCCCGGCAACATCGACGGCTATGTGCACTCCCACCGTTTTGCGACCTCCAACACTGCCGTCCCCACGGCCTACGATGACCAAACGCAATTGCAGGAGGTGGAGAAATTCCTGAAGGGCACACTGAGCGTGGATATTTTCGCCCTGGCGGAAGAACCTTCGAGCGCCGCGCCCGGCGAGCAGGGACCCGCGCGGCCATCCGGGGAAGGGCCGCAACTGGCCAGCACGTTCGCGGTGGGCGAAGAGTCGTCCCAAGGACTGGCAGGAACGGCTTCGACCGCGGGCGAACCGGCCAAGCTCATCGCTCCCCTGGGACGGGTTGATGCCAGGCTGCATCGCGGCGAAACGGCGCGCGTGGAAGTCGTGGTGCGCACGCGCAAGCTGGGACACTTTTTCCCCGGCGGCACCGTGGACGCGTTCGATTGCTGGCTTGAACTTCAGGCACGCGACAACAAGGGCCGCGTCATTTTTTGGAGCGGGGAGGCGGCGGACAATGGGAAAGGCCCGGTGGATCCGGGAGCGCATTTCTACCGTTCATTGCAACTAGACGCGCACGGGAATGTAATCAACAAGCGCAACGCCTGGGCCACACGCGCGGTTGTGTACGCCCGGCTCATCCCGCCCGGCGCCGCGGATACGGCCCACTTCCGCTTGAAGGTTCCCGAGGATTGCGGCGACAACATTGCATTTATGGCCAAACTGAACTACCGCAAATTCAGTTGGATTAATACGCAATTTGCGTTTGGCGGAGTGCGCGATCCCAACCAGCCTCATCCGGACGTGACCAAGAGTTACGATGATGGACACTGGCTCTACAACGGTGACCTAAGCACAGTCTCGGCGAAGGAAAAGAAAATTCCCGACGTCCCCATTGTAGTGATCGCCCAAGACACCAAAAGTGTTCCGGTGGAGGCGAAGAACAAAATCCCGTTCGTTGAAAATGTCCAAAAGAATCCCAAGGACCGCGAGCGCTGGAACGATTACGGCATTGGCCTGCTCTTGCAAGGCGACTTGAAAGGGGCGGAACGCGCTTTCCAGAACGTCTCCGAAGTCGATCCGAAATACGCGGATGGTTTTGTGAACGTGGCGCGCGCGCGCATTCAGGAAGGCAATACTGACGCTGCCAAGCCCGCCTTGATGCGGGCGATTGAACTGAATCCTAAGCTGGCCAGCGCCCGGTACTTCTACGGCCTGGCGCTCAAGGCGGACGGAAAATATCCCGAAGCTTATGACCAGTTCGCGATGGCGTCTGCCCTCTATCCCCGCGACCGCGTGGTGCGAAACCAGATGGGGCGCATGCTTTTTCTTCAGCGAAAATATCAGGACGCTCTGGCCCAATACGCCCAGACCATGTTGGTAGATCCGGAAGATTTGGAAGCGCATTACAACATGATGCTCTGCTATCGCGGCTTGAATAATGACGAGTTGGCGAATCGCGAAGAAAAACTATATATGCGCTTCAAATTCGACGAATCTTCGCGCGCCATCACCGGACCGTTTGCCCTGGCGCATCCCGAAGATAATAACGAGGCACAGCCGATTCATGAGCATGAGTCGGTGGGGTTGAATGGGAGCCGGAAGTCAGGAGCCAGGAGTCAGAAGCTGGAAGCTAGAATGAAGAAACTGGAAGGCACGGCTCAAAAACGGGCAGTCACAGATTCTGATCCACCGAACTCACCCCGGGGCAGAAAAGCCGGCCAGTAACTCAATTACTTTTTTCTTTGCGTCTTTGTGTCCTGGCGTGAGATTGTTTTCCTGCACTTTTCCTCGAACCTTTATGAAGCTGAGCAAATTCCTAGCCGGCGTCCTTGTCTGTTATTTTGCGATTGCAGCCCTCAGTCGCAACAGCGCCCCCGCTTCGCCTGCCGCGGCGCCGGTGCACTTCACAGACGTCACGCGTGAATCCGGAATCCATTTCGTGCACAACACCGGCGCCTTTGGAAAAAGGTATTTGCCGGAAACCATGGGCGCGGGCTGCGCGTTCATTGATTACGATAACGACGGCCTTCCCGACATCCTGCTGGTGAACGGCAAGGATTTTCCCGGCCACAAATCCAAACGCACGACGATGAAGCTTTATCACAACAACGGCAACGGGACGTTCACCGACGTCACCGCGCGGGCCGGCCTCGATTTCGAGTTGTACGGCATGGGCGTGGCCATCGGCGATTATGACAACGACGGTTGGGACGATATTTACATCACCGGGCTCGGCGAATCGCGCCTGCTGCACAACGAACACAATGGCACATTTAAAGACGTCACCAAATCGGCGGGCGTAAACAATACCGGTTTTGGTGCCAGCGCCGCCTGGGTGGATTATGACAAGGACGGCAAGCTGGATCTGTTCGTTACCAATTACGTGAGTTGGACGCAGGAAGGCGACATCTATTGCTCGCTCGACGGGCACAATAAATCTTATTGCCGGCCCGATGAGTACAAAGGCAATTCCTGCCGCTTGTATCACAACCTGGGCGACGGCCGCTTTGAAGACGTTACCCAACATGCGGGCATTTACGATCCCACCTCGAAAGCACTGGGCGTTGCCGTGGTCGATTATGATATGGACGGTTGGCCCGACCTCGCCGTGGCCAACGACACGCAGCCCAACAAGCTCTACCACAACAATCACAACGGAACTTTTACCGAGCAGGCGGTGCAGGCGGGCATTGCATTCAGCGAGGACGGCATCGCCCGCGGCGCCATGGGCATTGATGCAGATGATTTCGACCGCTCCGGCTTTCCCTCGCTCGCCATCGGAAATTTTTCCAATCAGATGATTGGTCTCTACCACAACGAGGGCAACCGGTTTTTTATCGATGAGGCTCCGGCGTCTGAGGTGGGCCGCGCCAGCCTGCTCTCGCTTTCTTTCGGCCTGTTTTATTTTGATTACGATCTCGACGGACTTCCCGACCTCTTTGTGGCCAACGGCCACATTGAGCCAGACATTGCGCGCATCCAGCACCAGGTGACTTACAGCCAGCTTCCCCTGGTATTCCACGACGATGGCAACAAGAAGTTTCACGAAGTCGGGAAGCAGCTCGGCTTCACACATCCCTTTGTGGCGCGTGGAGCGGCGCACGCGGATATTGACAATGACGGCGCGCCTGACGTCCTGATCTCGACCAACGGCGGACCGGCGTATCTCTACAAGAATGTGGGCGGCGACAGAAACAATGGCATCCGAATCAAAACAGTGGGCACGCGCTCCAATCGCGACGGCATTGGCGCCGTGGTGCGCGTCCACAGGCCGGGCGGCACGGACTGGCAAACCGTCCACTCCGGTTCCAGCTATTGCTCGCAAAGCGAATTGACCCTTACCTTTGGACTCGGCAAAGACGCCCAGGCCGATGCGCTGGAAATCACCTGGCCCAGCGGAGCCAAAGATACCCTCAAGAATCTCAAAGCCAACGCCACTTACACCATCGAAGAAGGCGGAAAGATTCTCGGCACAAAATCCTTCAAGCGCTGATCTAGTCAACGGTCCTCTTAATTATTTCTTGAGTTGTGCGAGAATTGTTCGCCTCAGTCTCGTCGACAAACCGGCAAGGTTATCGGCAAGACGGTAGTGTCCGGGTTTGAATCGCTGGGAGCGCGGGCGTCTCGGCCGCTCTTTTCTCTCCATTAGACTGCGGGCGAGACGCCCGCGCTCCCAGGGGAATTAAGACACTGCCCACAAGGCGTTTGATTTCACCTTCGGAGGTCCTATGCAACCGAACATGGTTACTTCGGCTTTTGAATTACCCGGCTTCACAATCACCAAAAATCTCGGCGTAGTGCGCGGCATCACGGTGCGTTCCCGGTCCGTAGTGGGGAATTTTGTGGGCGGGTTGCAATCCCTTTTTGGCGGCAACATTACCATTTATACAGATCTTTGCGAGCAGGCCCGGTCTGAGACCTACCAGTTGATGTGCCAGCACGCCCAGGCCGTCGGCGCCAATGCGATTATCGGAATGCGTTATGATGCCACCGAAGTAATGGCCGGCCTCACTGAAGTACTGTGTTACGGCACTGCGGTTGTGGTGGCAGCCAAAGGATAGCCTGCCCGTCTTGACGGGCCGTGGCCGCCATTTGAAAGTTGGGGCAAGTCTCGGGTAAAGGGTCCAGCCAGCCCGGTCCTAATGCATCCGTGCTACTATTTGGAGGCATCTAAGGTATGGGTTCACCCATGAGAACAATCAAACTTTGCGGGGCGTTTGTCCTGCTCGCTTTCTTGGGGTGGGTTTCAGGCATTGCTTATCCGGGCTCAGGCCAAGCCCAAACTTCGAGCAAGCCTGCCCCGGCCACGGGCAATCAACCTGGAGTCTGGCACCACTTTGGCGATACTCCTGCCCCCGCGGCGCCGGGCAAAAACACGCCCTGGCCGATCGGAAGCGCTAATCGGTTGGCAGGAATGGAACGGCAATTGTGGGTGATGGTGAACCACGACCGGCTTGACCCCGCCAACGCTTCAGAAATCAAGGGAGGGCGCGCGGGGGCCCTTCGGTGGAATGAGAAGTTGGCGGAGGTGGCGCGCGCTCATTCCCGTGATATGATGGACCAGAAATTTTTCGATCACGTTGATCCGCGCGGCAAAACCCCGGAGGCGCGCATCGACGCGGCAGGAATTCCCTGGAGAGCCATGGGCGAGAATATTGCCACGAACGGTAAGGGCGCGGGAGACGCCGAAGCTGCATTTATGAACGAGCCTCATAACAAGCCAAATCACCGAGCCAACATCTTGAATCCCGATTTCACCGAAGTTGGAATTGGGATCGTGCAGGACCAGCGCGGGCGGTATTACATCACCCAGGATTTTGTCGGCATGCCTTCTGCCCCTAAAACCAAGTAAACCGACCTCTCTAGCCCCCTCCTTGAAATCCCTCGGGCGTAAATCCAGTAACTCATCTGCGACCTAATCTTGAGCCAAAACATCTGTTACACTTGCGGCTGATTCAGGGCCCGTGGAGGGGAACGATGCAGGGCAAAATCGTGGTGATCACGGGAGCTACATCAGGCATCGGGCAAGTGGCGGCGGAAAAACTTGCGGAGATGGGCGCGCGCATCGTGCAAGTGGCGCGCGACAAGACGCGAGGCGAGGCTGCGCTCGACCGGCTTCGCCGGATCGCTCCAGGCATCAAGCACAGCATCCACTATGCCGACATGTCGCGCCTGGCTCAGATGAAACAAGTGGCGGACGCGATTGCCCAGGCGGAACCGCGCATCGATGTTCTTATCAATAATGCCGGGGCCATGTTCGGCTCCCGCCAGGTCACGGGAGACAAACTGGAATTGACGTTTGCACTCAATCATATGGCTTATTTCCTGCTCACTCATGGACTCCGCGACCGCCTGGTGGCCTCGGCACCCTCCCGGGTTGTGAACACTTCCTCGGACGCGCACCGCCGCGCTCGCCTCGATTTCTCAGACCTGCAATCGGCCCAGGGGTACGCCGGATTTAAAGTTTACGGCCGCTCCAAGCTCTGCAATATTCTCTTCACCCGCGAACTCGCGCGCCGCCTGGCGGGAACCGGCGTTACCGCCAACTGCCTGCATCCCGGCTTTGTCGCCACACGGTTCGGAGACCAGAGCGGCGGAGGGCTAGCCCTCGGCATCCGCCTGGCGAAACTTCTTGCCATCTCTCCCCAGAAAGGGGCGGAGACCGTCGTTTATCTTGCCTCCTCGCCCGAAGTGGCTAACGCGACCGGAGGTTATTACTACAAGTGTAGGCTTGCCACGCCCACTCGTGAAGCTCAAGACGACAATTCCGCCCAACGGCTTTGGATGGAGAGCGCTAAACTCGCCGGCTGGAAAGCGTAGTTTTTTAACGCTCGCGGTCAGATGAGCAAGGAAGGACTTCGCATGACTAACGCAGGCAAAATTGCGCTTGTCACCGGCGCGGGCAGCGGGATTGGGCGCGCCTCAAGCCTTGCTTTGCAGGCGGCGGGATTTTCCGTAGTGCTGGCGGGACGGCGCGCGACGGAACTGGAAAAGACCGCAGCTGCTGCACATGCTTCCGGCGGAAAGATGCTCTCCGTGCCCACGGACGTCAGCAAACCGGAGGAAATTCGCGCCCTGTTCGCGAAAACCAAAGAAACCTTCGGCCGCCTCGACGTTTTGTTGAACAACGCGGGCATTGGGGCGCCCGGAATTCCCATGGAAGAATTGACCTGCGAGCAGTGGAGCAAGGTGGTGGCCGTGAATCTGACCGGGGCTTTCTTGTGCGCGCAGGAAGCCATCAAGATTATGAAAGCGCAGCAGCCGCGCGGCGGACGGATCATCAACAACGGTTCGATCTCCGCGCACACACCGCGCCCGAATTCAGCCCCTTATACCGCCACCAAACACGCCATCACCGGGCTTACCAAATGCATTTCTCTCGACGGCCGGCAATTCGATATTGCCTGCGGCCAGATTGATGTGGGGAATGCCGCCACCGAAATGACCGAACGGATGTCCGCCGGAGTTCCCCAGGCGGATGGCTCCCGGAAAGTTGAGGCGCGCATGGACGTTCGCCACGTGGCGGACGCGGTAGTCTATATGGCGAGCCTGCCCCTCGATGCCAATGTCCAGTTCATGACCGTGATGGCCACGCAGATGCCGTTTATCGGGCGGGGATGAGATTGGCTGGTTGACGGCCGCTATAACGCTGCCGGCTCTTCTGGAAACGAATGTTGATTGGATAAATGCCTGAATAAACTGCCCGCTGAGCATCTCCCACCGCGAAACCACACCGACAAAAAAAGCGGGCAATCCGCGCGAAGGCGGATTGCCCGAAGAGATCAATTTGAGGAGGCTACCATTCAAACCGCGCGCCAAGCTGGCCAACGCGCGGAGTTCCGCCCACACTGGTCACGTCGCCGAAGTACTGGCTGCCGAGACTGGTGTTGGGGTTGTCAAAGTAATGTCGGTTAAACATGTTGAAGAATTCGGCACGAAGCTGCAGCTTCATGCTTTCCTTGATCTTGATATCCTTATAGAGCGCCACATTTTCATTGGCAGTCCCAAAGGTGTTCAGTCCGGCCACATAAGGCCCGGAGTTTCCGAACTGGCCGTAGGCGGGGTTGCTGAAGCCTGCCGGGCTGAAGTACAGGTTTCCGGAAGCTGACAGATTGCTCGGGTTGAACATGGAGCCGTTGAAATGGCGGCTGAGGTCGGCCCCGGAGGCCACATTCGAGTATATCGCCGACGACAGTCCCGGATAGTAATTGGTCGAGTAGATCGAAAGGGGCGTTCCGGTGCTGTAGTAAATCGTTGAGCCCAACTTCCAGCCGCTGACCAGGCCGTTGACCCACCGGTTCTGGCCGGTCACAAAGCGATTGCCGTGTCCGAAGGGCAGGGTGTAGAGAACATAGCCCTTCACAATGCTCTGATCGTAAGGCTGGATGTAGTTGGCTGCATAGCTCAAATCAGATAGGTTCTGGATATCCGTCCAAGAACCCCAGCTTTCTTGAAAGTTGTTGTTGGTCGTAGCTCTCTGGTGAGCGAAGGTGTAGCTCATGTCCGTCGTCAACCCATGGGAGGAGCGGTTGGTAAGTTCGACTTGAAGGGAATCGTATTGTGAACGCCCCACTGGCGATCCGACGTAGAAGAGTTGATCGAAGTTGCCTGAAATCTGCGGGAATGGAGACAGGGTGGCAAAGTTATAATTGGCATAACCTCCCACCCAGTTCCACTCCGTACCTGCGGTGAGCATATTGGTGTAACCCGCAAGCGGTCCCTGGTCTTGCTGCAACGACCCGTCATGCAGGTGCGTGCCGCGCGTCCCAAGATAATTCACAGACAGCCGAGTGTCATTGGTGAGCTGGAATTCCACTCCACCGTTCACTTGATTGACGATGCCCGGCAGCAGCGATTCTGGACTGACCGTAACCATGGTCCAATTGAGGTAGTTCGGGTCCAAAGTGCCACTCACCGACTTGCCGGGATACCCGTTGTCCCAGTTGAAGGCCGGCGTAAAGTTGGAATTCTGTGGAACCTGGTTGGTGGGGAAATAGCCGGGTGCGAAGCCGTAGGGGACGCCATTCCAATAGTCAGTGCCGATGGGCACGTAGAACATGGAATAAGCGGCGCGGGCTACAATCCTATTCTTGATTTTGTAGGCAAACCCGAAGTGAGGGGCAAAATCCACCCAGCGGGCCGAGCCTTCGTAACTCTGGCTCCCGTTGTTTAGATAAGCGACTTGGCCAGGCTCACCTGTGGTTGGGTTGACGTAGGAGGTGTCAAAGTTTCCCCAATGACCGTACTTCTCATGGAATGGATAGGTCTGGTTCCAATTCAAGCCCATGTTCAGGGTAAGCCTGGTATTGAATCGGAAGCTGTCTTCGGCAAAAAGGGATGTGGATTTCCTGCGCCCGTAGAGATCAAAGGGAGAACCCATTGAGGCGCTCGAGACATCGCCCAAAAGGAAACTGGCGAATCCGAACCCTACCTGGCTTGACCACGGTTGCGTGGGCGCTCCCGTCTGGGCATTGCTGTAGTTGAAATTCAGAGTGCCGTTCGCGCCGTGGCTGTTGATTTCAAAGGCCCGGAATTCGCCTCCAAAACGCAGCGTGTGACGTCCTTTGATCCAGGTAAAGGTGTCATCATAGATGAAATTGTTGTCCAGGTAGTGGCCAAGGGAGTTGTAGCCGATGGGGCTTTCGAAGATTCCATTGACCGTGCTCCCGAAATCGATAGCCGGGAAGTTTCCGGCGCCCGTGGTTCCGAAGCCCAATTTGGGAGGCCAATCGCCGCCGGCTGCGGTCGCGATGCTGGGGTTCTTGAAGTACTCATAAGTGAAGGCCGCCACGTTTAGCAGGCTGGGCGAGAAGGTATACGTGTCACTGATACGATACTTGGCGTCGCTGATCTTCTGCATTCTGGAGCGTGCCAGCGGACCGCCGTTGGGATCCTGCGGGTCCCAAATGCCGCCCGAGTCGACGAGAATGCGCGGACGCTGGGTATGGATGAAGGAACCCGCGAGCCGGTTGATCTCCGAGATGTTGTGGTCCATTTTTATACTAAACTGAGTCTGGTGGAACCAAGGGTTGTTGCTGGCCGTCAAAGGGTCGTTGTTGATGAGCCCGGAACCCAGCGGCGCGTAGTACTTCTGATATAACCCGACAACCTGTTGGGAAGTTTTGCTGAAGCGGTTCTGCGGGATGACGTTGTTGGGGAACACCAGGCTCGTCGTCGGATCGACGATCGCGCCTTTATAGATGGGGTTCCCGCCCGCATCGGTGCCCAACTGCTTGCTCTTATCCAACAGGGCGCCAAAGTTTCCAGCCAGGAAGTCTGATGTAGGCACCGTCTGGCTGTAAGAACCCAGGGTGTAATCGGCTTTCCGATACTGCTCAAATGCCGCGAAGAAGAAGGTCTTGTTTTTCTTGATCGGCCCGCCGGCGCTGAAAGCGTAGTCGTTATGCCGGCTGCGCGGCTTGGCGTAATCCGACGCCTGCCCGGGGTTGGCCGCCGCCTCGTAGTTGTTCATCCATGAGTTGGCATTCAGTGCTTCGTTCTGGAGGAAATAAACCGCGCTACCGTGATATTGGTTGGTGCCGGATTTCATGTTGAATGAGAAAGTGCCGCCCGCCGTGTACATGGCCGCTGCACCGCTCATTCCGCCGGTATCGACCTTGAATTCCTCCACGGCCTCCATGGGAGGTTCGCTCTCCAGCACCTGCCCGGTCTCAGATTCCTGCGCCAGCGTGCCGTCAATCAGCACTTCATTGCTGAACGCCTGGGCCCCGGCGATGTAGGTGGTCCAACTGTTACCCTCCACTCCCGGCGTGGTGGCGAAGGCAAAGGCCATAATGTCGCGGCCACCGCCAATGGACAGCGGCAACTCACGGAAGGCTTTCAAGGTCACAGTTGATCCCGTATCGTTGGTTTGACTTTGCAGGATGGGGGCGGACGCTGTGACCTCGACGGTCTGCGAAACCGCAGCTACTTTCAATGCGGCATCGATTTCCGCCACCTGGCTGATGGTGAGTGTGACGCTGGTTCGCACCACCGAGTCAAAGCCCGGCTTGCTGAACAAGATGCTGTACTCTCCAACCCTCAGGTTGGGGACCTGGTATAGTCCAACGTCGTTGGTAACTCCCGTGGTTTGGATTTTGGTTTCAATGTTGGTGGCCGTGATGCTCACACCTGGAACCACAGCTCCGCTGGAGTCAGTCACGGTGCCTACGATAGTCGCTCGATCTTGCTGCGCCATCAACGCCGCGGCAAAGGTCAATTGCAGCGTAAAGCCGATCAGAATAAATCGCTTCATTTGGCTTCCTCCTGATTTACGTCCCGACGCTCAAGTGTTAGATTTTGAGTATTATGGGGTCGACGATCGGATAAACGTCGCGATCCGCTCCCCGCAAGGAATTCCTTAAGTGTGACCGTCATGAATTCGTTCCTTCGTCAATTACCGGAGACCTTCGTGCGGGCGAAGCGACATTGCGCGAATTGTCTTACTTTTGGTTCCCGGCGCGCGGTGACAGCTATCACAGGTAAATGTGAGGAGGCGCACAGCCACTTGAACGGAAGCCCGTTTAGTGTTTCTTCAATGGGGATCGCCGCGTCTCTAAATCGCCTTGATTACTCAAAAGGCGCGAATAATATGGGGGATAGACCCTCGGGGGTCCCAACGACAATGCCAGTCCAACATGCCTCTAAATATTCAGTAGTAAATGTTTTTATCAAAATGTTCTTTCTCTTATCCGCGATTGCTCTTGCCGCCCGACCTGCGGTCTCTCAGCCGCAGCAAATACCTGCGACTTACTACGTAGATTCGGTGCAAGGCAAGGATGAAGACGCAGGCACCGCCCCTGGCGTCCCGTGGAAGAGTTTCGAGAAAGTAAACGCCACTACTTTTCATCCCGGCGATCGCATACTGCTCAAGTCAGGATCGGTGTGGAAAGGACAACTCTGGCCCAAAGGATCAGGCGCGGAAGGCAAGCCCATTATTGTTGATATGTACGGCGGCGGAGTCAAGCCGGTCATCCAGGGGGCTGGTTTGGCGGAAGATGCGGTGCTGCTCAAAAATCAGGAGTATTGGGAAATTCAAAACCTCGAGATTACGAATACCGGAGACAAGCCTGCTACCCGGCGAGGCGTGCACCTCGCTTTGGAGAATTTTGGAGAGGCGCATCATATCTACATCCGCGCCCTCATCATTCACGACGTCAACGGCTCGGACGAGGTGAAACATAATGGGGGCATCAATTACACCTGCGCCGGAGAACAGAAGCCCAGCCGCTTTGTGGATTTGCGTATTGAGAATAACGAAATCTATCACGTGGACCGCAGCGGCATCTTTGGCTGGTCGGACCGCTGGGAGCGGACGAAGTGGTATCCCAGCCTTCAGGTGGTGATTCGCGGAAATACACTCCACGATATCGGCGGCGACGGGATCGTGGTGGTGGCAACGGATGGCGCGATGGTGGAGCACAATACTGTGGGACGCGCCAACCAACGTTCCGAGGGCTACAACGTGGCCATCTGGCCATGGAGCGCGGACAACACCGTGATCCAGTACAATGAAGCGTACGGCACCAAAGGCCAGCGCGATGGGGAGGGGTTTGATTCGGATTGGAATAGCCGCAATACCTTGATCCAGTATAACTACAGCCACGACAATGACGGCGGCTTTCTTCTGATATGCGACGATGGCACCCAAAAGCCGGAGATCAGCGCTGGGAATTCGGGCACCGTCATCCGCTACAACATCAGCGTGAATGACCGCACGCGCGGCATCAATATTGCCGGCCCGGTGAAGAACAGTTTGATTTACAACAATACGATCCATGTGGGAAAGGGTTATCGGGTAGATCTTCTACTACATTGGGATTGGCACGGTTGGGCGAACGGGACTTATATCTACAACAACATTTTCTATGTCGTCGGTGAGGGCCGGTTTTCCTACGGCGTCTCCCGTGCCGACGACGGAGCCTACCGTACCGAGCCGGGATTCGGGCCGAGTAAGGACAATGTGTTTGATTCGAACGTTTATTTCGGTAATGTTGAACCGCCCGTTGATCCGCACGCGCTCACCGTCGATCCTATGCTCGATGCCCCAGGCAATGAGGGATTTGGTATGTCTGCTCTGAACGGATATCATTTACGGCCGGGCTCGCCGGCGCTCGGCACAGGAAAACTGATTGATAAAAATGGCGGGAAAGATTTTTGGGAAAGGCCCGCGCCCTCCTGTGGCAAGACGGACCGTGGCGCTTCGCAATCCAACGAATGCGGCGGCCCGAATCGATAACCCAGGCGAGATCGCACAAAGGGATTTGGAGGGCTTGTCCAAAACGACTTGTCATTAGCATATGGGAAAAATGGCGAAAGTTTCAGGACAGAGAAGTTCGAGTTTCTGGGTTCAAAATTTGGCCGTGGCAGGCCTGTGCTTTTTGTGGGTTGTGAATTCCAGTACAGGGGCGCGGGCCAGCGAGCCATTCCGCCCCAACCACATGGACACGGTGCTTTATGGCGCTGCCTACTATCCCGAATATATGCCTTACGACCGGCTGGATAAAGACGTGCAATTGATGCACGAAGCCGGCATCAGCGTGGTGCGCATCGGAGAATCGAGTTGGGGGCTCTGGGAACCACAGGACGGCACATTTGATTTCGCCTGGATGGACCGCGTGGTGGCCAAGCTGAACGCCGCAGGCATCAAGATCATTATGGGCACGCCCACCTATTCCATTCCCGTGTGGATGTACAAAGAGCACCCGGAGATTATGTCCAGACACCTTGGGGGCCAAACGATTGACTACGGCTTGCGGCAGAATTTCGACACTTCCAATCCCACTTATCGATTTTATTGCGAGCGCGTGATTCGCAAAATCCTGGCATGCTACAAGGACAATCCCGGCGTGATAGGTTACCAGATTGACAACGAAACTTCCTCCTACGGCGCCGCGAATCATGACGTGCAAGTTGGATTTGAGAATTACTTGAAGGCGAAATTTAAGACCGTAGATGTGCTAAACCGGATTTGGGGGCTCAATTACTGGGGACAACGGTTGAACGATTGGTCCGAACTGCCGCCGATCGATGGCATCATCAATCCCGGCTGGAAGCTCGAGTGGCAACGCTACTCGCAGTGGCTCACCACCGACTTTCTGGCCTGGCAGGCGGGCATCGTCAACGAATACAAGCGCCCCGACCAGTTTATTACCCAGGATTTTGCCGGGCCTCCGCGCCCGGAAGTGAATGAGCTGGCCGTTTCTCAAAGCCTCGACATCGCCGCCGCCAACCCCTATCACGGCACCCAGGACCGGTTCGACGGCGAAGGCTCCTCTTTCGAGGGCGACTACACGCGTTCCCTGAAGCAGACCAACTACCTGATTACGGAAACCAACGCGGAAGCGATTGGTTGGGATTCCAAGGGGCAGTTTCCGCCCTACGATGGCCAGATGCGTCTGGATGTCTATACCCACGCTTCCGCGGGCGCCAACATGGTGGAATACTGGCATTGGCATTCCATTCATTACGGCCAAGAGACTTATTGGAAGGGCGTCCTCGGCCATGACCTCGAGCCCGGCCGCGCCTACGCGGAGGTGAGCCGCACCGCGCACGAATTGCAGAAGATCGGGCCTGAGATTGTCGATTTCCAACCCAAGAATCAGGTGGCCATTCTTTACAGCGACGACTCGCATTACGGAATCGAGTTCATGAAGTTCAGCGACCATCAGAATTACCGCAGCATCCTGCGGCAGATGTACGGCACGCTCTATCACGCCAACATTGGGGTGGATTTTGTTTTCCCGGAAGGCGTGAATTATTCCCGGTACAGAGTAATTGTGGTGCCGCCGCTTTATGTGGCCAGCGATGAGCTGCTCAACAAGTTGGTGGAATACGTGCGCCAGGGCGGCCACGTGGTGATGTCCCTCAAGAGCGGGTTCTGCAATGAGTATTCAACCGTGCGCTGGCAAATGGCGCCCGGCCCATTGCGCGAAGCCGCAGGATTCCATTATCAGGAGTTTTCCAATTTGGACGAGCCTTTGAAATTGAAGGACGATCCCTTTCACGCCGGCACAGATAACAAAGTGTCCGACTGGGCGGAAATGCTGATTCCCGACTCTGCCAAGCCCCTGGCGTTTTACGACCATCATTTCTTCGGCAAGTATCCCGCCATCACCCAAAACGATTTTGGCAAGGGAACGCTCACCTATGAGGGAACCGTCCTTAGCGAAAAACTGCAGGCGGCGGTGCTCATGGGCGTTCTCAAGAAGGCGGGACTCACCGGACCGGACCAGGATTTGCCTGTGCCGGTGCGAGCAAAACACGGCGTGAATCGAAAGGGGCGGACACTACACTATTATTTGAATTATTCGGATGACGCGCAGACGCTGACCTACAGCTATGCCGAGGGTAAGGATCTGCTGACCGAAAGCGCGGTGGCAAACGGGCAATCGATTACTCTTAAGCCCTGGGACTTGGCGATTGTGGAAGAGAAATAAGCCGAGCATGAGTGCTCAAATGCGCCCCCGATCTTTCGCGGGCTGATGAATAACTCGATAGTTGCAGCTTTTCGGAGCGCCGGCCTCGCTACGGCGAAGCCTACATTTTTCAAAATCTGGCAGTCTAAAGTGCCCCCCACTCGCGCGATGTGTGCGCTTCATTAAACTGACCCCATCCCAAAAGCCGTTCGCGATTGCTTTCAGAGGCTCAGAGATATATGTTGAGGAGCTATGAAAACAATTATGAAAATTGGTTTCGCAATCCTTCTCGCAGGAATTCTTGTCTCCAGCTTCCAGGGCGCGGAGAGCACGCCGGCCAAGGTCTTGCTGGCGCTTTCCAAACGCGATCGCACACTTGCCATCGTTGACCCGGCGAGCTTGAAGATTCTGGCAAAGATTCCCGTGGGTCCGGACCCGCACGAAGTGATTGCGGACGCCGAGGGAAAGTTCGCTTACGTTTCCGACTACGGCGGCGGGGCCTACCATGAGCTTTCCGTGGTCGACCTGGTGGAACAGAAAGCTCTGCCGCCGATAGATCTCGGGCCGCTCAGCGGTCCCCACGGGCTGGTGTTTGCGGGTGGCAAAGTCTGGTTCACGGCGGAAGGCGCCAAAGTGATTGGCAGCTACGATCCCGCATCCAAGAAAATCGATTGGGTTCTCGGCACGGGCCAGGACCGAACGCACATGATTTATGTTTTCGACGGCCTCAAGCTGATTTTGACCTCCAACGTGGCCTCCGCCACTATGACCTTCATTGAGAAAACCGCAGGACGCGGATTTGGGCCGCCGCCGGGGCAAGGGGGCCCACCGCCGGGCGGCCGCACTGGCCCCCCTCCGGGCGCGCAGCAGGTTAACTGGGAAGAGACGGTGGTGCCTGTTGGACGGGGCGCCGAGGGTTTTGACGTCTCCCACGACGGCAGAGAGATATGGGCGGCCAACGCGCAGGACGGAACCATCTCCATCATCGACGTAGCCAGCAAGCGCGTGACGGAAACTTTGGCCGCGAACGTTCGCGGCGCCAACCGGCTGAAGTTTACCCCCGACGGCAAACAAGTGTTTGTCTCATCCCTTGGCAGCTCCGACCTGGCGATTTTTGACGCTGCATCTCATCACGAAGTGAAACGCGTGAAGCTTGGCCACGGCGCCGCCGGCATCCTGATGGATGCGGACGGCTCGCGCGCGTTTGTAGCTTGTTCGCCGGACAATTACGTGGCCGTGATCGATTTGGAGACTTTGGAAGTAGTCGGCCGTTTCGAGCCCGGCAACGATCCCGATGGACTGGCATGGGCCGTGCGCCCGTGAAGGATATTTTCCATTAAGTAGGGCCGAACGGTGTTCGGCCGCGAGGTCACCTGGTCATAGGCCGGTCGTCGCACGGCCCTACGGTTAAAAATCTCAGCATTTCCTCCTCAACAGGATCTTGACCCTGAGAGTATAATGGGTGCCTCTCGACACAGGGTTCGTGTATAATCCGCACTCTCCGCTCTTTCGCTGCAACTGATCCTGGCGACAAAGGGGTGGGTGTTTCCGGGGGGTCGTTCATGGTTTTCAAATGCAACAATTGTGGTTCCCCGCTTCCCGTGGACGACGCTCGTTTGCCCAAGACCACCTTCCGTCTGCGATGCGGCAAATGCCAGAACTTGATGAAGATTGACCCGCCCCGGTCAGCGGACTCAACCGCACAGGCTGGGGCGGCAACATCGGGAGTCGCGAAGGTTGCCAGTCCAAATGCGACTCCTGCCGCGACACCAACTCCAAAACCAGCGCCAACTTCTCCGGCAAATGTGGCTCCTCCGCAAACCCCGGCTCCAAGTCCGGCTGTGTCGAATGCGCAATCGGCGCCTACACCTTCCGCTCGCCCAGCCCAGCCGCCGCCCAGCACGCCGCCTTCGATTGCGGCTTCGTCGGCGCCAGGCACGGGTCCAACTTCCGGGGCCCTGACTGCGGCCTCAATGGCCGTCAGTCCGCCGGCGCCCGTTCCGGTACTCACGAAGTCCGCGGACCTTAAAGAACTAGCGGCCGATCCTCTTGCCGCACCCAAGAGCGAATCTGCGCGGGCTGGGATTTCGGCAACGCCGGGCAATGGAGCAGCTACGGTTGTTCCTCCCGAGGCTGGCGCCGCGCCCTCGCCCACTATTGGCGAAGCGCCTGCGGCGGTCGCCGTGGCCGCGCCGAACCTGGATGAGGCGCAAGTCCCGACCCATTACCTGCAAAAAATCGAGTTGTTCAGCAACCTGAGCGGAGATGAATGTCTGATTGTGGAAAGCCGCTTGAAGCCGCGCGAGTTTGCCTCCCAGCAGGTGATCGTAAAGGAAGGCGGGCCGGGCGATTCCATGTTCTTCATCCGTACTGGCGCGGTAGAAATTCGCAAGAAAGATCCGAACACGGGAATCGAATTCCTGATTACCGAACTTAAAGCGGGCGCGTGTTTTGGTGAAATGGCCTTGCTCACCGGCAAGCCGCGCGGCGCGACGGTTTCGGCCATTGAGAACACAACCTGCGGCCTGCTGGACATGACCGCTTTTAACGACCTGCTGGTCGCCCACCCCAAGATCGGCATTTCGCTCAGCCGGGTGCTGGCCGAACGGCTGGAGGAATCGAACCAGCAAAGCGGCATCGAATACATGCAACTGAACAAGCTGCAATTTGACGCGCGCGTGCTTTCGCTTCTGCCGCTTCAGGTGATCCAGCAGCACAAAGTTCTGCCCGTAGGCTACAGCAATAACCGGCTGACGCTGGCCATGGTGAATCCCAACAACCTGGTTGCGCTCGACGACGTGCGGCGCGTGATTAAAGGCGTGATCATTGAGCCCGTGGTCACATCAGAAGATGACTTCAAGCGGTTTATGACCACCAAGTACGTGGAGCTTTTTAAGGAGGAAGAAAAGAAGGCGCAGATCAGGGAGCAGGCTGCGCAGGGCATGCCGGGTGGCCGTGCGGTGGAAACCACGGAAAGCGTACTGGAGTCGTTGCAGACCGAGGCCCTGAAATCACTCGACGTGGACGAATCGCAGCAGGCTACGGAAAGCGTAACAGATCTCTCGCGCTCGGCCGAGGACGCGCCCATCATCCGCCTGGCTAACAACGTGCTGGCGCTGGCCATCAAGAAAGGCGCGAGCGACATTCACATCGAGCCGCAGGAAAAAGATGTGCTGGTGCGCTTCCGCATTGACGGCGCTCTGCAACAGGTGCAGGTGCTCCCCAAGAAAATTCAGATGGGATTGATCTCGCGCCTCAAAATTCTTGCCAAGCTCGACATCGCCGAAAAGCGCCTGC
The DNA here is from genome assembly GCA_035308965.1 of Terriglobia bacterium. GTDB lineage: Bacteria > Acidobacteriota > Terriglobia > UBA7540 > UBA7540 > DASYXZ01. Next base: position 30,175 of record DATGFN010000044.1, on the reverse strand, counting down.
CCCAGGATGGACGCATCAGCGTGCGTCTGGACGAAAGGCCCATCGATTTCCGCGTTTCCACTATTCCGTCCAAGTGGGGCGAAAAGATTTGTATGCGCATCCTGGACAAGTCCAACACGCTGCTTGGCCTCGACAAACTGATCCTTCTGCCGGATGCGCTCGAACAGGTGCGCGACATGATCGCGCAGCCTTACGGCATCATTTACGTAACCGGACCGACGGGCTCCGGTAAAACAACTTCGCTTTACAGTGCGCTGGCGGAGCTGAACGATCCGGACGTGAACATTTCCACCGCCGAAGATCCCATCGAGTATGACCTCGCCCGCGTCAACCAGGTGCAGGCGCACAAGGATATCGGCCTGGACTTTGCCCGCATCCTTCGCGCATTTTTGCGCCAGGACCCGGACATTATTCTGGTGGGCGAAACGCGCGACAAGGAAACCGCGCACATCGCCGTGGAGGCCGCGCTTACCGGCCATCTGGTGTTTACCACCCTGCATACCAATGACGCCGCGGGAGCGTTTGTTCGCCTGCACGAAATGGGCGTGGAACCTTTCCTGATGTCGAGCTCAACCATCGGCATTGTGGCCCAGCGGCTGACGCGGCGCCTCTGCCAGAATTGCAAGGAACCTTACTCGCCGGATGAGATTTCCATGAAGTACATGGGTATCCCTTACGATCCCGCAGCGGTTTTTTACAAGAACAGGGGCTGCGAGAATTGCTCGGGCACCGGCTTTAAAGGCCGAGTGGGCGTGTATGAAGTCCTGCGAATGAACTCCGAGCTGAGAAAGCTCGTGGCCGGTGGCGGTAAGACCGAGGAGATTACCGAAGCGGCGGTCCGCCATGGGATGAAAACACTTAAGGATTATTCGGTGTGGCTCCTGAAGAACGGCTGGACCACCATGGAGGAAGTGCTTCAGGTAGTTGCGGTGCAGGAGTAAGACCGGGAACTAAATGTGCAAACAAGGCTTTTAAAGATTTCAGCAGCTATGCTTTAAGGAAATGGAACTAACCTACAGCATTACACGTGAAGATTACTGGGCCTTTAATAAATTCTATTTGGAAAAGTATAGGCACTTTCGCAGGACGCTCGCCATCAATTCCATTGTCGTCGCCGGGGCCTGCGGTCTTGTAATGGGGCCTGTCCTTCACCTACCAACAGCATACGTCCTCGTTTGGTGCTGCATCGTGGTGGCGGTTTGTCCAGCGTTCCTCTATTGGCAATGCAAACAGCGGGTAATGCGTCTTCCGGCTAAGGGCGGCACAATGCTGGGAGAGCACAATCTCAGGATGGACTCTGAAAGTGTATCCGGCATATCCCTGATGAGCGAGGGCTCCATTCGCTGGAGCGGCGTGTTGGACATAGTCGAAACAAAAGAGCACTTTTTTATGTTTGTAGATACAGCGATGGCCTTTATTGTTCCAAAGAGGGTTTTTAAGAGTTCTGCTGACGCAGTCCAATTCCTTAACGCCGCGAAATCATTCTGGAAAGCAGCGAAGGCATGATCGCAATGTCTTGTGGTTAATCGAATCGGTCGGAATGCCCGCCGTAGTACGAGTGGCTTCCTCAAAAAATGGAATATTTCTTCGGCATTGACGGCGGCGGAACCCGCACCACGGCGTGGCTTGCGGATGAGAGCAGGCGAGTGGTCGCGCGCGCGGTGGCGGGGCCCTCCAACCCGTTGAAGGTTGGATTTGCGGCTTGTGAGCGTGAAATCTTGCGGGCGGCGCGAGCGGTTATGCGCAAGGCAGGCGCAACGAAGGGTAAGATCGAAGCTGCGGTTATTGGTCTCGCAGGAGTCGATCGGCCCCCAGTACACGCCAGGGTCATGAAGGGGATTCGGAAATCAATCAAGGCGCACCATTACTTGCTGACTTCAGATGCGGCCATTGCACTTCACGCGGCCATTGGAAATTCTCCCGGCATCATGGTGATTTCAGGGACTGGGTCGATTGCCTACGCGCGCGATGACAAAGGGAACGCATTGCGCTCCGGCGGGTGGGGGACCGCCTTCGATGACGCCGGCTCGGGCTTCGATCTGGGGCGCCGCGCCATCGTTGCAGCCCTGCGCGATTATGACGGGCGCGGCCACCCCACGATTTTAGGCGCGCCGATTTGCCGCGCCTTGCACCTTCGCGATATCACCCAAGTCATCCTGAAGCCCCTGACGCCGCAGGATATTGCGGCGCTTTTCCCCGTGGTCCTCAAGGCGGCGCAACGGCGCGATCCGGTGGCGCGGCACATGCTGGATGTGGCCGCGTATGAACTCTCCGAACTGGCGTTCGCGCTGATCGACCGCCTGCGTTGGAAAGATCGCGCCTTCCCCGTGGTCTGCGCGGGTGGAATCTATAGCGCCAGCCCCCGTATTCGCAGGATGTTTTCCATGTTCGTGCGCAACGTCGCGCCCCGGGCGCGCGTGAGCCTGCTCCGTAAACAACCCGTGGAAGGCGCGCTGGCCATGGCGCGCGAGTTAACTATGAAACAGATTTCTGCCGGATGATCTCCTCCATTGCGCTACAATAACCCGCCATGTCTTTCATGATGGAAGAAATCCTGGAACAGCCGGAGGCGCTGGCGCGAACCCTGCGAGGGGAACGCGACCACGCCCTGGATTTCCAGCGCCTGGCCCGCACGCGTCCTTTCCGCCTGATCGTGCTGGTGGCGCGCGGGACCTCGGACAACGCCGCCCTTTTTGGGCGCTATCTCCTGGAACTGACCACCGGTATTCCCGTGTCGCTCAGCGCGCCCTCCATCCACACGGTATATCACGCGCAAATCAATTTCCGCGACGCGCTGGTGGTGGGGATCTCGCAGTCGGGGGAGGGAACGGACATCAACCTGGTGCTGAAGGCGGCCAGGCGCCAGGGCGCCGTGACTCTCGGAATTACCAACGAAGCGCACTCGACCATGGCCGGCCTGGTGGACGAGCTATTTCTGGTGCGGGCAGGGAGGCAACATTCCGTAGCCGCCACCAAAACCTATACCGGGCAACTGATGCTTTTTTATCTGCTCGCCTCCGCCCTCAGCCCGAATATCACACTTGCGAGTGTGAGTGAAATTCCTGACCACGTGCGCGCCGCGCTGGACTTGGCGGAGGAGATCAAGGTGCTCGTGGAGCGCTACCGCTACATGCGCCAATGCGCGGTGGTGGCGCGCGGCATCAACTACGCCAACGCCTACGAGTTCGCGCTGAAACTGATGGAAACCTGCTACGTGGTGGCGGAGCGGTTTTCTTCAGCCGATTTTCTTCACGGCCCCATCGCGCTGATGGAGCGCGATTTCCCCGTGCTGATGCTGATGCCGCCGGGAAAGACTTTTTCCGATCTTAGAAAATTGATTGGGCGCCTGCGCGAGTTGCGCGCCGACGCGCTGGTGATTACATCCGCCGCCGCCCGGCTTCCCAAAGGGACGCGCGCCGTTCGCGTTCCGGGATCGATGCCCGAAATTTATTCACCCATTCCCTATATTGTCCCCGGGCAGATCTTCGCAGCGCTCTTGGCCAAGGTAAAGGGTCTTGACCCGGACAAGCCGCGCTCGTTACAAATTGTGACGAAAACTGTCTGAAAAGAATTGAATCATTTGGGCAATTGAGCCATTGAAAGAAAGAGCCTTTCAATGGGCTAATGGCACGATCACTCAATCGCTCAATTTCATAAAAGGAAATCATTGTGACGAAACAACTCGCATTTCTATCAACCGCATTCCTTCTAGTCACGCTAACTCCAAGCTACGCCCAATTGCCGCTGACCGCGACCCAACAGGCGTGGGCGGACAAGACCATGGCCGGCATGACCCTCGACGAAAAAATCGGGGCCGTCATGTTTCCGGTCACTTCGGGCGGGTTTATCAATCTTGATAGCGATGCCTTTCAGCAAATCAAGGACAACATTCAGAAGTATCACGTGGGCGGCTACCACATTGAGGGCTTTTCAGGAGGCGATCCCACCTCCGGCGCGCTCCTGATCGCTCGCATGCAGGAACTGGCAAAAGTTCCGCTGCTAATCACGGCGGACTTTGAAGGCGGCGTGGGGGTGCAATTCGATGGCGCCACGCGATTTCCCCGCGGCATGGCGATTGGAGCCACGGGCGACACTCAATACGCGTATGATGCCGCGAAGTTCACCGCCCAGGAAGCCAAGGCGATGGGCATCACGGTGAATTTTTACCCCGTTGTCGACGTCAATGATAATCCCGCCAATCCGATTATCAACATCCGCTCGTTCGGCGAAAACTCAAAACGAGTGGGGGAGTTCGGAGCAGCGTACGTGCGCGGCACGCAGGACCAGCACATGATCGCCACCGCGAAACATTTTCCCGGCCATGGCGACACCAGCGTGGATTCCCACCTCGAGCTTCCCGTCCTCAACTTCGACCGTGCCCGGCTGGACCAGGTGGAACTGCCTCCCTTCGAGGCCGCCCTGAAGGCAGGCACGGGCGCTGTGATGACTGCGCACATCTACCTTTCGCAGTTTGAAAAAACCCCAGGCGTCCCCGCATCGCTTTCCCACCCCTTGACCACCGGGCTATTGCGGAATGAACTTGGCTTCAAGGGGCTGATCATTACCGACGCGCTTCCCATGCACGCCATCTCTTCCAACTTCGGGCCAGAGCAGGCCCCGGTGATGGCAATTGAGGCGGGAGCAGATGTGGCGCTCGAGCCCGAAGACATCCCCAAAACATTTGCCGCCCTTCAAACCGCAGTGAGCAAGGGCGACATTTCCGCGAACCAGTTGGACCAATCCGTCCGCCGCCTGCTCGAAGCCAAGGCGTGGGCGGGACTGGATGCAAATCGCGCCCCCGCGCTGGATCAGTTGGATAAGCTGGTGAGCAGCCCCGCAGCCCGGCAAAAATCGCAGGAAATTATCGAGCACGCTTTAACTTTGGTGAAGGACGATGGGAACGCTTTGCCGCTCCATTTGAGTGATGACGATCAAGTGTTGCTGGTAAATTTTGTGGACTCGGCCAATCCGGAAAATCCGGCATCCGCGGGACTCGCTTTTCGATCCGAATTCCTAAAGCGCCACCCCAAGACCGTCTTCACCACCGTACCGCCTGGGATTTCGACGAATGAGTCCAGATTGATCGAGGAACTCGCGGGTATTTACAAAACCGTGGTGATTTCCTGTTCTGTCCGCATTGCATCTTACAAAGGCGCGATTGGATTGAACGATGCCCAGCAGAACCTCCTGCGCGCCCTGGCCGGGCACAAGGGTCCATTTGTGTTCGCCCTCTTCGGCAGCCCTTATTTATTGAACTACATTCCCGAATTACCCTCATACGCGCTGGCCTATGAGTTTTATCCCGGCGCCGAAACTGCCATGGTGCGCGCGATATTTGGAGAGATTAAATTCACCGGACAACTTCCCGTCACCGTGGGTACGTTCCCCATAGGGTTCAGGTTGGTTAAGTAGGCCGCGCAAGTTGAGAAACTGACTTGCTTCCATCAGCGGCGGGCGTTCTAAACAGCACGCAAGATTCGCAGGTGGGGAAAAGCAGCTCGATAAAGTCGATCATCAAGGGTAAGGAGGCGGCAATCTCCCTCTGACGCGTGCGCGCCAATCAGAAAATCCGCCAAAATGCAGTGAGGACCCCAAACGCGAGACTTCCTGCGCCGTGCGGCGTAAGTTTGGAACGCACGACCTGCGGCACGCCAAACGGTCTCATCAATATTCCATTCGATTTGAATTCCGGTGTCCCTAAAGAAGGAGTCCAGGAACGCCTCGCTTCGTCCTGGGAAAGCCAGGAGTTCACCAAAAACGGGGGCGGCAACGAGCAATTTACCCTGAGCCAGCGCTCCGTCGAGCGCGGATTGCGCGAGGGCGCTGAGAGCTTGGTCCGAGTCCCACAAGGCAACGATGATGTTCGTGTCGACGGCAGTATTCATGGCTCCCGAAGCTTACGTACAGATCGGATCACCGCGTCACGACCTGAGGCCATCCCTGGATTTCCAATGCCCCGATATTTCCCGAATGGGCTTTTGACTCTGACTGGCCGTACTCTCATCCTCTTCCCGTCGCCCTCGAACAGCAGCTTGTCGCCTGGCCGGACCCTCAAGGCGCGTCGAATTTCGAGTGGGACAGTTATCTGCCCCTTGCTTGTGATGCGCGCGTGTTTCTGCATATCTACCTCTCATCCTTACTTTATCACAACTCTCCTTACTTGCTATCTTGACTCTAGACTTTCTCACTTGCCCCAGGCGGCATCTGGCGCAATAATAGAAGGCGTCGGAAAATCTTTCGCCTAGTCCACTTATGAGAAATACAATCGGATTCTGCCTTTGGTTTGGCCTCATCTTGACTCTTCCCACGGCCCTGCCCGCCGGGGAAGTAAGCGGCCACATTCGCGTTATCGGGCGTTCTGGATCGGAAGTCGCAGCCACGGTGGTGTACGCCGAATTGTCGGATGGAAAAACCCCGATTCATCCTGTCCACCGGAAGCTTGCGCAGAAAAACAAGACTTTCACCCCAGCATTCATGGCCATCCCCGTGGGCTCCACGGTAGACTTCCCCAACGAGGATCCGATTTTTCACAACATTTTTTCGCTCTCCCGCCCGGAAGCGTTTGACTTGGGTCTTTACCGCGCAGGCGCTTCCAAGTCGCGAGTATTTACCCAGCCGGCAAGCTACCGGGTGTTCTGCAACATCCATCCCCAAATGACCGCGGTGATTTTAGTGGTGCCAACCTCCTGGATTACCGATGTGGATTCCTCCGGGGCCTATCGGCTGGATCTGCCTCCGGGGCATTATCGCCTCACCGCATGGTCGGAGCGGTCACAGCCGGTCTCCACTGAAATCACCGTGGCATCGAGTGGCGCCACGGCAGACCTCTCTCTGGACGAATCAGGCTACGTGGAGGCGCCTCACAAAAACAAATATGGCCAGGATTACTCGAAGAGCGCCTACGATCAAATGAAGCATTGAAGATTTGATCAGGCCCGGCGCCAGACCGCGCGTGTCCGGTCCGGCCGGTTGCATCTTTTCAGCAAACTGTCATTTTGTAGACGGGGACGGGTTCGCTGAACCCTTTAACGTTGAGCGGATCAACGCGCGTGGCGGAAATCAAACCTTTCACAGCGAGGAAGGTTGGCTCCGAAAGCAAAATCTCGCCCGCCTCAGCCAGGGAACAAAGCCGCGCGCACAGATTTACGTTCGAGCCGATCACGGTGAAATCGAGCCGGTCTTTGCTGCCGATACTGCCCAAAATCACTTCACCCATCACAATCCCAATGCCGATGTGGATGGGTTCTTCTTCTGGAAAGGCCGCGTTGTAAGCCTCAAGTTCCTTGTGAACCTCCACTCCGCAACGGATGGCATTTAAAACCATGTCTTCGCCGTCGAAAACGGCCACTACCGCGTCACCCACAAATTTGTCGATATCGCCGGAAAATTTTTTCACCCGTTCAGCCTGAAGGCTCAGGCAGCGGTTGAGGATGTGCACCACTTCCTCGGGCGCGCGGCGCTCCGACATGGATGTGAACCCGCGGATGTCAGAGAAGAAAATCGTCACTTGGTGGCGTTCACCGGCGGAAATTCTTTTCTGCGAGCTCGATTGAATCATTTCCACCGTGGACTGGGAAACGAATTTCTGCATGTCGGCGCGCTCGCGCAGCCCCTGGGTCATGGTGTTGAACGATTGCGCCAGATCGCCGATCTCGTCGCCGCTGCGGATATCCAGGCGAAAATCAAAATTGCCCGCCGCCACCTGCTGCGTCCCTTCCACCAATTTGCCCACCGGGGCGGTGACGGTTCGGGCCAGCACTGCGCTCCCGGTAATTCCCAACACGGCCGCGAGCAATCCAAGCAACAGCAAACCAAATTGGATGCGGCGGTATGGGGCCAGGGCGCGGTCTTGTGATTGAAGAGAAATGGCCAGGAGAGCATTGGCCGACGGACTTTCTCCGGGACTCAAGTCGGTGACATATGAGGCGTTGCGCTCGCCGCCGATTTCCAGGATCTTGTGTCCACCTTTTCCGCCCGTAGCCTCCAGCCACTGTGAACGCGTCTGCCACGGCAGGGATCCTTCCAGGGTTGAGCCCAGGACGCGGTCTCCGACAAGCACAACTTCACCCTGACTCACGTCGCGCAGCCTACGGGCAAAATTGTTGTCTATACTTGCGCCGGCAATGACGAACCCAAATACTGTGCCTCCTGCCTCAGCAGGCACGGCAGTGGTGTTGTAATCCCCGCGTTGCGTGCTGAGCACATAATTCGCTGGTTGGCCTGCCAGCGCCGGCTGCACCCAGTGCGCGTTCGCTTCGGGGATCACCTCTGGATTCACTTCATCGGTCCGCGCCACTACCTTGCCCCTCGGGTCAAGGACAATCAGGAGGTCCGGTCCATTGTTCCGTTGCTGGTAGGAAATCAGAAAATCACGAATAGTGGAGAGGTCGGTACCGAGCAAAGCATTCAATTGCGGGATGGAGGCAACAAGCGCCGCCGTCAAATGCAAATCAGACATTTGCTCGTTTTCCGCCGCTTTGATTCTCTGGCTGCCCTGTACGAGGTCCTCGGCCAGCCGTCCGCTAACGAAACTCGCCGCCTGCGAGCGCACGTAGACCAGCATGGCCACGATCAGCGTGATCAACAAGGCGCTGGAGTAAAGCAGGATTTTCCAGTGCAGGCGCAGTCCTCGAATTTTCGTTTCGTTGATCATTACTATTTCAACGCTTGGGATTCCTGGACCGGTATTTCCACTTCAGCCCCTTTTCGTTCGGCGGAGAGGTAAGCGGTGTAGAGCACAGCTATGGTATCACGCGCCAGCTCGGCGCCCGAAAGGGGCTCGCGGTCAAAGTAAACGCACTCCATAAAATCCTGGAATTCCTGCGGGTAGCCGTGTTGCCAGTCCTCGTCCGGAGCGGGATTGCTCCAGCCTTGCTTGGTGCCAAGCTTTTCCGTCACGTAGACGTCCTTCAACTGTTCCTCGCGCGGGTTGTAGGTTTCGAGCGCGTCGGTGGGATTCAGATTGCATCGCGTGCGATGGTTGTTGGCAAAAACTTCGAGCCAGTTGTGGACGCCGCCCATTACCAGCTCGGAAGTAAAAATATCGGCCACCGTGCCATCATCGAAGGTGATGTGCATCTGGCCGTAGTCCTCCACGTCGTCGTAAGTTGTGCGCAGAAATCCGGCGTCGCGAAAATTCTTCATGCGCGTAATTTCGTGGGTGCGGGCGGAAACAGTGGCGGGCCGTATGGGTTTGTTGCCATTCGCGCCGCCCTCCACGCGCTTCAAATAGAGCGCGGCGGTAAGGGGATGGCAGCCCTTGCCCACGATGGATCCGCCCCCGGAAAACTTCCAGATGCCGTAATAAGGTGAGTGCGAGCCGCTGTGGGATTCGTCGCCGATCAACCAGAGAATCTGGCCGCCGCTCTTGGCAAGAATCTCGCGCTCCTTTTGAATGGCGGGGGCATAAACCCAATTCTCGGCGTAAAATATCTTCTTCCCGGCCGCGCGCGCAGCAGCAAGGATGCGGTCGCAACTGGCCATCGCTTCGCGCAGCATGGTTTCTTTGGGGAATTTGTTGCCCCGAAATTCCTCTCCGGCAGCGCCACCCGGCCCGTAATAACCGGTGAACGGTTTCTCAATCACCACATGCTTGCCGCGTTTCAAAGCGGCCATCGCCAAAGGCTCGTGGGCGGACCCGGGTGCGCAGACGTCGATCACATCCACGGCGTCGCAAAGCTCTTCGAGCGAGGCGTAAGCGGCAATGCCGTGGTCGCGCGCAAAAGCATCGCGCGACTCGCCGGATTTCGAAGTGATCCCAGTAACCTTGGCCGGGACGCCGTAGACGCGGCGATAGCCCTCCCAGTGAAATCGCGCGGCAAATCGCGCGCCCACAATTCCAACACGAATTGCATCGGTCATGGCACACTCCCTGATTTAGCATTTGGCATTCGGTCGCGGCGGGGATATTCTAATACAAACGCAATAGTGATGTAATTCTGATGCTCGGAGAGTCACACAAAGGAGAGTTTCTCTTATGTCGAAAATATCGCGGCGCGACTTCCTGAAAAAATCATCCAGCCTGACGGTAACCGCGGCGGCGATGGGAATGAGCGAAACTGCGTTCTCCGAAGAGCCGCACATCCAGTTCCCCACCGAGCCTCGCGCACGGCTGGCTGTGGCCTCCTACCCGTTCCGGGATTTCATTACCAACCCTCGCCGGCGCCAGTCCGAGCCAAAGCAGCCCATGATGGAAATCAAGGATTTCGGCGCCATGGTGGTGAAGAAATTCAACCTGAAGAACATCGAGCCGTGGAGCGGTCACTTCGCCTCCACCGATACTGCTTACGTCTCCGGGCTTCGCGAGGCATTTGACCAGGCGGGCGCGCACGTCATCAACATTCCGGGAGATATTCACGACAGCGTCTACGATCCTGACGCCGCACATCGTATGGCAGCGGTGAAGGAGGGCAAAGCCTGGGTGGACGCGGCCGCGACCCTTGGGTCTCCGAGCGTTCGAATCCATGTCGGGAGGGTGCGCGGCGCAGAGCCCAATGTTGAGCGTGCGGCGGAGAGTCTGGGACAGATCGCCGACTACGGGGCCGGGAAGAATGTCGTCATCAATCTGGAGAATGACGACTTGGTGAGCGAGGACGCGTTTTTTATTGTCAAGGTCATCGAGAAGGCGAACCATCCTTACCTGCACGCCCTTCCTGACTTTGCCAATTCCATGACGGGCGGGGATGCCGACTTTAATTACCGCGCGATCAGCGCGATGTTCAAGAACGCTTATTGTATTTCGCACGTCAAAGAAGGGGAGGATGCTGAAGGCGGGAAATTCTTTCCCGTGGATGTGGGAAAAACCTTTGCCATTGCCAAAGCCGCCGGCTACCGTGGATTCTTCTCCATGGAGATGGACCGCAAGGGCGATCCTTTCGAGGGCACGCAGATGCTCATTGACTTGAGCTTGAAATACCTGGGCTAATTCATTTCAATAACCCCCCCATCCCCTCCTTGGTAAGGAGGGGAGCTTAAGGCGCAAATCATCCCGCCGCGCAAATAATCATTCGTTTAAGCGGACAAGGGCGGCCATCCGGTAGTATGATGGAGACAGGCGGATGTCCCCCGGGTGTAACTGATTTCAGAAGTCCCGCGTCCATTACGCAACGAGATTACGACCGAAGACACGGGAGAAAGAAGGATTTGTGGCCGAAGACCGAATGAAGCTGGCAGTATTTATCGATTTTGACAATATCCAGATTGGCGTGAAGGACACTCTGGGAAAAGATTTTGATGTTTCCCTGGTGCTCGAAGCATTGAAAGAACGTGGTGAAGTCGTGACCAAGGTCGGCTATGGCGATTGGTCCCGAGCCGGCGAGCACAGCCGCCAGATGACCCAGCACGCGGTGCAAATGGTGCAGCGCAACGTGACCCCGCGCGGCGACAAGAACGGTGCGGACATCAACCTTGCCCTGGACGCGCTGGAGATGGCTTTCACCCGCGACCACATCAACGCTTTCGCGATTGTGGGGGGAGACAGCGACTTTATCGCACTGGTTGAAAAGCTAAAGCAGTATGATAAGCGCGTTTTTGTGGTGGGCGGCCGGTCGTTTACCAGTAACATCCTGCAACGCAATTGCACCGAATTTATTGCTTACGAAAACCTGTTGCAGAGCGCGGGCAGCGCGGAAGTTTCGAGGGTGGCGCGCTCCACGCGCTCCGCGGGCCGCTCCACAACAGAAAGCCGTTCGCTCACCGCGGCTTTCCCCAATGTGCAGCGCGCGCTGAAAATTCTGGCAGACAGGGAAGTGGCCCCCCAATTGGGCCCGCTCAAGAGCACGGTGCTGCAACTCGATTCCACCTTCAGCGAGCGTGATTATGGCGCCGGCTCCTTTCGTGAATTCATGCAGAAAATGGAGCATGCGGGCCTGGTGCATCTGCGGCGCATCGATCGCGGGTATCTGGTGGAAGCCGTCGAGGGCGATGCGGAGAAAACTGCAGCGCCGGTTGCGCCACAGGAAATTTCGGCGCCCCCTGGTTCTGAAACGCCTGCCGAGGTCTTTGGCGAAGAAGGAGCCTCCGCTGCGCCTCCACTTTCAACTCCTGAGCAGGTGGGGACCGCCCAGGAAGCATTGGGCTTGCTGAAACTAGCCTTGGCTGCGGCTGCGGCGAAGTCCCCCAACCGTCCGCTGTACATGCGCCACATCCGTCAGGCGCTTCGCGCCGCCAACAAGGATTTTGACGAGCGCCGCTACGGTTTTCGTGGCTTCCTTGATTTCCTTCATCAGGGCCAGCGCGAAGGCTGGCTCCGGTTGCAACGTGACCGCAAGGGTGTTTGGAGAGTCTTCCAAGTGATTGCGCCCACGACCGTCTCCGCGGAAACCTCCGGCGCGGGGGTTCCGACCGTCGAAGAAATGGACGGTACTGCCGCAGATTCCATGCCGCCGCTGGAATCGGATGCGGTATTGCCCGAGCCCGCCATTACGGAAGAAATTGGCGAGGCCGCGAATGAGATCGAGGAAACGCCTGCCGCAATCGCCGAAGAATTGGCAGTGGTAGAGGCGGCGAGTGATCCGCCTGCGCCGTCAAAGCCACGCAAAGGCCGGCCCGCCCGAGGCACGGGCGCGCGCGTGCGCAAAACTGCTTCACGCCGAAAACCAAAAAGCTCAGATGACGAATGATGTCATGGGCCATCACTCTGAGAGTCTCACCTCTCCTTCCCGTAATTCGCATAGGCAGCGGCCAAGTGCGCCTGCTGCGCGTCGCCATGATGGATGAGGACACGATAGTGAAAGGTGAGTGACTCGCCGGGCCGAATCGTAATGCTGCCATCGAGTTTGGGATCGTTATAGAAATCGTGCTCGCCAAACGGATTCACCGCGAACAAACCATAACTCCGGGCGTGCCAGTAAGTGGGATGCTTGGGATTAGTCGGAATGGGCGAAAAACAACGCGCGGTGATGTGGGTGGTCCTGGCTCTCGCCAGGAATGTCTTTCACCATCGGCCAACCGCGGGTCACGATGGTCCCTTGCGCGCTGCGCAGTGGGTGCAAGTACGGCTTGGGCGACTCGGCGCCAAAATAATAAGTCGTGAAGGGCTTGCCGCTGATCAGCGCTTCAATTTGGTCTCCGTCCCGGACGAGTTTAACGGCCTGATCGCCGGCCAAGAGCCATGGATTAAAACACGTTAGAAAAAGTAACATTAAGAAAACATTTCTTTGCTTCAAAGTTCCTCCGCAACTAATTCAATTCTCCGCAGAATCCCATCCCATCTTTCGCACGTGACAAAGTTCGAAACTCAACTCCTTTCCGCGCCCAATGGTTGTTGCAGGAATCTGGGTTCAGGGAAATGCGATTCAGCGGGGTTCGGACGCAGATTCAGGTTTCCGGAAGATAAGGAAGAAGAAGTTCTTGTGTGTGTCGGTGCTTAGGAAGCCGGGCTCGCTGCGAAGAAAGCGGAACCCGTTGCGTGCCAAGTCTTCGCGCACCAATTCGGCTGGAATTCGGTGGCCCTGCTGGTACTCGCTCCGCGGCTGGCCGGGCTCCGCCTCATGATCAATAATGGCGAGCACTCCCCCCGGCTTGAGCGCTTTGAACATTCCGCGCAGCATGGCGTCATAGTTTTTCATTTCGTGGTAGGCGTTCATCACCAGGATGGCGTCAAGTTTCCCTTCGGGAAGAGAGGGATCGTCCGCAGTTCCTTGAAGCACTTCAATTTGCCGCAACTTTTCTTGAGCTGCGCGGGCTTGAATTTTGGCCAGCAAATCAGGCTCGAGGTCCTCGGCATAAACCTTTCCATCCGCTCCTACCCGCGCTGCAAAATGAAATGTGAAATAGCCGCTGCCGCAACCCACGTCCCCTACCACGCTACCAGCCTTGATGCCAAGCTTGTCCATCACCTCTTCGGGACGCTGCCAGGAGTCACGCTCGGCAAACCTCGCCTTGTCGTCCTGACCAGCGTGCAAGCGATGCAGTCCGACAATCGATGCCGCAGAAAGCAACGCGAACGCCGCAAGCGCCCAAATATTTCGTGAGGCGGGTTGGTTGATTCGTGCCATCAACCCTTATCTTACCAAATTCATCTCCGTCCGGCTTTACCTCTACGCCCTTCATTCGGGTATACTGAGGTTGGTTTGGGGATTTTGTAAGGACTGGACACAGGCTTGCCGCCATTGCGGGAGAGGTTTCACGAGATGTCTCGCAACGAAAATACCACCATCGAAGTGACCTGCCCATGCTGCGGGGCGAAACTGACCGTGGACATGGAATTGGGCAAGGTGATTGCTCACCAACCGCCGCCCAAAACGTTCAAGGCTCCGGACTTCGACCGCGCCCACGAACTTTTGGAAAACGAAAAGGCGCGGCGCGAGTCGATCTTTAACCAGAGCGCTGAGGACGAAAAAGTAAAATCCCGGGTGCTGGACCGAAAATTCGAAGAGGCTCTCAAGAAAACAAAAGATGAGCCCATCACTCGCCCCATGCGCGATATCGACCTGGACTGAGCTGAGATCGGTGAGACAGGAACGAATGCGCTCCCACTTGGCGCGGGTTGCAGGGCCCCCGGCCTTAGCCAGTTGCCCGAACCAATCGTTTTGAATCCGCCTGAAAAATTATGCTAGGATGGCGGTTTGCTTTTTGGGGTGATTTCGCTCTTTGTTCATCGACCTCTGATTTCATAGGAGCTTCGAGTGAAAATTTACGAGGGACCAAACGTTCGCAATGTCGCGCTGGTGGGGCACGGCCACTCCGGCAAGACTCAACTCGTGTCGTCGGTGCTGTTTGCGGCGGGAATGGTGAACCGCCTGGGGCGAGTGGATGACGGCACCTCGGTCACGGACTACGACGAGGAGGAAATTCAGCGCAAGTTTACCATCAGCGCGGCCCTCGCCTACGCGGAGTGGGGCAAGACCAAAATCAATTTCATTGACACCCCCGGCTACAACATTTTTCTCCACGAGGCTTTGTCCGCCCTGGCCGCCGCCGATGCCGCACTGGTGGTCGTGCATGGAGTGTCCGGGGTGGAAGTGCAGACCGAGAAAACGTGGGGCTATTGCGAACAATTCGGCTTGCCTCGCGTGCTGGTGGTCAATCAAATGGACCGCGAGCGCTCCAGCCTGGAGCGCACCCTGGAGTCATTGCACACCTCTTTCGGCAGGTCGGTGATTCCGGTGCAGCTTCCCATCGGCGAAGAAAAAAACTTTCGCGGAGTCATCGACCTGGTCAACATGAAGGCATACCTCTACGAACCTGATGGCTCGGGCAAGGGAAAAGAGAGTGAAATTCCCTCCGAGCTCTCCGCCGCGGCGACGTCGGCGCACGAAGCACTGGTGGAAATGGTGGCCGAAGGTAACGACGCGCTCATGGAAGAATTTTTCGAGAAAGGCACTATCCCCGTGGAAGATCTCGTTCCCGGGCTGAAACAGGCTATTTCTGAAAAACGCATCTTCCCCGTGGTCCTGTGCTCGGGGCTCCATGAAATTGGTTCGGAGAATCTACTGAACTTCATCGCCAGCTACTTGCCCTCGCCTGTCGAGCGTGGGGAAGTGGAAGGCCTGGACCACGACGGCGGCAATGCCGTCAAACGGCCCATTGCGGACACCCAGCCCGTTTCCGCTTTTATCTTTAAGACCGTCGCGGACGCTTTCGCCGGCCGGGTCAGCTACTTCAAAGTGATGTCGGGGGTTTTGAAGAACGAAGCCAATCTCGTCAATATGAATCGCGCCGGCGGTGAGCGCCTCTCGCACATCGCAGTGATTCAGGGCAAGACCCAGACGCCTGTGGCAGAATTGCACGCCGGCGACATCGGCGTAGTGGCTAAACTTAAGGACACTTTGACCGGCGACACGCTGGGCGACAAGCCTGCCCCCATCATCTATCCCAAGGTAAAACTGCCCGAGCCTTCCATTTCCTTTGCGGTGGAGCCCAAGTCGCGCAACGACGAGGATAAACTGGCTACGGCCATCCACCGCTTGATCGAGGAAGACACGCTGCTGCGCTTCTCGCGCGACGCGCAGACCAAGGAGTTCCTGGTCTCGGGTTCGGGCCAACAGCATGTGGAAGTGGCCGTCTCCAAACTCAAACGCCGATTCAATGTTGAAGTTACATTGAAGGCGCCGAAAATCGCCTACCTCGAGACCATTCGCGCCAAGGCCGACGCGCAGGGCAAGCACAAAAAACAGACCGGGGGCCACGGGCAATACGGCGATTGCAAAATCAAGATGGAACCACTGGTGCGGGGGTCTGGGTTCGAGTTTGTAAACGATATTTTTGGCGGCGCGGTCCCGCGGAATTTCATTCCCGCCATTGAAAAGGGAATTGTGGATGCGGCCGCGCGTGGGTACCTCGCAGGTTTTCCGGTGGTCGATTTTCGCGTCATTCTCTATGACGGTTCATATCACGACGTCGATTCCTCGGAAATGGCGTTCAAGCTTGCCGGGTCAAAAGCCTTCAAGGGATGCATGGCCCAGGCCAAGCCCTGCTTGCTCGAACCCATCTATAACGTCGAAATCACCGTGCCGGAGAATTATTCGGGCGACATTATGGGCAACCTGAATGGGCGCCGCGGGCGCATTCAAGGCATGGACTCGAAAGGCGGCTCGACAATCATCAAGGCCCAGGTGCCACTCGCGGACATGCTGACTTACGCCTCCGACCTGACTTCCATGACCCAGGGCCGCGGAACTTATTCCATGGAATTCTCCCACTACGATCTTGTTCCCCAGCCGGTCACAGACAAAATTGTGGCCGCCGCACGCGCCGCCGGGCACGGCAAGGAAGTAGAGGAAGAGTAAGGCAGTTGAATATTTGCCGATTCATTTGAAACCAGACCATGTGCCAATGAAAAAACTGTTTCTGTTCGTCGCGTGTTTGCTCCTTGCATCCACCATCATCCGGGCGGCACCTCCGTCTCAGCAGAAAATTCCGATTCTACTCGACACAGATATTGGCGGCGATATTGACGATGCGTTTGCCGTGGCGCTAATTCTCGGCAGCCCTGAGCTGGATTTGCTCGGGGTGACCACTGTTAGCGGGGACACGCAGGCCCGCGCCCGTCTTGCTGCCAAGATGCTCTGGGAAGCAGGGCGGCGAAATGTTCCGGTGGCGGCAGGTGAACCGGGCAAACCCTCAAAAGATCCTCAGACACGTTGGGCGGAAGGATTCGCCAGCCCGCAATTGCTTAAGCAAAGCGCCGTGGATTTTTTGGATCGTCAATTCCAGAAGCGGCCGGGTGAAATTACGTTGGTAGCCATCGGGCCGCTCACCAACGTGGCCGCGCTTTTTAGGAAGGATCCGGCCGTCGCCGGCAAAATCAAACGTATCGTATTGATGGGCGGGGCGATTGCGCACGGCTACGGAGACAATCCCAAGGCCGTTCCTGAGTACAATATCTACGCGGACGCTCCGGCGGCCCAAGTGGTTTTCTCTGCCGGCGTGCCCATCCTGATGGCGCCGCTCGACGTCACCGCCATGCTGCAACTGAGCCCAGCGGACATGCACCGCATCTTTACCCAACTCACGCCTACCTCGAACGCCTTGACGTTGCTCTATCACCTGTGGGGGAATCCCACGCCCACCCTCTTTGATCCAATGGCAGTGGCGCTGGTGATTGATCCGACGATCTGCGAAACCAAGCCACTGGCTGTTGAAGTGGATGACAAAGGCCTTACCACCGCTGCTGAGGGCAAGCCACCCAACGCGACGGTGGGACTGACGACTGATGCGCGCCGTTTCATGGATTTCTATTTGAGGCGGGTCGCGCCAGAATAGTTTTCCCCAGGACAGTTTGCCGCAACCCGGAATTTCATTTATACGGCGCGAGTTTTTCTTCAATCCGGTCGTGAATCCAGTGCGGGTCCCACCACTCGGTGGGGTTCACCGGAATTCCGTCCAGTAGAATGGTGAAGTGCAAGTGGTCCCCGCCCGCCAAGCCGGTCTCTCCGCTATGACCAATCACCTGGCCCCGCTTCACGGCTTCGCCCGGCTTAACGTCGATTGAGCTCATGTGCCCGTAAAGGGATTGCAAACCACATCCGTGATCGATGATGACGGCGTTGCCGTAGATTCCGAAGAAAGCGGCGTGGACCACGACTCCATCATTCGCGGCCTGGATGGGCATATGTTGGAGACCAGCCAGGTCAAACCCCAGGTGGGTCTGATGATCCACCGCCTGACCGTTGTAAACATAGGTCCGATAGTCGGCGAATGAGGCTTCCACCTTGGAAGGGAGTTCGATGAAAGGCTCGGTCCACAGAAATTTGGTTGCGGTTTGCTTGGAAAACTCCACTAATTGCCTGGCCTCCTTTTCGCGAAGATGTCCATTTTCCAGAAGGAAATTTTTTAGCAGGCTTCCCTGATCCTGAAGTTCCGGCGTTTGGCTCATGATGGGCGGCACAACCCGATTCATGAAGTCATCCGTCACTTGGATGGTGTCCGAATGAAATTTCTTCGGGAAGACCTCATAAGTGAAGGGGCTAAGAGTTTCGTTCCCTGCATCGTCCCTGGCCACGATGTGTGCCGGCGTTTTGGGATCCACATTGTAGGCAAAGGCGAACAAGCACAGGCGAGTGTCCGGCAGAGAATCCTTTACCGGCCAACTGGGAAAAAAGCTTGGCCCCACAAGCACACCGGATTCGGCGGCGCCGGGCGAGACCTTGAAGACCACCAGTTCCGCGCCGCCCTGGTTGATGTAGTGCTTGGAACTCAGGACCTCAATCTGGGGAGGAGCGAATCGAACAGGAAGTTCCAGCGTGGTTTCGGACCGGCCGCCGCGGAAGAATCGCCCCCAGGAATTATTGGTCGCCATCACGACGAGCGTTGCACGCCCTTCCTGCAAGTCGGGCATTTCGTGGCGGCCCACGTGGGCCATGATGCTCCAGCTATTTTCTTTGGGAGACGCCCAGAAATTCCAGGCGGGGGGCGCTTCTCCAAAAACAGTTTCCATAAATGGTATCGGGAAAGAGCGGCCGTCCTGGCGCAATTCAATTTGAACTTTCTTGATGGCGTAGTGGTCGTCGCGGACCTCGAGTTGAATGGGCGTAGTAGCTCCGATGCCTTTCAAGTGTCCGGCGAATTGAATGACCGGCGCCTGGTTTCTGGTAACCTTCCAACCTAATGTAAGTATAATGACCAAGAGAATTACGGGGAAAACAACCAGGATGGTTCGTAACCCCGCTCCTGGCGACCGGGAAGACAATCGAGACGATGTGTGCAATCGTAATCCTCCTTGGATTATTCAATTCTTCCGTTTGATACGATGCGGACGCCCAGCCGATCGCGAGGCTTCACCAACAGCACGAGGCACTTCCGAGCTCCCGCCTACGAACTCGGAGGAGGAGTGATGATGCCGGCAGATTCGCGCGCCTTCCAAATCATATCCACGTCGCCCATCACGAGCACGACGTCGCCCACATTCAGGGGCGAGCTCCCATGTGGGTTGTAATGAGTTTTGCCGTCAGGCTTACGCAAAGCAAGCGCAAGCAATTCATAACGCTTATGGATCTCCGTGCCATGGATGGTCTTCCCCGCCCAAGGCGAATCCGCGCCGATGACGATTTCTTCCACCCGCAAAGTTTTTGATTCTTCCTTCAGCATCATGTCGAGGAACCCCACCACGTGAGGGCGCACCAGCTCGGAGGCCAGGCGCAACCCGCCAATGGTGTTGGGGGACACAGCCGTGTTGGCCCCGGCGCGGATCAGCTTGCCCGCCATTCGGGCCTCGGCGCAGCGCGCCACGATGCGAACGGTGGGATTCATCTGGCGCGCGGTTACCGTCACCATCAGATTATCCCTGTCCTCGGACAGGACGGAAGCGAGGCCGCGCGCATACGCCAGGCCCGCGGCGCTCAGTGTGTCTTCGTCCGCGGCGTCGCCTCTCAGCACGGGGAATTCGCCCAGTTGCCGAATCTTTTCCAGGATTTCCTCGTCCTGGTCGATCACCACAAAGCTATTCCTGGTTTTCAGCAATTCCTGCGCCACATGGTGGCCCACTTCGCCCGCCCCACAAATGATGAAATGGTCTCTTAATTCCCGAATTTGTTTCAGCATCTTGCGTCTCCGAAAAAGATCATTGAGTTGTCCTTCCACGATAAACGCGGTGAAAGCAGAAAAAACGTAAAGCATGATGCCAATGCCAAATAAAATGACGAACATATTGAAAATTCGCAGGGAAACATTGTGACTTGTGTCCACTACTTCGGTATAACCCACTGAGGAAATGGTGACCACGGCCATGTAAATCGCGTCCAGGCTGGTCACATTGGGACCGCCGAAAAAGCGATACCCCGCCGCTGCCACCAGCAACATGGACAATAAAAGAAAGACAGTAAAAGCTATCCGCCGTCGGAGGTCCATAAGAAGAAGGTATTACCGCGACCAAGCCGTCCCCGGCCAGGAGAAAAACTGGAGCCGCGCGCTCATCTTAGCACAGGCGGTCGCTGCTGGGACCGCCGGAGCATGTGACTACGGATTCAAATACTTGCGGTATTGCTCCTGAAGGTAGTGGTCGGTCATGCCCGCAATATAATCGCAGACGACACGGTGAATCGGTTCTTGTTCGATTTGCGCCGAATAGGTTGGGGGCAACCGGCGCGGATGGTTCACAAAGAATTGGAACAAGCCGCGCACATTCTTAACGATGAGTTTTCGCTCGGCGCGAACTTTCGGGTGGAAGTAGAGTTTTGCGTACAGGAACTCCTTAATGAGTTTGTTTTCTGCCATCACGCGCCGGTTAAAGCCCACCAGACGCCCGCGCCGCGAGCGAACTTGCTCGACGGAGCGAACTCGCTCTTTGAGAAGGCGATCGCGGGTCGCCTCGATCAAATCTGAAACCAATGCGTCCATCAGACGTTTCAACGCCTCGTTGAATTTCAGCTTCTCAATCGCCCATGGATACTTGCGCTCCACTGAGTCATAAATCCGTTTGAATAAAGGTACGCCTCCGCAAATCAGCCGGACGGTAAGCAGCTTCGATTCGTACCCGTCATCCAGGTCTGAACAGTTGTAGGCAATCTCATCCGCCAGATCGATTAATTGCGCTTCGAGGGGCGGCTGATCGTTCAGGCGGTATTCGACGAGGGCAGGATACAGCTTGGGATCGTAGTTTCGCGAATGTTTGATGATCCCTTCGCGGACTTCAAAGGTGAGATTCAGTCCAGTAAATTCGACATACTTATGTTCGAAACTTTCCACGATCCGGAGGGCATGCAGATTGTGATCGAAAGTGTCTCCGTAATCCTGCATCAGGTGGTGCAGCGCGCCTTCTCCCACGTGGCCGAAGGGGGGGTGGCCAACGTCGTGCACCAGCGCCAGCGCCTCAACCAGGTCGGCATTCAGGCCCAGCGCCAGCGCGACGGTTCGGCTTATTTGCGCCACTTCCAGGGTATGCGTCAAGCGGTTGCGGAAATGATCGGAAGACCTCCGGGTGAAAACCTGGGTCTTGTCTTCCAGCCTGCGAAACGCACGCGAGTGGATGATCCGGTCGCGGTCGCGCTCATACTCATTGCGATATGGATGAGGCGGCTCGGGAAATCGACGTCCCGCCGTCGCTTCCACAGCCATGGCGTAGCTTGCCAGTCCGCGCCTTTTCGTGTTTCGTATCATTGGCCTATCGGAGAGAATCAGCCTTGCCCTTCGGTGCCGTCTCTTGCAACCGCCCAATTAATAATACCCTGCCGGGACAAGGTTTGGGCCTGCGCCTATTCGATTGCGCCCATCAACGGCGTGATGGAGTCGAGACTTCAAGTTCAGGTTAATTGGAGCGCCAGCTTGACAGCTCCCTCTATGGATTTGAGAGTTTGGCTCCCCAAGCGGCCAAGTGCAGGATAGAGCAAGAGCGTCTTTTCAATCGTCGTTACCTGGTCGCACTTGGCCCATGAATTGCGGCCCAGACCGCCTTCACCAGATTTAATGGGAACACGCAACGAGAATTTCGGGCGGACGACAGTCGTAAGTGGAACCACACACACGTCCAAGGCATGGCGGTTTAGAGCGTCGGTAGAAATCACGAGGGCAGGACGGTTCTTGTCCAGCCGGACCAAGTAAACTTCCCCTCGCCTGGGAAACCATCCCATGGGAACATTGCGAGGCATCATTCAGCATCCCGCGTGAACGACCGGAGGCCGGCCTTGGAGAAGGCCCTGCGCTCCGTCCGTTCCGACTCTCCAATAGCGCCAAAAAACTCGGCCGCTTCCTCAGCCAGAGCTTCATATTGCTCCTGCATGATTCCCCGACGAAGCAATTCATTGACCCTCTCGCTCCGCGAGCGATTGGATCGGGTGCGCTGAAGATAGTCGAGAATGGTGTGGTCGACCGTAAAGCTCTTGGAAGACCTCGTAGCTTTGCTCATATCTTTTATAATGGCAAAGATTATCTCATTTGTCAAAAGTCCACTCGGCATCATGCCGCTGGGATGTTGTTTCAATACCCTTCGTGATCTCCGCCCGCGGCTACCTTTCCGGCCATATGACGGTAGGCGAAAATAAAATATCCGCTCACCAGCGCCATCCCGATAAGCCACCATACCAGGCCGACGCGCAAGCCGTAATCCGCGGCTTTGGCATTTTGAATAGTCAGGGCATAAGCAGGATTGCTGCTCGAAGGAAGGACGTAAGGATAGACTCCAAAGACGACGCTGGTGAGCATACCCACGAGGTATGCGCACGAGGCGAGGAATGCTTTCAAATCAGACCTCCGATAAATAAACCAGCGCTCGAATAACAATCCGGCGAGAGCGATAAACGGAAACACGAAACCCCAGAAATAATTTGACAGGTTCTGGCGAACTTGCGGCTGAACGTCAAATGTTACAACGGTAATTGCGAATGTGAGCGCCGCCACGCCGGGCCAGAGCCTGCGCGCCACCGACTGGGAGCGGTCGTGGACGGGTCCCTCGGTTTTGAGAGCCACCCAAAACGCGCCATGCAGCGCGAGGCTCAGCAAGGCCGCCACACCTATGAGAATCGTGTACCAATCTAGAATTCCAGTCTCGCCGCCCAGGCGGAAATTCGTCCACAAGGGCTCAAAGAATCGGTTCTGGGCATCGAGCGGAACGCCCCGAACGACGTTGCCGAGCGCGGCGCCGAAGAAAACAGCCAGCAAGAAACTGGAAAGGGAAAATACTACATCCCAAAATGGAATCCACACCGGGCTATCAATCGCGTTGCGAAATTCAATCGAAATTCCCCGCAGGATCAGGAGCCAGAGCACGATCATCAAAGGGAGGTAGAAACCACTGAAGCCCGAGGAATACAAGGGTGGAAATGCAAAATAGAGCGTGCCGCCTGCCGCCAGCAGCCACACTTCGTTACCATCCCAAACCGGGCCGATGGAGCGCAACACCAGGCGGCGCTCGTCCGGCGTCTTGGCAATGAACAAATGGATGATGCCGGCGCCAAGGTCGAAGCCGTCAAAAACCACGTAGGCGGCGAGCATCACGGCCACCAGACAAAACCAAATAGTGCCCATTACGATTCCTACTTACGCAGCCATCGAATTTGTTTCCGCCGGGCCGGGGCCGCGGTCGATTTCCCGGTGGACCAGATACAAAAAAAGAATTCCAACCACCATGTACAGTCCCATGAATCCGAGGAGCGTGAATAAAGTGTTGCCGCTCGAAACCTGGGTGGAAAATCCCAACTTAGTTCGGTACAAGCCGTAAATCAACCAGGGCTGGCGGCCCAGTTCCGCAGTAACCCATCCCGCCGTATTGGCAATAAATGGGAACGGAAGCGAAAGCATCAATACCCAGAGCATGGGTTTGAACTCGTAAAGTTTCCCGCGCCAGAGAAAAAAGGCCGCCGCCATCATAACGGCGATGAAGATGGTGCCGAGGCCCACCATGATGTGGTAGCTGTAGTAGAGTAATGGAATCTGGTCAGGCCAATCCTCAACGGGAAAATGATCGAGGCCATTCACCTGCGCTGTCCACCGGCGAAAGGTGAGAAAGCTTAAGGCGCCGGGGATCATCAGCGGGTTGTCCAAGCGTCTCTTATCCATATCCGGCTGGCCGAGAACTGCAACCGGCGCGCTCTGCCGCGATTCGAACAAGCCTTCCATCGCGGCCAAGGTGACAGGCTGGTACTCGGCAACCATTTTCCCCTGGCCGTCGCCGGTGGGAAACATCTGGAGGACGCAGGCGATGACTCCCACAATCACGCCCAGGCGAACAAACGTCCGGCCATAGTTTTCGCGCATTTTGGCGAGCAGGTAAAAGGATCCGATGGACGTCATCACGAAGCAGCCGGTGATGACCGCGCCCACCATGTTGTGAGTGTATTGCCATAGAATCCAGGGATTAAGCACAAGGCCCCAGAAACTGGCGAGAGCAAATGTGCCGTTGGCCGCGATGGCGTAGCCGACAGGATGCTGCATCCAGGCGTCGGTTGCGATAATCAGGTAGCCCGAAAGCCACGAACCAATGAATACCATGAGTGACGCGAACCAATGCCCTGTTTGCCCCAGGCGTTTTTCCCCAAACAACAACATGCCGAGGAAAGTGGATTCAAGGAAGAATGAAAACACGCCTTCCATGGCCAGCGTTTGTCCAATCACGCCCCCGGCGACGCGGGAGAACTCCGCCCAGTTGGTTCCGAACTGGAATTCCATCGGGATGCCGGTGACCACTCCCAATGCAAAGCTGATGCCGAAAATGCGAGTCCAGAACCGGGCGGCGTGGTTGTAATGTTCATTGTGGGTGCGAAGCGCCATCGTTTTCAGAAGAAGGATGAGCAACGCCAGACCCATCGTAAGCTGCGGGAATAGATAGTGGAACGTAATCGTGAAGGCGAAATGAAGCCGATGAAGTGTAAGAGGATCTCCCAAACGTCCAACCTTTCCAAGAAATACGAATTCTCGGCGCCGAAAGTTAGTGCAAGCCCACAGCGCCACGGACCGAATCAATCATTTTGGCCGAGTCGTATCCGATGCCGTCCTTGAAAACCAATGTCACATTCTGGATGTCGGCAATACTTTTATTCGGGTCGCCTTTGATCACCACCAGATCGGCTTGTTTGCCCGGCGCGATGGTACCGATCCTGTCTGACTCGCCCATGAATTTAGCGCCATTTGACGAAGCGATTTGAATGGCCTCAGCAGGAGTGAAGCCGGCTTCGACCAGCAATTCCACACCGCGGAGGTCTCCGAACCCGGCGAGATCGCCGCCGTATCCAGTAGGATCATTTCCGGCTAAAAGCAGGCCGCCCGCCTTCACAAAATCACGCTCAAATTGCATCTCTTTCTTGAAAATCACCGGCCACGGGGAATCTTTGCCGTCGGCCACGCGCGCACGCTCCGTGAGGTATGCAATCCGAGCTTCTGGGAGCAATGAGGCAAGGACGTGTTGCGACAGAGGCGGACGATTCGGAACAAAGGTCTCAAATATCGGCAAAGTGGAAGTCATCGCCACGTGATGCGCGACTAGATCGCGGATAGTCTCCTGGACTGGGGCGCTTTCAACATCCAGTTTGGACTCGGTGGCGGCGGTGGTCCGCTGCGACGGGCAAAAGTCGGGCTTTTTATCGGGGTCGAATTCAGTGTCCACCAGGAGGCCGTGCTCCAGATCGTCAATGCCCAGCGCCGCCGCCTCGCGAAAACCGACCGAGCACAGATGTCCGGTCACTTTGATTCCGTGCTTGTGCGCCTCCTCGATCGCGGCGGAAAGTTCCGCGCGTGTAATATGCATATAAGCTTTGAAAGAGGTCACGCCCTGACCCGCCCAGAAATCGACCGTCCTGCGCGCATCCTCCGCGCCGGTTAATTCGTGCATCTGGGGCGTGTAGGCGCCGGCGCCTTCAAGGTAGGGCCCGGTCACGTGAATCTTGGGGCCGGTTAGTTTTCCGTCATCGATCAGCTTTTTTAAATTGAGATCGGTGTAGGGTTCAATGCTCCCGGTGGTGCGGATTGAAGTGACCCCGCAGGCGAGATAGAGGCGCGGTGCGCTGAAACCCATCTCATTGTAAATGGCGGTTCCCTCCACACCGCCCGAGGGATAAAAAAGGTGGTCGTGCATGCCCACCAGTCCGGGAATCACGGTGAAGCCCGCGAGGTCGAGAACCTTTGCGCCGGGGGGCGGAGGAGTTTGCGCGGCGCTCCCCACGCTCTTGATTTTGCCGCCCTCAATGATAAGGGTCTGGTCGTCGAGCGGCGCCGCGCCTGTACCGTCAATCAGCTGGACGTGGGTGAGGGCGACCACGGGGGCCTCCACGCTGATATAGGCCTGCACCGACGCGGGGCGCTTCGCCGCGTCCTGCGCCAATGCACACGTGGAGCCCAAGAGGATAAGAAGGGCAGTGATTCGAACCAGTAATTGCCGCGAGAGCATCAATCCCTCCCTGGTTATTTCCGCATGATTCTTTGGATTGAACTCGCCCGCCCGGATTCCGGGTCAGCTTCAATGAGGACGGCGGAGAGCCTCGCATCGCCCTTGGCCACTTCGAATCGCGCCGGAATCTGGTTCAGGAATTTTTTGATGATGGCATTCTTGTCCACGCCGATCACCGAATCGTACGGGCCCGACATACCGAGGTCGGTAATGTAGGCCGTGCCTTGTGGCAGCACGGCTTCATCAGCCGTTGGGACGTGAGTGTGAGTGCCCACCACGGCGGTGGAGCGCCCGTCAAGGTACCAGCCCATCGCCATTTTTTCGGAAGTGGCCTCGGCGTGAAAATCGAGAATCCGGATTTTAACTTCCGGGGCAATCGATTTGAGCAACGAGTCTGCGGCTCGGAAAGGGCAATCAATGGTGGGCATAAAGACGCGACCTTGGAGGTTCATCACAGCGTAATCGATTCCATTGCGCGTTTTGCCCACGTACAAACCATGGCCCGGAACTCCGGGAGGATAGTTGGCGGGGCGGAGCAGGCGGCCGTCCGCATGCTCGGCCAGGTAAAGTAGAATTTCCTTCTTGTCCCAAATGTGGTTGCCGGAGGTCAGAACGGCAATCCCGAGGTCGAGCATTTCCTCCACTAACTGCGGGGTAATGCCGAAACCTGAGGCGGCATTCTCAACGTTGGCCAGCACCAGGTCGGGGGCGTGTTCCTGGATGATTGCGGGCAGGGTCTCTTTCACGACGCGGCGGCCCGGCTGGCCAAAGATGTCGCCAATGTAAAGAATCTTCATTTTATTTTTCGTGCCTTTCCCCGGATGCAGGCGGGATCGAATTGCCTAAAGGCAATTCCTGCGGTAGTTGCATCGACGCACGCCTCTATCTTACTCTGATTTGGAGGGAAGCTGTGTGGCGATTGGGATTTTCAGGGGGGAAGGCTCAAGGCAGTCTGGAAGCAGCCGGTCAGATTTTGCTGCTGCGCGGAAAAGGCTCGCTCTTCACACGGCTTGCTTCAGAATTTGGTCCAACGCGTCACTGTACTCACCCACTTTTTGGTTCACTTCATTGGTGGTGCTCTCGTGTTTGGCTTTCAATTGGTGATACTCGTCGGCGATATTCAGGCCGGCTAACACCGCGACGCGCAGCGAATCCACTGTCCGCGTCCGTCCCGCGATCGAGCGCATTTTCGCGTCCAGGTACTGCGCCAGCTTCTCGATGTATTCGGCGTCGAGGGCCCCCTTCATGTAGTATTCCTGGTCGTAAATCATCACGCGGATGCCGTCTTTGGTTGGTGTCACAACGCTCCTTGGTTCGAAATCCCAAGCGCCGTTCCGGCGCCACTGCTCGTGAAAATGATTATTTTCCGTCTAATCGGACTTTGTCAACAATTCGATCTGATCGAGAAGTTTCTCAATGCGCGCCCGCACGTCCTCGCGCTCGCGGCGAAGGCTTTGAAGCTCCTGCTCCACGGCGTCGGCGCGTTTTAGGCGGTCCTTGAAGTCGGCGCGCATTCTTTCAATTTCCTGTTGCAGCTCAAGCCGCTCCACGTGTGACCGCTTGAAGAGCTCGGCGGCTTTGGCTATTTTCTCTTCCAACTTGCCCAAATGGTCCATGGATTCAGTCATAGGTAGTCCGTATTGAATACTCATCCTCGAAAGTTTAACACCGACTGCCAAATCTATCAGCCGTCTAGTTCTTAAGTTCTCAGTCGAATCCCAAGCGGCGCAAGCGCTGAAAGCACCTGCTTGCCCAGCGCGTCAATTTCCGCGCTGGTCAGCGTTTGAGTCTGGCTCTGGAAAGTGACGCGGAGCAGGAGGCTCCAATGTTCCGGCGCGATTTTCCCAACCGGCATTCGATCGACCGGGCGAAAATCCTGGGCGACCTCCAGGGCCAGTCCGCGAATTGCCCTTACAATGCGCTCATAGGTGACCGACCGGGGCACGAGAAGTGAGAAGTCGCGCTCCACCGCCGGAAATTTCGAGAAGGGGGTGAAATGCAGGACACGTCGCGGACAGGCAAGAAGGCGCTCCAAGTTGACCACGGCCGTCCAAATCGGTTCGCGCAGTTTGTAGTCGCGGGAGATTTCAGGGCTTATTTTTCCAAAGTCGGCCAGGGTCCCACCTTGATCGACAAACCTGCCGCATAAGCCCGGCTCATCGTACGCCAACGAGCTTGCCTCGAATTTCAATTCGCCGATATCAAAGGCAGCAAGAAGGTTTTCGAGATCGCCCTTCAAATCGAAAAAATCGACGTGTTTCGCATCGTCGTGTACGCTTGCGGCTCGCCTGTGCCCGGTGAGGCCGAGCGAAAGCACTCGTTCTTCCGTGGGCAAACCGGTCACCGGATTTCGAATCGCCGAATAGGTCTTACCGATTTCAAATAATCTGAGATCGGCCTGGCCGCGGTCGATGTTCCAACGCAACGCGCGCAACATCCCGGGGACCGGCGTGGAACGCATGGCGGAGGCTTCCTGGCTGAGCGGATTTTGCAGAACCACGGGCGGGCGATCCGTGAAGCGCGCGTTTTCCGCTGGGTCCACCATGGAGTTGGCGATGATCTGGCGGTAGCCGGACGCCACCAGGATCTCCGAAACGATCAATTCTTTCTCGCGCAGGGTATCACGTTCAAGACTGGGAGGCGCCGGGCGGACGCGCTTGGGCAGATGGTCGTAACCGATCACGCGAGCGATCTCCTCGGTCAAGTCCACTTCGCGCGTGACGTCGAGGCGCCAGGAGGGAGGCACAACACTCCATCCGCCCTCCTGACTCTGGAGCTTGAATCCGAGGGCGCGCAGAATGTATTCGACATCTGAATTGGGAATATCCGTGCCGAGGATGCGCCGGATCTCGCTGGGGCGAAAGACAATTTGCCGCCCGGAAAACGGCCGGGGATAAACGTCTACGACTCCGGACAGGACTGTTCCGCCGGCGATCTCGGCAATCAACTCCGCGGCGCGGTCCAGCGAGGCTGGGGCCGACTCAATGTCGGCGCCGCGTTCGAACCGGTGTGACGCTTCGGTGTGCATGCCGAAAGATTTGGAGGTGCGGCGAACGGAAGCAGGGTCAAACCATGCGCTTTCCAGCAGGATATCCTTTGTTGCGGTTGATATCTCGCTCTCCTCGCCGCCCATGATGCCGGCCAAACCGACGGGCAGCTTGCCATCGGCAATTACCAAGTGCTCAGAGGCAAGGGTGCGGTCCACTCCGTCGAGTGTTATCAGGTGCTCGCCCGGACGCGCGCGCCGCACAATAATCTTCCTGTCCCGCAGGCGGGCCAGGTCGTACGCGTGCAGCGCCTTGCCCATCTCCAGCATGACGTAGTTAGTCACGTCGGCCACATTATTGATGGGCCGTTGGCCGACCGCTTCGAGCCGCCGCGCGAGCCAATCGGGTGATGGCTTGACTTGGACGTTCTTGATGACCCGGCCGCAAAAACGCGCGCAAAGCTCAGGCGCCGTGATTTCAATCGAAATTTCGCTTGTCGCTGGAACGCTCGATTCCTTTAAAGAAGTTTGAAAGGGTTTGAGCGGTGTACGATGCAGCGTGGCCACTTCGCGCGCCACCCCGTAATGGCTGAGGCAGTCCGGGCGGTTGTTGGTGATCTCAAGATCGAGAATTGAATCCTCATGGAAGGCGGAGACCGTTTCCGCGCCCAGCCCCAAAGCCTTCAGTTCCATTTGAAGCTTTTTCGGATCGGCGGCAACGTCAACGAATTCTCTTAACCAAGCTAAGGAAATCTTCATGTTGTGGGGTATGAGGGGAAAATTATAAATTATAAATCAGTGCTGTCCCATCATAAGTTGAGCAGATCCAGTTGGGTAAAAGGATCTGGATCTTGAAGTTGGTTGCTGTATTGCGAAAAGGCCAATAAAATCGGCGTTTTTTCGAAAATCGTCACGCTCAGGATTTGCAGAGTTTT
>DATGFN010000043.1:0-202972 GCA_035308965.1 Terriglobia bacterium | reverse complement strand
AAATGAGTAATGCTATAGGTAAGTAAGCGAAATTAAGGCATTTAGATAATGGAGGCGGGGGATGGGAAGATCTTGCATTGCTTGTAACCTATTGTAAAGACTAGACATAATATGGAGGCGGGGGGAGTCGAACCCCCGTCCGAAAAGCTTTGGGATTAGAAGACTACATGCTTATCACGTTCGCTTATTGCATTCGCCGGCGGCCCTCAGGAACGGGCAATAACGAACCACAGGCTAGCCTGATCCCTCCCGACAAGTCGGGAAGTCTCGTTTGGAGTTTTCAGGCGGCAAACCCCAAACCAGCCCGCATGAATGACATTTCTTTCCGCCCGGCGGGCCGGACGGAGGAAACGCGCCGCCTAATTAGGCAGCGAGAGCATACTGCGCATTGTTGGCAGTTATGTTGTTCCACGCCGATTACGGGTGGTGTGGCCCCCGGCATGCCTCCCAATCTCAACTGCTTCCGTCGAAACCGGTACGCCCCCTCATGTTTAGCCTTACATCTTTCACATTACGCCCTGCCGCCGAGGGTGTCAAGGTTAGCCGGATTCGTGAAATGGTGTCATTTGGAATTGGATTCATTTCGAGGCGCTAGTCATTCCCGCGAAGCTTGTCCTCCGCGGAGGCGGGGGAGCGGGAATCCAGTCCTTCTTCAGCCCATTTCTACTGAATCAAGAGTTGGATTCCCGCCTTCGCGGGAATGACGTTGCGCATGAGCACCCGGTTCGGGCAAATGACACCACTACCCGGATTCTGGTAGTGTCCGGGTTTGAATCACTGGGAGCGCGGGCGTCTCGCCCGCTCTTTTCTCTCCATTATATTGCGGGCGAGACGCCCGCGCTCCCAGGGGAATTAGGACACTACCCGGATTCGGTTAGCTGGATTCCGTTAGCCGGATTCTTTTAGAGGGTCAGTTTGTTGTAGCGGCGAGTTGCTGGGACCCGAAGTCGTGCTTTGGGGCTCGCCACGTGGGGTCCCCGAGCCGCCGCGACGTCAAACTGACCCTCTACCAGAATTTCGGCGATGTCCCAATTTCCCTGATAGCGCGGGCTGGGGTTCCGGTCAATGCTCCCCATAGAATTGGGATACTGCCAAGCGTGGAAATCGGCTCGACCCCCGCTCGCCGCATGGTGTGCTATTCTATTCAGAATGAGGGCTGGGTCATGGACTCGTGTTGGGTTGCAGAATGATCTGCGAAATATGTGTGGGGCTTGGTTTATTGCCACCTGCACCTTATTGGCCGCCAGTTCCCCCGCCGCGCTCGCTGACACCATTTATTTAAAAAATGGCCACCAATTGGTGGGCAAAATTTCTCGTCAGGACTCCAGGCAAATTGTCTACGAAAGTGGCGATGGGGAATTTACCCTCCCCCTTTCGCTCGTCGACCATGTTGAGAAAGGACCGATATCGTCCGACGAAGCTCCCGCACAAGATCAGCATGAACAAGCCATCCCGCCTGGTGAATTGCCCCTGCCCCCCGCCGATGCGGCCCAACCCGGGGCCGACTCCAAGCCGGACAACATCACCGAAGATGCGGTTGAGCCCTCCCGGCTTCAGACATTTGACAATGAAGTGCTGCGAAACCCGACAGCGGAAAATCGGCGCCGCCTGGTGCTGGGCTATCATGACGCCGCAATTTACTTGACGCGCCACGGCGATCCCGAAGGCGCCATCGAGCTTTATCGTCACGCCATGAAGTTTGTCCCCGATGACCTGGCCCTCACCTTGTCACTCTCTTATCTGATGGTGAAGCAGACGCATTACGCCAGCGCCATTGAATTACTGCTTCCCGAGGAAAATCAGCACCCCAAATCTCCGGACATCCCCCTCTTGCTGGGCTCGGCCTATTACTCGTCGGAGAACCTGAACCGCGCCATTGAAGAGTGGAAAAAGGCGCTGGCCCTCCAGGACAGCAAGCCTCTGCGCGACGCGTTGGCCAAAGCGGAAACAGAAATGGAAACGGCAAGCTCCTATGAAGAAATTCAGAGCATCCATTTTCTTCTCCGTTACGACGGCGCCGCGGCCAAAGGAATGGGATCGAAAATACTGGACACGCTGGAGACGGCGTTCCGCGACTTGCAACTTGACCTCGATTATTACCCGCAAGAGACGATTGTCGTCATCGTCTACTCAAGAGCCGCTTTTCGCGATGTGACCCGCTCGCCCAATTGGGTGGGCGCATTGAACGATGGCAAAATCCGCGTGCCCGTTTCCGGGCTCACGGACGTGACGCCCGAACTCACCCGGATGCTGAAGCACGAGCTCACCCATTCGTTTGTCCATCTGATCGCCCTCGACCACTGCCCGGTTTGGTTCAACGAAGGACTGGCCCAGCTCGAGGAGGGCGCGACGACTGCCACATTGGGGTCGCAATTGGCGCGCCAGTTTTCTGACGGCCAATTGCCTTCATTTAAGGATCTCGAAGCCTCCTTTATGAGTCTGAAACGGGAGGAAGTGGCTCCCGCTTATGCCAAATCTCTTGCCGGGCTGGAATTCATTCGGGATAACTACGGCATGGTGGAAATCCGGCAGATGCTGAAAGAAATGGCCGCCAATCCCCAAATCGGCTCCCTCATTGAAAGCGACCTTCGAATGCCGTATTCCGATTTCGAGACTGCGGTCGCTTCCTATATCGAAAAAAAATACGGGTCGTAAAAGGTGCCGATTTCCACGCCCTACAACTCCCCGAAGTTTACGATTTAGAATCTTCAGAATCAGCGGGCGGAGCTGGCCGAACGTCTGCTTCATAACCGCCGCACTCGAGCATGGGCAGAATGGGATACTGCGAAAAGCGAGGGTTCGTGGCGGCAAGCTTGCACTGATAAAAAATCGAGCCGCGATCGGAGCGCACCACACGAACGTGCGAGCAGGAAGCGCAAAGGCCGACGCGAGCGCTGAGCGGGGAGTCGTGAGCCATGGACATCTCCGAAGAATTTAGGGCGAATCGTAGCGCCGGTCTTTGGACCGGCATTTTGATATTCACCGGCCAAGACTGCCGGCCTAAAGGTCGGCGCTACAGTGTGGCGATCAACGCCGCCAGAAGGGCAGCGCGCCGGGGAAGCTCGGAAATGATCACGTGCTCGTGAAGCGCGTGGGCGCCGTCGCCCACCCCCCCCAGGCCATCCAGGGTTGGGATGCCGAGCGCGGCGGTGAAATTCCCGTCCGACCCGCCGCCCGTGCTTGCCTCCTCAATCTTCATGCCCATCAGCCTGCCTAACTCGCGCGCCTTGCGAAAAAGCTCGGCCGCCATCGCGTGCTCCATGGGCGGTCGATTGATTCCTCCCGAAATTTCCAGGCGCGCCTGGGGATGAATTGGCTTCAGGCCGTAAACATTCTTTTCAATCATTTTCTGGTCGCTGGCACGCGGGATGCGAACGTCAACGGCGGCCCAGGCGCGCTCGGGAATCACATTGGAACGCGTGCCGCCTTGAATCACACCCACATTGAGCGTGAGTCCCTGTTTGGGACGCGCCAACTTTTCAATGCGAAGGAGCTGGCGCGCCAGCTCGCTAATGGCGTTGACACCCGCCGAAGGGTTCACGCCGGCATGAGCGGAACGGCCACGGACAGTTATCCGGAATTCACCCACACCCTTGCGCGCGGTCTTCAAGGCGTGACCCGCCGCCGGCTCAAGCACCAGGACAGCCCGGGCAGCGCGCGCCTCCGCCAGAATCTCCTTGCGGAACGCGAGGCTTGAAACTTCCTCGTCCGAATTCAGAAAAAATCTAACCGGGCTCGATGGCGTCACCCGCAAGGCGCGCAGGGCGCGGATGGCCCACAGGCCGCAAACGATCCCGGACTTCATGTCCATGACGCCCGGTCCGTAAGCCCGCCCCTTGGAAATGCGGAAGGGCATGCGCGCGAGTGTGCCCACGTCCCAAACCGTGTCCAAGTGGCCGACAAGTAAGATTGCCTTCTCCGCCTTGGAGCGCCGGGATTTAGTTCCGCCCCAGAATTCCCCGATTACTCCCGAGCCCGCCGTGGGATGTTCCAATATTTGCGTTGTCCCATGGATCTTGTGGATTTCGGCGGCAAAAAAATCGGCCATGCGGTCGAGGTGGGGCTTGGAAGAAGAAGGCGATTCAATTTTCACTGCGGTCTTCAGGCAGCGGAGCATCGCGTCCAAGTCCCTTTGGCAGTATTCGAGAAAGTCCTGCGGATTCATGATTCCCCCATCTGCGTCCGAGATTCCACGCGCAAGGTAATTTAAGAGGTTTTGCAAAAGTTTGGAAGGAAATTGTCCGTGCCAGGTCACCAACAGCCGGATGAAAACTATAAATAATGTGATCTCTCCGGCGTGCAGGCCATCCACACTGCGACCCTGATTCCTACTGACACCAAAGCGCGTTTATTCTATGATGGAACTTTGCAAGGAGCGGCGGGTGCCGTCGATCCAAAATTCAAGATGGGGAGTGGGGTGTGGCGCTGAATAAAGTCAACTTCGCTCTGGTTATCCACGCTCACCAGCCGGTGGGAAACTTCGATCACGTCATCGAGGAAGCCTACCAGAAATCTTACCGGCCTTTTGCAGAAGTGCTTCTCCGCCATCCCACCATTCGCCTTTGCCTGCACGCTTCGGGAATTCTTTTGGAATGGCTGGAAGCGCATCATCCTGAATTCTTCGATCTTCTCGGCCAATTGGCCCGGCGCGGACAGGTAGAATTTGTGGGCGGCGGTTACTACGAGCCCATTCTCGTCTCCATTCCCAACGCGGATAAAATTGCCCAAGTTAGAAAGCTGGCGGGTTATCTGCAAAAACATTTTGGCGCCAAACCGGGCGGAGCCTGGGTGGCTGAGCGCGTGTGGGAGCCAAGCCTGGCGAGGCCGCTGGCCCAGGCCGGCGCCGAGTACGTCATCCTGGACGATACGCACTTTCTTGCCGCAGGGCTTGATCTGCACGAGCTGCGCGGGTCCTACATTACGGAAGAAGCCGGTCTGGCATTGCGCCTGGTGCCCTCTCTCAAGAGCCTTCGCTACACGATCCCATTTCATGAGCCGGAGGAGACTCTGCGCGTTTTGAGAGAAGGATGCGCCGGCGCGGAGGCCGGCTCCCCACTTTTTACCATGGGTGATGACTGGGAGAAGTTTGGCGTATGGCCCGGCACTTTCGAACATTGTTATAAGAACGGCTGGCTGGAAAAATTTATGGCCGCCCTCGAGGGCGCCGCCGATTGGCTGGAAACAACAACGCTCTCCGACTATCTCGCTGACCACGCTCCCCTGGGGAGGGTCTATCTGCCCGCCGCCTCTTACGAGGAGATGATGGAATGGTCGCTGCCCGTTGCCCCCAGCCACGAATTCAGAAGCGCCTTGGAGGAAATCGACCGGATGCCTTCAGCGGCGAAGATTCACCGCTTCATGCGGGGAGGAATGTGGCGCAATTTTTTGGCGAAATATCCCGAGTCCAATCAAATTCATAAACTGATGCTTGAAGTCAGCCGGCGCTGGCACCACGCCAACGCCGCAACCAAGCCGGGGACGCACGCGGCGCGCCTGCTGGACGATGCGCACGCGCACTTGCTGGCCAGCCAGTGCAATGACGCCTACTGGCATGGCGTTTTTGGAGGTCTCTACGCGCCCCACTTGCGTAGCGCGGTGCTCTCCAACCTGATTCGCGCCGAAGTGCTGTTGGACAAATTGAGTGACGTAAAGGAAAACTCCCCGCCTCGCGTGCAAACCAAAGACTTTGACGTGGATGGCCAGCGCGAAGTTCTGGTGGAACATCCATCTTATTCCATGGTCATGAGGCCGGCGGATGGCGGCACCATTTCCAGCCTTCGCTTTAAGCCGGCGGACGTCGAGTTGATTAATTCATTGATGCGCCGCGAAGAGGCCTATCACGAGAAGGTGCTGCGCCACGTCGGCTCAGAAGCAGCGGCGCCGCGCGAAGGCCCCGCATCCATCCACGACCACGTCTGGAGCAAGGAATCGAACCTCTCCGCCCTGCTGCGTTACGACCGTTATCCCCGGAACCTTTTCCGGACCTTTGTTTTCCCAGCCGGGCAGCAATGCAAGGACTTCGATTATCTATGTCTGCGGGAAAATCTGGAAATCGCGCAGGGTAAGTGGGATTTGCCGTCGGCGGGAGGATCGCCCGGAGTATTTCCATTCACAAAACGGGGGAATATCCACATCGGCGGCAAGGATATGCAGATTCTGGCAGCCAAGACTATTGAGGCGAAAGCAGGGGCGGGTTCTCTAAGGCTCGACTGCCGGTCCTCGCTCTCGATGGAACAATCCACGCCCGCTCCCCTGGCGCTGGGCGTTGAGCTGGTTTTCAATCTCCTCGCTCCTGACGTTCCCGACCGGTATTTCCTGGCCAATCAAGTCCGCCAGCCCTTGGAATTCAGAGGGGAGATTGTGTCCGATCAACTGACAATGGTGGATGAATGGCAAAAAGTAAAAATTAGCATGGAAGCAAGTCCGAAACCCAGTTGGTGGATTGTGCCCATCGAGACGATTTCGCAATCCGAGTCGGGTTTCGAGCGCGTATACCAGGGTTCGGCGATTTTGGCGGTTTGGAAAATCGAACCATCCTCGTGGCAAAACATCAGTTGCGATCTTCAGGTGAATATCGAACGGCTCGGGGAAAAATGAGCGCGGGGCGGGGAATGACCCTCGGTGAATCTTGCCGGATGATAATACGTGGACTTCGGCAGGTATGGGTAGTGTCTCAGTTTGGAAAATGGTTGGTAAAAGACGTGCTAGAATCCTAGCCCGGAGGATGGAATGGCTGATTTCGGGTCTGGCGTCGCCTTGATGTTCATCGGCCTGGTCCTTTACGTAATTTGTGTTCATTTCATTTTTTTCCTGCGTAGGTACGGATGGCTGCCGGGAGGCAGGCCGAAATACCACGGCCTGGGAAACGCCTACTTGGGGCTTCAATCGCTTGCCGAGCCCGAGAAGCAACACATTCTTGAAACTCGGCTCGAAGAAAGGAAAGACGAAGATGACGAAGGCGATCCACCTGAACCCACCCAAGGAAACGTAAACAGACTGTAGTCCGACCTTATCCAGGCATGCCTTGAATTCGCCGTCGTCGTCTGTTAGATTTACTCAGCGCGCTGATGAATTAAGTTTTATAGGAATTGACCCATGGCTATCAGTCAGGAACTGTTGGATATTCTGGTTTGCCCCCTTTGCAAAGTCCCGGTGAAGTTGACGGACGACAAGCAAGGTCTGAAGTGCAGCCAGTGCCGGCGCGTCTATCCCATTAAAGACGAAATCCCCGTCATGCTGGTGGACGAAGCCAAGGTGGCGGCGGAATAAATCGCGCCAGCCCGCAACTGTCCTTCTCAAATGAATGGCCGCAGGTTCCATCCTTCCTGCTTTACCGATCGGGGCCCGGATCCTGGTGGTCCGGCTGCGCTCGATTGGCGACATCATCCTGCTGACCCCGGCCCTCCGGCTGCTCAAGGAATGGCGGCCGGACCTCCTGCTGTCCGTGATGGTGGAGCATCGCTTTCACGAGCTTTTGGAAAATAATCCGGACGTGGACGAAATCGTGGCGCCGGACGCGGGACGCGGGTGGGGCAAAATCAAATCGAGATGGCAGACGGTGCGCGAGCTCCGTGCCCGGCATTTTTCGGTTTGCGTGAATCTGCACGGCGGCCCCACCAGCGCCTTCATCGCCCGCTGGAGTGGGGCGACATGCAAGGTGGGCTTCCATCACTATCGAAGGCGCGGCAAGTATCACATACTGGTTCCGGACGCGAGAATGATTCTGGGCCATGCGGACGTTCACACGGCCGAACTTCAGGCTGCCGCGTTTTTTCATCTGGGCCTGCCTAAGAGTGAAGTTCCGCGGGCCAGGATCTTTGTTGGTTCACAGCACCTCGACTGGTGGGAAAAGAAACGCGCGGAGTTTGGCGTTTCGCGAAATAAAGAATACGCCCTGATCCATCCCACGGCAATGTACGCAACCAAACAATGGGCGCCGGAACATTTCGCGCAAATCGGCAACTACCTCGAACGCGAGAAAGGGCTTTTGCCAGTCTATTCATGCGGACCGGGCGAGTCCGCGGTTCTCGATGCGGTCGAGCGCGCTTCCGGGTCGGCCCTCCGGCGGCTCGAGGGCGCGAGCTTGGGAGAGTTTGCCGCCGCCCTATCCGGCGCGCGTCTCTTCGTGGGTAATGACAGTGGACCGGCACACATTGCGCAGGCGCTCAATCGTCCAACGGTGGTTATCTTTGGCTCGTCGAGCTCGGTCATCTGGGGACCTTGGCCGCGCTCCATACCTTCCATGGCACAAAGACAGGCGATTCCTCAGAACATTTCGCAGGTGGTACAAAATTCTTACGAATGTAATCCGTGTCCGGGTGACCGGTGCTATCGTTACGAGCAGCCCGAATGCATCCTCTCAATAAGATATGAACAGGTGCAATCCGCGGTCAATGATGTCCTGATGCAAAGCAGGCTTCCGGCGGCAGGTGGAAACTAACTCGCAGGCGGCGAGAAAATCATTCGCTTGCGGCCCAGCCCCGCTTGAGGGAACTGATGGATAAAAAACAAAATCGCCTAGCCAGGATCGTTCGCCAATTTCGGAGCCGGACCATCGGCGTGCTGGGCGATTATATGTTCGACGAATTATTGCGGGGCGAAGCCACTCGTATTTCACCGGAAGCTCCGGTCCCGGTGGTCCTGATGGGCCACTCGCACGCCGGCGAGGGATTCCCCGGGGGGGCTGGAAACGTGGCCGCCAATATCGCCGCCCTGGGCGGGCGCCCCATTCCTTTCGGCGCCATCGGATGGGATGAAAGCGGGAAACGGCTCATAACCCTGCTCGAAAAGCGCCACATCCCCTGCCAAACTCTGCTCAAAGAACGCGGGCGAGTGACGCCCCGCAAGGTGCGCATTGTAGCCCATCAGCATCAACTCCTTCGCCTGGATTTCGAGGAAGCGCGGGAGATTTCTCCGCAAGCGACAACCACCCTGGCCCGCAGAATGGCGCAGTGGATTCCCCGGCTTGACGCGTTGATTATTTCCGACTACCGGAAAGGCAGCGTCACCACCGAGCTCTGCGACAGGATCATCGGCCTCGGGCGCAAGAAGAGCTTGCCCATTTTTGTGGATCCAAAACCGGAGCATCCGCAAATTTGCCGCCATGCGACCATGGTGACGCCCAACTTGCATGAGGCCGAAAAGATGCTGGGCCATGCCATGCGGACTCGGCGGGAACTTCTGGCGGGCGGGCAACGATTGCTGGCCGGTCTGGGATGCGCCAACCTTCTGATTACACGCGGCAGCGAAGGCATGACGCTCTTCAATCACCATGGCACGCCCCACGACATTCCAGGCGTGCCCCGACCCGTTTATGATGTTACCGGCGCCGGCGATACCGTGATCGCCGTTTTGGCCCTGGCCTTCTCTTCGGGCGCAACGATGCAGGAAGCGGCCCAGCTGGCCAATATGGCGGGCGGCCGAGTGGTATTGAAATTCGGAACTGCTGAAATCACTCCCTGTGAATTAATGGAAGCCATCGTCAACGGGCACGCAACCATTTCCGCCGGAGAGGCAGAGTAATCGAGGGCTAGCACAAGAATCTGCGCGTGGATGGGGGCAGGAGATTCACTAGAACATGGAATAAGCAAGGCCAAGTGTTTTGCGGTCCACAACTATTTCGAGGGGCGGGTTCACGTTGTTAATTTGGACAGTGACGATGGCGATCTCCCCTTTGGATTCGGATCCGAGCACCTCAAACTGGCGGATTTTTCCGTAATCGCCTTTCTCCCCCCAATCGTGCATGAAATCATCGAATGTATAGGAACGGGCAGGTTTCCACAAACGATAAGCCTCCTGATAATCGCCCTGCTGGACCGTAGTCAGAAAGCGCGACACCGCCCGCTCCTCCTTGATATTCCAAAACCGGAAGATGAGAAGTCCGGCGATAATAGCGATCAAAAGCCCGGACAAAATCAGGATGCTGAGGGGAACGTGTTTGCGAATCCCCGTAACGGGTTTGGGGGGCTTGGCGTCAAGCAGCGTCATCATCAGGGTTCCAATGCCGGGCGCGAATTCGCTCGGCGTTGCGTGCCTCCGGAACAATTTTACACCACATCTTGCCGCACCGGCAGGCGCGCGGGAGATCCACTTAAAGCGTTCGCCGAAAGAGCAAAGTAGCAGAACTCATCATAATCACGGAAAAAACTGTCAGAAACAGCAGGTCTCCGGTGATGGCGACGGTCCCGGTGTTTTTCAGGAGCAGGCACTTGAAGGCGTGCACCGCGTAGGTGAAGGGATCGACCACCGTGATTACTTTCATCCAGGGAGGAAAGGCGTTGACGGGGTAAATCGCACCGCTGGGGAAAAACAAAAGCGTATTCAGCACGCCGAAAATGGCGCGTGGCACCAGGGGGTCGCTGATCCTCACCATCATCATGAACATCATGCTGATGAAGGCAAACGAAGCGCACACAATCACCAGCAGCAGCCGCGCCATGCGCATGGGATCCAGCGGATTGGGAATGCCAGCAATCAGCGAGCCCACCACGGTGAGCACCAACCCCGCCATGATGCCCTTGACCGTTCCGGCGAGATTGAACCCCATAATCAGCTCGAATTTGGTGATGGGAGTCACCAGATAGCCTTCATGGAGACCGCGCGCTTTGTCATCAATATAGATAATACCTCCTCCGATCATGGCGGTGATGAAGATGGCCAGCGCGATGGACCCCGAAAGCAGAAACTGGACATAGGGAATGTAGGGATAGACCTCGACAATGTCGAGCGTGGCCTGGGCGCCCACGCGGGGCGCAGGCCCGTTCACATTGTAGGCATCCAGCAACGAACCCATGGTCCCCTCGAGCGTCGAACCTGAAAACTGGTCCGTATTGTCTTCGATTAAAGCAATCTCAGGCGCGTCCTGAGCGTGAACTTTGCGCGAGAACTCGGGAGGGATGTTCAAAACGCCATTGATGCGGCCTTCGCGAAGATCGGTCATGGCCTGATGGAGATCGTCGTATTCAATAGTTTGAAATGTGCGGGCGTTGGCCGCCACTGCGCCAAAAAGCTCGCGCAGCTTGACGCCCGAAAGGCCGTGGTCCTGATCCACCACACCCACTTTCAGGTTTTTGATTTTTCCCCCAAAGGCGTAGCCCAGCACCAGCAATTGCGTCAAGGGCAGAACCAGCGACGCAAAAATCAGCAGAGGGCTGCGCCGGAAGCGCCTAAGATCGCGTTCGATAATGGCCAGGATTCGATGCATAAGAGAAACCCAAAGTCCGGAGTCCGGAGTTAATCCTCAAGATTCATCGTTCAGCGTTTCTTTATTTCTACTGCTTCTGGTACATGAAGCTGCTGTCATATTTCCCGTCCTGCAAGGTGTCGCGCAATTGTCGCCCGGTGAAATGCATAAACACGTCGTCGAGCGTGGTGCTCTGGACGGAGAGCGAGTTGAATTTGATTTCGGCGCGCCGGGCCGCCTCCACAAGCTCCACCGTGGTCTTGGGGCCGTTGTTGGAAAGGATGCGAAACACATGATCGTGGGCGGTAACTTTCTCCACTTCGGGGAGACCTTCCATCGTTTTCAACCATCCCTCGGGGACAGTGGAAAAGCTCACTTCCAAAATGTTCGATCCCGGAATGGACGTCTTGAGGTTGAAGGGCGAATCGAGTGCGACAAGCTTGCCGTGGTCCACAATGGCGATTCTTTCACAAAGCTTATCCGCCTCGTCCATGTAATGGGTGGTCAACAAAATCGTGAGATCGCGTTCCTTCTTCAGGCGTTCGAGCATTTCCCAAACCGTTACGCGGGAGACAGGGTCGAGCCCGGTGGTGGGCTCGTCCAGAAAGAAAACTTTGGGCTGATGGACGAGTCCGCGCGCAATTTCCAGGCGGCGCCGCATGCCTCCGGAAAGATTTTTCACCGGCTTGTCGCCCCACTGCGCGAGCTCCACGGCCTCAAGCAGATCCCGAATCACTTTCATTCTCCGATCCCGGGGGACGCCGTAAAGTTTGGCGAAAATCAAAAGATTTTCTTCCGCGCTCAAATCGAGGTCCGTGGTGGATGCCTGGGGGATGACCCCAATCGACTTGCGGACATCGTTGGCGGAATTACGAACGTCAAATCCGTTGACCCGGGCCGTGCCGCTGGTGGGCTCGATCAGCGTGGTCATCATGCGGATCAGGGTTGACTTGCCGGCCCCGTTGGGTCCGAGCAAACCAAAGATTTCACCGTGCTCGACGGAGAAGCTGATTTCATCCACCGCGGTAAAAGTCCCGAAGCGCTTGGTGATCTTGTCGACCTCAATGTCGGCCATAAGCTTGATCCGTATTCCGTCTCTCCGTCACTCCGTTTTGACCGGCAGATTGATATAAGCCGTCAAGCCGGGATAAAGCCGGCGATCGCTGTTGTCCACGCGAAAGCGAATCTCAAAAGTCTTGATGTCACGCTTGGTCCGGCTCACGTCTCTTTGCGTGGCAAATCCGGCGTCCACGCCGCGGTAGAAAACCGTTCCCTGGCGCTCGAGGCCGGAGGGAAAATGCACCATCATTTGGTCGCCCAGCCGGACGCCATCAATATAAGTTTCTTCCACGTCGGCTCGAACCCATAAATTATCCTGATTGATCAGGGTTACGATGGGCTGGCCGGGATTCACCACCTCGCCTTGGAGTGCCACGCGTTCCGCCACCAGTCCGTCAATGGGCGCGTGAATTTCGGTATAGCCCAAGCGGACCTGGGCGGTCCTGGTCTGCGCGCTCGCCGCGGCCAATTGGTGCTCATTGGTCTGGAGTTGACTTCGCTTCATCGTCACCTGCTCGGCGTTCGATTGGGCCAGTGCCACGGCGGCGCGCTGTGCGTCGGCCTGCTTGACAAGCCCCTGCAGGTGAGCTCTGGCGGCTTCGTAGGTGGTCCGATCCTGGTCGTTGACCTGGGCGGAAACGATGCCCTGCTTGAAGAGGCCCTGCGAGCGCTCATAATCAAGGCGCGCCTTCTCCATGTTGGCGGCAGCCTCCGCTTGCTGGGCAACAATCGAGTCCAAAGTTTCCTGGGCCTGGCGAATCTGGTCCCGCGTCTGCAACTCCTGGAATTTCAGCCCGGCCTCGGCTTCAACCACCTGGGCGCCGGCGCCCTTTTCCGTGCGGGCATAAAATTCCTGCGTGGTCTTCAGCTCCTGAGGGTCAATGACGGCGAGCAGTTGGTCACGTTTGACCGTGTCGCCCTCCTTCACCAGAAGTTGGCCCATCCGCCCCTCGATTTGCGAGCTGACGATCACCTCATCGGTGGTCACGATACCGGTAAGGACAAGTGAGCGCGCTTTGAGTTGGGTGGTGTAATACCAATACCCGCCCGCGGCGGCGAGCAAAATCAAAATCAGCACCGGCAATCTGCGACTCATGCCTTCACTCCCTTTCCGTTCCTTAAAAAGGCATAACGAATGAACTTGACCACTTCTTTCCTGCGGCGCGCCAAATTCGTTTTCTGGTAAGGGTCAGTATGAGTGACCACCGACCAAACCGGAGCGGAAATAAAATAAAAAACAATCACCGCCGCCAGCGAGAGCACGGCGTGCTGCGTATCCAGCGGATGAAACTCGCCCTCACGCACGCCCCGCTCGACCACCGAACTCAGCTTGCGATGGAGAGGGACAAAGAACTCGCGCGCCAATTGTTCCAGAGGCTTGCCTCCGGTCATCACCAGGCGCTGAATCAGCCGGGGATAGTAGGGCCGTTCGCTGATGAAATCAAAATGGGCTCCCACATAGCGGAGAAGTTTTGAAGTGGAAGAGCCTTCGGCGGCAAGCGCTTCCGTCGCGCGCCGGGAGAATTCCTTCAGTTGATCTTCGAGAATGGCCGAGTAAAGGTCCGCCTTGCTCTTGAAATAATAATAAAGCAAGGCTTTATTCACGCCGGCGCGCTCGGCAATGGCATCAGTCCTTGCGCTCCCGTACCCGGACTCCGCAAAGATGGCCACCGCC
The DNA here is from genome assembly GCA_035308965.1 of Terriglobia bacterium. Taxonomy (GTDB): domain Bacteria; phylum Acidobacteriota; class Terriglobia; order UBA7540; family UBA7540; genus DASYXZ01. Next base: position 189,056 of record DATGFN010000043.1, on the reverse strand, counting down.
GCCCGCAGGATCGCGGCGCGTGTCTGGGCCCCCCGCGCTTGCCGGGAAGCGGACAGAGGAGCCGAGTTGTGCTTGCGTTTCTTCATTTAACTAACCAGATAGTTAAAATAACTCCATCCGCCCTCCCTCGTCAAGAGCAAGGGTGGGCCGGTTGTATGTCAGTTTGATTGTTTTGTAGCGGCGGTCTTTGACTGTCGTCCTTTGATTCAAAAAGTTTCGGCGGTCAGAGACCGCCGCTACAAAAGACTGACCCATTACCGGCGGACCCGGGCCCGCCTTCCTCCATTTTAATCTTGCGGCTTGAACTCACAGTATGGTACACTGACTATACAGTCAGTGGGCTGAAATACTTGGGAGACACTTCTTCATGCCGGTATTGGGCAAAACAAAACAGGAAGTGCTGACCGAATTCCGCACTGCGGAAATCCTGGAGGCTGCCCGCAGGGTTTTTGCCGAGCGCGGTTTCCACGAAGCTACGGTGGACGATATCGCCGAGGCCGCGGGCGTGGCCAAGGGCACGGTCTATCTTTACTATCACTCCAAACGCGACATTTATTGGGCCGCCCTCAAGCACGGTATTGCGGCCTTGCTCGAGGAATTGGAAAAAGAGATGGCGGGCTCCAAAACGATGGCGGGAAAGATCCACGCATTCATCGCCACCAAGATGCGCTATTTTGAGCAGCACCGCGATTTTTTTAAGATTTACTACTCCGAATTTGGAAACGCCTTTGCTCATCCCACCCAGGTTCATGAAGAGTTCAAGGATCTCTACAACCGTCAAGCCAGGTTGCTCGACCCTGTGCTTCAGGAAGGAATCCGTCAAAAGGCATTTCGCAATATTCGGCGCGGCGCCACGGCTGCCGTCATTGCCGATGTCACACGGGGCGCCATCACTCAGCGGCTTTTGGGCTGGTCTAAAGGCGATGTGGAAAATGAAATCGAATTCATTTTTGACATGGTTTGGAAAGGAATTGGAACACGATGAAACAATTATGGATTGCAACCGTTCTCCTCACTGTATGTTACGGCGTGCCGGCCCAAGCCCAAATTTCTTCGACGCCGGCTGGCCCGGCGTCCTCAGTCGAACAGGCGGGCGAGCCTGAGTCATCGTCCACCGGCGAATCCTCAATAATGTCCGGAATGGGAAATCAAAACCCATTTCTGGGCGGAGTCCCATCCGGCGAACCAACTCCGGGTGTGCTGGCGCTCAGCCTGAAAGATACGATTGAGCGCGGGCTGAAATACAACTTGGGTTTGTTACTCTCCGGACAGGAGACGCGGTCGGCGCGCGGGGCGAGATTGCGCGCCCTCTCTGATTTGTTACCGAAAGTCAGTTGGGGAACCACGGAAGCGAGGCAACAACTAAACCTTCAAGCCTTCGGGTTTTCAAGTTTCCCCGGCATCCCCGCTATTGTGGGTCCGTTCAACACATTCGATACGCGAGCCTTTCTCTCGCAACCCATATTGGATTTTAAGGCCTTGAACGGAGCGCGGTCGGAAGCGGAAAAAATGAAGGCGGCGGAGCTTTCCTACCAGGATTCCCGCGAACTGGTGATGCTGGTATCCGCCGACCTCTATCTGGCAGCCACGGCTGCTTCCAGCCGCGTCGATGCGGCCGCGGCCCAACTGAAGACCGCCCAGGCAATTTACGATCGTGCCTTGGATATGAAGAAGGCGGGGACTGTGCCCGGCATCGACGTGCTGCGCGCTCAGGTGGAATTGCAGGCGGAACAACAGCGCCTGATGTTTGTTCAAAACGCCTTTCAAAAGCAAAAGTTGAGCCTGGCGCGCGCCATCGGGCTGCCCATCGGACAGGAGTTCTCCCTTTCGGACACCGTCCCCTACACGCCCGTTCCCAACCTTCCGCTTGACCAGGCCCTGGAGCAGGCGCTGAAATCCAGGTCCGACTTTCAAAGTGCTGGAGCTTTGGTACGGGCTGCTGAATCGAATAAGAAGGCCGCTCGGGGGGAGGGCCTCCCGGCCCTGCGCTTTAATGCCGATTACGGTGACATTGGGTTGTCACCGGGCAATTCACATGGCACTTTTACGGTGGCGGCCAATGTTCGCGTTCCGATTTTTGAAGGAGGCCTGGTGCGCGGAAAAGTTCTGGAGGCCGACGCGTTGTTGCGCGAGCGCCAGGCCCAACTGCAAGACCTGCGCAGCAGGATCGACTTCGAGGTTCGAACCGCCTATTTGGATTTGAAATCTACCGGGGACCAGGTGCAAGTGGCGATGAGCGCGGAGAAGTTGGCGAACGAGCAAGTCAAAGAGGCGCAAGACCGCTTCGCCGCCGGCGTCGCCAACAGTCTTGAGGTGGTTCAGGCACAGGAGGCTATGGCCACCGCGGACGAGAATTACATTTCAAGCCTTTTTAGTTTCAACGTCGCGCGGGCGACATTATTGCGGTCTATGGGACAGGCTGAGAATGCCGCCCAACAACTTCTGGGAGGAAAACAGTAATGCCGGAACAATCATTGGTCGAACCCGAAGCCGAGGTGCGGGCAAAAATGGACGAGCACACGGCATACCGTTCCCGCATCCAGAGGAATCCGGCCACCAAATGGTTCTTGATTTTGGCGGTGATCTTGGTTCTGGGCATCGTGGCAGGCCTTTGGAGCTACTACTCAGTGCGTGAATCCACCGACGACGCGGAAATCGACGGCCACATTATTCCCATCAGCCCCAGGGTGGGCGGTATGGTGGTGGCGGTGAATGTGAAAGACAATCAGTATGTAGAAGCCGGAACCGTGTTGATCCAAATCGATCCGACCGATTATAAGGTGGCTCTGGAAAAGGCGCAGGCTGACCTGGCCGAGGCGCAAGCCAATGCCCGGGCTGCGGGCGTCAGCGTGCCGATTACCTCCGCAACGACGGGAAATCAGCTTTCCAGCGCCGAGGCCAACGTTCAGAGCGCGACCGCCGGAGTGGCCGCGGCTGGGAAAGAAATTGATGTAGCAAAGGCAAGGCTGAATTCGGCCCAAGCCGGGCTCCGCGAAGCCGAAGCGAACGAAACCAAGGTTACGCAGGATTTGGAACGCATGAAGCAACTGGTGGCCAAGGATGAAATTTCCCAGCAACAGTATGACGCGTCCGTGGCCGCGGCAGCAGAAGCAAGGGCTTCGGTTGAATCCGCGCGCGCCGGTGTGGCCGAGGCCGAGCAGAATATTCAGGTAAATCAGAGCCGCGAGGCGCAAGCGCATGCCGGCGCCGAGCAAGCGCGAGCGGCCGCCCGCTCCGCGCAAACGGCTCCCCAGCAAGTGGCGGTGATCCGGGACCGGGCCGCTTCAGCGCAAGCCCACGCCTTGCAGGCAAAGGCCACGTTAGACCAGGCTGAGCTCAACTTCCAATACACCACAGTGAAGGCGCTGGTAAGCGGCATCGTCAGCAAGAAGTCCGTGGAAGAGGGCCAACTTGTGCAAGCCGGAGAACCCTTGCTGGCCATCGTCCCACTTGAAGACATCTGGGTGACGGCCAACTTCAAGGAAACTCAGTTGAAGAATATGCGTCCTGGCCAGCGCGCCACCATCTCCGTGGACGCCTTTGGGAGCCACACCTTTAAAGCGCATATTGAGAGCATTGCCGCGGCCACGGGGGCGAAATTCAGCCTTCTTCCGCCTGAGAATGCCTCCGGAAATTACGTGAAAGTGGTCCAGCGGGTGCCGGTGAAAATCGTCCTGGAGAAAGGCGAGGACCCCGGCCATTTGTTGCGGCCCGGCATGTCCGTGTATCCAACCATATACCTGAAGTAGGAAACAGGCGCTGAATCCTGGGCCGAACGCATAATGCATGGAGGAGAGCCACCCGGATTGATCGGAAATTTATGAACGGAGATGTTCCCAACGGCCGCGCTCCCATCAATCCATGGATCATCGCCATCGCGGTGATGTCCAGCACTTTTATGGAAGTGCTCGATACCACGGTGGTGAATGTTTCACTACCTCATATTGCCGGAAATCTGAATGCTACCATTGACGAATCCACCTGGGTCCTGACCTCCTATCTGGTGGCCAACGCCATCGTCCTGCCGATTACCGGCTGGCTGGCGAACTACTTTGGACGCAAACGCCTGCTGATGGCAGCCGTGGTGGGCTTTACCGTCGCCTCCTTCCTCTGCGGCCTCGCTCCCAGCTTGCCTCTGCTCATCCTTTTCCGCGTGATCCAGGGCGCGTGCGGCGGGGGGCTGCAACCACTGTCGCAGGCCGTCCTGCTGGAAGCTTTCCCGGCCAGGGAACGCGGCAAAGCCATGGCTTTTTGGGGACTGGGCATTGTGGTGGCGCCCATGCTCGGTCCGGTGATGGGCGGCTGGCTGACGGATAACTACAGTTGGCGCTGGGTGTTTTACATCAACATCCCGGTGGGCGTAATCGCCATCATCATGACCAAGCTTTTCATCTTCGACCCGCATTACATCAAGAGATCTTCGGGCAAGGTGGATTACTGGGGCATCGGCATGTTGGCGCTAGGGATCGGCGCGCTCCAAATCCTTTTGGACAAGGGCCAGGAAGAGGATTGGTTCGGTTCGCACTGGATTACGGCCCTTGCCATTGTTTCCGGCGTCGCGCTTCTGATCTTCGTGATTCGTGAATTGATGGTGGAGCACCCCGTCGTTGACCTTCGCATCTTCAAGGTTCGCACCTACGCCACAGGTGTCTTCCTGATGACGATAGTAGGCTTTGTTCTTTATGGAAGTCTGGTATTACTCCCCATCTTCCTGCAAACCCTGCTCGCCTATCCCGCCGTGCAGGCAGGGATCGCGATGGCGCCTCGCGGCTTCGGCTCATTCATCGCCATGCCCATTGTGGGAGCGATAATGGCGAGGTTCGATCCGCGCAAGCTGCTGGTGATCGGCATCGTCACCGCATCATTAACTCTATTTCAACTTTCGTGGTTGAACCTGGAATCCGGATATTGGGACGTATTCTGGCCCCAAATCGTTCAAGGCATTGCGCTGGCATTTTTGTTTGTCCCTCTTACCACCGCCACGATGTCTCCGATTTCACCGGAGCGAATGGGCAACGCGACCAGTATTTTTAATCTGATGAGGAACATCGGCGGGAGCGTCGGAATCGCCGCCGTAACCACCATGATTGCCCGGCGCGAGCAGGTCCATACCAATATCCTGGGAGCCCACATCAACCCCTATGATCCGGCGACAAAAATGAGGGTGGCCGGCCTCCACCATTACATGGTTTCACGCGGCGTCGATTCTGTTACTGCCCAGCATCAAACTTACGCCGCCCTTTTCGGAATGGTGCAGCGCCAGGCGGCCATGCAATCCTTTGTGGAAGCATTCTGGCTGCTGGGCATCATTTTCCTGCTCCTCGTGCCGCTGATCTTTATAATGCGGAAACCCCAACCCCACGGCGCCGAAGTGATGGCGCACTAACAATTGATTGAAAATGGTATGCTCTGAAGCCGCCCGCTTTCATTTGGGCGGCTGGTAGTTATATTGGGTCCGAAGCTTTTGCTGGTGGCGCTCCAAAGCAAGTTGGATGAGACGGTCAAGGAGTTGCGAGTAGGGCAACCCTGATGCCTCCCAAAGTTTGGGGTACATGCTGATGGGTGTGAAACCGGGAATGGTGTTGATCTCGTTCACAAAAGTCTTGCCGGCCTGCCGGTCGAGGAGAAAATCCACCCGGGCCATTCCAGCGCAATCAATTGCCTGAAACGCGCGCACACTATACTCTTTGATACGAATCACCTGTCGGTGGGTGAGCCGGGCGGGAATGATGACGTTCGATCCTTCTTTCACGTATTTAGCCTCGTAGTCGTAGAACTCATTGACGGGAACTATTTCACCCGGCACGGAGGCCTCTGGATGGTCGTTGCCGAGAACGGCACATTCGATCTCCCTTCCCACCACAGCGTGCTCGGCTAGGATTTTCCGGTCGTAGCGGGCAGCGAGGTCCATTGCCGGGGTCAGCTCACGCGCATTATGGACCTTTGAAATCCCCACCGACGATCCCAGATTTCCGGGTTTCGCAAAGAGGGGAAAACCGATTGTTGCCTCTACCATTTTGCGTACTCGCGTTGGATCACTCTCCCATTCGCTGCGCGACAAGAGTACCCAGGGGACCACGGGCAAGCCGGCGTCGCGAAACAACTTCTTCATGATGTCTTTATCCATGCCGGTGGCAGAGGCCAGCACGCCCGCGCCGACGTAAGGGATTCCCGCGAGTTCCAAAATACCTTGCACCGTGCCGTCCTCACCAAAGGTGCCGTGCAAGACAGGGAACATGACGTCAATTTCCGGCTGTGATCCTGACGAAGAGGTCCGATGGAGGGCAACGAGCTGCGGCGTAGCCGGATCGGGCGAAGCCATCACATGCTTGCCGTTCTGAAGCACGGCGGCCAGGAGTTTTTCCGCAGCGTTGGGCGCGCGCCCGGCTCCGGGCAACAGATTTTCCGCCGCCTTCCCCACCCGCCAACTGCCCTCCCGAGTGATGCCGATGGGCACAACTTCGTACTTGGCCGGGTCGAGAGCTTTCAGTACCGACGCCGCGGAGGTAAGCGAAACCTCGTGCTCACCCGACCGCCCGCCGAAGAGAAGGCCGACGCGAAGCTTCTTTTGAGAATGACTCATAAATTTTGCCAATGATCAACCGAGACATCTTTCTCCAAGATCAATTCGACCTCTCGGACCATCATTTTGAGTTGGGGGACGGAATATTCCGGGCTGGATGGAATTGCCAGGCGTTTCTGCAAATAAATCATGAACTGGTGGCGCGCTCCTGAAAAGGGGCCGTCAAAACCAAGCTTTCGAAGCCGCCGGATAAAGTCGGCACGCTTACACGGCGTCCACCGGCTCACGCGTAGGTTCCTTATTTAGATCGATTCCGTCCAGGACGGGCAGAGGATGACCGAGCCGAAGGCCAAGCAGGATCCATTCTTCCAGCGTAGACCTTAGCTCCCCTTCGCATTCACTGAGAGACCTGCCAAATGCCAACACGCCTTGGCATAAAGGGATTCTACCCGCGAAAGTGCCGTCTTCGAGCTTGTCGTAGACTGCTTCTTTCATTGCCGCCAACAAGTAGTCCGTCAAGACATTTCGCATCATCCTGCTAAGCCTCGAAGCGAATTATAACCCGAACCGTGGCTGACTATTGCTAAAACGACCAAATGCCATCACCCTGAGGTTCCACCCGTCCGGGCGGGATAGCGCCTACAAAGCCCGGCGCTACAAGATTCTTTTTCCCAGCGCCGAAGTGGCCAAGTCCACGGCGAGAATGGCGGTCTTGTTGGCGATATCGAGGATGGGATTTACTTCCACAATTTCGAGCGCCAGCATCTTCTTGCTGTCGGAAATCATTTCCATGGCCAGATGAGCTTCGCGAAAAGTAATTCCGCCATTGACGGGCGTGCCGACGCCCGGCGCCTCGCTCGGATCGACCACGTCCATATCAAATGACACTACAAAACCGGCTGTCCCGTTGGTGGCGAGGGCAAGGCTTTTTTGCATGACCTCGCTCATGCCTTGTTCGTCAATCGCCCTCATGGTGAAGACGTTGATGCCGGAGTCTTTCACCATAGTACGCTCGCGCTCATCAAGGTTTCGCGCCCCAATCAACACGCAATGCTGGGGTTGGATTTTGGGAGCATACCCGTAGATTTGCGCCAACGGTTCAGGCCCAATACCCAGAGTGGCAGCGAATGGCATGCCGTGAACGTTGCCGCTGGGCGAGCTCTCCGGCGTGTTCATGTCGGCGTGAGCATCAATCCAAATGCAGCCGATGGCCTTTTGGTGGTCGCGGTAATACTTGGAAACTCCGGCCTGCGTGCCCACGACGATCGAGTGGTCCCCGCCCAGAGAAATGGGAAAGAGCCCTGCTTCGAGCGTCTGGCAGACTCTGTTGGCCGATTCCTGGCAGGTCTCCGCGATCTCTTTCAAATATTTTGCGCGCTTGTCGCCAAAGTGCTGTTCCTCAGGGAGCTTGACGTAAATATTGCCGGCATCTTCGACCTTCAGACCGAGGCCCTTGAGGGCAGAGTTCAATCCCGCCGCGCGCACGGCTGACGGCCCCATGTCCACGCCGCGTCGTTCCTGGCCGAGATCGAGTGGCACTCCAAGAATACGGATCTTCTGCATTTCGCCTCTGAATAAACTGATCTGCGAAAAGACAAAAACTAGGGCTTCAGCCGGTAAAGCATGCGCGGGAACGGAATGGTTTCGCGGACGTGTTCCAGGCCGCAAATCCATGCCACCACGCGCTCAATGCCCATTCCGAAGCCGGCGTGAGGAACGCTGCCGTAGCGCCGCAAATCCAGATACCAATCGAAAGCCTCGCGCGGCAGGCGATGCTCTTCAATGCGCCGGAGGAGCAATTCGTGATCCGCCAGGCGTTCGCCCCCGCCGATGATTTCGCCGTAACCTTCCGGGGCCAGCATGTCCGCGCACAACGCGACCTCGGGCCGCGCCGGGTCCGGGGCCATGTAAAAAGCCTTTATAGCACTGGGATAGCGATGGACGAGCACCGGCCGGTCATATTCTTCCGAGATCAAGGTTTCGTCCGTTCCTCCAAAATCGCTGCCCCACTGAATTTCGCTTCCCTTTTTTTGAAGCAGCTTGACCGCGTCGTCATAACTCAGGCGTGGAAAAGGCGGCGTGCATTTCTCGAGAGCAGCCACATTGCGCTCAAGGGACTGAAGTTCCGCCCTCCGTTTTTCAAGGACTCGCTCGACTACAAAGGCCACCAGGTTCTCCCCCAGCACCATGGCGTCGTCCAGATGAGCGAAGGCGACCTCAGGCTCAATCATCCAAAATTCGGTAAGGTGGCGGCGCGTCTTGGATTTTTCCGCGCGAAAGGTGGGGCCAAAGCAGTAGGTCTTGCCCACCGCCATGGCATTCGCCTCATTGTAAAGCTGGCCGGATTGGGTGAGGTAGGCTTTCTCCTCGAAGTAATTCACTTCGAAAAGCGTTGTGGTTCCTTCGCACGCCGCCGGCGTAAAGATCGGCGTATCAACCAGGGTGAACCCCCGGTCGTCAAAGAAATCCCGGCAGGCTTTGATGATTTCGTGACGCACACCCAGAATAGAGCGTTGCCTTGACGAACGCAGCCAAAGGTGGCGATGGTCCATCAGAAATTCCACGCCGTGGTCCTTGGGCGTAATGGGGTAGGGGCTTTCGGCGGGTACGAGTTGCACCACCTCAAGCCCTGAGACGTCCAACTCAAACCCGCCCGGCGCGCGCTGGTCCGCCCGCACTTTTCCAGTAACACGCACGGAAGATTCCTGCGTCAGGCCGCGGGCGCTTTCAAAGACTTCCGGCGCCACCGCATTTTTCACCACCACGCCCTGGATAATTCCGGTGCCGTCGCGAAAAAGGGGAAATAAGATTTTTCCGCTGGCGCGGATGTTATACACCCATCCCTGGATCAGAACTTCCTGGCCCGCGGACCCGGCTATATTTCGAATCTCTACGACTGGGGGCAAAGTTTCTCCTCGTTTGTTCAATCACTGAATGGCTTATTCGCGCGATTCCGTCATTCCTTCCAACTTTTCTACCACTTCGCGCAGCTTTTCCAAACTCGTCATTTCGGGCCCGTAATTGCGAATCTCAAACAGAATGGGGAACTGGCCATCCACGGCGCGGAAGTCGCTTACTGTTTTTGCCCAGTCAATCTCGCCGTCAAAGGGCATCAGATGATCGTCTTTTTCATGGCGGTTATCGTGCACGTGGGTGGAGAGGATTCGATCTTTGAGGGCGGCGAAAGCAGGCTCCACTCCTCCGGACATATGGGCGTGGCCCACGTCGAAGCATACCTTGAGATCATCCATCCTTGTGTATCGGATAAAAGAGAGCAAGCGCTCCGGCGTGCTCAATTCATTGGGAATGTTCTCCAATAGAATTTGCACTCCGCGTTCTTTGGCAAAAATTTTCAAATGCTCGATGGAAGTAAAAGCCGAGTCAAATCGGCGCAAGTCGTAGGTCTCATCAGGAAGTCCCATGTGAAGAATCAAGTATCGGAATGGCAGCCGCTCCGCCACTTCAATGGCCCGCTTGATTTCGTCCATGGAGTCGATGCGCCGTCCCCGCTCCAGGTGAGTAACGGAAATCGGATACCCGCCCGATCGGCCCCAATCAAAATCGGCGTAAAGGGGGGCGTGGAGCGCATGAAGTTTAATGCCCTCGTCGCTAAACCATTGGGCCACGTCGCGAACGTGGTTCTTGTCCTGATAGTCAAAGTGCTGGCGGGCGGAGAACACTTCAAACTGCCTGATTCCGGCACGGACGATCTGGTCCATGAGGTGGGCGGTTAATCTTTGGTCCACGAACAAGTAAGTGGAGAGAGCGAATTCCATCAGTACCCCGCCGCCTTTCCTTCGCTGCGAGGGTCGGCTGCCCCAAATCGCCAGCCACCTTCGTCGGGGCTCACCGCGATGGCCTCGCAATCCCCGAGATTGTCCACAAAGGTAAGCGAGTATCCGGCCTCGCGGAGTTTTTGGAGAGTGTCGGCGGAAAACCCGACGCGTTCGAGGGCCAAACGGTCGGGCATCCATTGATGATGAAACCGGGGAGCGGTGACCGCCTGAAGGACGTCCATTTTAAATTGCACCACATTGAGGAGCACTTCCAGCACGGTGTTGATGATCGTCCCCCCACCCGGAGAGCCCAGGATCAGGCGCACTTCTTTTTGATGGGTCGGCGTTTCTTCAAGCACGATGGTTGGCGTCATGGAAGAAAGCGGCCGTTTTTGGGGCGCGATGGCGTTGGCCTCGCCCTGGATCAGCCCAAACATATTCGGCGAGCCGGGCTTGGAGGCAAAATCGTCCATTTCATTATTCAAAAGAAAGCCCGCGCCCTCCACCGTGACCAAACTCCCGTAGCCTCCATTCAATGTGTAGGTGTTGGAAACCGCGTTGCCTTCGGCATCGATCACGGAATAATGCGTAGTTTCGCTTGATTCATACGCTGCGGGCGTTCCCGCTTGCACGGGAGCATCGGCTTTGCCATGCGATATTTCAGCTGCAATCTTTTCCGCGTAATTTGGATTAGTGAGCCCTGCCACTGGCACGGAAACGAAATCCGAATCGCCGAGATAGGCGGCGCGATCGGCATAGGCGCGGCGCATGGCCTCCGTCATCAGATGTACCGATTGGAACGAATTGGCGGGCCCGAGGTCGAGCGAACCGAGGATGTTCAGCATTTCAATCAGCGCGACACCGCCGGAGCTCGGGGGAGGAACGGTTACGATTTCATAGCCGTGGTAATGTCCACGCAAAGGCTCGCGAATTTTCGCCTGATAGTTTTCCAGGTCCTTTGCAGTAATTAAGCCATGCTCCCTCTCCATGGTGGCCACAATCGCCTTGGCTACGGGGCCGCGATAGAAAACATCCGGGCCGGATTGCGCAATTTGCCGCAGGGTTTGCGCCAGCTCGGGCTGGTGGAAAATCTCGCCGGCTTCGTAGGGATGTCCACTGCGTAAGAAGATGCGGGTGGTTTCGGCAAACTTCGAAAAGCGCTCTTGATAATGGAGGAGTGACTGGCTCAACTCATAATCGACAACGAAACCTTCATCCGCCAGACGGATAGCCGGTTCGAGAACCCGGGCCAGTCCCAGCTTCCCATATTTTTGTTCGGCCAGCGCCAAACCGGCGACGGTTCCGGGCACGCCTATGGCCAGCGGTCCAATGGTGCTCGCCTTGGGAATCATTTCTCCGTGGGCATCCAAATACATGTTGTGCGAGGCCGCGGCGGGCGCCTCCTCGCGGTAATCGATCATCACGGCTTCACCGTGCGCCATCCGGATCAACATGAATCCGCCGCCCCCGATATTTCCCGCATACGGATAGGTAACGGCCAGCGCGAATCCCACCGCGACGGCCGCATCTACGGCGTTTCCGCCCGCTTTCATGATTTCGACTCCAACATCGGATGCATGCGGTTCGGCTGTCACCACCATGCCGTGCTTGGCGGCCACGGGTGTGAGCGGCCATGCGGGAAGAGCAAAAATAAGGGCCAGCGTGGCAAGAAGGAATGTTCTACTGATGTTGGAAGAGATCCACGGCGAGACCCTGTCCCGAGGCGGATAAGCGGGCTCAAAGCCGCGGCAAAGAGGGTGACTACTTGTGGACGGGCGGAGCAAGAACCCTCGCTTCCTGAAGACCACAAAACTCCAGAGGCTTCCCCGGCCTGTGCGTTACGGGCGGAATCGGGGCTAGAATTATCACTCTATTTGAAAAGAGCTAAAGCGTCAAGACGAGCGCGCGTGCCGCTCCAGAACGTCATGCGCGTCACAAGTCCATTCCATTTTGATCAGAGCCCCACCACTTTCATTCCGCCTTCGGGATATCTTTGGCCGGCGGTCGAGCCTTTAGGCGCCGCGTCATTGAGCCGCTTCAGGTCATGGGCGGAGAAATTAATTTTGAGCGCTTCAAGATTTTCTTCCAAGTGGGTCCTGACCCGCGTGCCCGGAATGGGCACAACCTCATCACCCTGAGCCAGAACCCAGGCCAGTGCCAGCTGCGAAGGGTTTACGCTCTTCTCCGAGGCAATCTCGCCTACGCGGCGAACCAGTTCCAGATTGCGGCCAAAGTTTTCGCCTTGAAAACGCGGATTGTTGCGCCGCCAATCATCGGGAGCCAGATCATCGATGGATTTAAAGCGGCCCGTCAGGAATCCGCGGCCGAGCGGACTATAGGCCACAAAACTAATCCCGAGTTCCCGGCAAACGCCCAGGAGCTCATCTTCAGGGTCGCGGCACCACAACGAATATTCGGTTTGCAAGGCCGAGATGGGATGAGTGGCGTGGGCGCGGCGGAGTGTGGCCGCGCCCGCTTCCGATAGGCCGAGATGACGGACCTTTCCTTCCTGGACAAGTTTTGCCATTGCGCCCACCGTTTCCTCAATGGGAGTATTCCTGTCCACGCGGTGCTGGTAGTAGAGATCGATGTGATTCACTCCCAGCCTTTTCAGGCTGGCTTCACAGGCCCGATGGACGTAATCCGCTGTGCCGTTGATACCCAGAAAGGCGCCCGCCGCGTCCCGAACATTTCCAAATTTAGTCGCCAGGAAAACTTCGTTGCGCCGGCCTCGAATGGCCTTCCCAACCAATTCCTCGTTACGGCCATTTCCGTAGATGTCGGCCGTATCCAGGAAATTAATTCCCAAATCAAGCGCGCGATGGATGGTGGCCATCGATTCCTGGTCATCCCCCTTGCCATAGAATTCGGACATGCCCATGCACCCGAGACCCAGCGATGAAACCTTGATTCCGGTCTTCCCCAGCATCCGATAGTTCATGAAATCACCTCAGTGGATTGCCGCCCGCAAATTGTTCGATCATTGCAAGACAGAATTCTAGCACGCCCGCCTTAAGTTGAAGAACCCGCCACGCCCTGGGGAGGAAACGTTTCTCATCAATCGGTTAAGGAGAGGCGTCGGCTCTGAACAGGGTGGTTATTCACGACGATGCCGGCAGGGGATTAATCGCGCCCGGAAGGGGAGGGGCGATTTTCGGGGGCGGCGCCGTTCGCGCGAGCTCTATGTCCAGGCGGGGATAACGCGATCCAAGGAAATGCATGGAGTAAGACTGGAAGAACACCATGGCTGGCGCGGAAATAAATGATAAAACGTAAATGAGTAACATCAAAAAGACGCCCCCGGCCACAACGGAGGCGCAAATCGTGAATCTTGTCCAGGTAAGGCCCATGGCGGCTCCTGCAACCACCACGACCAAAGCGACGAGGCCCAGCGGAAGGATCAGACCGATGAGCACAAAAACATTGACAATTGCAAACAGGATGGCGCTGCCCATGGCCAGCCCGATTTTCATCAACACATAAATCGTAAATGCGCCTTTTTCCGCCGCCAGCATGGGCAGCACGCGCCTCCAACCGTCCATTACACCCCGATCCTCAAGGGCCATCACCGGTACGACAAAATCTTTGACGAATAGAGTTGTCAGGGCGCTGGCCAATATCAGAAAGAGGCCAAGAAAAAGCAGGAGGATGCCGCCCGTCACCAAAAAGAAGACGTGGTCCCCGGGACTGGAGAACACTCCGGCCCTCCACGCCAGTAAAATAGGGCCCCCAATCATGAGGGCCATTACCAGCAGGGTTGTGATTCCGAAACCAATGGTCCAGAGAAAATAACTCGCGCCTTGCGGCTGCCATTTCCGCCATCCCTCGCCAATCTCGCAGCGGTCGTTGAGCACAGAATCAAACAGCACGAAACGGAAGACGCAGGCGACGTAGACAAAAGCCAGCGCAAAGAGAACAATCACAATGACGCCCACCGCAATCCATTGCCAGTAGTTGGCCAAGGTGGACCCCAGGCTGTCAGGCAGGGCGAAAGGCGGCAATAATTGTTTTCCATTTGAGCTGGAATTCGGCGTGGGATAGTTAAACCCGCCCCAACTTCCACCTCCGCCACCGCCGGCAAAATCGCCGGTGCACATCACCACCACCGCAAGGCGCGCCCAATGTCGAAAACGAAAGGGCGTGAAGAGTTGCCGCTTGGTTCTTTCCATCGCTGGCGGAATGGCGTCAAAACCAGAAAGTCGCAGTGCCACGTTTTTGCTCCAGGGCTGGGTCTTTGAGGAAGTTTTCTTTTCTCGATCTCTCCTCGTCCAATTCGTCAGGTTATCTATTTCCCAAAATACGGTGGATAGCAAAGAAAGTCAATCAGGTGCACAGGAGGAGCGAGTGCGGAATTGTACCCTGAGAGCGCGGGACGGGACTCCGAAGCTGACCGTCGGAATTCAAAAGGCTCGCGATGTATGCTTCGAGGCCGCCGGAACATTTTCCGCTCACAAATCGATGTGCAAGCGCAGGCCGGGGACCAGCACCGGACCGCGGTCCTGATTGTAGCCGGGGTTGTTGAAATGCTGAACGTCGACGGAAGCGAAAACGCCCCGCCACAAGTGAACGGTGTAATAAGCTTCCACAATGTTTTCCCGGCCGTACGTCAGCTTCCCGTCTCCCAATAGAAATCCAAGGCCACCCAAAGCAAGATACTCGCGGTGATCGCCGGAAAGCGCGTTGGATACAAAGGCCACTCCAATCTTGTCCAGCTTTCGCCGCCATTTATCACCCCTCAAATCGGCTCCCAGGCTTGCCGACTGGTCGACCTCTGTGTAGGCAAATGATTCGTTGTGTCCTTCGTTCCAGCTAAACCTGCCAAAGGCTCGCACCGTGCCTGTAATCGGCTGTTCGAGGTTTATTCCGAATCCGTATTTGATGCGACCTTGCTCGCGGGTCGCAATCACGTCGGGAACTGGAGTGAGGCCGCTTCGGAAATCATGGATGGCTTGCCGATAGTTGCCCATGTTGGCGTGATTGATGAATGAAAGCAGGCGGACCGTTCCGAGTTGATGGGGAATGAAATTGCGGCGAAACTCTATCTCAAAATTTTCGGCGTGGGCGCGGAATAAATCGGCATCAAGGTTGGCCCCGTTGGCGACCTTGGGCTCGAGCGTTTCCGCATAGCGCGCGCCCCAGCCGGGGGATTGATATTCCACCAGCGCGCCCCAAGTATACCCGCGTGTGTTAGCGGCATAATCGTAGGCGCCGTTGTTGTCGTCCGTCCAATTCATGAACTGGAGATGGCTGTCGCTCCCCACCGAATTCACATCGAAGAAGTCCACTACACTGAACTTCCCGATTCGAAAATCGAGGCGCCGGGCGGGAAGTTGGGTGGCCATTGAAAGCGGCCCCCGTTCCGATTCGACGCGTCGTGAGCTCAGAGGGATAATCTTACGGAACATCAGCCGCGCCAGGTAGGGAGTCTGGCCCAAGTCGGGACTGCGGACCACATCCAGATTCGAAAAACCAGCCAAGCCGAGCGCCTTGCTAATTCCGCTTCCGCCTGCGCTTTCAATATCAAACAAAACCTCGGTCGAGTCATTCACTTGATAGCCTGTGTAAAGCGTCAAGACATTTGAAAGCGCGTTCTCACTCTCCGCGCTCAGACTGTTGGCTCCGCTATATTTCGCTGGAAATGAGTTGTGCCATTGAAAAATGAAATTCGCCTGACCCGAAATCCAATAACGGCTTGAGGTGGAGTGATTCAGAACGGTCGTAAGTTCTCCGGGATTGGATGTTCCTGAATCCTGGGCGCCTGTTCCCGGTGAATCCTGTGCGAGTGCCACCCGTTGGCCTTGCAAGAGCGTGACAAGAATAACGAGGCCCACCGCGGCTTTCTTCGGCGCAATTCTTAGCGGCCAACTGGTATTGCTCATGTTTTCCCAAATGATTGCCAAACTAAAGGTTGACCTGCCATAAAGCCACAATTATCTCTTGGGGCAGGGCGCGAATCTTTTGTCAGACTTGCGTCATTTGCGTACCGCAGAAAGCATGCACTTCAAGTGTTACATAAAGGTTAAGAAATCGGAAAACGCGGGTCACGACCTTCACTATTTTACGAGTTTTCGAAGCCGTTTGGCCGCTTCGTCGAGGGTGGCATCGGTCTTGCAGAATGTAAATCGAACTTGCCGGCTTCCCGAAGATGGCAGGCTGTAGAAACTGCTGCCGGGAACGACGGCGACTCCAATATCCTTCACCAGGTGCCGGGTGAATTCGACGTCGTCGTCGAAACCAAAGTCTGAAATGTCGGTCATGATGTAATAAGCGCCGCGCGGTTTGAAACATCGAAAACCAGCCCCTTCCAGCACCCCCAGCATTTTGTCCCGACGCCGGATGTAATGCGCGCAAAGATTTCGGTAGTACTCTTCCGGAAGGCGCAGCGCGGTCACTCCCGCTTCCTGCAAGGGTGCGGCCGCACCCACGGTGAGGAAATCGTGCATCTTGCGGATAGCCGCTGAAACAGCCTCGGGCGCGATCGCATAGCCCACCCGCCATCCCGTAACGCTGTACGTCTTGGACATGCCGTTAATGGTGATGGTTCGATCTCTCATATCCGGCAGCGTGGCCATGGAAATGTGTTGTGCCCCGTCGTAAACCAGATACTGATAAATTTCGTCGGTTATAACGTATGAGTTCGTGCGCCTTACTTGCGCCGCAATCGCTTCCATCTCTTCGCGGGAAAAAACTTTTCCGGTCGGATTGTTGGGCGTGTTCAGGATGCACGCACGCGTTCGGTCGGTGAACGCGGCGGCCAGTTCGTTGGGGTCGAACGTCCAGTCGGGCGGCTGGAGTTTGACGTAGCGCGGGACAGCGCCGCAGATCACCGCATCCGGACCGTAGTTTTCATAGAAGGGTTCAAATACCACCACTTCCTCGCCGGGATTTACCACGGCGAGCAGGGAAGCGATCATCGCTTCCGTGGAACCGCAACAGACCGTGATCTCACGCTCAGGGTCGATGGCCAGTCCCGAATCTTTTTCAAACCGCTCGGCAATCGCGCGGCGGAATTCGCGGGCGCCCCAGGTAATCGCGTACTGATTCACGTCATCGCGGATGGCGCGGACGGCGGCTTCCTTCACTTCGGCGGGCGCGGCGAAGTCAGGGAAACCCTGCGCCAGATTGACGGCATGGTGTTCCATCGCCAAGCGGGTCATTTCCCGAATCACCGATTCGGTGAATTGCCGGGCTTTGTTGGAGATGGGGAGACTCATACAAAAAGCTCACAGCTTACAGTCGACAGTTAACAGTTTAAGAAGCGCGGTCGACCTTGGACCGCAATGCGTTCAACATCCGGGATATTTCCGCGGTTTCAGCCAGAGGCGCCTCGGCCACAGATGAGGACAAATAGCCCAAGTCGCGGCTGAGCAAAACAAGGTACTCCGTCTCGGCCAGTGAACCTTCAGCGATGTTAAGGAATCGGGCGAAATCTTGCTGCCCGCGTCTTTTCGCGCCTTCGGCGATGTTGGTGGGTACTGAAGCAGCTGCCCGGCGCAATTGCGAAACCAAGCCGAATCGCTCGTCCGTGGGAAACTTTGCCGTGAGTTTATACAGCTCCAAAACCAGCAGGTGGCTCCGCTGCCAAACTTTCAGATCCTTGAAATGTTGCATAGGTATCCCTTTCCGAACGTAGTGAAGAGCTCTTACATCGCGCAAGCCAATTTCCAGTAAAGGAATCTTAACTGTCAACTGTCGACTGTCAGCTGTCGACTGTTAACTGCACTTCTTAAACCCCGGCGTCCCCGTCATCATCTTCCGGTAAATAGCCGCGTCGCGCACGACTTTTTCCACGTAGATCCGCGTGGCCGGAATGGGAATTGTCTCCAGAAATTCCTCGGCGTCGCTGAAGGCGTGCGCGCGCATCCATTTACTTACACGATCTTCACCTGCATGGTAAGCAGCCATCGCCTGCTCGAAAACGCCATGGTTCAAATCCAGGAGCTGATGCAAATAATCGGTGCCGATTTTTACATTATATTCAGGCTCGTAGAGCCGCCTGGCGCCCTGCCCGCGCCCGCCCTTGCGCGTCCGTGCCGTGCCCGGAAGAATTTGCATCAGCCCGCGGGCATTGGCGTTCGAAAGAGCGGCGGGATTAAACGCGGATTCCTGCCGGATGAGCGCCATCACCAGATAGGGGTCAACTGAATTCGCCCGAGCCTGCTGCTCGACGACCGTCCAGAAAACGGTGGGATAGAGGCGCGTCCAGGTTTCCTGCGACAACTGCGAGAAATCGTAATCGGGAAAGTAAGGGACGGCCTTGCCCGCATCGAGGACGGAGGGATTCAATTCGCCTGTGTGCGCTTCAAAATTGCTCAGCGAAATCAGGAGCACGGACGATGTTGGCCGCTCGCGCACCAGGGTCCTGAGATTTTGCAGAGCAAGTTCTTCCAGACCCATGGAGGCGAGCATTGAGAATGGACGCAAAACGGGCAACTGCTGGGCGGGCGGACACGTGTCGGCTGGAGACGGGGGTGGCGGGATTTTCTGCGCCAAATCATTGGCGAGAGAATTCGTCTGACCCCCCTCGACCTGAGTCGCCGTGGGTGATTGAACGCCTGTCGGCCGCCGGCTCGCGGCCTGGGCGTAATAAGTCTGCGCCCACCGGGTTTCGACCAGGCTGTAAAAGGCGTGGGCTTCATTCAAGTTAGCGTCGGCTTCCGCCAACCGGCCCAGCCAATAAAAAATTGCCGCAACGTGCGGCGAAGTAGGATAACGAGTGGCGTGGTCCACAAACGCCTGCCGCGCTTTGGAGAAGTCGCGCTGAAGATAATATGACCAGGCCACACGCCACGCGGCTTCCAGGCCCAGAGTCGAATCGGGAAACGATTGCGCCAGCGCTCCGTAATAACGGGCCGCGCCCTGCCAGTCGCCCTGGCGAACAAGGTGATTGCCCGCCGCATCCAGAGCCGAAGCATAGGAGGGGGACTGCGGATAAAGCTTGCCGAGCTGATCAAGCATCAAGCCCATGGATTCGGTGTTGTCACGCTCGACGTACGCTTCAACCAGCGCTTCCATCCGGTCCGCATCCGCTTCGGGATTATCCTTAAAATTGGTTTGGAGCTGGTCCAGAGCCTGGGGTAATTGCTTCAGGTGGAGCAGGCACCGGGCACGCTCCACCTTCCAATGCGGGGCGAGGGCGCTACCCGGATTTTTTGTGATGAGCGCCGTCAAATCATGAAGCGCATCCCGGTATTTCGAATGATGCAGTAGCGACTCCGCGCGCGTGGTCTCAAGTTCCTCGCTCACCGTGGGGAATGCCTTCCCCATGGACGCGCGCAGCTTATCCAATTCTTCGGCCGCCACGCGCGCTTCTGAAGAAGTTGGGAAGGTACAATAAACATCCTGATACGCTCGCGCTGCGTCCGCCGATTTTTCCGCACTCAATTCGGCGCGGGCTAGAAGAAGTTCGAGCCGCGGGCGCTGCCGAACCATAGGCTCGGCCCTCAGAGCGTTTACCGCAGTCATGGGACGCCCGACCAAGATCAGTCCGTCGGCGTACAGCGCCAGCGCGTCATATCGCAGAACGCTTTCGGGGTGGCGAAACGCAAAGCCATCCAAAATGTCGACGGCCGTTTGCGTTTGCTTTCCTTGCGAAGCGGACAGGGCGGCATAATACTCGGCGTAATCGGCCAGAGGAAATTGGGTGGCCGCCGCGAGCTTCAAGTCATCGAGACTCGCCTTAAATTCGTTCCCTTCGAACTCTCGATAGCCCAGCGCAAAATAACTCTGGCCGCGCAGGTCAGTAGTGGGAGCAGACTCGGCAAATTGCCTGAGCGCGGGCCATCCGCGCTTTTCCTGGGCGCCCGATACCAATTGATTCAAGCGGGCCGGCGAGGCGTCCTCCACTTTCTGGGCCGGCGCGCGAGCCTCTGCTCCGGCGCCGAGGAGAAACGCGACAGTTAACCCCGCAAAAGTTTTAGCTAGGAATTTCACGCGGATGGACCGGGGTATTCCGGCCCCATGAGGGACGAGTCATTGTTGGCGAGCGACCGAATCAATTCCTCATGGAAATAATCAACCGGTGGCCCCACCGGCTTTGAGAAGCGTTTCTGGAATGTGAGCCGGCTGCGTTCGATATCGGACTTCAATCTCTTGTAGAGGTCCTTGTTCTTCCGGCCGTCCGCCACTTTGGTCTTGTTATAAAGATCGATCTCCGAGACCAGCAATTTGGCAAATCTCTTCGCGTCTTTTTGGAATTTCTGCTCTTCTTCGCTAAGAGGTGGAGGTTCGACCGCGGCTGGTGCGGGCGCGACTTCGGCCGGGGGAGGAGGCGTGTCGGGCGCAGGCGGAACCGATGTTTCCTCCACAGCCGCGGGAGGCGGGGGGCTGGCAACGACCGGTTCTGGCCCCGGTGGAGGTGGAGGCGGAGCAGCCTCCTCAATGGAGGGCGCGGGCGCCGATTCAACTTCCTGTTCTTTCTCGACGGGCGGCGCCACATCCTCATCTGCCACTTCCGCGGTTTCCTCGCCGCCGCCACTCAGCGCCATCAACCGGTCGAGTTGCGCTCCGGCAAACTCGGAAAGAATCTTGACGGCGTCCACCGGCAGCGGCGTATCTTTTCCGCCTGTGTCCGTGTAAAGGATCATGGAAACGGAACCAGCGGAACGGATGGGTTGAAGGAGGATGGCGTCTCCCTTGGCAGGCTTCAGCTTGTCCAGAATATTGCGGTTCTTGCGGAAGGCATCGGCGGTGGCATCCACGTGCCCACCCGTTTCGTACGCCTGACGAAAGGGATTGTCCTGATTGAGCGGCACCACGACGCCGCGAAAGACTTTTTCCGTCAGGCTCGCGTCGAATCCGCGCGCCGAGGCTCCCCAGGCGGATTTGCCTCGCACATCAAACACCGCGGCGCGCACACCCATCTGTTCGGCCTCTTCGGTCAGCACATCCATCACCTGGTCCGGTAAAGTTGCGGTGATCAGATTGCGAACCGAATTGAGCAGCTTATCCATCGGCGCGGCGACGACGGGTGGCGGAGGCGGCTGGTATTTTCCCAGCGTCTCGAGTTGCAGCGCGATGGTCTCCTCCAGCTTCTTGTGCCCGTCGCGCAATTGCTGTATCGATTGGCCCGACAATTGATTGAGCTTACTCTCAATCTCTTCCTGGAATTTCTCGCGGCGATTACGGAATTCCTCGATTTGGCGCTCCATCTCACCATGTAGTTGATTCTGGCGGTCACGCAGCTCCTGAAACGACTTCTCCACATTCTCGAGCTGCGCCGCTTGCGAGCCGATTTCCTGGTTAAGCCGCTCGCGCGCTTCGCTGACCAGTGCCTCTATGGGATTGGGAGTTGTCTCCGCCAAGTTAGGGCTCCTCTACTACCTTTTGAATAGGACATTATGTTACAGGCGGTGGGGGAAGTGTCAACTGATTTTGGATTCGGGGAGTGGTGTCATTTAGAATTGGATTCATATCGAGGTCCGGGGCGGCGGGTCGTTCCCGCGAAGGCGGGAATCCAATCCCCGAAATCATTGGAAATGCGCGGACGAAAAACTGGATTCCCGCCTCCGCGGGAATGACGGCGCGAGGAAGCACCCGCGTCCGGCAAATGACACCACTAAATGGAATTGAGCCCTGGGTTGACAATCCTGGGCAGTCGGTTCAAGTTAAATGTAATGCGCATGAAGATCCTGAAACACATCGCCGGGTTATGCGTCCTCGGTCTGGTGGGAGGCGGACTATCTTTCTCCCAGGGACCTGCGTCCGGCAATGCTCCCAGCCCGCGCGAACTCCTGAATCAGCTCAATGGCCTTTCCATTGACCCGGGGCAGATTTATGTCTTGCGCGGGGCCCAAATCAGCCGTGATCGTGTGAACTTTTATTTTAACCAGGGATTCATCGGCTTCCTCGGCAAGGCGGGTGGCGAAATCACCGGCGCGGTTTTCACGGGGGAAGGCGAAGTTCTATTGATTCCACCCAATGCCACAGAAAAGGCAAGCCTGGCGAGCTTTACTGGAGCTCCTGTCTTGGAAGAGAAATTCACTTTTACCTATATGCGGTTCACCGACCAAACGGCCCGGCAATTATTGGCTTTGGCGCGCGCTCCCGATCCCCAGGACCTCGATCAACCCACAAACTTCGCGGATTCCTGGAACCCTGTGGTTCATCGCTTGAATCCGGATTTTTCCATCCGCATTCTTCAGGATCTCCTGGGCAGCCGCGACCGTCCTTATTTCCAGGCCCAGGTGCAAGGGATTGACCAAGGTGTCTTCTCGGTTTCGGTGGACGAGCGCTCGGAGGAAGCGGTGCGCGTGGGAGCAAGCCGGCAGAGTCGCGGAAATATATACTCCGATACCTGGTGCTCATTTCCCAGTCGGGCCGCCGCGACCCGGTCCGCCAATCCGGAGCAGGAATGGGTTCGTGTCCGGTCCTATAAAATCGACACGCGGATCAGCGAGGACAATGCCCTGGCCGGGCGCGCCGAACTGGAACTTGAGTCCGAGTCAGGCAGCGATCGCATCCTGATTCTCCAGTTATCCAATCGCCTCCGTGTCTCCGAAGTTCGAGATCAGCAAAACCAGAAGCTCGAAATTTTCCAGGGCGAGCCATGGGTTGAATCCACGGGCTCTCAGGGCGGCGATGATTGGATTGCGGTCGTCTTGCCCTCGCCCGTTCCCATCGGTTCCCAATTTCGGCTGACCTTTTCTTACCAGGGTAATGTGATTGCGGACGTTGGCAACCGCGTTCTCTATGTGGGCGCGCGGGGCAGTTGGTACCCCAACCTGGGCGCGATTGAGCGCGCGACTTATGATTTAACTTTTCGCTATCCCGACCGTTTGACCCTGGTAGCCACCGGTCATCGAGTGGAGGAATCTTCGGCGGGCGGGTGGAATAACAGCCGCTGGGTCTCTGACGGCCAGTTTCCTGTCGCCGGTTTCAATTTGGGCGCCTACCATTCGCGCACCCGCAAGGCAGGGAAGGTCGAAATCGAGATTTACGCCACGCCGGAAGCGGAGGCGGCGCTCGAAAATCTCCGCGTGACTTCGCAATTTCCAACACACTCCTTGATTATTCCGCGGCGAACTCCCACCGATACCGTTCTGGAAACCTTGCCTTCCGTCGCGCCTTCTCTATCCCCGGCGGCCTTGCTGGACCACATGGCGGACAACGTTTCCCATGCCGTCAGCTTCTTTGAAACTTTGTTCGGCCCCTTTCCTTATCCCCGCCTGGCCATTTCTCAAATCCCGGGCAGGTTCGGGCAGGGCTGGCCTGAGCTGGTTTATTTGCCCACCCTCTCCTTTCTTCACGAATACCAACTCGCCCAACTCGGCCTCAACGGGAAAGGGAGTGACCTGGGTGAGCGGGTTATCGTCCCCCACGAAATCGCCCACCAGTGGTGGGGCAACGAGTTGGGTTGGAAAACCGAACACGATCAGTGGCTCTCCGAGGGCTTTGCCAGCTACGCTGCGGTCCTCTATCTGAGCCGGGAGAAAGATGGGGAGCGAAAGCTCCACGAGATTCTGCATGATTACACGCACGATCTGTTGGAAAAAACACAGGAAGGCGCCACCATCGAATCCAGCGGCCCGATTTGGCTTGGCCACCGCCTTTCCAACTCCCTGAACCCGGACGGGTATGACGATATCGTCTACAAAAAAGCCTGCTGGGTTCTCCACATGTTACACGTCTTGATGACAGACCCGGCCACCGGATCGGATGCGCGCTTCTTCAAAATGCTCCGCGATTTTGTGACCGAGTACCAAGGATCCAGTCCATCCACAGAGGATTTTATACGCCACGCCGCCAAGTACATCACACCGGGTATGGACCTGGACCACACTCACCGTTTGGATTGGTTTTTCGCCGATTGGGTCTATGGAACTGGAATTCCCGTCTACAAAATTCGCGCCACCACGCGCCAAATAGGGCCCGGCAAGTTCTTGACCCAGGGCACCATTGAACAGACCGGAGTGTCCTCGGATTTCGAAATGCTGGTCCCCGTGGCCGCAACCAATGAGAGGGAAAAGAAAGCCATTTTGGGCCTGGTGCCCGTCACCGCGGACGGCGGCCAATTCAAATTCACCACCAAATTCAAACCCATCCACGTGGCTATTGATGAAGACAGTCTGCTGGCGGTAACGAGGTAGACAGTAGCCTGTAGACAGCAGACAGGGAAGACGAATAGGCCCGCCTTTCGTTCCTGTCTAATGTCTACAGTCTACTGTCCGCTGCCTCTATCCCGGCGGCCAGTGAAAGGCCCGCCCGCCCATCAAATGGACGTGCAGATGGGAAACTGTTTGCCCGCCCCAATCTCCGGTGTTGATGACGGCGCGGTATCCTTTGGAATCGATTTGACGCGCGTGGGCCAGTTCAGCCGAGACTGCCAAGAGGTGCCCGAGCAGGACTTCGTCTTCGGGAGCCGCGTCACTCAAGGAAGACAGGTGTTTTTTCGGGATCACCAAAATGTGAACGGCCGCCTGGGGGTTCAAATCTTCGAAGGCGACCACCGTCTCGTCTTCAAAGACATACTTCGCCGGAATCTTGTGTTCAACTATTTTGCAGAAGATGCAATTCTCCAACTTTTCCTCCCCACGTCACGCGAATACTAATGGCGAATACACTGATCCCTGCGGACATTTAGCCTGCGACTCACCTTGGCGAAGCACCCCGACTTTCCGTGCTGCCGCACATTACTTAATTCCCACCACCATCGAGTCCGGACCTACCAGGTGCTCGACACGCGCCTCACGGAATCCCACTTCCTTCATCCAGCCCATGCAATCCGCGCCGGTATAGTCGAACCCGCCCGGCGTTTCCACCAGCATGTTTAGGCTCATGAGCAGGCCAAAGGCATTCTTCGAGCGGTCGTCATCAATAATGGTTTCATAAATCACCACGGCCCCGCCCGCGGGCAAAGCTTCATGAGCTTTGCGCAACAACATCTTCTTTTCGTCCAGATTCCAGTCGTGCAGTATGTGGCCCATGGTGATGACGTCTACCTTGGGCAGGGGCTCCATAAAGAAATTTCCGCTTTGGAAGCGAAGACGACCATTGAGCCCGTGCTTCTCCACATACTCCTCGAAAATCGGCCCGACTTCCGCGAGGTCAAAGCCGATTCCGCTCAAGTGCTGATTCGCGAGGGCTATTTGCACGGCCAAATCGCCCTGCGCGGTGCCGACATCAGCGAAGGTCTGGTACTGCTTCCAGGGAACCTTCTGCGCGATCGCGCGGTTGGCGCCGTTGCTGATGCCCGTCATGGCGGCCAGGAACGTCTTCAGCCGGGCGGGGTCCGCATAGAGCGCCTCGAATGGCGACTCAACGCCTTCATCCTTGGCCTCATTCTGTTGCCTGCCCGTGCGCAGCGCCTCGGTCAGGCGGCTCCAATGCCCGTAGAGCCGCTGGTTGGCCATTTCGAGGATTCCGCCGATGTAGGTCGGCTTGTGCTTGTCCAGAAACAAATCGGTGGCCGGCGTGTTGGCGTACTTCCCTTCAGCGCGGTGCAGAAATCCCAGCGCCGTCAGAGTGTCAAGAAAGTCTCGAGCCGACCGCCGATGCAGGCCCAGACGCCCGGTTAACGTCTCCAGATCCTCGGGTTGCTTCGCCAGCTCGGTAAAAACTTCCATCTCAACCGCGCTCAGTAAGGTTTTCGACGCCCAGAAGCCAAGGCCGATTTGCATAATTTGTTCCGGGGTCACACCTGCGTTCTCGCTCATGGCGCTCCTCCTTAGAATTCCAAGTCGGTATTCCTGAGTTCAATTTTATGTCTCGGCAGAATCCTATGCCGACTTCCGTTGCGGATTCAAACCCAAATCACCATTGCCCATTCTAGTAGTCTGTTGAAAAACTTTTCCAAGCATGTCGTTCCGGGGAATTTCTCAGCAAACTGTTGGGCCGTTTCTGTCTTCGCCATAGGGTAATTTTTGGTTTTTGAAACGAAATTTGCGCCTAATTCAGGCGGATCACAAAAGTCTCCGTGGCAAACTCGTCCGCGCGCAGGCGCCGAGCCAAATCATCCGCCCCCGCTTCGGTGCTCTCATTCCCCACACGCACCCGATGGAACATGCCGTCGCCGCGATCGAGACTCTGAATTGTCACCGGACTGTAGCGCGCTTCGATTCGCGCCTTGAGCCTCTCCGCGTTTTGAAGGTTGCGGAACGCGCCCACTTGCACTCCAAAAATTCCCGGCGGCGGTGTCAGGTTTGGTGTCGAGGGCTGTCTGGAGGCTGTCGTAGCGGGGGCGGTTGGTTGCTCTCCACCGTAGCTGAGAATTTCAAGCCGGACGCGGGCGATGCCGTCCACATCCAGGTGGATCACTTTC
This sequence comes from Terriglobia bacterium, assembly GCA_035308965.1. Classification (GTDB taxonomy): domain Bacteria; phylum Acidobacteriota; class Terriglobia; order UBA7540; family UBA7540; genus DASYXZ01. Next base: position 162,499 of record DATGFN010000043.1, on the reverse strand, counting down.
GCCGCGCCATAAGAAAGGTCGATCACGCGACCTTCGATGAATGGCCCTCGGTCGTTGATCCGCACTTCCACAGCTTTGCCATTGTCGAGGTTGTGCACTGCGACTTGGGTGCCGAAGGGAAGCGTTCGATGGGCCGCCGAAATTCCGTACATATTATAAGTCTCGCCGCTGGCCGTTTTCCTGCCGTGATACGGGCGGCCATACCAGGAAGCCAGTCCTGTTTCGCCTTGGACGACAGGAGTTGGCTGCGCCGCCTGCTTTGTTCCTCGATGCCCCGTCCGCGTAGGTTCCGTGGTGGGAGCAGGGTTGGTAGTGGGAGCCGGAGGCGGAGGCAGTTGAGTCGTCGGAGGCTGTTTGTGATGGTGATGATGACAGCCGGAGAAAAAGAATACAAAAGCACACGCCAGGGCTGTGAGCGCAGGCCGGGCAGGGTGGTTCCGCAAGGACTTTACGAGGACCATGCTGTGTCCGGTTTTAATGCGACGCCTTCTCCAGGTTTTCCGCCATCTTTGAGAGGCGGTCGGAGGCCTTTTTTAGTAGGTTGGCCATGTCCTGTTTGGTTTCGGGTTTCACTTTCTCGTCCAGGAATTTCACCAGCTTTTCGATCTCCGCATCAATAGCCTTGCCCGCTTCTTCGAATTTCATGGTGCACGCTCCTTTCACTCGTTCGTCATTCTATCTATTTAACGGACTGCATTCGGTGCAAATGAAGGTGGTGTCATTCGAAATCGGCAACTTTTTGGAACCCGCCATCTTACGGGTCATTCCCGCGAAAGCGGGAATCCAATTCATCGTTCAATTTCCCCATGATATCGATGGATTCCTGCCCTCGCGGGAATGACCGACCATGAGAGTGACCGCCTCCAGCATTAGACACCGTATCCAGTCCAAATGATATCATTGGGCACAACGCGCGTCTGCGTTATAATCATCGTTCGGGCTATTTACATCTGCAAATCTTTGGAAGCTATGGATCTGCCTCCGCGACTCCGTTTTAAATTGGATAAGCTCAAATCCTACCTCCGCTCCGCAGTCGCGGAAAAGGAGCCTTCCTACGATACTTCCCATCGCATGTGCCCGGCCTGCCGCGCCTTGATTGACCGGGGCGCGGGGAAATGTCCGCATTGCGGCGCCTCCTTGAAAGCTCCGCGCGCCCGCGAGGGCACTGCTCCGGGGCGGGTGATGGGCGGGCTGATTCCTGTTCCCAGTACGGCTACTTCCGCCTTGGTGGCTGCTAATATTGCGCTCTTTGGGATTTCCTTGTATTTGACTCAAGAAGCTGGCTCCGCAGGTTCCTCTGGATCTGAATTTGCTGGAATTAGCCGGATCGTATTGGTTCGGCTTGGTGCCGTCTACAGACCTTTTGTTCAGGACGGAGAGTGGTGGCGATTGGTCACGGCAGTTTTCCTTCATGGCGGCTTGATCCACATAGGGTTCAATCTCTGGTGTCTTTTCGATCTGGGCCCGACAGTCGAGTCACTATTCACAACTCAGAAATTCATTTTCCTTTACTTGGCGACTGGAGTAGCCGGATTTTTCTTAACCTACGAAATGGGGACCGGTCTTACCATTGGCGCCTCGGGCGCCATCCTGGGTCTGATCGGTGTTCTCATCGGGGCCAGCTTCCATCACGGCAGATTGGGTAAGGACTATCGGGGACAACTGTGGAAATGGGTTATTTACATAGCAATTATAGGACTAATCCCGGGGATGGGCATTGACAATTACGCCCACGCCGGAGGTCTGGTCTCCGGAATCGTACTGGGGTATGCGATTCCCGAAGGCGAGCCGGATACGCGCGCGGAAGATAACCTTTGGAGCGCGGTGGCCGTCTTTTGCGTGATCATTATTGCCGGTTCATTTGCTCTGATGGCCTTGCAGTTGAACCGTCCGCTGCAATAACGGGTTGGAGCGATTGGGCATCTATTTGAAACATCCCAAAATGAATGAAGCCTTGAGTGGGAATATCCCCTCACCTGTGTCGGTTTGGCGACCCACCCTCTCCCCCCAAGGGGGCGAGGGGAGAATTAAAAAAAAGCATCTTTGCCCTCGCCCCCTTGGGGGAGAGGGTGGACCCGCAGAGCGGGGACGGGTGAGGGGGGTTCTATACTTTCACTAAAAACGATGGGATTAGATCACGGACAGAAACTCGATATTGAATCTTAGTCAGCTCAATTTCATTCCAAGGAGGAATCTCAATGCCACAGCAAGCTACTGCACAGCAACCTTCACCCGTACTTTTCTTTGAAACCCTCAGCGCTTACGAGAGGACCGAGGCACTGAAGGCCGCGGTCGAATTGGAATTGTTCACGGCCATAGGCGAAGGAGCGGCTACCGCTCAAGCGGCGGCAAAGCGTTGCGGCGCCTCGGAGCGCGGCACGCGCATTCTCTGCGATTACCTGACCATTATCGGTTTCCTGACCAAGGACGGAAATAATTACGGCTTGACTCCCGACACCGCCAAGTTTCTCGATAAGCGTTCGGAAGCTTACGCCGGCGGGGCCGTAGGATTTCTCACCTCGCCCATGTTGACCGATGGTTTCAAGAATCTGGCCGATGCAGTTCGCAAAGGCGGCACGACGCTCGCTGGAGAAGGTGACCTGGAACCCAACCACCCGATTTGGGTGCAGTTCGCGCAGTCCATGGCTGGTTTGATGACCCTTCCGGCCATCTTGATTTCCAAAATGCTGAATATTTCCGAAGCCGGAAAAATGAAAGTTCTGGATATCGCCGCCGGGCACGGCATTTTTGGAATCACTCTGGCCCAGCACAATTCCAATCTGGAAGTGGTGGCCGTTGACTGGCCGAACGTCCTGGAAGTGGCCAAGGCGAATGCGCAAAAAGCAGGAGTGGCGGCGCGGCACCGAACCATTGCGGGCAGCGCGTTTGACGTCGATTTCGGCGCCGGCTACAACCTGGTTCTGCTCACAAATTTTCTCCATCACTTTGACGTGCCGGCCTGCGAAAAGCTGCTCAAGAAAGTTCACGCCGCCCTGGTTCCGGGAGGGAAGGCTGTGGCCCTGGAGTTCGTGCCTAATGAGGACCGCATTACGCCCCCACCCGCCGCGACCTTCAGTTTAAAAATGCTGGCCGGCACGCCCAGCGGCGACGCCTACACTTTTTCCGAGTATCAGCGTATGTTCAACAATGCCGGATTTTCGCGGACGGAGCTTCGCCAGCTTCCTCCCACATTCGAGCAGCTTGTGATCGCCGAGAAATAAATGGGATGGAAATGTTCTTGGACGAGCGTGTTGCCGGTTGGCGCGCCGAAACTCCGGGTTGCGCCAACCGGAATCATCTGAACAACGCGGGCGCTGGACTTATGCCCCAGCCGGTCCTTGACGCAGTCTTGGGCCATTTGCGGCGCGAGGCCGATTTTGGCGGATACGAATCCGCTGACGCCGCGACCGAAGCCATCCACCAGGCTTATGAAAATGTCGCCCGCCTGATCGGGGCCCAGGCCAGAAACATCGCGGTGGTCGAAAATGCCACCGTGGCATATTCCCAGGCTCTCGCCGCTTTTGATTTCTCCACCCTCGACGCCATCGTCACCACGCGCAACGATTACATTTCCAATCAGCTTATGTATCTCTCGCTGGCCCGCCGATTCGGAGTGAAAATCCTGCGCGCCCGCGATCTCCCCGGGGGCGGTGTCGATCCGGAATCGGTGCGGGAATTGATCGCCAAGCCGGAAGTCCGTCTGGTAGCGGTGACCTGGGTCCCCACCAACTCCGGATTGATTCAGCCTGTCGAAGCGGTGGGCGAAATTTGCGAGGCGGCGGGGATTCCTTTCCTGGTGGACGCCTGCCAGGCCGTCGGGCATATCCCCATTGACATCGCACGCCTTCACTGTGATTTCCTTTCGGGTACAGCGCGCAAGTTTCTTCGCGGCCCGCGTGGCATCGGCTTTCTTTACGTTTCGAGCCGCGCGCTCGAGCGCGGTCTCTATCCGCTGCTGGTGGACATGCAGGGCGCGAAATGGGTTGAGGCGGATTCATTCGAGCTGGTGGATGATGCCCGCCGCTTCGAGAATTGGGAGTTCGCTTACGCGCTCGTCCTCGGCATGGGTGAAGCCGCGCGCTATGCCTCTGCCGTTGGAGTGGCCGAGGGCGGCCGCCGGGCGCGCGAGCTGGCTGCCTACACGCGGGCCAAACTCAGCGAGGTCCCGGGCCTGCGGGTTCTCGATCGCGGCTCTTCGCTCGCCGCCATCGTTACTGTGGAGGTAAAGGGACACCCCGCAGGTGAGGTGGTCGCGGAACTTCGGCAGCGCGGGATCAATACCAGCGCCAGCCTCCGTGACTATGCCGTGATCGACATGGACGAAAAAAGAGCGGTCTCCGCCCTCCGTATCTCGCCGCACTATTACAACACTCAAAGCGAGGTTGACGCCGCCGTGGTCGCGCTGGCGGAAATTGTGGGGCGGTGATTCGAAGGTTCGCCCGGGATTTCTTGCTTAGAACAATGGCGCAAGGAAGATTACGAATCACCCGCCGCGATTTTCTGAAGACCGCTGTTACCGGCGCAGTATTGAGCCCATGTATATCTGGAACCCCTCCATCATCGAGTCAGGGAAGACCGGCAGAATCGAAATCGCCTCTGCGCTGGAAAATCCATCAAGTCGCCAAAATTCCCCACGGTTACCAAGTAGCAGTCGCGGACGTCAACGGCGATGGCAAGTCGGATATCCTGGCCCTCAGCTCGCAAGATCACATCGTCGAGTGGTACGAGAATCCAGGCTGGAAGCCGCGGCCCATCACCACCAAGACTTCCGGTAACATCAGCCTGGCTCCCCTTTTCGGCAAGGGCAATCAATCCCATGGCGTCGCGCTGGCAACCGATTTTTCCATCGACGACAGCACGCACGGCGGGAATTTGTGGTGGGCCGCGCCTCCCGAATCGCCTGACGCCGAATGGTCGCTAACTCAGATCGGCCAGATCCCCACGTCGCACCGTTTACGCTGGGGGGACCTCGACGGCGATGGCCGCTATGAACTCGTTGCCGCGCCGCTTCTCGGCCGCGGTGCGCACGCGCCCGATTATGCCATTGCCGCTCCGCTTACATGGTTGGCCATGCCGGATGAAATGCAGCGCCGCCACTCGAGCGGCCGGAACGAGCCGAAAGCCAATTGGGAATCTTATTTGATTGATGACACGCTCACCGTGATTCACGGCCTTCGCGTCTTGGATTGGGATGGCGACGGGCGCGATGAAATATTGACCGCCAGCTTTGAGGGTGTGCATCTTTTCCATTCCGCCGGCCATATCCCGAATCTGCGTTGGACAAAAATCCGGCTGGGCGCGGGCGATCAGCCCACGTCGCGCGCGCCAGGCTCCGGAGAAACAAAATCAGCACGGCGCGGCTCCAGCGAAATCGGCGTCGGGAAGGTCAATGGGAGGAGGTTTCTTGCCACCATCGAACCCTGGCATGGGGAGCAGGTGGTGGTTTATCGCCAGCCTCAATCGGCCAAACCCGGCGAGCTCTGGGAGCGGCACGTGATCGATTCCACCTTCAACGATGGCCACGCGCTCGCCTGCGCCGATTTCAACGGCGACGGCAACGACGAAATTGTGGCCGGATTTCGCGGCGCTGGGACCAGCCTGATTATTTTTTCTGCAACCGACACGGCGGGTCTGGAGTGGAAGCGCGAAGTTCTAGACACGGATATGGCCGCCTCCGGAATCGCCCTCGAAGACATCAACGGCGATGGCCGCCTGGACATCGTGACCATCGGCGCCTCCACCGGCAACGTGAAGTGGTACGAGAATTTGGGGTGAAGTCGCGAACGCTTACCACGGGCGATGCGCGGTTTCCGGAGCGCTTGGCCTTTCGGGCGGAGGCGCAAGTTCTGCTCCACCGTGCAGCAATTTGACCACTGCGTGATTCAGGCGGAAGCGCACTTCCGATCGTTCTTCAGCTCGCGTGATGTAGCGCACAATTACCACCACTCCAGCATCAGTGGGCTTGACGTTCACAGAGGGTTGGGCGGTAAACGACCCCACGCCATAGCGGCGCGATACCCTTTGCCACTCGCGTTCCGCCAAGTGAGTGCTGTTTTCGGTTTCTTTTTCCGCGATGGCGCGAATTTTTTCGACCACGGGGTAGGGGTCCTGGTCCCCGGGAACGAGCACCTGGAGTTCATCCCAGAGCCACTGGCCCGAGGTCGAAAAATTGAAATAGTAACCATCTACAGCGTACTGGTTCAGGAAGGCAACTTGGCGGCCCGTCGGTTGGCCCGAATCGGTCCAGTTTCCGGTTTCGAGTAATACGGTCCTCAGCAGGCTGATCTCGATCACTTCGCCGCGGACTCCGTTGATTTCCACCCAATCTCCCACGTGAATTCCGTGGCGACCCATCAGGACGAACCAGCCCAGGAAGGATACGATGAAGTCTTTCAGGACCACGGTCAACCCGGCGCCCGCCAGGCCCAACACTGTGGACAACTGGTTGGGCGGACCGAATATCACAATCAGAATTACAATAACGGTTAACACTTGAATGCTGATTTTAAACACCGCTTGAAGGGTTGCGCGTTGCTTGTGTTCCAGGCTGAGGCGTTCGAAAAAGCGCTCCATCAGCCGGTTGATTCCGAAGACCACCAGCATCAACAGAACTATCCAAAGCGCGGACGCAATCATGGCATGCATCACGGAGCGCGCGTCGGCCCGGACCAGCCCAACCCACCGGTCATAAGTCAATCCCAAGTTCTGAAGACTTCGGATGCGCCTGCCCATGACGGCCATGGTCTTTTGGTCCTGCGACGTGCGTTGTAGCATCGCAATCGCGGCCGTCGCAGCTTGCTTCGATCCCGGCGCAACCTGTGACGCCGCGGCGGTGGCCGTCGCCCCGCCTTTCGCCCGGCTGACGGCGGCCTTCCGTTCGGCTTGTTCGGAGGCGACCTGCTGTTGCAGTGGTCCAAATTGAATCATCAGAGCGTCAGCAGCTTTAACGGCTTCCTGCCGGCCCTGAAGAATTTGGTCCTCCTTGCGGCGGATGGCCTTCCATTGCGACCATTTGGCCAGAAGGCTGGATGATCCCTGGGGCGGCTCGTTGATGGACGGGAACTTGACCGAGTCAGCCGAGTGCGATGCGGCCTGGTGCTCGTCCACAAGCTGCTGGATCCTGCTGTGCGGATCGCCTCCGGCGCGGACCAAATCATCTTTGGCATCATCCAGCCTCTCTTTGTAAAAATCCAATTCGGCCTGGCTCACGTCCAGTTGCTGCTGCACAGTTGCCTGCTGATCACCTTTGGCCGACTTGACCGCGTCAGTCAGGTGATTAACCTCGGCCTGCTTGGTTTCAATTGCTGCCTGGATTTTTCCGATCCGAGTTTGAATGTCGCGCACTTCCGGGCTCTGAACAATTGTCTGATTCCCGGCTGCTTGGAGCGCGGCGGCGAACTGCAGGTCCAATTCCTGGTCGGCATTGTGAAGCGCGTCCTCCGCCACTTGCTGTTCTTCGGCCGTCGCGGCCAGCGCCGACAGGCGCTTGGCGGTCTCCAGGTACTGCTGATTCAAGGCAGCGCCGGAGGCGTCTGTGCCCGAACTGATTTTCCCTTTAGGTTGGGTCGTGAACATGCTGCCACTCAGAATCAGGCCGACAATTCCCGCCCCGACCAGCAATAGCAGTGCGACGAATGTAATCTTTTGAGAAGCTTTCATAGACTCGGCTCAATATCGTGCATTGAAGACACGCAAGCGTCTTGCGCGGTTGAGTTACGGAGCCCGCATTTGCACCTGCTCGCCGCGCAGAAATCATCTTCTGGTGTCACGTTTGAATTCACCGCAAGCCAAAGACCAAATTCGGAGATTGAAAGTAAATCACTTGGTTTCACCGGATTATGGCCATACATATTGCACCGGCCCGCCTCGCTTTACCGGAAATTTATACACTGTCGGTTGGGGATCATCATCCGGCCCATGTCACGAGAGGCCGGGTGTTGAGTCGAAGTCTTCTAAAGGGCAGGATTTGGGACTGAGCTTAGATGGGAATAAAGAAAGAAGAGAGGAGCAAAGCTCCAGCGGGGCGACAGAAAACGACCGTGGCCCACCTCGTAAGCCGTGGGAAAATGGGGCAACAGGCATCAAGATTGATCTCCGGCGGGGCGACAGGCCTCGAAAGTAGCTTCACGTTTGGCCAGCCACGTAGCGCGGAGGTCACCGCGGGTTTTATTTCGGAGCCAAAATCGGAGCAGAACGGAGTGTCCATGCGCGCAATGGTGGTTTGGGAGAGAGGCCGCGGCGAGTCGGCGCCGAGCGGTCCTCGCTACCGGCTCAGAACTCGAGCGCCGCGCAGGAAAAGGCCTTGGTAGCGCAGGACCTGCTCTCCGGTCCTGCGGCTCTTCCATTTCACTTCTGCGCTCTTACCTTGCGGGAATGGTGACCCAGCAAAGAAATGGAATGGCCGCAGGACTGAACCACGAGTCCTGCGCTACTTCCAAAGCGGGCGGCTTCACGTTTGGCGGGATCGCGTCATTTTGGGATATCTGAGCAAGCAGCGACGACCGCTCGCCGCGGCAAGTCGGCGGCACTTGTCTAAAATCGGAGCAGGTGGGAGTGTCCAGGTGCGCCACGGTAGCTTGGAAGAGAGCGAGACCGCGAACTCGCCGTGGCGAGCGGTCCTCGCTACCCGCTTTGCGGTGGGTTGCAAATCGTTTGGGATTGCCTGAAGGGGATCGCAGTGGGTAGCTGTGCGGTGGGTTGCATACCTTTCAACATTGCCTGAAGGGCAATACGCTGGATAGCCGTAGGTGAAACCTACGGACCACGAGTGCCCGCCAAAATAATTACGGCCCTGACGGGGCCGCACATCAAATCGGTCAACCCGCCGTCCGACGGGTTGATGTTGTCTTTTATCTTTCCTATTCCGCAGGTTGAAACCTGCGGCTATCCATCGTCCACCGCGTTGCGGTGGGTTGCATACCATTCAACATTGCCTGAAGGGCAATACGCTGGATAGCCGTAGGTGAAACCTACGGACCACGAGTGCCCGCCAAGATCATCCCGGCCCTGACGGGGCCGACCGCAACCGGTCAAAGCATATATCGTTCGTCGAAATTTACGCCCGCTTCCACAAGCAACTTTCTGTATTCATCCACAAAGCTCATTCCGCGGTGATGTTCTTGCTGCCCGATGATGTATTCAATCAGCCTTTCCAGTTCCGGCTTCGAATGCGTAAACGCAGCGTATCCGTCCTGCCAATGCGAGAACATTGGGAAGACAGAATGCTCCTTAATCCAATGGGACGTGCCCGTTTTAATGTCTTTCACCAAGTCGGCGAGGCTTACCGAGGGATGAAGACCGGTGAGGATGTGCAGGTGATCCTCAACACCGTTGACGCGGTGGAGGTGGCATTCGCGTTTCTTCAAAATGCCCCCGATGTACCGGAAAAGCTCCTGGCGACGGTCTGCCTTAAGGACGGGCTCGCGTCCCTTGGTGGAAAACACAATGTGATACGCAATCGCGGTGTAGGTGGACATGAGATGATTGTACGCCCGTCAACCCGCCGTCCGACGGGTTGATATGGTTTTTTGCCTTTTCTTTTCCACAGGTTGAAACCTTCGGCTATCCACGGTCCACCGCTCTGCGGTGGGTTGAAAACCGTTCGGGATTGCCATTCCGGTTCCGCAGGTTGAAACCTGCGGCTATCCATCGTCCACCGCTCTGCGGTGGGTTGCATGCCGTTCGGGATTGCCTGAAGGGCAATACGCTGGATAGCCGTAGGTGAAACCTACGGATTACGGATGCCCGCAAAAATAATTACGGCCCTGACGGGGCCGCACCCCACGCAATCACTACCACCCAATCCCCCGAATGGCTTTTTCGACCAACTTGTCGAGGGTCTTGACCCGAATATAATAATTGCCGCGAACGCGGATGGAACTGATTCTGCGATCTCGGATCCAACGATAAAACTTGGACATGGTTACGCTAGTTCCGGTTCGGGCGCAAAGGCTCCGCCAGGCGACGGGAACCGTGACCGTGCCCGCGGGTTGCGGAGGGCAGAAAAATCGGCCGCAGGCATCGCGCGCAATACTTTTTGCTCCGCCTGATTTGGCGCTTAACCACATTGTCTTTGTTCCCGGCGTAATTTGCTCTCGTTCGTTTGAGTCGGCCATAACAGTTTGGTTCCTTTTACGCGTTTGTAGCACGGTTCTCGCCGCGGCGACTCCGCGGGGTTTGGCTTGGAATTGCCGCAGACCGGGCATTTAACAACGTAGGGGGAGGGCTTGCCCTCCCCTTTTTGTTGCTTCGTCAGTTTCTCAAATAAGGGGAGGGCAAGCCCTCCCCCTACGCGGGCGCAGAACTATCCTCCACTAAATCAAAGGATGCCCCGCTAAACATTGCGTGATCACGTGCTCCATGATCGTGATCGGGACGAAGATTTTCCCACCCAAACGAACGACGGGGATTTTGCCATCGCGTATCCATCCTTGAAAGGCGCCAAATGTAATGCCACAGCCAGTTTTGGCGCAAAGCCGCTTCCAGGCTTGCTTGGAACTGAGCATCAGTGGAGTTGCAGGCGCTTTTAACGACGCGGCATATCGGAGGCGCGCCTCGATTTTCTCTTGCTCTGTTTTCCTTTTGCGCACGGTGGTCGGCACTGCCATTTGAGCGGTGGGCTCTGTTTTCTGTGAGTCACTCATTGGAGATTCTCCTGGAAGATTTCGAATTTCTATTCGGCGAAAGCGGCGAGAATCCGGTGGTCAGACACCGCGGGTAATGGTGTCTTTTGCCAGTCGCGGGTGCTCCCACGCGCAGTCATTCCCGCGAAAGCGGGAATCCATTTTGTAAGCAATTTGAAATGCCACAGGGAAGAACTGGATTCCCGCTTTCGCGGGAATGACCTGGCGCTGCGGGCTACGAAAGGAATCCAATTCCAAATGACACTACTACAAGACCGCCGCTACAATAGACTCAAAGCAATTCTTCTCCTTTAAGACATTTCTCAATCACGACGTCGAGCAAATGTCTCGGGACCAGAATTTTTTTGCCCAAGCGGATGGTGCAGACCCTTCCATCGCGGATCCATCGATAGAAAGTGGCGAGCGCAATGCCGCCGCCGGTTTTGGCGCAGAGCAAGCGCCAGGCGGCTGTGGGGTTCATCATCAGCGGAGTGGCCGGAGATCTTCTGCTGGGACGGCCCAGGTCAGCGGAAGCCCGTTTGAAAATGTATGAATGAGTTTTTTCAAGGGCCGATGCTTTGTTCGCCGCTCTATTGATGGAGCGCGGCGCGAGTAAGCTCTTCGTGTTGGAATAATCCACAGGGTTATCCATATCAGGCCACTCCTTTTAAGAACGCGGCGCGCAACGCCACGCTTTGGCGCCGCTGCCGGATGCGCGAATCTTCGTCCTCGGTGGTTAAACCATACTTGGCTATTTCAAGCATCCTCAGGCTGGGTTGGCGGGACTGAAAAAATTGCGGCTCTTCTTCCTGAAGAAAATGGCAGAGGCACATGCCGGTCTCAACCTCGGTGGCGGGATAGATGCAGCCCTTCACCTTGCAACGCGCGCCCAAAAGCGTGGCCAGCGCCAGGCTGGGCGGCGGCGGTCCGGAGGGATGCGCGCCGGTTGCGTTTGCATCCAGGGGCCGCGGGCGCGGCGCTTCATTTCCCCGGGCGTGATCGCGCCGGCTGGCTTCAGCGGCGCCTTGAAAAAATCTTCTTGCCATTGCGGGCCGTTCGTGATTGATTGTGTGAATCATCGTGATGCTCCTTGGTTGTGGAAGTTTTTTCTGGCATTGACAAGCGGCGAGTTGACGTGCACAATTCGCAAGTCAACCAAGAATCAAATCGAAACATACCGGCCTTGCGGGGACAGCTTTGGGCGTAAGGCGTCGCTGATTGTAGGGCGGCTGTGGCCGCCGGAGGATTAAACGGGTAGGGCACCGGCATGTCCCGCCAATGCGGATTGGGCGGCCGGGAACAAAGTCCGACTGAATTGAGGAAGGAAAGCATGGCTGCAATCGATACCGGGAAAGTCATTCGCAAAGTTCGTCACCGCCTAGAGTTGAGCCAGGAAGGCTTGTCGCGATTGATGAATTCCACCAAGGGCGCCGTCCAACATTGGGAGCGCGGCCGCAATATTCCTAGCCTGGGACGCCTTCTGGCCCTGCGCCAGCTTTGCCCGCGGTCTCCGGAGCGCAAGAGCTTGGAAGCAATTATTCGCGAAGCGCAGAACGGCTCGGGACCGGGCGACACCAAGCAGCGCGCCATCGCCATCCGAAGCGGCAACGGAATTCACCCCAGCTTGCGGCCGACGGGCGTTCCTCCCGCCGAGTTCCGGCTGATGCAGCGGGAAAACAGCCGACTCCAGCGGCAAGTCAGCAAACTTGAAGCCGCCCTCAAGCGCCGCGTGGAGCGGGTCCGCCTCCTTGAAAATCTTGCCACCGACTTGCACCGGGAAATGGCCCGGCTGCGCGCCGAAAACTAAAGCCGCAATCCGAGATAGACAATGCCCGCCCCGCTGCCCGAAAAACTCTGGCGGCCGGGCGGGACTTTTTCGATTTGCCTGGAGCGGGAATGGAGCGAACGTCAGTAGCATCTCCCGCTGAGGCGTGCGAATGCAGCGGGAGTGGCAGGTGCGCATCGGCGGCCCTCTGTCTCCCGAGGTGATGAGGTTCCTGTGCCAGGGAAGGTTTGCAGATATTAACAACATATTGGGAAACATCAATCGGGTCATGTACCTAGTTGCAAATAAATAATCCCCTAAGGTCCCTTAGGGTGGATTAGGGGTTTTGCTTTATCGGCAAGGAGCAACAATTCCTGTTGGTGCTACCTGTCTAAAAGACATCGCAGATCATCAGGCCTCTGGGCCAAGCCAAATAAAACAAGTGCGGCAATATCTCGGAATGAGGTATTGTGTTAAGTTATTTGACGCCTTTATGGAAATTCCAGAGGCCTCGGTCATTTCCGCGAAGGCGGGAATCCAAATCTCTAATTCATTAGTGAAGTGCAAAGGAAACACTGGATTCCCGCCTTCGCGGGAAGGACGGCACGAGATAGCACGAGCGGGCGGCAAATGACACCAGTACCCGGAGGGCCGAGGCATGATTGACAAAACCATATCGCACTACCGCATCGTTGAAAAGCTCGGTGGCGGCGGTATGGGGGTGGTTTATAAGGCCGAGGACTCCAAACTCCGGCGCTCCGTCGCGCTTAAGTTTCTGCCCGAAGAACTCGCCAAAGACCGCACGGCTCTCGAGCGATTCCAGCGGGAAGCGCAAGCTGCCTCCGCCCTCAATCATCCCAATATTTGCACCATCTACGAAGTGGACGAGGCCGATGGCCAATCGTTCCTGGCGATGGAATTGCTTGAAGGGCAAACGCTTAAGCACCTGATTGAAGGAAAGCCCATCAAGATGGATCGGCTGCTGGATCTGGCCATTCAGATTGCGGACGCGCTCGACGCCGCGCACACCAAGACCATTGTCCACCGCGACATCAAGCCGGCCAATATTTTTGTGACTGAAAGAGGACAGGCAAAAATTCTGGATTTCGGCCTGGCTAAACTTACACCGCTGGAACGCACCCGCGAAGATGAAGCGGGCGCCTCAGGCCAGGTGACCGCCGCCGAGGTGCGCGAGGAGTTTCTGACCACGCCCGGTGTCGCGTTGGGCACGGTGGCGTACATGTCGCCCGAGCAGGCGCTGGGCGAGCCGCTCGACGCGCGCACCGATCTATTTTCATTCGGGGTTGTGCTTTACGAAATGGCGACCGGCGTCATGCCGTTTCAGGGCAACAGTTCGGCAGCGCTGTTCAACGCCATTATCAACAAAACGCCTACCGGACCTATCCAACTCAACGCTCAGGTGCCTCCCAAACTTGAGGAGATTATCAGCAAGGCGCTCGAGAAGGATCGCGACGTTCGCTGCCAAAGCGCCGCCGAGATGCGGGCCGATTTGAAGCGTTTGAAGCGCGACCTCGATTCCGCGCGCACCTCCGTGCGAAGCCTGGCGCGTGAGAGTGACAGCACGCCGGTTACGCGGCCCACCGCGGCTGAAGTTCTGCCGGAAGCTGGGGCGAACAGAAAAGGGCTGCGCCTTGCCGCCGTTACAGGTCTGGTAATGCTCGGCGCCGGACTCGCTATTGGAGCCTTGCTGCTGCATCGCGCCGTGCCTCAATCTGCGATCCCGCTTTATCACCCCCTCACCTTCCGCCGGGGCATCGTTCGCTCGGCGCGTTTTGCGCCCGATGGCCAGACGGTGGTCTACAGCGCATCATGGGAAGGGTCGCCGCTTCAGATGTTCACCACCCGTCCCGAAAGTCCGGAGTCTCAACCGCTCGAACCGGCGGGCGCGCAGGTGCTTTCAATCTCGCGAAGGGGCGAACTCGCCTTGCTGCTCAGAAGCCGCGTGTCAAAACCGTTCATCAGCACGGGAACGCTGGCCCGCGTCCCCCTGGTGGGTGGCGCGCCGCGCGAGGTTTTGGACAATATTGAGTGGGCGGACTGGTCGCCCGACGGGGAAAGTCTGGCTGTGGTTCGCCAGGCGAGCGGGCGCGACCGTCTCGAGTTTCCAATTGACACGGTTCTTTACACGGCCGACGGCTGGATCAGCCATCCGCAGGTTTCCCCCAAAGGCGATCAGGTTGCTTTCGTGGATCACCCTCAACTGGACGATGATGGCGGCCGAATCGCCGTGGTCAACCTGGCCGGGAAGAAGACCATACTCTCGTCGGGCTGGGACAGCGCGCAGGGGCTGTCTTGGGCGCCGAACGAAAAAGAGATCTGGTTCACAGCCACGCGCACCGGTGGCGACCGGTCACTTTTTGCAGTGGACCTCGCCGGACACGAGCGTTTGCTGGCCAGAGTCCCCGGAGAATTGACTCTGCTTGACATTTCCAGCGACGGAAAAGCTCTCTTGACGCGCGGCAACGACCGCGCCGGAATCCTGTGCGTAACTCCGAACGATGCCAAGGAACGCGATCTGTCTCGCGATCTCTCCTGGCTCGATTGGTCCGTGCCCAACGACCTTTCCCGGGATGGACACACACTGTTGCTGACTGAAGCCGGCGAAGGCGGAGGGCCCAATTACGCGGTGTATATGCGCGGCACGGATGGATCGCCGGCTGTCAGATTGGGCGAGGGGAGCGGCCTCGCAATTTCACCGGACGGAAAGTGGGTGCTTTCACGGCCATCGGCCACTCCCGCGCAATTGCTGTTGTTGCCCACAGGCCCGGGTAAACCCAAACCTTTCACGCATGACTCCATTAATCACGTTTCGGCCCGATGGCTTCCGGATGGAACAAGGGCCGTGTTTCTGGGAACCGAAGAAGGGCACGCGCCCCGCCTTTATGTTCAAGCCCTCTCGGAAAGCCAGGCGCGGCCAATTTCACCCGAAGGAGTTCACACCAATCCCCAAGTCTCACCCGATGGTCAATGGGCGGCTGCCATCGGGCCGGATCAAAAGTGTTACCTCTATCCCATCGCCGGCGGCGACGCCCGGATTGTTCCCGGCGTAGAAGCAGGCGAAATGCCCATGGCGTGGGACGCTGACGGCCATGCGATTTATGTCGCCCGCGCGGGCGATATGCCTGCCCACATTTTTAAGGTTGACGTGGCTTCCGGCAAGCGTGCTTTGTGGAAGGAGGTCCAACCGTCCGATCCCACTGGAATTGACACCATTCGCGGCCTGCTGCTTTCGCGCGACACCAAGACCTACGCTTACGGTTATATACGCCTCCTGTCCGATTTGTACATGGTCGAAGGATTGAAGTAACAGGCCGTGCCTCCCCATGAGCTCCAAAGATCATCATTCACTAGCCGCCGATTTTCAATTATACTATCGGTGATTCTCATTCCTTTCCCGGAGACAACTGATTGGCTGCGGTTCTTGCCGGCGCGATTTCGCCCGCTGAGGTTTCCCTGTCGGCTCAAACGCGCCGCCACATTGCTGTGCGGCTGCTTCCGTTTCTATTCGTCCTTTACATCGTCAATTACATGGACCGTACCAGCGTGGCCTACGCCGCGCTCGGCATGTCGCGCGATTTGGGATTCACCGACCGCGTGATAGGTTTGGGTACGGGAGTTTTCTTCATCAGCTACCTGGCCTTGCAAACTCCCGGCGCTTTGCTGGTGGAGCGGTGGAGCGCGCGGCGGTTGATCTCCGCCACCCTGATCCTGTGGGGATCACTCACCGCATTGACGGGACTGGTTCACACTCCCGGCGAACTTTATTTGGCGCGCTTCTTGTTGGGCGCGGCCGAGGCGGGATTTTTCCCTGGGGTAGTAGTCTATTTGTCGCACTGGTTTATCCGCGAGGACCGCGCCAAGGCCACCAGTAATTTCATGGGCGCGATTCCTCTGTCGTTCGTGGTTGGCTCGCCCATTGCGGGCTGGATTCTCGGCCATCCGTGGCTCGGCTTCGCGGGCTGGCGTTGGCTCTTCGTCCTGGAGGGAGCGCCCGCCATAGTCGGGGGAGTGTTTGCCTATTATTTTCTCGCCGATTGGCCTCGCGAGGCTGCGTGGCTTGCTCCTGAGCGCAGGCAATGGATTGAACAAACGTTGGAGCAAGAAAAGCCGGTGGGCGCGCAAGTGACCACGGCGGGCCAGGCGCTGAAGTCGCGCAGCGTCCTTCTGCTCGCTGCAATGACCTTCTTCAATTACCTTCCCCTTTACTCCGTAGTTTTCTGGCTCCCCACCATGCTGAAACGTCAGTCAGGACTGTCAGACTTTCGGCTTGGATTGCTGGGGGCAATCCCTTACGCAGTTGGCTTCCTCGTGATGCAGATTAACGGATGGCATTCCGACAAGCACTGCGAAAGGCGCTGGCACTCCGCTGTCCCAATGTTCATTGGCGCGGCGGGATTCCTGGCACTGCTCACACAACCGCGGTCGGTGGCAATCGAAGTGGCAATGCTCAGCATCGCTTGTGTGGCCATCACCTATCTCCCCACGTTTTGGGCCATCCCCACGGAAATTCTGAGTCAGTCGGCGGCCGCAGCCGCCGTGGGAATGATCAACTCAGTGGGCAGCGCCGCAGGTTTCGCCGGCCCTTACTTGTTTGGCTACCTCAATACGCGCACGGGATCATTTTCAATTGGGCTGGCCTTGATGGCAGTCGCAGCTCTGGTGGGAGGAACGATGATCCTCTGCACTCCCAAGAACGGCCGGGAAACTGGATAATGCAATATTCAAGGCGTCAGGTGGTAGCGCGAGCTTGCGCATGTGAAGTTAATTGTTTGTCTTCGGAATTCAACGGCACTGTAATAGGGTAGGTCACCACGGTTGGTGCTCTGCCAACCGCGGGCTTTTTCGTGGAAAGAACCCATGGTCACAAACAGCAGTGACACTGGCTACCCAATTTATTTCTGCTTCATCCCCACGCCAAATTGATTTCCTGCTTGCACTACTTTCCCGTTCGCGATCGTGACGTCGAGCATCTTTTCGCTCTGCACGGCGCGGCCAGTTTCATCCTGTAAGGCGGCGATGATTTTCTTGGTGGCGACGTCGATGATCTCTCCCGTGGAAGGGAAGGCATAACGGCCGTCAATGCTGAAGCTGATCCAACCGGGCATATCGCGGAGTCTGATAGTGGTGGTCTGCTGGGGTGGCATCACCGTCGCGTCAAAAACGTGGATGGCGTTGTTGGCGCCGTCTGATAGCCACAGTTCTTTCTCGTCCGGCGTCAGAGCAATGCCGTGGCTTGGGCATCCGTGGCGCTTCACCGGACCTTCCTGGTAACCCTGCACGACGACTTGATGGAGTTTCTTTCCCGTGCGCACGTCCCCAACTTCGAAACCGAGTAATCCATTGACGTTTACAAAGCAGAGCGTGTTGCTTCCGTTCACGGTGAAGGGGCGAATGACATCCGAGAACGGCCCGACGGCGCTCAAAACCTTGCGGCTATGCGCATCGGCCACCGAAAGAAGTTTGGACCTCAATCCCGCCATGTAGACTCGTTGGCCGTCAAGCGAATAGATGGTGTTGTGCGCGCCGGAATCGGTTTCGATATTCGTAATCACAGCGCCCGTCTCCGCGTTGACGACGTGCCAGAAATTTCCCTCGAGCTGCGGAACGTAGATCGTTTTGCCATCGGGCGATATCGCCAGGCGATCGCAGCCGCCATCGTAGGCAATGTCCCACGCAATCTTGCCCGTGACGGCGTCCAGGGCCAGCATGCGCTTATTGTTGGTTACGTAGACCCGGCCCGATTGGGCGCTGGCGGCAATGCCCTTCACGTTTTCAGGCTTTTGACCGGGCACGACCTCCCAGGTGGGGATGCGCTTGACGAATTTGAACCCGTTGTCCATGTCGAAGACGAGCACGCCCACTCCTCCATACTCCTCGTAGTTTCGAATGCCGGGGCTGGCAACATAGAGCAGGTGGCGGGCTCCATCTGCGGGTGGCTCTCCGCTGAGTAGCGGGACCGCGAAAATGAGAGCCGGAAAAATTAGTCGGAAAAATCTGAACTGGTTTCCACTCATTTTTTGCCCCTCGTGTTTCGACTGCTGGTTTTCGACTAAGAGGTCAGGCACGGTATGCGCGAGCAACCGCAGCATAAGCGCGGCCCGAGTTAACGAATGTATGCGATTTGGAAGGTCGGAAGCAAGGGCGTGAGGAAGAAATGGGTGATGCTGAGGCTCGAATGATGAATTGGAAACAAGAGCAGAGCGGAGAATTAAAACCCGCCCGCGCGTGGATGGGGGTGCTCAAACAGGAGGTGTTCCACGCGCGAGCGGCCTAGCCAACTTCTCAAATCGAAAATGCCGAGCGGCTTAACGGCGTCCGAAACGGTGCCAGCCACCGCCCACGCCTACGCTAATGGCAACACCAGGGCCGCCATAATATCCGCCATAGTACGGAGGTGGATAGTAGCAAGGGCCATATCCTGGATCGCAATAAGGGTTGTAATAGGCAGGAGCGCCGTAGTAGCTAAATCCAAATCCCCACGGCCGGTAGCCATAACCGCCGTAACCGTAGCCCCCGCGGAATCCGCCCCGATATCCGCCGTAGCCCCCGCGGAATCCTCCGCTAAAGCTTCTCCCGCTGAAGCTTCGCGCCCCAACGCTTCCACCGAAGCTTCGTCCACTGCTGAAGCTGCGTCCGCCACCGCCACTGAAGGAGCGTCCGCTGCCCCCACTACGTCCGCCGCCCCCTCCATGACTGCCGCCTCGTTGGGCGGAAGCGGTGGTAGCCAAGCCGAAGAACAAAATGATTACCATGATTTTCTTCATACGAAGCCCTCCGCGTAATCTCCGGTCCTACAGGGATACGCTGCTCATTCACCATGCAATTTACACTCCAATCCCAAAAGCCCACAAGTGCTTTACAATGAATGTCCCCGGCCGGATTCATTGGCCATTTTCAACCGATGGGGTGGTTGATTTCGGCCAGGCCGGCGGCCGGGCTGTTTTTCACTTTCTACATTCAGGGAGGGGAATTTCCTGAACGGCGACCGCTTCCTCCTGTGGCGCTATTCTGCAAACTACTCAAACCGGTAAAGCAGAATTCCGAAGCCTATACCTGTCGGGTCAGTGGTTTTGGCGGACTGGACAGCCATAGAACGGGTGTCGGTGGGTATCATGGGGCTTGACGCTTTCCCTCCCTCCTGGTCGCTAGAGAGGGGTGGGGCGAGGGCGGAAAATCTGGATAGCATATTTGTGATAACGTACTTGACACGTACTCATAATGGTGGTATATGTATCATGAAACTGTTTGTGGACCTAGGGCCGGAATGGGAAAGGGACTGGAATCGGAGCCTCGCTTGGAGCCGCAGGTCGTGGGCAAGCCGCATTTAAATTCCGCAGGTTTCTGCCCCTTTTTATTATTGCGCTAATGAAATTCACTCCTCCTGAAGTTTTTGTCCCCTTCGCTGTCATTTTGATCCAACGAAGCGGAAGAAGGATTCTGCACCGCCGCCAAGAGGGGGTGGCTGGTGAAGGAAGTTAAAATTCTGGTGGCGGATGACCATGAAATAGTGCGGCGTGGAGTTCGCACCCTCATCGAGTTGCAGCCCGGTTGGGAAGTATGCGCCGAAGCTTCCTCCGGCCGGGATGCGGTGGAGAAAACAAAACGCTTGAAGCCGGACGTGGTGATCCTGGACCTTTCCATGCCCGATTTGAACGGCATCGAGGCCACTCGCCAGATTCTTGCCGCCGTTCCCAGAACCGAGGTTCTGGTGCTCACCGTCCATGAGTCCGAACAGGCGGAGCGGGATGTGTTGGCGGCGGGGGCGCGAGGATACCTGCGAAAATCGGACGACGCTTCCGACCTGGTGGCGGCCGTGGACAGTCTGAGCCGCCACCGCCCTTTTTTTACCACTCGTATCACCAGGATGGTGGTTGAAAACTACCGGCGAAGTGAAGGCCCCTTGCCCGCTGCCTTCTGGGAAAAAGATGTGCTCTCGCCCCGGGAAAGGGAGGTGGTTCAGCTTTTGGCCGAGGGGAACAGCAACAAAGAAGCGGCAACCACTTTGGGAGTCAGCAAGAAAACCATCGAATGCCATCGCGCGAATATTATGCGCAAGCTGAACCTGCACACCATCAGTGACCTGGTGCATTACGCCATACGCAATCGCATGGTCGAACCTTGATTTGCCCGCGCTCTCATTCCCGTGCCCTTGAACTCACGATCAAGGGGGAGAGCGTGCAACGCCTGCAATTTTTCATTCCACCATCGTCAGATCAAAACCAGGTTTTTGCCTTATAGCGGCGGTACTCCTCGCCAAAGGCGTCTTCAAGAACTTTTGCTTCTTTTTTTGCCCGAAGGAACTGCATGGAATAGCCCGCCAAAAAAAAGATCGCCGGAATAATTTTCCCCCAGGCGGTGAACAAGCCTGCAAAAGCAATTCCAGCGAAGAGATAAATCGGATTACGGAACTTGGAGTACAGGCCGGTGGTCACCAGCGACCTCGCCTCCGCCCGAACGGAAAAGGATTTTCCCAGCTGCAACCTGGCGAGAATCCACAAAGACAATCCAATGGCGGCGATGGTAATCCCGGCAAAAAATCTTGCTCCGGGTTGATACCGGGAAATCACAAAAGCGGCAAAACAAAGGTAAAAAAATACATCGATCCAATAAATCGATTTCACCAAGGTGCCTCAGGATTCCCAATTACTATGCCGGCGGCGCGCAGTCATCAAGAATGGCGATGGAGCAAGGTGCAAGAGTGAGTTCAGGGTTCGACGGTTTGGATCATCGCAAAAGAGTTTGCGAAAGTGGTCAGGGGAATTGTGAAGACTCCGTCGGGCCCCGGATGCTCGCCCCACGGATTGCGTAGCGTTACCGTTTGGGCCTGCGAGTCGTAGCTCATCAAAGTGTAGGCGTGTCCTTCGACGTACCATTTTTCCGTGTCAGCCGGCACCGATTTTTGTGCTTGCAGATCCTTGAGCACTAGCCCCGAGGTTCCCACCACGATCGGCTGCTTGGCGGGTGAGACCTGGCCGAGCAATTCCGCGACCTGGCCGGCCGATTTGATATCTGCACCCAGGGGATCTTTTGCCAACAAGGTTTTCATGACCCGGGCGGGAATGCCGCCGTGTCCGATGGCGCGATAAGCTCCGAACAACTCGCCGTTTTGTTTGACCGCCTGCGCCACCACATCGAATACGCCCGAGGACTCCATGGTCTGCAAGAGGGAATCTTTGAACGTGTCGGGAATGGGGATGTCTTTTGTTTCGGATTTCAGCATGGCTTCCAGTTGCACTTTATCAATGTCTCCCGCCTGGTCCACCACGGCGCGAATGGACCGGTCGTAGGCCAGAAGCAAAGGGTCGGTGGTCTCCACGAATTCTTTGGCATAGGGCTTGATGAGGGGAAACATGTCCGCCAGGTCCACGCCTTGCAGGAGCGATTCGCGCAGCACCCTCTGCGCATAGGCGCGGAAGAGAACGCCCACCCACTGGCCGTCGGAGCGATCGAACCGCGAGGAACGCGCAAATCGAAGATCTTCGGGATAAACATTTTCCTTTTTCCCGTCACGGAATTGGACCACATACGTGCCGTTGCCGTTGTCTGTGATCATTCCTTTCAGAAGATCGGGGTTGGATTGCGCGAGCGCAGCGACGGTGGAATGGAAATAGCAACTGCCCAGTCCGCCCTGTTTCACGCTGGCGGGCGAGATTCCATCGGGTCCGAACAATTTGGGTCCGGGGACGAGAAAGCCATCCGGGGGCTGGGGCGATGAGCCGGCACGGCTGATGATTTCATCCAGGCCGTCTTTGCTTCCGTGGTAATCCACGTACAGCTTGGTTAAATCCGCTTCAAGATCGGGGGCCGCTTTATTCTGCGTCGCCTTGGCCATGGCCACGGCATGGGCCGCGTACCAAAATCCCTTGTCGAAGTCGAGTGGCGGGGGATCCATGTTAACCATCCCCAGATAGTAGAAGGCGCTAATGGAGTCGGGATTGTCCCGGATGGCCAGATTTCCGGCATCCACGGCTTTCTGGTGCTCCCCCAATTGCGCGCGGGCGACCATTATTTCCGTGTAGACCATATAACGCATTTCGGATTGCGGGTATTGCTTCAGAAAAGCGTCGGCAAGCGCCAGTATTTTGTGGGGGTCTTTCTCGGCCGCCAGAGCTTTCAGCGCATCGAGTTCCGGTTGGCTGTGTGCGCCTCGCTCTTTCCCCTGGGCGGTTTGTAGGGGTGCGTTCCATGCGTAGATCGGACGGAGCAATCGAGCCTTGCCGGGCCCTTCGGCGGAACGGGCGGGGCTGGGGCTAAGCGGGAGAATCAAAAGCAAAATAAATGTAAGATGTGCACGCATAGGTTCTTTGGCACCCCCGTGGGCAAAATCTGTGGAATTTCTTTGACTGGATTTCCGTACTCGGTTTCCGATTATACACCAGTCCGCCAACTTCTTCCTTTGTTCCTCACGGGGGAAAGTGGTGTCATTTGCCAGATGCCGGCGCTCCGACGTGCAGTCATTCCCGCCTGCGCGGGAACGACCCGGTGCGGCAGGCCTTTTCGGCGTTGCCCCCGAATGTTCAAGCCGGACTTATGTTAGATTGCCAAGCGTCACGGGGCGGCCATCGCCACAGCGGGTCTGGGAGGAGAGCCTTTTGGGGTTAAACAAATATCTGATGAAGAGCACCGTGGTGGCTGGCTTGGGAGGCCTGCTTTTCGGCTTCGATACGGCGGTGATTTCCGGAACGACGCGTGCGCTGAGCGACGTCTATAAGCTTTCCGCGGCGTCCCTGGGATTGACGGTCTCCATCGCGCTTTGGGGCACAATGTTGGGGTCACTGTTTGCCGGAATTCCAGGCGACCGTTTTGGCCGCCGCAACAGTTTGCGCGTCCTGGCTGCATTCTATCTGGTTTCGGCAATCGGCTGCGCCTTCGCCTGGGGCTGGTACCCGCTGGTAATCGCCCGCTTTATCGGCGGCCTTGGAATTGGCGGCTCGTCAGTTCTGGCCCCCATGTATATTGCTGAAGTCGCGCCCGCGAAGTGGCGCGGCCGGCTGGTGGGCGTGTTTCAATTCAATATTGTCTTTGGGATTTTGGCCGCTTACTTTTCCAATTACCTGATCGGCCTGCTGCACCTTGGCGCAACCGAGTGGCGCTGGAAACTGGGGATCACCGCTGTTCCAGCAGCCTTTTTCCTTTTCATGCTCTTCACCATTCCGGAGAGCCCGCGCTGGCTGGTGAAGATGCATCGGGTGGAAGAGGCACGGCAGGTTTTGCAAAAGACCGGCGAAGAGAATTACGAGAAAGAAATACAGGGAATGATTGGGTCGCTGGACTCACGTCACGCCAAAGAGGGCCTGTTTTCCTGGAAATTTCGAAAGCCGATCTTCCTGGCGGTATCGATTGCCATGTTCAACCAGCTTTCGGGAATTAATGCCATTCTCTATTATGTGAATTTCATTTTTGAGCGCGCCGGCTTCAGTAAGGATTCCGGCGACCTTCAGGCCGTGGCCATTGGCGCCACGAACCTTATTTTCACACTGCTGGCAATGTCGGTGATCGACAAGATTGGCCGCAAGACGCTGCTCTTAATCGGCGCGGTGGGTACCGCGGCTTGCCTGGGAGGCGTGGCCGCAATATTCCTCACCGGCAGACACGAAGATCTATTGTTATGGATGCTGGTTGGGTTTATCGCATCTTTTGCTTTCTCGCAAGGAGCGGTGATCTGGGTGTTTCTGGGAGAAATTTTTCCCAACCAGGTCAGGGCGAACGGCCAAAGTTTGGGCAGCTTCACCCACTGGTTTATGAACGCGTTGATCTCCTGGACATTCCCGCTGATGGCTGCCTCGTCAGGCGCATATCCATTTGTCCTTTTTTCGGGCATGATGGTTGTCCAGTTCCTGGTTGTTCTGTTTTTCTTTCCCGAGACGAAGGGGATCCCTCTCGAAGATATGGAGAGAAAGTTGGGAATTGGCTGAGTGTCGTTAGATGTTAAAGCGGGAGCCTGGCGGTTTCACTCCTGTTCCTTGCCACATTACTCTTAAAACCGATTCCGGAGGTTTCACCTTTCATGTTCGGAGCCATCGAGGCAGGCGGCAGCAAATTCGTTTGCGCGGTCGGAACCAGTCCCACTGACCTCTTTTCCAGGATTGAGTTTCCCACTCATTCGCCCGCCGAAACTCTCGGCCAAGTGGCGGAGTATTTTGAAATTCAGGCGAAGCGCGAGCCGCTCCAGGCCATCGGCATCGCGTCATTCGGGCCGGTGGAACTCGACCCGACCTCGCCCCAATTTGGGTTTATCACCACCACGCCCAAGGCGGGCTGGCAAAACGTAGACCTGGTGGGAACATTCCGGAAAAAATTCAACGTGCCCATCGCCTTCGAGACCGACGTGAATGCCGCCGCCCTCGGCGAACAGCGTTGGGGAGCGGCTCAGGGGCTGGACACTCTGGTCTACGTGACCGCGGGAACGGGCATTGGGGGCGGCGGCCTGGTGGCAGGGCGTTTAATGCACGGGGCGCTGCATCCGGAGATGGGGCATATGATTATTGCCCATGACTGGAAGGCCGATCCCTTCCCCGGAGTCTGTCCGTTTCACGGCGATTGCTGGGAAGGCCTGGCGTCCGGACCTGCCATCGAGGCGCGATGGGGAGCCAAGGCTGAATTCCTTCTGAACGATCATCACTCCTGGCAGCTTGAAGCGCATTACATGGCGCTGGGGGTGGCCAATCTCATTTACGTTCTCAGCCCGCAGCGCATCATTTTGGGAGGGGGCGTGATGAGGCAGAACGGCCTTTTCCCCTTGATCCGGCGCGAAACGGTGGAACTCCTAAATGGATATATCCAGGCAAATAGAATCACAGAAGATATAGATAACTATGTTATACCGCCCCGGCTGGGCAGCAATGCCGGGGTCTTGGGTGCGCTGGCCCTCGCCGAGGCTGCCGCGAAGGGGTGAATCCACTGTGCTCCCGCCTGTTATTCCGCCGTCTGCGACGAAAACCGATTTCTTAAGAATCTTCTCAATAAATAATGTCCAGCGCGGTATCGAAGGACCGGTGCTGGAATCCCGCGTAGTGCCCGAAAATCGGTGATGCGACATTGTTGAATACATCCCTGGGGTTCGAGTGGTTGGTAAGATTCAGAACGGTCAGGGCGCCCCGCATGCGATGATTCTTAACCCAGGGCAAGGGCAATGTAAACTCCTTCCCCAACTTCAAATCGAGAGCCAGAAATACCGGAAGCCGGTGGGAATCGGCGGCCCCAACGTAGTTCTGGAGCGCATCCAGGGCGGAGAATGGAAACCCGGAGTGGATGTCAAAAACGGGGCCTGCTTCGATGCCCCAAATGTGAGTTTGAAACCGGCCGATCGTGATCAGGCGGTTGGGAACATCCGAGGGCAGGACGCCGTAAACATCGGGACGGATGACGGGCTGTTCGAATGGCACGTAGAGCATGTCCAGGGTATTCAGATCACCGCGGGCAAAGCTGTGAACGTACGAAATGCTCACCTCCGAATTCCCCGTCGCCACCACGCGAAGTGTGGATTCAAATTCCCGATATCGCGAGGTCCCCGAGCCGGAAAGCAGGAGAGCGCTTTCCGTCGAGCCAAGCGAGGATGGATTGACAATAAATCCGTGCAACGTCTGGCTGGAGAGATAAGTTGTGCGCAACATAACGTTGGGACGAAACTCATGGTCGACTTCCAAATTCCAGGTCAGGTTGTAGGGAGTGCTATCCAGGTGAGGCGTGTTGAAATCCATCATGTCTCCCTCGCTGCCGGCCACCAAATATCCATTGCGGAAAACTGTGGGTGGCGCCGTCAGGTTACCCAGGGCATCGAAAAGGCTGACCGTTCGCGTGGGGTTTTGAGTGAAGCGCCCGGCGAGCAAGGGAGCGTTATCAAAGAAAATACCAACGCCACCGCGCAGAACCGTCTTGCCCGCTGCTCCGGGAGAATACACCAAGCCCACCCTTGGCGCGAGAGCGACGGACCTTCCGATGGTGTAACCGGAATACCGCAAACCTCCATCCATGGCCAGACGTTCGGTGATGGACCAGTGGTCCTGGGCAAAGGCTGAGATTTCGGTGTCCGCGGCGCCCAGAGCATTGCCTCCGGAAAAATCAATCTGCTCCGCCAGTGATCGGTCCTCTCGCAGAATTTGAACCGGCTGCGAGTGGCTCGATCCCGAGTAATCCCGGTGGAGCGCCTCTCCGCCCACTGTGACTTCATGTTTTCCGTGCCAGGTTTTTGGAGAGAACTGAAATTTCTGGAGAACTTCCTCCTGGGTGCTGGTCCGGTCAAATCTGTTGAAAAAGTTCCCCCTCCATCCCTCAGGTGTTACCAGCATATCCGCCGCGCCCTGGCCGTGAGCGTTGTTGAGGAACCTGGTGAATTCAAAAAGCGTGGTGGAGGCGAGGCCGGAGCCGGAAAGGTAGCGGTCCTTGAATCCAATCGAAAAACCATTCTGGCCATAGTCGGAGGAAGCCGTCTGGGGAATCAGAGAATTGATGTTGGCGAATTGCCGCCGCAAAGGAAACACGTTGGCGTTGACGGTAATCAAGTGATTGGGAGAAACAATAAATTGGAAACTGGTCAGCGAATTCAAATCTTGCGACCGGATCAAATTATTGGGCCAAGGCAGGCCGCGCACGGGCTGCTTATCCACGTCATAGGCCAGGGCCTCAAAAAAATTCAGCCGATTGGCGAGCAGCGGCCCGGTGAGAAACACTCGGGGGTTGAAGTCGGCGATGCCGGCCAGCGTTCCGGCCTGAATCATCGGATTGGGTGTGAGGGCCTGCAATTCATACTTCCAGGTATCGGAAGGGGACCGCAACTGGATGCTGGTAAGGCCGCCTGAGAATCCCCGGTTTTCGGCCTGGTAACTCACCTTATAAACCTGCAAGGATTCAATGGCCACATAGGGCACATCAATGGAAAAACTTCCGGTGATAGGGTCGGCGGCTGTGGCGGCATCCACTTGCAGCAAGCTCTGGCTTTCGGATTCACCCTTGATGTTGATTTTTCCGTCAGGGGTGCGGACTACATCCGGAATCAGCGGCAAGGCCGCTTTGAATTTCTGCTCGGTCAGGGGCAGGGTCTGAAGTTGGGCGGCCCGGAGTTGTGCCGGGGGAGCTGCCTGTCCGGAAGATATTTCCGGCGCCTTTTCGTGTACTTCGACCTTTTCACGAACTACGATTCTTTTTGGTAAAACGATATCCACCACGGAAGGTTGCTGATCGTTAATCAAAAAACCCGCCTTCGACACAGGCTCATGGCCAACCGCGGCACAAGTGATGTCATAGGCGCCCGGCAGCAATCCTTCGATCTGAAATTCACCTTTCCGATCCGATTTGACCGCCAGGCCTTCTGTGGATAAAAGTCCGCCCGTGACCGTGCAGAGCGCCTCTTGGACGGGCTGGTCCTGTTCATTCACCACCTTACCTTTGAGGGTGTAGGTTTCCGGCGGGGGCAAACCCAAGGCCAGGATCTTTGACGAAACGAGGGCGGCACAGAAGAGCGCAATCAGGCGCCCGGGGCAAGGCAGTGCCCGAATGGAAAAAATGCGCGCGTAGGTCTCCGGCCGGCGTCTCACCACTTCAATCTAAAACCGAACTGTATTTCACGTGGGTCGCCCGGCCCTCCGGACGCAAGACCGGCAACGGGCCGAAGCGTATTGAAGATCTGACCGAAGCTGGGAGACGCCCAATCGCGCTGGGGAATATCAAAGTTAGCCCGGTTCAGAAGGTTGAAAATTTCGGTCCGAAACTCCAGGTTCTTGGACTCGGAGATGCGGAAGTTCCTGATCACCGAAAAGTCCCAACTGGAAAGCCCGGGGCCGGTCAAAATATTCCGTCCCGCATTGCCAAAGGTGAATTGCGCCGGGGCCGCGAAGGCGGAGCGTTGGATGAACTGGTTCGGCGTTTGGGTGGCAGGATAGAAACTGACTCCGGTAACATCGGGTCGGTCGGTCGGATTGCCCAGACCGATCACACCTTGCTCATCCGCGTGGCTCGGATCTCCGCTGATTTGCGGTGTAAACGGGCCTCCTGACTGTGCGGTGAACACCCCCGATAACTCCCAATCTTTAATCAAGTAATTCAGGCTGGAGTTGCCGGCCTGCCACATCGTCTTTCCGATCGGCAATTGATAAACGTAAGCCAATACCAGCCGATGGCGGTAATCGAAGTCCGAGCGCGCTTTCTCGGCTGCCAGGTCCATGGAATTCTGGGGGAAATTCTGATCGCGGCTGGTGGTGAATTCGCTCGAGTTGGTGTCAATCGACTTGGAATAAGTGTAGGCCCCGAGGAAGGACAAGCCCGCGGCAAAGTGTCTTTCCAACTTCACCTGCAAGGCATGATAGATGGATTTGCCGTTCGACTGCGTGTAGGAGAATCCGGAAAGATTGGGATATAGGCTGGGGCATGCCCCGGTGGGGCTGGCGAAACAAGCGGCAGGGTTGGAGTTTTTGGGTTGGTTGGGATCGGTTTCAAAGGGCAGGCGCAGTCCGCGCGTGCCCACGTAGCCTACATCCAACACCCAGTTGTTGAACAGTTGACGCTGCACGTCCAGATTCCATTCGTGCACCAGGCCGTCTTGAAAGTCGATTTGGAACGGGCTGAGGGTCGGATAAAAAGGTCCGACAATGCCGGCAAGGGCATTGCCGATCACGGCTCCGGATCCGACAGGGATTTGGCCCGTCGCAATGGCCGGAAAAGCCGCCCCGATGTTCCCGGCATTGATTCGGACAAACGGCGGATTGGCGGCCTTCAGGAAAAACACGTCCCCGAAAGTCTGATTATAGAAAATGCCGTAACCTCCCCGAATCACAGTTTGCGTGTTATGGAATGGCTGCCAGGCAAAACCAAATCGCGGAGCAAAGTCATCCTTGTCGGGTTGTTGCAGTGAACGATTCTCTCCGGTCCCGCCCAGAGAGGTCGTACCCACGGGAACAAACAGTCCTGTGTTTGGATCGACATTTTCCAGGGTTACGGATTTCGTTCCGGCGACCATGACCAAACCACTCTTGAAATCAAAATTCGCGAAGCGGTTATATTTGTCGGTGGTCAGGCCCTTATATTCATAACGCAATCCGTAACTCAGGGTCAGGTTCGACCGGACGCGCCATGTGTCCTGCCCGAAGAAATCGTATTCGCCCAGATGGCCGGAAATGGATTGTTGGAACCCCGCCAGCCAATCGGTGGGTAATCCCAATAATGCATCCGCTATGGAGTTTCCACAAATGAAGGCGGCGCCACAGCCCAGAGGTTGGGTCACCTGAGGATTTCCCAGCCCCCCGGTGACGAGTCCGGTGAAATCGAATTGCCCGCGAAGCAGGGAATCGATGGTGAAATTGCCTCGTTCGACGCTTCGCATGTCGATTCCATAGGCGAGCGTATGATTGCCTCGAACCTGAGTAACCGTGTCGGCGAGTTGAAACGTATTCACCGCGCCCGATTGAGGGTCGGTTGTGTCCGATCCCAGCCCATCGTAGGAGGAAAAATTCAGTTCGGGGTAACCGATGTGCTTGGCGCTGGCGGTGGGAAGCCCCTGAAGGCCCAATTGCTGTGCGATGGGATTCCCTTCGTCTTGATTATCATCCCGAATTTGCCAGCGGTTGTAACCGAACTTCAATTCGTTGATGACGCTATGATTGAATTCGTGCGTCCAATCGAATCCGGCCATCTGGTATTGGTCATGAGTAAAAGTGCCGAAGCCGGGAATGTTCGTGCTGGCGGCGCGGGAACTCGTATTGGAAGGGAGGAATTGATTGTCACCATTCAAGCTGTAGCGGAAGAAAAGATTGTCCTTCGCACCCCACCGGTGGTCCACGCGGCCAAAGAAATCATTGAAATTGATTTTGCGATTGACCTGAGTGGTGTAGTTGGGGCTGCCGCAACCGGCGCCCGATATATTGGGCTGGGGATAAAGATTCACCATGGCCTGGCCCGCCGGGTCGGCTGCCGGGAGAACCTGGTTGATGTTGGTGAAGGGTTGTACCAACCCCTGGCCAAGGGCGAGGGGATTGATTAAGAGAGTTTGAACAGGGCAGTCTGGACTCAGAAGGTCGGAGAAATCGCCGTTGCGTTCGGCGAGGGTGGGGACCACGGCCCGGTTAAAGAAAGCGCGATTTTCCCTCAACAACTCAAAGGCAGAAAAGAAAAACGTCCGGTCGTGCCCGTTATAAACGCCGGGAACGACGACCGGTCCGTCCGCTGTGGCCCCAAATTGATTGCGGTGGAAGGGCGGGACGGTGGGGTCAAAAAAATCGCGCGTGTCGAGAGCGCTGTTACGGAGGAATTCGTATAGTTCGCCGTGCAGAGTGTTGCCGCCCGACTTGGTGACGACGTTCATTTGCGTGCCGGCGTGAGCTCCGAACTTGGCGTCGTAGACGCCCGTTTCCATGCGCATTTCCTGGACCGAATCGAGCGGTGGGGCTACTGTAAATTGGCCCACTCCAATGGCCGTATCGTCAAGGCCGTCGAGCCAATAGGAGTTCATCGAATCTCGCATGCCGTTGACGTTGATGGCTCCCCCTCGGTCACTGATTCTTGATCCCGAAGTCCCGGGAACCACGCCGGGAACAAGCAAGGTCAACTCCAGAAATTGGCGGCCATTAGTGGGTATTTCCTCCACTTTTGTCTGCTCGAGGGTTGTGCCCACCGACGAAGTTTGGGTTTCAAGAACCGGTGCGCCCTCGTTTACGTTGACCGTGGTGGACTGCATGCCGATTTTGAGCTGGAAGTTGACCTTCAAATGCTGGTTCACGTCCAGGTTCAGAGGGCCCCGGTCCGATTTCTCAAACCCCTGCTTCTGCGCGGTCAGGCGGTATTGCCCCGGAGGTAGAAGAGTGATGTCATAGCTTCCATCTTCCAAGGTCGTTGAGCCCCTCTGGAAGCCGTTGTTCTGGTTGACGGCGGTGACCACCACTCCGGGTATTACTCCCCCGGTTGGATCTGTGACCAGTCCCGTAATGCCGGCTTGAAATGTTTGTCCGAAGGCCGGACCATTTCCTGCTACCAGGATAGTTAGGAGGAAAAATCCAAGCGAGGACATCATCCTTCTCATATTGAAAAGCTCCTTGATAATCATCTCTGGCTTCAGACCCTTCCTAATTTACACAAGCTTTTAAGAAATCAGTATGAGTTCGGGATTCAAGGTATGACTTTGACTTCCGGCCTACGGTTTCGGCCAGCACGCCTCAGTCAGTGTACACCAGAATTCTGCCGGCAGAGGGAAGTCGTGTGGAAAAAGGCATGTTCTTTGGGTTGAAACCCTGCTGTCCATTAGCCATCCCCGGGGTGGGGTGGCGTCACGAGGGTGAATGAAGTCTCTGTGCCCGGACAAATCACTTCGGCGGTGAGGTTGCCGCTCGCGACAGATCGGAAACGGCCAAATTCGCCCCCCAGTCATTGACGGGACCGTCGCTGGATGAACTTTTCGCAATCTTAGTTTCATTCGAAAGTTCACTCAAATCATGTTCGACCTTGTTCCACCGCCGTGGTTGTTGTTGCAGAGAGTTGGCGGCGGGATCGCTAAAAAAGGCGAGCAAGTCCTCGCGAAGGTCCGGCGAGACTCCGGCAAAACGTTCGCGCTCAAGCTTGTGAAGCAATTGAGCATACGCCAGGTCGCAATGGATGTACTCACCGGGCTCAGTGGGCCGGCCGGTATCCAGGTTTACGTTAGGCGGATCAAATCCGCCCGAGTTCAATACATTGAGAAGTGATTCGTAGTTCGATACTGTGGCCCTCAAACCCTCGGCAAAAAACCGTTCCGTTTCTACCGTCGGTGCGTGGAAATCAAGCGAATTGAGGAACCAGAATTTTGGAATAAGCCTGAAAACAAATGCCGTGAGCTTATCTCCGGGTCCGGGCTTGGTATATTTCCCGCGCCACGCTTGGTAGCTTTCACGCGAGAGGTGATACAGCTTTTGATGATCCACACTCGAGGCAAGACCTTCCAGTTCCCTTCGCCGCAGGGCCCAGGCCACTTCCGCCATTTCCGGAATGAGTTTTGAAGCGAGTTTGCGGTAGGCGCTCAAGGCCAGGTTCAGATTCAACATTTGCTTGGACAATTCCAGACCATAAGTCTTTTTGAAGGCGCGATCGAGCAACGGCTTGGCAACCTTAAATCCAATCCAATCCCGGTAGGCCTGGGGCGCGTTGTGCATGGCCACCTCTTCCAACACGTCAAAGCCAAACTCGGTGAGAACATGGGCTTCCGGATCCTGTTCCCAGGTCATGCGGTCCCCGAATTTATTGCGCAATTTGGGGTAGAGGAGCGGGACGGAACGGTTCACCGCAATATCGTGGCCCTGGTTGTCCGCCACATAGTGAGAGACCGCTCCAAGGGCGAAGGCGTATTCGTTCAGATTCTGCGATTCAGCTACCAGCGTGCTGACAAAATCAGCGCTCCTGACGTAATGGGTAAGGTGGCTGAAGAATCGGCTGCCAAAAGGGTAGTAACCCATGTCCTGAATCACGGAGCCGCCATACGCATAGGCGTGGGCTTCGCGCAATTGTTCCGGCGTGGCGTTCGGGAAACGCCGCAGCAAAGAAGCCTTGATCGGCCCGTCCCATTCCGAGTCGATGATGGCTTCGTGAGTCAGAACCGAATAGCCGAGTGAAGGAGGCATGGAACAAAAACTCAAAAAGAAAAACAGGGCAACCGTGAAAATCCTGGAATGCACCCGCGCTGTGAATCTCTCCATCATTGTTCCTGGATAATGGCCCTGTCTCCGGCCAAATTCAAGTTTCCATTCAGCTAAGCCACGAAGTACCTTTGACCTCGCGACCGCAGTCCTCACAATTCTCGCTCGGATAGGCGGCCGATGGAATCCGGTAAAGACCTGCATTTGGGGAGGATGAAAAAGCGTGCTTGGAGGCTGGTGCGAATTGGGCGGGGCCAATCCTAAGTCTCGCGAAATTTGGCGGACTTGAGAATTTTTCGGATTTCGGCGGCAATCAGGTCGCCCATGCGTGAAGTCGTGACGGGACGTTTGCGGCCGGGCATTTCAGAGGTGCGCACGCCGCGCTTCAGCACTTTTTCGATGGCGGCCTCGAAGGCCGCGGCCACGTTTTCCATGCGGAACGAATACCGCATCATGAGGGCGGCGGAAGCGATGGCGGCCACCGGATTGGCGCGATTGCGGCCGGCAATGTCCGGCGCGCTGCCGTGCACGGGCTCGTAGAGAGCGTAGCGTTCGCCCAGGCTGGCGGAAGGAAGAAGGCCGATGCTTCCGGTGAGCATGGCGGCCTCGTCACTCAAAATATCGCCAAACAAGTTATTGGTCAGGATCACGTCAAAGCTGGTGGGCCGTTCAATCAATTGCATGGCGCAGCTATCCACATAAATGTGATTGAGTTCGACGTCCGTATAGGAGCGCCCGATTCGGGTGACCACTTCGCGCCAGAGGCGTGAGGTTTCGAGCACGTTGGCCTTATCCACCGAAGTCAATTTCTTGCGCCGCGTCCTGGCCAGTTGAAAGGCGCGATGCGCCACGCGCTCCACTTCGTGCTCGCGATAAATCTCTGTGTTGATTCCCATGCGCTCGCCATTCTTGGCGAAGATGCCGCGCGGGTTACCGAAATAGATTCCGCCCATCAGCTCGCGGACGATTACCAGGTCGGTGCCGCGTACAAATTCCGTTTTCAATGCTGAAAGTCCCGCCAACGAATCAAGCACCTTGGCGGGGCGCAGGTTCACGTACAAACCCATTCGCTGGCGAAGCTGAAGGAGCCCCTGTTCCGGACGAATCTCCGGCCGCTTAGTGTCCCACTGCGGGCCGCCCACAGCGCCCATCAGGATGGCGTCCGAGTTGTTGCAAATGGCAATGGTTTCGGCGGGGAGAGGCACGGCCGTGGCATCCACTGCACTTCCGCCGATCAGTCCAGACTGAAATCGGAAAGTGGGGCCGCGAACCTCTTCAATCGTTTTAAGCGCCTTGACGGCTTCGGCCGTAACTTCGGGGCCAATCCCGTCCCCCGGCAAGAGCGCCACCCTGAATAGGCCTTGCATTATCTATAATCTACGGGATTCGGCAGGTAAAAATCAAGCTGTTTCTGTGGAAAATGTGTGGAAAACGGCCAGGATTTTCTTGGTGTTATATAATTCCGGCTAGGATAGAATAAATGTTTTATTTTGTTATACTTATATCGCTTCTATGCATCGACAGGCTAAAGCGTAAGCGATTGAAAATAAGAGTGTTAATCAATCAACGTTATTCCAGGTTTCGATAATTAATTTTTGAAATGATTAATAGCCACCGGGGAAAAATCTATCAGTAAGCTTGTTAGAATGGACTGGGTGGGCGGCCAAATCGGCGCTTTCCGCGATGCGCTTAATTTCATAGGCAGCCTTGTTGGCTGCTTGCAGATATGCTCGCGCTGCCGCTTCCACCACATTGTGGCTGGTGGATTTTCCGGTAAATTCCCGACCTTCAAATATGGCGCGAATAGAAACTTCCGCCATGCCATCCGTTCCCGGGCCCACCGTGTGCACGGAAAAATCCGATACCGTTCCGGGCACGCCGGTAATCCGGTCTATGGCGCGAAAGGCTGAATCGCACGGCCCCTCAGCGGTGGCGGAGTCGTGGAAAACGCGGCCCTCTTTTTCAAGCTCCACCGTTGCCGTGGCCCGGCCTTTGCTCGAGGATACGGATTGGAAAAGCCGGAGCGTGTACGATTCCGGCAAATGATCCAGCCCTTCGCTGACGATGCCGATCAGGTCTTCGTCATAAACCTGTTTCTTGCGGTCAGCAATCCGGCAGAATAGTTCGTAGGCGCGTTCGATTTCCGGCTTGCTCAGGGTATAGCCCATATCCGTGTAACGCTGCGCCAGCGCGTGGCGCCCGGAATGTTTTCCCAGCACGATGTGGTTGCTGGGCGCGCCTACGGTGAGCGGTGTGATGATTTCATAAGTGATGGCATTCTTCAGCACGCCATCTTGGTGAATGCCCGCCTCATGGGCAAACGCGTTGCGGCCCACAATGGCTTTGTTGCGCTGCACCACCATGCCGGTGAGCCGGGTGAGCATTTGGCTGGAAGCATAGAGCTCTTCGGGATGGATGTCCGTAAACACGGGAATCACGTCGCGGCGAACGTACATGGCCATCACAATTTCTTCCAGAGCCGCGTTGCCGGCGCGC
The DNA here is from genome assembly GCA_035308965.1 of Terriglobia bacterium. Lineage (GTDB taxonomy): Bacteria > Acidobacteriota > Terriglobia > UBA7540 > UBA7540 > DASYXZ01. The sequence continues at coordinate 127,007 of DATGFN010000043.1, read as the reverse complement.
TCCCCGATGCCGTTGATGGTGCATTCGATTTGCCGCGCTCCCCCCTGAATTCCTGCCAGCGTGTTCGCCACAGCCAGGCCCAGATCGTCGTGGGTGTGCGTGCTCAGCATCACGCCGTCCATGCCGGGGACGCGCGCCTTGACGTCCGCGAACATCTGCAGGTATTCGGGTTCAATGCAATAGCCCACCGTGTCGGGAAGGTTCAGGACGTTGGCGCCTGCTTCCACAGCGGCGTGGCAGCACTCAATGAGGTAGCTGCGGTCGGTGCGCCCGGCGTCCTCGGGAGAAAACTCGACATCGGGGCAAAGCGATTTGGCGTGGCCCACCGACGCGGAGATCATCTTCAAGATTTCCTCGCGCGTTTTGCGCAGCTTGAACTTCAGGTGGATGTCCGAGGTGGCAAGAAAAGTGTGGATGCGCGGGCGCGCCGCTTCTTTAAGCGCGTCCCAGGCGCGGTCAATATCCTTGGCGTTGGCGCGGGCCAGGGCAGCGATCACCGGGCGGCGGACTTCGGCTGAAACGGCCTTTACGGCTTCATAGTCGCCCACTGACGCGATAGGGAATCCGGCCTCGAGAATGTCCACACCCAGGCTGTCAAGCTGGCGGGCCATCTCCAATTTTTCTTGAACGCTCATGCTGCAGCCCGGTGACTGCTCGCCATCGCGCAGCGTGGTGTCAAAAACAAAAATCTTTTCGGGCATGGGGATGACCTCCGCCCCGCTCGATCCGCAAAACCATCGAGGCGCGTGAACCGATGGTTGGGAATCATCGGGAGTTCAGCCAGTTTAACAACCTACCGGTCGGTAGGTCAAGAATATTTACTCACGGATAGTCTCCTGATTTTCCTGGGAGCGCGGGCGTCTCGCCCGCAATCAAGTGATAAGGAAAAGGCGGGCGAGACGCCCGCGCTCCCAGAGTGCAAATTGGGACCCCACCTATGCGTGATCTCGATCGCCTAAATTCCAAATTACGGAGCGTGGGCGCCACGCAATAGGGGTGAAGGCGGGAGCGCTGCGAACTTTAGCGGCTTATTTTCAATGACTTGAAGGCGTGCAACCGATTGAATCGCCACCCCGTCAAATATAGTTTAAGGAGGTAATTTATGACTTTCATGAAGAGAGCCCTCCTATCTGTGATCTTGCTTTTCGCGCTGACCGGGACACTGACAGCGTCAGTGTTGGAGCCATGGAAGCACCCGGCGCACGACAGCAATCGTAGTGATTACGTAAGGAATACGTTCAGTGGAAAATCGGTGGTTGCTTCCGCCGCCGGAGCGGGCCTTAACCAGGCTCGAAATGTACCTCATGAATGGGGGCAGGGCGCGGGCGGGTTTGGGAAGCGCTTCGCCTCGTCGTTCGGAACTCATATCGTGAATAATTCCATTCGCTATAGCGTGGCCGGCGTCCGGCATGAGGAGTTGAGCTATCGCCCGTCCGGCAAACACGGCTTTGCTCCGCGAATGGCATATGCCCTGGAAAGCACAGTGATCACGCATAAGACCACGACCGGCAAAAAAACGGTCGCAGCCGGGAACCTATCCGGCGCTTTCGGCAGCGGTATGATCTCGCGCGCATGGCAGCCGGCGTCCACTCGGACGCTTGCCGGCGGACTTAGTTCCGGCGGCATCACCCTCGGCATTACAGCCTCCACCCACGTGGCGCGAGAATTCTGGCCACATCATCATCACGCAACCAGCTAGGCAACTTAATCCTAATCCCGCTTGCACAAACATGCGGGCGATTCAGAGAGGGACCGAGAGGGGAGCCGAGGAGGGCGCCCCTCTTTCCCTTTCCGAGTCCGTCAGTCGACGGCTCATTTCCGTCCGTGCATGTATACCCACAGCGCCGACCTTCAGGTCGGCACGTTTGGGAAAAATAGAGATGCCGACCTGAAGGTCGGCGCTACTTGAAGTCGCTCTTTATATAGAGTGCGGTACGTCAGCCGACGGATTGCTCCTGCTTTGGCTTTGCCCCAGCCGGCCACAATTAACCATAACTTCACATTAGCTTCACCCTCGGAAAACATTCACCACGGTACAGTGCATCCTGCCGTGGCCAACCGCAGCAGGGTATGTCAGTTAAGCGGACGGACCCGCGCCAAATCAAAGGGGGAAAATTTCATGTCCAAACACGCAGCAGAGCATCATCATAAGGCAGCTGAGCACCATGAGCACGCCGCCGGTCACCACAAGAAGGCGGCGCATCATCACGAAGCGGGTGAGCATGAAAAAGCCGCACATCATGCCCACGCCGCGCATGGGCACCACCTCCATGCGACCCATCATGCCTCGGAAGCGGCAAAGTCCCACGTCGAGGAACACGGGCACAAATAATCGCTGTAAAAACAGTCGGGAATTCGGTAGCGCGGACTCGCCTAGGCGAGTCCGCGGCTCGTCCTTGCAAAACCTGGTGTAGCTCCGACCGGGGAGGCCTTCCCGTAGGGGCGCCCCTTGGGGCGCCCGCGGATTTCACAACGCGACTTCTTGTCTCCGTGGTCAGCCGAGGCCCCATTGGGGCGAATGTCGCCAACCCACGGCTCACGCCATGGGCCAAGTTATCCCGCTCCTCCGGAGTCGAACCCGCCGGGTCGCGCCTACGTTCCGAACTATGGAATGTTGGCGACATCAAAACTAAAATTAAATGAATTTCCTCTTCTGACTTTGTTGTTTGTGGCGGAGACCTAAACCCATAAATCGCAAAAAACGCGACGTATGGGCCACCCGCGAGGGCCGGTCCACCAAGCTGTGACTCATCACGCCTCTCCTGACTTCTGGGCCTCCTGCCGGTCTCTTCCTGTCGCGGTGCAGGGACTTGCCGACAAGGCGTTTGCCTTGTTGAAGGCCGATCCACGGCATCCCTCTCTTCACTTCAAAAAGGTTGGCAGATTCTAGTCAGCAAGGGTCGGCTTGCATCATCGGGCGGCAGGTGTGGAATCATCAGATGGGGTGGTCTGATTCTGGAATGGAGCCCATTCTGGATATGACCGAGTAATCGGGTAACCAATCGGTCGCGCGGATCACGCCTGGGCGAGCTTGTGGTTCTTTATTCGCAATACGCGCTGACCCCGCGCACGCGGGATCAGCGCTCCGCTTAATTGCTTTGCAGCCCAGTCCGCTTATTCCTGTGGCGGATTGGCGGGCTGCTGGGAGGCAGATTGCGCTTGCGGTTCCGCCGCCTGCGCGGTCGCCACGCTGGGAGGAACCATCAGCGTTAGTTGAACGCGCCGGTTCTCCTTGCGCCCTTCCCGGGTTTTGTTGTCCGCGGCTGGAGAGGCTTTACCATAGCCCAGCATGGAAACCTTCACCAGCGGGACGTTGTAAGTCAGCGTCAAGTAGCGAACCACGGCGTCCGCGCGTCGGCGGCTGAGGTCCAGGTTATAGTCTTCGGATCCGATCCTGTCGGTATAACCCTGGACTTGAATCACGTAGTGCTTCTGAGTCTGGACGGTCTGCGCGAACTGGTCCAGTTGGTCCTTGCCCTCTTTGGTGAGCTTGTCGCTATTGAAGTCAAAAAGGACCGCCACCTTCTGGTTGGGCTGATAGTTGTCCACATTCTCAGCCATTTCCTGCGCCGTCTTGGCGTCGGTCTCGCCCTGCTGGGCAAGAGTCTGAGCGGACTGGGCGTGCTGGTCTGCCGCCTCAGCCGACTGCGATGCCTTGTCGGCGGAATTTTGCGCGGTGGATATGCCGCGCTCCGTCTTGGCGTCAAGGTCTTTCACGTCCTGGGCGTTTTGCTGAGTATCCTTGTCCACTTTGTCGATGTGATTTCGAAGGGGTGAAACCGCTTTGGCAACGTAGTTCTTGGTTGCGCAGCCAGTGGTCAGGAATGCAAAAGCGCCGATCAGACTTAGTGAAGTTCCCAATTTTGCATAGCGCATGTTTTCTCTCCCAAGCCGAAGAATAATAAGTAACGGCCTTTCCCATCGCATTTGAAGTGCCAACTTCCACGATGGGTTAAATTATTGGAATCACAAGGATTGCTCTCGGCCATGAAAACGCCGCACTGGAATTTTATGCCGGGGGCTCGTAAATAATTCCAGCGCGCATCCTTGGACTTGGAAGAAGTAGCCAGTTGACGAGGGGAAAAGAAACCGGGACTCGGGGCTGGGGACGGGAATAAGCAGACAGTAGACCGCAGATAGCAGACTGGGGGTGGGCACAATCTACTTCTCATCCAGTTGGCAAACTTAGCGGGAGGGATTCCGCCTGAGCGAGTCCGCGGTTTTTCTCACGAATAAACCGCGGACCTCGGCCCAAGTGGGTGGCCACTTTGCTTGCAGCTATCTTCCGAGGAACTCGACGTGAACATATGTCCCCAGCCGGACGTTATATGCCAGGTACCAACCGATGTGGTCAGGATCGTCATAGATCACGATTTCGTCCTGGTCCCATAGCCAGTCATTACAGTAATCGTAGTCCGCAGGCGCGACACTGAAAAAGAATCCGTTAAATGAGAAGCGGTCCCGTCCTCCGCCCCCCAGCCGCCAGACGTGGCTGCGGCCAATGCCTCCGGTGAAGCGGCCATGCTCCCAGGGATGGTCCATGTGATAGTTCTGATCCCCTCGGCCTGTGTCATGGCCAATCCATTGGCCATTGGTGTGGACGTGCGGTGCGTTAGGATGCTGGGGCACGTCCTGGAAATTGCGCCTCTGCTGGGGAGCGGCCTGCGGGGCAGCTTGCGGCGCGGCGTGGGGCGCGTTGCGCACGGGTGCCGGACCGCGCTTGGGTATGTATGGTCTAGCTTGCCCGCCACCTCTTTGCTCTCCGCCCCTGTTTTTCTCGCCTTGTGCGAATGCCGGGATTGACAGCGCCAATAAAACTGCAAGAATCAAACCAAATCTGCTCATTTAAGCCTCCAATTGGTCAGGAAGTTTCAACATCTGGTGCCAACCCAATCCTTAGAAATACGGGTGTATGCGCGGAATTGCAATCAGGTAAAGACCTGAGACGGTATACAGTAGAGTGTAGATACTAAATTTAAAAAGGTGGCGGCAGGTCGTATGTTGTCAGCGGGGGAAGGCGATCATTTGCGAGGCAACTCTAAATCACGTACCCAACCCTCAATCAGGCCGCCTTTTTGTCCTCCGTTTGCGCTATCACAAAGCGTTCAAGTGCGGCCCGATCGGAGGCCTCGGGCTCGATAAATTCCAAAGCCGTGCCCTGGGAGCCCGATTTGCCGGCAACTTTGGCCATGATTTTCAGGGGCTGGGTTTCTCCGGGAACGGAAAACTCGATTTCAACGATCTCGCCATCGGCGATGCCGCCGGATCCCTCCAGCAGGATGCCACCTTGAGCAAGATCGAGGCTGCGCGCCTTAAAGCGCCGCCCCCCCAGAGTGCATTTGACATCCACTCCCAAAGGGAGGCGGATGTATCGCCGGCGCTCCTGAATCATTATGCCGCGCGCGGCGCTAAACAGCCCACGCAACTTGACAACGCTGAAAGGCTTGGCGATATAAAAAGTAACGCCTGAGGCAAACCCCTCGCGCATGGTGGCGATGTCGTCGCAGGATGTAAACATGAGAATGGGCACCCTTGGGTTGGCGGAAGATTGGCGGATGCGTTTGGTTAATTCAAACCCATTCAAGTTGGGCATGTGCACGTCGAGTGCGACCAGGTCAAACTTTTCCTGCATAACGCGCTGCGCTGCTTCGCGGCTGTCGGTGAGGCCCACCACGTTGTAGCCCAGTGGGCCCACAATACTCTTGAACAATTCGAGCGCCGCCATTTCGTCATCGACGGCCAATATCTTAAGGTCAATTGGCATTTCACCCTCCTGATGGTGATTGCATCGGCGGGCCGGGCTTGTAGCATGAGGGCGGGAGAAGGCAGTAGGCAGAAAGCAGAAGGCAGAAGGCAGAAGGCAGAAGGCAAGAAGGGGATAGACGATAGACATAAGGTTGGATTAACGCTCAGGGCGGTTAGCAAAGGCCAACCATAGACAGAATGCTGGGGGAAGGCTGGGGCGGCTAAAGCTTTGGCCAGGCAACGTGGACGGCGGACATTATGCTTTCCAGCGCATCCTGAGTCGCCGCGGAGGGCTGATGTTTTTGCTGCACTTCACGGACAGCCAGGCCGAGTTCGCCGAGCCATTCTGAACTTGTAGTGGCGGGATATGTGGCGGCGGCGCGCAGGCGTTCTGAGGCTTCCGGCTTTCCGGCGCGTGCTAACTCGTCCGCCAGATTCAGCACGAATGCGCGAAGATCACTTGGACTGGAGAACGTCTTCATGGCCCTAAAAGAAGCGGACCCGCCACATGACGGGTCCGCAAGTCCAACTATTGCTCACTTGGCACATTGACTACCCGAGCTTAGTCCCGATCCCAGCCTCGGTGCCAGCCTCTATCCCTATGATAGCGCCGCCAATGCTCACGATGGTACCGGTAATAGTAAGCATTAGGCTCCGGCTGGTAGTAGTACACTGGCGCGGGCTGATAGTAGTAGCTGGGTGTGCCATAGGAGAAGTAAACGTGGACTCGATGACGTTCACGGGCGCTGGCCGATATGGGCGCCAGAGCACCAACAAATAGCGCAAGGAAAAAAGCCAGAATCAAAGTATATTTGGGTTTCATAAAACCCTCCTTTTCCTTACATATTATTAGATGCCTGCAATACCCGAATGTTGGCCGATTGCAGGTCCATGAAAATAAAGGTCTTATGCCGACGAATCACGGTATTGCCTCAGCCTTAGACTTCCCAAGGCAGAGCCGTGCGCCACGGAACGATCGCCAATGCCCGGCCTCCTGCTTGCCGTCAAGAAAGTCCGCCCCAGCGAAACTACTTGTGGAAGAGGACTGACCCTCAGCGGTTGACCTCCTTGCGATGGGCCACACGCAAAACTAAAACAGTTTCGCCGTCATCTTCAATCCGGCAGACGGCTCGAAATGATCCGATCCGATATCGCCACAGACCAGCTTTATCGCCTGACAAAGGTTTTCAGTTTTTGTGGGGATTGCCTTCGCCGCAGACCCGCCCTTGAAGAAAACCAATTATGCGTTTCTGCGCGGCGCGGTCCAACTTCTTGAGTTCACCCAGGGCTCGCGGCTCGAAGTTAACCTTCCATGCCAAGTTGTTTGACCACCTCAGCCAACGGGATCGAGGGCAAGTCTTCTTCCAGCCGGGCGATGGCGATCAGGTAGTCCTCCTGCTCGTCCAGGAATTCCTCAATCGCCTTTTTGGCATAATAAGACTTGGGCCTGCCGGTTCGTTTAGAAAGCCTGTTAAGCCGCTTTTCCATTCGGGGATGGAGCCGAAGAGTCAACATGGCAATCAAAATCCTCCCACTTGAAATACATGTAATACACTCTACCACAATTGCGATTGACTACTTCGGTCCCCCCGAATCAGCTAGGAAAACGCAAGCCTTCGATCACCCAATTCCTCAATTCCCCGGACCGAGTTTCCGGTCGAGGAAATTGGCCGCGGCGTGGTAGGCGGCGAGCCAGGTCTTGTGCATCAGGAAATCGTGGATCTCGTCGGGGAAGACGAGTTGCTCGAAATACACACCTTGCTTGCGTAGCGCTTCCGCCAGGTGGATGGTCTCGCTGAAGGGCACGTTGCGATCATCATCGCCCTGAATCAAAAGAACGGGCGAACGCCAGGATTTGATGGCGGCCAGCGGACTGGACTCAAAGGCCAGCCGCGAAACGTTCAGGTCGGCGGCAGGATCGTAGGCGGCCACAAAATGGTGGATCTCCAGATTCCAATCGTGGACGCCGTGCATGTCCACCCCGGCGGCAAACAAGCCTGAAGCGCGGGCGAGGCCGAGCGCTGTCAAATAACCTCCATAGGAGCCTCCCCAAAGACCGATGCGCGCCGGGTCCACGTCGGGCCGACCGCGCAGGTAAAGGCCTGCCCCCATCACGTCATTAAATTCGCTGGCCCCGGTGGCGCCGTAATTGAGAGCCTCGCGGAATTCCATACCGTACCCGATGCCGCTGCGGTAATTGACCGCCAGCACGACGTATCCATGACTCGCTAAATACTGATTCATGCCATACGCGTTGTGGTAATACTGCATGTAATGCCATCCGAGCAGCATTTCCCGGCGTGATCCTCCATGAAAGAAAATCAACGCCGGATGTCGCTCTCCCGCTTTGGCGCCCGGAGGAAGAAAAAGCTGGCCGTGAATGCGCATTCCGTCGGCGGCGGAGATGATCACCTGTTGCGGCTCCACCAGCGACGCGGAAGGGAAATCGGCGGGGATGGTCTGGGGCGCGAGGTCGGATAATTCGCTTGAGCCGACAACGATGCCCGGACGCGCCGGCCGGCGCGCGTCCGATCGCAGGAGGGCGATGGCTTTGCCGTCGCTGGTCATGACCGGCGCCCACTCAATGCCGGTCCCGCTGGTGACGGCGGTCGGCCGTCCGCCCGCCACGCTTACTTTCCAGATGTGACGGCGGTCAATGTCATTTTGATTGGAAGCAAACAGAACCTGACTCCGATCGGGGCTGAGAGAAGTGTGCTCCACTTCAAATTCTCCCGGAGTCAACAGCTCCGCGCGGCCGCCCTCGGTGGAAACTGAATACAGGTGAGTCCAGCCGTCGCGTTCCCAGGGAAAAACCAGGTGGCCGCCGGCGCCCCAAAGCAATTGGTTGTCGGCTGGAACTTCGCGAAATGCGCTGCCGCGCCCTCCATCGGCTTTCCAAACTTCGCGCCCTCCGCCCGCCGCCACATCGGCAATTCGAATCGACCAGGGCTGGGCGGTTCGTTTGGGACCAAACATGAATGCTTCCCGATTGGCGGGCAATCGAATGAACGCCACTTGCTTGCCATCGGGAGACCAGGCGGGCTCGATATCCCGGTCGACGCTAGGGTCAAGATAACGCAAAGACTTGCTTTGAACGTTGTAAACGCCGATGAACCCGTGATCGCTGCGCGAGCTGGCGAAGGCGAGATCGGACCCGTCCGGCGACCAACGCAATGAATCTATCTTTCCCTTGGAATGGACCAGTTGCGCCGCTTTTTCACCTCCTGATATTCTCACCAGCCAGACTTGATCTTTATAAATGTAGGCTACGCTATCGCCCTTGGGAGAAACAGCCGCTGAATGACCCTCGGCCAATCGCCGGGGCGCACCGCCGCTGAGCGCCACAATCCAAATGCCCTGATCGACTCCGGCGGCGTTGCTGGCCGGGTTGGGATAGTCGCCTCCATTTTCAAAATCGCCGCCCCGGCCATAGACGATGGCGCTCGCGTCGGGCAGCCATGACAATTCCGCAATATCCTGACCATCGTCATCCGCATAAGTTGTGACCGCCCGCGCTTGGTATCCTTTCGCGTCAGCGGAAGACTCCGCCACCCACACGTTGCGCGCGCCCCCGGCATTAAATACCCATGCGACCTTGTCCCCCGTGGGCGCAGCCGTAAGACCATCGGGGAATGGCGCGCTCAAGACCTGCTCGAGCGTGAAGGGCTTCTGTTGCGCGCCTGCATGGGCGGCAACCATCAAAATCACGGGCAGGGCAGTCGCAAACAAGTTCTTTGTGAGTCTTAACGAGAACATAACGAATTGCTCCTTATCAGAAATATCCCGGGTAAAGAAGTTTGGATTCGGATTCCAATTCCGGCAGCACATCGTACGCAAGGGCCCGCGGCGGGTCAACCGAAGAATGACAAATGATCCACGCGAAAAATCCGGCCTAAGAAGGTGCGCAGCCCCCAGCTTTTCTTGACATCCCATGCGAGCGTCGAATACCATCCTTCACTTGCAAATGCTTGACGCTTGCAATTTTTCGTTATCTTGCTTGTCTCGAAGAACTTATTAGGAATTTATCTGAGAAGGCTCAACATTTTCCTGGCCATGGAGGATTCAATGAGGTTGAAAGAGATCGATGATTCCTGCCCGGCGGCGACGCAATTGCTGAAAGGATTTAGGCTGGCGGTTGAAGCAACGCTAATTTTTCTCTGCACGTTGGGGATGGCGCGCGCGCAGTCGTTTCGCGGACTGATTCTTGGGACCGTGACCGACCAAAGCATGGCGCCCATTCCAGGAGCCACCGTCACCGTAAAGAATCAGGCCACAAGTCTCACGCGCACGGCGCTGACCGACGACGAGGGTCAGTTCAATGTTCCCGAGCTTCCCATTGGGACCTACACCGTGACGGTGACCAAGGAAAGGTTCGGGTCAGTGTCGCAACCCGACGTGGCCGTGGACGTAGGGGCAGAGCGCCGCGTGGACGTGCATATGGCTCCCGCCAGGGTCGAGCAGACGGTGGAAGTTCACGCAGACGTGCCGCTGGTCACGACGACTGAAAACACCTTGGGCGGCACCCTCGTTTCCAATCAAGTGGAAAACCTTCCGGTGAACGGTCGTGATTACACCAAGTTGATTTATCTCAATCCCGGGGTGAGCGGCTCCCCGGACCAGATCACTGATTCGCCCGGCTCGTTTGGAGTTTTCTCCATGAACGGGGCGCGCGGACGCTCGGTCAATTTTCTCCTGGATGGAACTGACATGAACGATGGTTACCGAAATGATCCCGCCATCAACGAGGCGGGAGTTTTTGGAACGCCGGCGACCATCCTGCCCGTCGACGCGGTGGCGGAGCTTGCAGTGCTATCCAATTTCGCCCCGGAGTACGGCCGCAACGCCGGCGCCGTGGTCAACATCGTCACCAAATCGGGCAGCAACCAACTGCACGGTACGGCGGCCGAATATTTCCGCAACGACGCACTCGACGCCCGCAACTTTTTTAATTCAGGTTCCCAACCCAAAGCTTCGTTTCACAACAACCAGTATGGCGGCTCATTGGGCGGACCCATTGTCAAAGACAAGACTTTTTTCTACGGCGACTATGAAGGGCAGCGTGAGACGGTGGGGGTGGTGACTTTGGGCTGCGTGCCCGTGGGCACAGCCTCCGACGGTTCACTGAGCCCCAGCCAGGCGAGCAATCCGGTGATCGCAAAATTGCTGGCCCTTCATCCCTGGCCTGCGCCGAACCTGGGGGTGAACACGCCGTGTCCCAATTCATCGGTGATCTCTCCCTCCTTCAACCGGTTAAGCAGCGTGATCGGCAAGATCGATCATAATTTCAACCAGAGAAACCTGCTCACTGGCCGGTATTTCTTCGGGGACAGCGTCCAGTCTTTCCCGTTGGCGTTGACGGCCAGTGGCGGGCAGCTTCCGGGGTTCAACACTTACACTCCGACGCGGGTGCAGTTGGTTTCAATTTCTTACGTGCACACTTTTGGCTCCAATAAAGTGAATGAGCTTCGGTATGGCTGGAACCGGTTTGCCGAGGGCTTTTTCCCCCAGGACAGCGCCTTTCAACCAAGTTCCATCGGCCTTTGCGCCGCCAGCACCACCGCAGGCTGCTCGGCATCGGGCCTATCTAATTCGGGCCTGCCTATCATCCTGGTGAGTGGCGTCGCACAGTTGGGCGCCACCAGCAGCGTGCCGCGCCACCGGATCGATAGCAACAACCAGGTGATCGACGGTTTCTCCTGGAAGATCAACCAGCACGCGGTTAAGTTTGGGGTTGAGTTTCATCGCACCACCGTGGATCAGTACTTCGCCAAGTACTTTCGCGGCCGGTTGAGCTTCGATAACCTGGCGGATTTTCTCGCAGGCACCGTCGATGGCGGATTCCAGTATGCTGGTGACTCCAATCGCAATACTTTTGAAAATAGCGTTGGCTTTTACGCCCAGGATAGTTTCCGCCTGAACCAGCGGCTCACCTTGAACTACGGCCTGCGTTGGGATTACTTCGGCGTGGTGGGCGAAAAGAACAACCTGCTCAGTAACGTCACTGGTTTGGACCCGGTCGCGGGTACGTTTACCTACACCCAGGTTGGGCAGTCGGGCCTCAGCGCGCTTTACAATCCAGACCACAAGAATTTTGCGCCGCGGCTCAGCATTGCCTGGGACGTCACCGGCAAGAGCAGGACCGTGGTTCGTGCCGGATTTGGCGTGTTCTTCGACGCATTTTCCCAGGATATGGTATTAGGGCATTTGCCCTACCCTCCGTTCTTCGATCCCGGACCGGCGTATAACCCGCTGCCTGGCGCATCGCCCATTTTTTCCGCCGGTGTTACAGGCAGCATCGCGCCCGGCGTCCCCGCGTTCGGGGATGAGACTGCCTGCAATTATGAATGCGATGGCTTTGCTTTTGACCGCAACATCAAAACGCCGTACATGGATAACTACAACCTGAACATCCAACAGCAAATCGCGGACAAGGTGGTATTGCAGGTTGGATACGTCGGCTCGCAGGGCCACCGCCTGTGGCGGTTCACCGACCTCAACCAGCCCAGCCCGGCCACGATTAACGCCTCCGACCTCGCCTGCACGCCCGCACCATGCATCACGGGGGACTATAGCGTGCCGCGTCCTTATGGAAACAATCCATATGGGACGTTTTATCTGATGCAGGAAAATTCGAGCGGCAATTCCAACTACCACTCTTTGCAGACCAGCCTCCGCGTAACTGGCTGGCATGGCGTAACCTCCATCCTGAATTATGTGTGGTCGCGATCGATGGACAATTCGAGCGACGGCGAAGACTTTGAACCCAATGCGGCACAACCCAATGACAGCACTCGACCCGCTCTTGAGTACGGTCCCTCGAACTTTAATTTGCCCCAGCGCTTTACATGGATTCTTGGATACGAACTTCCCAAGATGTCGGGGAACTGGCAGCGGCTCAGAAACGGCTGGGGCTTCAACAGCACGACAACGTTGCAGAGCGGACAACCGTTCCAGTTCAATTACAACTTCGAGTCCGATTTCAGCGGCAGTGGTGAGGGGTTCGACCGTCCCGACTCCATTGGACCCACCGTCTATCACACCAGCGACCCGTTACACTACGTTGATCTGGGGACCTTCGCAATTCCTTGCATCGTAACCGTGGCTACCGGGTCTTCCTCGGATTGCGTTCCCGGCACCCGGCACTTCGGCAATGAAGGACGCGATTCGCTGCACGGGCCCACCTTCAAGCAATGGGACTTTGCCATTTTCAAGAACACTCCCATCACAGAGCGGGTTAATATGCAGATTCGCGCCGATATTTTTAATATCCTCAACCATCCTAATTTTGCCAACCCATTCCTGCCCGCATTCCTGGCTGACCCGGGCATCAACGGATTCATTCAGCAAGGTAACCGCGAAGTGGGCGCTGGATCGTTCCCCATCACAGCCACCGGTGACGTGGGCGTGGGCAATCCATTCCTGGGCGGAGGCGGGCCGCGCGGAATTCAATTGGCGGTCAAGTTCTCGTTTTAGGACGCCGTGCCGGTTGAAAACTGATGGCTGCTTTTGAGTGCGGTTCAACAATTCCGCAGTTAATTCTGCAAAATGATGCTGCCGGAAAAGACGCTTGAAGGCCGGGTGGCGATAATCACGGGCGGCGGAACGGGCATCGGCCGCGCCATTGCATTTGAGTATGCGCGTCTTGGCTCGAGCGTGGTGCTGGCCAGCCGGTCGCTCGATCACTTGGAACCTACCGCGGCCGAACTGCGTCCTGTGGCCGAAGAGCACGGTGGGCGTGTGTTGGCCATTCAAACCGACGTCCGCGATCCCGCCCAAGTGGATCGCATGTGCGATGAAACCGTGCGCCAGCTCGGCTCCATCGACATCATGGTGAATAATGCCGCCGGAAACTTTATTTGTCCCGCCGAAAAACTCTCCCCTAACGGCTGGAACGCGGTGGTGAATATCGTCCTCAACGGCACTTTCTATTGTTCACGCGCCGCCGGGCTGCGCATGATTGAAAGCGGAAAAGGCGGCAACATCCTGAACATCGTCGCCGCTTATGCGTGGACGGGCGGGCCGGGGACCATCCATTCGGCATGCGCCAAAGCGGGCGTGGTCACCATGACGCGGACCCTGGCGGTAGAGTGGGCGCGCTTTAAGATTCGCGTGAATGCCATTTCGCCCGGCCCGGTTGAAACCTCAGGCGCAGGCGGAAAACTGTGGGCCAGCGAGGAAGTGCGAACCGCCATGCTCAATACCGTTCCGCGCGGACGCATCGGCGAGCCCGGGGAAATCGCCAACGCCGCCGCCTACCTGGTTTCCAGTTACGCCGACTTCATCACCGGCGAGGTCCTGGTAATGGACGGCGGACAGTGGCTGGGGAAGGGGATGTTTGGGGAGCGAGCTATTGAGTGATTTGTGATTGGTGATTTGTGATTGGGCATGAAACTGGAAACTGGAAATTGGAAAATGGAACCCGGGAAACTGCAGGTGGGAGTATTCTTGAATTCTTCAATTCCGAATTGCATTTAGCTGATTTATGTTTAGATATCCAAAGGAAAGAGAGCGCAAATGGGACGGCGTCCTGTAATTGCAGAGACCCAATTCGAGGAATTCTTCAACCGGGCCATTAGCGAAGGCCCCCAAGAGATCCTTTGGCGAGGCGTTGCTTTGGTTGTCCTCTCTAAGAGCGACTATGAAAAGGTGACTGGCAAGCGTCCCAGCTTCAAGGAATTCCTGCTTGACAACGGCCCAAACTTGCAGGGACTAGATCTCAATCGAGACCGATCGCTTATGCGGATATGAACCCTACGGAGGCAGAAACTAACTGGCATAGGCGGGTCGTCATTGACGAATATTCCCTTTAAGTTCAATGAATCATCAGGCGGTGCCAGCCGAGACTGCACTCAGTAGCGCATTCTTGGACCATAATAAAAGGCGGGTCCACTCCACATAAAGCCTTTGCGCACCACGCGGCCGGTGGTAGGGTCCAGTTCGACAATGTAGGTGCGCCAAGAATCTGAGAACGTACACTGAGTCGCTAAGGGATCAAAGCTTAATCCGCACGTAATCGCGCCATTCGAGAGGATCTTCTGCACGTCGTCTCGCTTCATGCCAATCTGAATAAAGGTAAATTGGGACAGGGCAGGAGGACGCTTAACAGCGACGACAAAAAACGAAATGAAGGCCAGCAGCAGGCCTTGGAGAATGCTCGCACCGAAAAATTTGAATAGTTTCCACAACCATCTATATCTCCTTGGTATGGCGAACCCCACTGCCGCGAATGTTGGAGCAGTTGGTGTCGTCATTCAATAACTCTCGGTGGCCACCACTCAGTATCTTCAAGATGAGCCCTCACTACCCTTGAAGTCTTGGCATCGAGGTCCACAACGCACTTCTGCCTTTCGCGCCAAAAAGTAAAACTGTCTGGCTTCAATTTTTCCTCAAATGGCTCTGCCTTTCGATTGATTACTCCCAACACTTGCGGAATGTCCATTCCCGGGCGAATTTTTTTGCACTCGTCCTCGGTCGAGGGGTTCTGTGCGTAATAGGCATCTCTCGCCCATCCGGCAAACTCAAATTGGGCCATTACCATGGTGAAATAGGCGAAGACTAGAAACAAAACCACTACTGCGAACCATGCGATACCTTTTATTGCAGCTATTACTATACGGTCAGAGTCCATTCGCCTTGACTATACTCCTTTTAGCAAGGACCGGCGTTTTCTACACCAAATCGAGCGGCTGGAGGAGTTCCTCAACATTGGTTTCATCCACCATCAGGCTCAAACAGTGTTCCTTCAATTGCTCATCCTCATCAAAGGCGCGGAACAAGCGCATTTTGGCGGCGGCGTACTGCTCGTTGGCGTTGAGGTCCCGGCCGTGGGCGTCGCGCCATGCTGAAACTGCGCGCTCGGACACAAAGACTCTCAAAGTGAAAGGTGGATGCTGGTCCGCTGTGATTACGAAAGTAAAATCTGTTCCGCGCCCCTGTCCCTCAGGGCGATTCACGCGGTGCTGGGCGGCAAAAAAGTATTGATAGGATACGCCGGTCTCCGCGGCGTAGGATTTGTAACGCCGGCCCATTTTGATGTCGGGGTCATTCGGTTTGACGCCTGTTTTCATGTCCGTAATGTGAGTCCATGGCCGGATTTGTCCGGGCCAGGCGGTCCGGCCTCATGACAGGCAAGAGGGTAGCATGAATTGCGCGGTTCATCTTGGGCGCGTGGGGCGTGACGCCGCAATTTCCGGCGCCACCTGCAACTTGTCGAGAGGGCCCAGAAGGTGAACCTCAAGCACTTGCGAGTCCGTGGCGTTTTCGCTTCTGACGTTAAGCCAACGGCGGGTGAAGTGGCGCACGTCAGCGCGCACGTCAAGATCGACGGCGCCATCGAACGAATAAGCTCCGCTTAATTTCAATTCGCCTCCAGCGACTTTGACGGGCGCGTTCCCCAACACCACCCGGCGGTCATGAACCTCGAGAGTCCCGGCGACCGAAGGCACGTTCAGTTCTACCGGCGAGGGCTCAAGAATTCCCCAACCTTCCTGGCGGGCCAGGGCCTGAAGAGGATCATAGTCGCCCAGGAAGACTTTATTCAGGCGCACAGTGGCGCTGCCTTGCAGATTAGAAGTGATTTCCGCGTGGCTCAATCCCCGGGTTTCAAAATGTCCAGCGCCGGAAAATGTTCCGCGCACCTTGCGTAATTCAATGGGCAGGCGGGAGGCTAGGGATTGCAAGTTTCCATCCGCCATCGAGACGTCAATCGCCACTCGCGCCGGGGCGCTGGTGAAATCCACCATCATCCCTCCCTGGCCTTTCCCGCTCGCAGCTCGAAACGTGGCGCCTTCCAGATTGATGGTGCGCCCAGCGATATCCACATTCGATTTAAAATCCGCCAGGCTCAGCGCGCGATAGGAGACGTTGGGGCAGGCAAACCGGCCATGAGCCTTTAAGGCCCCAAAGAGGTTTGAGGCTGCGACCCGCACTTCTCCAAAAGAGCTCAGCCCCGGAAGGCGTTCGAAAATAGATTCGGGCTGGCGGCGGCCGAGGACATCAAACCAAAGCGAACCTTGCTCCAGACTCAGCGTGTTGGCGTGAATATCAAATTGCCAGGGTTGGGTCCGGTCGCCCTGATGCTCCAACCGTCCGGTGAAAACACTTGTGCCGAGCACGGCGACCACCGGGTCGGCGATAACGTGGTTGGCTGTCACCTGAACGTGGGCTCGAGGAAGATGAATCGGTTCAGTCAAGCCGGGCACCAGGATGCTGGCCGCGCGAAGATCAGCGGACCCATCCACGGAAGGCCTTCCGAGCGGCCAGGCAGCGCCGGTTAGGGTGAATTCCACGGAGGCCGAACCGCGAGCGTCCAGTCCCGGCGCGGCCAGCAAGCCGATGGCTCGCGCAAAACCGATCAGATCGTGCGCAGGCGCGGCTTTGGCGACGATAGAAATCTGGTAGCGGGGACGGGTGTCATTGATTATCTCCGCGCTTTTTCTGGCCAGTTTTCGCGCCGGGACGGCTGGCGCACTCTGCCCGACCACTGCCTCCAATTCAAGTTCAGCATGGGGCGCCAAAGTAATGCGAATCGGCGCGATATGTGATTCGCTCTTTCCGATTTGGAGGTTGAAGTCGGACACAGGAAAAGATCCCGAGGGTGTGCTCAAATCGATATCCCGGGCGCCCGCAAACCCGGAGAATTGACGATGGCTCCATTCACCCTGAATCGTCAGCAGGCTGTCAACGCGTCCCGATATTCCTACCATTGGTGATTTACCGGAAAGCCGCCTCCCCAGAGCCACAAAATCCTCCAGGCGCGATCGCTCGACCGATACTACGAGATCCATTTCAGGCGCGGTAGGAATCTTCTCAATGGATCCCGTCAGGTGGATGCGGGAATTTGCAAATGTCCAGTCCAGGCCTTCGATCACCGCTTGCCCGCGGGTTCGGTCGAAATGTCCGCGAAAAAATAGCGCTGATGGCAAGGGGTCTGAAGGCGGCACCTGCTCCCAGCGATGGAGTTGGCTGATGTTACTCTGGCCCTCCAGGTTGAGATGATGGAGCGAGCCGGTAAGATGAATTTGGGCATCGAGCAGTCCGTAGATCTCAGGATTGCGGCCCGAAACCAGGGGGATCCAGTCATAGATTAGCGCACTCTGGGTTCGAAGTTCGGCATCCAGAGGCCCTTCAAGATCTGTCCCCGGCGTCCATTGGCCTTCGAGTTGGACCAGGCCGGGCGTGGGCAGCGACAAGTCGGTGCGCATGGGGCTTCCCTCCAGGCGAAAGGAGAGTAGCGACCGTTGACGATCGAAACTCACCCGCGCCCTGACATCCATCAGGGTGAAGGGTTTCTTCACCGAGGCTACGGTGAAGTCGATTCGAGCGTCATCCGCGGTGAGGTCGAGGTTATCGCGGGGCGCGGCTGTGCCGGCGGATGGCCGGGTGGGGGAAGCCAGTCCCGTCTTGCGCAAGAAACTTTCTACGTTCCATTCGCCGCGTTCATTACGGACCAAATTGAAGCTGGGGTGATCGAGATATAGCCTGGAAAAATCGAAGCGCGAGTGCAACAAGCTGCGCCAGCGGAGATCGCAATCGATCCTGTCGACCCGGGCCAGGGGCTCCGCGCCAAAGGCGGGGTCTTCGTGCACGACGGCATTTTCAATCGAAAATCCAGGGCGGGGGAGCAATCGAAAGGAGACGGCTCCAAAAGTCACCTGACGGTCCAGGGCGCGTTGCAACGCGGCTTCCAAATTCCGTCGATAGCGTTCGGCGCTAAAGAAAGAGGGCACGATCCAGCACGCCGCCAACAGTAGGACAAGGGCGGCCAGTCCGTTGCGAACATATCGACGTTTTCGATACTTCATCAGCGTACAATATTGAAAGTCCTGCGCCAGCGCGTCTTGGTGGGGAAGTGAATGATCACATCAAAAATCTGTTCCAGGCGTTCAAACAAAGTTGTCTGGGTTAATTCGTCGTGCGGAGTTTCAAATGACCAGTAAATCAGAAGCGGCCGTCCGGAAACAAGCTCGCGGGGGACAAATCCCCAAAAGCGGCCATCCCAGCTATTCTCACGATTGTCGCCCATGGCAAAATAATTTCCGGGCGGAACCACCAGCTCGCCGTCTTTGATGTAGTTCTGGATGTTTTCACTCCATCGCATCTCGGCGTTGGAATCGGGGATCGAGGGTTCATAGGGAGGGAAATTGTCCCCCGCGCGCTCCAGGCCTTCGGCCGTATGGTGCACGTAAGGCTCAACCAGCGGCTGGCCATTCACAAAAACCTGACGATTCACCACTCGAATTCGATCGCCGGGCACTCCGATGATCCGCTTGACAAAATGCTCTCCCGGTTCCTGACGTTCTTCATCCGCGCCGGGAAATTTAAAAACCAGGACGTTTCCGCGGGCGGGCTCGCGGTAGGGCAGGACGTGGCTCAGCCATCCGGGCTGGTAGGCGAATGCAAATTTATTGACCAGGAGGTGGTCTCCAACCAACAGGGTGTTTTCCATCGATCCGGTGGGAATCTTGAAGGCCTGAAGCACAAAGGTGGTCCCAAAAATCGCGAGGATTACGGTGACTACCAGCGATTCAAACGTGTCGCGAGTTGAAGACTTCCGGTATTCCTCAGCCATCGATTTCCGCTTTCCCCTCCATGGTCTCCAGCAATGCCTGGGCCGCATTTTGCTCGGCCGCCTTCTTGCTTCCTCCCCGGCCAGCCGCCTTCAGATTCTCGCCGGCCCTTACTTCCACGGTAAAAATCTTCTGATGCTCGGGCCCCGATTCATCCACCACGCGGTACTCGGCGGGGACCAGCCTCTTCCCTTGGATGCGTTCCTGAAGCGCGGACTTGTAATCTATGGAGAATAATTCCTCAGCTCTTGCCGGTAGATCCGCTGGAAGAATAAATCTTTCCACAAATTCCCGCGCTCGATCCAATCCTCCGTCCCGATAGAGGGCCGCGATCAAGGCCTCCAGGGCATTGACCCTGAGCGCCGATTTAGTGCGGCCGCCTGTTTTTTCCTCGCCGCGGCCCAGGCGCAGAAACTCTCCCAACCCCAGGCGCGTGGCTACAGATAAAAGGTGCGGCCCGGCGACCAGGCTGGAACGGGCGCGCGAAAGTTTCCCCTCCTCGAATTGGGGAAAGGTGTCGGTAAGGCGGACGCTGACCACGAAATTGAGTATCGCATCGCCCAAAAACTCCATCTGTTCGTTGTCGCGCGACCCTGCACTTATTTCCGAGGCAAAGGACGAATGCGTGAGGGCTTCAATAAGCAGTTTGGGTTCCTGAAACCGGTAGCCAATTAGTTCTTGAAGCTTTTCCAGGGATGGTGCCGCCATGCGTTGTGGGTATGCGCAAATTATTTTGCTTCACCAAGGGCCGGGAAGCTAAGGTCCAATCCCGTGGGCGCAATTTTTCCGCCTCGACTCAACGTGCCAGGGTGCGCCCCGATGCCTCAAGGCTTGGCGGGAGGTTTGGCCGCCGCCTGCCGCTTTTTCAGCGCTTCAATTTGCCTGTCGGCGTAAGTTTGAATCCCCGAGCCCTGACCGAGTTCAGAAGCCTTGGAAAATGCCGCGATGGCGTCGTCTAATTTGTTTTGGTTCGCGTACACTTCACCCAAGCGGAAGTAATCCTCAGGTTGGGGATGGTCAGTAACTGTAACCGCCTGCTGATACTCCTGGGCGGACTTGGTGAGCTCATCGGCGTCCATGCCACCGGTTACGGAAACCATGGTGGAGCGCTGTAAGTGGATCATGCCCAGCGCGGCGTGAGGTTCACTGGCAACCTCTCCTTTACGCTTCTTAAACGCGTCATCCATCTCATTGGGCTGTTTCGGGATTTTATCGATGATCTCAAGGGCGTGGTTGGCGTCAGCTTCCGCTTCGGCCAGTTTCTTTTCCTTATCCAGCTCATTGCCTTTCATCATCTGGGGCTGGGGCAGAGTCAGCGCCAACATGATCAGGCTCACCAGATTGTCGCCATTCAATTTCAGGCTCTTTTCACTTGCATCCACGACTTGGTCCAGCTGACCCTTTTGCCGGTGGGCGGTCGCTTCAAAAGCATACACGCCGCTGAGCATGGGGCTGTTGGGATACTTCTTGGCAAAATCTTCCGCCAGCGAAATCACCTTGTCAGGATCGAGCCCCGCCGCGGCCTCATTATTTATGGTTTGAAAAGCTTGCCTCTCCTCTGGTGTCACGGTCGCCGTTGGCGCGGCTTGACTCGCAGGTTGCCCGGGCTTGGCCTGATCTGTGCCGGTCTTTTGGCCGGACGCGGGTGGGCTTGTTTGAGGGGGTTTCGCATCCTGAGCGGCGAGCGCCGCCGGCCTTGCAAAGGCAAGGCTGCCCGCCATCAACCCCATGCTAAATGTAAGAAAAATCGTCTTTGGAAATCTCATAAAAGCTCTTATTCCCCCATAAAAAGAGTATACCTTTTTCGATAATTAGGAGCCTACAGGAAACGAATCTCAGTGTCAATCAAGGTGAGCGTTTGGTAGTGGGATAGTCTGACGTAGAGGCGGCTTTACGCCGCCACATGGCGAGCCCCAAAGCACGAACTGGGGTCCCCGCAACTCGCCGCTACCACCCCAAACTGACCCACGACCGAGCGTTTGATCACATCGCGAGCGACAAGAGAGAAGGCCGCCCTGCGCTCGATTCGTCGGGTTAGAAGCGGTGAAGGCAGTCCGAGAAAGCATGGGCGCCGGAAATTACATCATAGCAAGTGCCAGGCTCAAATCAAAACGCCAGCCGGTCCGCGGTTAGCGCCGATTATTTGCCCGTATCGCGAGTCTTGCTATTTCCCATGACAGGAACGTTCTCGCCGAGAGCGGTGGCAAGGTCGATTTGGTGATCCTGTTCATTGATCAAAATATCTCTAATCTGTTCGGCCATAGCAAACTCGCCCAACTCCTCGCATTGCCGAACACGGTCGCGATAATTGCGGATGGTTTCACCTTCGTGGATCAAATCGAAACGGAGCATGTCCTTCGCTTTCTCCGAAGTTTGGACGGGCTTCGACGTAACCGTTGGCATCGCGCCCAGGTAGTCGATCTGCCGGGCGATAATCAACGCGTGGTCAAGTTCCTGCTTGGCGTGGATGGTAAGTTGGTCTGCGATGTTCATGTATTCGGCGCCCTTTAACACCTGCGAATAAACCACATAGCCGATGATGGCCTGATATTCGCGCGACAGATCCTCATTCAGGAGTTCAGCCAGGCGCTCACGGGTAACAGGTGTTTTCCCTTGTTCGTCAGAAGTAACCTTAGCCATGTTGTCCCCCCTTTTAGATGAATCCGCATTTCTGCGGTAACGCTTGCATGAAGTAAATGCCGTGCTCCGCTATCCCAAAACTGCCTGGTGTCGGTCGGCTTTCTTGAGTTGAAGGATAGTCGAGCGGGCCAAGTTCGCCAGTCGGCAACCTGGCCCGGGTTCTTACGTTGTTGTTTGCGGCTTCTATGCTCCGGCGGCGCGCGTCTGAACCGCCTTTGCAGCGGTACGGATGACATCGATCACCAAGTCGGGGTGGGAGAGCATGGGCACGTGGCTGCTCGGGATCTCGGTCACCTTGGCGCCCATCCGCTTGGCGACAAAGCGTTGGTGCTCGGGCTGCACGGTCCGGTCTTGCGTGGTTACGATGTACCAGGCCGGCTTCGACTTCCACGCGACGCCATCAACTTTCTGATTGAATAAGTCCGCGTCCGGCGCGTAATGGGTTGCCCAGACAATCTTCTGCTCCGCTTCCGGCAGGTCTCCCGCGAACGAGCGGACGCCCTCCGGCTTCATCCAAACGCGCCCATCCGCGACTTCGATGTGCGAAAAAATTTCGGTCACCGGGAACTGGCTGAGCTGGCTTTGCGATGTCTCGTTGGCGTCAGGCGCGAGGGCCGCAATGTAGACCAGCCCGACAACACGGTCATCCATTCCTGCGGCGGTAATTACAGAGCCGCCATACGAATGGCCCACGAGGATCGCCGGACTGCTGACCCGTCCCAGGGTGCGCTTTACCGTCGCCACGTCATCGGCATGCTTGTCCAGCCCGTACTGCGCCGCGATCACCTGGTGCCCGTCAGCCTGAAGCGTCGGAATTAGCTTGCTAAATGAGGAGCCATCGGCCCAGATCCCATGGCAGAATACAATACTTGGTTTGGTGTCTTTAGGTGACATAAGGGCCTCCTTATAATCCGGAATTTTAAATTTGGGCTTTCTGCCCAACTAATAAAATACCCCTGACCAGCTCAGAATTCAATTGTCCAGTCGGGTTTGGACCCCCGAAATTTCGCGCCAGGCTCGAATGGAACTTACCCGGATCTATCGGCTGGCTCGCATATCGGCTTTCGCTGCCGGAAACTCCACGCCAGCGGGGTAGATGATGATTTCCACCTTATCGGCCGCACCCTGGTCCGATTCACCTGTCTTTCCCCGTCCCATGGTTTTCAGCCGCGTGTCGTCGAACTTGAATTTGTTCACCAGGTAATCTCGAACCAGCATGGCCCGCGCCTGGGATTGCACCAGATCTTTCTGCGTGTCGCCCGTCATCGCGGCATGTGCCACCACCACCGCCGAGCCGAATTTGTTCTGTTCGAGGAACGAACCGGCTTGATCCAGGGATTTTCCGTTTTTCAGTTTGGTCGCATCCGGCTTGCCAAAAATCTGCGCCCCGTCGAAGGAGAATTGTTTAAGCATCTGACCCTGGGGCAAATCCTGAACATTGTACTTGGACAATTCGGCGGAATCGTTGTATCCGCGTTTTCTATAGAATCCACGGACCAGGAAGTTGTGTTTGATGGCCTCCATGTTTTCGTCAAAAGCGGTCGCGCCTTCCTTTGCCTTGGCCGTGGTGGCGCTGAGGTCCTGGTAGAGTTTGCGGTCATTGACGAGCGCACCCATTGAGCCTTTGCCATGGGCGATTTTAGAGGAAATTTCATCCATGTTTTTCATGGTGGTTTCGCTGCTATCCAGAATGGCGCTGGTTTTTTTGATCAGGTCGGCAATATCCGTTGTCGGCTCGCTTTGAATTGTGTCCCCATCGCTGACTTTGGGCGATTGCGGGGATCCGAATGATACTTCCACATATTTATCGCCCAGCAGACCCTCTGTTTGGATGGAGGCGACTGAATCCTGCTTTACCACGTCGCGGGTTGAGCTCTCCAGATCCATAATTACGGTTATTTTCTGATTCGGTTGAGTAGGGAGCTGAATCTGCCGCACCGTCCCCTTGTGAATTCCTGCCACACGCACTTCAGCACCGCCATTGAGGCCCGCCACAGTTGCAAAATCCGCCTTTAGCCGATAGGTGGAGCTAAAGAGAAATTGCCTGTTTCCGATCATGAAGATGCCGGCGCAAAAGATCAGCAGGCCGCCCACAATTAGAATTCCCAGTCGTTCGGTTCTTGTCATATGGTTTGCAGGGCCTCCTCTTTGATGAATTGCCCCACCAACGGGTTGGGGCTTCTCTGCACCTCCTTAAGGGTTCCTTCCGCCAGAATGTTTCCCTCGTGGAGAAGGGCCAACCGGGTGGAAATCGCGCGTACGCAGTGAATGTCGTGGGTCACGACCACCGAGGTCATGGAGCGTTGTTCGCGCAGCTTCAATATCAAGTCCTCGATCTCCCCCGCAGTGATGGGATCGAGTTCCGCCGTCGGCTCATCGAGCAACAGAATATCGGGATCGAGCGCCAGAGCCCGCGCCAATCCCACGCGCTTTTGCATTCCCCCCGATATTTCCGAGGGCATTTTCGCCAGGTGATGCGCCATATCCACGCGCGACAATAAGTCGCTGACCCGATCTTTTAATTCGGCGGGAGAGAGCTTGCCGTGACGCTTCAATGGAAATGCCACATTTTCTTCGATGCTCATCGAATCGTAGAGCGCCGCTTGTTGAAATAGAAAACCGATCTTCTTCCTGATGACGTTCAGTTGATCGAGATCTAAACTGGTGATTTCCTGATCCCCAATCCGGATGGATCCGGAATCCGGTTTTTGCAGTCCAATCAGCAACTTCAGAAAGACGCTTTTCCCCATTCCGCTCCGGCCCAGAATAGCCAGGGTCTCGCCGCCTGCGACTTGCAAGTCCACTCCGTTCAAAACCATTTGCTCAGCGAAGGACTTCCTCAAATTTCTCACATCGATAGCTGGTTTTCCATATTCCATGACTATTCCTAATAAGGGAAAAATGTAAGAATCAACCGAACCAAGATCACATCGGCGAGAATGACGAACAGCGAGGCCAGCACTACCGCGTTCGTGGCCGATCGCCCCACGCCTTCAGTTCCGCCGCGGGTCCGCATCCCTTGAAAGCAGCCAATCACCCCTATAATTGCGCCGAAGACAATCGTCTTGAGAGTAGGCGGCACAAAATCGCTGAAGGCAACTTCCTTGAAGCCGGTGATCATAAAATAGCGCAAGGAAATCGGGTCGGCGAGAGTTGTGGATATCCAGCCCATCATGATGCCGCAGAAATTGGCCACCAGCGTCAGCAGGGGGAGCATCAGCGCGCATGCGAGCACCCGGGTGGCTACAAGAAATTTATAAGGATTGACGGCAGAAACTTCCATGGCGTCGATTTGCTCGGTCACCTTCATCGCGCCTAATTCAGCCCCGATGCCGGCTCCCACGCGCCCGCTCAACACCAGTCCGGTGATGATGGGGCCGGTTTCCCGGATCATGGACATAATGATGACTGCGGGAATCACTGCCTTGGCCCCGAATCGGACCAGACTGTCCCGCGTTTGGAGGGACATCACCACGCCTGTCGCCGCTCCCGCAAGCGCAATCAGCGGCAGGGATTTTGATCCCACTTCATCTAATTGTCGGAGGAATTCTCTCCCCTCGTATGGGGGAGTCAGGAACGCTCGGACTAATTGACCGCAGAAAATGGCCAGCTCGCCAAACCATTCAAGAAAGGAACGCAAAATACGCCTGGGATCGCTTTCGGGGTCCCCTCCACCCTTTGCCCTGCTTCGAAAAGCAAGCCAGGCGAGAATGGGGCCGGCGACGACAAATATTGGTAAATAGTTCGCCATTTTCCGTTACCTTGCGCGGTATGAAAGCCACCATATATAAAAATCTTCAGGAGCACGCAATCTTAATCAATCAACCTCAATCTCACTTTGCGGTTGGAGCAGACCCCCCTTGAGCCTGCTGCTTTCGCGTCTTTTGACCTCCTCAGATCCGGGCTCGAGGATGCATGCGCCAGCCGGTCTGATGGCGCCAACCGTTGGTCAAACACCTGGCGACAACAGGCGCCACCTTGAAGCCCGCGCCTCACAGTTTTGTGAGGCAACTCAGCTGCCGAATGGTTGCCTTTGAACTAACCTCATGAAAACAGGCTGGTTGGATGACCTCGCGGGTTAAGGGTTTTGAGACATTACTTCTAGATGAGTGGGTATTTTTTTCATTCAAACCTGGACCTTACCTGACGATGGATATGCCATCAATCCAGATCGACTCGCGGTCAGAAATGAAGCGCCAGCCCGGCGGCAATGCGAATTTGGGTGTGGTGATCGGGATTGAGATTGGCGTGCAGATAATCCACCTGGATAGGACGAATCCAAAGCGGCCCTGCAAGTTTAAGGTCCACACCGCCGCCCACTGCCGTGGCGAACGCAGTGCCGGTATTAATCCCGAACTGCGAACAATTTGTGTTGGTGATCGTGCACAGGATACCCAGCGGAGTCACCATGTTAGTGCCGTGGACGCCACCCACCATGATGTGCGCAAAGGGCTTCACGTTCTTGATTCCGGGCACGGTCACTTGCGGTCCGAACAAGACCGTAGTTTGCTTCTCCTGAACTCCGGAAGGCTTCCCATACTGCTGGCTCACATCGCCCACCAGTCCAAGCCATGATGCCGGCTTCATCTCCCCCGAGGCGTCCCAACCATTAAGATTGAAGCTCGCTCCGCCAGTTGATTGCTGGTTGTGCACCAAAGTGTAGCCTCCGAACAACGTTGCCCTGGGTATGATTTGGGCTGGAGCGGCAATAGGGATAGCAAGAATAATGATGAGAACAGAAAGCAGCTTTTTCATGTCACACCTCCATATTCGGGTGTGATGCGAGGCGGGCAGATTTGGTTAAGTTTACGGAAAAGTTTTTTAAGGCGTCTTTTTGCGTCGAGTTTCGATAAGGGGCTTGCAGGGGTATCGGTCAGCGGATGCCAGTCTCACTTTTTGAATAACGCGTCAATGCCCGCCTGGGCAATCGCTTCATCAATTTCGGATTTGGCTCCGCTCGCCGCGATACCTCCGATAGTGCGTCCATCCACTTTGATGGGAAGACCGCCCTGATTGGGGAAGAAGTCGGGGAAAGCGAGCACGTCGGTCTTGCCCTCTTTCAGCGCGTCGGCGCCGTTTTTCGAAGGACTGCCATAAAACGCGGCGTGCCGCGCTTTCTTCTGGGCGAATTGGATGGTGTTGAGCGAGGCGCCATCCGCTTTTTGCAAAAAGAGTAGATTGCCGTTTTCGTCCACCACACACAGGGTTACTTGAACGTTTCGACTGGCGGCTTCCGCTTCCGCGGCGGCTACCATGGTCTTGATTGCGGCCAAGTTCAGATACTTCTTGCTGGGGAGATCGGCGGCGGACGCGGTTACAACAATGCCCAACATTACGAAAAGTGGTTTGATCATGGCCGGATATTACACACTCCCAATTTTAATCTCCAGATGAAATGCATTTCTTGCCACAAATTCCTCAAGCGGTGCCGGCTGCGGCAAACGCTTTCCTGATGGCCAAAGCGGTTCGATCGCAAGCCTCATCGAGGGGTAGTGCCGACAACGTTTTATTAAACGGTTCAGCGGCAATGGGCCCATCGTAGCCGATGCGGAGCAGCGCTCCCAAAAATCCGGCCACCGGAATCACGCCCGTGGCGGCGGGCAGCTCGCGCGAGCCGTCGTGCTGCTCGTCGAGGGGCACACGGGGGGCGTCATTCAAATCCACCGTGACGATGTCGCTGCCCCGGAGGGTTCCAATGTCCTCCGGAGTCTCTTCGGCATTGAACCAGTGAAAACTGTCGAGTTGTATGCCGAGGTTGTCTGTCCCAATCGCAATCTGAAGCTCCTTCATCTCACTCATGGTGTGGATGAAAGAATGGCGCTGGCTGCGCCAAAAGGTTCGCGGGGCGCAATATTCAAGCCCAAGCTGCTGGCCGTGATCGTGGAGCACCAGAGCGCACGCGCGCAGCCGGCTGGCGTGCTGGCGGAAGTTTTGGAGATACGTAAGCTCATTAATGCACGGCAGCACCCAGGTGCTCACCCGGCGCACACCCGCGCGCTGGAGCGCTTTGGCGGCGTCAGGCAATTTCGCCAGGCCGTCACTAAATTCGGACTCGCTGCGACGGAATTCCACCGGCAGTCCCGCTACGCCCAGTTTGATGTTCTTGGTTTTCAGGTCGTCCATCAATCTCTTTAAGTCGTCGTCGGAGAGGCGCGCGAAAAGTCCCGCGTCGGGGTCTATACCTTCGAATCCATGTTTTGCGGCCAGCGTAATGGACTGATCGAAAGTGCCGTGAAGGCCCAGCCTTCCCAGGCTCAAGACGGTGTAAAACTTGCGCGGCGGAAGACCCTCAGGCAGGGAATTGTCCGCGGGAGAGGTTCCCCGAGGCGCGAGCGCCGCCATACCCGCTCCGGTGGCCGCCATAAAACGTCGGCGCGTGAATCTGTTCGTGTTCATTTCTTTCTCTCCGGACACCTTACGCCTACCCTGCACATGTTTCAACTCTTATCGCCATGATGAAATCGACTCGTGAAGTAGCGTGCCCTCCCACACTCCGAGCGGCCAGCGGGAAATCCGCTCACGGTCCTTCCATTTTTCAGTTGACCTAATCCCACGCCCCCTATAGATTTACCCTCTTCCGCGGCAATTCGCGGTCTATCCTGGCGACCGCAGGGATGGCAACCGGACCGGTCATTTGGGACCGTCCTCGCTCCCCCCGCGCGCCCTTAAGGAGTTGATCCATGAAAGTAGGATTATTCACCGCTCTATTCGCCAAGCTCAGCCTGGATGAGGTGATCAAGAAAATCAAGCCTCTGGGAATTCGAACCGTGGAACTGGGGACGGGAAACTATCCCGGCGACCCGCACGTCAAGCTCGACTGGCTGAGCGCGCCCGCCAAAATTAAAGAATTCAAGCAAAAGCTGGATGACCACGGCGTCACCATCAGCGCCCTCAGTTGCCATGGGAACGCTCTCCATCCCAACAAGAAATTCGGCGAAGCGAACGCGGAGGTCAGCCGCAAGACAACTTTGCTGGCGGAAAAGTTGGGCGTAGCGACCATTATCGATTTCTCCGGTTGTCCGGGCGATTCTGATAACGCCAAGTTTCCCAGTTGGTCGCCCACTCCATGGCCTCCCGATTTTGGCGACCTCCTGAAATGGCAGTGGGAAAAGAAAGTTATTCCTTATTGGAAGAAGCGCGCCAAGTTTTCCGAGGACCATGGCGTCCGGGTGGCCATTGAAATGCACCCGGGGTTTTCGGTCTATAACCCGGAAAGCATGCTCAAGCTACGCGCTGCGGCGGGGCCTGCCATCGGCTGCAACTTCGATCCCAGCCACATGTTCTGGCAGGGCATCGATCCCTGCGCCGCCATTCGCGCCCTGGGCGATGCGGTGTTTCATGTCCACGCCAAAGACACTCGCATGTACGAAATGAATTACAAAGTGAACGGCGTGCTGGATACCAAACCTTATAGTGACGAGAAAAACCGCTCGTTCATTTTCCGCACCTGCGGCTATGGGCACGATGCCGATTTTTGGTGCGATATGGTTTCCACCCTCGAAATGGTGGGCTATGACGATGTGCTCTCCATTGAGCACGAGGACAGCTTGATGTCCGTGGACGAGGGCCTGACCAAAGCGGCGGAATTCCTGGGCCGAATTGTGATCAAGGAAAAGTTGAAAGAGATGTGGTGGGCATAAAAAGAACGTCCTTGGTCCTTTGTCATTTGTCCTTTGTCACTTGGGGGGCCGTTCTGTTAGCAGCCAGGGGTGGAAGGAATGGGAACGCGGCAACCTGCGAAGAGCAGCTTTAAGTCCTTGCGGGTGTACCAACTTTCAGAGAAACTTTCCGACGCCATTTGGGATGCCGCGTCCGGTTGGGGTAGGCTCGAGAGAGATACAGTTGGAAAACAGTTAATCCGATCTGCAGACAGCGTAGGAGCTAACATCGCAGAAGGAGTGGGGCGCGGAAGTTATCAAGACAACCGCAGGTTTGTCAGAAACGCGAGGGGATCTTTATACGAAACTCATCACTGGCTTCGAAGGGCGCATCAACGACGCTTACTTACAGATCGGTCTGTCAAAATCATCAAGCCTCTGATTGACGAACTCGAACCCAGGCTCAACGCCTACCTTCGATCAATCGGTCCGGTTGCTCCGCAGGATGAAACGGATGTACTAGAATCGGCCGGCCAATGACAAATGACACATGATTAGGAGAGATGATCGATGAGTGACATAAACATCGCATTACTCGGTTACAAATTCATGGGGAAAGCTCATTCCAATGCTTACCGCCAGGTGAGCCACTTCTTTCCCGGCAAATTGACGCCGCGAATGAAGTTGATTTGCGGGCGTGACCGTGCCGGGGCGGAGGCGGCCGCAAAGCAATTCGGTTGGGAAGAAGTGGAGACCGATTGGCGCCGGGTGATCGAGCGCAAAGACATCGACGTGATTGATATCTCGACTCCGGGCAACTTGCACCATGAAATGGGAGTGGCCGCGGCGCGAGCCGGCAAGCACATTATTTGCGAAAAACCCCTGGCCAACACGCTGGCGGACGCCAAGGACATGTTGCGCGCCGTAGAAAAAGCTGGCGTCAAGCACATGATCATGCATAACTACCGCAAGATTCCCGCCGTCGCTTTCGCCAAGAAATTGATCGAGGACGGGAAAATCGGCGATATGTATCATTATCACGGCGCCTATCTTCAAGATTGGATCATGGACCCGGATTTCCCTCTGGTATGGCGTTTGGAGAAAAAGTTTGCCGGTAGTGGAGCACTGGGCGACATCGGCGCGCACGCTATCGATCTTGCCCACTATTTGAACAGCGACATTCAGTCTATTTCGAGCCTGGTGACTACTTTCATTAAAGAAAGGCCGCTGGTGGGCGCCGGAGCAGGCTCCTGGGGAGCGAAAGGGAGCAAAGGGAAGGGCCGCGTGACGGTGGATGATGACGCCAATTTCCTCGCACGCTTCAAGAATGGCAGCGTGGGCGTATTTGAATCCTCGCGATTCTGTGGGGGCCGCCGAAACTACAACACATTTCAGGTTTACGGCAGCAAGGGCAGCCTGGCTTTTAACCTCGAGCGCATGAACGAACTGGAATTCTACGACCGCACGGAGGATGCAACCTACCAAGGCTTCAAGACAATTATGGTGACCGAGGGCGCCCATCCCTACGTCGGCAACTGGTGGCCGCCCGGACACATCATCGGCTACGAGCACACTTTCGTCCACGCCATTCATGATTTCCTGGTGTGCATGGAAAAGGACACCATGCCGTCACCCAACTTCAAGGATGGCGTCAAAAATCAGGCCGTCCTCGACGCGGTTGAGCGCTCGGCAAAGAGTGCGAAGTGGGAAAAGATTTAAACGCACTTAACGGATTGCGATCTCTCGCCCCCTTTTTTTCTGGCAGGTATGGCGCGTGAGCCCCGTAGCAAAGCCTGGGGTCCCCTTCAAGCGCTTCGGTCGACGAATTCCGATGCTAAGTATAGATTGACAGTTGAATGATCACTCTTGCAATCTGTCGTAGACATAAGGTGAGGTGTAACACCAAATGCAATCTCGACGGACGTTCATTTCCTGGCTTGTCGCTTGTTACTCGTCACTTACCACTGCGGTTAAAGGAGGGCAGCAAATGAAACGCGTTACCGGCATTGGCGGTATATTCTTTAAATCGGGTGATCCCAAGAAGCTTTATGACTGGTACGAGCGGCATCTCGGAATTAAAGCCGACCCGAAGAGTGGCGGCGCCATGTTCCACTGGCGCGACGCGGAAGACAGCACCAAGGAAGGAATGACCATTTGGTCGATTTTCCCCGCCAGTACAAAATACTTCGATCCCAGCCGTTCGAGCTTCATGATGAACTACCGGGTTGAAAACCTGGATGAACTGCTTAAGGTTCTCCGTGAGGAGGGGGTTGAAATCGACCCGAAACGCCAGGACGCCGACTACGGCCGATTCGCCTGGATCACGGACCCTGACGGCAATCGTATCGAGCTTTGGGAACCCCCTAAGGAAAAGTGACGAATGACGAGTGGTGAGTGACGAGCAAGAAGAACCGAGACGGCGTGCATACCGCCGCTGGCGGGGATCGAGAAGCTACTAGCTAATTGGCCTGCGAAGAAGCCAGATTTGGGCGCAGTAGTCTGGATTGACCTTCGCTCGAATTCTCGAACGAAAACACAAACCGAATTCTCCGTTGATAACGGCGTTAAGTGGCTGCGCAACCTCATTAAAGAAAAAAAGCATCAGAGCGCGGCAAGATAAATTCGGACTTCGCCGCCACAAACTAATACGCCCTTGCGAAAGCAGTTTAGTCCAGATTTCCGTTGGGAAAACTTGTGAGATGGTATTCTTCTTTTTGACTTTCAAAATTGGACTATTAATTGGAAGAAGGGTCGGCTGGGCCTAAAGCAAGGCAATACTCTACTCTGCGTCCATCCCGGCAGCGGTTATCTTCTGCGTCATTTGGGGGTGCTTCGTTGGATGGCTACTCCGGGCAGAAATAGCCTGGCTCCATCCAGGCAAATTTCCAAGGGTCATGTCATTCGGTGCTGGAGCGTATGTGTCGATCCCCAACTATGGTTTAATCTTGCAAAGCACGATACCCGTGGCCCAAATTCCGCGGCACAACTTGATAAGTAACGCGCCTCTGATAAGCTACGCTTTGGGGTCAGCCGCGCTGGCTCTTCTGTAAAGAATCATGTCCCGTCCAATGGTCGCGAAATTGGCGCCGAGAGCAGGGGAAGCATTGCTGGAAGGGTTCAAAGGAAAA
Source organism: Terriglobia bacterium (assembly GCA_035308965.1). Classification (GTDB taxonomy): domain Bacteria; phylum Acidobacteriota; class Terriglobia; order UBA7540; family UBA7540; genus DASYXZ01. The sequence goes on along the minus strand of DATGFN010000043.1, from coordinate 94,328 downwards.
CGTCATCTCCGCCGGAATTGTGCCAAAATAGTCAAAGAAGATTAGAAAGGAGTGAGTATGGCAACCGTACACGCAGAATTAACCGATGACAAGGCTGTATTGCGGCGCGAAGAATTTGAGCGGCTGGTGGAGCTGGCGAGACGAGCGGAGCCAGTCGAGGTTCGACCCGAGCAGGAAAACCCCGATGGCGGCCTCGCTAGCCTGGCGCAGCAAGGCCGCGCATTTGATTTCTGGAACGAGAGTGGTGAGGATATCTATTCGACCAAAGACGGCGAGGCGATTTGACAAATTCCAGTCTTTCTCGGGGAGAGGTAGTGCTGGTGCCTTTCCCCTTTACCGATTTAGCTGGTTCAGCCATGCGCCCGGCGCTCGTAGTGTCGCCATCACCGATTGGCCGGGATGTCATCCTCGCCGCGATTTCCAGCGTGGTGCGTGGCGACCGATATCCAACAGATTGTCTCGTACCTAGCGCCCACGCTGAGTTCACAACCACGGGATTGCATGTAACCTCAGTCGTAAGGCTTCATAAACTCGTTTCCGTCGAACAAGAGATAGTTGTTCGCCGACTAGGCCGCTTTGGCCCCCAACTTTTGGCAGAAGTGGACTTACGGTTGCGTGCTGCGTTGGGATTGTGAATCTGCGAAAGCGGTTACATTTTGGCCGCGATACCACAGTACCTTGTGTGGTTTTAACTCCTGACTCCTAACTCCTGTTTCTTATGCCATACATGATGGGCATCGATGTTGGCACCACGGGCACACGGGCGATCATCGTGCGCCCGGATGGCCATGTGGTGGCTGCCGCCCTCGCGGACCATCAGCCCATGCGCATGGAGCAACCGGGGTGGGCGGAACAAGACCCGGAAGATTGGTGGCAAGCGGCAGTGAGCGCGGTTCGCGGCGCCTTGAATCAAGCGGAACTTAAAGGCTCGGATATAGCTGCCGTCGGACTCTCCGGCCAGATGCATGGCGTGGTCCTGCTGGACAATACCCGCGCCGTCTTGCGCCCCAGCCTTATTTGGTGCGACCAGCGCAGCCAGTCGCAATGCGACTGGATCACCAACAAGGTCGGCGCCGCCCGGCTGATTCAACTCACTTCCAATCCCGCTCTCACCGGGTTTTCCGCTCCCAAAATGCTTTGGGTTCGCGACCACGAACCCAAAGTCTACGAGCGCGTCGCACATTTTCTTCTCCCCAAGGATTTCGTTCGCTTCCGGTTGACAGGAGAATTCGCCACCGATGTTTCCGACGCCTCCGGAACGTTGCTCTTCGACGTTACTCACCGCCGGTGGTCGAACGAAATGCTGGCCGCTTTGGAAATGGATGCCAACATTTTGCCGCGCGCTTTTGAGTCACCCGAATTTACCGGGAAGATTTCACGCGAGACCGCGCTGGTAACAGGCCTGGCCGCCGGGACGCCCGTGGTGGCCGGAGCCGGCGACCAGGCAGCGAGCGCCGTGGGCAATGGAATTGTGTTGCCCGGATTGACCTCGGCCACCCTCGGAACATCCGGCGTGATCTTCTCCTACACCGACAAGCCCAAGCTCGACCCGCGCGGACGCATCCACACTTTTTGCCACGCGGTACCGGGAAAGTGGCACGTGATGGGCGTAACCCAGGGCGCGGGATTGTCCCTCCGGTGGTTCCGGGATCAATTTGGGAATTCCGAGGCATGGTATGCGCGCCAACTGGGCGTGGATGTCTACGACCTGATCATTCAGGAAGCGGAGAAAATCGCGCCGGGAAGCGATGGACTGCTTTTCCTGCCCTACCTGATGGGCGAGCGCACGCCCCACCTGGACGCCCAGGCGCGCGGCATGTGGTTTGGCTTGACGGCGGCCCACACGCGCGGGCACTTGATTCGCTCCATCCTCGAAGGGGTGGCGTTCAGCCTGCGCGACTCGCTCGAAATTTTCAAGGAATTGGGGATTCCGGTGGAAGAGATACGCGCCTCGGGCGGCGGATCCCGTAGTTTCCTTTGGCGCGAAATTCAGGCCGATATTTACGGCAAAGAGCTCGTAATTCTGCGCGAGTCAGAAGGCTCAGCCTATGGCGCGGCACTGCTGGCGGGCGTGGGCGCAAAGATTTATTCTTCGGTTGAAGAGTCGGCTCGCGAGGCAATTCAGGTGCGTGACCGCATGACTCCCAAAAAGGCGAATTTAGATATTTACAATCGTCAGTATGAGATCTATCGGAGCCTCTATCCGGCGGTTAAAGATCTGGCGCACCAACTCGGTAGTTTGAGCGCCGCGGTCGATCAAGTTTAATTGGGCAACTAGTGAATCAGACAAATCCGGCGCCTGCGCTGAAAGCCCTAAAGGGTAGGTTTGAACGAGCCGGGAAGGGCGGGGAGAGGTTTTGGAATCATGCTAAATCGTATGCGTCTAACAGGCACAATCATGATGCTATTCAGTTTTTCCTCAGCGGCACTGGCTGCGGGCCAATACGCCGTCACTCAAAAGGTAGTCGAGGGTCACAACACCTATCACTTGCTCGATTCGGGCCGGCAGATGGATTTTGGCCTCGTTCCGGACATCGGAAATTTCGGTTATGAATTCAAGGTGAAAGGACAGGACGTATTGGTCCCTGCCGAATCATTCAAGGCGTATGTTGAAAAAGGATCGTTGTGCTGCGGGATTCCGTTTCTTTCTCCCTGGGCCAACCGCCTTGACCACGACTACTATTTTTTTCAGAACAAAAAATATCTGCTCAATGACAGCCTGGGCAATTTCCGCCGCGACCAGTTCAGGCAGCCCATCCACGGACTGCTGGCCTTCGATCCTCGTTGGGAAGTGGTGAAGTCAGGCGCCTCAAATTCCGAGGGAGCTTTTATTACATCGCGCCTTGAGTTTTACAAATACCCCGACCTGATGGAGCAATTCCCCTTCGCGTACACCATTGAAATGACCTACCGGCTGAAGGACGGGAAGCTGGAGAGTTCGACGGTGGTGCGAAACATCGGCAATGCCGAGATGCCGGTGATGATGGCGTTCCATCCCTACTTCCATCCGGGCGGGGATCGCGAAAAATGGGAGGTTTCGATTGGCGCCCAGACGTACTGGCTCCCTTCAGCACAACTCATCTCCACGGGCGAAACCGAACCCATTGATAAATTTCTGCCCGGCGCGGCCCATTTGACTCTCGGTCACAACGTTCTGGACTCCGTTTTCTCCACTTTCGACCGCAGCGCGGACGGCCTGGGTCACGTTTGGGTCAAAAGTGAATCCAGGAAAATCGAAGTGGAGTACAGCAAGGAATTTGATTTTGCCGTGGTTTACGCTCCGCTGACCAACGCAACCCCGTTCATCTGCTTTGAGCCGCAGACCGGGCCCACGAATTCATTCAACCTTAACCACGAAGGGAAATTCCCTGGACTGGTGGCTCTTGAGCCGGGCAAGACTTTTACGGCAAAGTTCTGGATTGTGCCGACCGGATTTTAGATTTGTGATTTTTTGATTTGCGATTTGTGATTGCAAAAAGGCCCTCATAGAATTTCAAAGCACTCCGGAGAACTGATGAGAATGCTTTCTGATGTCGCACCCGCATTGCCTGCCCCTCCCGGGCTTTCCCGGCGCGAAGCTTATCGCAAGATACAAATGTTTTTCACACTTCTCATTCTATTTTCTAGTGTGAGGCTCCTCATGGCCACACCACCCATAGCCAATCCGGCAAAACTCGAAAAAACAACTTATAAAGGCTGGAATGTCTATCGCCTCTCCAACGGCATCATCAATTTGATCGTGGCCCCGGACATTGGCGGGCGCGCCATCCAGTTGCAACTCGGCGATCAGGAATTCTTTTTCAACAATCCGGATTTCCTCGGCAAGATTGTTCCCCCCGAGCAGAATAATGTGAAAGCGGGCTGGGCGAATTACGGCGGCGACAAGGTGTGGCCGGCGCCCGAAGGCTGGATGAATGACAACGAGTGGCCGAGCATTCCGTATTACATCCTCGACGGCAGCAAGTTCAAATCAGACGTGATCACGGAAACGCCGGCTGAAGTCGCGGTGCGCGTAACCAGTCCACCCGATCCTCGAACGGGCGTTCAGTTTGTGCGGACTTATCACGTTTATTCCGGGACCACCCGCGTACGAGTGGACCAGGTGATGCGCAACATCAGCCGCCGCCAGATCCGCTGGGGCATCTGGCACCTGGTGCAACACGACGCCGCCGACGCGCACGACCCCACCAAACCCAATCCCGAGCTTTACATGTACGTTCCTCTGAACCGCCGCAGCATGTTTCCCCGCGGTTTTTACAACCCTTATGGGGACTCGCGCCACCCCAGTTATCAGGTGGAGCACGGCGGCAGCATGCTGCACATCCATTACTTATACCGGGTGGGGAAAATGGCGGCCGATTCCGACGGCGGCTGGTACGCGGTGGTGAACGGCCAGAAAAATACTTGCTTCGTTGAAACTTTCAAATATTTTCCCGGCGAGGAGTATCCGGATAACGCCTCGGTGGAAGCCTGGAACGACGGACCCGGGATGATTTCCCGCGACTCGTGGGACCAGACGCTTGCGGATGATCCAAAGCTCACGCCCTATTTTTTGGAATCGGAAGTCATCAGCCCGTTTGCCACGCTCGACCCCGGCGGCGAATATTCATTCACCGTGCAGTGGTCGCCTACGCGCGCGCCCAACCCCATTCGCAGCACCAATTGGGCGGGCGTCGTCAGCGAACCGTTTACGGCCAGGGCCGCGGGCGGGCAAATCCGGCTGCAAGGCGTTTTCGGCGTTTTCACTCCTGGTACTATCGAAGCGGTGTTCTACAGCAATCTTGGGGAAGTGCTGTCTCATGAAATTTTGCAGGCAGTGGACCCTCGCGAAGTGGTGAGAGTTGATAAATCAGTGCCAATGCCGAGCGCCGCATTCCGCGTCACCGTGCGCGTTCTTGACGCAGACGGAGAGAACCGCGGGTTCTTGGGGAATGTGGTTTTGAAATAGAGGCCGGTTTTGGTGACCACCTTTACTCCCGGCGCAAGTTGGGGTATTTTATGTCGCTTACGTTGAGCCTTTGACAGCACTTCAGGCTGAATTGAATTTTCACGCTCGTTTCAGGAGGAACATCACATGGCCAAGGTCAAACAGGTTACCGCTTGGGCCGACAGCTTGCCGGGGGTGATCGGCCGGATCGCCAAAGCGTTTGCAGAAGCCAAAATCAACATTACCGCCTATACGGCGTATGGCACGGGCGGTGAAAGTCCCATCCGCATGCATGTAAGCAACCCTGCCAAGGCCAAGAAGATTCTTCAGGATCTCGGCTTCCGCGTGACGGAGGAAGAGGTGTTGCGCGTCACCGTGCCTGAGAAGCCGGGCATGCTCGCGGAAATTGGCGCGCGATTGGGGCAGGCGCGCGTGAACGTGGATTATTCCTACGCCACCGTGGCCAAAGGCGGGAAGAAAGTGGATGTGGTGATTGGGGTTTCCGACATGGCTGGCGCCGCCAAGGCGCTGCGGGGGCTGTAGTCAACTAGGGTGTAGAGCCGGCCTTCAGGCCGGCATCTTCCCATATTCCTGAAACGCCGACCTAAGAATCCGCGCTACACGAAGGGATAGTGGTTGAGTTCCAGCGCCCGATTGGCCACGCGCCGCTTCAACTCGATGGTATCCGCGGGAGTCCGGCGCAGAAACCTTTTGAGGAGTCCCAACTGGGCGCGCAGCGTGTCGCCCTCGGCAATCCGGGCCAGACCTCTCCGCGCCTCTGATTCCATCCTGTCGGCTGCCTCATAAATATGGCAGCGGGCGGCATCACACTCCGTGGCGCACGATTCCGGCCTGTTTTTCGAGAGTTTCTTAAGCGTCCGCAACAGCACGCTTTCCATCGCATAAACTTCCATCACCAGATTGCTTAATACTCCGATGACTTCCTGCTCGTCGGCCAGCGCCGTCATGTATTTCTGCACCGCGCTTCCTGCCACGAGGAGCGCCACTTTCTTCGCGCCCTCAACCAGCGCAGACTCCTCAGCCAGCGGCCGGTCATCTTCGGTTTCCTCGGGAGGGGACATATTCAAAACGTCGTCCAATAATTTCTGCGCGGCGGCGAAAAGCCCCAACTCGCCCTTCATCGAGCGTTTCATCAACATGTCCGTGATCAGCAGGCGATTAATTTCGTTGGTGCCCTCGAAAATCCTGTTCACCCGCTGGTCGCGGTAACCTTTTTCAATTTCGTAATCACTGGAGAATCCGTAGCCGCCGAAAATCTGAACTGTTTCGTCGGCGACAAAATGAAGCGTTTCCGTGCCCATGACTTTCAGAATAGAACACTCCACGGCGTACTGCTGGAGGGCTTCCAGGATTTGTTTGCCCGCCGACGGCGAGCCCTGTTCGACGCCTTCCAGCATTTGATCGATCAATCCCGTCGACCGGTAGGAAATACTTTCAATGGCGTAAGTGCGGACCGTCATCTCGCCCAGTTTTTCTTTGATCATGCCGAAGTCCGCGATTTTATGACCAAAGGCCTCGCGCTCCTTCGCCCACTTCAGCGCCTCGGCAATCAGATATTTCGAACCACCCACACAGCCGGCGCCCAGCTTCAGGCGGCCCATATTCAAAATATTGAAAGCAATTTGGTGGCCCTTGCCGATCTCACCCAAAACGTTTTCCACCGGGACCTGGACGTTTTCCAAAACCAGCGGCGTGGTGGATGACCCGCGGATGCCCATCTTATGTTCTTCAGCACCGGGCGAAACGCCGGGAAACGCGCGCTCCACAATGAAGGCGGTGAATTTTTCCCCATCCACCTTGGCAAAGACGATGTAGATATCGGCGATGCCGCCGTTGGTGATCCACATCTTCGTGCCGTTCATAAGATAATGCCTGCCATCCGGGGTGAGTACGGCCTTGGTTTTGCAATTCAAAGCGTCGGAAGCTGAGGTGGCCTCGCTCAAACAGTAGGCCCCCACCCAATCGGCGCTGGCGAGTTTGGGGACATACTTTTCTTTCTGCGCCTCCGTCCCGAAGAAAGCGATAGGGAGAATTCCGATGCCGGCCTGGGCGCCCATGGTGGCCGCCCAGGCGCCACTGCGCGCCATTTTTTCGGAGATGATGATGCTTGAGATTTTGTCGAGCTCCAGGCCACCGTATTTTTGTGGAACGTCGGTGGCGCCCAGGCCCAATTCAGCCGCCTTCTTCAGCAGTTCGCGCAAGACGCCGGGCTTCTTGTCTTCCATCTCCTGAACGCGGGGAATGATTTCGTTGTCGACGAATTCCTGCGCGGTCTGGGCGATCAGGCGGTGCTGGTCCGTGAGATCCTCGGGGGTAAAGATTTCCTCCGGCAGGCGCGGTTCAATCAAGAAGCTTCCGCCTTTGATCTTTTTCAAAGTTGTGGTTGGGGCCGTAGCCATTAGGTTTCCTCGAACTGGTACTCGATTTTTGTTTCACCGTATGCAGTGATTTGAATCACAAGGTCTTTCCCCACGCGTTTTACAGTCATTTGCCCGCAGGCACGCCTTCCCTCAGGATGCGCTCCAGGGTATGCGCAGGGCAAACGTAGTGGTGCAGGTAGTTGATCAAATTTGTGGCCACGCTGCGCACGTATTTCTCCATCCCGGGATCCAAAGGGTGCCCTTCCGAATCGAAAACCTTTTGCACGTTGGCGATCGAAACGGGCAGGGGCAACACGATACTGCCAATATGAGAGCACACGCCTCTAAGATGTTCGAGTGATTTGATGGCCCCGATCGCTCCCGCGGCCACGCCCAGAAGGGCCACAGGCTTTCCGGCCAGGACCGAAGGAAAGCCCAGGTTTTCGATCACCAGCTTCATCACGCTCGAAAATGTCCCGTGGTATTCAGGTGTGGCCAACACCACTCCGGCCGCCGCCTTGACGTCGGCTTGCAGGGCATGGGTGGCGGGAGAATTCGGGTTGGTGCCCGGAAAGGGCAAGTTAAGTCCGGCGGGATCAATGACCTTGACCGAGTATTCCGGATGCTTCTTAAATTCATCCGCCACCAGCGCCACGGCCATGCTGGTGTAGCTGTGCGGGCGTACGCTCCCTTGAATAATGACTACGGGGATGTGATGATTCCCCTCATCCATGGATTCCTCCCGATTCCGGCTGGTAAATTACCGCGTTTTTATCATGGGCAAGTTCAGGACTGCAAATTCTCAAAAATCCCCGCCGCGCCCATGCCCCCGCCCACGCACATGGTCACCATGCCGTAGCGGGATTTACGCCGCTTCATTTCCCCGAGCAAAGTGGCGGTGAGCTTGGCTCCGGTGCAACCCAGCGGATGGCCGAGCGCGATGGCGCCGCCATTCACATTAACTTTTTCCGGATCGAGTCCCGCCAGCTTGATTACTGAGAGGGCCTGCGCGGCGAATGCTTCGTTTAATTCGATCAAATCGATTTCTGCGAGTTTCAGCCCGGCAAGCTTCAGAGCTTTGGGGATGGCGTAGACCGGGCCCACGCCCATCTCTTCCGGAAGCGTTCCCGCCGCGGCGTAACTCACGAATCGGGCCACGGGGTTGGCGTTGAGCGCCTTCGCCCTTTCCATGGACATCACCACGGCGGCCGCCGCGCCATCGCTCATTTGGGATGAATTTCCCGCCGTCACCGTGCCATGAGCATGGAATGCCGGCTTGAGTTTGCCCAGGACTTCAAGCGAAGTGTCGCGCCGCGGGCCTTCGTCGGTTCCGAACACAAACTTGCGCGTATTCGGCTTGCCGTTCCCGTTGGCGCTCACCTCGACAACTTCAAGCGGCACGATTTCATTCTTGAATTTTCCTTCCGCGATTGCGGCCATAGCACGCTGGTGGCTGCGGAGAGAAAATGCATCCGCCTCCTCGCGCGTGATCTGGTGTTTGCGGGCCAGGTTCTCCGCCGTCAAGCCCATGCTCAGATAGGAATCCGGGTAATGGTCCATCAAGTAGGGGTTGGGCGAAAAATGGTAGCCGCCCATCGGGATCATGCTCATGGACTCCGCCCCGCCGGCCACTATAACGTCGGCAAAGCCCGCCATGATGCGTTCCGATCCGAGCGCGATGGACTGCAAACCGGAGGAGCAAAACCGGTTGATGGTCATTGCCGAGCATGAGACCGGCAGCCCGGCGCGAAGCGACGCGACGCGCGCCATGTTGTTTCCCTGTTGGGCTTCGGGCATGGCGCAGCCCAGGATCACATCTTCGATTTCTTTGGCGTCGAGCCCGGGAACACGGCGAATGATCTCCTGAAAGACCGCGGCGGCCATATCGTCGGGCCGGGTGTTGCGGAGCGTTCCCCTGGGAGCCTTGCCCACGGCAGTCCGCGCGACGGAAACTATCACCGCTTCCTTCATTTATCCCTCCCGCTTACTACTCTGCGCAAATCACCGCGCTCTCCGAATACAAATCTCAAATTTCCAGTTTCGAGTTTCCAGTTTCTGTTTTTCCGTTAAAAGTACTTTTCCGTCAGGTCAGTCCAATCGAATTTGCCCTGATTGGAATTGGTCCCCTTAAAGTCCAGCTTATTCCCAAACTCGTCTTTGTACTGCACGTACTTTGACTTGCCTTTGATGGAGCGCTTGACATTCCAAGTGGTGTTGTTCTCCACCACTACCGGGGTCTGCTTGTCGAGGCCCATAATGTAGTCAGCCTCGAATCTCCCTTTATCGCCAATCTTCAGCAAATTGCTCTTGTCATCCACCTTTTGAGTGATGGCTGCCGTCTCCACGTGTTCGGACTTGAGCATGTGATCTGCGATGGCTCGCAGAGCGGTGGCCTGTTCGGGAGTGGCGGTCGAATCGATGTACCAGACCTTGCTCTTGTTTCCGTGAACGCCTGCCAGGTGGAGGCCGTCCAGTTTAGTATCGCCGTAATGCCCGCTTTCGATGGCCAGGGAAAACATGGTGTGGCAGTAATGCTTTGGTGAAGGGCCTCCTCCAAAGTTACAGGTGCAAGGGACAGCGCAACTGCAAGTTTCTGTCAGGTCGCCTTGAATTTCCCAATGCGTGTTGTCAGGCTTGGGAGAATTGCTGGAGGCCAGGATGATGCTGGCGGAGAATGTAAGAATGAAGGCGGCAAGATATATTGAAATCCTTTTCGCCACGCTACCCTCCCGGATCATCAAAAGTTGCGCCGCAATCAAGTCTATCCTCAATCCCGACTGTCCTCAACCACGGTGACGTCCACTTCCACCTCCGCCCTTGTGCATCAGACCTCTATATTTGATGCACCATGCCTCATCATCGGCGTGCCCATGTCGTTCCTCCAAGTGGATATTGTTTCGGTAAGTTGCGCACTCGCTGTATTTAATGCAACGTCTCTTGCAGCCATTCCACTACTTTTTGTTTGTAGGCGGGCGTATCTTCCCAGTTGTCCATTCCGTGTTTGCCGCCTTCCACGGTGTAGAGTTCGCAGGCATTGCCCGCTTCCTTCAGGCGGGCGCACATATCCACTGATTGTTGGTAATCGACGACGGTATCTTTTGAGCCATGCACCAACAGATAGGGCGGCATTCCTTTCCGCACTAGGTTAATGGGGGAGTTCTTTTTCAACAGGGCGAAGGCATTGCCATCGAAAGTGGTAATGCCTAGGAAGGCGGTCAGAGCGCTTGGTTTAACCCCTGCGTGCGTGCGCATCTCGTATTCGCCGGTTAAGTTGTGTGGTCCATAGAAAGAAACGACGGCGGCTACGTGCCACTTCTCTTCGTTTTGGGTCCCTACATAGGAAACCATGTACCCGCCCGCCGATTCGCCGAGTAGCGCAATACGGCGCGGGTCAACTTTGAACTGCGCCGCGTGGGATTTCACGAATTCGATGGCGCGATCCACGTCTTCGACTGCGGCGGGAAATTTGTATTGGGGCGCCAAACGATAGTCTATGCTGAACCAGACGAATTGGGCTTGCGTTAGAGGATCGAACATATGGGTCACGTACATCTGTTTGTTGCCACCCGTGAATCCTCCGCCGTGAACAATGATCACTGCTGGGAATGGACCCGCACCTTCAGGCACGCTCGCGTCCAGTTTAAGGATGACGTCTCCGGCTCGGCCGTACTCAATATCTTTCTGGAGTTCGCATTGCGCCACTGTGCCGCAAATAAGCAAAATGGCCAAACAATGGATGAGCGATCTGGGCCAAATTTTGAATGAAGGCATCACCAATCCTCCTAATTCCTCAACGGTTTTCCTTTCTTCAGCATGTATTGCATCCGCTCGACGGTTTTCTTCTGTCCGCACAGGCTGACGAATGCTTCGCGCTCCAGGTCCAGCAAGTACTGTTCGGAGACGCGCTGAGGGGACGAAAACTCTCCGCCGCCGGAAAGAACTTTGGCCAGGTGGGTGGCCACCACCATGTCGTAATCGGAGATGTATTCAGCCCGCCGCATCAAGTGCAGTCCCAGTTTCATCTTCGCAAACGCCGCCTGGCCCAGCACTTGGATATCGTCGCGAGGTTGGCGCGAACGGTATCCAAGATTCACCAGATCGAGCGCCAACTTTTTCGCGTCCGCAATCTGCCGGTTCCGGTTCATGCTGATGGAATCGCGCGCTGAGAGGTACCCGAGTTTGAGCGCTTCCTCGCCGCTGGTGGAAACCTTGGCCATGCCGATATTCGAGAAAACCTCTTTGACATTCACAAAGGGATCAGTTTCTTCATCGCGCGGCGCGGCGTCCATGGCGCGCACAAGCATCTCCTTGGTGCCGCCGCCAGCAGGGATAATGCCAACGCCGGCTTCCACCAATCCCATGTAGGTCTCCGCCGAGGCGCGAACGCGGGCGGTATGCAGGCACATCTCAACCCCGCCGCCCAGGGTCAGGCCGAAGGGCGCGGCGACCACGGGTTTAGAGGCATACTTCAGCGCCATGTTGGCATTCTGAAAGGCGCGCACAGCCTGGTGCAGATCATCCCACTCGCCCTCCTGGATGGCCATCAGCACCAGCATCAGGTTCGCGCCCACACAGAAATTCGGCGACTGATTGCCAATCACCATCGCCTCAAAATTATCGTTCAGCGCTTTAAGGCCGGCGTGAATCATTTGGACGGTGTCGGCGCCAATCGAATTCATCTTGGAATGAAATTCGAGGCAAATCACGCCGTCACCCAGGTCGATGAGGCTGGCTCCCGCATTTTTCTTGACTTCGCGCCCCGCCGCTTTGAGCGAGGGCAGGAGAATAACGCCCGCGTTCGGCTCCAGCGTCTTGTAGTTGCTGCCGGCAAAATCGAAATAACGCGTGATGCCGTCCGCCATTTCGTAAAAAGTCTTCTTGCCTGTGGCCAATAGTTTTTCCACCAGAGGCGGGACCGGGCGATTCTCTTTCTCCCACTTCTCAGCCATCGAACTCACGCCCACGGCGTCGAAGAGTTCGAAAGGTCCGCACTCCCAGTTGAAGCCCCACTTCATGGCGTTATCCACGGAGACGATGTCGTCCGAGATTTCTGGTATGCGGGTGGCGGCATAATGGAAAGCGTCGCCCAGGACCTTCCGGTAGAACTGTCCGGCGCGGTCGCTCGACTGGATCAACGTGGCAATGCGCTGGCGCGGGTCCTCGATGTTCTGGGCCATTTCCAAAGCTGGAAGCCTGGCTTTCTGGCGGGGGCGGTATTCCAGAGTCCCGAGGTCGAGGGTTTGAATTTCGCTTCCTTCGCTTTCTCCGCCCGCGCTCTTCACCTTTTTGTAAAAACCCTGCTTCGTCTTGTCGCCCAGGATTTTGCGGTCGATCATTCGGGTCACAAAATCGGGAACCTCAAACAACTCTCGCCGCTCGTCGTTGGGCAGGGACTGGGCAAGGTTTCGAACCACGTGAACCAGCACGTCCAGCCCGACAATGTCGAGAGTCCGGAAGGTGGCGGACTTCGGCAATCCCATCGCCGGCCCGGTGAGCGCGTCGATCTCTTCAATGGTGTAGCCGTCCTGCTGCATGATGCGGAAGACGTTCATGGTCACAAACGTTCCGATGCGGTTGGCGATAAAATTCGGTGTGTCTTTGGCGACCACGACGCCTTTGCCCAGCACCATGTCGCCAAAGCGCGACAGCACTTGCACGGCCTCGCGCAAGGTGTCGGGAGTGGGGATAACCTCGAGCAATTTCATGTAGCGCGGGGGATTAAAAAAATGCGTGCCCAGCCAATGGCGGCGGAAATCGTCGGAAAAGCCCTCCGCGATGCCGGCAATGGAGATGCCCGAAGTGTTGGAGCTGACCAGGGCGTGCGGCGCGCGCACCAATTCCACCTGGCGGAGAAGCGCGCGCTTTACCTCGAGGTCTTCGGTCACGGCTTCGATAATCCAGTCGCAGTCTTTAAGGCGCGAGAGGTGATCCTCGAAGTTTCCGACCGAGACCATGTGCGCCGATTCGGGGACGAAAAAAGCGGCAGGGCGTGATTTCAAAGCCCCGTCCAATCCAGCTTGTGCGATTCGATTTCGAACCTGGGGATCGGAGAGGGTGAGCCCCTTTAATTCTTCCTGCGGCGTCAATTGGCGGGGAACAATGTCCAACAGGACGCAAGGGACTTGAGCATTGGCGAGGTGTGCGGCGATCCGCGCCCCCATGGTCCCGGCGCCCAGGACGGCAACCTTCCGGATTTGGAGCAATTGGACCCCCTAACCATGTGGGTGGATAAACGACCGGGGTATTATGTTGGAGCGAACACGTACGGTCAAGATAGTCGAATGAAGGTCCCAAAAGATGGGAGGTTGACGCGGAGTGGCGTCGGGGAGGAAGCTGCAAATCTTATGCCTCGTCCGCCATCTGCGTCCCCCAGATGCCTATGACGGTGGCGCGTTGGCGGCCCGGAACTGCTTCATTGCTGCTTGGTTGATCTTAAGCTCGCCCGAGCGGATGAGCTGCAACTTCAGGTTGCTTTTGTATATCTCAAACGCCAGGGAACGCTTGCGTTCCAAAAGTTCTTCCGTGACCTGGTCTTTCTGGTTGGCGAAATCTGCATCGTTGGGCGGAGTACGCGAGAGCACACTAAAAACAACTTTGTTGCCAGCAACCAAAACCGCCACGCTGGCCTGACCGACGGGCAGTGTGAATGCGGCCGGAAGGGACGTCGCCGGACCGACATTCTCCACGGTATCCTGTTGAGTGAAATCTTTGCTCTCCTTCACAGCAAGCTTAAGGGCGCGGGCGGCGGCCTTAAAGTCCTGCGTCTTGGACTTCTCGAATAACTCTTGCGCGCCGTTGGCGGCTAGAACTTTGGATTGCTCGGTCCGGTAGTCCACTTCCACTTGGGCGCGCACTTCGTCCAGCTTGGCCGCATGCTCGGGGACAATGGCCTCCACCTGAATTATGGCCAGCCCTTTGGGAACGGTGATGGGATCGCCTACCTCATTCAAGCGAAGTTGGAAGGCCAAATTGGCAAATGCCTCACTGTTGCCGAAGTCCGGGACCGTTTCCTTAAATTTAAAGAGTGGAGATTCCTTCACCTCGAGGCCCGCCTCCCGGGCAACGTCCGCAAACTTCTTGGGATCTTCCTTGAAGCGGTGTCCGAGGTCGGTGCTCGCCGTCTGCTGGGCCTGATCGAGTTTCTGCTCTTCCAGCATTTTACGGATATCGCCCTTTACTTCCTCCAGCGATTCCACGTGCGCCATCTGCCTTTCCAGCACCTTGACGATGTGAATGCCATAGATTGTCTTGACCAGTCCACTTACCTGCCCGGGTTTCATAGTAAAGGCTACGTCATCAAATTCCTTCACCGTTTGGCCGTGAACGATCCACCCGAGGTCGCCGCCTTTCTGCGCGCTCGTAGTGTCTTCTGAATACTGCTTGGCAAGTTCGCTAAAATCCTTGCCGGCTTTGATTTGACCCAAAACTGCATTGGCGGTTTTTTCAGCGGCACTCACTTCCTCCGGGGTCTTGCCAGTGGTCTTGAAAAGGATGTGCAAAACGTGCGCGCGGTCTTGCAGACGATAGTCGGAAAGGTGAGTTTCGTAATACGATTTCACATCGTCGTCCGTCACTTTTGCCTGGTCGCGAAGGTGGTCGGTATCGATCAGGACGTAGCGGACGCGGCGTTCTTCGGGCAAACTGTAGCGCGTTCCATTCTTCTTGAAGAAGGCCTCCAGCGCGTCTGGGGTTACTTTCACGGATTTGACGAACTGGTTGGGATCGAACAGAACATATTGAATTTTGGCTTTGGTGTTGCGCTTGACGAATTCCGCCCGCACATCGTCCGGGGTCACCTGGACGCCGTCGGAGACAATGTCCTGCATTTTTTCGTAAGTGATGCTGTCGGCAATCTGAGTTTCGAACTGGGACATGGTCATGCCCGTGGCCTGTTCGAATTTTTCCTCGCTGGCCAGCGCTCCGCTTTCGGCCAGACCGGGAATTGCCTGTGCGGCTTTCTGCACCTCCGCCGGCGAAGCGGTGATTCCAAGCTTTTTGGCCTGCACCAGGATGGATTCGTGCTGGATCATATCGTCAAGAATCGGCTGGGCCATCATGGAAGCGACGGAAGGATCATAGCCGTACTGTGAATTCTTCATCCGATTCCTGATGGCATTGTCCAATTCCTGCGCCGTGATTTTATGACCGCCGATTTGCGCCAGGGACGAGGTGTCGCCGCGTTCGGCGTCGCTGGGATTTAACGGCATCAGGGTGATGACCATGCCAAGGGACACGATGCCAAGGAAGAAGATCAACAAATACTTCTTTACCTTGGCGCTCTTTCTCATGAATCTAAACATGCTGGCTCCTGGGGATCAGTGTGATCCCTCTCATTATAGGGGCAAAGGATGAATGGTGGCAACCAGGATATGCCGTGGATGGTGCCCGGGTTTGCATCGCTGGGAGCGCGGGCGTCTCGCCCGCTCTTTCCTTATCATTGGTTTGGGGGCGAGACGCCCGCGCTCCCAGCGAAATCAGGACATTACAATGCCGATTCATGCCCTCCATGCCGAGCGAGTTGCTGCCCTCTCAGCACGTTCTGCGGACCCTTTTGCCTCAAACGGAGCATGAGTCCAGTTCCGGTCATGGCGTCACTCTCCGCACCCTGGATCCAAAATCAGATTTCTCCACTCCGTGGTTTACACGAAGCCTTCGGCTGGGGTAGAATGCACCAGCTTGGCGGGGCAACGAAGAGCGGAGAGTTGATGGCGCTCAACCGTCCCCTGCCGGCAAGGACTAAAACCTATGTTATGGGAGAAGAAACCGCAATCGAGTGAGCCGAAAAAAACCGAGCCGGAATGGACTCCTCCGCCGGCTCCCAAAATGGAAACCCCTATGACAGATAACATTCCGAAAGTACCGATTTCCGCCCCTGTAAATCAAGGCACCACGCTTCTTGGCCGGTCGGCCGTGATGCACGGTGAGATTTCAGCCAGTGAAGACCTTCAGATTGAGGGCCAGTTTGACGGCACCATCAATCTTCAGGACAACTGCCTGACTGTGGGCCCCAAAGGCCAGGTCAAGGCGGAGGTCCATGCGCGCCAGGTGATTGTGCACGGCTCGGTCAACGGGAACGTGACGGCGCGCGAAAAGATAGAGATTCGCAGGACAGGCCACGTGCTGGGTGACTTGGTGGCCGCCGGCGTAGCCATTGAAGACGGCGCCTACTTTAAGGGCAGCATCGAGATTTTGCGCGAGGGCGACAAGGTGGCGGGGAGCGCGTCCCGGGCGGCGAGCTCATCGGCAACGGCTTCTTCGGCCACATCGGCTTCGAGCAAGGTCTAACCGAACCGGAGTTCTCCGGTCAGCCGCACGCGCCCCATGCGGGCAGGGCTGCCCCCAAGCTCCCGGTGTAGACCCTCCCGTCCATCAGCCCCCATCACTCCGAGGGCGCCCTGTAGTAAAGGGAGCAAACAGGCTGTGATGCTGTCGACGGCAAGCAAAGTGGCTTTGAAATCGAAAGCGCAGGACGGCGAGACCCCGGCCGTAGCCAGCCCTGCGCTCGAATGGCTTTGGAAATATCTATCGGACGTCCCCAACCCTCACATCCTTGACTGTGGGAAGGTAAATCCGCAGACGGTGGAGTTACTGATTAACCGGGGTTCCAAGGTTTTTGTCGCCGACCTCGTTTCCACCGTCCAACGCGTGAATCCCATGCTTTGGGACCGGTCCAAAAAGGTCCCGGTATTTCTCGTCGATGACTTCCTAGCCCAGATGCCGCCCATACCTGCCGGCTCATTGAATGCGGTCTTCTGCTGGCATTTGCTCGACCTTCTCCCCCGCGAAGCGTTGCCGGCAGTGATGGAGCGCATGTTTCTTTCTCTCCGGGGCGGCGGCGTTTTGTTTTTCCTCTTGCGTGAGCCCTACTTGCAAAAAGGGGCGGACTCCGTCTGGTACCTCGAAGGCCTCACCGCGCTTTGCGCGGGCGGGGAAGGGACTAAGTCTTTCCCATTCTCTCCCGTATCCGGCCGCGATGTTGAGCGGTTCCTCCCTGCCGGCAACCTGAAGAGTTTTCTTACTCGTTCGGGACGACGGGAAGTTCTAGTCCTGAAGTAGTTCCCTCTGAACTTTCGCCCGCCGAATCATCTCCACACTAGATCATCTATTCCAAGTTAAACAGCCGCCTCATGCCCTCCAGGCCTTCAGCCGATGAAGAGCCGGGGGATAAACATGGAATGCAACAAATTGAAGAAAGTTTGCCTTTGCGGATGGTGGGCATCGGCACTCGCGGCATCCATGTTTTGGGCGGCGCCGCTCAAGATACCCCGGCGACAAGGCCACGGCGTACCAGGGAATCAAAACCAAAGCGCTCGTCGTTCCATTTTGGGGCGGGGCGAGCGCACTGCTCGGGTATCAGAGGAGCTTCAGCGCTCGCGGCTTAACCAAGCCTACGGCAAACTGCCTCTTACTTTCGAACAAAACGTGGGGCAGGTGAGCAGCGATGTGCGGTTCTTGTCGAGAGGCCCGGGCTATAACCTTTTCCTGACGAGCGACGAAGCGGTGTTGGTACTTAAGAAAAACATGTCAAAAGGCAAAAGGCAAACGGCAAATGTTGCAGGCGGAAATTATCCGGAGGGCCGTTTGTCAATCGTCAATCGTCAATCATCAATCGTCAGTCTTCCGGCCGTCCGGGAAGTTTTGAAAATGAAACTCGCAGGCGCCAACCCCCACGCCACCCTGACTGGGCTCGACGAACTTCAGGGCAAAAGTAATTACCTCATTGGAAGTGACCCGAATAATTGGCGGACCAGGGTCGCGCAGTACGCCAAAGTGAAATACGAAAACATTTATTCCGGCGTGGACCTGGTCTATTACGGAAATCCCTCAGCGGGTGGAAAGCTTGAATATGATTTCGTTGTTGCCCCCGGCGCTGATCCGGGCTTAATTCGTATTAACGTAGGGGCATCTCTCGTGGCTGCCCGCGGAGGGCGCCCACAAGGGGCGCCCCTACGGATCGATTCCCACGGTGACCTGACCATTGAGGCAGACGGAGGCGAAATTCGATTTCACAAACCTGTGGTGTACCAAAATAAGTCGACAGTCGACAGTTCACAGTTAACAGTCAAGAATGAAAACCAAGGCTCAAAATCAAACTCTCGTCACTCGCCACCCGTCACTCGCCACTTTCTTGATGGCCGGTACGTGCTACGGGCCTTGAATCGGAAATCACAAATCACAAATCGCCAATATGAAATCACTTTCCAAATCGATCAATACGATCACTCCCTGCCTCTCGTGATTGATCCGGTGTTGAGCTATTCCACCTATCTCGGCGGTTCCAACTTTGATTATGCTTATGGCATCGCGGTCGACTCGGCTGGGAATGCTTATGTGACGGGCGCCACGGATTCGCTAGATTTTCCTGAGGCCGGACCTATTCAGGGCTCCGGAGGGGGGACATGCACTGATGATCTTAAGTCTCCATTCAATTGCTTTGACGCATTTGTTGCCAAACTGAACCCGGCAGGCACTGCATTGATCTACTCAACTTTTCTGGGAGGAAGTAATGATGACCGCGGCGCCGCTATCGCGGTAGATTCCTCCGGCAACGCTTACGTGACGGGGTACACCGTCTCCAGTGATTTCCCGACGGTCAACGCATTTCAATCAGTATTTGGCGGGGGCAATTGCGGATCGCCTTCCAACAGTCCGTGTTATGACGCCTTCGTCGCCAAACTGAACGCCGCTGGCTCCGCGCTTATTTATTCCTCCTATTTGGGTGGGGGAGGGAATGATTTGGCTTCCGGAATCAGCGTCGATTCTTTTGGAGCCGCCTACATTGTCGGGTCAACCGCTTCATCCAATTTCCCCGTGACCTCATCCCCCGTGCAAGCGGTCTACGGAGGCGGCGCCTACAACGCGTTCGTCACCAAATTGAACCCGGGGGGAAACACGGCCGCGTATTCAACCTACCTGGGAGGGCAGGGAGAAGACCATGGCGCCGCCGTCGCCGTCGATTCCTCAGGGAACGCCTATGTGACCGGGTATACCATCTCGAATAATTTCCCCACCAAATTCCCTTTGCAGATTTCTTTGGCCGGAGGCACTTGCGGCACAACCCCTTGTTTTGACGCTTTCGTTACCAAGCTGAATCCAGCGGGCTCGGCGCTTGTCTATTCCACCTACATGGGCGGAACCGGTGGAGATTATGGCTACGGTATAGCCCTTGACTCGGCCGGGGATGCATACGTTTCCGGCTTGACGACCTCAACGAATTTTCCCGTGACTTCGGGCGCTTTCCAGACTGTGGGCGGAGGCGTCAGTTACGATGCCTTCGTTTTCAAACTCAATCCTACGGGCTCAGCGCTCGATTATTCCACCTATCTTGGCGGCCTTGGAAGTGATGTGGCCTATGCCATCGCCGTGGACCCGTACGGAAGCGCCTATGTTGCGGGTTACAGCTACGGTCAGGGCTTTCCCGTGGCCAGTCCTTTGCAGTCCTCGGGCGTCTTCCTGGACGATGCATTCATAACCAAGATCAACGCCAGCGGCTCGGCTTTGATCTTTTCAACTTATCTGGGAGGGAGCGGGAACGACGTGGCGCAGGGAATTGCCGTGGATCCTTTGGGTAGCGTTTATGTGGCGGGCGGCACTTTTTCAACCGACTTTCCCGTTACGCCTGGAGCGCTCAGGACAACTTACGGCGGCGGAGCCTACAACGCATTTGTGTCCAAAATATCAGGCATCAATCTTCCCGTTACCACACTGTCTCAAATCAATGTGCTCTTCGCCAGCCAGGGCGTTGACACTACCAGCCTTCCCACCACCGTCAATCTCGCCAACAATGGCGATGCCGCGCTAAACATTTTCAGCATCACGGCGAATGGTGATTTTGCCGTGACCGGTAATTGCGGCACAATTCTTGCTCCGGGGGGAAGCTGCAATCTTTCCATCACTTTTACGCCCACCGACTATGGATCCCGCACCGGGACGGTCAACATCAGCGACAATGCCTGGAAGAGTCCGCACCTGATTAACTTGACCGGCGGGGGCATTACTTCGGTCACGGTTGGGCTATCGCCTTCTTTACTTTCATTCGGGAATCAACCTGTTGGCACCACCAGCGCCAGCCTCCCCGCCACCCTAAAAAATTTAGGGAGCGTCACGCTGAATGTCTACTCCATTTCAGCCGGGCCCGGATTCAATCAAACCAATAATTGCCCGGGCGCCTTGCCGGCTGGGGCCAGTTGTACTCTGCTGGTCGCTTTCTCTCCGACCGCGGCGGGTCTATTTGCCGTCCAGATCAACATTTCCGATAACGCTTCCGCGGGCAATCCGAATTCCATCAATCTTACCGGGACGGGTACTGGACCTGCGGCAAGCCTTTCGAGTACCAGTCTGGTTTTCAGCGATCAATATCTGAGCACGGCGAGCGCCCAGCAAACGCTGACGCTGACCAGTTCGGGGAGCTCAGTTCTAAAACTATCAGGCATCGCCAACAGTGGCCCTTTTGCCCAGACCAACAATTGCGGGGGGTCGCTTCCGGTTGGAGCAAGCTGCCACATCAACGTGACATTCACTCCTATCACAGCCGGCACAAGTACGGGCTCCCTTGTAATTTACGATAACGCTTTGGGCAGTTTCCAGACAGTCGCCCTATTCGGCAACGGAACCGTTCCCCCCCACCAGATATTTGGTTTGCCCCTTAAGCCTCATGGCAAGCATTAGGGAGAAGGCGCGGCGCATGTCCTGCTGCGTCGTCTGGAGCGCGGGACGGGACCCCAAGAACGGGCGTCTCACCCGCGTTTATCCTCGGGAACACGTGTTCGTCACCCCAACACCCGGAAAAACCCACATCACAAAATGCGTGATGTGGCAGCCCGCTAATCAATCCGAACTTCACCCATCGGGAGAGGCCCCTCTTTCGGTCTAATGATCTTAACCCAGCCGTACCGAGTCATCTTACAAGGGAATAGGTTACCGTACGCTCTCGCATCAATCTCTACTGTCGCAACACTAGAATGAATATGCCCTATGGCCACCAGGGCTACGGGAGTTGCCAACCGGCGGAGCACGACACGCGTGATTGGGTTGGAGGATTCCTGTTTGGTGCCCGTTTCGAAAACCTCGATCTTTTCTATTCCGCTGTTCCACTCGCAGTGCACAGTGTAGTCGCCGAAGATCGGCCAAGTGGAAAAAGGAGAGGAACATCGCCATATCGAGTATCCACACACACTTGCAAACAAACATGAGCTGATTAGGGTGACGCGAACCATTGGCCAAAACACGACCTTCATGTGTCTCCTCAAAGCACTTAGCGATGGCACGATTTTAGTGCCTTGGGTTTTTCGCTAACACAAAAGCGGCGGGAGGGACAGACGCAAATTGAAAGTAACGAAAAACATTCGGTCCGTAGCTCCCAGTCAATCGGAATGTCACACCTACTCATCTTAACCGCCGTAACCACAATTAAAACCCACAACCCATTAAGTTTGTTGTGGCCGTCAGCTCGCCATTCGGCGGCCAAATGTGTAATCGGGACGACATTACAAACAGGGGGCGGCAAGCCGTCCCCCTACTGGTCGCGTTCATCATCGATCATTTTCTATCCGCGCCGATTTCGGAAAACGATCCCGCCTCAATTGTGGCATTCCGGGGTACAATATTTGGCGAAACACGTTCGCGGAAAGAGAGGTCGGCCCAAAATGCAAACGGATCAGTTGGTAATTGCGCGTCCGGAATCGACCGAGTATCTGCCCTACTATGGCCAATACATTTCCAAGGTGCCGGGAGCAGACATCCTCAAGACACTGAAAGAGCAGGTGGATGATTCGCTGGCGCTATTGATGTCCACGGCCGAAGAAAAAGGTGATTACCGCTACGGCCCCGGGAAATGGAGTGTCAGAGAAGTTGTAGGGCACATCATCGACACGGAGCGGATCATGGGCTATCGCGCCCTCCGGATTTCCCGCAACGACGCCACTCCGATAGAAGGATTCGAGCAGGACGATTACATCCGCCACGGCCCATTTCAAAATGCGCGCCTGCGGGACCTGGCGCAGGAGTTCGGGTGCGTTCGCCATTCCACTCTTTACTTATTTCAGCGCCTCGATCAGGACGCCTGGCTTCGGCGTGGAGTTGCGAACAAAGCGGAGGTGAGCGTTCGCGCGCTTGCATATATTATCGCCGGGCACGAACTCCATCACCGCAAGATTCTGAAAGAGCTTTATTTCAAGCTGCCGGATTAAGCTTCACTTTCGGCGCGCTCATCGTGGGCGAAGAAAGTGCGGTGGTTTTTGCGCGAAGCAACCCACAAAGGTTTGGTCCAATCAAACATTGCATAGCTCGGGCGCGCGTTGGCCGGGTAATCCATACTTCAGAGGTTGAAAATGATAATTAGAAAACGGTACGTGGTGGCAGCCGCTTTGGTTCTCTGTGCAATGGCGTGGCCGGTCGCGGCGCCGGCGCAAGATTTGGTCAATACCGCGCTCTCGAGTTTTCCCGCGGGTACCATTCGCGTAGAGTATTCGAGCCCCGCCAAGCTGCGCGCCTTGCCTGACTTCGCCACCCTCAGCAAACGGTATGTGGGTCCCAATCTGCTCGCTTTGGAAAATGATCTGGCCAGGCTGGGCATCCAGCAAGACGATATTGACGACCTCGTGATCGGGTGGCACGGCGCCACAATGGAGTTGAGCGGCGTGGCGCAGGGACGTTTCGATCCCAAATCAGTCGCCGACCGCGCTGCCGCCCAGGGATTGGCGGCCACTCACGTGGGCGGGGCTCCAGCCTACTGCCTCGGTTCAGGCCCGGGGGGAAACTGCGTGGTTATTTTGAGTGAAACGCTCGGGGCATTCGGATCGATCGAATCCCTGGGCGCCATCATGAGTGCGCGTGCCGGTGAATCGCCGAATGCCGCCTCGGACGCTGATTTTGCCAAACACGTGCAAGATGCGCGCGCCGATGCCGCCATTTGGGGAATTGCGGTCGGGCCAGCCATCACAGACTGGTTCAAAGGTTGGATGCCCAACCAGGGCAACGTGCAAATGGATTGGAAGTCAACTTTCCAGTCCGTTAAGGTGCTCTCCTATAGCGTGCAAGCCGCGGACAAAGTCAATTTGGACGTTAAGCTCGACTGCACCAGTTCCCAGGCCGCGCAAAGCTTGACCCAGGTGATGCAAGGACTGAAGCTCCTCCAGCAGATGGCATGGCAGAATCAAAATCCAAAAGCGCCGAATCCATTTCAATCACTTGTGGTGGACCGCAGTGATACCCAGGTTCGCTTGAATCTTACCACCCAATATTCGGAGCTGGAAGCCGGCATTCCGGGGAAATCTTGACGGGTTCATATCGCCCTCGATACCAGGAAAATCCCGAATCCCATGAATGCGGGTGATTTTGGCGAGGACATTCGCCAACTCGCGTCATTTTTTCGCCCACAACTGGCCTGCCTCATAGCTGCCTTCACTTGTTGAAGCCGTATCTCACTGAAACCCTTTTTTCGCGAAATCCGTCTGGACTATCTTCCGGCCGCGAAGTAGTCTATTCGCCGGCCATACATATCCAAAAAGTCTTAAACGAGGGAAAAACTGTGAAACCTTTTCGCGCCGTTTTGTTTGCAGCTCTGATGATCATGCCGCTTGCCGCATTCGCCCAGGAGCCTGAGGCCAATCCTGCTGAAGAAGGCGGCTCCAAAGGAAAATCCGATTCGGCAAAAGCGTTTGCGGGACTTACCTTGCGCTCCATTGGTCCGGCCATGATTTCCGGGCGCATCCTGTCGATTGCAGTGGACCCTGCCAATCGCGCTCACTATTACGTTGGGGCGGCGTCGGGCGGCGTGTGGAAGACGATCAACGACGGCATCACCTGGACCCCTGTATTTGAAAAGGAAGGATCGTATTCCATCGGCACGGTTGTGATCGATCCCAAAAATCCCGCCGCGGTCTGGGTGGGGACGGGTGAAAACAACAGCCAGCGAAGCGTAGGCTACGGCGACGGCGTTTACCGTTCAGACGATGGCGGCAAGACCTGGAAGAACATGGGATTGAAAAAGTCCGAGCACATCGCGCGCATCCTGATTGATCCGCGCAATTCGGACGTGATCTATGTTGCCGCCCAGGGGCCGCTGTGGGGGCCGGGCGGAGACCGAGGACTCTTCAAATCCACCGACGGCGGCAAAACGTGGAAAAATATTCACTCCATCAGCGAGAACACCGGCGTGACCGACGTAGTGATGGCGCCGGATAATCCGGACGTGCTCTACGACGCAACATACCAGCGGCGGCGTCACGCCTGGACCATGATCGATGGCGGGCCGGAGTCCGCGATTTATAAATCCACTGACGCCGGGGCCACTTGGAAGAAATTGCGTTCCGGCCTGCCCACCGTAGACATGGGACGAATCGGGCTGGCCGTGTCGCCCACCAATCCGAACCTGATTTATGCCACGGTTGAAGCGGCCCAGAAGAAGGGCGGCATATTCCGCTCTCGCGACCGGGGCGCTACCTGGGAAAAACGCAACGACTTCGACCAGGGGGCAATGTATTACGCCACCATTTTCGTCGACCCCAAAAATGAAGACCGCATTTACGTTATGGGAGTCATCATCCAGGTTTCCGACGATGGCGGCAAAACCATACACCCACTCAACACGCGCTCGAAGCATGTGGATAACCACGTGATCTGGATCGATCCCAATGACACGGACTACTATTTGGTGGGCTGCGATGGCGGCCTTTACGAGAGCTTTGACCGGGGAGAAAACTGGTCGTTTAAATCCAACCTGCCCCTAGCGCAATTCTACGACGTAGCCGTGGACCATAATGCGCCCTTTTATTACGTCTACGGCGGGACGCAGGATAACGCGAGCGAAGGCGGACCTTCCCGCACCCGCAGCGAGGCGGGAATTGTGAATTCGGATTGGTTCGTCACCGCCGGCGGCGACGGATTCCGTTCGCAGGTGGACCCCGAAGACCCGAACACCGTCTACGCCGAGTCGCAAAATGGCGGGCTCATCCGCTACGATCGCCGCACCGGCGAACGAGTGGACATAATTCCCACTGTGGCCCCGCGTCAATCTCCCCTGCGCTGGAATTGGGATTCACCCATCCTGATCAGCCCCCATTCGCACTCACGGCTCTATTTTGGCGCCGAAATCCTATATCGCAGCGACAACCGCGGCGATTCCTGGCGGGCTATCAGCGGGGACCTGACGCGGCAAATCGATCGCAACACTCTTCCCGTGATGGGCAAGGTGTGGGGACCAGAAGCAGTGGCCAAGAATACTTCAACGGCGTTTTACGGCAACGCCACCGTGGTGGCCGAATCACCCAAAAAAGAAGGCTTGCTTTATGTTGGGACTGACGACGGCTTGATTGACGTCACCGAAGACGGAGGCGCCCACTGGAGGAAGATCGAGAATTTCCCCGGCGTGCCTGATCGAACCGAGGTCAGCCGCGTCCTCGCCTCGCAGCATGACGCGAACACGGTTTACGCCGCCTTTGATAATCACAAAATGGAAGACTTCAAGCCCTACCTGCTGAAGAGTACCGACGCCGGGAAGACGTGGACCGCTCTCCAAGCCAATCTTCCTGAGAATGGCCCGGTGCTGGCGATTGCGGAAGATCCCGTTGACGCCAACCTCCTTTTTGTAGGCACGGAATTCGGCTTGTATTTTTCCAACGATGGCGGGCAAAAATGGTTGCGGTTGCAGGGTGGATTGCCCACTATTCCCGTGCACGACCTTGCCATTCAATCCCAGATGAACGACCTGGTCCTGGCCACCTTTGGCCGGGGATTTTATGTTCTGGACGATTATTCACCACTGCGTTCGGCCAACGCGGACACGCTCGCCCGATCCGCCACACTCTTCCCTGTGCGCGACGCGCTGATGTATGTTCCATCAAATCCCATTGGTGGCCGGGGCAAAAGCCACTTGGGAGAAGACTTCTTCGAGGCGCCCAACCCGCCCTTCGGCGCTACATTCACCTACTATCTGAAGACCGCGATGAAATCGAAAAAAGATGAACGCCTGGACGCGGAAAAAGCAGCCGAAAAGGCGGGGAAGATCCCAGCCTATCCCTCCATGAAGGATTTGGAAGAGGAAGCCAGGGAAGATGCGCCCGCCATCGTTTTCACGGTCTCTGATGCCAGTGGGAATGTGGTTAGGCGCATCGATGGCCCGGTGACCGTCGGGATGCATCGTGTCACGTGGGATTTGCGTTCACCCGCGACCATCCTGCCTCAGCCCTCTCGTCCGGGAGGCGAGGAGGAGGATAACCCCTTCCGCCAGGCGCCCACCGGGCCTATGGTGGCGCCCGGAAAATATACCGTCGCCATGGCCCAGCGCGTCAACGGAACTTCCACCCCGCTGGGCGGCGCACAGTCTTTTAATGTAATTGCGGACGGCATGCAGGAATTGTCTCCGCAAGACAGGGCGGCGCTGGTTGCATTCCAGCAAAAGGCGGCCAGACTAATGGGAGCAGTCAGCGGGGCAGTCGAAGTGGCCACTTCCACTGAAACACGGTTGGGATTGATCGAGCGAGGCGTGGATCAGACTCCGGCGGCGGACCAGAAGCTGGGCGACTCAGCACGCGAACTGCACAGAAAAGTCAAAGACCTCCTGACGGCTCTGCGCGGCGACGAGGTGGCGCGCGAATATCAGGAAAATACGCCGCCTTCCATCCAGGAGCGTGTGGGCAAGATCGTCGGTTCAGGCAGGTCTTCGTCCGGCAAGCCTACAGAGTTACAGATCAGCGATTACAAATTTGCCAGTGATTTGTTTGCGGATGTGCTGGCGCAACTGCGAACCCTGGTGGATGTGGACCTGGTCAATTTGGAAAGAGCTTTGGACGCCGCCGGAGTGCCCCACACCCCCGGCCGCATCCCGGCGTGGAAACCGGAGTAGATCGCAGAGGGAAAAACAATTGAAATCACGCTGGGGGGTGGGGGCGTCGCGCAATCCATTTCTTGCGCGCTGGGACAGGGCACATCGCTTGGCTCTTTTCTACTGTTTAAGAAGTTATCAGCTTTCAGCCGCGAGCCACTTCCATTACATTCTCAGTGACTACTGACGACCTCATTCGTAAGTCACCGCCACCATGGGATCGACTTTCGTCGCGCGATGCGCGGGGATGCTACAAGCCAATAATGCCACAGCGGTCAGAATCAGCGAAACGCCGATGAACGTAAGCGGGTCGGTCGGGGTAATCTCAAAGAGCAGACTCCGCAAGAAGCGCGTAAGCGCCAAGGCACAGCCGATGCCTGCAGTAATTCCGATTCCTACAAGCAGCATTCCTTCTCGGAGCACCATGCGCAGAATTTCGCCGCGTTGCGCACCCAGAGCCATCCGCACGCCAATCTCATGTGTGCGCTGGAATGTGGAATAGGAGACCACGCCATAAACCCCGATAACCGCCTGTAGTAGCCCCAGGACGCCAAAGGATGCCAGCAGGACCGTCTTGAACTTGGGTTCGGCCACGGAATCGGCGATTATCTGGTCCACGGTCTCAATGTGCGTGATTGCCGCATCGGCATCCGCAGAGCGAATAATGCGCTCGATCTCCGGCACGATCACTATGGGATTTGCTGAGGTTCGCACGATGATTTCCCCCGAGTTTCTCGAAAACAAGAACGGCGTGTAATACACGGGGTCGGATCCCTGCACAGCACGGTCTCGGACGTCGTTTACCACGCCAACGATTTCTATCCATTGGTGATGGCCCTTCTCATCCTCTTCGGTACTAAATCGCTTCCCCAGTGGATTCCCCGGTATATACTTTCGGGCGAAACCTTCGCTAACAACGGCTACGTCAGCATGATTCAACTCTTCCGGGGCAAAATCGCGCCCCTTCAGCAGCCGGATTCCAAGTGCGACAAAGAAGCCCGGGGTGACGGGGCGGCCCTCAATTTGGCCTGTTGTGAGCTGATTACCCAGTAAACCTTCAACATACAGCCCCATGCCTGCTGGCGCACCAGGGTAATGAAAGCCGGTGGTCAGGTCGCCTCCCTGAAGCGGCCCCGCGCCAGCGAGCGCCGCCTGCTGAACTCCCGCGAGCGAGCCAATTCCGTCCAAGATGTTGTCGCTTGCCAGCGAGCATCCTACCGCCTGAGAGGTCTGCTTCTGCGGGTTGTCGGCAGGTGCGTTGGATTTTGGCCGCACGGCTGCATCCTTGGACTTCGTCGAGGGAAGAGGAAGGCCATTGCAAGCTAAGGCAGAGAGTTGCACGTGCATTGTCAGGACGTGATCGGCACAGACGCCGGTGTTCACACTCATTAGCTTATAGAAACTGCGTGCCATGAGTGCCCCGCCTGTCACAACAATTGCGGCGAGGGCCACCTCGACAATCACAAGCACGCTTCGGAAACCATCCGACTGCCTCATCTCGGCTCCTGCAAAAGAACCGACCATGCCCCCTTTCAGCGTGCCGCCGACGTCATGGGACGATGCGCGCAACGCCGGTGACAGGCCCACCAAAACGGCTGTAAGGAACGAAATCCCAGCGGTGAACCACAGCACGTTGCCATCAAGCCGGATGTGATCCACCCGCGGAGTGTTCGGCGGAGCCATAACTTGCAATAGACGAATTCCCCATAATGAAAAGAACAGACTGAGCGTGCCTCCTGCTCCCGCCAGCAGAAGGGTTTCAGACAAAAGCTGCCGGATGATTCGCTGCCGGCTCGCCCCAAGCGCTCTACGAATTGCCAACTCTCTCTGGCGTGTCCACGAGCGGGCCACCAGGAGTGATGCCACGTTAACGCACGCCATGAGCAGGACAAATCCGACGGCGCCCCAGAGAACCAATAAGGCGAGCCGCACCCCTGGGTCCGTTCGGCCATTGACGCCTGCTGTTACCGTCCTGCCGTAGCCTCTCAAGGCTTTCGGATAATGATCCGGATATTCCGCCGCCAGCCGCACCGCAATGGCTTCCATTTGGGCCTCAGCCTGGCTTAGCGATGCTCCCTTTTTGAGCCGCGCGACAAAGCTACTGAACATGTGCCAGTTCATTGGATCGGATGGCGAGTATATAAAGGGCGTCCATAGTCCGGAGTTGAAATCCCCCCAATTGGCGCCGAGGTCGAATCCCTTAGGCATCACGCCAATGACCGTGAACGGCTTGTTGTCCACGGAGAGACTGCGTCCCACGATGTGAGGATCGCCGCCGAAATCGTCCATCCAGAGATGGTGGCTTAGGACGGCGACTTGGCCGTGGCCAGGCTGCGTGTCTCCCGGAAGGATCGGTCTGCCGAGCAAAGGTTTGACCCCGAGCAGAGGAAAGAAATTATCGGACACGTAACTGTTGGCTGTCTGGATGGGCACGGTGCCGCCCAGAACGAGGCAGTAGTATCTTTGGTAGATGGCCATGCGTTCGAAAGCATTGGTCTGATTCTGTAACGCTTGAATCTCGGGTACGGGGAGCAAATCTACGGTAACCAGCCTAGATGACTGCGCCTCGATTAGTGGTTCGAGCCAAATACCATTCACGGCGCTGAAGATGGCCGTGTTCGCACCGATACCCATGGCAAGCGTCAGTACCGCCACCGCCGTGAAGCTGGGACTATTTGCCAGCGTGCGCAGGCCGAGGCGAAGGTCCTGCCAGAGCGTCTCGAGAGAATTCCATCCCCACATCTCCCTGCTCCTCTCTTGCGCCACGAGTACGTTCCCGAACCGGCGCAGCGCGGCATAGTAAGCTTCTTCAGGCTGTATTCCTAATTCGAGGTTCTCCTGCTCCTCCATTCGAAGATGAGCGCGAATCTCTTCTTCAAGATCGTCGACCGGCTTGGGCCGGTGAAACAGTGCACTGAGTTTGGAAATGTTACGTCTCCAGGTCATTTCAAGTCCTCAGTCAAGAGTTTTCAGTCGTCAGTCAGCTCTCGAAATTCACCGCTACTACGTCCAACCTCGGCATTCGCCAATCGTCAATCGCAAATCACCAATCATTCGTGCCTCAACGCCACCATGGGATCCACCTTCGTTGCCCGGCGAGCGGGGACGTAGCTTGCAACCAGCGCCACAACGATCAAATTCAGCGAGACGGCGATGAATGTGAGTGGGTCGGTCGGCTTCACTTCGAATAATGCGCACGTGAGGAGTCGACTGACACCCAAAGCGAATGCCAACCCAATTCCAACCCCGATGCTCACCAGCATCAGAGCCTGCCGCAGGACGAGTCGCAGCACGGAGCCTCTACTTGCGCCCAAAGCCATCCGGAGCCCGAATTCGTTCGAACGTAGACCTGAGGTGTAAGACATCACGCCATAGATGCCGGTCGTGGCAAGACAAACCGCCAGGCCCGCGAAAAGAGAAAACAACAGAGTGCGAAATCGGGGCGTGGCCATCTCCTCGGAGAGCATGGTCTCCATAGGCATGAATTTCATAGGGACCGTGGGCGAGGTCTTATTTGCCAGTCGCCGCAATGTTTCCTCAAGGCCGGACGGGTCGCCGGCGGTCCGCACGACGATGCTCAGGGTTTCTCCGTTAAACTCGTGCTGGAGGTATGGGATGTAACATTCCGGCATCGGCTCGTGGGCTTGTCCGCGCTCCCTGACGTCGCCGGTAACTCCGATAATCGTCATGGGCTGGGCAGAATCGAAAAGGCAATAGACCGTTCTGCCGACGGGGTTCCGGCCCGGAAGCGATTTTCGAACGAGCGCTTCGTTGACCACGGCGACCAAGGGCTTGCCGGAACCATCGCCGTCATTGAAGTCCCGTCCGCGCTGCATCGGGATCCCGAGCGCTCGAAACGTGCCCGGAGCCACTACGGAAACTACAGCGCCGGGGGCAGCAGGCCAGTCCTTTTGCGGAGGCAAATGATCGAAGAAGTAGGGTCCCGTTGCCATCGATTCGACTTGCCCGGGTAGGGCCATCGTTGCGCCGGCCGACAAGACACCGGGCAGGTCCCGGATTTGAGGGAGAATGTCGCCAAAGAATTGTCTGGCCACCGGTGTTGGGGCGGGGACAGTCGCTTTCATGGTGAGCACCTTTTCAGGTCGATAACCCATGTCAACGTTTTGCAAAGCCTCAAAACTCCTGAGCAGGAGACCTGCTGCCGAAAGCAGCACGACGGCCAGCGCGACTTCAACCACGACTAGCACTCCACGCACGCGAACCATCCCGGCGCCGCTCACCACTCGCCTGCCTCCCTGCTTCAGCGATTCGCTCAAGTCAACTCTTGCCGCATGAAAGGCGGGAATCAGACCGAATAGCAGGCTTGTGATCATCGAAGTAGCGAGGGTGAACGCGAGTATCCTTCGATCCAGGCTGATCTCGGAGAGCCGGGGAAGCTCTCTAGGAGCCAGCGCTACCAGCGCCTTCGATCCCCAATAGGCGAGGAGAAGTCCCAAGCCGCCAGCGGAGAGCGCCAATAGCAAGCTCTCCGTGACCCACTGTCTTACCAGTCGATTCCGGCTGGCTCCGAGCGCGGCGCGCACAGCAACCTCGCGTGACCGCGCCGTAGCTTTGCCCAGCAGCAGGGTTGCCGTGTTGGCGCAGGCAATCAGAAGGACGACGCCGACAGCGCCCAACAGGAGGTAGAGCGTGAGGCGGACCTCACCCGCCATTTCGTCTCGCAGTCTTGTCACAGCGACCGTTCGGCCCTTATCGAAATCCGGATATTCACGCTCGAGTCGCCTGCCTATCAAGGTTATTTCGGATTGCGCTTGCTCCAGCGAGACGCCGGACTTGAGACGCGCGACAGCGAAGTAGTTTCTGCCTCCTCGGAAATTCGCAGTTGGCTCGCGGAAAACCGTATTCATCGGATACCAGAGATCAGTCTTGTCCAGGAAACGAAAGGTCGCCGGCAGCACGCCGACGATCGGCAGCGGTTTGCCCAGCCCACCCACTGTCTGCCCCAGCGCCTTGGTGTCTCCGCCAAAATGGCTTTGCCAATAGTCATAGCTGATCACTAAAGCGCCACTGCCACCCGCCCTCGCTTCTTCCGCTGTGAAGAGGCGGCCGAGGACCGGCTCGACGCCGAAGACCCGAAAGAATTCGGGACTCACTCTGGCAACTTGTGCGTACTCCGCGGCAGACCCGACGGTCACTGCCGCCTCACCGCCATGGTAATACGCCATGGCCTCGAAAGAGGAACTCTGGTCGTGCCAATCCTGGAAGTCAGGAATCGAAACTAGCCTCGCGTGAAGCGCTGTGATCGCCTTGTCCGTCGTGGGAGGATTGGTGAGTGTCGCAATACGATCGGAATCGGGATACGGAAGGGGGCGCAGCAGCACCGCATTCACGACGCTGAAGATGGCCGTGTTGGCGCCGATGCCAAGGGCAAGCATGATTACAGCCACCGCGGTGAAGCCTGGATTCTTTAACAGCATGCGCAGGCCGAAGCGAAAGTCCTGCCCAAGCGTCTCGATGGTTTGCCATGTCCACATATCCCTACTCCTCTCCCGCGCCAAGGCGACGTTGCCGAAGCGGCGCAACGCGGCATAGTGAGCTTCGTCAGGCGGCATGCCGGATTCCAGGTTCTCCTGCTCTTCGATTCGCAGATGAGCGCGAATCTCGTCCTCGAGATCTTCAGCGCGCTTTCTACCCCGAAACAGAGCGCCGAGTTTGGCAAGTTCTTGTCGCCAGCTCATTTTGAGTTCCCAGATCTCAGTAATCAGTCTTCAAGCGATGTTCAAAATGCACGCCTACTCTGTCCGACTTCGTTCTTCGGGAATCGCCATTTTTCAATCGCAAATCGCCAATCATTCGTATCGAATCGCTACCATGGGATCCACGCGCATCGCCTTCCGTGCGGGTATGTAACTCGCCACGAGAGCTACACTGGCCAGGAATATTGGAACGAAAACGAACACAATTGGGTCGTGCGCGCTAAGCCCGAAAAGCATAGTGGAAAGCACGAAAGATACGGCAGCGCCGCATGCGACACCGAAGAGTCCGCCCATCAGCACCGGGCCCATCGCCTGCCACAGGACGAGTTTGACCACGTCGGAGGCATGTGCGCCTAGCGCCATACGGATGCCGATTTCGTGAGCGCGCCGGCTCACGCTGTACGACGCCATGCCATATACGCCAATCGAAGCGAGAAGCAGCGCGAGTCCGCCCAGTGCTCCTGAGAGGGCGCTCGCAATGCGCGAGGGCGTTCGCCAAACTTCGAGGTAATCTTCGAGTTTGGTCACATCCACCGGCATCTCGGCGTCGAGTGACTGCACTGCCTCGCGAATCCCCTTGGCGGTAGGCGTGAAGTCTCCCGCGAAGCGAACCAGTACGTAGGTGCGGTGGTCGTCTTGCGGCCCTGCCGGAAAATAGAGATAGGTGGTGTGGATGTCGCCAAGATGAGACACTTGAGCGTCTTTCGCCACTCCGATCACCGAGTACTCGCGGCCAGTGTCATCGCGCAACGTTTTCCCCAGTGGATCTTTGCCAGGCCAAAGCTGTCGCGCGGTGGACTCCGTGACAATCACTCCTAGACTTTCCCGCCAGTCACCTGGCCCAAACCCGCGTCCCCGCACAATGGGAATGCCGACCACGGAAAAATATTCGGGCGAAACGTGGTTGTATTCGATTCCAACTTTGGCCGCGTGGCCGGGCACAGTGAAGCTGTCCGCGCTGAAATCGTGGCTCAGGGGGGCGCACTCCGCTTGCGCGATTTCGATAACTCCAGGAAGGCTCTGAATGCGTTGTCGAAGGCTCAGCACGAACGCCGCCGCCCTGTCCTGGTTGTAGCCTTGTTTGTTGAGATTGAAGAACGTTGCTGCCACGTTCTTCATATTGAGGCCGGGATCTACCATCTGCGCGTAGTACAGCCCGCGCAGCAGCAGTCCAGCAGCCAACAGCAGGATCATGCACATGGCAATTTGCGCGCCGACAAGAGCATTGCGAAATAGTCGCCCGCTCTTTTTTCCGGGGTCGGACTGACCGGCGTCTCCCTTCAATGCCGTGCTCAGATCGAGCCTCGAGCTTTGCAAAGCTGGAATCAGCCCAAACCCAACGCCGGTAAATAAAGTCAGGGCCAGCGCCCAAGCGAGCACGCGAAGGTCCGGGCCAATGTTCACCGAAAGATTGGAAAATTCATGCGGCAAACGAGAAGTCACAAAATGGAGGATGCTGGCAAAAGACCACAATGCAAACAATGATCCCAGCGCGCCGCCGGCCAGCGAGAGCACGAGGCTTTCTGTCAACAATTGGCGCACCAGTCTCAACCGGCTTGCGCCTATGGACATCCGCAGTGCGATTTCCCTATGCCGTACGGAAGCCCGCGCCAGCAGAAGATTGCTGACGTTCGCGCACGCAATGAGCAGTACGAGTCCGAAGGCAGCCAGCACTACGGAAGCGACCGGAACCAGGACGTCCCGTTCCGCCGGCCTTCCGAACAACGTCGCTTTCGATATCAATAATGACGTTGTACGGCCGGGATGCTGGAGGTCAATGCGCCCGGCTATCACATCCAGGTCCGCACGTACTTGGTTGAATGACAAGCCAGGCTGTACCCTTCCCAGCAAGGCCAGCCAGCTCAGGTTCTCGTCTCCCAGGCGATCAGTTCCCGGGTCAAGGGCGGGTTGCATCGTGATGGGCGCCCAAAATGCGCTGGGGACCACATCCGTACCCGCGAATCCTGGTGGAGCTATACCTATCACCACATAGGAGGCGTGGTTCAGAACAATCGTCTTTCCAACCAGGGAAGAATCCCCGGCGAAAGTCTGTCTCCATAAGTCGTCGCTGACCACCACGACGGCATTCGCGCCCGGAGCAGCGCAATCCGAATCGATAAAGCCACGCCCTAGTGCAGGCCGCTCGCGCAAAACGTCGAAGTAGTTGCAGGAAGCCAGCGCGCCCAATAGCTGCTCCATTCTGGAGCCGGCAAGCGTTGCTTCCACAAAAGGCTCGTAGGCGATCAGTCCGCTGAAAACGTGATTTTGGTCGCGATACTCAAGGTATTCCGGATATGAGACCAAGCCGCCTTCACCGTGTACGTTGCGGGTAAATCGCCCGTGGAGGACCTGATTCACGCTTACGACCTGCTCCGCGCGAGGAATCGGAAGTTGGCGCAGCGCCACACCGTTCAGTACCGAGAAGATTCCAACGTTTATTCCAACGCCTAAGGCGATCGTGAGGATGGCTATCGTTGCGAAGCCGGGATTTTTCGCCAGCATTCGCAATCCGTAGCGAACGTCCTGCCAGAGCGTCTCGACTGATTGCCATCCCCACATATCCCTGCTCCTTTCTTGCGCCGAGGGCACATTGCCGAAGCGGCGCAACGCGGCATAGTGAGCTTCGTCAGGCGACATGCCGGATTCCATGTTCTCCTGCTCTTCGATTCGCAGGTGGGCGCGAATCTCGTCTTCGAGGTCGTCCGCGGGCTTGGTCCGCGCGAACAATGCACGTAGCTTGGCGAGTTGTCGTGTCCGGCTCATTTGGAGTTTTCAGTCGTCAGTTTTCAGTTCTCAGTCACCCCTCATTCTCGTTGCCGCCTCACGGACGACTGAAAACTGACGACTCCCTGCAATCGTCAATCGTCAATCAAAAAATCGGCAATTAGTCGGCGGGCCGCAGAACGCCGGCAATGGCTCGCACAAAACGCTCCCAACGCGAGGTCTCGGCCACCAATTGGCGTCGTCCCCTGGCGGTCAAGCGGTAGTACTTGGCCCTCTGATTATTCTTGGAAAGACCCCATTCAGAGGTAATCCAACCTTCCTGTTGCAATCGCTGGAGCGCGGGGTAGAGCGATCCGTGCTCCACCTTGAGCGCATCTTCCGACATACGCTCGATGGACTTGGCAATGCCATGTCCGTGCGTGGGTCCCCAGCGCAGGGTGCGCAGAATCAACATGTCGAGCGAGCCGTAAACAAGTTCGATTCGGTCTTCGGACGGTTGCTTTATCATAGTGGCAGGTAATCTACCACATGGGGTGGTAGATTGTCTACTAAATAAAACGGTGAGAGCGTCACCCGCTCCGAAGCCCTCGAATGGTTTTCCCTGCATGGTTGGAGGGTTTCGAAAAAGCGCCGGGCGGCCGCCCATTTGATCATGCTCATCCTGGCGCCCGGGAGTGACTAGGCGCAGCGTTAAGCAGCTCCCGGCCGAACCAAGATATCAGCGCAATTTCGACCTGAACCCAATCGTCCCACGCCCGATTTACTACATCTCAATGAACGGAATATTTTTCTACCCGGGGGCAAAGATTACATATGGGTTGCGGGTTACGGCCATGGGCAATTCGATGAGACTCGACAATTTAATTGTTTTGTTGCACGGATTACTTGGAACTTGTGAGGAAGTCTAAGACTAGCGTGCGCCACGGCCAGCGGGCATTAACTGGATGATCAGAGAAAAAGCGTTCTGGAAGGGCAAATTCAGAGCCCGCGATGGCACCGTAATTGCACTACATCACGATGGGAGAAAACTTACAAGGGTAATTGGGGGTTGAGATGAAAACCTTTCTTCGCATGGCAGGAGTCTTTGTATTGGCGTTATCACTCGGAATATTCCTGGCGCCAAGAGCGGGAAGCGTTGCTCAACTGACCGCGAGCGCACTAGGGGACCAAATTCAATCCATCGCCGCACAACTGCAAAGCTCGATGGATGCATTGACGCCCGGCGTCGCCGTTCGTGTGGCAACCCTTCTCATCGTCTTGGGAGCGGTGATTGCGGGATCCTTTTTGTATTTGCTGGTCTTCGTGCCCCTGCGGATTCATTTTATGCACGGCGAGATGCGCAGGCAGCGGGAAGAGATTCAAGCGATGAAGAGCGAAATTCACCTTTCGAGCGAGTTGTTGATGGATGCCCGGCGCGACTATGAGGGACAGAGTGGAAAAGTGCAGCAGCGTGAAGTTGCGGCGCGGGCGCGGCTTCGTCAATGGACGTTTCCCGGGCGCGACGGACAACAAACAAAAGATGCGGCGCGCCATTGAGCCTGGTGAGGCCGAAAAGTCTTGAATGGGAAGGGGTTAAAAGGTGATATCGTTTTCAGCCAATGTTTATTAGGGCAAAAATGACCTGTGCGGGCAAGTGGTTGGATTTGCGATGAATAAAATCCTTGACATCGCGCCCTCCCGCGCGTAATGTAGGCTACATGTTTCGGGCTGAAATCGGCGGCTTGAAGCATGGTACTTCTTGCGTCGGGTTTTTTCTCAGGTCTCTGCTCGGGTGTCTCCCTGGGTCTCTGCCGGTCTGTCTCCTTCGGTTTCTCCCGGGTGTCTCCTCTGATTTCCTCTCGATGCCTTCGGGCTGCTGCTTTTCCCGCAACTGACGGGAAATAGCTTCACCATTTCCCTGCATTAAATCTAAATCATAAGAAGGAGGCTGTATCATGGCAAAAAATGACGAGGGCATGACACAATCCGTGCAATCATCAAGGAGGCATATGCTTTCGGAAATTACCTGGGAAGAAATTAACGATCCGGGAGCTTACGTCGAGCGGGGCAGCGGGGATCTTTACCGCTTTCCCAAGGAGTCGCTTATTCCCGGGGCATCCCCTTCGATCGTCAAAGAGTCTCGAGGGGCTTCAGTGCTGGTGAAGCTCACCGATGACCCTTTTGTAACCACCTTTAAGGCCAGACTCCTTGCTGCCCAACACAACATCGAGCCGAACTTCTAATTATTTCATAAACCGATTCCCGACGGGCGGGAGGCCGGTGTAATTCGATCTCTCGCCCGAAGGGATTTCTTCTTGAAATCAAGGTTCCCCCTGTGAAGTCCGTCGACACTGATGATCTTCACGCCAGCCGTTCTCTGATTTTGATTCCCGGCTCGGCGTTCTGAGTCGAATAACACACGAGCAAGTCGCGCCCAGGATTCAAAGTCTCTTTTCCGCTAAGCTCGCTACTATGTCATCCCCTTCGCAGCAGTGGTTGCGGCGCGAGCTGAAATAGTCTGCCTCACCCGCGACTGGAAATCAGCCCCGCTACGCGTTACGATGGGTTGGTCAGGTCCCGGAGGATGGATTGGATTTCCTGCCCGTACTTCGAATCGCGCTTTACTCCCTCGAACGCCATAAGATGCGCTCGATTCTTACGATGCTGGGCATCGTTATTGGAATCGCGGCAGTGGTCACTTCGGTGAGTTTTGGGGAGGGCGCCAACCATATGGTTCAATCTCAGATCGCCAATATGGGAACCAACCTTCTCTATGCGTTTGCCGGCAGCATGGGGCGCGGCGGCGTTCACCAGGGCGGGGGATCTATATCCACTCTGCGTCCTGAGGATGCGGAAGCTGTCTTGCGCGAGTGTTCGGCGGTCAAGTTGGTCTCGTCAGGGACGGAAGGAAACGTCCAGGTGGTTTATGGGGATCAAAATTGGTTTACCGACCTGGACGGGGTTGACGTTCCGTTTATGACCATTCGGAATTGGCCGATGGCCTCGGGGGTCTTTTTCACCGAGGAGGATGTGCGGCGCGCCGCCAATGTCGTGGTGGTGGGCCAAACCGTGGTGGAACAGCTTTTTGGAAGCGAAGAACCCGTGGGCAAAACGATTCGGGTGAAAAATATCCCCTTTCGGGTGATCGGGGTTTTGTCCTCCAAGGGTCAGGCATCATTCGGTTTCGATCAGGACGATCGCATCGAGATGCCTTATACAACCGCGCAGAGAAAAATAATTGGGAACACTTATTTGCAGTTTATCGCCATCTCGGCGGTGGATAGCGAGGCTGTGGGCCTGGCCCGGGACCAGGTGGAAAACCTGCTTCGAATGCGGCATCACATTCGTCCCGATGAGCAAGAGGATTTCACCGTAAGGAGCATGACCCAGGCCGCGGATGTGGCGGCCTCAACCGGCCAGGTGATGACCCTTCTTTTAGCCAGTGTGGCCTCCATTTCTCTTCTGGTAGGGGGGATCGGCATCATGAACATCATGCTGGTTTCCGTTACCGAGCGAACCCGGGAAATCGGCATTCGCATGGCCACGGGCGCCACCGAGCAGGATATACGCCGCCAGTTCATCATCGAAGCCGTGGTCTTGAGCGTGGCGGGGGGAGTTTTTGGCATCCTTTTAGGGGTGGTCTTGTCCCGGTCGCTCGCAAGTTTGCTTGGCTGGCCCCACTTTGTTTCGCCATTTGCCCTTACCACGGCGGTTGTTTTTTCCAGCATGGTTGGGGTTTTCTTCGGCTATTATCCTGCGGGAAAGGCAGCCAAGCTTGATCCCATTGAAGCCCTAAGATATGAGTAGTCCCGCCCTATATAAAGGGATTTAGATGGGCTAAACCGGCCAAGAAGACGGAAGCCTATCCCCCCAAATACCCCTAAAAAAGAGTGATCCGGGTATGAATTCTGAAAAATAATTGTACCTCATATGTAGTGGTGGGCCGTCGAGATCACACCAGATGTCGAGCAATTTACCGGGAAAACCGGATAACTCCCCCCAAATGACCCCCAAGGAATCATAATAACCGTAAAAAATACTTGACAACGAAATATCAAAGCGCGTATAAGCCAAGTCAGTGACCCCGATTCCCGGGGCAATCGAAAGCGAACACTTAAAGATTTTATCAACCACGGATTTGTACCACCGGAGGCCTGGAAGGTCAGCGGGAATGGTAGAAACCAGAGAAGTGATGGACATTCGGGAAGCATCCCAGTATTTAGGAGTTTCGAGGGAAACGCTTTACAAATACGTGTACGAGGACCGCATCCCGGCATTCAAGCTGGGAAACCGGTGGAAGTTTAAGAAGACTGTGCTCGACCGATGGATGGAGAAGCAGAGTACCAGATACGAAGAGCGGGGCGAACGTAAAGGACGCGCCGACATTCGGTAGGGAGCAACCAAATATGTTTGGCATGGGGAAGACGAAGGGCGTGGTTGGGTTGGACATCGGTTCCAGTGCCGTCAAGGCAGTGGAACTGAAGCAAAAGGGCTCCGGGTACGAATTAGTGAACGTGGGCCTTGAATCGCTGGGCCAGGATACGGTGGTGGATGGCGCCATTATGGATGCCATCTCCGTCTCCACGGCCATCGAGAAGATCTTTACCGACCACAAGATCAAGACCAAGGATGTGGCGACCTCGGTTTCCGGCCACTCTGTGATCGTCAAGAAAATCACCGTGACGGCCGCCACCCAGGACGAAGTGGCGAACGCCATTGAGTACGAAGCGCAACAGCACATCCCCTTCGACCTTGCCGATGTCTTCAAGGATTACCAGATTCTGGGGCCCGCATCCGGCGGCGGCGGATACGATGTGATGCTGGTGGCGGTTAAACGCGAAAAGATTTTAAACCACACCAACGTGCTCAGCCAATCCGCCAAGAACGCCACCATAGTGGATATCGACGCCTTTGCCCTTCAAAATGCTTTTGAGGTCAGTTACGACCCTGGACCGGAGTTGATGGTGGCGCTGTTGAACGTGGGCGCCAGCATCATGAACATCAACATCGTGCGCGGGGGAGTTCCCTTGTTTACGCGCGACGTTTCAGTGGGTGGCAATCAATATACCGACACCCTTCAAAAAGAATTGGATCTCAGTTACGAGGACGCGGAGAAACTGAAGCAGGGGCAGGAAGTGCCCAATATTCAGCCGGACCAGAAGACTCCTCACATCCGCTCCGTTTCCGAAATTCTGCTGCTTGAAATCCAAAAGACTTTTGACTTCTTCCGGCAAACGGCCTCCACGGAAAACATCCAGCAAATCTACGTTGCCGGTGGAACGGCACGCATCGAGGGTTTGGTCGATCTGTTGAAGGAAGAATTTAACATTCCGGTCGAGATCTTGAATCCTTTCAACAAGGTATCGATCGGCTCCAATTTTGATGCCAGCTACATAAACGACATTGCTCCCCGCATGACGGTGGCGATGGGGCTGGCACTTAGGAGCTTTGACCAGCCATGATCAGAATCAATCTCTTAGGAGTAGCAAAGCCTGTCGCCCAGGTTGCAGGGCCGTCGGAGGGCATCGCCCCCGAGGCTATCATCATTCCCGGCGCGCTTTTCGTTGTGCTGGCCCTGATCGCCGGCTTTGTCTATTGGTACCTCACCGGGCAAATCAATGGGCTGAACACGGAACTGGCCAAGCAGCAGCGCGAGAAAACGCGCCTGGCAGGGATCATGGAGCAGAACAAGCTCTACGAGCAGCGGCTGAATCAGTTGCAGCTTCGAATCAGCACCATCCAAACCCTTCAGAGCAGCAGGGTGGGCCCGGTCGAAATGATGCACGTTTTGGGACTCCTGGCCAATCGCAATAACAACTTGTACCTGCTTTCGGTATCCAACACCGCAGGCCGGCTGGTGATGGATGGTCAAGCAAATTCAACCGATGCCATCGCCGATTTTGTTGGGTCTTTACAACGCTCCGGGTCATTTGACGATGTTCAGTTGACGAAGTCTTACGAAGATGATCAGCACAAGCGGGTCAATTTCAAGTTTAACCTAAGTTGTGTCTTTAAACAGACTGCAACCGGAACCCCGACCACACCGGCAGGCCAGAGCGCGGGTTCGCCTGCTCCTCCCCCGCGTCGGGCAGGGTTGTAAGGGAAGGAAGCGACTATGGCCAAAGGTTTCAAGGATTTTCCACCTATCGCGCAGGCCGGCATCATCGCTGCATTGGCAGCCGTGCTGGTGGGGGTCGTTTCTTACATGTATGTATTCCCCCTGTTCCAGACTCGGGCTGATTTGAGCGATCAAGTTGCCAAGCTCACTGCGGAGAACAAAGTGAATGAGGCTTTCGAGCAAAAGCAAACCGAGTACCGAAACCGCATCGCTCAGTTGGAAACCCAACTTGAGACGCTACGGTCCATTGTCCCGGATGAAGCGGCAACGGATGAGTTCATGAAAACGATATTCAACACTGCCAATGCGGCATCCATTCACGTCCGCACCTTCGTGGCAGCTCCGCTGGTGAACAAAGACTACTACGTTGAAATGCCGTTCAATATTCA
Organism: Terriglobia bacterium; assembly: GCA_035308965.1. Classification (GTDB taxonomy): domain Bacteria; phylum Acidobacteriota; class Terriglobia; order UBA7540; family UBA7540; genus DASYXZ01. The sequence goes on along the minus strand of DATGFN010000043.1, from coordinate 52,271 downwards.
TCTGGATGGGACTTACTGGTCTTTAGTCAATTACTTTGACCGGCTGGCGCATGAGCAACGAATCATCAGTGTGACCAGCATCAGTCTGGGTCCGCCCCTCGGCGGGGGCATGGGGGCTTTTGAAGTTTCGCCCACTGAAACTGTGGCCGCCAATTGTATTGTGACCGCTTACTTCAACAGCACGCAGTCTGCTGGCGCAACGGCCAAAACGAAAAAATAGTGAAGGATCAGAGCCATGGTCAATTTAGGGAAAAACCAAACTCGGAAAAGGTTTTTTGACTTACTCCTCATGAGTGCCGTCCTGGTGGGGTGGGTAGGTATGGCTCGAGCGAGTGCGTCCGACGGGGCCGCGGCAAAAGAAAAGGCAAAGAAGCCTGCTGCCAAGGCGGCCGCGAAATCCACCGCAAAGCGCCATGCCGCTCCAGCTCAAACATCTTTTCGGCCTACCGAGGGAGCCAACCGGGATCCATTCAAGCTCCCGCCTCCGCCCGAGGAGGTTTCAGGAAACCAGAATGAAATTTTGGGTCCGCTGCCCCCTGGTTCGCGGGGATTGATCATCGAACAATTGAAATTGGAAGGCATCGTCCTGCTCGGGAAAAACAATCCCAAGATGATCGCGGTTTTGGCCAATCCAGCCAACCGCGCTTATTTCTTGCATGTGAATGATCCGCTCTACAACGGCGTCATCACCAAGATTACGCCGGATTCGGTTTATTTCAACGAGGACGTTAAGGATGCGGAAGGCAAGACAACGTCTCACGAAGTGATCAAAAAACTGGCTCCGGCTTCTGGAGAGAAAAAATGACACGAAAAAATATGTCCAAGACGGCAATGAGAGGCATGATCCTTCTTTTGGTCTGCGCTGCGGCGGGGCTTGGCGTGGCGTCTACACCCCCGGCGACCTTGAAGGCGATCTCAGTTTCCGTCCCGCCTGGCGCCAATTCCCTCCAGTTACGAATTGATGGAGCATATTCCTTCAATGCCGTTCAGGCCACCCCCGATACGCTCTTCATTGACCTGGCACCTGCCACCGCGGATAACCTTGCTGCAACAGGTGAGTGGACAGGCGGATTGCTTACCGGCTACCGCTTGGTGCAGTTCACGAATCCAGCCAAGGTTCCGGTGGTGCGACTCCAGGTGGAGATGAAGCACCATCAGGAGTTCCAAGTTGAGAGAACAAATGATTCGCTCTCTTTTGTTTTTGGCGACAGCGCGGACGTCCCTGCACCTTCGGTGATTTCTACCCCGACCCCGGCAGTGGTCCCGGGGCCAAGTGCGGTCGCTCGTCCATCCGAACCCAAAGCAGAGCCGGTTGCCAAATCCACAGGGGAATTCGCCCTGGTTTCAGGTGTCTCAATCAATCCGGGACCCTCGGGTGAGCTCTTCGTGGACGTAGACATGAGCCAGCCCACCACCTACCACGTTATTCAGTTAAGCAACCCGAGACGGTTGGTAGTTGATTTGGATAAAGCGCATCAAGCTTTGCGGCAGAAGACTTTCCCTGGAAAGTCACCCCTATTAAGTGATGTCAGGGTCGGCCAGTTCCGGGACAAGGATCCGGCTGTGGTTCGCGTGGTCGCTGACCTCGCGGCAGACGCGGTTTTTGACGTCCATGCGCAGCCGGGAGGGATCCGCATTGAGCTGAAACCGCATGTGACAGTGAGCCAGGCTGCGAAGCCGCCTTCTCATTCATTGGTGGCGTCGGCTCAGCCGGCGGGGAACCAAGTAATCGTACTCCCATTTGCTTCACAAGTGAGAACCTCCGCGCTCCTGACTGCGGAGACAATTAATCCACCGGAAATGGCGAAAACCGAGGTTGTGGCTCCTCCGGCCATCGAAGAAAAGGCCGAATTGGTTCTTCCGTCTCACCCTGAGTTCCAGAACACTTTGCCGCCTCCTCCCGTTTCTAATGAGGTGTCCGCCGCTCCCCGGCTCGACCCTACCGATAAGGCTCCTGAAGATGTAAAGGCTGACCACGCCGCCAAGGTCATGGCGGGCTCAACCGAAGTCAACTTGGAACAAACTCCGGCGCAGAATCCTGACATGACCCCGGAACAGCCCCATTACACCGGAGAGCCCATTTCACTCAACCTTAAAGACGTTGACCTAAAGGACTTCTTCCGTTTGATTCACGAGATCAGCGGCCTTAATATTCTGGTGGATCCGAACGTGACCGGAACCGTGACCATGGTGCTGGACAACGTACCCTGGGACCAGGCGCTGGATATCGTGCTTAAAAATAATCAATTGGGAAAAACCTTGGAGGGCAATGTTCTGAGGATTTCAAAGCTGGAAACGCTGGCTGCTCAACAGGAGGCCGCGGCCAAACTGGTGCAGGCCCGTGATGACGCTCAGCCCCTGGTCACCAAGTTTGTTCCTGTGAATTATGCCAGTGCCAAGGCCCTCCAAACGATGCTAAAAACGTGGACGGGCGGCGGGGCATTGAGCAAGCGCGGAAATATTCTGGTCGACGACCGAACTAACACACTGATTATTTCCGACATTGCTTCGCAGATTCCGATTATTGAGCAGATTATCCAGAGACTTGACACCAAGACCAAGCAAGTTTCCATTGAGGCCCGGGTTCTCCTTACCACTCAGCTTTTTGAACGCGACCTGTCGGGGGCGCTGAACAATGGCATCGTAAACCCATCCACCAGCACTGTGACCGGTGGCGCAACCGGGAGCAACGCCTCGGTGACAGGTAACATACCCGGGGTCGGCTCGACCACGCGCATCACCATTGGCCAGACCAGCGCGGCTGGATTTGGGGCTTACGCCATTTCGAACATGGGAGCACGATACTTCATCAATGCCATGATCGCGGCCTCGGAGCAAAAAGCCGAATCCAAGACCATCTCCAAACCGATGATCGTTACCCAGAACAACGTCGCGGGAACGGTCGAGCAAGGCGTGGAGATTCCCGTTCAGACAAACATTAACAACACGATCTCAATAACTTACGTCAACGCTGCCCTCACTCTTACAGTGACCCCCCAAATCACGCAGGATGGCAACGTGTTCTTGGTTATCAAGGTGGATAACGCATCCCCTGGAGACATAGTGCCTGGCGTAGGCACCAGCATTAACCATCAGGCTGCAAACACACAGGTTCTTGTGCCCGATGGCGGCACCGTTATCTTCGGCGGTATTACGGTGAGTGGATCCAGCAAGGCGGCTACCTATGTGCCCTGGGTTGGACAAATTCCGCTCCTCGGCCAGCTCTTTAAGACATCCACAAAGAAATCGAACGAGAACGAACTTCTGTTCTTTGTAACGCCGAAAGTGCTGCCGGGATAGCTCGAGTCACAAATCTATTGAAAGTGAACGCTGTCATTATTCAAAGGGAGGAGGCGAATGTCTCCTCCCTTTTGTTTATGAACATGAAACTCGAAATCCCCTCTCATCCTTACCATGAACGCCAGGCAAAAGTACGGGCGCAACTTGAAGAACGAAATCTCCCACTGCTTTTGATCACCAATCCCCGCAACATCTTTTATTTAACAGGCTTCCGGGGAAGCGCAGGCATAGCCGGGTTGGGTTCCTCCGAAGCTGTCTTGTGGGTTGATCCGCGATATACCCTTCAGGCCAAGGGCGAGGCCCGAAACGCTGACATTGTGGAAGAACGAGGTTCTCTTATCAAAGCGGTCGGCCGATGGCTCGGGAGGAAAAAGTTCAAACGAGTCGGTTTCGAAGATGCGCAGATTTCCTACAACGATTACCGCGCATTGGAAAAGAACAGCTCCGGCAAGGTCAAGTTTGAGCCCGCGTCGGAGATCGTAGAAGGAATCCGTTTCGTCAAGGATGAGGGCGAAATCGCATTAATTCGCGCTGCGTGCCAGATAACCGTGGATGCTTTCGCGGAGGTCCGCCCTTTAGTCCGGCCCGGGGCCAGGGAGTCCGATTTGGCCGCTGAAATCGAGTTTCGTATGAGGCGAAAAGGCGCGGAAGGTCCAGCCTTTGATACCATCGTGGCTTCCGGCCCCCGCAGCGCCTTGCCCCACGCGCGCGCCTCAAACAAAATATTGGGGAAAAGCGAATTGGTTATCTTCGATCTGGGTGCTATACTGGGCGGATACGCTGCCGACATGACGCGGACCCTTTATCTGGACTCAAGGCCTGGACGCAGGATCAAAAGCCTCTATAGAGCCGTCCTGGAAGCCCAGCAGCAGGCTGTAGAGAGCATTCGGGAGGGTGTCGAGGGTGGAGAGGTGGATGCGGCAGCCCGAGAATCTCTTTCGCGGCGAGGCTTGGCAAATTTCTTTACACACAGTACGGGACACGGCGTTGGCCTCGATATTCATGAGAAACCCCGCTTGGGCAAGAAGGACAAGACCCGGCTGAAAACGGGTTGCGTGGTTACCGCCGAACCGGGCGTCTACCTTGAGGGCCTGGGCGGCATTCGGCTTGAGGATACCGTTTTGGCAGGGGCAAATGGCCCCGAGATTCTGACTCGTTCACCCATGGACGACTGGACAATTTCTTAGAAACTTAGGAGCTCAACCGATGCCTGGAAGGAAAGAGAAGCAAGGGAAAAAGGTGCCACCCGCCACCTGGGACCTGCACGAGATTCAAGACCTTCTTGACGTCCTGATCAAGCGCGAGATCACAGAATTTGAGTTGGAGAAAGGCGGGGCTAAAATTCGAGTCAAGCGGGGTGACGCGCGCTACGAGACACATGTTCTGGCCCCCTACAAGGAAAACTCCTTCCTGCCGCCGCCTCCGCCTCCCCGGGCGCACCCGGATACGCATGCTGCCGGCGCGGCAACAGGAGAGCCGGCAGGGCCGGAATCTACGGAGGGGCTGTTCATAATCAAGTCTCCCATTGTCGGGACTTTTTTTTCCGCCCCCGCTCCCAACGCGCCTCCATTTGTCCAAGTGGGGGACAACGTGCAAGTGGGGCAGGTCTTGTGCATCATAGAAGCCATGAAGTTGATGAATGAAATTGAGTCGGAGGCAGCGGGTGAAATTGTCCGGGTATACGTCGAGAATGGTCAGCCGGTGGAGTACAGTCAAAGCCTTTTCGCTATCCGGCCATCGCACAAGAAATAGTTAAAGGTTCAAAGTCGAAAGTTGAATGTTGAGAGTTCAATGCTTTAATCAAGCCCTGCAGGCCTGTCGAGAGGTCATGCCGGACCATTGGCGGGTACGCTTCCTTTTAACTGTAAACTGTCGACTGTAAGCTGTGAACTTCGGACTTTAAGCTGTGAACTGTCCTTATCCCCCATGTTCAAAAAAATCCTTATTGCAAACCGTGGTGAGATTGCCTTGCGCGTGATTTGCGCTTGCAAGGAATTGGGCATTCAAACGGTGGTGGTCTATTCCGAGGCCGACCGCTATTCCTTGCCGGTGCGTTTTGCCGATGAGGCTGTCTGCATTGGTCCGCCCCGAAGTTCGGAAAGCTATCTGAACGTTGCCAGCATCATTTCCGCGGCGGAAATCACCAACGCCGAAGCCATCCACCCCGGGTATGGATTCCTGGCGGAGAATGCCGCCTTCGCCGAGGTTTGCGAGGCCTCGAAAATCAAGTTCATCGGCCCGCGCCCTGACGTTATACGCCTGATGGGTGACAAAGACAAAGCCCGGAAGGCTATGGCCCGCCTGGGTCTGCCGGTGCTGCCCGGCTCGGATGGAGTGATCCAGTCCGAAGCTCACGCCCTCGAAGCAGCGCAGAAGATCGGTTACCCTGTGATGGTGAAAGCGGCGGCAGGAGGCGGCGGTCGCGGTATGCGAGTGGTGCATTCGCAGGAGGAATTGATGGCGGCCGTTCGGACCGCGCAGAATGAAGCCACCGCGGCCTTCGGGACTCCCGACGTTTACCTGGAGAAATACATCTCCAGCCCGCGCCACATCGAGTTTCAGATTCTGGCCGATGAGCACGGCAAAGTCGTTCACCTGGGCGAACGCGAGTGCACCATCCAACGCCGGCACCAGAAGCTGCTGGAGGAGTCGCCCTCCACGCAGATGACTCCCCAATTGCGCAAGCGCGTGGGCCACCAGGTGGTGAAAGCCCTTAAAGAAGTGGGGTATAGCAATGCCGGCACGGTCGAGTTCCTGATGGATGAAAACAAAGATCTCTATTTTCTGGAGATGAACACTCGAATTCAGGTGGAACATCCGGTGACGGAATTGGTGACCGGATTGGATCTGGTTAAAAAACAAATCCTTATTGCGGCTGGCGAGCCGCTCTCCATGGAAGGCGAAACTGTGGGCCTGCGAGGCCACGCCATCGAGTGCAGAATCTGCGCTGAGAATCCGGAGACCTTTGCGCCTTCGGCCGGCAAAATCACCGAATTCCATGTGCCGGGCGGAACCGGAGTGCGAGTGGACACGGCGGCACACGCCGATTCTATTGTCCCGCCCTATTACGATTCGCTGATCGCCAAGTTGGCCGTCCATGGCGACAGCCGCACGGAAGCCATCAACCGGATGGAACGCGCCCTTGAAATGTTTATTGTGGAGGGGATTTCCACTTCCATTCCCATCCACGAAAAGATCATGGCCGATCCCGACTTTCGCGCCGGAAATTTTGACACTCGATTTCTAACCCGATTTGTGCCCAATGGCGACATTTGATTTGAAGAGCAGACGCGGGGTTGGGTGGTGAGCTTTACCATTCCACGCCTGTACGCTATTATCGACCCTGCCCAGTCGGGTGGTCGATCGCTCGTTACCATAACCGATCTTCTGCTTGCCGCCGGGGTGAGACTGATTCAATACCGGGCCAAGCGCGCGCCAACCCGTGAGTTGTTGGACGTCAGCAACCAGATACTGGAACGAACGCGGCGGGTGCAGGCGGTATTCATCGTAAACGATCGAGCGGACATTGCCCGCGCCGTGGATTCGGAAGGCGTGCATTTGGGTCAGGAAGACCTGCCCCCCGAATTGGCTCGAAGCGTCCTGAAGGAAGGCAAGGTGATTGGCTATTCGACCCATTCACTGGAACAGGTGAAGGAGGCGGACCAGACTTCAGCGGACTACATTGCCTTCGGCCCGATTTTCCCCACCCACAGTAAAGATAATCCCGACCCGGTGGTGGGACTCGAAGGCCTGCGCCAGGCCCGCCAGGCAACGCGCAAGCCGCTGGTGGCCATCGGAGGGATAACGGTGGAAAACGCCAAGTCCGCAATCGAGGCGGGAGCGGATTCCGTGGCCGTGATCAGCAACTTGATAGGCGCGCCGAATGTTGAAGCCCGGGCGCGAGAATTTCTTAAGGCGGTGGGAAAAATATAAAATATGAATTATGAAGTATGAATTGTGAATTGAGGGCGGTCAGGACTAATCAACGTTTCGTTTTGTGCTTCATACTTCATAATTCATACTTCATAATTTCTTCATGTCCACAACCAGCCTTACTCCCGCAACCATCGCGCCTGAGGGCCCCGAACTTCGTAAAAGTCTCGGCCTGTACGACTGCACCACCATCGTCATGGGGTCCATGATCGGTTCCGGCGTTTTTATTGTTGCCGCCGAAATGTCCCGCCAGGTTCAATCACCCGGACTCATGCTCCTGTGCTGGGTCCTAAGCGGATTGATGACGGTGATCGGCGCCATCTCCTACGGCGAACTGGCCGCCATGATGCCCCGGGCGGGCGGACAATATGTTTATCTGCGTGAAGCTTTCGGTCCCCTATTCGGATTCCTCTATGGCTGGACGTTGTTTCTGGTGATTCAAACCGGAACCATTGCCGCGGTGGCTGTGGCTTTTGGAAAGTTCCTCGGAGTATTTGTCCCATGGGTGTCGGCAAAGAATTTACTGATTGATCTGGGCACGGTAAACCTGTTTGGACACCCAACGGCACTGACTTTTTCCACCCAGCAACTGATCGCCATTGGCTGCCTTTTTTTCCTGAGTGCTATCAACATATTGGGGATTCGTACCGGCGCCCTGGTCCAAAATATTTTCACCACGCTTAAAGTTGGCACGCTGTTAGGGCTGGTCGCGCTCGGGGTATGGTGGGGTGGCTCTCACGCCGCCGCGCCGGTACAAGCCCAGGGGATGTGGCAGGGGGCCCGCTGGGACGTTGCCACTCTCACCATTGTTTCCGTGGCGCTGGTGGGCCCGTTGTTCTCCTCCGATGCCTGGAACAACGTAACATTCACCGGAGCGGAAGTAGTGAATCCCAAGCGTAACTTGCCCCTGGCGCTGGCCCTAGGGACCGTGACCGTGTGCACTTTGTATTTTGTGTGCAACTGGGTTTACGTGTATGTCCTGCCCTTTTATGGGTTGCCGAGCGGCGCCGGACCTCTTGAACGCGGTATACAGTACGCTGCGGAAGACAGGGTGGGCACGGCTGCCGTCCAGGTGATGCTGGGCGGGCGCGGCGAAGGTCTCATGGCGGCGGCCATCATGATCTCCACTTTTGGCTGCATCAACGGCCTGGTGCTGGCGGGCGCGCGCGTCTACTACGCCATGTCGAAAGATGGATTGTTTTTTTCAAGCGTCGGCACGGTAAATTCAAAATATCGCACGCCCGCCGTTTCCATTATGGTGCAGGCGGTTTGGGCCGGAGTGCTTACGTTGTCCGGCACCTACAACGATCTTCTGGAGTACGTGATTTTTTCCGTAGTCCTGTTTTACATTCTCACCATCGGTGGACTCTTTTGGCTTCGGCGTACGCGTCCCGACGCGCCGCGTCCCTATCGCGCCTGGGGCTATCCCGTGCTGCCGGCGATCTACATCATGTTCGCGGTCTTCGTGGAGTGGGCGCTCCTTACCCATAAGACCGCGCGTTGCCTCACCGGGCTTTGCATTGTGGCTGTGGGCATTCCGGTCTTTTATGTCTGGCAGCGGCGTGGCAAGGCTGTTTAGCGTCGTTTTCGGCAGGCCCGAAAAACGGCAGTGGACATGTACCCCATGTAAGTTCTGTTCCGGGTGACATTACTTATGAGACCAAAATCACACTGGTTTATCCGCCGTGCCTTACTTGTGGCATGCGCTCTGGTGCTCGCATCCACATCCACGCTTGCCTGGGGCCCGGAAGGGCATCGCGATATAGGGGCGATTGTGGAAAAAAATCTTAAGCCGGAAACGCTGGCGGCGATAAAGGCAATGTTCGGACCCTACGATACCTTGGCCGCCGTCTCTGTTTGGGCGGATGACATCCGCGACGAGCACCCGGAAACGGGGCCTTGGCACTACATCGATATTCCGCTGATCGCTTCCAGCATTGATATGAATCGGGATTGCCGGAACGGCGACTGCGTGATCGCCAAGATTCACGAATTTGAGGCGGTGCTGAAGAATAAATCCGCTGACCCCACCGCTCGGCGCGACGCCCTGAAGTTCCTGGTTCACTTTGTAGGCGACTTGCACCAGCCTCTCCACTGCGAGGACAACGGAGACAAGGGTGGGAATACTGTCCAGGTGATTTTTTTCGGACAGCCCATGAACCTGCATGCGGTTTGGGACGGCGGCATCCTGCGCCGGGAGAAGGTTTACGGATTGAAACTCGCGAGTGATCTAAATGGCCGGATAACGCCGGCTGAGAAGACTGCCTGGGCGCGCGGTAGCATTGAGGACTGGGCCATGGAGGGGCATGCGCTTGCAGTTCAAGTAGCCTACGGCAGACTTCCTCATGAAGCCACGCCCAACCTGGGGGATGATTACTTCAACGCCGCTTTGCCAGTAGTGGAGCTGCAAATTGAAAAAGCGGGAGTCCGTCTCGCCAGCATTCTGAACCGGACGCTACCGTAGGCCGAATGTCGCGTGTCAAAGCGCAAACCGTCGTTTACCCACAAGCCTAAATATTCACCCCTGTGGGGGTAGGGGCGCGGTCGCTCACGCGGATCCGCCCCTACGGGGAATTTGTCCCAGAATCAGTTTGTCTGGCGGACTTGGGTCAGAAGGATTTGGTATTGTGGCTGCGCGCATTCCGGTTTACTATCTTTGCCGATAGCTCGCCGCGCGTCCGGTAGTTTCGCAGAGCTAAGGTCTGGCACGCATTGCTTCATTCCTGGAATAACTCGCTTGTGGGTGGCGCTGCCAAGGTGTTCACGGAATTCTTTGGTGTATCCTTGATTCAAGGAGTCTGAATGACCAAGTTACTGGCGACAAAACCAGTGGATACGATTCTTTCCGAGGCCCACGAGACCGGCGAGCATAGTCTTCGCCGCGCCCTCGGTCCCACCAACCTGATTACGCTGGGTATCGGCGCCATAATTGGGACAGGAATTTTTGTGATTACCGGGACAGCCACCGCGGAGCACGCCGGCCCCGCCATCCTCCTTTCATTTGTTTTTGCGGCCGTCGGTTGCGTGTTTGCCGGTCTTTGTTACGCCGAGTTCGCTTCCATGATTCCCGTCGCCGGGTCCGCCTACACATACGGCTACGCCACTCTGGGCGAAATATTTGCGTGGATTATCGGTTGGGATTTGGTTCTGGAGTACGCCTTCGGCGCGGCCACGGTCGCCTCCGGGTGGAGCGGTTATTTCATCAGCTTGCTGGGCGATTTTGGGATCAAGCTTCCTCCTTCGATTGCGGGAACGCGGTGGGATGAGTTCATCTTCTACAAGAATCACTGGGAGCCCGTCAAACTGCTTATGCCCAAGCTCAAAGCAGCGGGGATCGATCCTTTGACTCTCCCTCATGCCCACGGCGCGTTCAACGTGCTCGGCTTCCTCGCCATCCTGCTCACCACCGCCATCCTGGTGATCGGAATCAAAGAATCGGCGAATTTCAATTCAGGCATTGTGATTATCAAGGTGGCAGTGCTGATTGTATTTATCGGAATCGGAGCGAACTATCTTCTCAATCATCCGGATTTGACCCGCCTCAACTGGCATCCCTTTATTCCACCCAATACAGGAACCTTCGGCGAATTCGGAATATCCGGAATTTTGCGCGCCGCGGGCATTATTTTCTTCGCCTATATTGGCTTTGACGCTGTCTCAACCGCGGCCCAGGAAGCCAAGAATCCTGAGAGGGATATGCCCATTGGAATTCTGGGCTCCCTGGTGATCTGTACTGTGCTTTACATTCTGGTTGCTGGGATTCTTACCGGACTGGTTAATTACACCAACCTTGATGTGAGGGACCCGCTGGCCGTCGGAATTGACAGTACGGGAGTAAGTTGGGGAAGTTTTCTGGTGAAGGTTGGCGCGCTGATGGGCTTAAGCAGCACGATCGTGGTTATGTTGCTGGGCCAATCGCGCGTTTTCTTTTCCATGTCGCGCGACTGCCTGTTGCCCAAAGTGTTTAGCGATGTTCACCCTCGATTCCGTACTCCCTGGATCTCTTCGATCACAGTGGGCACTTTCGTGGGCGCTCTGGCCGCGGCTTTGCCGATAAACGTTTTGGACGAAATGGTCAGCATTGGCACGCTGCTGGCTTTCGTTATCGTCTGCGCCGGCGTATGGGTTCTTCGCCGTCGCGACCCCAAACTTCCCAGGCCATTCAAAACCCCTTGGGTGCCCTTTGTGCCCATCATGGGCATACTGATCTCCCTGGCCATGATGGTGAGTCTGAGCGGGCTCACGTGGATTCGTCTGGCGGTCTGGCTGGTGATCGGAATGTTTATCTACGCCTTTTACGGCCGGCATCACAGCCGCGTGCAAAAGGGAATTGTGGCTCGTGAGACCGTGGGCCCCCGAGCTTAGAAGATGGGAAATTTTTCGTCCACTTTTTGAATTCCTTGCGCTTGAGAGTGGCGCAACGCGTTGACCGCTGGTATTCTAGCCTGTGCTGCTCGAATCCCTCCGCAATGAATATCGAAGCCACCGGATGGCCCGGTTCGTAATCTGGGTTATAGCTTACGGCATAGCGCTTTGGGTCATGGGCCGAACGACCGGGAGTGTTCCCGGAGGATTGTGGTTTCTCTTCTGGGCCACCTTTATACCCGCTGCGATCTATTACCTCTACCGACTGGTCAAAGTCTTTCGACAGAAATTGCTCTGGCGGCTGAGTCGCCGCTTAGCGGTGACTTACGTATTCATCGCCTTGGTTCCGATATTTTTATTGGTAATCCTCGTCGGGTTTGGCGCATTAATGATCAACGGCCAATTCGCTTCTTACCTGATTTCCATCCGCTTGGGCGAGAGGGAGAACGAACTTCAGGAACTCGATCGCATCCTGGTCCATGAAGCCCACCTGGCTGCCATGAAGACGCCGGAGGAACTGGTTGGGCACTTGCAACGCTTTTTCGTGACGGAAATGAAAGAAGACGCGGAAAGTTTTCCCGGCCTTGAAATTACAACCCAAGTGGACTCCGTAGTTCGCGCATTTCGATTAGACGGCGCTTTGCTGCCGCAGCCTGCGACACTTCCGGCCTGGCTCGGTGGCGCGGAATTTAGCGGCGCGGTCCTGGACCGGGGGCGGATCCTTCTGCGCGCAGTGGAACGTAAAAAGACGACTGCTGGCGTTCTTACCATAATTGTTTCCCAGCCCTTTACTCCCGAACTGCTCGATATTCTGGGCGCAGGCATTGGACCGGTGGGAATTCTTACCCGGCCCGGGGCCCCCGCTTCAAAAGGCGTGGGAGGCGAACTAACATCGGAGAATCAGCCTTCCGCCGTTGTAGAGAACGCGCAGGAGGTGGCGATCAGCTCAAAATCGGTGCAAGTCCCACAACAGGCTTTTTTTCTCGAGCCCACTGTCTTCGGAGCTCTGTCACTCGACCCTGTGATTTGGGAAGGCGATCAGAAACAAATCCGGCGGGAAGGTGCCCGCATTGGAGTGACATCGCGGATCGTCACGCTCAATCGTAATCTCTTTAATCAGTTGGGCGATTTTTCTAGCGTCCTGGCCATAGTTTTTTTGTTGATTGCCGGCGTTTTTTTAGTTATCGAAATTTTTGCCATGATCGTCGGTTACCAATTAACTAGAACGATGACCAATACCGTGGACAAGCTTTACGTTGCAACGGAACGAGTGAAAGTCGGCGATTTTTCCCACCGCGTGGGGCTAGAGCCAGACGACCAGCTCAGCGCTTTAGGCGTGGCCTTTGACGGGATGGCGTCCTCCGTGCAACGGCTGGTGAGTGAATCGCTTGAAAAAAACCGGCTGGAAGGTGAGCTTGAAATTGCGCGGGAAGTTCAAAACCAACTTTTCCCCCAAATTGTTCCTGACGTTTCCGGTCTTCAGTTGTATGGCGTCTGCAAGCCCGCGCGCACTGTGAGCGGGGACTATTACGACTTCCTTCGGCTGGGCAACGAACGGGTGGGCTTGGTGGTGGGCGACATCAGCGGCAAGGGAATTTCCGCCGCTCTGCTCATGGCATCCATCCAATCGGCGCTCCACGCCCAGTTCTTCGACGGGCATGAACCGGGAATCCTCTCGGAAAAGGCGCTGATGTCCTCTGCCAGCGTTGTGGGCCGGCTCAATCGCCAACTCTTCGCCAGCACGCCCACAGAAAAATACGCCACCTTTTTTTACGCAATTTACGACGGCGCCACGCGCAGGTTGACCTTCACCAATGCCGGCCATCCGGCGCCGTTTTATTTTCATCGCGGCAAGATCGAACGGCTGGAGGTGGGCGGGACGGTGGTGGGCCTTTTTGGGCCGGCAACCTATGACCAGGCAGTGATCCAACTGGAGCCGGGCGATATGCTGGTGGCATTCACGGACGGCATGACCGAACCTGAAAACAGTTTCGGCGAGGAATTTGGGGAGGATCGTCTGCTCGAGGCGGCACAACGGGCCTCGGGATGTGCTCCCGAAGAAATGGTGAAGGAGATTTACCGGACCGTGCAGGATTGGACTGGAGGTCCAGAGCTTCAGGATGACATGACGGTGGTCGTGGCCAAAGCGGTTGACTGACAATTTCCCTAGCATCCTGATTTTCCTGGGAGCGCGGGCGTCTCGCCCGCAATCAAATGATCATGAAGGTGCGGGCGAGCCCCAATGCATTACATCGGGCCCCTCCCCGCGCTCCCAGTGATGCATTTCCGGACACTACTACATTTTTTGAACCGTTGCCGGGCAACGGCAAGTCCGGTACACTGATCGAACTTAGAGTTAAGGAGTAAAACATTGCCCTTAAAGCATCGCGTGGCCCTGGTGACAGGCGCGTCGCGTGGAATCGGAAAGGAAATTGCCTTAAGTTTGGGACGGGCGGGCGCGCGCGTGGCTGTCAGCTACCGCACCAACAAGCTGGATGCCCAGAAAGTAGTGAACGAATTGCGCGCCCACGGCGGGGAAGCCCTGGCGGTGGCCACCGACATCACCGATCCGGCTCGCGTGAAGGAAATGATGGATGGCCTGGTGCGGCACTTCGGCCGGCTCGACATCCTGGTGAATAACGTGGGCGATTTTCGCTGGAAGCCTGTGATTGAATCGACGGTTGAAGAGTGGCACGCGATTCTGAATTCCAATCTTTCCAGCGTTTTTTATGCTTCCAAATTTGCTTTGCCCACCATGCGCCGCCAGCGCTGGGGGAGGATGATTAATCTGGGCGCCGTGGGCGCCGAGCGGGCTTTTGGGCAGGCGAAAATATCCGCCTTTTCGGCGGCCAAATCAGGATTGGTGGCGTTCAGCCGGTCGCTCGCGCTCGAAGAAGCGCGGAATGGGATTACGGTGAACGTGGTCAACCCGGCGATTATTGATGACAAGGAACTCACGCGTGAGGAAGCCGGGCGAATCGCCGATGCGCGTTTTCCCGTCGGGCGTCCCGCCACTGCCCAGGACGTCGCCGCCGCCGTGAAATTTTTTGCCTCCGAGGAAGCGTCATTTGTCACCGGACAGGTTTTGAATGTGAGTGGCGGGTGGATGTTGTAAACTCTGCCTTCGTCCGTAATCGCCGATGGAAAATCGTGCCGGATCCCGGCATGTTGGCGGTGCTGACCGGGTGCGCTCTTGAAAAATCTTAGGGACCTCGCCGTTGTATTTTTCCTTGTTTTTACCCTCCTCGGACTGGGCACAGTCGGCTTCCACATCATCGAGGGCTGGCCCTGGTTTGATTCCCTCTACGGAACCCTAATGACCGTGTCCACCATCGGCGCGGATCCGTTGAATAAACTATCCCAACCCGGGCGGATTTTTAATGTCGGGCTGATTGTCTTGGGTGTGGCTGTGGTCGGCTTCGCCATTGGTACCTTCACTCAGGCGATGATACAATTCGAGCTGGATACGTTTGTCGGGCGCCGCCGCATGGAAAAGGAGATATCCAAACTGCGGGACCACATCATCATTTGCGGCGCGGGCCGCGTGGGCAGGCGTGTGGCGACCGAATTAGCCCAGAGTAACCTTTCGATTTTGATGGTGGACAAAGACCCCGCCCGGGCCCAATGGGCGCAGGAAAGGAATTTTCCCGTCATCATTGGCGACGCCAGTGATGAATCCGTGCTTCGAGAAGCGAGAATCGGGTTCGCCAAAGGTCTGGCCAGCGCCGTAAATTCCGATGCCAATAATATTTACATCGTTCTGACCGCGCGCGGCCTGGCGCCCAGCATCTCCATCGTGGCGCGGGCCAGCGATGATTCGGCGGAGTCGAAACTTTTGAAGGCCGGCGCGACCACAGTGATCTCGCCTTATGCTTACGCGGGCCAACGCATTGCCAGGCTGCTCACCAAACCCACTGTTCAGCATTTTATCGATCTCGCCTCCTCCTCCCTGGCGGGCGGCAAACTGAACTTGCAGATCGAAGAGATGCACGTTTCCAACGGTTCCAAATTAAGCGGCATGACTTTGGGTGATGCGGATATTCGGCACCGCCTGGGCGTGATCATCCTGGCGATTCGGCGCGATGGCGGAGAATTGGAATTCAATCCCCCCTCGCATCGTAAGATTTCCGCGGGCGACTACCTGATTAGCATGGGAGATTCGAACAAGCTAAAAGAGTTGGAAAATCTGGCGGTGGTATAGGCGATGAAGATTCTGACCGCCGCACAGATGCAGCGGATTGACCTGATCACCACGGAGCGCTGCGGAATTCCAAGTTTGGAACTGATGGAAAACGCAGGACGCGCCGCGGTGGAATTTCTTGCCCGGCGTTTTGCTCCCCTTGCCGCACAGAAAGTAACGGTGGTTTGCGGGCGCGGCAATAATGGCGGCGACGGCTTGGTTGTGGCGCGATTGCTCGGTGAGCAGGGAACAGAACCGCGCGTCGTTCTGCTCGCCGACCCGGCCAGCCTGAAAGAGGACGCGGCGTATAATTTTAAACTCCTGGCCGCGCGGAGCGCGCCCGAGATCGCTTCTGATGTCCAGGCATGGCGGGCGCTTAAAGACAGCCTGGCAGGCACAACGCTTTGGGTGGATGCCATTCTGGGCACAGGGCTCTCCCGGCCGGTTGAAGGCTATCTTGCCGAAGTTATTCGGGATCTGAACAACAATTTTCCTCCCTCAAAAATCGTGGCGATCGATCTGCCATCCGGGTTGGGCGCCGATTCGGGTGAATTAATCGGTGATTCGGTTCGTGCGGGCGCCACCGTGATTTTTACCGCCCCAAAATGGGCGCATGTTTTTCCGCCTGCGTGTGAGAGAATCGGCGAGTGGGTGGTCCAACAGATCGGGACCCCGCCGGATTTGCTGAATGAGGATCCGGAACTTTTCTTGAATCTCACTGTCCCTTCGGATTTGGCGTGGCTGATGCGGCCCCGCAACGTTGAAGCCCACAAGGGCGACTTTGGCCGGGTGCTGATTCTGGCCGGGTCGGTTGGAAAGACAGGCGCGGCCGCCCTTGCTGCCAAAGCCGCATTGCGGGCGGGTGCAGGCCTGGTGACGGTGGCCACAGCCGCGAGCGCACAACCGATTGTTGCCAGCTTGGGAATGGAATATATGACCGAGGCGCTTCCCGAGACCGAGTCTGGCACGGTTTCGCTTCGGGCTCTCGATTATGGCCGCCTGGAAAAACTGATGGAGGGAAAGACGGTTCTGGCTATTGGTCCCGGACTCGGTACAGTTCCGGAAACTGCCGAATTTGCGCGGACGGTGGTGAACGAATCAAAGATTCCAGTGGTGGTGGATGCTGATGGGCTGAATGCGTTTGCCGGATGCATGAACACATTCCGATCCGGCCGGCCTTCGCCGCCGGAAACCGTTCTGACGCCACATCCGGGCGAAATGTCGCGACTAGCTGGAATGTCTACGGCGGAAATCCAGGCGCGGAGAGTGGAATTCGCCAGGGAGTTTTCCGTCCAGCACAAAGTCAATCTTGTGCTAAAAGGATTTCGCACTCTCATTGCGTCGCCAAGCGGCGCTGTCGCGGTGAACCCCACGGGAAATCCGGGGATGGCCAAAGGCGGCTCCGGCGATGTTTTAACGGGTATTATTGCCGGACTTCTGGCACAATATCCGACGATTCCATTCGCTCAGGTGGTGGCAGGTGCTGTATACTTGCACGGCCTCGCTGGTGACCTTGCCGCGGCTCAATCGGACCCGGCTTCTATGATTGCCAGCGACCTCCTGGAAGCGCTTCCGAAAGCTTATAGTGTGCTCAGAAAGAGTGAGGATCGGTAAGGCCATTTCGGTCCGGGAGTAGGGGGAGGAAGTACACCGAAAGCGCAAGTGAAGGCAAAAACACACTTTGAAGTTGTTACTCACTCACCCGCAGAAACGCTCGAATTCGGGCGTCAGTTGGCCGGTGAAATCCAGGCGCCCTGCGTGGTGCTGCTGGAAGGGGATTTGGGGAGTGGCAAGACCACGCTGACCAAAGGCCTGATTTCCGGATTGGGTTTGGCTCGCGAAGACGAAGTTACCAGTCCATCGTTTACCCTCGTTCATGAATATGGGCGGGAGCAGAAAGCTTATCATGTGGACCTCTACCGGATTGAGGGAGCGCGCGAATTGGCGACTTTGGGATTGGATGAAGTGTTCAGCCAACCCGCAATTGTGATCATCGAATGGGGAGAAAGGCTCGAAGGAAAAATTCCAGGCCCTTATCTCAAGATAAAAATGGAGTATTTAGCCAGTGAAGATCGCAAAATTACTGTCGAGTATCGCTAGAGATTGCTTTGGATTTCACGCCCCACTCCCCCTGTGCGTTTTTGCCGTACTCATGGCGGGTTGCGGCGGAAAGATTCCCTCCACGCATTATTACTCATTGAAATTTCCAGCGCCCGCGCCGTCCGCGGATCCCAAGACTCCCCTGACCCTGACCATTGAACCGTTCCGCGCCGCCATGAGCCTGCGCGACGACCGGATTATGTACTACGAGACACCCACTGAATTCAGTTATTACGATTACCACCTCTGGAGTCCGGACCCGGCAACCCTGTTGGCAGAATTGACCAGGCGGCACTTGAACGATTTGGCCATCTTCGCCCACGTGCATCTCGCCCCCAGCCACGAGCACAGCGACTATGTATTGAGAGGTTATCTGCTGGATTTTGACGAGCTCGATTACATTCCGGGGGGCAAGGCCCGAGTGGCGCTTGATTTAAGACTAGTGCGGACCAGAGACCAGAAAGTCTTATGGTCCGACCGGCGCGAGGTGGAACAGGCCATTTCGGGCAGCGGCGTGGGCGGCGTGGTGGATGCCCTAAGCGCCGCGAGCGATCAACTATTGAACGACTCGTTGCCCGCCCTGGCTGCGGTGGTCCAGCGCGATGTGGCGGAAAGTAATACCAAACCTCAATAGACGGAGAGAATTTGGGAATGACTGAAACTGCCGGCGGGACAAAGTGGGCTTTGGTTGTCGGGTCATCGAGCGGGTTTGGCGAGGCGGTCAGCCTGGAACTCGCCCGCTCCGGCCTGAACATTTTTGGCGTTCATTTTGACCGCCGCTCCGCCATGGCTCATGTCAATGAGGTCATTGACAAAATCAAGGCTGCGGGACGGGACGTTCTTTTCTTTAACATCAATGCGGCTGATGCCGGCAAGCGCGGCGAAGTCCTGAACCAGATGCAGGAACATTGGAAGCAGGCCGGCGGCAACCATTATGTGAAAGTCTTTTTGCATTCCGTGGCCTTCGGTTCGCTCCAGCCTTACTTTTCTGAGAATCACGACGGGGAAGTTACCCAGGCCCAGATGGAAATGACCTTGGACGTGATGGGCAGCAACCTGGTGTATTGGATTCAGGAACTCATGCGGCGGAAAATGATGGGCTCGGGTTCGCGAATCTATGCCATGACCAGCGCCGGCGGCCACAGTGTTATTCCCACCTACGGGGCGGTGTCGGCGGCCAAGGCGGTGCTTGAGTCGCACATCCGCCAGTTGGCTTTCGAGTTGATGCCTTACGGAATTACGGCCAATGCCATTCAAGCCGGCATTACCATCACGCCGGGTTCCAGCAAGATTCCGGGAATCGAGAAGTTGGCCGAATTTGCAAAAATGAGGAATCCCGGCGGACGCCTGACCACGCCGCAGGATATTGCTGAAACCATTGCGGCGATCATGGACGATAAGACGCAGTGGATGACGGGAAACGTAATTCGAGTTGACGGCGGCGAAGATATTGTGACGTAACTGCCGATGTAGAATCATGAACGACGAATGCGAATTCGATTTCAGAAAGTAGTGATTCGAATTCAGATTCGACGGTGATGCCCATCCGATTTTCATTTTCTGATTTGAATTTCTAAGAGGAGCTCAATTCCCGCCACAAGTGCATTGGGGACTATCTTGTGGCAAGCTAGGCGCAACATGCAGAAGATCCTGAAAGGCGTCGAAGGCTGGCTCCTGTTTTTCTGTGTAACTATGCTCATCTTCTCGCCGGCGGGAACAGTGGTGCACGCCATCATCTATATCCACCACCCGGTTGCGGTTGTTTTGGACCTAACTCTGGCCGCATTCTCCATCTGGCTCGGCATTCTTGTTTGGCGTGTGGACAGAAACGCAATGAGGATCTTAAGAATTTTCTTTATTCGAAGGGAGTGCTGGCAGTTCTGGCAATCATTGGTTCCGCGGTTCAATCCAACGAGACCGAGATTCCATTGGCAATCGGAGGCCTGATCGGGGTATGGCTTTGGGCGGCCTATTTTGCATGGTCGAAGAGAGTTGCAACGACCTTTGGGGAGAATTTGTAGCTGGCATAATTAATGCAGCAGGCTTGTCATTTTCCGGAACTTGCAAGCGCCCAAATCTTTAGATAAGCATGATGTGGCGACCCATCCCAGAGTCCCTCAGTTTTTCACCTTCCAGTTTCTGGTTTGAAATCATTTTTGAGCGGAGATTTCCACTCTTTGGGCGGGCCACCAAGAGTTAACCTGCGGCGAATCTCGGATGACGAAATGTTCTCGCCATGAGCTCTGGAATATTGGTAGAGCTTCACAAATTCGGCCACGGTGATGGCCTCAGGGTTGGTATTCGCGATCCTCCGGATTTCATTGCCAGCCTCAATCACTCCTTCTTGAAGTACGGACAAGTAAAATCCATTTCGCCCGCTATCGTCAAAGGTTTTGATGAATTTTTTTTGGCCCATCGCGATCCCCAATTTGAAGCATGGAAAGCGCGGCTGAGTCACCCTAAAGCGTGCCGAGCCGATCTGCAACTCATCGCCGATGGAGACTTCAGTATCGAGCAGTCCATCGACGGTTAGATTCTCTCCAAAGCTGCCCGGCCGCAGGTCATCGCGGTGGAGAAACTTCTTCCAATACTCGATATTTTGCCACGAGTATGCATACACTGCTTTGTGTTCGCCACCGTGAACGGAGAGGTCTGCCTGGCGATCGCCTTCAAGATTCAGTTTGCCCACTCTTACCGGACCGGTGACCTGAGTTTTGAAAATAGCGGTGCTAACTTCCTGCTTGCCGGCAATAACCACTTTAGGCACGGCCACGTTAATGGAAATGAGATTCATCCAGGTGATTGGATGCGATACTCAGCGGACAGATACTTTAAATTCAAAACAGGCCATTTTGACGGGTTGGGACGAATCTGCTAGGATTAATTCGGCGCCAAACTTTTCATTTTAGCTGCCGGGGAAACATGAAAATCTCAAAGCTCCTGCTTGCCAAACCACGCGGATTTTGTGCCGGCGTCGACCGCGCCATTGACGTTGTTGAAATGGCCCTCACTCTCTACGAGGGTCCCATCTATGTGCGCAAGGAGATTGTGCATAACAAACACGTGATTCAATCCCTGGCCGCCAAGGGCGTTATATTTGTGGATGAAATCGATCAGGTTCCCGAGGGCGCGGTGGTCATTTACAGCGCCCACGGAGTTTCTCCGGAAGTCAGAGCCGCGGCGGCCACAAAACACCTGACCGTGATCGACGCAACATGTCCATTAGTAACCAAAGTCCACCAGGAAGCCATTCGGTTCGCCGGTGAAGGGCGGTCCATAATCCTCGTAGGGCACGAAGACCATGAAGAGGTGGTTGGCACGGTAGGCGAGGTGCCGGACAACATTCAAGTGGTGGAAAGCGTGGAGGAAGCGCAGAAAATTCAGGTCTCCGACCCGGCTCGAATCGCGGTGACCACCCAAACGACGTTGGGTGTAGACGATACCAAGGAAATTCTCGACGCCTTGAAAGAAAGATTTCCGATGATCATTGCTCCCACCAGCGACGACATATGCTACGCCACCCAGAATCGCCAAACCGCCATCAAGACGCTGGCGAAAGACACTGACCTTGTCCTGGTGATTGGGTCCGACAACAGCTCGAACTCCAGGCGCCTGAAAGAAGTTGCCGAAAGCATGGGGGCGAAATCCTATTTGATTGATGATGTTTCCGAAATCGAACCAGATTGGCTCGAAGGCGTGGAGAGCGTGGGCGTTACCGCCGGGGCATCGGCTCCCGAACACCTGGTGCAGGAAGTGGTGGAGTATTTCAAGAATTTGGGCGTGGCCGATATCGAAGAGGTTGCGGTTGTGGAGGAGAAGGTTACATTCACCCTGCCACCTGAACTGGCCCGCAAAATGTCAGAGCGGAGCACGACGACCGTATAGTTCCCGCCTCATGGACCTTCCTGAGTCCGTCCTTAAGTAGTCTTATCCGGCGCGTCGCAAATGTTTTCGATGGGACACGCCGCACACAAGGGCTTGCGTGCGAAACAGGTCTTTCTTCCAAACCAGATGACCTGGTGGCTGAAGGAAATCCAGCGGTCGCGCGGCACCAGCTTCATCAAGTCCTGCTCCACTTTTTCCGGAGTATTTTGCTTGGTAAGTTTCAGGCGGCGCGCGATGCGGAATACGTGAGTGTCTACCACCACTCCGCTGGCAATGCCGAACGCCGTCCCCAACACGACATTGGCGGTCTTGCGAGCCACGCCGGGCAGAGTGAGTAACTCGTCCATGGTCCGGGGCACTTGGCCGCCAAAATCGTCCACAATCTTGCCGGCCGCACCGATGATGCTCTTCGATTTGTTGCGGAAGAATCCGGTGGAGCGGATTTCCACCTCCAGAACCTCCTGGCGGAGCGAAGCAAAATCCTGGGGAGTGGGAAACTTTTGAAAAAGCCCAGGAGTAACCTTATTCACGCGCTCGTCCGTGCATTGTGCGGAGAGTATGGTAGCCGCAAGCAACTGAAAAGGGTTTTCGTGAAGCAAAGCGCACGTGGCGCGGGGGAACATTTTATCGAGGGCAGCGTAAATCTTTTCCAACCGTGCAGGCGAGGTGTAGTCGAGCTTGGGTTTCTTTGCCGTGCTCGACCGTGTTGCCTTCGCTTTGCTTTTTGTTTTGGTTTTTGTAGGCATGGGAGGAGCGAAATACAAAATTGCAATCCTAAATTCCAAGACCTAAATCCTTGATCCTGGATCCCGGATCCTGTAAATCTTCAGCCGCCAAGCAAATCGAGCATTTCCGGAAGCTCTCGATGCACGCAGGTGAATATGGGTGTATCGCGCAGCGTGTAATTGCTGGCTTCAGCCCCACGCAGCTCCATCACCAGGTCGAGAAAGTCTTCGGGCTTGTCCGATTCAAAAGCCACCACAAACTCCTGGTCATCAAGCCCGAAAGAATAGGTGGTGTTCAAACGCACGGTGGGGTATTTGTGGCCAATCTCGATGTGCTCGTTCATCATGCCCTGGCGCGCCGCCTGGCTCAGCCGGTACCAGGCCCGGGTTTTGACGAACGGATAGACGAAGAGGAATTTGAATTGTCCGGGGGTCAATCGCAATCGGGTTCCTTCCTGATCGGCGTGAACGTGTTCGCGCACATATGTGGAGCGCTTGGTCATAGCGATGTATGAATAGGGAACCGTCAGATATTTCCCCAGGCCGGTGGCGAACAATTTTGCCGTCATTTCCTGAAATGCGGTCAGGTCGTAGCTGATCCGCCAAAGCATAAAATCGCAGTCGCCTCGAATGCCCACCATGGAGTAACAGATCACAAGCATGTCCGGCTCGAAGGATTTCACGACGTCGATGAACTGGCGTTTGCCGCGCGTACGCTCCTCTTCCGGCAGGCGGCGCCACGCAGGGTCCACTTTGAAATATGCGAAATTAACAAACTGTCGGCGATTTTCTTCCGCTGGGTTCTCTTTCCTGGTTGACGCCAAGGTCGGTTATCCTCCGTCGGGTGATGTGGCCCTGAATTGGTTGATGAGCGCAGCGAAGTTGCTCGCTTCCAGCGTGACTTTGCTGAGTTTCAAATATAGCATGAAAACTAAAATATCCCGTTACCATTCAATGGGGATGCGGCCGGTGGAGCGGATGGCCGGTTGAAAATCTTTATTGGGTCTGAGGGACTAACCGGCCCATTGCCGGGATCGGGGTTTCGAAGGGAGACAACGAACGACAAGCCCGTCCCTGGCAAACTTCAACTTAAGCGGATTCCGCAAGCTGTCTTGAAACCACCACCTGATTGCGCCCCAGTTCCTTGGCTGCGTAGAGAGCCCTGTCCGCGGAAGCCAAGAGATTCTCCGCCGTCGCACCATGCTCTGGAAATCCTGCCACACCCAAAGACAACGTAATGGTTCCCAAAGACTCGCCGTGGTGGAAGACCACGATGTTTCTGGCATCCAGGCGTATTTTTTCGGCGCGCCTTTGGGTGGCTTCTAGGTCAGCGTCGGGCATAATGAGCATGAACTCCTCGCCGCCGAAACGGCAGGCAATATCCTCTCCCCGGATATTGGACCGCAGATGCTTGCTCAACTCGCGCAATACGGCGTCACCCGCCTCGTGGCCAAAAGTGTCGTTGTATCGCTTGAAAAAATCAATGTCCAGCATGATGGCTCCCAGGGGCCTCCTGTTCCTGGATGCGCGTAGAAGCTCTCGCGGCAGGGACTCCTCCAGGTAACGCCGATTGAAAAGGTTGGTCAACGGATCGCGAATGGATTGCGAACGTAAGGATTCCCGCAGATTCAAGTTGGCGAGGGCCAGGCCCACGTGCTCCCCCACCGCGGACGCCAATTGGAGTTTTGAAACCTTGATTTGCTCCGGCGTCCCGTCCGGCCGGGTGGGCGTGTTGGTCTTCCAGTGCAAGTGGAGGATACCCAGGCTTTCACCTTGCGCCAGCATGGGGACGCAAAGATAGGCGACCCCTTCCACCGGCGTGATGTGCCGGCAAATCCCGGCCGAGGCCGCGCCTTCGATGTAATTCGGCCGCCCGGTTCGTAGCGCCCAGCAATCATCCACGCCAAACACCTGTCCGCCAAAAGGTGTTTCCCCCCATTGCGCCACGGCGTGCACAATCTCCCGTGATGAGGCGATCATGAATACTCCTCCGGAAGTCGCGGGAAACAAATCCAGGCCGTACTGAGCAAGAACCTTGTGCGCCTCACCGAAATAAAGGCAGCTTTGCAGGTCACTTCCGAGCTGGCTGAGCAAAGTGATTTCTCTCTTTCGCCGCTCGAGGTCCTGAACCCAGAGGTTAAGCTTGTCGTTGGCTTTTTTAAGGTCTTCCTCCCCGCGCATGCGGTCAGCGAACTGGCCCACCTGGCTCACAATTGACGATCCCGTTTTGAGCATCAGGTCATCCAGGTTCCAAGCGCGGCGGCTGAAGAATTCCATTACCCCCAGCACCTCCGACCCCAGAGTTACCGGAAGTCCGAGGGCGGTGCGAATTCCATCCTGTGCAGCGGCCGTGGCTCTTGGAAAATTCGGGTCCTGGGAAACGTCCGGAATCCACAGGGGTTGGCCGCTGGCCCAAACGCGTCCTGTAAGATCGATGCCGCGAGCCAGAGTCATCTGCCGGCTTGCGGCATCAAACGCGGCCAGCGGGGATTTCGGCCGATGCCAGCTTTCAGCCAGGCGGAACCCATCAGCGTCTCCGTCGATTGTCCAATAAGCGCCGAAATCCCAGTCCTGGCTCTCGCCCAGAGTCTTGAGGATACTGCGGGTGGCGGCCGTCAGTGTGGCAGATTCGGCAAGGGCGCGAGCCGCGGCATACTGCGCGCTGATCCCCTTTTCGATCCTAACCCGCTCCTTCACATCACGGCGCATCAAGAAGTAAGCTGTCGCCACCAGGAGGACGGTCAGCAACGCCAAAGCAGACATCGTATTCATCGCCTGGGAGGCTGTGTGCTCGGATGCGTCGGTGCGGACTCGCAATAATTCGATTTCCAATTTGGACATTTCCGCGATCATTCGACGGAGGTCGTCCATATCCTCTCTCCCCTTTTTCGACGCGATCAGGAGTGAGGCGGCTTCAAACCCCTTAGTCTTACGGGCCTCGATGATGGCCCGGGTGTGGACCATCTTCTCTTTGATTTTTTTTGCCAATACCGGAATCTGTAACTGCTTGGAAGGGTTGTCCTCGGCGAGCCTTTGAAGCCGGGCGACGTGGTCCTGGATTTCGGCCTCAGCGGCTTCGTAAGGGGCCAGGAATTGTTCGTCCCCCGTGATTACATAGCCCCGCTGGCCGGTTTCAGCCTCCACCAAAGTTGAAAGGGTTAAATTCAACTCGACCAGGACTTCCTCACTCTGCGTAACCCAGTTATGGTCCTCGATGAGTTTTCGGGTGGTTTGAAGGGCAATCACGGCGATGACACCCACCACCACAATTGCCAGTGCGAATCCCGCTTGAATCAATCTCTCAATCAATACGCGCATCCACTATTCCCCTTCGAGAAACTCCACGAACACATTTGTGGGCTTGTCATCGCAGACACGGGTCCCGCAAAGACATCCATTCCATCTGGTATCTGGATATTGGTCTTCACCATTGGCCTTGGGGCAAATCACATTATCCCTATCGGTTGAAAAACCTGATTGGATGAGGGAGGAGCAAATATTTCTAGGCCGCGGCGAGTGGCGCGCCTCCCCGGGATATTTAAAACGCCGGGTTCGCTATTTTGATTTGAGATTGCGGGAGAGGTATGCGAGCAGCTTTCGAAATGCCATCCCACGGTGAGAGACGCCGAACTTCGTTTCCGGGGTCAATTCGGCGAACGATTTTCCCAAGGGAGGGTAATAGAATAGAGGGTCGTAACCGAATCCGCCTGAGCCCCTCGGTGTTTCCATGATCAATCCGTTCGACCGGCCCTTGGTGGTAGTCAGGATACGGCCGCGCTCGGCCAAAGCGATAACGCAGATGTAGTGAGCCGAGCGCTTTATGGTCCCATGCCCCACCATCTGGTTTGCCCCTGCCGGTCGAACTTTTCTCAGTCTCCGAAGAAGCAACCTGTTGTTTTCATCGTCGTCGGCGCTGGGTCCCGCAAACCGGGCGGAATGGACGCCGGGCGCGCCCTCAAGAGCGTCAACGCATATTCCGGAATCATCCGCCATCAACAGGCCGCTCACGAACCGGCTGTAGTGCAGCGCTTTTTTGCGCGCGTTGGCTTCAAACGTCTCGCCATCCTCAACGCAGGCGGGCAGACCGCGGATCCCCGGGACGGGTTTCACGATGACGCTATACGACAGCGCGGACTCTCGAAATTCTTTAACCTTGCCGGGACTGGTGGAAGCGATGTAGAGAGTCAAAGGCGGGTTGTAGATTCTGTTTTGCAGCCGATCGCCGGAATAGCTTCCTAACGCGACGGCAAATTGAGCTTCAAGATGGACTGTTGCAATGCCAATAGTTTTTGGATGCCCGGTCGCGCCGCTTCGACCAACTGATTCAAATTTTCCAGGCTGAAGGCATGTCCTTCCGCGGTGGCCTGAACTTCCACCAGTTGATTCGATCCCGTCATCACGACGTTCATATCCACTTCGGCGTTTGAATCCTCAATGTAATCGAGGTCGAGAAGGACCTCGCGGCCCACCATGCCCACGCTGATGGCGGCCACGTAGTCTTTGAGCGGAATTCGCCGCAGAACTTTCAGTTCGAACAGTCGCTGAAAAGCCAGGCCCATGGCCACCAAAGCCCCGGTGATGGAGGCGGTTCGAGTGCCGCCATCGGCGCGAATCACATCGCAATCCACCCAGGCCGTTCGTTCACCCAGAGCTTCCAGGTCGGTCACAGCTCGCAACGACCTTCCGATCAGACGCTGGATTTCCATGGTGCGCCCACCCTGGCGTCCGCGCGTGGCTTCGCGGGGGGTGCGCGTATCCGTCGCCCGCGGGATCATGGCGTACTCACTGGTAATCCAGCCCCGGCCGCATCCCTTCATAAACTGGGGCACGCCGTCTTCAATGGAGGTGGTACAGATCACCTGGGTCTCCCCTAAACGAATCAGGGCGGACCCCTCGGCGCTCGAAATCACGTTGGGTGTAATTTCAACGTTCCTCATTTCCACGGCTTGGCGCTGGTCGCCGCGGACCAGTTTCCCTTCGGAGTAGAGCAAACCGTTCAGACGCTTGGGAGTATTAGCCATGATGAGAATCGTCTTATCAGGTCAAAAACGCAATCCGTGAGCGCACCAGCAAAAGCCACCGCAGCAATCAGGCGCTCCACCAAGATAGCTGACTACCGCGCGCTTGTCACTGAATTAAGCAGCCTGGTATTGGAGTCATTTGCCAAACGCGGAGGCTCTGATAGGCAGCCATTCCCGCGAAAGCGGGAATCAATTTTCCTAAATCATTGAGACGCGGACGCCCGGCGGAACTAGATTCCCGCCTCCGCGGGAATGACGGCGCGCGGGAGTTCACGCGGCGGGCAAATGACAGTACTACCAGCAGCCTTCAATTTGAGGCGGATTTGTTGCGAGTCATATCCGGAGCGAACGTTTGGCCAAGGTCGGCATGCCCGTTCAGAGTATCCACTTCCTGGCCCTGCACCAGAATTTTCACCCGGCGCGTCGAAGGGACGTTGGCGGCAAGCGAATTGACGATGGAATAGATGGAGAGCGTTTCGCTTTGAATTCCGGGGGCGAACAGCGCCAGCGCGTTGCTGGAGAAATCGAGGTAGGCCGTGCCATCGGAGGTCAGGAAGGCGGCTCGCAATTCGGTGGCGGGCGGCAACGGGCGCCGGAGCCCCTTGTAAGAGCCTTCGATCAGCGCGAAGGTGATCTGGCGGATTCGGTCCGTATCCGAATTGGCCCACGCAATTTGGCGGCTCTCCGATTGCAGCATGCCATCGTTGTCGGAGGGGAAGTAAAGAGTAATGGTCCGTAATGCTCCCGTACCCGATTGGAGAGCGGCCTCGCGCAATTGAGTGCGTGCCCCTTCCTCACCGTGCTGGGGCGACTCCATCTTTGCGCGCCTGGTGAGCACCCGCAAATACAGGAACCCCCCGGTCAGGATGACCAGCAGGATGCCAAGCGCAATCACTCCGGCGCGGCGCGTCATAATTTAGGATGGCCCTCCCGCGAAGAGGTCAAGCGCGCTGACAATGGCGTTGGCGATGCCACTCTGAAAATTTGAATTGGTCAAGGGGGTGGAATCAACGTCGGCCGCAAAGCTGCCCAACTCCACCGCCACGGCAGCCGCGTTCACGCTGCGCAGTTCACGCATGGGGGCAGAAGCGGGCGGGCTGGCGGACGCCCCTGCGATCCCGGCAAACTCCTTTTGAATAATTTGCGCGAATTGCTGGCTCCGGCTCAATTGAGAAAGTTGCACCGTTCCCCACGGGACAAAAAGGGATTGCCCCTGCGATTCTCCGGCTGATGAAGGCAAAGAGGCGTCCTCCAGCGTGTAAACAGCGAGGCGAGATGTCTGCACACCCATGTTCCCTGCGTGAAAGGTAATAAAAACTTTGGCTCGCGCCGCGTTGGAGGTGGCGGCGCGCTGATCGAGGCTTGGATTCACATCGCCAACCCGGGTCAGTACCACCCGATACTTTCTGGAGGTGAGCAGAGCGGAGCGCACTCGCGCCACGACCTGGGCCACCAGATCCTTTTCCAGCATTCCATTTCCACCCCGCGCGCCACTATCATCGCCGCCGTGCCCGGCATCGAGGACGACCATCGGCAATCCAAGCCCGCCCCCTGATGCGGCCGTTTCAGTCGGCATAGTCGCCTCCGGTGGAACGGTCGCGGTTCCGGGGGTCTGCGGAGGTTGGGGCGGGGGAGGTTGCTGGGCGACGGTGGGCTGCGATTTCTGGAGATCTGCGGTCAGGGTTTTTCCCGCCTCGTCAAGCTTCGGATAAAAATTCAACCCATCCACCGTGGGCGTAATAATCAGCTTGGGGGCGCCATCCTGGTCGTCAAATTGGATACTGTTAATGTATGGATCTTGAAAATTGAATTTCTGTTCCAGAGGTTGGACCGGTTTTTCTCCCAGGTACAGCACCCATTTGCCGTTCTTTGACGCGGTCCGTATGTTGATCTTGTCCGTGAATTCGAAGGTCAAGCGTGACCCGTTGGTTGATTGATCCAAACGAAATGAAAATGAGCTCGGCTTGACGTCTCCGATGAAAGCCCGGCGCGAATCGTGCCGGTAAATTATAGGTTCGCGAATCACGCGGGGCAGGACAGTCTCGAGAAAACTTAAGGGGACCATGAATTGGCCATTCAATACCCGCACCGGATCAGACAGATTTATTTTCTCGTTCTTGATTCGAACCCTTTTGTCATCCTGGCGGAATTCGATCGGAGAGTCGTTAAACCACACCTTAAGCGAATCTTTGGACACGGTGAGGCCCTCTACACGGCCAACGGTATTTAGGGTCTGGAGAAGTGGAAGGTAATTCGTCGCTCCCATGGGTTGCAGCGGCAGGACGTGGGGAGCGTCGGGAAGATAAAAAATAAAATTTTCGCTGCGCAATGTTCGGGCGGGCCAGAACAAAAGTGCCAGACCCAGAACTGGCAACAAAACGAACAAACCCCGTGAGTGCCGGCGCAGGGAGTAAATCATTCGGATCACATCCGTCACCTTTGATTCTGGATCGTCAACGCGTCGGGAGGACCGCGAGCAGAACTTTGTTCTCGATTACCCCTATCATTCTATAGCACCCCATTCAACGGTTGCAAACATGCCGGGAAACAGAGTTTCCCGGTGTTAGCTTAATCTTGTGGAATCAATATCATGGGCCCACCGCACTCAGAGCTTCGAAATCATGTCCGGGGAAAATTGAAGGCGGGGAAAGCGTCAAGGAGGGCGCCCTGTTCAATTTAATTGGAACAAACCTTTGGGCTGTGGTGTCAATCTAATTAGCAAAGGGGTTGAGCATTTCCGCCCGCTTGCAGTGGATGTTGGGACCTGTTATCTTGGGTGTGTTATGGGTGTCATCCGATCTGCGGGTATCGCCTTCGATCAAGCCGTCCAGGCGGTCAGTGAAGATCGGGGGTTAGTGGCTGAATTGCAATCAGGCTCCGAAGAAGCATTCATTTATCTGCTTGGCATCTACCAGAATCCCGTCTTCAACCTGATTCTCCATATTGTCGGAAACACGGCTGACGCTGCTGACGTCCTTCAGGAAGTCTTTGTCAAGGTCTTCAAAGGGATATCACAATTTCACGGCGAGAGCAGCCTTAAGACCTGGATATATCGCATCGCCGTCCATGAGGCATCAAATCAAAGACGCGGCTGGCTGAGGCGCCACCGGCGTGAACCCATCTCGCTCGATGCGGAATCCGGACCCCATGACGCACCGTCTTCGGAAGCACCTCAGCCGGTCGAAACACCTTATCAGGCGCTGGAGCTTGCCGAACGGCGTGATGTGGTAAGGCGCACGCTGGCGACGCTGGCCGAACCTTACCGGACAGTTGTTGTCCTGCGTGAAATCGAAGACTTATCTTACGAAGAAATCGGGCAGGTCCTGGGCATTGCGGAAGGAACCGTCAAGTCCCGCCTGATGCGCGGACGGGAATTACTGCGACGCAAATTGGATGGGTGGGTCAATCGCTAGGGACAATATATGTTTGAAAACTGCATTGAAATCCGAAGCCATTTCTCAGATTACGACGACGGCCTGTGCGACCGCGACGTGTTGCGCTCCCTTCGTTTTCACTTGCTCCATTGCCAGAGTTGCCAGAGGGAGCTCGAAATTCGCCGCGCCATTCACGAAGATCTGCGCTCCCTACCCGTAAATCGCGTGCCTCCCGAAGTGTCCTTGCGCATGCGAGTAATGGTGTCTCAACACCTCCATCGAAACTTTTTGGGGCACGTCATGGTTTTTTTGGAGAATGCCATCAAACCTCTGATGTTGCCTGCCTCGGCCGGGGTTCTGACCGCCATTATTTGCTTTGGCTTGATTTTGGGCTCCCAGGTGATTCCGGTGAATTGGCAGGAAGAGGCCCGGAAGGTATCGACGCCTCCTCAGGTGCGCGCCCTGGGTCCCATCAATCTCTTGACTGACGAGCAAGCATTGGTCCTGGTTACGCACGTTGACGCCGAAGGCCGTGTGGCCTATTATCAAGTTTTGTCGGGAGAGCAATCGCCGGCGCTAATGCAAAGCTTGAATCGGATGATGAATTCCAGCTACTTTATACCTGCCACGATGCATGGCAAGCCGACCGATGGGCAAGTGGTTTTGTCGTTGCGGCGAATCACGGTCCGAGGTTAGCCGGTTTGCTATTGAAAGTTACCCATGTCAATCATTAATACTGCCGGTTCAGGGTGTAGTGTCCTGCCCGCAAGATTGCCTCAAGCGCCCGTCCATGGGCGCGCCTTTCCCAAAAGGTGTTGGCCCCGGACCATTAGCGGGCAGGCAGTCAGCGGCATCCTTTTCTTCCTGGTCCTGGCGCTCCCCCGAACAGGTGCGGCCCAGCAAACCGGCAATGTGACGCTGGACTCGAACGAACAACTTTTTTCGGTGCTGGCGGCGCTCAATGCGTCAGGATACGACACCGGCATGGGCATGGATACCGGCACCAACACCCGCGAAGTAGCGCGGGCGTATTTGGCCAAAAGGAAAATTCCTGTGGTGGCCGAAATACGAAAATTTTATGAAGGGCACAAGAATGTCGATGATCCGGGAGCTGATTTGGGACAGTACGTATCCCTGGCATTGCTTCTGGGACCGCCCCCCGATTATAAATTTACCGTCCCCCAAAGCGATCTCCCTCCCGACGCCAAGGACGTTTCAGGCTTGGTGCCATTGCTGAAAACTTTTTACCAGCAGGCAGATCTGCTGGACCTCTGGTCGCGGCTTCAATCGCGCTATCACGATGAAATCCTCCGTTACAGCGAGCCGGTACGAAACAGCATCCAAATCGCAGACGCGTACTTGCGGTTCCCGAGCGGGGCCTATCTGGGGCGCACCTTCGCAATTTATCTGAGCGTTTTGGCCGCGCCCAACCAGGTGCAGGCGCGAATCTATGGCTCAAACTACTATCTGGTGGTGACGCCATCCAAGCAATCCAAATTGAACGAAATCCGCCACCAATACCTGCACTTCCTGCTTGACCCGCTGGCGGTCAAATACGCCCAGGATATTCATCAGAAAGCCGAATTGAAGGTGGCAGTCCGCCGCGCGCCGATGCTGGCGGCGGATTTTAAGGAGGATTTTCCGTTATTCGTTACCGAGTGCCTGATTCGCGCGGTCGAGCTGAGAATGGACAAACAGCCGAAAGCGGCTGCGGATAAGAACCTTCAGGACCTTTCGGCTTCGGGGCTGATCCTGGCGCCCTATTTTTATTCGGCCCTCCTTGATTATGAAAAGCAAGACTCCTCGATGAATGTTTACTATAAATCAATGATTCAGGGAATTGATGTGACCGCTCAAACCAGCAGTGCGGCAGCAGCCAAATTCACTCCGCTTCCCGCCGCTCCGGAAAACAAGGCTGACGCAGTGAAACCACAAACGGAGGAGGAACGATTGCTCGACTCGGCGGACAACTCGATCTTCTTGGGACATTATGACGAGGCGAAAACGGCGTTCCAAACGATTCTTGAAAAAGTCAACCCCAAGAGCGGACGAGCCCTCTTTGGCCTTGCTGCCGCCTATACCTATACCCGGAAGCCAGATCTGGCGGAAGAGTATTTTCTGAAAGCCCTCGACGCCACGCATGATGTGCGCATCTCAACATGGTCGCACATCTACCTGGGCCGAATTTACGATCTGAAGGGAAAACGCGACCAGGCTCTTGCCCAGTATCGCGCCGCATCGCTGACGGCAACCGCTTTTCCAGAGGCTTTCCAAGCCGTCCAGGCCGGTATTCAGGAAGCTTTTGGGTCCAAGAAAACCAGGGATTGACTTGCCATACCTCACTCGCTGATGACTTGCCCGCGCCTTTTTTTCAAGCCAATTTCCCCCCACCATGTCCCCCAGCGGTTGTCCCCGTTGGCGAAATTGGGGCTGGAGGCATATTCCTGGATGGTCCAAATATCGATATCATTTGCAGGATCAACAACTGTACTGCTGAAGTCGCCCCATCGGTTTTCAGAGCTGCCGAAAGTCTTATAATAGACCGCCTCCCCAGCCTTTAGAACTGCGTCAGTCCGCAGAGTATTGAGTGGGTCGGCGGCGAGGCGAATAGAATAATTGGCGCCTGCAAACTGGTTGGCGGAGAAACTCGAATACCCCAAGACCGCATCATCCAGGGCATTTACGGCGATGGACGGATAGGCGTAGAAGTTGGTTCCGGTGCTGTCGTCAACGCGGCCAAATTGTCTTAAGGTTCCGTTAGTCGCAAATTGCCACCACTGCGCGGCCGTCCGGGTAGGCGCGCCTGCGGGCAAGAAGGCGTTTTGCGCTGCCCAGAGAAATCCATTTCTGTATACCACATTGATGATTCGGTCATCGCCGTTCTGAATCAAATGAGTTGAGCTCATCTGAGGGGCGAAATCGGCGTCGCCGGAGGGAGCAGGGTCCCACGGATTGGGGGTGCTGGCAAAAGCCACCTGGTCCGTGTATACCTCAGATCCCACCGCCCCTGTGATGCTGGAGATCCTCAGGAATCCACTGCCTGTCGTATTGGAATTCCACTCCTCAACCAGGTACTCGGTGGCCAGCGCGTTGTCATAGGTCGCGGCTGGAGTTTCGGAGAACGCGTTGGTATCAGTGAAAAGTTTAAACCTCACGCTCACCAGCCCGGCGTAGAGGTCCGCCTTGCTGAAAGCGTAAATCTGACCGCCCGCAAAATTATTATTCGCGACCTTGAACAGGTTTAGATTGACGACCACCCAATCCTTGTTAAAGCCCATGGACGGGTAATCGCCCCAGTTTGCCCCCGTACCATCCACAGTTGTCTTGTAAAGGTTCCACGATCCGCTGGGATCGCTGCTCTGCGAAACCCCAACCAGAAGTTTGGATGAGGTCGTTTCTCCGTTACCGGCCGCTATAAAAATCCAGCGATTATTGTACGGATCGTACGCCAGCCTGGGATCGAAGACCCCCGAGACCCCGCTGAGAGAGCTCCAAAACGAATCAAGAGATACGGTGCTTGATGCCGTTCCCGCTTTGTTCTGTACGCTGACTTCGGTATTAAGCGTGACCATTAAATTGTTGGGACCCACCGCGCCCATGGTATCGGGTGGGATGGAAGTATCGTCGTCGCCCAAGGCGGCAAAATTCGAGGCAGACGCAGGAGAGGGGAGAAGAGCTGGACCGGGCGCGCCACCTTCTGCCTGCAAAGGTGGCGCTGATTGTGGGAAAGTGGTTCCAGCCGGGAGGGGTCGGGCCCCGGGCCCGCGCATGAAGGGAATGAGCCTGCGCATGGGTTTTGGAGGGTTGGCGGCTTCGCGCAGGGCCAGTTCCCTGAAATTCACTGCTCCTCCGAGTTCGGCCACATGACTTTGGCCGAGTGATGATTGTTGGGCGCGCATATTCAATGAGCTGAGACTATACGTCACATAAATCAAGGCGAAGATCGAGAGGCCCCTTGAACTTTTCCTGAAATTTGCGGTCAATGAGGAAAAACACTTCGTCGATTCGGCAAACGCGAGATTAGTTCGAGCCATGCGACGTCGGGCAGCATTATTCTGGAGGGAATCGTGACTAAAAGTCTGCGAGACTTGCGCAAGCCAGCTATTCGCTGACAAGTTGTCCTCGTCTTTTCTTTAAGCTGAGGTCCCACACACTGCGGCCGTGAGTAACGGCACGGAGAGTCCGCGAGGGCCGATGGAATTTCAGTCCCAGAACCGCGACGGTGGGCAGGCCCGAGCTGAGGGTGGACCAAGTCGTGCCGCCGTTGATGGTGCTGAACACACCGACGTCCGTGCCGACATAAAACGTATTGGGGAGATCGGGATCGATGGCAATGTCATTCACGGGGGTATTGGGAAGATTGCCGCTTATATCGGTCCAGCTTGTGCCCCCGGTAGTCGTCTTGAATACGTGCCCCTGATTGTCTCCGCCAAATCCTGAAAATCCGGAAAAGGTGACATAAGCGGTCAGTGAGTGAAGGGGGTCAACGGCAACCATGGTGACGGACCGATTCGGCAGGGTCGAGGTGATATCGGTCCATGTGGCGCTTGCGCCCATCCCGGCGTTCGTGGTCACCTGAACTTTTGCGTCGCTCGAACCGACATAGACCGTGTTCGAATCACTTGGCGCCACCGCGATCGTAGTCAAAGTCCCACCCGCCGTCAGGTCAGGCGAGATGGCAGTCCATGAACCAGCCCCGTTTGTGGTTTGCCAGACTCGGTAGGTGCCAAAATAAAGTCGAGCGGGAGTTGCGGAATCTATAACCAGTGGAGGTATGAACTGCGATCTGTCCGCGGCAATACCGCTTTGGGCACTTGACCACGTTCCAAAAGCGCCACCCGTGGTTGACTTAAGTATCTGTATATTTTGGCAGGCGGCATAAATAGTGGCGGGTGTGGAGGGGTCAATGGCTGCCCATCCTCCGTCCCCGCAAGTTACATTGTTCCAACCCAGGGTGCCGGAGTACAACTGGGTCCCGTTGTCCTGCGTGCCCCCAATAGCGATATTCGGATTGGTGGGATGAAACGAGAGGCCTGGGTAGAACTGGGTTACGGCAAGTGTGGAGTTAAGATTCGTCCAATTGACGGTAGTATTCGTGACGTCAGTGCTGCTCCAGACTCCACCATCGTTGCCGACATAGACCTTCGAACCATCGCTGGCGAAGGCCACGGCATGGTGATCGACGTGAAGACCAGTGTCAACCTCTGCCCAAGTCGTTCCGCCATCGGGAGATCGAAAGAGAGTGCCGTTATTGGCTGACCCGCCCGCGTAGACGTAGCTGGCGTTGGCGGGGTCGACGGCTACAACAATGTCATACCAGCACTGTGGCGTGCAAAAGTCGGTGACCGTGAGCTGGGTCCAGTCCGCTCCGCTGTCGGTCGACTTCCACACTCCCAGAAGGCTACCGAAGGGAGACGTATTTTGAATGGCAGCATAGAGCGTGGTTGTGCTGGAAGGGGCGAGGGCTAATGCGATTCGGCCAACGTTGGTGGTAGGAAGCGGGTGGAGGCTTCCCATGTCAGGACGAGCCCAAGTCGCCCCTGAATCGGCTGACCTGTAGACGCCATTGGACGAGCTGCCACCGGTCTCCCCCAGCGCGGCATAGGCTATGGTCCCGTTGGTTGGATCAAAGAAAGCTGCGGTCCCCGTGGCATTGGGAAGAACATTAGTCCAACTGGTTCCTCCGTTGGTCGAACGATAAATTCCCGGCCCGTTGCTACCATTGTAGACTTGCGCAGCAGCCAGCACAATTTGGTTATTCCCCGGGTCAACGGCAATAGCGCCAACACGTCCCCCTCCGCCATAATAGGCGCCGGTTTGGAATGGGCCGGCAAAGATTGATCCGCCCAGTTGTGACCAGGTGGAACCGCCGTCCGTCGATTTCAGAATTCCAGCGCCATAATAACTGTCCCCGCTGAAGTTTTCTTCTCCAGTGCCGACATACACAATGCTGGAATTCGTTGGGTCGAGCGCAATCGATCCGATTGCAAGGGAGGGTTGATTGTCTGTGAGGGGCGTCCAATTCGTGCCGCTATTCGTGGTCTTCCAAACGCCCCCTTGAGCACCCCCCAAATAAACAGTGCTGGCGGTTCCGGGAACGACCGCCAGCGCGCTGATTCGTCCCGAGGTAAGCGGATAACTGTAGGGAGTATTGGTCGGCTCGGGCCCGATCAATGTCCATTGTCCTCCGGGCACGGGAGTAGCCGTCAAAACTCCGGGGGCGGACTGAGAAGAGCCGGACTGCCCGCCAGCTTTACCCTCTGCTTCGGCCATCTGATTGAATTGCTGCAACGCATGCGAACGCGCTCCCCTCGGGATGAATCCCAGAGGATACGCGCGCTGCTGATAAAACCAATCCATTCGCTGACGGGGAGAATCCGCATTTTCCCCAGTCTCATGCTCCGGCGGTTTCTGGGCCGCGGCCAACAGCCCGAAGGAAAATACCAACCATGCACACAAGCCGATCCTTATCCACCATGTGCGGGCGGGCCATGGTTCTGTCACTTTTACTCGCGCCCCCATCTCAAGAAAGTTTGTCGAAAAAGGTTGGGCTGTTTTTTTCATCCGTCTGTAGTTCCTTTACTTTGATCTGCAAGACCCGGCTCCGGCCATAAACTGTTTAGCCTAGTTCAGCGAGGCCTGGATCGCCACCGTGATGCGCCTGGTCGCGTTATCCGGGACGGCCATCACGAAGTCAAGTTGGTCGTTCAGGGCAAGCGAA
The DNA here is from genome assembly GCA_035308965.1 of Terriglobia bacterium. Classification (GTDB taxonomy): domain Bacteria; phylum Acidobacteriota; class Terriglobia; order UBA7540; family UBA7540; genus DASYXZ01. Next base: position 14,667 of record DATGFN010000043.1, on the reverse strand, counting down.
GCGGAGGTGAAGCTGCTGGTGGGCGTTCCGTTGCAGGTGAGCGGCCCGCTGAGAAGGTTGGTGGGTCCGCCATTGTGCCGCGCAATGTTGATGGTGGTCGTACCGTTGTTGTCCGAGAAGCATCGAACAGAGTTGATAGTCATATTGCCGACCACATTCACGTAAAACTGAACTTGGCTATCGCTGGTCCCAAGGACACCGCAACTGTCGCAACCCGCGAGGTATACGATGCCGCGAGTCTGAGCTGCTGTCGACAAAGCTGAATTCGGTATTCCGGTGATCAGGGCGCCGTTGCCCGCAAACGATGTGGCCGCAACCGTGCCCGTCACCGTTTGTCCCGCAGCAAAAGTCGCTGCACCGCTGAAGTTGGCGGTCCCGTTGACATCCAGCTTGGCGCCGGGCGTGCTCGTCCCAATTCCCACGTTGCCTGCCGCCGTCAGTCGGATTCCCGGAGAACCGCTCCCTGACCAGGGACCTATAACAAAATTGCCGGCATTAGGCGCGGTGCCGTAGAAAATTATCCCCTGGTCCCCCGCTTGCACCAGTCCGTTGTACGCGCCCGCGCCCAGATTGGGGATGAACATCATCGTGCCGTTGGCGTTGGTCGCTCGCAGGGCGATCGTATTTTGATTTGCCGGAGTTTGCACATCCAACTGCGGTCCCGTCAACGTTTGTGAGGTCACGAAGGTGACGGCCTTATCAAACTGGGCCGTGCCGCCCACTTCCAGCATAGCCGCGGGCGCCGGCGTTCCGATGCCCACGTTGCCGGCGCTTGTCATTCTCATTCCACCGCCCCCTGACCAGGGAGCTAAATCAAAACCGCCGGCACCAGGCACCGTGCCGTAGAAAATGAGACCCTGGTCCCCCGTTTGCACCATGCCGTTGTAAGCGCCCGCGCTCAGATTGGGGATGAACATCATCGTGCCGTTGGCGTTGCTGGCTCGTAGGGCGATATTGTTTTGAGCGGTTGAATTCTGCACGTCCAGTTGCGCTCCCGGGCTCACTGTGCCAATGCCCACGTTGCCGCCGGACTGGGTGATCACCGAGTTCTCGATATTGCACTGAGCCGTGAACATGGGGAGTGCGTTTGCCGTGCCCCCGAGATTGCTGGTAATAGTTGAGCACACCGCGACCAGAGGCGAGACATTTGTTTTGCCGCTCTTATCCGTCGCGCCTTTGGTTCCAGCCGTTGTGGCGCCTGATGTCGAAGTCGTTGCTGTGCCCGTCGCCGTCCCACTTTGCGCGTCGGCGAGTACATAGGCGGAGGCTGGCTTGCCGCCCAAGGTTTCGGCGTCGCCGGCCTTGAGCGCATAAGGCACGCTCACAAGCAAGACGCGTGGCTGCTGTTCGGCTTCCGCGCCCACCTGAATGCCAAGCCAGCGGACTTCGCCGGAGGTGAACAAATCGACAGGCAGGCCGTCGGTGTGCATGGCGCCGAGCAAGGCGGTGTAGCGGCCGAGATCGTCGGCCTGCACACTCTGAGTCTCAAACCACAGCGCGTCGCCGCCCGCTTCGGTGCTGTATAAGGAGAAGGTCACATCGACCATTCCAGTGACAGGCTTGCCCGCGGCATCATGCAGCGCGCCGCTAAATTTCATCAAGCGCGGAACGATTGTTCCGGGGCCTGCCCCGTTAGCTTGAGGCCCAGCCCCAACCGTCGAGGGGGTTCCAGGCGAGTCCGGTTCCACCGGCTGTGCAAGTCTCGCAGTCGCGTCGCCCGCCATTACTTTGGGCGTCCTCTGGGATTGAGCGATAGCTCCAACGGTGAAAAACAAGCATACGCTTGCAACCATAATTGAAAGTCTGGAGCGAAACATTGTTTCACCTCGGTCGTAGACCATTTCTTACAAACGGAAAATCGTCGGATGGCATACGTTTGATGAATATAATCCGATTATAGCCTCATGATTTATTTCCGGAGAAATATATTTTTGTGCCTTGGGAAAGCAACTCTGGGGCTTACGGACGGGCCGTAAGGGTTAACTGAAAGCGTGAGAGTATCCGGCCGGGGGCCAGTCGCTCCTTAACAATAGGTGGCGCCATAGAGTTTGCGTTGGGCGCCTAGAATGGACTGTTCTCGGATAATCTGGGCGGGCAATACCGTTGTATGAGCCAGAGAATCAGGTGCATTCTCAAAGGTCACAGTAATACTTTCGCCCAGCCTGTAAATCTTGTCGCTGGCGAAACAGAACCCGCATTTTGAAATATTTTCAGTCCGGGTGATTTCCTCATTTCCCTCAGCATCGCGAACTCCCAAAGGCATAATCACATAAACCCGGCGATGGTTTCGTGCATTGGATTCCAATGCGCCGGAGACCCAACTCGATGGACGACGGTGTGAGTCCTTTGAATGATGTTCAGACTGTGTCTTTCCCACCTGGGCGTATTTCCACAGGCTGATGCCGGCGCAAACTGGACAGGACTTGCCTACCCAACCCATGCTCCTGACTGCCTGAACCTCCGAAAGGGTGAGCGGCAGCAGCGCCATAGTGTTGCACTTGTTGCATTCCAGCAGAACCCTTGACACCTCGGATTCACTGTATTCAGGAGGTGGAAACTCGATCTGCCAGAAGTTTTGCGTTTCGCTGAGGCACTCCGCACCGTATTCCACATCTGGCGAGCCAGCCGCCGAGATTATTTCTACCACACGAAAATCAGCCTGGTGTTCTGCGTCCGGACTTTTCAAACGGATGGGCTGACTTTGCGTGAGTTCCCGAGAGACTTGAATGCGCGCACCGTGGCGATTGAGGTTAATGACCCGCCCTTCGCACTCGAATTTCTCCCCGGCGGAGTCGGCGCCTTCAACTCGCACCGGCACAGTCAACCATAACCGGTCTGACCTGCGTTTCTCGTTGGTTTGTGATGTCATGGTGGCCATCACTCCCGGATGATTTGAAGTCATAAAAATCCGCAGTTCACTCGTATGGCTAAAGTGGCTACTGACTCACCAACCGGCCCCAATAGATGCCCGATTTCTCAGAGTGGCGGCAACAACATCCAACCTGCATATTTTACCATGGCATATTGGTTTGGGCTAATGAAGATGGAATCCTCAGCGACTCGCGTGCCCACTTTTCTCACCACACAGCAAGGCATCTGAAAGTGAATTCAGCGGCGGATTCTTTTTCGCCATCGATTGAATCATCGCTTCTCCGGTTTCTATTTGCATTCCTAGTGGCACTCCTGAATAATGCTTTGCCCGGAGGATCGATTGCGCCGCGTCTTGCAAAATTTCATTTTAGTCTTGGTGCTCACGATGATTTCAGCCGCGCTCGCCGGACTTTCACCTCTATCCGCCCAGAATGAACCTGCGCGCCTCATTCGCGGCGCGGATGTCGTCCTTCTCAACGGGAATATTTGGACGGGCGAACTGACGCCGCAAGATTTGGCGCGGAGGAATCCCGGCCCTCGAATCGAAGCGGTGGCAATCTCGAACGGGCGTTTCCTTGCCTTGGGGACGAGCGAACAAATCAAGTACTACATCGGCGAACACACCCAGGTCATCGACCTGCAAGGCCGTCTGGCTCTCCCCGGATTCATAGACGCCCACACCCATTTTGTTCAAGGTGGTTTCCAGCTTCTGACGGTTGACTTGAAGGACGCTCACACAGAGGCTGAGTTTGTAAAGCGATTGGCTGAAAAGGCAAAGACCTTGCCCGCGGGGCAATGGATTCAAGGAGGGGACTGGGACGAAGAGGCGTGGCCCGACGCAAAACTTCCTACCCGCTGGATGATTGACGCGGTGACGCCGAGTAATCCCGTTTTTATCAGCCGGTATGACGGGCATGCGTCGCTGGCGAATTCTCTGGCACTCAAACTGGCAGGTGTGACCCGCGAGACGAAAGAGGTGCCAGGCGGTGTGGTAGTACGCGACACAAAGACTGGTGAGCCCACCGGAGTCTTTAAGGACGCGGCCGAAGGCTTGATCGACAAGGCGATTCCGCGTCCCACCGAGGCGGAGTTTGAAGGCGCCCTGAAGGCCGGGCTTGCTGAAGCTCGCCGGGTGGGGGTCACAACGGTCGATGACATTTCCGTAAGCGGCGACTCTCCCAATGGAAGCTTTACGGGTGAGATCCAACTCTTGCGCAAGGCGGAACTGGAAGGCTGGCTCACCTGCCGCTTCTATGAAATCACGCCCATCGCAGATTGGAAGCGCCTGGCCGACGCCGGTATGGCCCACGACATGGGCAGTGATTTTTTGAAGCTGGGAGCGGTGAAAGCGTTTGCGGACGGCTCACTCGGTTCGCGCACTGCTTGGATGTATGAGCCTTTTGACGACGACCCCGGCAACCGCGGGCTGCCAATGCCCATTTTGAATCCGCCTTCACGCATGGAAGCGGAGGTTCGGGGCATCATCGCCGCCGGGATTCAGCCTGCCGTTCATGCCATCGGCGACCGGGCCAACGCGGAGATGCTCAACATTTATGAAAGGCTGGGCGGCGAGAACCCTGCCGCGTACCGTTTCCGCATCGAGCACGCGCAGCACCTCCGGCCGGAGGATTTAGCGCGCTTTGGAAAATTGGGCGTAATTGCCTCCATGCAGCCCTACCACGCAATCGACGACGGCCGCTGGGCGGAAAAACGCATTGGACGCCAGCGGGCGGCTTCAAGCTATGCTTGGCGGTCCATGCTGGATGCAGGGGCGCACCTGGCGTTTGGCACGGATTGGCCCGTGGCCCCACTCAACCCACTGCTTGGAATTTATGCGGCTGTCACTCGCGCCACCCTGGACGGAAAACATCCGGAAGGCTGGTTTCCAGAACAAAAGTTGAACCTTGAAGAGGCTCTCAGCGCCTATACTGCCGGCAGCGCCTACGCGTCATTTGAGGAGAAGGAGAAAGGCACGATCTCGCCGGGGAAGCTTGCCGACATGGTGGTTCTTTCGGACGATCTCTTTTCAATCCCGCCGGAGAAGATCAAAGATGCTCATGTTGTGATGACGCTGGTTGGCGGTCGCGTGGTCTATCAGGAAAAGTAGGAATTCTTGCAAGGATTAGGATCACCACTCTCCGTTCATCGAGTCAGACAATTTCCACTTGCAACCGGTCGCCAGGATTCAACTCCAGCGCGGGCGCCGATTCCAAGCGGACGGTCTTGCCGGTGATGGTTTCCTTCAGTTGCAAAACCTTGCCATTTAGAGTTGCCGCTAATTCTTGCGGGATCTTTTGCCCCACGAATGAAAGCTCCAGCGTTCGCAGTTTTATTTTTCCGTAAGCGGCAATGAGAGAGTTGGTTTGACGGCCGGAAGAGAATCTTTGGTCAAAGCTTCCCCATCCTTCCGTCGTAATGACAAAGCTGCGGAAATTGTTCGGATTGATTTTTGGCGCAAATGCGAGGAAGCCCTCTTCGGAGTCATAGCGCTGACCGGCAGCGGCTTCGAGCAGAGCCCAACTGCTCATGGCGCGCGCATAATGGTCACCACACTCAACGTCGTTCCAGGGGCTGCGCTCGCTTCCGTTATATCGGGCTCTGATGCCACCCAATATTCTTAACGCGTCCTCGACCATGTCTTCCTGTAACAACAAGCCTGCAACTTCATATTCAATGCCGGTCCAGACTTCGTCGGAGTAGGGTGTGGGCGATTTCGGCCGGCCTCCCTTCGGCCAGGTGCATACCAAAAGGCCCTTATCCGCATCGGACGCAAAAACTCGCGGTGCTTGCTTGAATCCGATGAAACTTTCCCGCCAGTTATAACGCACGATCGAGCCGAGCGTCTTTCGAACCTGGTCCTTGGGAAGAATGTAGCCCAAATCCAACTGGCGCGCCCACCACTGGCCCAATAGTTGATCGGAATGGCAGCCTGTTCCGTATTGGTCCGCGGCATGTTTTTCGAGGTCGACTTTTTGGATGTAATATTCGTTGTTCCAGAGCGTGGCGGGAAGTCCGGTGTATCCATTCTTAAAAATCTTTTCGTATTGAGCCGCCGCCGGGGCATCGCCTACTAGGCGCGCCATCTCTTCTGACGCACGAAGCGCGGCAAGGTAAAGTCCTCCCATAAAACTATTGGGACCATACATTGAAGTGTCATAAGTATTGGGCTGCTCGCCTTGGATGATCCCACTCTCCTCGTTGTCGAGCGTAGTGATAATATATGCCATCAATTTCTTCACGCGCGGCCAGAGCCGGACCAGCCACTCTTTTCCGGCGCCCTGCCGATAGTCCCGGTAGGTTTTTAGAACTGTGCCCAGCATTCCATCCAGGGCGGGATTTTCCGGCCCGCCGATTTTCACATCCCAATTTCTCGGCAGATAGAAAGGCAGTATGGTGCGGTGCGGGATATATCCGGCGGGGGCTTGCTGGATTTCCAGGTCGGTATGCCGCATCGTCCGTTCGAGGTCGGGGAAGAGTCGTGACAACGACTGTTCGTAGTTCCACACGTGAGTGCAATTTAGCGGGCAACAACCAGACTCGTTGCAATGACCGGTGCTGGCGCCGCAGCAGCCTTCAAAGCCGTGGAAATTTCCGTCCTGCACCCGAATACAAGTGGGGGTGCGAATGATGGACGCCTGCGAGGTCACGCAATCCAGCAGCGTGTAGGGCAGGGAAGAGTCGTAAAAAGTGTCGCGGAATGTTCGCGTGACTTGCGACAAATTTGAATAATTTTCGCGGGCATACTCGGCCACTTCCTTTGCATTCTTGAACCAGTTTGCGTACATGGTCCCGACGAAGAATTTCGATCGTTTGTCCGGGATGGTCAGCGCCGGCTGGCCCCAGTTCACAAAACGGTTGGGAAAGTGCCAAGTCAGAATGAAGGTTACGCGCCTTTGTTCGCCCGGCTTTAGCTCGACGGGCACGGCCAGGGCGCCGTTCCACGTTCGCCCTTCGGCGCTCAAATGACTATCCCCGCCGCTCTCAAGTTTTCCGTCGAGGGCAAAATCCTTCCAGAGTTCGTCAAGGCTGTCCCACTGGGCGCAAGCAGTGGCCTCCGGCGCCAGGCTTGCGAGGGCCAGCGTCCCTTGCAGGTAAAAGTCTTCCGGCAAGCGCGAATTCACCATCTCGATGGCGGTCATGCCCTGAACGCGCGATACCTTATTTTGACCGGCGCCATAGGCGAAATATTCCACGCCGGAAATCTCGCTGTGGCCATCCCATCCGATGAAGTTCTGAAGGGTTGACATCAGCGAAGCTCTAAGAATATCTGACGTCGGATTCTTGATTTCGAAATCGAAGACGATCAAGGGAAGGCCGGAGAGTTTTGAATCGAGTGGAGCGAATGGTGAATAAGCTTCGAGCGAAACCTCGGCGATGAGTGCGGTATCCAGATAACGAACTTGAGCGATAGGATACTCACCTGCAAACTCGATTTCTCTTACTCCCGGAAGGCGTTCGAGGAGTTTCCTGGACTCTGGTGGAACTTCGTGATCGTTGGTCGTGGCGGGCGCCTTAAAGCCACTCTGGTCATACAGTGCTGACGATTGCAACACACGCGCGACGCTCCGTCCATGGGCAGCCTGGCACCAGAAGGCGAAAAAACTGTGGGGGACGTGGGCGCGATGGTTTACGGCATGCATTACCTGCCACTGCCGCAGACCGCCGTCCCCAGCCAACGCAATGCTCCCTGTTCCGATGCCGCCGAGGGGCATCGCGAGGGCGCGCAATTGCTCGCCCTTATAAATGGTTCGGTCAGTGCGGGCCAACAAGGGCGCGCGCTCTTGAGGATTTTCTGTCACACCCGGCAGGGATGTTCCGGCCAGTCCCGAGGTGCCGGCCAACGTCGCAGCCCCCGCGCCGACTTCTTTCAAGAATGTGCGTCGGTCAATTTCTGAATTCTTTTTTTGCGTCAAATTAATTCTCCCGATATTCGGTTGAAGTGGAAGGGAACTTCCTCCCTTCGCCCCAATAGCGTGCGTCAGGACTATCGGGACTCCAGCAGCACGTCAGCCGCCAGGGCGTCGAAGTTAAGCTGCTGGTTTACGTTTCGTGTCTGAAGCTTATAAGCCGTATCCAGTCCGGATTTGAGCTTCTCGATCCGCCCCAGCCCCAGCTTGGGCGCCCAGGTTTTAAGCCGCGGAAGCAAATCCACATTGGCTATCTTCGAGTCGTTCCCGCCCAGGAGCACATGCATCAGATCCCGGAGCATGGTGTAACCGGTCTTGAGTGTCTCATCCATCTCCTCGCGATTCTCGGTTAGTGCTTTCGATGAGTCAAAAAGTGCTTTCCATTCGGATGCGCCCGCGGACATCGAAGGGCGGGCGGTCACGGCCTCCAGAAAATCAAGCCAGGGCTTGCGCCGCCGCTGGTATTCGGCGAGATTAAACGTCTTGGCCATGGCTATGCTTCCGTCAGCCACCCTCACGCTCAGTTCCTGTTGAGACGGATTAAAGCCGGAACGCTCCGCGAATAATTTGTTGATCACCGTATCTTCGACCGGCAGGAATTGTACCTTCCGGCACCGGGATCGGATGGTTGGCCGCAATTCGTGGGCGTTAGGCGCAACCAGAATAAGTGTTGTGGTCTCGGGTGGCTCTTCCAGGACCTTGAGGAGCAAATCGATGGCCTGCCAGTGGACAAGTTGAGCCTGGTCAATTACAAACACTCGCCGCCCGAATTCGAAGGGATGGGTGTATGCCACGCTGCGCAGTTGGCGAATCTGCTCAATCAAGATGTAACGCGTGATGGGTTCGATCAGTTGGATATCGAAATAGACCAGGCCGTCCGCGCGTTTGGACGAGTCCTTGGTCGCCCGGCGGCGCTCCAAATCTTCGCGCGTCGATGCAATCATCTCCTCGGCCTTGCGGCATCGGGCGCATTCACTGCAAAAATCATCTCCGGTTGGCCCGCGCCGCTCACAAACCAACGCTTGTGCCAGCATGATCGCGAGAGTTTTCTTGCCAACGCCGTCCGGGCCCGTGAACAGAAGCGCGCCCGGCACGCGATTGCCCGCCAACATGCCGCGCACGTCTTTAACCGCTTGCAAGTTTCCCAAAAAGGTTTCAAAGACCATGAGAATTAATTATGAATTATGAATGAAGACTGTCTATTCAAATGTTTTCTGAGAGTCGCGGCAGTTTCTTCACATTTGCCATTTGACATTTACAATTTGCCATTTGCCATTCTTTTTTCTTGCCTCACCAAAAACCTATTCACCTGTCTCCGAATTTCTTCCTGCACTTCCGCCACCGTTTGGTTCGCATCAATCAACTTCACCCGTCCCGGCTCGCTCCTGGCGATAGCGAGATATCCGCGCCGGACGCGATTGTGGAAGGCCAATCCTTGCACTTCAAAGCGGCCGTGTTTGGAATTCTGACGAACCTCGCGCCTTTGAGCACGCTTTAGAGCCAGGCGGGGTGAAAGGTCAAGCACGAGCGTCAAGTCCGGTTTTGTTTTACCGCAGACAACTTGATCGATGGCACGGACTATTTGAGCCCCTAACTGGCGGCCGAATCCTTGATAGGCCATGGAGGCGTCACTAAAGCGATCGCTCACCACAATCTCCCCGCGGGCGAGAGCAGGGCGAACAGCTTCCTCCAAATGCTGGGCCCTTGCGGAATACATCAAGAGCAGTTCAGTCATGGGCGCAAGCTTCCGCGTTTTCGAAGCCAGCAGGATGTCGCGAATTTGCTCGCCCACCAGAGTGCCGCCCGGCTCACGAGTCGCCCTCACTTTGTGGCCAAGCTTACGCAGGTATTGGGCAAGAAGGCGGTGCTGGGTGCTCTTGCCTGTGCCGTCTATCCCTTCGAGAGTGATGAAGATGCCCGCTTTTTTCAAGTTGTCAGTATTCCGTAATGAGTTTTCAGTGGTCCGCGGCCATGACGCGTCGGAAGTTTGCTGGACTAGAAAAATTCCTCCAACCCATCGCCAACTAACCTTACAATCAAACACGCAGGAATGGCAACCGGCAACTGACTACTGACAACGGACTACAGCCGTCATCTAGCGATGAGCATAGGCGAAAACATTGCGCGAATCCGGGAACGCATTGCCGATGCCTGCCAGCGCTCCGGGCGAAGCGCGGCGGATGTGCAATTGGTGGCCGTTACAAAAACTGTGCCGCCGGATCGCATCCGACAGGCCTATGAGGCGGGCGTGCGCGACTTTGGCGAGAACAGGGTACAAGAAGCGGAAGCGAAACGGCCCGCACTCTCCGACCTGACGGCCACCTGGCATTTGATCGGCCACCTGCAAAGCAACAAAGCCAAGCCGGCGCGTGAACTTTTCCATTGGGTCCATTCTGTGGATTCGTTCAAGCTTGCCACCAAGCTGCACAATTCCGCGGTTTGCAGTGGCGAGCGGCTCCAAATCCTCCTGGAAGTTAATCTGGGTAATGAACCTTCCAAATCCGGCGCCAAGGAAAATGAAGTCCTGCAACTTGCTGAGCAAGTCGGCGCGCTGGAGACCCTCGAGTTGCGCGGGTTGATGACGGTCCCGCCATTTCTAGCCGAGCCTGAGCAGGTGCGCCCCTTCTTTCGGCGCTTGCGGGAACTTGCCGCGAAAATTGATTCCGCGCATCTGCCCGGCGTTGCCATGAAGGATTTGTCCATGGGGATGTCACACGATTTCGAAGTGGCGATTGAGGAAGGCGCAACCATCGTAAGAGTGGGGACGGCGATTTTTGGGGAACGGACTTAAGTACAAGGCAAACGTCAAAAGGCAAATGGCAAATGTAAAACCTAAGACGGACATTCATGTGGAGGGCGGCAACATCACATTCTGGTTGCGCGTTAAGCCTCGTTCGTCTCGCGAACGGCTTACCGTGGATTCCTCGGGCGAGCCGCGCCTTGAATTACTCGCTGCGCCCACCGAGGGTCGGGCCAATAATGCATGCATTGAATTTCTGGCTCAGCTGCTAGGGGTTCCGCGTTCGAGCGTCGCAATCGTCACTGGGGAGAAATCCCGGCGAAAATTAATTCGCATCCGGGACGGGGAAAAAATTTTAACGAGGCTGCAATCCGCACTCGTGTAGGCGCCTTAACTGTCCATACCAAGAGCAAATACCCGGGACATCGGAGGTCATTGTGGGTTTTAGCCAGCGGGTGCAGGAAATTCGCACGGGATTCGAGCGCGCGTTCTGGGTGGCGAATCTCACCGAGCTTTTTGAGCGCCTCTCCTACTACGGCGCGACGGCGATTCTGGCAATCTACCTCAACGAAGAGCTTCACTTTACCAAAGAGCTCACCGGATGGATGATGGGCACCTTTGGATTTGTGGTGTGGTTCCTGCCCGTGCTGGGCGGCGCGCTCGCTGACCGCTTCGGTTTCCGCCGCGCCCTCATGTTCGCCTACCTCGTGATGACGGTCGGCTATTTCCTGCTCGGCTCGCTCGCGGCGCCATGGATGCAGTCCCTCCGCTTAACACTCGGCGACAAATATTTGGTTTTTGGCATCCTGATGATCCCCGCGCTGGGACCGGCGGTGGTGAAGCCTTGCGTGGCAGGAACCACGGCGCGCGCATCCAAGGAAAACGTACGGTCAATCGGCTATTCCATCTATTACACCATTGTGAACATCGGAGGAACGCTCGGTCCCGTTATGGCCTGGTTTGTGCGCAAGCAGATGGGGTGGGGCATGGCAAACGTCTTTCGCGTCTCCGCGCTGAGCGTTTTCCTGATGTTCTGTGTAACTTTTGCTTTTTTCAGCGAGCCGACCCGGTCAGGTGAAGAAAAGGTCGCAAGCATCGGGGCGGCGCTAAAAAATATGCTGGTGGCGCTGAGCAATTTCCGGTTTGTGCTGTTCTTGCTAATTTTCTCGAGCTTTTACATGGTCTTCTGGCAGGAATTTATTTCCGCACCTCTCTTTTTGCGGAACTTCGTGGACCCGAACGCCAACGCGGACCTGATCCTTTCCGTTGATGCCTTTGCGGTGATCTGTTTTCAGCTCCTGGTAACTTACCTCACCCGGAAAATCCCTGCCTTTCCCGCCATGACGTTAGGCCTGGTCATCTCCAGTTTGTCCTGGGTGATTCTGGCGCTCTATCCGGCCACGATCGCGCTCATCGCTGCACTCGTGGTCCTGGCAATCGGGGAAATGGTGCAGTCGGCGCGTTACTACGATTATGTTTCGCGGTTGGCGCCTCCTGGCCAGCAGGGGCTCTACATGGGCTGCGCGTTTCTGCCCATCGCTATTGGCTATTTCGTTGCCGGGCCTTTGGGTGGATATCTTCTCCACTATTTTGGCGATGTCTTGCATCAGCCGCAGCGGATGTGGTGGGTGATAACCGGCGTCGGGCTGTCAGGCGCGGTCCTGATGCTCATTTACGACAAAGTATTCAAGCCGGGGCAACAAGCAAGTGACAAGTGAGGAGTGACGAGTGAAGACTCAAGAGCAAGAAACTTGCAACATTGCCACGCCTCGGCCCAAAAACCTTCTTTAACTCGTCACTTGTCACTTTCTTCAAGGCTGTGCGGCCGGCGCGATCATGATATTCGGTACGTCGTCGTTGCGAAGCAGTTTGTTGAAATCGGCGAGGTCGCTGGATTGAATCTCCTTCCACTTTGTAAGTTGCACATCGAGCAATCCTCGGAGCATCTCATACACTTCATAAGATTGCTTGGTAGGCGCTGTTTCCGCGCTTTCCACCGTTCCGCCGATTGCCATCAACTTGTCATTGAGTTTGATGGGATAGTTCAACGGGTCCTCTGAACTTTTCGATTTGCTTTGGATGATCTCGTCCTCCACCGCCGTCATTTTCTTGTCCAATTGATCGCCGGCAGCGACAAGCTCTTTTCCGTGCGGCGCATCGCTCAGCCGTTTCTTGAGCGCCGCGATTTGAGCGTGCAAATCGCGAATCTGTTTAACCGCGTTGTGGGCCTCGCTGACGCTTGCGGTTATTTTAGTCATCAATTCAAACTGCTTTACCAGGTCCTCCTGTGAAGTCTTCAGGCGCGGGTCGAGTTTGATTTCAAGCGGCTCGGTCAACGTCTTCCCCCCGGCAGTCATTTTCACCTGGTAAGCTCCAGGCACAACCGATGGGCCCGTCGGCCTGCCGCCCCAACTGGCCGCACCCGCAATGGCTGGGGGCTTCTCATAGCGCATATCCCACTCAAACCGGTTGAGGCCGGCCTCGGCGGGCAATTTCTCGCTGGCCCGCTGAGCGCCGGGGAATTCAGCGGCGGGGCCGCCTGTATCCTCGCCTTTCTTCTCCAAGCTTGAAAATTTCCGTACTTGTTTCCCATTGCTATCCAAAATCTCAAGCGTGATTTCCTCTTTTTCTCCGGGCTTCGCCTTCAGGTAGTAATCAAGCACCGCTCCACTAGGTGGGTTCTGGCCCGCTGCTCCTCGAGGACGGAATCCGCCGCCGGTCCCGGGCCGGTACGCCGGGCGAGGTGCGTACAAATGGGCCGCTTCGTTCGCCACCTCCGCATTGAATTGCCGCAGGGGCGTGATGTCATCCAGAATCCAAAAGGCGCGCCCGTGAGTGGCAATTACCAAGTCATCGTTTTTAATAGTCAGGTCGTGGACAGGTGTCGTGGGCATGTCCAATTGGAGCGATTGCCAGCGCGCCCCGTCATCGAATGAAATGTAGACGCCTGACTCGGTCCCGGCATAGAGCAGGCCCTTGCGTTTCGGGTCTTCGCGAACGGCGTGGGCGTATGAACCATCGGGTATGCCGGTGGTAATCGCAGTCCATGTCTTCCCATAATCTTTGGTCTTATAGATATAAGGCTTCACATCATCCAGCCGGTGGGCATCAATGGCGAGGTATGCCGAAGCGGCATCGAAAGGGGATGGCTCAATCAGGCTCACCATACTCCACTTGGGCATATCTTTAGGGGTTATATCTGACCAGGTCTTGCCGCCGTCGCGCGTAAGATGAACCATGCCGTCATCGGAACCGACCCAAATCTCTCCTTGCGTCAACGGCGACTCTGCGATGGCGAAAATAGTGTCGTAGTACTCCACGCTGGTGTTGTCCTGCGTAATCGGTCCGCCGGAGGATCCCTGCTTGCTCTTGTCATTTCGAGTAAGGTCCGGGCTGATGGCTTTCCAGCTCATGCCGCCGTCGTTGCTGGTAAATAGAACTTCCGCGCCGTGGTACAGAGCATTGGGATCGTGCGGTGAGAGCGCGATGGGAGCAGTCCATTGGAAGCGGTGCTTTAATCCGGAGGCGCCCGCGCCCATGGGATTTTCAGGCCAGGGATTGATGTCCTGCTCCTGCCATGTTTGGCGATTGTAGCGGGTGATGAGGCCGTCGTATGAGCCGGCATAAACAATGTCGGGGTCGGGAGGGTAGGGGATTACAAAGCCGCTCTCGCCTCCGCCCACGGGATACCAATCGGGCCGGTCGATGGCCCCAAACTCGCTGGCGCTGGCAATGGCCACGGTGGAATTGTCCTGCTGCGCCCCATAAACGTAATAAGGATAACGATTGTCAGTTGCCACGTGATAAAACTCCGCCGTAGGCTGGCTGTCCTGGCGCGTCCAGTTCTTGCCCCCGTTAAGCGAAATTGTCGCGCCCCCATCATTGCCATTGATCATGTGTTGCGGATTGGTGGGATCGATCCACAACCCGTGGTGGTCGCCGTGGGGAGCGCCAAGTGGAGCGAAGCTCTTCCCTCCGTCGGTGGAACGAAACAGGCCGGTATTCAGTTCATAGACCGTGTCCACGTTTTTGGGGTCGGCGAAGACATGGGTGAAGTACCAGGCGCGCTGGCTGAAGCGGTGGTCGTCATTGATCTTCATCCATTTCTCGCCCCCATCGTCGGAGCGATAAAGTCCTCCCGCCTCCGCT
>DATGFN010000042.1:0-3777 GCA_035308965.1 Terriglobia bacterium | reverse complement strand
TCCCAGCCTCCGTTCAAAATCTTGTGGTTCTAGTGCTGGATGCCAAGTCAGGGAAACCACTCTCCAAAGTCGATGTATACATGATCTCGTGGAATGGCGCAGAGGAAGTGGATCCTCACACTGCTTCGCATGAAGGCCAAGTGCTTGACCATGCCGTCACGGATTCTGGCGGTCGGGCAGTTTTTGTTTTGCCAGAACGAGTACCCGAGCACGTCGGATTTATTCTCGGACCCTCAACCGACTTCACCGGATGTTGGACGCGCAAAGCGTTCTCTCCCGGCGAAATAATGGGGTCCGGCGTGATCGCAGAGTATAAACAGTCCAAATGTGGAAAGCTGGCGTGGCAACCTTCAACCAAACCCGGCGAGATCGTCATCATCGACAAGAAACTTAGCGTAGGACAGCGAATGCGGACAGAGCTTCCTTGAAGGCGCCGACCCGATCTCCCATTTGACTACCACGATGCCAATCAAGGCGTTTGCCAGATAATTGTTGATAACAGGGATTATCACTACCTATCTCAGTCTGAGATTGCGTGCGAAGCGGATTTCTCACATCTATCCGAGGTGCCCTGTAACCCAATCGCTATTCGGTCGGCTATGTTTATGTTAAACCGTGTCAGGCTCCAATGAGCACGCCAGAAAGCCCTTGCGGGTGGGACAGGTTCACACCCCCGCTTCTTTCCCGTGCAAGAAGGCTCTTTTGCTCCATGAGGCCGTTTCCCTAAATTACCTAAGGCCTGAGCTCTGGGCGTGAACTCCCCGGAAGAGAAAAGTCGGTGACGTAGTCAAATTGCGGCTGGATCGCGATCATCCCATTCTCGTCGATATATCCGAAGCCAGAGTCGGTAGCGATTCTCGCCAGCCTTCGGAGAAAGGATAGATCACACCATCCAAGGGGTGCAGGTCCGTTTGAACAAGTACGGAGCCGCTCTCGTCAATCAGAACGCATCGACCATTGGCCTGCACAAGCGCGACGCCATCGCCAAACTTCCAACCGTCGCAACCCAGGCTTGTCGAGATCCAAGGCCCACCTACTGTCGCACCGGTACGGTTTATAAACCAATAATGCTGATCTTTTCCCACCGCCGCTAACCCGTCGGAGAAGGAGAAGGCGTAATCAAATTCTGGAGCGATTGCCAGCTCACCTGCACTGTCTATGAAGCCCCACTTCTTTCCAACTTGTACATTAGCCATACCCTCCGAAAACGATTCAGCACCTGGGCCAATATCGATGTCGGTGATCATCTTACCCAAACGGTTTATGAAGTGGACTTTGCCGCTCTGTGATACCAAAGCTAGGCCCTCAGAAAATGGCATCGCAAAATCAAAACGAGGCGAAACAATGATTTGACCCGATTTGTTGATGTAGCCACGCTTGTGATTGACCTCGACCATGGCCAATCCGCATGAAAAGGGCCATGCGTGATCGAACTCTGGGACGATCGTGATTGCGCCGACAGAGTCAATGAAGCCGTCTTTGCCACCAACCGTCACGCTCGCCATGCCCTCCGAGAAATCACCGGACGCCTCGAACTGGGGAGAAATCACGAGTGTCCCTGATGCGTCTATGTAGCCCCACTTCCGTCCGATTTTCACTGCCGCAAGTCCCTCGGAAAATGTGCCGGCACCGTCGAACTGCTTGTCAAGAACGTACCTGCCGCTGCGGTCGATGAAACCCCATTTTTCGTGAAGTTCTACTGTCGCTATCGGTTCACGGACCGGATTTTGGGCATTGGTGTGCGACGACGCCGTGACGAAGAGCAGAGCAACAATAAGGCAAGATCTTGTTATGTTCATTGGAGGTTCAATTCTGTAGACACCAAAAGCGAATAATTTCTTTCGTACGCCCTACTTTGTCCGGAAGCTCAAAGGTCAAAATTACGCGGCTAAAGGCACGACATGAATAGGACGAGAGTACCGGACGTTTAACGCATTAACAGGGATTATCATCAGGCATTTCGAGATTGGTGGTAGGAAGAGGATTTATCAACAGAAACAAGACGGCTGCACTTCGCGCCGAGGCGAAACGAAGAACCGACCTGCAGGAAAGGCGGGCTGGATTTACAAAGCTAAAGCAAGCTCCAAAATTCGAGAAGTTCATCGACCAGTTTTTGGAGTGGTCGGGGCAACAACACAAACTCAAAACTCATGCGCTGCATAAATGGAACTTGGAACGCTGAAGCGATTTGTCGGTGGGAACTATCTTGATGAAATCGCCGCAGAGATGGTCGAAGACTTTAAGGCGGCGCGTAAGCAAGAGCGAAGGCAAAAAGCGAAGGACGCACGGTTAGTCTCGGGTACGACAGTGAATCGAGCATTGGAGACGTTGAAGGCGATGTTCTATCAAGCCGTACGAATGGGTTATTTTGTCAAAAATCCTGTCGTGGGCGTGGCGATGTTTAAACGGCCGCTCGATTCCATGCGGGTTATCTCGTTCGAAGAACAGGGAAGCTACATAAACCAGGCCAGTCATCTCCTACGTGACATTGCCGAGGTCATGCTTGACACGGGGATGAGGCCCGAAGAAGTCTTTCGCATCAAAATTGAGAACGTGGATTTCAGTCAGAAAACGATTTTCAATCCGTTTGGCAAGACGAAAGCTGCGCGTCGAAGCGTGCCGATGACTGAAAATGTTTGCTCGATCCTAAAACGTCGCATCAAAGACGCGTCCCAACGAGCCTCGCCATACGTTTTTCCCTCGCCCCTCAATGCTCAGGGGCCCGTAGGTAGCGTGAAGAGAGCACATCGTGCAGCCGCCGAACGAGCAAAGATCAAGGGCCACTTCCGGCTTTATGATCTGCGTCATACGTTTGCGACCAGAACTGCTGCTGTTGGTATGAGCCTTCCAACTTTGGCCGCGATCCTGGGACACACCACCATTCAGATGACGATGCGATATGTTCATCCGGCCGCGGAAGAGAAGCGACTCGGAATGAATAAGTTCGAGCAGTTCCGCGCTGAGGGGATCATGAACGCCGCGATGGCTTCGGGAAGTCGTGGGTCACTACAAAAGTCACTACACTGGAGCAGGTACAAGGATGGGTGGAGTCTCCAAGTTGTTGAAAAGAGTGGCGCGCCCGGAGAGAGTCGAACTCCCGACCTTCTGGTTCGTAGCCAGACGCTCTATCCAGCTGAGCTACGGGCGCGCAGAAGTTCAAATACGGTGAAGATAGATTACGACACGCCGCCGTGAAGTTCAACCGGCCGAATGGCGTCGACGGGCAGCAGAGAAGTGCAGCAAACTACTTTCGCCCCCGCCTAGTGAAAATCGTGCGATACGGTCTCGGCCCGCGTGATGGATAGCGGCCGAATGCGCGCGGCTTTCACGGAAATCACGTTGTCCTGATTCTGTAGCGGCCCTTCGATAAGCAAGAACTGCTGATGCACCACCACTACGTGATCCCGCTCGAAAAGTTTTGGCGTGATGATGGCGTTTGAAATCCCCGTCTCATCCTCGATGCTAAGAAACACGAATCCTTTCGCGGTCCCGGGGCGTTGCCGCGCGATCACCGAGCCAGCAATGCGCACCCAGGTACCATCGGGAATCGTTCCAAGCTCGTTTGCAGACCGTATCCCTTGTTTCTTTAATTCCTCACGATGGTATGCCATTGGATGCGGTCCCACCGTCATTCCGGTGCCGTGAAAATCCGCCACCAGCCTTTCTTCCGCCGTCATCGCCTGCAAAGGAGAGTCACAAGTGCGCGAAGAAGAAAGTCCTTCCGGCACATTAGTGTCGGCGCGAATGTGAAGTTCTCGCTCCTCATGTGAATCGCTT
>DATGFN010000041.1:0-52848 GCA_035308965.1 Terriglobia bacterium | reverse complement strand
TCGCAATCTTGAAAAAGCAACTTCACTTGGACCTCAGTTTGTACAAAACTCTGCAAATCCTGAGCGTGACGATTTTCGAAAAAACGCCGATTTTATTGGCCTTTTCGCAATACAGCAACCAACTTCAAGATCCAGATCCTTGTACCCAACTGGATCTGTTCAACTTATGATGGGACAGCACTGGTTTACGGTTTCTATTCGTTGGTCTGTGATTTGTCGTTTGTAAGCCGACTAAGGAATGTTCGGCGTTTCTCCGCAGATTGCCTGATGCAAGCGACAGGCGTCGAACACTTAGCTACCCTGGAGAATCTTGAAAAACTCTCGATAGGAATCTACAGCCTCGACAGTTTTGATTTCCTCAAGCAATTACCAGCCGGAATAGAAAGCTTGTCCCTTACCGCGACAAAATCAAAGAAGCCGCGATTGAACCTTCTCTCGCATTTTCAATCATTAACTCACTTATACCTCGAAGGGCAACAGCGGGGTATCGAGGTCCTGTCCGAACTCATGAAGCTTGAGGACCTGACCTTGAGGTCCGTTACAACAGAAGGCTTGGATAACATTTCAAGACTGCCCCGACTATGGTCGCTGGACATCAAGCTAGGTGGCATAAGGAATTTGTCCGCCCTTGCGGGCAAGGAGAGCATCAAGTATCTGGAGTTGTGGCAAATCAGAGGCTTGGCCGATGTCGGAGTAGTTTCCACACTTAGCGGCTTGCAATATCTCTTCCTTCAGTCATTGATAAACGTGAGCGCAATTCCGGACTTGTCAAAGCTCTATAATTTGCGGAGGTTGGTTTTGGAAAATATGAAGGCGCTTAAGGATGTCAGTGCAATCCGCCGCGCTCCCGCTTTAGAGGAGTTCATGCATTTCTCGGCGCGAAATATAGAACCAGAAATATACGAAGATTTGATGTTGATGCCGACCTTGAAGCATTTGCATGTGTTATTCGGCAGCTTGAAGAAAAATGAAAAATTCAACGCTCTTGTTTTGCGGTCAGGCAAGCAGACAGGCACGAAAGGTCAGTTCACCTTCCAATGAAAACCCCGCAGACTGTCTCTCAGTTCCCGGTATTTCGACTTCCCGGAAAAGTGATCGGAGCCCCTAAGAGTGGTAGCGCAATTAATTTCCAGATTACTCGTCGAGAGTCGCCCAGCGTTCATCGATGTCATCAGTAAACGCTGAAACCGAAACCCGGACACTTCACGGACAATGCACTCCAAACGGGCATTATGGTGTGAGCCACATGTTCTGCAAATCGTTGTTGGTAGAAGGGAAGTTTGGTTGCGGGGGTCGGATTTGAACCGACGACCTTTGGGTTATGAGCCCAACGAGCTACCAGACTGCTCCACCCCGCATTCACATCATATCGCAAGCGCCAACTCAGCACAACATTTTTCGGAGGTGTGCTAACATATCCAGTTTCGAGTTGCCTCCGGGCGCAATCTATCTTGTATGAGCGCGCAAACTTCAAAACCCGCGGTGAAGAATTTTGCCCTTAACCGTCAAGCGGGCCATTATTATCATCTGCTGGAGAAATTCGAGGCGGGAATCGAATTAACCGGCACCGAAGTGAAATCGATTCGAGAAGGGAAGGTTACGCTGAAGGACGGTTACGCTGTGGTGCGCGGGAACGAAATCTGGTTGGTGGATTGCCATGTCAGCGGATACTCTGCCGGCAGTTACTTGAATCCGGACCCGTTGCGCGACCGGCGCCTGCTCCTTCGGCGCGAACAAATCAACAAGCTCAAAGGGCGCACCCAGGAAAAAGGGTTGACCGTTATCCCCACTCGTCTGTACTTGAAAAAGAATTTGATCAAATGCGAAATTGCCCTGGCCAAGGGCAAGAACGTTTTCGATAAGCGCGAAACCGAACGCCGGCGGACTATCGACCGGGAAACCGAAATCGAAATGCGGGAACATAGGAATAGGTTCTAGATTCTAGGGACTAGGGACTGGGGGCTAGGGACTTAAGCCGGGTGCTGGATTATAGGTATAAGGGTATGAACTCTGATCCGATCTGCGTGGCTTTTCGCGTAGCCTCTTCCGAATGCCTTCGACTTATAACTGAATCCCGAATCCTAATTCCTAAATCCTACTTCCCCAAGGAGACGCCTTGAAAATCGAATTCAGAAACGAACCCCTCGCAGACCTAAAATGCTCCGTTCTTGTGGCTTTTGGATTTGAGGGCAATCCCGCCTCGAGCGGCACGGTGGAGCAGCTTCCCGCCGGCGCGCGCACGTTACTCGAGGAATTACAAGCGTCAGGCGAGTTGACCGGCAAGGCGTACGAATTCACGCTTGTCCACCGGCCCGTGGGTTGCAAAGCTCAGAAGCTTTTGGTAGTGGGAGCGGGGAAGAAGGAAAATTTCAACATCGCCCAGCTCCGGCGGTTGAGTGGGGCCGCTGTGCGCTACCTCCGCTCGCGAGGCGTGCATGAAGTTGCCTGGCTGCTTGGCCGGCGCGAGCCCAGGGCGGAAGAGGTCCAAAGCATAGTCGAAGGCGCGATTGTGGCCGATTACGATGCTGACACTCTGCGCACCGAACGAAATGGTGAGCGTCGCATCGACCGGCTCGATCTCGTCGCCGAGGGAACTGTTGATGACGTGGCGCGCGCCGCGCTCGAACGCGGCCGCATTATCGCCGAGGCCCAAGCGTTTACGCGCGATCTGGTGAACGAGCCTTCCAACACCCTGACACCCACCAAGTTGGCAGAGCGCGCCCAGGAGATGGCGGCAAAATTCGGGCTCGAATGCAAAGTGTTGGACACTCAGGAAATTCGCGACATGAAGATGGGCGCCTTCTGGTCTGTCGCCCAGGGCAGCGTTGAGCCGCCGAAATTAATTGTGATTCGTTACGCTCATCCCGAGGCGCCGGAAGCGCCGGTGATCGGCCTGGTGGGGAAGGGGATTACGTTCGATACCGGCGGCATATCCATTAAGCCCGCCGCCGACATGCATGAGATGAAGACGGACATGGCCGGCGGCGCGACCATGCTGGGCGTGATGCAGGCCATCGCGCAACTCAAGCCGCGCGTGCGCGTGATGGCGCTGATCCCGGCCACCGAAAATATGCCGAGCGGCAATGCCTACAAACCCGGCGACGTGGTCACTTCCATGTCGGGAAAAACAATCGAAATTCTGAATACCGATGCTGAGGGCCGCCTGGTGCTGGCGGATGCGCTCACCTACGCCAAACAGTTGGGCGCCACCGTGCTCATAGACGCGGCAACGCTCACCGGCGCCGTGATGGTCGCGCTTGGCAACATCACTACCGGAGTGTTTGGCTACAATCAGGATTGGGTGGATCGCGTCCTGGCCAGCGCCAAAGCCGTGGGCGAGAAGATGTGGCAATTGCCAGTAGACGAGGACTATCGCGAGCTATACAAAAGTGCAATCGCGGATATCGCCAACACCGGAGGGCGTTACGGCGGCGCCATTACCGCGGCGATGTTTGTGGGCGAGTTCGCCGGGGACACCCCATGGGTTCATTTGGACATCGCGGGCACGCGATGGTCGAATGAGGAAAAACCCTATCGAGCCAAAGGTCCCACGGGGCACGGTATTCCTACCTTGGTTCATTTGCTTTTAAACCTGGGAAAATGAAACTGTCGCAATCGACTCCAAAACTTTATTCTACATTCGCTGGGGAACTTCGATGCCGAGCAAGTCCAGAGTTTGCCGGAGTGTCATTTCGAAGAGGTTCACCAGGTAAAGAAGAAAATTCTGCCGGTCGGGATCTGTTTCGTTGAGGATATGATGGCGATGATAGAAATTATTGAAGGCCTGCGCCATACGGAAGGCGTATTTGGCGAGGACGGCGGGCTCCTCGGCGGAAATGGCCTGGTCCACCACCACTTCTAATTGGGCCGCTGTCAGCATGAGTTCCCAGAAATTTCGCCCGTCGGGTTCGGCCAGAAATTTCTGGAGAGAATCCAGGGAATTTGACTCCGCCATCTGAGCGGGAGTGAATCCCGGATGGGATTCTTCATACTTCCGGAAAATATTACGCGCCCTCACGACGCTGTATTGCAAGTAGGGACCGGTCTCGCCCTCAAATGCCAGCGCCTCCTTAAAGTCGAAGGCGATAATATTCCGGCGCGAGAACTTGAGGAGAAAATATCGCAACGCCCCCACGGCGATCATGCGCGCATAAATGGCCTGTTCGGCGGCGTCCCGGGTTATTTCACGGGACGACACTTCCTGCGTCGCCCTCTCGGTCAGCAAATCGATCAGATGATCGGCCTTCACTCCCAATCCCTTTCGCCCCGAGACTTCAACGTAATTCCTCTGGCGATCTTCATCGCTGATTTCGATTTTCATCTCCTCGGCGGCCTTTAGCGAGAGGTTCACCACTTCGTAGTCGAAATGATGCAGATTCTGCGCCTGCTCTTGATAATCCAAGGCAAGAAACGCGGAATGGACCACGTTTTGAACGTAGGATTGCCGGGCGTCGATCACGGCGTAGGCGCGCGCGGCATGCCCGAAAGAGGGCGCGCCCGCGCCAGGCTCGACGGAAGTTCGCCATACCTGTTGGCCGTCCGGGTAAGACTCAAATTTCTGGTAACCGAAATCCTTTCCCAGCAAGCCGAATTTCCATAAGTGGTAGGCGATATCCTTGCCCACGTAGGTAACGGTGCCGTTCGAGCGCACGATAATTTTTACGTCCTCAACCGCTGCTTCGTCATCGGCCGCTTCACCGGGTTCGTCCATGCTCATCACCCAGCAGCCGCGGTTTTTACCCGACTCCTCGTAGCGGACGGCGCCTTTTTGTTTCATTAGTTCGAAAGCGGACTTCCAGAAGTCGAGCTTGAGGATTTCACTCTCCTGCACCAGCAAATCATAACGGATGTTGACGCGAAGCATCGTTTCGAGATGCAGGCGCACGATGGCGGTGGAAATGACCTCCGCCATGCCGGCAAGATCGCCGTGGCCCTCTTCGATGTCTTTCAGCGCCTCGGAGCGCCAGGCGAGTGAATCCTTGTGCGCGTCGTAGTATTGAAAAACACGCGCATAAATATCCCAGCAGACGTAATCGAACCGCTGGGCGCGAGGCGCGCCGGCGCCAGAGGCAATGAGCTTGCGAATATCTTCGACCGTCTTTTTTTCGAGATGAACGAAACCCACCACCACGTCGGCCACCTGCACGCCGGTATTGTCGATATAGTTTTGCACTTCCACCGTGTTTCCCCGGAATTTGAGCAGGCGAACATAGGCATCGCCCAGGACCGCGTTCCTCAAATGGCCGATGTGAGCCGCCTTGTTGGGATTGATGCTGGTGTGTTCCACCAGGATCTTTGTTTTTCCGTCATGCTGGGCACGGGGAGGGGAAGTGCGAAGTTTGAAAAGCGCGGTGGCGATTTGTGCGCGGTCCAGATGGAAGTTCAAGTATCCGGCGCCCGCCAGGCTGACCCGTTGCACTCCTTCGAGGGGCGTGAGATGGGGAAGAAGTTGTTCGGCAATCTTGCGCGGCGGCCGGCGAAGTTGTTTGGCAAGCTCAAAACTTGCGGCCACTGAAATTTCGCCCAGCTCCACGCTGGGAGGAAAGCCCAGGGCGGGCTCTGCGACCTTGAGGCCGAAGACTCGTTCCACCGCCTCCACAAACTTCTCTCGAACTTTCTGTTGAGTTTCGAGATACAAAAGCTTCTCCGCGTGAATTTAATGGTTTCGGTTCGATATCGTCGTGTTCCGGAAAACGCAAGTATGGATGGGAACTCGCGACGCTGCCAGACGAGCCACAAAAATCAGTTGCCTATTATAGCAGAGTGAATGTGTTCTATTTGGAGCGCGGGGCCCCTGCCCGCGCCCCCAGCAAACCCTTCGCAACCGGCAAGCAGGTTAGGAAATTTCGGGCGAATCTGGCACAATGAATTCCTTATGCAGGAAATAGGGGCTGCCTCGCTAGAAATAAATCACAAATCCGGCTACGGCGCCGGAGAAGCGCCGCGCTGGAATGATTATTCGAAGTGTATTCACTGCGGCCTCTGCCTGAATGCCTGCCCCACTTATCGCGAATTGAGTCTGGAAATGGATTCGCCCCGAGGGCGAATCTTTCAGATGATTCAAGTGGAGCAGGGACGGCTGCCGCTCGGCGAGGCCTTTGTAAAACACATCGACCTTTGCCTGGATTGCCGCGCTTGCGAGACCGCTTGTCCCTCCGGTGTGGAGTACGGCAAGCTGGTGGAAGCGGCGCGCGGGCAGATTGAGCAGCATTATAAGCGGCCGCTGGGGGCGCGCCTGCTCCGAGATTTATTCTTTTACAGAATTCTTCCCCATCGCAATCGCCTTGACCGGGCAGGAAAACTCCTGCGCTTGGTCCAGCGATTGGGATTGGATCGGGCCGCGATGGCGTCCGGCCTCCTCAAATGTTTTCCCGGGCGTCTGGCCCAGGTGGCGCGGCTTTCACCTCGAATGGAAAGGCCTTTTTTTACCGAGCGACTGGGAACAGTCGTCCCTTCCGTCGGGCCGCGCAAGTACCGCGTGGCATTCTTTGCCGGATGCATTGCCAATTTATCTTTTGCCCGCTTGAATGACGCGACGGTGCGCGTGTTGGCGCGCAATGGTTGCGAAGTGGTGATCCCGAAGGATCAGGGATGTTGTGGCGCGCTGCACGTACATGCCGGCATTCGCGATTTGGCCCGAAAGCTGGCCCGGCAAAATATTCGAACTTTTTTTCCTGATGCCGGCAAAAACGGCGAAGGATTTGACGCTATCATTACCAACGCCGCCGGATGCGGGTCTGTTTTGAAGGAATACCCCGTGCTCTTTGAAGAAGAGGAAAAGGAAAACCTGGAGGCGGCACAAAAGTTTTCGGCAATTTTCAAAGACGTCACCGAGTTTCTTGCCGCCATTGAGTTCAATCGTGATTTTGCAGAAATGAACTTGAGAGCGACTTATCAAGATCCATGCCATCTGCTTCACGCCCAGCGAGTGAAGAGCGCGCCCAGAAAACTGCTGGCCGCAGTACCCGGGCTTGAGTTGATTGAATTAAAGGAAGTGGAAGTTTGTTGCGGTAGCGCCGGAATCTATAATGTTGCCCATAACGAAATGGCGGAGAAATTGCTTGCAGGAAAAATGCGGCAGATTGATGCTACCGGCGCGGAAGTGATTTTGACCGCCAACCCCGGATGCCTGCTCCAGTTGCGCGCCGGCGTCGTGCAATCGGGAGAAAAGGGCAGGCAGCGGAAAGTAATGCATGTTGTGGAACTGCTTGACATGGCGTATTCGCGAAAATAAAGAATGTGATCGGGCAAGAGGGATTCATGACTAGCAGTAAGAAGACGGTTCTGGCAATGCTTTCATTTGGAAGCGGATGCCATTCGATTCCCCGGTCATTCCCGCGAAGGCGGGAATCCAATAATTTTTCAGCCGATTTCCAGAGGATTATAGGCATGGATTCCAGCCTTCGCGGGAATGACTCCATTCAGCATCGCGCGTGCCTGGAAAGTCATGCCACTGCCACGCTTCCCAACCTCAACATTCGATCATCCTTCAGTCTTTTTAAAAGTTCATCGTTCAAGTATCGTCGTTCATCATTTCTTCCACCTGCGAGGCTATTCCAACATGAGTGATCAATCCCGTAACCTCGATGCTCTTTTGTCCGAGAAGAGGACTTTCCCGCCTCCCGAGGAATTCCGCCGGCAGGCGAACGCGTCTGATCCGGCGCTCTACGACAAGGCCTTGAAAGACAGCGAGGGCTTCTGGGCTCAAGAGGCCGAGCACCTCCATTGGTTTAAGAAATGGACCAAAGTCCTGGATTGGAATGTTCCCTGGGCCAAATGGTTTGTGGACGCAAAACTGAACCTTACTCACAACTGCGTCGATCGGCACGCCGCATCACCGCGGCGCAACAAGGCCGCCATTATTTGGGAGGGCGAGCCCGGCGACTCGCGCGTGCTCACCTTCGGAATGCTTCAGCGCGAGGTGAATAAATTTGCCAACGTCCTTAAGTCTTTGGGCGTGAAAAAAGGCGACCGCGTGGCATTGTACATGGGCATGACGCCCGAGCTTCCCATCGCCATGTTGGCCTGCGCGAAAATTGGGGCGCCGCACAGCGTGGTCTTTGGCGGATTCTCGGTGGAATCCCTGCGCGAGCGCATCAATGACGCACAGGCCAAGGTTCTGATTACGGCGGACGGGGCGTGGCGGCGCGGAAACGTTGTGCCGCTGAAAGTCAACGTGGATGAGGCGTTGAAGGAAACGCCCACCATTGAGAAGGTCGTCGTACTCGAGCGGGTGGGCAAGGCCGCCAACGCTGCGATGCAATCCGGGCGCGACCTCTGGTGGCATGAGGTCATGGCCGCCGCCTCGGACAAGTGCGAAGCCGAGCCTATGGATGCCGAGGACATGCTCTATATCCTTTACACCAGCGGCACCACAGGCAAGCCCAAAGGTATTGTGCATACCACGGCGGGATATCTGGTGGGTGTGGCCACAACTCACCGCTATATTTTTGATGTAAAGGAAAACGACGTTTACTGGTGTACCGCCGATATCGGCTGGGTGACGGGACATTCTTATATTGTTTATGGACCGCTCGCCAATGGCACCACGACGCTGATGTATGAGGGCACGCCGGATTTTCCTGATCGGGGCCGCTTCTGGGCCATTGTGGCCAAGTACGGAGTGAACATTATTTACACCGCGCCCACCGCCATTCGCACTTTCATGCGATGGGGTACTGACTGGCCGGCCAAGTATGATCTCTCATCGCTGCGCCTGATTGGAACTGTGGGCGAACCCATCAATCCCGAAGCCTGGATTTGGTACAACCAAAATATTGGCAAAGCCCGCTGCCCCATTGTTGATACGTGGTGGCAAACAGAAACCGGAATGTGCCTCATCACCCCTCTGCCGGGATTGACGGCCACCAAGCCCGGTTCGGCCACCCGACCCTTTCCCGGGGTCGAGGCTGAAGTGGTGGATGAGAAAGGCCAAAAGGTCGGCCCCGGCGGCGGAGGCTACCTGGTGCTGACCAAGCCCTGGCCGGCAATGTTTCGCACCATCTACGGTGATCCGGACCGTTACGTTAAGCAATACTGGTCGCGATATCCGGGGAAGTATCTCACTGGCGACGGGGCTAAGATCGATGAAGACGGATATTTCTGGCTGCTCGGCCGCGTGGATGATGTGATGAACGTGGCCGGCCATCGCATCTCGACTTATGAAGTGGAGAGCGCCCTGGTGGACCACCCCTCCGTGGCTGAGGCGGCCGTTATCGGCAAAACGCACGAGATCAAAGGGCAGGGCATTTCCGCTTTTGTAACACTCAAAGAGGGCGTGCAGGCCAACGATGCGTTGAAGGAAGAGTTGCGCAAGCACGTTGCCACCAAGATCGGTTCTATTGCCCGGCCCGATGATATTTTCTTTTCTTCGGAGCTGCCCAAGACACGCAGCGCCAAAATCATGCGCCGGTTATTGCGCGATATTGCCGAAGGCCGCGTGCTGGGCGACACCACAACCCTGGCCGATCCGGGCGTGGTCAGCAAATTAAAGCAGCAATATGAGGATAAAGAGGCCTGAGGGCGGAGCAATACAAACGCATTTGAAATGGTAACGAACCCACTCACCTCCCGGTCCCGCTGTCGCCGTGGCGACCGAGGTGAGAAATAAATCCAACGAATCATAGCCTTCGGTCGCAGCGGTGACAGAGGGTGGTTCGCGCCAGGCGACCGGGTGAGGGGGTGCTGACGAATACGCCTCAGATGTAACATAGCTTTTGCCTCGTAGTTGATTGGGCCGGCTCAGTAGGTTTTGATTTCGTCGATATCGACCGAGAAATCGCCAGCCTGGCCCAAGGGTGCGATGAAGAGCTTCAAGTGTGAAGGCTGAGGGGGCGAAGCGTTTCCTTGCGCTTGAGTCGGTGCGGGAATTCTAATGGATGCCCATTTCGAAGAGGGTCTGAGAGTAATCTCGGGCGCTGTGCCTTGCTTTGTATTTTCGTCCAACAATGTGAATCGATATTCCCGCGAATCATCGCTCCGGATCCAAAACTCAATTCCACTAAAGGTCTTTACGGTCGTTGGAATCACAAAATTGTCGGAAGCTTGCACAGGGAGTTGGTTCTGGCTGGGCATGGGGACACGGCCACTGACTCTCAGAGCATGCTGAGATCCATTGGCCCCCGGTGCGATGATGGTGATCTCCGCCAAGGGACGGACATCCTCCATCGGGACTTGCCAAGTCTTTGAAATGTCTTGAGAGGCAGCCGCGCCTTCAAAATCCTCCAGCGTTGTTCCCGCCGTGCCATTGGCTGCGCTCACGACAGAGGACATTTGTTTAATCATCCTCGAATACGATTTGTTCCAAGACGCGGAAGGGTTGGCGTAGACATTCATCCACAATCCCATGAGGAAAATCGGGATGAGCAAGGCGAAGGCCCAAGCTTTGTTCGCGGTTGAAATTCTCTCTTCTTTCTCCCAGCGAAACAATTTCCAGGCAATGAACAAGCCCGCGAATCCAGAGACGACGAGCGTGACTAGTTCGGGCAGATGGGCGGATACAGGTTCCGACTGGGCCATCACCGCCTGAAACATTGTTACCAGGTAGGTGGCGGGCAAGAAAGTGGCCACGGTCTGGATCCAGTGGGGAAGGGCGGGCAAGGGGATGGTGATTCCAGAAAGGAAGACCAAAGCAAACCACGCCAGGTTGTTGTAAACCTGCACCTCCTGCATGGTATTGGAAACGCTGGCGATGGTCAGCCCGTAACCCGCGAAGGCAAAAATACCAATCGTCAAAAGGACAAATATCATGGGGATGAAACTCAATTTGAACGGCATGTGGAAAATGCCCATGGCGCAGACCAGGAGCAGGCCTACAACCGGAATCTGAATCAAATAATTCGCCAACAGATTGCTGGCCACAATGGTCAGGGAGCCCACCGGCGCCAGGCGGTAGCGGCGCAAGCTGCCCCGCTCGCGCTGCATGACGGCTTGCAGCCCGAGGCCAAAGAATCCCGCGCCTAAAATGTTCAGGGTCAGAACCTGGCCAAACATGTAGGCCATCGCATTGGGGTCGCCGTGGCCGAAAATTCCGCCGTAGACAAAGAGAAAAATGCATGGAAACAAGAAGGTGAAAAATAGCGCGACCTTGGTGCGCATCACCAGGCGAATGGTCATAATGGAAAGACGAATTACATTCATCATTCGCTCAACTTCCTCCCTGTCATCTCCACGAACACATCCTCTAAACTGGGTTGGGCAATGTGCAAATCGAGCAAGGCATTGTTCTCCGCTTCGAGGAAATGAATCAGGCCCACGATGGCCTGGGTGGCCGGTTGTGCATGCAGCACATAGATTCCATCCGACTCGCGGCTGTCGATCACGGCGTCAAGTGATTTCAATTTCTCGGCAGGCACAGGCTTGGCCAACCGGACTTCCAGGCGCGTCCCTCTGCCCGAGCGGTCCACCAATTCGCGTGGTGTTCCGATGGCCACCACGCGTCCATGGTCGATGATGGCCACGTGGTCGCAGAGTCTCTCAGCCTCTTCGATATAATGCGTGGTCAGCAGGACCGTGCGGCCTTCGCTTTTGAATCGCTCGATAAGCGCATAGATATCGCGGCGCAGCATGGCATCCAGGCCCACCGTGGGCTCGTCCAGGAGCACCAGTTCGGGATCATTCACCAGGGCAAGAGCGAGGGCCAGGCGCTGTTTCTGCCCGCCAGAAAGTTTATCGAAGTGGGCGTGGCGCTTTTCCATTAGCCCAAAAGTTTCCAGAAGCGATTCGGTGGGAACCCTATGCTTGTAAAAGCTGGCAAAGAGCCGCAACGCTTCCTCAACGGTCATTTTGTCGGGGAGCACGGTGGCCTGCAACGCCGCCCCGATCCGCTCCTTCAGTTCGTTGCTTTCCCGTGCCGGGTCAAGGCCGCAGACGCGAACCGAGCCCTCGTCCGGCTGCCGAAGTCCCACCAGAATTTCAATGGTGGTGGTCTTTCCCGCCCCATTCGGGCCCAGTAAACCAAACACCTCTCCCTTTTTCATTTCAAAACTGATGCCGCGCAGGGCCAGAACATCCTCGTAGCGCTTGTGCAGGTTCTCAGCGGAGACCAAGGGTGATGCATTGTTGTTCGCGCTCATATAAGAGTTTTTTTATGATAGCGAACAGTTGGGCGGCGTGGCAACGCAAATCCCCGAAGGGTGGTGGTGTCATTTGCCCGCCGGGGGAGCTCCGCCTTCGCGTGAATGACCAATTCCTCGAGAGGAATGCAATTCCAAATGACACCATTACCCCTTTTGATCGTGGGCAGATTGTTGGAGCGGCGGTCGGAGTTTATCCCGCCTCGGCAGGGACCGCCCTAACCTATCGAATCAAGAAACGGCGGTCCCGCACCAGCGGGATAAACTCCGACCGCCGCTGCAAAAGAATCTAACCGACCCACTACCCCCCTTTTCCCTTCCGCGTTCGAGTTCACCCAGTTTGTGATATTCTTGACCTCGATTCGCCCGAATCGGCATGGGCAGGGATCTAAAAACTCATTCGCTCGGGGAGACAAATGATAGGTCGGGTCGCGCAAGCCGCGTCATGGCTGTGGCGATTTACCCGCCGCCACCAGTACGGATTATTCATCAGCTCAGGCATCTGCATTCTAAGCCTCGTCTTATATGCATTCCTCTATATTGGCGGGCGTCCAGCAGCAGCGTTGAACTTCCTTTACGAGATGGAGCTTAAGACGCTCGATATGCGCTTCCAAATTCGAGGCAAGCGCCCTCCTACTTCTCCCGTCGTCATTGTAACCATCGACCAAAAAAGTCAGGACGTGCTTGGGCACTGGCCTTTTTCGAGAAGTCACTTTGCCGCAGCCCTCGACGCTCTCAAGAACGCAGGAGCAAAGGTGATTGCATTCGACGTCACCTTCCCTCAACCCGACGATAATTCCTCTTTGCAGACCCTCCAACAACTGCGAAAGGATTACAGCAAGGGTCCGGGACTGAACCCTGCATTCGCGAAACACATCGAGACGCTCGAAGCCGACTCGGACAGCGATCAGAAATTTGCCGACGCGATGCACCGGTTCGATAACGCCATCCTGGGCTATTTCCTGCTTTTTGGAAATGACGAAGACCTAAAAACACAGAACAAAGCCCGCGTCGACGAGTTCTTGAACTATCTCTCATTCCAAGCTCTTCAGGTCGGCCATCCCGAATTTGGGGAACTCATGCGCTACGAGGCAGCGGGCGTGGAACCGAATCTGCCCAAGCTGGCGGAGAATGCGAAAAATTTCGGCTTTGTCAATGTGATTACGGATAAGGATGGAGTGGTCCGGCGCGAACCGATGCTGGTCCGATTTCAGGGAAATTATTATCCTTCGCTGGACGTGGCCACCGTTCTGGCTTACAACAATCGCTCCCTCGATCAAGTGGGAGCCGTCCTCACGCAGGCCGGCCTGGAACGCGTCGACTTTGGACCTCTGGCTATTCCGACCGATCCCGATGGATTTGTTCAAATCGACTATCATGGCCCCTCCAGAACATATCCGTGGTATTCACTAGCCGATGTCGTAGCCGGCAAATTGCCCGACGGCGAAGACATGAAAAAGGCGTTTGCCAACAAGATTGTCCTCATCGGCGCGACGGCCACGGGCATTGGAGACCTTCGGCCCACCCCATTTCAGCCTACCGATTTCCCCGGGGTGGAAGTGCACGCCAATTTCATCGACAACTTGCTGACCGGTGAATTCATCCATCGCGGGATCCTTGAGAATGTCATCGATATTGGATTCATTCTGCTCTTCAGTCTGGTGGCGGGGGTGCTGTTAAGCGTGGTGCCAGCCACTCGCGCCACTCTGCTCCTCTTTATCCTTCTCGGCCTTTTTTGGTGGTTGAATTATTACCTTTTTGCCTCGCGAAGGATCTGGATCGCGTTATTCCTACCCACAGCGACGCTGGCGGTCACCTACGCCTTAATCGTCAGCTACCGTTTCTTCTTCGAAGAGCGCGAAAAGAAAAAAATGCGAGCGACGTTATACCAATATGTCGCGCCTGGCATTGCGGACCTGGTGCTGAAAAACCCAGACCTCTTTCGTCTGGGTGGTGAAGAAAAAGAGCTCACGGCAATGTTTACGGATATTCGCGGCTTCACAGCGATTTCCGAAGGATTATCCCCCAGCGCCCTGGTGGACCTTCTAAATGAATACCTTTCCGAAATGACCGCGGTGATTTTTAGAAATTGGGGAACCCTCGATAAGTACATTGGAGATGCGATCATGGCTTTCTGGGGTTCGCCCTTTCCTCAACCTGACCACGCGGAGCGCGCTTGCCGGGCGGCGCTGGAAATGCTCCAGGTCTTGAAAAGGCTTCAGGATCGTTGGGTGGCTGAGGGCCGGACGCAAATTAATATCGGCGTGGGCCTCAATACCGGACCCATGGTGGTCGGGAATATGGGTTCCGACTCCCGTTTCAACTTCACCATCATGGGAGACAACGTCAATCTGGCCTCGCGCTTGGAAGGCATCAATAAAGAATTCGGAACCCGCCTTATTATCAGCGAGTATACCTACCGTGCGGCGGGCAAGAACCTGGTGGTGAGGGAACTTGACCTCATCCGGGTTAAAGGCAAAATGAGACCAGTGCGAATTTATGAGCTCCTTGCTTTGGATAATGAAAAGGAAAGTTATGCCGATTTAGTTGAACGATTTCAGCAGGGTCTCGAGTGCTACCGCGGCGGCCAGTGGGACACTGCCACCGGGATTTTTGAAAAACTGGTTGGAGACTACCCCGCGGACCAGCCCAGCCGCGTTTTTCTGGACCGCTGCCAGCACCTGATGGGCCAGCCACCCGAGGGCGTTTGGGACGGCGTATATACAATGACGCACAAATAAACTCTCCTTGCCCCGCCGCGCACCTCATCAGATTCACCCCTCGTAGGGCCATACGTGCTCATTCGCAAGCTCGATCGATGCCGGAAAAAACAAAAACCGGGTAGTGCCAGTTCTTTATTGCGCTGGCATTACCCGGCGGGTATTCTCGATTTCGACGGAGCGATTAACCTTCCACTTTCAGATCATTAGTTACTGAAAACACGCCCGGCACGGTGTTGGCCGTAACTCCAGCGATGTTTCGATCCATGTTATTGGCCACTACTCCCATCAGCGTGACGTTTCCGTTCTTCACAATGATGTGGATGGACGGATTGGCCTGGAACCCGTAACGGTCGAGCCCCACACGCCGGTAAATGGCCCGATATTCTGCAAGGCGGATCCGATCGTCAAAGTTCGAGGTAGGCAGCACTTCGATGTTGTTGATGACCCGCCTGACTCCTTCCACGCGCTGCACAGCATGTTCCGCATCCGACTTCAGAACCGGTCGAACCACCTGCCCATTTAGCTCAACCTCATTCCCATTGATCCGGAACGAAAGATTGTCAAAAACTGAGTAGTAAGGGAGCATTCTCAGTTGATGCAAAACATCCTTCTGAATGCGTTCCTCACCGGGAACCCATACCCGCGTGCCATTTGATTTATTCTGGTCATTCGTACCTGCCCAAACACCCTGGGGAACCACAATTGCCAGGCCCAGTAGAACCAGAACCGTTGACAAACTCTTTTTGAAAACGTTCCTCATGGCTCCTCCTGCGCAAATTAGAAAACCAAGCTGGCCGAATCCAGTCCTGATTTTTCGGCCAATGCTCATACTGGCTTAGATGCGGGTCTTGACGGAGCGGAGTCTGGAAACACACGTATCTAATTGATTCAAAGTATATTGTCGCGAGGCAACCCTGCCTCGGAAGGTGAGGGAAGCGCTGAGTTCACGCCGCAAGTGCAACACCTCGTATGCTATGATTCCCGGAACCGGATGGCCCCGGATGCCGCGAGCATTTGAAGAGTTACTTTACAACCTCAGCGTCTTTTTCCATCGCATGCTTATGGCGCTTGGGCCTTTTGTTTTCCTGTAAAATCTTTTTGCGCAAGCGGATGGATGAAGGAGTGACCTCTACGAATTCGTCCTCGGCAATAAATTCGATGGCTTGTTCGAGGCTCAGAGGGCGGAAGGGAACCAATCGGATGGCCTCATCAGCCACCGAGGCGCGCATGTTGGTCTGCTTTTTTTCTTTGACCGCGTTCACGTCCATGTCGTCCCAGCGCGAGCACTCACCCACAACCATCCCCTCGTAAACCTCAGTTCCCGGCCCCACAAAAAGTTCGCCGCGTTCCTGAAGGTTCCAAAGAGCAAAGGCCGTAGCCTTACCCGCCCGGTCCGCTACCAGGGCCCCCGTGAGGCGGGCGGGGATCTCTCCCTGCCAGTCGATGTAACCGTCAAAGAGTGTATTGACAATGGCGGTGCCGCGCGTGTCCTGCATGATTTCGCTGCGCAGGCCGATCAGCCCGCGCGAAGGAATGGAGAATTCCAAGCGCACGCGTCCGCTGCCCTTGGCGCTGCCCTGGTTCACCAGCTTGGTGTTGATTCCGCGCCGGCTGCCGATTTTCTGCATAAGCACGCCCACGAAATCGGCGGGACAATCAATGACCAACTGCTCAAGGGGCTCCTGAAGTTTGCCGTTGTGGCGACGGGTCACGATTTCCGGCTTTCCTACCATCAACTCATAACCTTCGCGCCGCATCATCTCGATGAGGATGGCGAGTTGAAGTTCCCCGCGTCCCATCACCTTGAACGACTCCGTATTCTCCATGGGCTCGACGCGAATGGAAACGTTGGTCAGCAACTCCTTGTCCAATCGCTCGCGCAGGTGGCGCGAGGTAACATAGTTTCCCTCTTTGCCGGAAAATGGCGAGGTGTTGATGGTGAAAATCATGGAGATGGTGGGCTCGTCAATGGGAATGTTGCCCAAGGCCAGAGGCGTCTCTGCACTGGTTACCGTTTCGCCGATGGTGATGCCCTCCACGCCGGCGATGGCGACAATCTCCCCCGCCTGCGCTGCCTCAAGATCAATTCGCTCCAGGCCCTCGAAGCCATAAAGCTTGGTGATGCGAGTCTTGTGCATGGTCCCATCGAGTTTGGCGATGACCACTTCATCGCCACGCCGCAGCGTCCCGGAAAATATCCGGCCAATCGCCAGGCGCCCGTGGTATTCGCTGTAGTCGAGATTTGCCACCAGCAATTGCAACGTCGCCGTCGGATCGCCGGGCGCGGCGGGAATGCTTTCCACAATGGCTTCAAACAAAGGCTGCAGAGTTTCCGAGGAATCTTCCATGGATTTCTTGGCGATGCCTCGCCGCGCGTTGGTGTAGAGAATGGGGAAATCGATCTGTTCTTCTTCCGCGCCCAGCTCGATAAAGAGATCGTAGATTTCGTTCACCACTTCCTGCACGCGCGCGTCTGATCGGTCGATTTTGTTCACCACCACGATGGGAGGCAGCTTTGCTTCCAGCGCCTTGCGCAGCACGTATCGGGTTTGCGGCAGCGGGCCTTCGCTGGCATCCACCAGCAGCAGGACGCCATCCACCAGCTTGAGCGCGCGCTCCACCTCCCCGCCAAAATCGCTGTGGCCGGGAGTGTCCACAATATTGATTTTCACGCCCTTGTAAAAAATGGCGGTGTTCTTGGCCAGGATGGTGATGCCGCGCTCGCGCTCGAGCTCGTTCGAGTCCATCACTCGCTCCACGTGCGCTTCATTGGCCTTGAAAGTTCCGCTCTGCCAGAGCATGCCGTCTACGAGAGTCGTTTTTCCATGGTCAACGTGCGCGATAATCGCCACGTTGCGAATCGAATCGTTCAAAGTAAACCTCCGCCTTCAGATTGCAGGTTGTCTAAGGAGATGATCCAGGACAGCCGATGGCGTCACGAAAGAAGAATTGCCAAGAACCTATTGTAACCCAGAAGGAGCAAACTTAATACCCCTTGAAACGGGAGGCAACGTTCGGAATTGCATCGCTGGAAGTGCGGGCCGAGGCCGTACTTCCGGCACTCGCACCTTTTTGCGCACCTCCCGCATCATCAAGGCAGGAGGAATCATGGGAAAAATGCGCGCAGTACAAGTCCCCAAACCCGGCGCGGCTTTTGAGATAGTGGAGCGGGAGATTCCCGAGCCAGGGCCGGGGTTGGTCCGAATCAAAGTTGAAGCTTGTGGAATCTGTCACAGCGATTCCCTGGTGAAACTCGGCCACTTCCCCGGCATCCAATACCCGCGAGTCCCCGGACATGAAGTGGCGGGCGTGCTCGATGCCGTGGGTCCGGGCGTGGTTCCGTGGAAACCCGGCGACCGCGTGGGTGTAGGCTGGTACGGTGGCCACTGCGGGCATTGCCAGCAGTGCCGTCGTGGTGATTTTCTTCTTTGCCGCACGGGGCTGATCACCGGATTCTCGTTCGATGGCGGGTATGCAGAGTACATGATCGCGCCAGCGCAGGCCTTGGCTCTGATTCCCAAGGAGCTGTCCGCCGCCGATGCCGGGCCGCTGCTGTGCGCCGGCATCACCACGTTCAATTCGCTGCGTCACAGCGGAGCGCGCGCCGGCGATTTGGTCGCGATCCTGGGCCTGGGTGGCCTTGGACATCTGGGAGTTCAATACGCCGCCGAGATGGGTTTTAACACCGTCGCCATCGCGCGCGGGCAGGACAAGGCTCCCCTGGCGTTGAAACTGGGCGCGCGGCATTACATTGACAGCACGTCGCAGGATCCCGGAGAAGAACTCACCAATCTCGGAGGCGCGCGATTGGTTCTGGCTACCGTCACCAATGCCGCAGCCATGAGCGCGGTGGTGGGCGGCTTGGGGATTGACGGCAAATTGCTCATTCTGGGAGCGCCGGCTGAGCCTCTGTCGGTTTCTGCCGTATCCCTCCTGATGGCGCGCAGAGCCATCGCTGGATGGCCGTCAGGAACCGCAGTCGATTCAGAAGACACGCTGAATTTCAGCGTTATGGCGGGGGTTCGCTCGATGAATGAGACCTTCCCTCTCGAGCGCGCCGCGGAAGCTTACGAGCGCATGATGAGTGGACGCGCCCGATTTCGAGTGGTGCTGACCACGGGGGCTTAGTAATACCAGCGCGCGCGAAACCTCAACAACCCTGGGAAAAACTGCAACCAGCTCTGGTAACACTGCGACCACCCCGGCGCTTGCAGCGCCACCCCTCCTGAATCAGGAGGGGAGTTTCCTGGGCCTGCGATTGAACAAGAAACTCTCCTCCTTATTTGCAGGGCCGCGCACGGCTACAAAGCTCCCCTCCTCGGATGAGGAGGGGTGGCGCACCAGCGCCGGGGTGGTTGATGCTTTTACTCAGTGGTGTTGCACAAAAAGCCCAAGCAAGCGCCGCGGACCCACGCTGCGCTGGTTGCTATTGCGACGGACTCAAAAGGTAAAGGTCGTCTTCGCCGCCGGGGCGCGAGTAGACGATGGAAGAAAGGTCGTGGGAAAAATCAAAGGCGTTACCGTTGTAATACAGGCGGAAGGCAAATGGAAGTCTTAGCGCTACTTCGGGCTTGCCCACCAGTTGGCCGTCGTGCCATCCCTGGCGATAAAAAACCACCGAGCCTTGTTCTGCGACGGGATAAGAGAAAGATTTGCCATCGGGAGCAAGCCATACGGAAAAGGTTTCGACACCAGGAACCAAGGAAGTGCATTTCTTGTCTTGTATCGAGATTTCGTAGATACCCACCTTATCGCCCCTGGGGACCAAGCCAATCAAATAATTTCCATCCGGGGAAGGGTCCAGGGCGTAACAACAGTCCTGCGAAAACAGATGAGGATCGGAACCGTTGGCATCAGTTCTCCACACGGACGGGCCGTGTCCGGCAGAGTCGCTGGAGATATACATGGCTTTCCCGTCGGCCGACCAATTGGCCCAACCTGCAAGGTTCTCAATCTTGTCCATGGCATGAAGGCCGCGGCCATCCGCCCCAACAATGAATCCCTTGGCTTCTTCTCCCGAATTATCGAAAAAACATACTCTAGATCCGTCGGACGTCCACATGCCCGTACCCAAATTCACAGAGGCGGCCAGCTTTATTTTGTTGCCGCCGTCCAGATCTGAAACCCAAAGTTCGTTTTGACCCGGTCCAAGAAATTTGATGTACGCCACCCGCTTGCCGTCCGGCGAAATGGCGGGTTGCCAGTCGTCTTCAGAAGTCGTAATGTCCACAGATTGCCTGGATTTGGGATAGTAGGCGGTGAGAAAGCCGGATTGCTTTCCATTCACATAGTAGAGGCCTTTGCCTGACGGGTCAGGCAGCGGCGAGTAATCAGGACCCGGCCCGAAAGTGGCCTGCGTCAAGGTTTGAGTGGCAAGTTCATATTTCCAAAGATTGCTCAGGCCATTGACGTTGCGACTAAAAAGCACTGTTTTCCCCGGCTCCGCCCATGTCAAATCAGGTTGCAAAGGCCGATTTGATACCAGCCCTATGTCAGTCGCCTTGCGGCTGAGCAAGTTCAAGCGGCAAAACCGCAACTGTGTGCCGGTATTAATATCGCCCAAAATTACAAACAGGTTTTCACCATCCGGATAAGGCAGAATAGAGAGAGGCGTGCTCGGGGCGCCATCAAAGCTAAGAATCGTTTCCTCATTCAGGCCGGATTTCCCTGCGCGGAATACGGTCTGGGGCGAGTCCGTCTTCAGGTAATAGAGAGCGTTGCCGTCCGGTGATGGAACCAGGGATTTGCCGGAAACAATCCGGTGTGGAGTACCGCCCAGCGTGGGTACGGCCCAAACCTCATCGCGGCCGAGGTTGCGCTCATAATAAATTTCGGTACCGTCAGCGGAAAAACTGTCGACAATTTTATCCCCCCCGTCGCGAGTTAATTGAAGCGGCTCGCCGCCCGAGGTGAGCATCAGGAAGACTTGTTCAATCCCACCCGCGGCCGAACCGAATGCGATGGAGTGCCCGTCGGGGGAGAGCCTGGCCGAATCAATCAGTCTATTCCAGTGGCTGATTTGCGTCACTTTGCCGGGGCCAGCAGGCGTTTTAATCCCCAGCCCTGCGCCGCTCCGCCACTGATAGGTCATGTACGCGGCGCCAGCCAATACGATCGCAGCAAGGCCCAGCATTGCGGCCAGGGCCCCCTTGTGGCGGGAGGCGATGTGGGCGATCTGCTGAGAATCAGAATGGTCATGCGGGGGCGCCGATTGCGACGCCTCCCTGGGCGGGGCAAGCCCCGCCCCTACTTCGTGCTGGGCGGAGGCCGCAACCGCCCCCGAACGGCCCGACTCCGTATCCCGCTTCAGTCGCTTCAGTTCGCTGCGCAAGTCGGCCGCACTCTGGTAGCGAAGATCACGATCCTTCTCCAGAAGGCGATTGAGAATCTCTTCCAGCTTGGGAGGCAATGCGGGATTCACTCGCAAAGGAGACAAGTGCGCTTGATGGAGAAGAGCGCCAAAAACCGCCGCCGACGTGTTCCCGGTGAAGGGGACTTTGCCGGTGGACATTTCGTAGAGCATGGCGCCATAGCTAAACAGGTCGGAGCGCGCGTCCAGCTCTTCGCCGCGCGCCTGCTCGGGAGACATGTAGGCTACAGTGCCCATTGCCACGCCGGGGCTGGTGAGGTTTTCTTCGCCCATCGTCGCCGCGTCTTGTAGGGCCGACCCTTGGGTCGGCCCTATCGCTTGGCCGGGCAAGGGTGGGGCAAGCCCCGCCCCTACGGTCAACTTTGCCAGGCCGAAATCCAGAATCTTGGCCTGCCCGCGCTGGGTAATGAAAATATTGGCCGGCTTGATGTCGCGATGAACAATGCCCTTTTGGTGCGCCGCGTCCAACCCGTCGGCAATCTGAATGGCCAGGTCCAGCAACTCATCCACCTTGATCGGACCCAAGGCAATCCGATGCTTCAGCGTCTGCCCTTCGAGCAGTTGCATCGCGATAAAAGGTTTTCCATCCGCTTCGTCAATCTCATAAATGGTGCAGATGTTGGGATGGTCGAGGGCGGAGGCGGCGCGCGCTTCGCGCTTGAAGCGCTCCAGCGCTTGATGGTCAGGCGTAGCGCCGCCCTTCACGGGGGCATTCCCCGATGACGTATCTAGATTCGAAACTGCGGATTCTGGAAGAAACTTGAGGGCCACCAGGCGCCCGAGCTTGGTGTCCTCGGCCTTGTAAACCACACCCATCCCGCCGCCACCAAGCTTTTCCAGGATTCGATAGTGGGAAATTATTTCTTCCATACCATTGGCATGCAATGACTTGGAAAGGGATTTTATCTGCCCACCAACTGAGAGTCAAGATTGGACACACCCGCTCGGAAAAGTATCGATTCGTTTTTCAGGGGGTAGCGTCGTAGTTTGAACTTGTAGCGGCGAATTGCGGGGACCCCAGGTCGCGCTCTGGGGCTCGCCAAGCGGCGGCGTAAAGCCGCCTCTACATTTAAGCTGAGACACTGGGCTTCGGGGGGTATTGGAGTCATTTGCCCAACGCGGACGCTCCGATAGGCAGTCATTCCCGCGAAAGCGAATCCATTTTCCTAAATCATTTGAGACGCAGTCGCCTGGCGGCAATCGATTCCCACCTTCGCGGGAATGACGGCGCGGTAGAGCTCGCACCATGCATATGACACCACTACCGGGAAAGGTGTGGCCCGGGGGAAACCGGTTTACGTAGTCCCCGGAAACACTTCGTATCATGCCGTCGAATCTGTGCGATCAAATGTCGCACCAGGCAGCTCTTATTGTGGGCCCGATGGTGAAACGGGCATTGTGGACCGGAAAATGACATTGTTACCCGGAAGTATGCAGCCGCAACCTTTCAAAATGCTGTTCACCTGATCAGAAACTGTCGTAGCGATATTATTGGCTTGTTGTGCCGCCGAAACCGCCTGGCTCGCTGCACTTTGCGCGTTCGCCGCCGATGTTGCTGCCTGGCCGGCAGCGTTTGCGGCATTCGAAAGACTTGATTCAGCGGACGCGATATTAGAATGGGACTGTGAAAGTGCGTGGATGCCGACAGCTCCTGCGACTGCCGATGCGCCAACCGCCCCCACCGTCACGCCATTGATGATGCCGGTTGATCCGCCGCCCGCGGCTCCAGCCCCTCCACCGGTTGCGGCGCCTTGAGTGCCTGCGGCTCCGGCGCCTGTAGTTCCACCCTGAGCGCCCGCGGCGCCCGCAGTGGCTGTGGTGACTACGCCTTCCTGAACATCCGTTTGTTGCATTTGTGCTTGCAGTTGGGCCGCCGTGGCTGGGGACGGTGAACTGGGGGCCTGGTCTTTGCCGACGTTGGTTGACTGCCCGGCGTGCAAGACAACTGTACCGGGGATATTCGGATCGATATTTCTGACCGTGACGTCTCCGGTGACGGAGAAGACTTGCGTGTTTTGCGGAAATGCATTAACCACCCAGATTGTTCCCACCACTCCAATCACTGCGGTTTGGGTTTGCGTCTCAAATTTTCCACCCTTGGTCAGCTTTACCACTTCGCCGCGCATTGTCCCGAGCTTCAGCTCAACCGTGGTTTGTTGGGATTGCACATCGTGCTGGATGATCCTCATCTGAGAACGCGCCCCGACATTCAGGTAGGAGCCGCCCGTGAGGGCAATACGGACTCGCCCGTTATCCAACGTTTGCACGAAATCATTCCAATAGACCGAGTCCGACATGGTTAAAGGGTTGGCGTTTCCGGTCCCCCCGCGCTGCACTGTTGCTCGGGGAACTTCGCCCGAAACCTTGCCGGCCAATGTTCCCGCAGCCTGCGGCATTCCATTCTCGAGAAGGACAGATTTTCCCGGACGAACGATCATGGGCGCTCCGGCGCCATGAATCTCCACGCGGCCGCGATCGGCAATAACCACCGAGGCTTTGTCCGCCGACGCTATTCTACAAATGCTGGGGAAATTGCCATCATTGCGCACAATCACGGAGGCGCGGCCGATTTGAATTTGCGCCGGCTGCAAACTGCCGCTTCGAATCTCCACGGCCCCTTTTCTTAGAGCCATGGTCATTGCTTCTTCAGTCCCCGTAAGAGCAAGTTCGCTATTCTCCACCAGGATGGCGACCGTGCCATGCAGATTCAAGAATGCGCCCGCGGATGCGCCGGTTGAAATCACGTCGCCGGTAAACACGGCCTCCCGGTCAAGGACAGGTTGATGGTCCACCAGGACAGTCCCTTTTATTCCTGCAATGGAGCCGACTGTTTGTGGGCGCTTAAGGTTCCCCACGCCGAGGCCATCGAGAGTTAGGATAAGTGGCACAACCCCTGCAATCGCCAGCCAACGAGGCTTAAACATATCCATCCTCCGTCTGTAAATTCACCGATGGTCCCCCATCTTGTTAGTGCACGGTCATGATGATGGTGGAGTTGTGGACAATTTGCACGTTACTCCCCGAAGCCGTGTACGTGCCGGTCACCGTAAGGGTATAGGTCCCGGACGGGGTTGCAATGAGGTTCGTGGCCATTGGAGCAACGGACCCGCCCCCGCACGCCCCCCAAGTCAATACCATGGCTATAATCAGACCGGCCGCCAGCAATGCCACTCGCAACCGAATCGCGGTCAGGCTCCGCGCCTTTCGCCGGGCCCGAGGCCAGTTTGCAAGGCCCGCGAGCATGGCCAGCGCGATGAGGAACATCAGGCTTATCGGACTGCCAGCGGGAGGCCAGGATCTCCACCTCGCGGGCGCCAACAGCGATCGCGCCGTGGTGGAAACGTTTACGGTCACATCCGACACCCCAGATCCCGTCAGGGTTACCGACTGCGGAGTTAACGAGCACGTTGCTCCCGCCGGAGCTCCCTGGCATGTGAACGTCACCGTCCCTTGCAATCCGTGTTGCGGCTCCACGGCCAGCGCATAGCTGGCTGTCTGGCCCGCGTTCACCGTTCCGATCGCGGCCGCCGATGCCATCTGGAAGTCCATCAGTTCAACTGCCAGCCCGGTATAAAGATGCTCGAGCGTGGCATCGGCGTGTACGTCGAATTTCAAGTCGCTGGTCAATGCCTGAAGATTGCTCACCGTCAATGTGCTGGGTGTATCAGGCGATGTGAGCACCTGGGGATTGAAGCTGCAAACGGCAGGGCTCTGATTCGAGCAGGACAACTGCACGGGTCCGGTGGCGCTGCAAGCCTGGTGGGCGATCACAAACGTGGTCGTATTCAAACCGCGCAGCACGGCCGCAGCGGAAGAGTTGGGCGCCAGGAAGCAATCCGGCAGGCCGACAGCAGTTAGCCCGGTGGTATTTGGACCGTTGGAGGCGTTACTTGCGATTGTAAGCGTGCCCGTCTGGGTGGCCACCGCCGTGGGCTCGTAAGTGACGCCTACCGTACAAGTGGCTCCCGGAGCGAGAGTGGCGGGCGCCAGCGGGCAAGTGTTGGCAGAAACGACGAAGGGTCCGGCGGTGACGATGCTCGATAGGGTGAGCGCGATCGAGCTTACATTCGAAACCGTTACCGTCCCGGGCGTACAGGTCTGGTTAATGTGCGTCCCCGGCAGACTCAGGGTGGTCGGCGAGAGGGTGAGTTGAGACGGCGCTGTCCCTATGCCGGTGAGCGTTATGATCTGCGTCGGGGGTGTGGCATTGTCGGTGATGGTGATTGTTCCGGTGCGCGCCCCCAGCGCCGTCGGCGTGAAGGTAATTGTGAGAACACAATTGGCCCCTCCCGCCACGGTTGCGCCGCAATTACTGGTGACGGCAAAATCGCTGCTGGCCACAATACTGGTGATGACCAAGGGTGATGTGCCCGTATTGGCAAGGGTCACCGTTTGGGTGGCGCTCGTCGTCCCCTCTGCTTGATTGGGAAAGGTCAGACTGCTTGCGGACAGCGTAAAGGTAGCCGACACTCCTGTGCCCGATAAGGTAATGATTTGCGAGGTGGGGGTGGTGCCGTCGGTGATGGTGATGGAGCCGCTTCGTGCTCCCGCCGCGGTCGGCGTGAACGTAATCGAGAGATCACAACTCGCCCCTCCCGCCACCGCTGTTCCGCAATTATTGATGACGGCAAAATCGCCGCTGGGCACAATGCTGGTGATGGGCAAAGGCGCTCTGCCTGTATTTGTGAGGGTCACCGTTTGGGCGGCGCTCGTTGTCCCCACTCCTTGATTGGGGAAGGTCACA
Organism: Terriglobia bacterium; assembly: GCA_035308965.1. Classification (GTDB taxonomy): domain Bacteria; phylum Acidobacteriota; class Terriglobia; order UBA7540; family UBA7540; genus DASYXZ01. Next base: position 26,937 of record DATGFN010000041.1, on the reverse strand, counting down.
CTGCTTGCGGAGAGCGTTACGCCTGACAACACGCCAGTCCCCGATAGGGCAATGATTTGTGTTCCGGGGCTGGCGTCATCGGTCAAGGTGATGGAGCCGCTTCGCGTCCCCACTGCTGTTGGGGTGAAGGTGATGGAGAGAACACAACTCGCCCTTGCTGCCACTCTTCCGAAGCAATTGTCGATTTCAGCAAAATCGCCGCTGGGGACAATGCTGGTAATGTTCAACGCTGTCCCGCCCGTGTTGGTCAGTGAAATGGTTTGCGCCGGGCTGGTGGTGCCCAGACTCTGATTGGTGAAGGTCAGGCTTGAAGTCGACAGGCTTACCGCCGGACCAGTGCCGCCCGTGCCCGAGAGGGTTGCAATCTGCGGACTGGCTGGCGCGTTCGAGGGGATGCTGGCCTGGGCCGACCTCGGTCCGGTGGCCGATGGCGTGAAGGTGATGCTAAAGGTGCAGTGAGCGCCTATCGCTACCGTCGCGCTCGTGCAGGTATCGCCGGAAATGGAAAAGTCAGACGCGTTGGTCCCAGTGAGGCTCACCGTGCCGATCGTCGCGGAGGCTGTTCCCGTGTTCGTCACTACTATGGCCTGAGGAGTGCTGGGCGTTCCCACTGCCTGGCTCGGGAATGTCAGGCTGGGCGGAACCAGGGACAAGATGGGTGAGCCCGATGCTGCCGCTCCGGTGCCTTCCACGAAAACGGATTGCGGGGTGTCGGCTGCGCTGTCTGCGAGGTAGAAGTACTGGTAGCGGGTGCCGAGAGCGGCGGGGTGGAATGTGATACCGAGGGTGCAACTCGCCCCTACGCCCAAGGTGGCTCCACAATTGTTGGTCGCGGCAAAATCAACACCCAGCCCGATATCTATTGCCGAAACGCCATAAATGCTTACGGGACTGTTAGTGACATTGGTCACCGTAAGGGTCTGCGCAGCGCTGGTCGTGTTGATGGTCTGCGAGGCGAAGAAAATTGAAGTAGGGGAAAGCGACAGGGTAATCCCATTTCCCAATAGCTGAGCCACCTGAGGGCTGTCGGAAGCGGTATCGGTTATTGTGATCGCTCCGTATTCTTGTCCGTCCTCAGTGGGAGTAAAGGTGATGTTGATAAAGCAAATTCCTCCCGGCCCCACGCTGCTTCCACAAGTATTGGTTTGGGCAAACGTGCCCGAAGTCACAGCAATGCTCGTAATGCCCACCGTCGACGCGCTCGTATTGGTCAGCGTGATACTTTGAGCCGCACTGGTGGTTCCCAGCCCCTGCGAGGAGAAAAAGAGCGGTGAGGGACTCAGCAATATGACTGCTCCTGTCCCTTCGAGGGTAGCTGTGTGTGGGCTATCCAAGGCGCCATCGGTCACGGTCAGGGTTCCACTCCGGAAACCGGTGGCAGAAGGAGTAAAAGTGACGCTGATGGTGCAGGTCGAGTTTGCCGGCACGCTGGTTCCGCAATCGTTAACCTGGGCAAAATCACCGCTGATCGTAATGTTTGTAATGGCCAAATTCGCGCCCGTTTCATTCGTCAGTGTGATGGGGAGGGAGCTGCTGGTGGTCCCCAAACTCTGGGCGGAAAAGGTAAGGGGGGAAGGTGAAAGAACCACGGAGGTCCCAAGGCCTGAAAGATAGATAAACTGAGGACTGTCCGGTGCACTGTCATTAATCGTGATATACCCGGAAGCGGAACCCAGCGCCGTTGCCGTATAGGTGACGTTAATCGTGCAACTGATACCGGCCCCCAAGCTTGCTCCACAGTTGTTGGTTTGGGCAAAATCACCCACGGTGACGATGCTGGTGATGCTCACGGTCGTAGCCCCGGTGTTCGTCAAGATTACAGGTTGGGACGGGGTTGTAACCCCAACGCCGCCTTGGAAAAAGAGCTCATTATTAGAGAGCGTCATCACAAGACCCTGACCCGATAAACTCAGGATATGCGGGCTACCCGGAGCGCTATCGGTGACCGTTACGGTTCCACTGGTGTAGCCCACTGCGCTGGGGGTGAAAGTGATGTTCAGGGTGCAACTGGCGCCGGCTGCGAGGCTTGCTCCGCAGTTGTTGGTTTGGGCAAAACCAGCACTGGCAAGAATGCTTGTAATAGTGAAAGGCCCGGCGGTCAAGTTGGTCATCGTCACCGGAATGGGGGCGCTAGTCGTGTTGATTGTCTGTGGTGAGAAGTTGACTGAAGTCGGTGAGAAACTTACCGATGGCAAAACGACCGCGGATCCGCCCAGGCCCGTGAGGTTAATCACCTGGGGACTGTCCGGTGATATGTCCGTAATGGTGATGGTGCCGAATTGGTAGCCTGTAGCCGTCGGAGTAAAGGTAACACTGATCGTGCAACCGGATTTGGCCGGCAAGATGGCCGGACAATTATTGGTTTGAGCGAATTCAGCGCTGGCGATAATGCTCGAGATGGTGACCGGACTTCCAGTGGTATTGGCCAGGACAACCGTCTGCGCAGGGCTGGTGGTCGCCAGGGGCTGGCCCTCATAGAAGTAGAGGTTCTGTGTGGAGAGCTCCATGGCGATGCCCTGGCCCTGAAGAGTTACAACCTCAGGACTGCCGGCCGCGCTGTCCGTCACCGTCAGATTGCTGGCGACTGTTCCGATAGTGGTGGGGGTAAAGGAAATGTCGATATAGCAGGTTGATTGGGCCGCCAGGACCGGGCCGCAATTGTTCGACTGTGAAAAGGTGCTGCTGCCCGCCAAAATGCTGGAGATAGTCACCGGCGTGGGGCCCGAATTGGTCATCGAAACGATTTGAGTTAGGCTGGTGGTGCCGACGGGCTGGTTGGAAAAAGTCAAACTCGAGGGAAAGAGACTTATAGCGATTGAGCCGGTTCCCGAAAGGGTGACGATATGAGGAGTTCCAGCGGCATTGTCGGTGATGGTGATGGCCCCTGATTCCGGGCCGGACACCGTCGGCGTGAATGTGACGCTGATTGTGCAACTCGCGCCCGCGGCAACGGTCGCGCCGCAAGTATTAATTTGAGCAAAATCGCCGCTCGCCACGACACTGAGGGTCAAAGCACCGCTGCCGACGTTGCGCAGAGTGACGATCTGCGCGGCGCTGGTGGTGCCCTGAGCCTGCGATGCAAAGGTGAGGGTTGGCGGATTCAGAATTACGCCCGGTACGTTCGATGGGCTGATTTTCGCAACGAAGGCGTCGCCCATGCCGCTGTAGGTGGACTGGAACACTCCCGAGGTAACGGGAAAATCATTCGAAAGACTCTGACCCGCAATATAGACATTTCCGGAACTGTCTACGGCTATACCGGATCCCGAGTCATACTCGCTACCTCCGAGATAAGTGGAGAAAACGAGCGCTGAGCCGGCGGCATTCAGGTTCGCGACAAAGGCGTTGTGCGCGCCGCCAAGAGCAGCCTGTATGGGGCTTGCCAGGGGGAAGTTGGACGAGGCGGTTCCCCCGGCCACATAGGCTTGGCCCAGCGAATCTACAGCGATACCGTTGCCTACATCGCCGCCGCTGCCGCCCAAATAAGTGGAGTAGGTCAGCGCTGACCCCGCGGCATTCAGCTTGGTTACAAATGCGTCCTGCGGGCCGCCAAGTACGGCCTGGATCGGGCTCGCGGTGGGGAAGTTGGTGGATTTGGTCGCGCCCGTCACATACGCGTTGCCTGAGGAATCGATTGCGATAGCGGTGCCCGCATCCCCACCACTTCCTCCAAGAAAGGTCGCATACCCAATGGCAGACCCTCCTGAATTTATCTTGACAACAAACGCATCCCCGCTCCCACCGGAAGTCGTTTGCGCCGCACCCGCGGTCGCGAAGGTGGGAGTGCCGTTGAGACCACCGGTTACGTAGACATCGCCGGTAGAGTCCGCTGCAATTCCAAAACCAACGCCGCCGCCTGTGCCTAAACCCGTCGAATAAACGAGACTGGCCCCGGTCGGATTTAGTGCAGTGACGAAGGCGTCGCCGCCCACCGTGCAAGTGGAAAGGGTCCGAAGGGGATTATGGATGGGGAAATTAGTATCCGAGCAAGTAAACCCCGTGATATATGCGTTGCCGGAGGAATCCACGGCGACCCCCTGCGCGAAGTCGTTGTTGCTTCCCCCCAGGTATGTTGAGTAGGTCAAAGTCGATCCCGTCGAATTCAGTTTAAGTGCAAACGCATCGCCCTGGTTGAATCCGCCAAGCCCGCCCAGGGTGGATTGGAAAACGCCCGCTGTGGTCGGAAAATCTGATGAGTTGGTTAGGCCAACCACATAGGCGTTGCCGGTCGAATCGATAGTGATGCCGTAGCCGATATCGTCGCCAGTTCCCCCTATATAAGTTGAGTAAACCACCGCTGTGCCACCTGGGTTCAGCATGGTTACAAAGACGTCGCCGCAAGGATCACTGGCAGCCGCACCCCCCGCACAAAGGCTGGCACCGCTGGAAACTTGATTGAACGTGCCCGCGGTTGTGGGGAAATTTGTGGAGGAAGTGCCTCCGGTCACATATGCGTTTCCGGTGCTGTCTACGGCAATGCCGAAAGCCGTATCCTGGCCGACCCCACCGAGGTAGGTGGAGTAGCTAAGGACAGGGTCAATAATGAGCGGCTCGCTGTGGTCATAGGATGCGACCTCAAACCCGATGCCGTGCTTGCCTCTTAGGATATAGCGGCCATTGAGTAATTGACGATTTTCGATTTTCGACTTTTGATCCTCGTCCTTGGCTGTCAACTGTGAACTGCCAACTGTCGACTGTTCCTGGTACACCACCGGTTTTTGGAAGTGAACTTCGCCGTCTCCGGTTTGAATGATTAGATCGCCGTTGGCCGCGATTCGCAAGGGCGAGGCAAGGCCCGCCCCTATATCGAGAGTGATGGCGCTCGGATTGACGCCGGGTTGCACCACCCAGTCGAATTCCAGTTGCCCCTGATTGCCGTAATAGATCAGGTCAACGCCCGGATAAACATTCTTATATTTCACTTTGGCGAAGTTAGGGACATCGGTATGCCATGCCTTGGGATCATTGCCGATAAAATAGTTGCTCTTGCCCGGAAGTTCTTCGACGCCGGTGATGTTGGGTGTGGGGTTGGCCCCTACCAGCTTCATGCGCACGTAGTCTGTCTTGGCCGCACTGGCATTGGCGGAAGGATTTCGAGGATCAGGCCGGCGTGCTGAACCATCGGGCGCGGCCGATTTGCTCAATCCCAGGACGGCTTCGTTGCCTGTCAAGAAGAGGGAATACCCGCGGCCCCGGGAGATGAACTTCACTTTTCCCTGGCCGTCCTGCCGCACTTGCCCCAAATTGGGTTCAAAACTGAGCGGCAGCTTGCCGTAATTCTCAATCAGGCGCGCCTTGGCGTTGGAGGGAGCTTGCCCGGGTGCAACCTCTAAGGTTTTCCTGGAATCCCGGGTGGCGCCGCGGGACTTATCGGTAGCGAGGGTACCTTGCGTATGGGAGTTCGTCCGCTGCCCAAGACCTTGAGAATCTGACCGATTTTGCCCCTTTGGGGCTCCTTCCGGGCGAACTCCACTCTCTCCGGCGCAGGTAAAAGCCATCATTCCGAAGAACGCCAGCAAGCCGACAGTTCTAAGCGGGATCAAGTGAATACGCATCTCTCTGGTTGAAGGTTTCCCTCTGGGCACAACCGCCTCCTGAAAGTGCGATAGCTAAATTGGCAGGTGAATCTACGTAATCTTTGTATCTAGAATGTCACACCATTTTGGCGCGTCTGCCCGCAAAGTCAAGGAAAAAGTTCGGACACGGCGGCGTACTCTTGGGGAAAATCGATTCAATTTTTGAAAGTGAGCGAAGGCCGGCACGATTGACCCCAATGCCATTCCGGATCCCTGATTGAGATGGTTATGCTTCGGCGCCCTGGCGATAGATTTGCGACTTAGCAGTTGAACTTCAATCACATATTCCGGGGCAAGTTTGTAACGTAAGAGCGGGGGATGTTAGAATTCTCGAAGCAGGGAATGATATGAATTCTCAGGAATCGTTTTCCAAAGAGAGCATCGAAGTCAAGGAAGGTGGCGTCGGGCAGATGAGCCATCTTTTCATATTCACCCTCGCGATTTGCATTCCGTTGTTTGGGTTTACGCAAAACTGCCAAGCCCAGGGCGAGGCGGGGAAAATCTCCGGGAGGATCAGAAGTGAGGCGGAAGAAGTAATTTCCGGGGCGAAAGTTACCATCGGCAACGGAAACTTTTCCCAATCAACATTTACCGCGGAAGATGGTTCTTACACCCTATCTTCCATCGCGCCAGGAACCTACACACTGACCGCAGAAAAATCCGGGTTTAATGCGGGCGTTCGCCGGATTATTGTAAAGGCTGCCGGCGAATTGGTCACTGCGGATATAACTCTGGTGGCGAAAGGGCGAGATGACCTTGATTCCGCACCGGCATACGATGACCAAGCGCCACTCAAGCCGAGCGCCGCGCATGGCGCCGTCGATCCGGGGGGGTATTCCTCCGGCGGGCAGGCGCAGAGGTCGCGCGGAATGGTTGAAGGCGTGGCGAGGTTGAAGGACAACGCGGGGGCGCCTGCAAATTCTTCCGCCTCCCATCCAGCCGCGCTGTCGCCGCACGATGCGGCCTTGGAGGGGGAGCTTAAGAAAGCCCTCGAAACCTCGCCCGCGAGCTATTTGCCCAATCACAATCTGGGTGAGTTTTATCTACACGCCGCCCGGCTTGGTGAGGGCATTCCTTATATAGAAAAGGCTGAACATATTGATTCTTCGCATTACGAAAATGGGTATGACCTGGCTTTGGCCTTTCTCGAGTTCGGCGATTTCGCGCGTGCCCGCGAACAACTTGGGCAAATGATCGCCCGCCAGGACACGGCGGAGCTTCACGACCTGCTGGGCGACGTTGAGGAGCACGCGGGCCAATACCTGGCGGCGGCCCAAGAATACGACCGCGCCGTGCGCATGGACCCGAGCGAAGAGAACATCTTCGACCTGGGTACGGAATTGCTTCTGCACGCCACCTTCGACCCGGCTATCGAGGTCTTTTCGAGCGGAGTGAATCGCTATCCGCGTTCCGCCATGCTTCAGATCGGCCTGGGCGTGGCCCTCTATTCGCGCGGCCGCTATGACGAGTCGATCAAAGCGCTGTGCGCCGCGTCTGACCTATCCCCCGCCGACCCCCGTCCTTATGTGTTTCTGGGCAAGATGTATCCCTTCACAACTGCCGGCACGGAGGAAGTCACAACCCGCCTCGCGCGGTTTGTGAAGCTCGACCCCCAAAACCCGCTCGCCCGTTTTGACTACGCCATGAGCGTTTGGAAAGGCCAGCGCGCCCAAGGCGGCCAGGTCAATTTTGAGCAGATCGAAACGCTGCTGAAAAGCTCGCTTGCCCTGGATGTCAAACTTCCTGATGCCCATTTCGAATTGGGGAATCTTTATTCCGAGCAGAAGAAATACCCAGCGGCTGTTGCCGAATACCAACAGGCTCTCGCTTTACAGCCTGAGATGGTGGACGCGCACTACCGGCTGGCCCAGGCCTACTCGCGAACCGGTGACCAGACCCGGGCGCAACACGAATTCGAGCTACACGATCGTTTGCGCAAGCAACAATTGGCTGAGACGGAGAGGCAGCGCGCGGAAATCAAGCAGTTTGTGTATTCGGTTAAAGGGGAAGGCAAGCAGTAACGCGGTATAAGCTCAGTTTTGTCATCCGAATAGGGATTTTCCAGGTAATTGCAAAACGATTTGGCCAAGCAAATTCTTCAAATCAATAGCCGGATAGAAATTTTTGCCCGTTCGGCTGATTTGAAAATTCTCCCGGTGTTGTCTTATCGGTTTTCAAGGGCATGCTCGTATCTAAGCGCAGGGGAAACTCAATCGGACCACATTTATTTGGGATAAAATAGGCTCCCTTGCTTAGATGCGACTTAAGGCTGGTTTCTCGATGAAGCTGAAAACTATCGGCGCAGGCCTAATGGTCATCATGGGGCTGGCTCTCTATTCCTCGGCCGCGGAAATACTTAACACCTCAAAAGCATCACCTAAGGTAAGAATATTCCGCACTCCAAATGGCGGCATCCAGCCCCAAGTGATTGCGGACCGCGCGGGCGTGATTCACATGGTGTATCTGAGCGGGCCCGATACGGCTTCAGATATTTACTATGTTCGAAAAGGTAAGCGGGATGCAGGATTTTCCGTGCCCATCCGGGTGAACAGTGTTCCGGGAAGCGCGATGGCTGTTGGTACGGTTCGCGGCGCGCAAATTGCCCTGGGGCGGGATGAGCGCGTTCATGTGGCGTGGCTGGGATCGGATAAAGCTCACCCCCGGGGCCCGGGAAATAAGACCCCGATGCTCTACGCCCGCTTGAATGACAATGGAACAGCATTCGAGCCGCAAAAAAACGTAATGCAATTTGCTGTGGGGCTCGACGGCGGCGGGTCGGTTGCAGCGGATCAATACGGAAACGTCTATGTGGTCTGGCACGGCAATCCGGATGAGAATGGCGAGAGCAACCGGCGAGTATGGGTGGCGCGGTCGCGTGACAATGGCAAAACCTTTGAGCGCGAGGTGGCTGCCAATCCATCGCCCACCGGAGCCTGTGGTTGCTGCGGATTGCGCGCCTTTGCCGACAAACAGGGAACCCTCTACATTTTATATCGGGCTGCCCGGGAAGCGATTCACCGGGATATGACTCTGCTGGTATCAACCGACCAGGCGAAAACTTTTGGTTCGGTCAACGTTGCGCCTTGGCAACTCAATGCGTGTCCTATGTCCACGGACTACATTGGCGAGGTGGGGAAAAATATTTTGATTGCATGGCAAACTGAAACGCAAGTTTACTTTGCCACTGTATCACCCGTGGGTCCGAGCGTTTCCGCGGCTGTTCCCGCGCCTGGAAAAGCCGCTGGCCGCAAGCATCCGGTGGTGACAGAAAATTCCGAAGGCCAAATTCTTTTCGCCTGGACGGATGAGACAGGCTGGAAGAGGGGCGGGAAGGTCGCGTGGCAAGTGTTTGACCAGGAAGGAAGACTCACTGACGTGAAGGGCACTGCCTCAGATTTGCCCGCGTGGGATCTGGTGGCGACCTTTCAAGACTCGGATGGCAACTTCGATTTAGTTTATTGAAATTTGCCAATCAGATTCCAGAATTAATCACTCCAACTTGTTGTGAATTCCATTCTTGAGCCGCATTTACATGTCGGCGGCCAGATCGGGCGCTTTTATTCGCTATGGTCAGGACCTGAAGGCGGCCCGGCTCGAACCTCACCCCACTTTTTGAAGCAGTTTCAACTCAGTGTGTGAGACAGGCTGCTGGCCATTACCGTTCTGTGCCTTCAGGGTATCAAAGGCCAGGCGGCCCGGTTCCTTTGCCGAAATCCTATGCTCGCCCGCCAGTTGCGCCACCATGCCCATCCAGGAGGGATCGTGGCGGGGCGCGGCTGCAACCTGCTCCGTTCGCATGGCCCGAACCGTGAAACGCATGGCCAGCATCCCATGCTCTCGAATTTCATCAGGGAGCGTGAAGTCCAGCTCCAAAGGCCGGTCCGCGGGAGTGAAGCTGGGAACCATAAAGTAAATTGTGGACCTTGAGATATTACGGACGAACCCTCCCGTCGCCTTTTTCTCGCCGCGGTCATCCCGCCATATTACGTGGACAGGGACTTCAAGCACAAAGCGACGCTCCTGTCGCGGAGTGGATGGTTCGTAGGCGTGAACCATTTCCTCCTGGGGGAGCTTAAGTTCCAAACCTTCCGCCGCTCCGATGACCTCAGGAAATTCCCTGCGCGCCTCCTGCACGATGTTATCGATAAAGTCATCATCATGTTCAGGATCATGGTGGATCAGGATCAACTGTTTCACCCCGCACTCCTTGGCAATGCGGGTCCCTTCGAGCCACGAGCTGTGTCCCCAACCCTTCTTGGCGCCTTGCAATTGTTCCGGGGTGTATTGGGAGTCGTAAACCAGAACGTCTGCGCCCCGGGCCAGCTCGCGGAGGGAGCGGTCGTGCAGAGCTGAGCCGGGTTCAGTGTCCGTCGCCAGCACGAATTTGCATCCGTCCGCTTCCACTCGATAGGCAACGCAGCCCTGGGGATGGTTCAAGGGGGCGGAACTTACGATCGCGCCCTTAATATTCCGGGGACCGTAGTCGAGGTCGCAGATCCTGCGGGTTGAGCTTAGGACCCGCATGTCCACTGGGAAATAGGGGTTGGCGATTTGGCCCTGAATGACTTCGGCGAGTTCCTGCTCCTTCCGGCGGACCGCATGAAAGTGAAACTCGCTGCCACTCTTGTAAAGCGGGGCGAAAAAGGGAATGCCCTGAATATGGTCCCAATGAAAATGAGTCAGGAAAATGTAGCCGGTGACAGGCTCCTGGCCAAATTCGCGAAGGAGACTGTTGCCCAATCCCCGAAGTCCGCTGCCACAGTCGAGAATGATCAGGGTTCCGTCGTTCAGCCTGACTTCGACGCAAGTTGTGTTGCCTCCGTAGCGTGAATTCCGGTGCTCTGGAGTGGGAATAGAACCACGCACGCCCCAAAACTTTATTCTCATTGTGTCCACACCCTCCTTTAAAATCCAATCCGCCCAGCATGCCGAGAATGCGATGAAGAGTCGCATCACTATGAAGCCTAACGGATGGACACACAATCAGGCACAATACTCATTCCGTGAGGGCAGATTACGTAGGTATTTTTGCGTATTTGTAATTCCTGCCATTCCTTCCCATTGTTGGCGAGGTCGAACACGCAAGTGGGCGGGGGGCGACAAACCTCGAAGCCCGTAAGGTCCGCGAAACCTGATGAGTCCAAGATTGATTTGTGGGTGTACACTTTTGAGGAAATGAAGATCCAAGGTGGAAACATCTGGAACGATTTGGGCAACTGGGCGGACATCAGATCGACGCCCGGAAGTGGACGGTCCCGCGCAGCCCCCCGTGGGTCCGCGAATGAAGGGCAGGAGGAATCATGTGGGATTTCGTGAAAGGCTTGTTCTCATCTGATTTTATGCCTCATGGCTATTGCTATCTGTGGCGGCCGGGATTGGTGTGGCTCCACGTGATCTCAGACGGATTGATTGCCTCCTCCTATTACATTATCCCTGCGGTCCTGGTTTACTTCGTTCGCAAGCGGAGGACGGTGCCTTTTAACTGGATGTTCATGATGTTTGCCTTATTCATCTTCGGATGCGGCACAACCCATTTGATGGAGATCTGGACGGTGTGGCACGGAAACTACTGGCTGGCGGGCGTCGTCAAGTTGATTACCGCAGGGGCCTCAATCGCGACGGCAGCGCTGCTGGTGCCGCTTGTCCCCAGGGCGCTCGCGCTTCCCACCACGAGGGAGCTCGGCGAAACCAATCGAGCGCTTCAAGATCAAATCGCCGAACGATTGCGGGCGGAGCAGGCGTATCGCGACAGTGAGCGCCGCCTTCAAGCCGTTATGGACAGCAGTCCGGCGATCATTTTTATCAAAGATGCCGAAGGCCGATACCTTTATACTAATCCTCCGTTTAGAAAACTTTGCGATTTGGCGGAGAAAGAAATCGTCGGCAAAGCAGACCATGAAATATTTCCGCCCGCGCAGGCAGACGCTTTCCGAGCCAATGACCTGAGGGTGCTTCAGACGGGAGAGCCGCTCAATTTTGAAGAGGTCGCCGCCCATCAGGATGGCGCGCATACGAGCGTGGTGACCAAGTTTCCTCTGCGCGATGACCGTGGGGATGTTCACGCGATTTGCGGCATCGTTACCGATATCACTGAGGGCAAGCGGGCGGAGGAGAAATTCCGCGCTCTCCTCGAATCCGCCCCGGATGCCATGGTGATCATGAACCGCGATGGCGGGATCGCATTGGTGAACGCTCAGGCGGAGAATCTTTTCGGATACGGGAGGGAAGAGTTGATGGGCCAGCCGATCGAATTGCTGGTGCCGGAGCGCTTTCGCGGCGGCCACGCAGGATACCGCGAAGGCTTTTTCGCTGATCCCCGAATGCGGCCCATGGGCGCGGGGCTCGAACTCTACGGTAGGCGCAAGGACGGCTCGGAATTTCCGGTGGAGATCAGCCTGAGCCCATTGCAAACTGCCGAGGGCTTTCTGATCTCCAGCGCCATCCGCGACATTACCGAAAGGAAGGAAGCCGAGGCAGCCCTGCGCAAGCTCTCCGGTGACCTTCTACGGTTGCAGGACGAGGAGCGCCGCCGAATTGCCCGGGAGTTACACGACGGCCTGGGCCAAAGCGTGGTGTCGGTGTTGATGGATCTTGCCATCCTGGAAAATTCAGGGGCAGCGCTTTCCACCCGCGCCAGGAAGGCCCTCACGGATGCCGGTTCCATCATGCAGGACTGCGCGGAAAACCTGCGTACGCTGTCCTATTTGCTTCATCCCCCCATGCTGGATGAGCTGGGGTTGGCATCAGCCTTGCGGCAATACACGGAAGGTTTCATGGCACGCAGCGGCATTGAGATCAAACTCCAAATTGAAGAAAGTTCCTCCCGGCTCCCCAGGGAGATCGAACTTTGCCTGTTCCGCGTCGCTCAAGAGGCATTGATCAATGTGCACAAGCATTCGGACAGCCTCACCGCTCAAATCAGGATCGCTTATAAGCCCCGTCAGGTTATTCTTGAAGTTCGGGACGAAGGCAGAGGGATGCCGCAAAGTTCCCAATTCAGTTTTGTCGGTCAGATGACCAAGGGGGCCGGAGTTGGATTGATGGGCATGCGTGAGCGCCTTCGAGCTCTGGGTGGTCAGCTTCAGATAGAACCCGCCCAACCCGGAATTCTGATCCGCGCCATCATGCCTGTCGCAGGGGAGCGCCCATGAGCAAGATCCGCATTTTGATCGCCGACGATCACGAAGTTTTTCGCAAGGGATTGAAGACCATGCTCGAGGCGCGGCCGGACTGGAACATCTGTGGGGAGGCGTCCACGGGACGTGCGGCAGTCGAAGCCGTGAGGGAATTGAATCCTGACATTGTGATTATGGATATCAGCATGCCCGAACTTAACGGGATTGAGGCGACTCGGCAAATTCTAAAAATAGCCCCCAAGACCGATGTGCTGGTCCTGTCCATGCATGATTCGGAAGAGTTGGTCCGCGAAATGGTGGAAGTGGGCGTCCGTGGTTATCTGCTGAAGTCGGATGCGGGCCGAGTGCTGATGAGCGCCATTGAGGCGCTGGTGAGGCATGAGCCATTTTTCTCATCCAAGGTTTCCGATCATATCCTTCAAGGCTATCGGGAAGCGGACATACCTACCGAGAGGAGCAGGGGCCCACGCACCCGCCTGAGCGCGCGTGAAAGAGAGATCGTTCAATTTCTGGTGGAGGGGAAGACCAACAAGGAAGTTGCGGCGTCCCTCGGCATAAGCGTCAGGACCATTGAGACGCATCGCGCCAACATCATGCGTAAGCTCAATATGACCTCTTTGAGTGAACTGGTCCGGTTTGCGATTCGCAATAAAATCATTTCCGCCTGAGAGCCACTTGCACACCTGGGCGAAACGAAGGGCCAATCCCGGCTCAGGCATAAATCCCGCGCAACTTCAGGGTGAATGCCACGCGGTCTATGGCCAGCATGTAGGCGGCGATGCGGTTGTTGACGTTGTGTTTTTCTCCGTATTCCACCACACTGTTGAAGGCGGCGACCTGGAGTTCCTGAAGTTTTTGATTCACGTCGTTTTCCGTCCAGAAGTAGCCGTGCCGGTCCTGCACCCACTCGAAATAGGACACGGTGACCCCGCCTGCGTTGGCCAGGATGTCCGGGATCACGAATACGCCGCGGTCAAACAGAATGTCGTCGGCCGGGGGCGTAGTGGGACTGTTGGCGCCTTCCACCAGGATGCGCGCTTTAATGCGCCCGGCGTTTTTACTGTTGATCACGCTTTCGGTGGCGGCGGGCAATAATATTTCACAATCCTGCTCAAGGATTTGATTGCAGTCGATGGCGTCGCCGCCCGGAAAACCCACCACCGTCTTGCGCTCACCCACAAATTCGAGCAGAGCTGGAAGATCCAACCCGCGCGTATTCAAAACTCCGCCATTAATGTCCGCCACTCCAATGATTTTGTAACCGGCCTTATGCATCAATCGGGCGGCCTGGGAGCCGACGTTGCCAAATCCCTGAACGATTACCCGGGTGGATTCCGGTTCGCGGCCGAACCGCTTGAGCGCCTGGTCGCAGACAATCATGCAGCCGCGCCCGGTGGCTTCACGACGCCCGCGCGAACCGCCCAGAGCCAGCGGCTTGCCGGTAACGCAGGCAGTGACGGTGTGGCGCACGTGCATGGAATAGGTGTCCATAATCCACGCCATGGTTTGTTCATTGGTGTTCATGTCAGGGGCAGGGACGTCGCGCTCGGGACCGATGTAGTCCAGGATTTCCGCCGTGTAGCGGCGCGTAATACGTTCCAGTTCGCCCTGGGATAGGTTTTGCGGATCGCAGATAACGCCGCCCTTCGCTCCGCCAAAAGGAATGTTGACCACCGCGCACTTCCAGGTCATTTCGGCGGCCAGGCCTCGAATTTCGTCCAGAGTCACTTGAGGGCCGTAGCGGACTCCGCCCTTGCACGGCCCGCGAGCAATACTGTGTTGCACGCGGAAGCCGTCAAAGACAGTCAATTGACCGTTGTCGGTGGTGACGGGAATGTGAACGATGATTTCCCGGTTGGGCTTGCGCAGGTACCGGTAAAGACCTTCGTCAAGATTCAGCTTGCGGGCCGCAACGTCGAAGCGCGCGGCCATTGATTCATAAACGCTGAGTTCCTTTTCCGTCTCGGCTACGGTCATAACACCCCCACAAGTGTTCGAACTTTTTGCCAGCTTGCCGCGAGTATATCAAAAGATTTGCGGCGATCAGCAGAAGGGATCCGCGGGGAAATCTTTCTTCGCGAACCTAGGGTGAAAAGTCCCATAACCGCGATTCCCCAAAACCCGCCTATTATAAGATGCTTTTATAGCGGTGATAAGTTTATGTTTCCGGTGCGAATTCCTGCCTAAAATGCATTTGCTGGTTGCGCCCGCTCTGATCGCTCACCGTACTATTTTCCGGCCCCTTGGGTCGGCGATCGGAGCTTGAATCTTTGAATTTTACCCGTTACAGTTCGGGGAAGACTTTTAGCCAAGACAATCCATTGCGGCACCTTGTAGCCGGGCAAGCGAGCCTTGAGGAAGGTGCGAAGCTCAGCCTCGATTTCACGGGGCGGCGTTTCGGTAGGCTTCAACACCACAAACGCCTTGGGCTTGGTCAAACCGTCGGCATCCATCGCCCCCACCACGGCACATTCGTAGACCAGCGGGTGGCTCAACAATTCCGTTTCAACCTCGAGAGGCGAAACCCACTGGCTGCTGACTTTCATCATGTCGTCGGTGCGGCCGCAATACCAATAATAGCCGCGGTCATCGCAATAATATTTGTCGCCGGTCAAAGTCCACTCACCGGGAAAAGTCGTTTGAGTGAGTTCGGGTCGATTCCAATATCCCGCCGCGGCGCTCTTGCCGCGAATATGAAGCTCCCCAATTTCGCCCGTGGGAGCGGTATGGCCAAATTCGTTCACGATTCGCGCGTCATTGCCAGGCACAAGTTTGCCACTGCACCCGGGCACTGTGTCATCCGGCCGATTGGAGATGAACATATGCAGCATTTCCGTGGAGCCTATACCATCCAGAATTGAAGGCCCAAATTTATCTTTGAACCTGGCCCACAACGGAGCAGGGAGCGCCTCACCTGCCGATACGGCGCGGCGCACTGAGCGCATAACGGACGTGTCGACTCCAGGCGCCTGAAGCATGGCCGCATAAACTGCGGGTACGGCGAAGAACAAAGTAGGACGAAATCGCAGGAGGGTTTCAAAGATTTTTTCCGGGCTGGGACGCTCGGGCAGAAGCACGGTGGTGGCGCCCACTCCGAACGGGAAATAGAGCGCGTTGCCAAGTCCATAGGCGAAAAACAGCTTGGAGGTTGAAAAGGTTATGTCGGGCGGACCGATGCCCAGGACCTGTTTGGCATAGGATTCCAGGCAATAAACCATGTCGCGATGGCGATGGATGGCCGCCTTGGGCTTGCCCGTGCTGCCCGATGTGTACAACCAAAAGGCAGGATCGTCGCGGTGCGTCGCGGCCATCACCGCGAGGGTTGGCGCCAGCGCCATGTCATCTTCAAAATTCTTGCCCCCGGTGTGTGGCTGCCCCGAAATCCAAACCGTTTTCATTTCCGGGAGTTGATTCAGGGCAGGCTCAATTTTTTGAAACAGACTGGATTCGACCACCAGTCCTCGCGCTCCACTGTCGTGCAACATGAATGCATATTCTTCAGCCGTCAACAGGGTGTTGGTGGGGATCGGAATCACTCCGGCGCGAATAGCGCCCCAGAATGTCGCGACGAATTCTGGAGAGTCGTACAAGATGAGAATGAGCCGGTCACCGCGAACAAGCCCGCCGGCCAGCAAAAGGTTTGCAGCGCGCTGGACTTGATCAGCCACTTCGCGATAGCTGATCTTTTGTTCTTGAAAAAGGATGGCCGTATGTTCACCGCGACCCTCATTCACGTTGCGGTCCACAAAATATTCGGCGACGTTAAACGTTTCGGGTATTGAGAGCAGGGGATCGCCCATTGCGGGAACGAACTATAGCAAGCCCTATCGGAGGGAACAAGCCGGGAGGCGGAAGACAGAAGATTGAAACCACGGCACGGTTCCACCGGAGGGGGAATACTGTGGGTAGCCGCGGGTGGAACCCGCGGAAAGCGTAAGCGCGGAAATAAATTCCCGGCCCTTGCGGGGCCGACGGGGAAGACAGTTGATTCGTCCACGCGACAACCCCGTTGGGGTTGATTTTGTTAATGCGCTACCAAGAATCCGCAGGTTAAAACCTGCAACTATCCACGGTCCGGTGGAAAGCTTTCCATTTCCCCCGCCCCCCGAAGAGGGAAAAGCGCGAGCAGCCGTGGGCTTCGCCAAGTACCGTCTGGTGAATGGTGCGAGCCATGGGAAGCGGCGATGAAAACCTGTCCCGATTGGATCGAGACATCGCCACTTCCGCCTTTTTGGATTTCCAGTTCTGATGCCGCACAGAGTATCCACCCCGGAAGATAGTAGCAATCTGCAAAAGCCGAAAACTCTCCGAGAAATGCTGTAAGATTGGCCGACAAACCGTTTTGGAAGAATCCCATTTTGTGATCATGCGGAGGCAGACATGAAGACCGCCAGCTGGATCATTCTTGTGGTGATAAGTGCCGCGACGCTCCTATATAGTCTCAATTCTTTGAGAATTGCCTACAGTTCCGCTCACGACCGGATCGGTCCTGCCAGCCTCACCGAGCTATCGGCGGGGAGGCCGGACGTGGCGACCGCCATTCGCGCGCGCCGGGCCACTGCCGCCGCCTACGCCGTCGGGTTCAACACTCTCTTCCTGGTCATTGTCCTGGTCCCCTACCGCCGGGGCGATATATGGGCGTGGTGGGCGCTCGCAGGCAGCGCGGTCGTCGTGACCGGTCTGATCCTGCTGCGCGTCCCATTGCTCGGCATCAGCCTGGGGACGCCATCGGCGGGTATGGGGGCGGCCACCGCGAATGGTGCTCTGATTCAGTTGGCAGTGGTGGCCGTCGGCTTGGCCCTTGACGCAGGCCGCCTAAAGAGGAAAGGGTAATCACAGTGTCGTCGCGGCGAGCGGTCCGCGCCGACTGCTCTTTATCGAGAAAATCTGGGGCCCGGGGCTACGCTTGCGATGGTGCGATGGCGGGGGCTTGGATGGGGAAGGGTTCAGGAGTGGCGAGGTCGGCTGAATTCACCAATGCCCACGCGCTCCTATCGCGCAGGAGACTGGTGATGAGCGCGATGTGCATGGCGTGGCCGGCGCGCTCGGCGACCACGTGGCCGACCCAGGGATGCCCGAGTAAGGCAAAGTCGCCAAGAAGGTCCAAAACTTTGTGGCGGCAGAATTCATCCGGATAGCGGAGTCCCTCGGGATTTAAAATTCCATCGCTGGTCAGCACCACTGCGTTTTCCAGCGACCCGCCGCGAACCAGGCCGCTTTTGCGCAACATTTCAACTTCCTCGATAAAACCAAAGGTGCGGGCGGGCGCAATGTTGGCTTCATAATTCCCACGCCCAGGCTCAAAATCCATCGTCTGCTCACCGATCAAAGGATGCTTGAAGGCTATACGGTAAGTAATGCGAGGGGTTTCCGCGGGATAAATGGCAATGCGTTTTGCGCCTTCGATCACTTCGATGGGCTTCAAGATCTTGGCGAAGCTCCGTCGCGCGCGTTGCTTTTGCACTCCTGCTTGCTTGATGATTCTTAGGAACGGCAGGGCGCTGCCGTCCACGATAGGAAGCTCCAGATTGTCAATTTCGGCGTAAACGTTGTCGATCTTGGATGCGGCCAGGGCAGAGAGCAAATGCTCGGTAGTGGAAATCAACACGCCCTTTTTCATCAGGCTCGTGGCATAACTCACGCGAGCAACATTTCTGGCATTCGCTTCGATGAGGAACGAATCAAGGTCGGTCCGCTTAAATATGATTCCCGTGTTCACTGGAGCGGGACTAAGCTTAAGAGTTACCTTCACTCCCGTGTGCAGGCCAATGCCGGACAAGGTGGCGGGTGAAGCGATAGTATGCTGTTGGTCAAGAACCATAGCTTTCTTCGATGTTTTCGAGTGCACTCTGGATGCCAAGCTCACAAGCTATGTTATCATGATATAATTCAATGTGATACAGATATAGCCAAAAATCGATCATGATTCGCATGTGGTAAATCGACCACACTTTATGTCAATGAAGGTAACAGAATAGTCCCTGTCATGGCTGAATTTTTGGGTGAACCAACATGGATAATTTCTCGGTCCTAAGATTCACCAGCCATCATGTAGAATGGGTGATTCAGACTTAGAGGAGGAAGCTTTTGGCGGAATCCGCAAAAGGCGGCAAGCTTTTCCTGATTGACGCGATGTCCCTCGTCTTCCGCGCTTTTTTTGCACCCATGCAAATGGCGCTGGTTTCACCCAGCGGAATGCCGACGAAAGCCATTTACATCTTCGTTCGTACCCTCAAGAAACTATTCAAAGACCATAGGCCAGATCAAATTGCCATAGCCTTTGATACATCCGCCCCGACATTTCGAGATAAAGCTTTTGAGGAATACAAAGCCAATCGCCCTGCTTTTCCAGAGGATCTTGGTGTTCAACTGCCGTTCGTCCATCGCTTTTGTGACGCGATGGGGCTTCGTCTGGTCGAGAGGGATGGCTACGAGGCAGATGACATTATTGGGACGCTGGCGCGTCAGAGTAATCGGCCGAATTACACTTTTATTGTTTCGGGCGACGAGGATCTTTGCCAGCTCGTCGACGATCGGACTTTTTTGTTGAAACCTGCGCGCTCAGGTACTGATCAACAGACTTTGGTGGTCGTTCATACGCTCAAAGAATTGGTTGAGGAAGAAGAGAAGCGAATTGGAAGAAAGCTCAACGATACTGAAACTGAGAAGCTTAGGAACGAGCTGGAGGAAAAACTCCAGCGCGGTTTAGGCGCTTTGAAATTGTCGCAAGTAGACGTGAAGAGTGTTCGGGAAATAATCGGTGTGGACCCTGCGAAAGTGGTGGACTGGCTGGCGTTGACCGGCGATCCCAGTGACAATATTCCCGGCGCGCGACCGCTGCCCGGCAAGGAACCGCCGATCCCGGAAGGCGGCAAAAAGCGAAGCTACATTGGTCCCAAGGGCGCCACCGATCTCATCCTTCGTTTCGGGACGCTGGAAAAAGCTCTGGATAACTTCGCCCAGGTGGAAAAGCAGAGCTACCGCGAGGCCCTGCGCGATTACCGCAATGAAGCTCTGCTGAGCCGCGAGCTGGCCACCATCCGTACCGACGTGCCGCTTGAAGTTTCAATTGACGATTTGCAGCCCGCCCATCCGGACGTCGCCGCGCTGACCGCGCTTTGCCAGGAACTCGGCTTCACCAAACTGTTGAGCGAGTTTCTTCAGGAGGCGCCGCCTCCATTGATGGCCGCGAGCGGCCTAGAGGGTGAGCAAGCCCGGGAGTTAACCAGCCCAAAGGAGTTGAAAGAATGGCTTGCAGGACTGGATGCGAAAGAATCGCTTTCGATAGCGGCTGCGATTAAAGGTGAAGAAGGTTTTGGCGGACGAATTTCCGGATTGGGCTTTTCTGACGGGTCGCGCGTTGCCACTGTCATGCTCGACGGCTCCTCGAACGCCGCCAAGCTACTGCAAGCGGCCAAGCTGACCTTCGCCGATAACCAGCGCCCCAAAACGATTCACAACTCAAAACTTCTCCGCCTCCTCCTTTCCAAAGAGCAGGTTGAATTGAACGGCGTGGCGGACGACACCCTGCTTTACGCCAACCTGGTTGAACCGCTGGCCACCAGCCAATCCCTGCACGATCTGGCTTTGCGGCGGCTGGGGCGGCGCTTGGAAAACTCGCTCGCCGCCGCCGCGCGCTGCACGCGTGAACTCGCTGGGCTGCTTTCAGCGGAAGTTGCGAAGGAGAATCTGAAAAACCTTTACGATGAAATCGAATTGCCGCTCAGCGAAGTATTGAGCGATGTTGAAAAGGCCGGAGTGCGGATTGACCCGGATATTCTGGCCGCCATGTCCACCCAATTTGAAAAAGAATTGACGGGCCTTACCCAGGAAATTCACCGCCTGGCCGGCGAGGCGTTTGATATCGATTCGCCCAGGCAACTGGGTGAAATTCTTTTTGAGAAATTGAAATTGCCGGGCGGGAAGCGGCTGAAGAAAAGCGGGCAGTACTCCACCGACGCCTCGGTGCTTGAAGCCCTGCGCGAACAGCACGAGTTGCCGCGAAAAATCTTCGAATACCGCACACGAGCCAAATTAAAATCAACTTACGTGGATGCGCTGCCCAAGTACATCAATCCTGCCACTGGGCGCGTGCACACCAGCTTCAATCAAACCGGGGCGCGCACGGGCCGACTCTCTTCTTCCAACCCCAACCTGCAAAACATTCCCATCGGCGATGAATTTGGCCTCCGGATTCGCTCCGCCTTCGTGGCCGAGCCCGGCCACCGGTTGATTTCCGCCGACTACTCGCAAATCGAGTTGCGCGTGCTGGCCCACCTTTCCGGGGACCCGCTGCTGATCGAAGCTTTTGTCCACAATGAGGACATCCATGCGCGAACGGCGCAGGAAATTTTCGGAATTTTGCCGGCGCTGCAAACTCACGATCATCGGCGGATGGCGAAGGCGATCAATTACGGCGTGATCTACGGCCTGAGTTCTTTCGGCCTCGCTGGTCGAACCGGCACCAGCAAAACCGAGGCGCAACGCTACATTGACGAATATTTTCGCCGCTACGCCCGCGTGAAGGAATATCTCGACGGTTGCGTGCAGGAAGCACGCGACACGGGCCGCGTCCGCACCCTGTTTGGGCGCTTGCGCCCCATCCCCGAGATTCGCAGCGGCGACATCGCGTCGCGCAATCGGGCCGAGCGCGAAGCCATGAACACACCCCTGCAAGGCACGGCGGCGGATTTGCTTAAACTTGCCATGGTGAAAGTCCACGCGCGCCTGCGGCGGGAAAAACTGGCGACTCGCATGATTTTGACCGTCCACGATGAGCTGGTTTTCGAATCGCCGGAGAAAGAAGTGAAAGCCGCGCAGCAAGTGGTCCAAGAAGAAATGGAAGGCGCGTTCCCAATGCGCGTCCCGCTGCGGGTGGAGATGGGCGCAGGGCTGAATTGGAAGGAAGCGAAATAGCGAGTAGTGCCCCACATTTCATGGATGAACTCCGGATGCGCGCCAAGAAGGCCAGGCGTCTGCTTTCTCCGGCTAACAACCTATTCCGCCAAACGTAAAATAAAGCAACTTTCTTGAACGAATTGCGTACTAAGATTTGATGGGGAAAATTGAGCGATCCGGCGGGTAAAAAGTCAGAGACTGTAAACTCACATTTAGACTTGGTGAGGGATTCTTTCATGATTAGCGGGTAATCCGGAGGTGACGGATGGGCATACTTTTCCAGGATCTGCGCTACGGTTTCCGCGCATTGGTCAAGAATCCCGGCTTTACCATTGTCGCCGTGTTGACTCTCGCTCTGGGGATAGGCGCGAACACCGCCATTTTCAGTGTGGTGAACGCGGCGCTTCTGCGTCCCCTCGGATATCCCCAGGCTGACCGCCTGGTGCATTTCAGTTGGGCGTGGTCTTCAAGCTCGGATTCCATTCCTGCCGTGTCACCGCTCGAAGGGCAATACTGGACGGAACGCAGCCACGTTTTTGAGTCGTCGACCATCTTTAATCCCGGGTACGGGATGAATCTTTCTTCCACCACTGAGCCTGAATTCATCCACGGCGCAGCCGTCTCCAAGACTTTTTTCAGCGTGCTGGGCGTCCACATGGGACGCGGGCGGGATTTTCTGGCGGAAGAAGACCAACCGGGCAATCCGCGAGTGGTGATTCTTACCGATGCCCTATGGCGCCGCAGGTTTGCCGCCGACCCGGAAATCGTTGGCAAGCAGATCAAGCTCAACGGGGAACTGGCGACAGTAGTGGGTGTGTTGCCGCGGGACTTCGAGTTTGTCGAACCTAACAGCCCGACTATGGACGTTTGGTTTCCGCTGCAATTGAAAATCGACCCCAATGACCAGGGGCACAATTACGAAGTGGTGGCGCGGCTCAAACCGGGTGTGACTCTTAAGCAGGCGCAGGCGGAAATGAATTCGCTATTGGGTCCCTTTCGCCAGGATTACCCCAAGCACATCGGGCCCGAAGAACGGGGCATGTTCCTGGTTCCATACCGCGAGTGGATTGGGGGATTTGCGCGCACACCCTTGCTGGTGCTGCTTGGCGCCGTGGGGTTGGTGCTTTTGATCGCCACCGCCAATGTAACCAGTTTGCTGCTGGGGCGTACCGCGGCGCGCCAAACAGAGACCGCCGTCAGATTATCCCTGGGTGCGAGCGGATTCCGGCTGTTGCGCCAATTCATCACCGAAGCTCTCCTGCTTGCCGCGCTCGGATCCGCTGCGGCTCTGTTGGTGGCGCCCTGGGCGCTCAGCGTGCTGCTGGCGCTCAGCCCCAAAGATTTTTTCCCCGCAGTCGGCCCGGTAAGTTTGGATCTGCCGGTGTTTGGTTTCACTCTATTGGTCACAATCTTTACGGGTGTCATTGCCGGCCTCGCTCCCGGATTGCGAGTTTCACGACTCGACTTGAGCGGGTCACTGAAGGAGGGAAGCCGGACCTCCACCGGAGCCTTGAGCCGCCATCGCCTTCGCAGCATCCTGGTGGTGGGCGAAGTCGCACTATCCATCGTGCTGCTGGCGGGCGCGATGCTGCTGATCGCGAGCCTCTTCCATTTGTGGGCCGTGAAGCCGGGATTCGATCCCAACCATCTGTGGACATTTCGAATGTCTCTTCCGCCGGAAAAATTCAAGACCACGGCCCAGGTATGGAATTTTGAACAACAAATGGCTGAAAAGCTGAAGACGCTGCCCGGCGTGGAGCGCGTTGCCACCACTTCCAATCTGCCGCTCGAATGGGGATTTAACTTCGGCATCGATGTGGTGAGCGGCGGGGAGAAAAAAGGCGTTTACATTCAAGGACGGGGCATCAGTCCGAATTATTTTCTAACCATGACCATTCCGATGATGCGCGGGCGCTCGTTTGCGGAAACCGACACAGCAACTTCGCTTCCGGTGGTAATTGTAAATGAAACTCTGGCGCGCAAGTGTTGCAACGGCCGCGACCCGATCGGCAGCCTGGTGTATCTCGGGCAGACGGAAAGCAACCTGCCGCGCGGAATCGGCCGCCAGATTGTTGGTATCGTGGGCGACACCAGGGAACTGGGGTTGGAATCGCCCGCGCCTCCAACTGTGTTCATGCCTCAGGCGCAAATGCCCGACGATTTGACCACATACATGGACCAGGCTTATAAGACAGCGTGGGTGGTGGCGACGCAGGCTCCCCTGGCCTTAACCGGCGTCCAGCGGCTGGCACGCGATGTTGATCCCGCACAGCCGGTGGTGGACTTGCTTCCCATGAATGAGGTGATGAGCGAGTCTGTGGGTCAGCCACTATTTATGGGCGTATTGATGTGCGTATTTGCGGGGCTGGCGCTGGTGCTGGCCGCCATCGGGCTCTACGGCGTGATCTCCTACGCGGTGACGCAGCGCACGCACGAAATCGGCGTCCGCATGGCCCTTGGCGCCAGTCGTTTGGACGTGTTGAAAATGGTTGTAGGCCAGGGACTCCGCCTCGCGCTGCTGGGCGTGGCGGTGGGACTGGCAGCATCGTTTGCCGCCACTCGTTTGCTGCGCAGCATGCTTTTCGGCGTGCAGCCAACCGACCCGGCGACTTTCATCGCAGTGTCGGTTGTGCTGACCATGGTCGCGCTCGCGGCAAGTTACATTCCTGCGCGCCGGGCCACGAAGGTCGATCCGATGGTGGCGCTGAGATATGAGTAATTGACGATTTTCGATTGACGATTTCCGATTGAAAAAAACTGAATTTAAGATTGTGTCTTCAATCGTCAATCATAAATCGTCAATTCTTGAAAGGCCGGAGAATCCCCAATGGGAAACATACTCAAAGATGTGAAGTACGGTTTCAGGATGCTGGTGAAGAATCCCGGCTTCACCATTGTAGCGGCGCTTACCCTCGCGCTCGGTATTGGTGCGAACACCGCAATTTTTAGCGTGGTGAACAGTCTTTTTCTCCATCCGGTTGGAATTCCCCAGCCTGACCGTCTGCTTGCCGTCAGGGTTAAATACGACAAGTTGAATCTTAAGGACATCACTATTTCGTTGACGGATTACGCCGATGTGCGCGACGCCAAGCAGATTTTTTCTTCCGCTGCCATCATGATGCCTTCCGACTTCAACTATTCCGCCAGCGATTTACCGGAGCGGCTGCTCGGCGCGCAAGTCTCCTGGCAATGGTTTGAAGTATTCGGCGCCCAGCCTATTTTGGGAAGGACGTTTCATTCCGAGGAAGACTTGCCGGGCGCCAATCTAGAGGTGATTCTTTCGTTCGGTACCTGGAAGCAATTGTTCGGCGGCGATGCGGGAATTGTGGGGACAACCATCCAACTGAACCAGCAGCCTTATCGGGTGATTGGTGTAATGGGCCCGGACTTTGACTGGCCCAATCAAACTAGACTTTGGGTCCCACTGGGCCTTGCGCCCAAGGAATTTGGACCGGAGAACAGATTCAACGAAGGCTACTTCGCCGTGGCGCGAATTCGTCCGGAAGTGTCCGTGGCGCAGGCGGAAGCTTTTGTGAAGGTGCGCGGCAATCAGGCCGTCCAGTCCAATGGCGAGGCGGCTGTCTACGCCAAGGATTCCGAATGGGGGATGTTCGGAGTTCCGCTCACGGAATTCGTATTTGGGAATTTGAAGACGCCCATGCTGATCCTCATGGGCGCCGTGGGCTTTGTGCTTCTGATCGCGTGTTCAAATATTGCCGGACTCATGCTCGCCAAATCATCCACGCGTGGCAAGGAGCTTGCCGTTCGTAGCGCCCTCGGGGCAAGCCGTTGGGACTTGATTCGCCAAACCCTTGTGGAGAGCATGGTGCTTGGCGGCATTGGAACGATGGCAGGATTGGCTTTGGCCCAGGCGGGGATTCGCATCCTCACTTCACTTGCGCCCCAACAGGAAAGCGGCGTAAACATTCAAGCCGATCCGTATGTCCTTATCTTCGCAATCATCGCAGGTCTCCTCTCGGCAATATTCTTTGGGATTGCCCCTGCATGGCAAGCCTCAGGCCCGAGCCATTTCGAAGCATTGAAGGAAGGGGGGAGATCGGGGACAGCCGGAACCAGCCAGCAGCGGCTGCGCTCGCTCCTGGTAGCCGGCGAAGTGGCGATGGCTCTGGTGTTACTGGTGGGCGCAGGATTGTTCTTAAAGAGCCTGGCGCGAATTCAACAAGTCGTTCCCGGGTTCGATCCACACGGCGTGATCACAGCCGCGCTCACCCTGCCTGATAGCCAATACAAAGAGGAGCAAAAGCAGATTGAGTTCTATCGCGCGATCACGGAGCGCCTGGCGAGCTTACCCGGCGTGACCTCGGCGGCGGCTACTTATCCGCTCCCTTTCAGCGGGTCGGGAGGGTCATCCTCATTCAGCATCGAGGGGCGGCCTGAAGGTCCGGGCGATCCTGGTCCGCACAGCGATTTGCAGGCGGTTACGCCGGCATACTTTTCCACCATGAGGGTTCCTGTTCGCGAAGGGCGCACGTTCACCGAGCAGGATCGCGAGGGCGTGGATCCTGTGGTGGTCATTGACGAAAATTTGGCTGGCCAGTACTGGCCCAATCAAGACCCGGTAGGGAAGAGGCTCCGCCGGGGGACCCGCTCGAAGTGGGCGACTATTGTGGGAGTGGTCGGTCACGTTGATCGTAACGCCCTGGTTGGAGACTCGGGCAAGGGAGTTTGCTTCTATCCCATGTATCAAGTGCCGATTGCGCAGGCGTATTTGATTGCCCGGACGCCAGGCGATCCCGCCAGCTTTGCCTCGCCCCTCCGGCAGGCCGTACGCGCTATTGATCCCAATCAACCGGTTTATGAACTGACTCCGTTGGATCAACTGGTTGCAGCTTCGCTTGGCCCGCGCCGGTTTGCCGTTACTCTGCTCGGATTCTTCGCGGCCATGGCGCTTTTGATGGCTGCGCTCGGCCTGTATGGAGTAGTGAGCTATTCCGTCACCCAGCGCACCCAGGAATTTGGCATTCGCATGGCGCTCGGCGCCCGGTCCGGGCAGGTGCTTGTGTTGGTAATTAAGCAAGGAATGAAATTGGTGGGCGCGGGCGTGCTGATCGGTTTGGTCATTGCTCTTGTGCTCGCGCGCCTGCTCGCCAGCGAGCTTTTCGGGGTGCGCGCTTTTGACCCCATCACCTTCGCTTTAATGGCCCTGACTCTGGTTGTGATTGCTTTGCTTGCCTGCTTCATCCCCGCGCGCAGGGCGACGAAAGTGGACCCCATGGTGGCGCTGCGATACGAATAAATTGACGATTCTCGATTGCCGATTGCCGATTGCCGATTGCCGATTGCCGATTGCCGATTGCCGATTGCCG
>DATGFN010000040.1:0-14931 GCA_035308965.1 Terriglobia bacterium | reverse complement strand
AGGTGAAATATATTCATCAGAACCCGGTGGAGGCGGGGTTGGTAAGTCGCCCGGAGGATTGGCTCTGGTCCAGCGCGCGTGAGTATTCAGGAACGGTAAGTGCGCCGGTAAACGCCCATCCCATATTGTCAATTGACCGCGTGTTGCTACCCGGTGACGACCGTACCCCAATTTGAATTGAAAGAAGTTGAAAAGCCGCAGAGTCTCAGAGGCAGAGACTCTGCGCTACCCGCTTACGTTGTATTGATCTGCGAAATGAATGCGGAATGTAAAACTCTTCCGTCGTTTTCGGAATCCAACAGCTGCCGGATTTTCTCGAGCACGGACTTGGCTTTGAAGGGCTTTTGCAGGAAGGGCGTATCGGGATCCAAAATATTATGCTGAGCCACTGACCTATCAGTATAACCCGACATGAAGAGCAACTTTACCTCAGGGCATTTTGCCGCAATGTGGGCAGCCAACTCGCGTCCGCTCATCCCTGGCATTATTATGTCGGTCAGTATGAGATCGATAGAGTCCTTGTTTTGCTCAAAAAGCAAAAGAGCATCTTCGCCTCGCGCGGCTAACAGCACATTGTAGCCGCTGTCTTCAAGAATGGTGCACAGCAACTGGCGTAGCGACTCATCGTCTTCGACCAATAGAATTGTTTCTGTACCTCTGGTCGTCGGCTTGATGGTTTCAGGGTGCTTGACTGAGACACCTTCTTGCACTTGGGGCAGATAAACCTTGAACGAAGTCCCGTGGCCCGGCTCACTGTAAACCCAGATGTGTCCCCCACTCTGCTTTACAATCCCGTAGACTGTAGAGAGACCTAATCCCGTCCCTTTCCCTACTTCTTTTGTGGTAAAAAAAGGCTCGAAAATGTGAGCCTGGACCTCCTTATTCATCCCGCTTCCTGTGTCGGTGACAGCCAGCATCACATAGGGGCCTGGCGTGACGTCGGCGTGGTCGCGAGCATAGGTCTGATCGAGTTCAGCGTTCGCGGTCTCGATGGTGACCTTCCCGCCTCGGGACATTGCATCGCGGGCATTGACAGCCAGATTCATGATAATCTGCTCGACCTGTCCCGGATCAGCTTTGACCCGCCCAAGCTTCGCCTCCAAGATGGAGGAAAGCCCGATGTCTTCTCCAATGAGACGTTGAAGCATTTTATCCATATCGGCTACAACATCATTCAGATTGAAGACTTGTGGCCTCAGAGTTTGCCGGCGGCTGAACGCCAGAAGTTGGTGGGTAAGTAACGCCGCACGGTCCACCGCCTTTGAGACCTCTTTCAAATTTTTACAGTTCGGACTGTCGGCGTCGAGGGATTCGATTACCAATTGGCTGTAGCCGTAAATTACGGTCAACAAGTTATTGAAGTCGTGCGCCACCCCGCCTGCCAATTGTCCTATTGCTTCCATTTTCTGCGATTGGCGAAGCTGCAGTTCGAGATGTCTGCGCTCAGTCATGTCCCGCACGTTGCACTGAATCACTTTCTCTTTGCCGTTCATATAAACATTACTTACAAATTCCACCTCAACTTGCTTTCCGTTTTTGTTTTCGAGCGGCAAATCGTCGTAACGGATGAATTCGTTTTCTTGCAATACCTTAAACGAGTCCAGGGAGTTCCTCTTATCCTTAAATGGCCCGATATCCCAGAGTCGTTTACCCATGAACTCCTGACGTGTGTAGCCCAAAAGCTCAAGCATGAATGGGTTTACGTCAACAATCTTTCCTGTGTCTGCGTTGAGAATCAGAATTCCATCCCTCGCGGCTTCAAACAGGCGGCGATATTGTATTTCAGAAGCTCGCAACGCACCCTCGGCCCGCTGCCGCTCCATGCCATGCCGAATCACACGGACGAGAGAGGTCCCCGTGATGGTCCCTTTTCCCAGGTAATCCTGCGCCCCGGCGCGTACGGCCTCAGTGGCGCCCTCGTCGTCGTTCAGGCCGGTCAATACTACTACCGGCACTTCCGGGAATTTTCGGTGCAGGCTGGAGAATGTGTCGAGTCCCTGCCTATCAGGAAGATTAAGATCCAGAATTACAGCGTCGGGAACTCGAACGCTCAGACTCTCCAAACCGGAGGCGAGGGTTTTGGACCATTCCACCGCAAACTCGTCACCAACTGCATCCTTTAGCATCTCGCGGATCAGGCGCGCATCGCCGGCGTTGTCTTCAATCAATAGAATGCTGGTAACCATCATCGCCTCGCTCAGTAAGCCGACCCTTGGATCGGTCTTGTAACGCTTTGGGCCCCGCCATTGGTCCGGCATTCACCAATGGGCTATTGGTATCCGGGAGAATCCTCCACCTACTTGGGCGGCAGTTTCACGATACTGACCCAGAAATCTTCTATGGATTTCACCACTTCCACGAATTTGTCCAAATCTACCGGCTTGGAGATGTAACAGTTGGCGTGAAGGTCATAGCTCTTGACGATGTCTTCCTCAGAGTGGGAACTGCTGAGGATGACCACCGGGATGCGTTTGAAATCCGCATCGGCTTTAATCTCGGCAAGAACCTCGCGCCCGTCCATTTTAGGCAGGTTCAGGTCGAGCAGGATAAGGTCTGGCCGAACTGCGTCCGCATGACGCCCCTCCCTTCGTAGAAAGGCAAGGGCCTCCTTTCCGTCGGGCACCGTATAGAGACGATTGATCAACTTGGAATCCCGAACTGCCTCCTTCGTGAGCCGCACATCGCCCGGATTGTCTTCCACCAGCAGGATTTCAATGGCTTCGACTTGCTCCTTCACAGCTATCATTTGTTACCTCCCTGATTTCTGCGCCCAAGGTCTGTGTTGGCCTGCTTACGGTATTGCTCAGGCACTATGTCCTTGGCAGCGTGAAACAAAACGTTGAACCTTTGGCGGGCTCGGATTCCACCCAGATCCGCCCTCCGTGCCGCTCTACAATTTTCTTGGAAATCGCAAGGCCGATGCCGGTTCCCGGATATTCGGCGCTCGTATGCAGGCGCTGAAAAACGATGAAAATACGGTGGACGTATTCGTGATTGATGCCGATGCCGTTATCGCGCACTGAAAAACGCCAGTTGCCATTGTCTCTCTGCGCGGAAACGTGGACGAGAGGAGGGTCGGACCCATGAAATTTAATGGCGTTTCCGATCAGGTTCTGGAGGACTTGGCATAGTTGACCCTCATCCGCTCTCACTGTGGGCATTAGATCGTGGGTCACGACTGCGCCGCTTTCTTTAATGGCCGCTTTCAGATTTCCCAAGGCGGTCTCCAGGACAACTGCGGAATTCGTCGGCTCGAATCCTTTACCGCGCGTGCCGATGCGCGAATAGGCCAGCAGATCGTTGATAAGCACCTGCATCCGCCGCGCCCCGTCCACGGCATAGCCTATAAATTCGTCGGCTTCGGAATCGAGTTTGCCCTGATATCGCTTGGCCAGTAGCTGGGTAAAGCTGGCCACCATGCGTAGCGGCTCCTGCAAGTCGTGCGAGGCCACGTATGCGAACTGCTCCAGGTCGGCATTGGAGCGCGCCAGTTCTTGGGTCTTTTGCGCCATGGCGTCCTCAGCTTGCTTGCGCTCGGTGATATCGCGCGTAACCTTGGCATAGCCGCGCAGCTTACCAGCGTCGTCCCTGAGCGCCGTGATTACCACGTCGGCCCAGAAGCGAGACTGGTCTTTCCGTATCCGCCACCCTTCATCCTCAAAACGGCCATCGCGCGCCGCCAACGACAATAACTCTTTCGGATAGTCGCGCGCGATGTCCTCTGCCGTATAGAAGCAAGCAAAATCCCGCCCAATAATCTCCGAAGCAACATACCCCTTAATTCGCCGGGCACCCTCGTTCCAGGTAATCACATGGCCTTCGGGGTCCAGCATGATGATGGCGTAATCTTTTACCTGCTCCACCAGTAACTGATAGGGCACTTCGCTTTCCCGCAGGGTCTCTTCCGGCGTTTGGTGCTCCGCCAAAATGTTCATTCGCATATCTCCCAGCCTGGGCGCATTTCGTAGAAGCGAGTTCTACGCCGGGGCCTCACATGGTTATGGCAGGCCCTGGTTCCTCTGTGCCCGCGTTACCCGGAAATTACGTTTATTAATGACATTAAGGCATGAGACCGAATGGCTTGTCAGTTCAATCCGGCTCACAAGGCTGTTCAACACTGCTCACCTATGCCGGAAATTTCCTGCCAAGCTTATTTCGCGCTCAGCAATGCCGATCAGATCTTGACGCTCCAGAAAGGCAATCATAGAAGCCACCATATTTTTCGCTGGGCCTGCGGGCAGGGTGGTCTGCGCCTCATTCAGCAGACCGGATGGAGATCAGGCAGCCCTTCTCGAACTGTACCTCAAACTCGGCAATGCAAGAGCCAACGCCCTGGAGGCGCGCATGCCGGGCCGGACAGTCAAAACTCGCTTGTCCGGGCAAGTCGTTTGATTGAGCAAGATCATTCTAGGAAATCCGAGATTGACTCCATGTGCGAGGAAAGGCTAATGCCGGACGTAAAGTTCGGGGGCAGATGATGTTCCACGTAACTTTCATAAACCATGTCTGGGCAGTCAAAAGTCTCCGCCCGAAAACTGTTGTTTTTGGGCGGTCCGAGTCATCTGGCGCCCTGTCAATCGCATCTTGGATTTAGGGGCGACTTATCAGAGAGGTTTCCGGGCGGGGCTCCGCGCATAGTTTAGTCTTTCAGAAACTATGCGGCTCTTCCAATCATTTCAGATTCGACTTCGTCCGCCGGGCGGCGCCATAATGCGATCCATGGGAATCAGGCGGCCCTTGCCACCGGGCGCGATCACGCTTCCTGTGCTATCGTGAATGCTCGACCATTTCCACCAGCTTTCGGCGGCGAAGAGGTTTACTATTTTCAGCCTGATGTATTAACTTACGGTTTAACAAATGTGGGGCACGCTGGTCCTTTCCTGCCCACGGACCTGGGAATGTCCTGCTCAGGCATCCGGCAGAACCGCCCTCCAAGAATGGAGCGGACTTGTCGGCTTGGGCGCTGATTGTGGGGGGAGTCTAAAACGCGCCCAAGCCGGAAGCCCGCATAAGAAGCAGGTGGCATGTCGCAGGTGGCGTAGCCTTCCCCACCTTCCACCTGCGACATACCATCTACTGGTTCCCTAAATGTCAAAGTAGAGTGCGAACTCATACGGATGAGGCCGCAATCTCACCGGATCGTTTTCTTTCTTGCGCTTGTATTCGATCCAGGTTTCGATCAAGTCCTTGGTGAACACGCCTCCCTTTAACAGGAAGTCGTGGTCAGCCTCGAGTGCATTCAACACTTCCTCCAGGCTTCCCGGAGTTGACTTCACCTTGGCTTTCTCTTCCGGCTCGAGGTCGTAGAGGTCTTTGTCCACGGGCGCGGGCGGCTTGATTTTCTTGGCAATGCCGTCCAAGCCCGCCATCAGCATGGCGCTCATGGCAAGGTAGGGATTTGCGGAGGGGTCGGGGCAGCGGAACTCAATGCGCTTGGCCTTTTCACTGGTTGAATACATCGGAATTCGGACGCAAGCACTGCGATTCCGCTGCGAGTAAATCAAATTAATGGGAGCTTCATAACCGGGCACTAGCCGCCGGTATGAATTAGTGGTGGGTGCGGCAAACGCCAGCAGCGCCGGCGCGTGCTTAAGCAGGCCACCAATATAGTGGATGGCATCCTCGCTGAGGTCAGCGTACTTGCCTTTGTGGAAGAAAAGGTTTTTCTTGCCCGCCCACAGGCTTTGATGAACGTGCATGCCGGAGCCGTTGTCCTGGAAGATCGGCTTGGGCATGAAGGTGACCGTCTTGCCGTGCTTGTGCGCGACGTTCTTGGTCACGTACTTGTACTTCAACATGTTGTCACCCATTTTGGTGAGCGTGTCGAAGCGCAAGTCAATTTCCGTCTGGCCCGCCGTGCCCACCTCATGGTGATGGACCTCGACGCGCACTCCCAACCGCTCCAGGGTGAGCATCATTTCGGACCGGATGTCCTGTAGGCTGTCCGCGGGCGGCACGGGGAAGTAGCCTTCCTTGTAACGGATCTTGTAGCCCAGGTTCTTCTGGGTGTCGGTATCCTTTTTGCCGCTGTTCCAGAACCCTTCCGAGGAATCGATATGGTAGTAGCCGTAGTTGTAGGACTGGTCATACCGGACGCTGTCCAGAATGTAGAACTCCGCTTCCGGTCCGAAGTAGCAGCGGTCCGCCACTTTGGATGCCTTCAAATAGGCTTCGGCCTTTTTCGCGATGTGGCGCGGGTCGCGGGAATACAATTCGCCCGTGACGGGATCTTTGATGTCGCAAATAATACTCAGCGTCGGCACCGCGGTGAATGGATCCACAAAAGTGGCGTCCGGGTCCGGCATCAGGAGCATGTCGCTTTCATTGATGGCCTGAAAACCCCGAATGCTCGATCCGTCAAAACCGCAGCCTTCGGTAAAGGCGTCTTCCTCGAATTCGCGGGCCGAAATCGAAAAATGCTGCCAGAGACCCGGCATATCCACGAACTTCAGATCAATAATCTGGATTCCCTCATCCTTGATGAATTTGATTACTTCTTTTCCTGTCATGTTGGGACTCTCCCCCCTTGAAATAAGATCCAGGCGCTGGGCGCCTGTTGAATCATTTACTTGAGATCTTTCACATCGAAAGCGTAAATCAATCCGCCCGTGAACGTGTCCTGGTGGTCGATGAGAGCGCTCCCACCTTTTGCGAAAACCGCCCAGTTAGACATATCACGCCGATATTCCCAGCGCGTGATCAGGTGCTTGGCCACAATGCGCTCGAAGGTCGCGGTGAACTCATTAAAGCCCTGACTTGTTCCCGTGTTGAACCCATTGTGGTCATCGAAGTACTCATACCGGCCCGAGAATGCAACGTGATCATTAAAGGCATAGCGGAAGTAAGCGGCGATGCCTTGCCAAAACACCGAGTTGGTTGCAGTTGACGACAACGTGTAGTCGTGGCCGTAATCGTAATTCGCCATCAAAGACAGCTTGCTGGTGGCCGTATAGGCTACCACAGTATCGCTCAGTTGCCGCAAATCAGAATTGTCGTTGGGTATTTCCGGACCGAACAAATAATTCTGCGTTACAGTCCACTTCTTATTCGGTGTCCAGGCCAGACTTACCCCGCCGGTCTTGCCGGTGTTGTTCTCCGTGATGTTATTCCAGCCGTTCACCAGATAACCGGTGAGTGAGACTTTGTCGTTAAACGCGTATTTTGCCCTCAGGCCAAAATGGTTGAAGGGAATCGCGTAATTAAAAAGGAGCCCACGCGAATAGTTCCAGTTGCCATTGGTTTCGATGACCTCGGCGCCCGCCGGAGTCACGAATTTACCAAAGTCGATTTGCAGTCCCTTGCCCACAGGCGCCAGATACGAAAGGTAAGCTTCTTTGATTGGCTGGGCATACCCGAGACCGCCGGGATCAGTTGAGTTCACCACGTTTTCCGCGTTCCCAAAACCGAATGTCAAAGTGTAACCGAGCCGGCTGGCGGCGGCATCCGGCGCTTTGGCAACGGTCAGTTCGACCATGTTCAGCGAAAACTGATTTGCGGGACCGTCGAAGGTGCGGAAGCTGGAAAGAAATGGCCCCGAGAGACCAGGCACGGTGGCAGCCTGCCTCGGGTGGTTGAAGTTATAATTATAGTAACCATCCACGAAGCCGGTGACGCTCATCGGTCCGAGAGCCGCAGCCAAAGCGGAGGGTTGCTCCGCCGGAGGCGCAGCCGGAGCTGCTGCGGCGGGCGCGGCAGCCTGAGCGGCAGGGGCCGCCGGCGTCGAATCAGTCTGGCCAGGTTGCCCGGCGAGGGCTGGCGTTGCTGAAGGTGTTGTGGCAACGCCTAATTGCTTTTTCAAATTGGCCATCTCGCTCTGGATTCGATCCATCTGATCCTGCAACTCTTGCATTCGGCTTGAAACCTCGGCAGGCGTGACTGCCGGTGAGGCTGAAGGTGGGGCAGCCGACGTGGCAGCCGGCGGTGCTTCACTCTTTCCATCTTCGGCCTGCAATACCGGAGTCGCCGCCAATGTCAAAGCCATGATCGCTGTTACCAGCAATCCATATCTGAAGAATTTCATAATTTCACTTCCTCCTCGTGCCCCCCACGTCGAAAGAATAGGTTGCCCTTCGCGTGTTTTAGTTTTGGAATGTTTGAACTGACCATTCGACACTAGGGGGGACAAGATTTTCCGTCAAACAAATAGTTTTTCTGGCGGGGATAAAAATGCTTTACCGAAATAAAACTTTTAGCTGGGATAAATTTAGCAACACTTGGGATTGTCAGAGATCCCTTTCCCAAGACAGAGAGGCTCCTGATTGAAGTCATTCCCGCGAAGGCCGGAATCCAGTTCGCCGCCGGAAAAGATCGAATTGCTCTCCGGTTGGATTCCCGCTTTCGCCGGAATGACCACGGATTCCAAAGGGGGTCCAGTGCCAAATGACCCCGCGGCCCAGGACTCGTTTCTTTGCCTTCGCCGGCGAATTGGCTTACGATGCTGTGCATGATTCCGCATAACGCGCAATGATCGAAATGTTTTGAATGCTGCGGAATTTGGCGAAACAACATGGCTGACATTCGAGTTCGTTTCGCGCCCTCGCCCACCGGCTACCTGCACGTGGGCGGAGCGCGCACCGCTCTCTTTAACTGGCTTTTCGCCCGCCATCACGGAGGCGTCTTCATTTTGCGAATCGAAGATACCGACGTGGACCGCTCCAAACAGGACCTGGAGACGGCCATCCTGGAAAGCATGACGTGGATGGGATTGACCTGGGACGATGGACCGTTCCGCCAGTCTGAACGCCTGGGCCGCTACCGCGAGTTGGCGGCGCAGTTGGTGCGCGGGGGCCACGCCTACCCCTGTTTTTGTAGCGGAGAGGAATTACAAGCGAGGCGGGCGAAAGCGGAGGCGGAAAAGCGCGCCTGGAAATATGACGGCGCCTGCCGCAATCTTGCTCCGGATGAATTGGACCGCGGCATTGCTGAAAACCGTCCCCACGTCATTCGCTTCCGGGTGCCCGAAACCGGCCAAACGATTTTTGACGACCAGGTTTTTGGATCGACCGGCGCCGAGAACCGGGACATCGAGGATTTTGTGCTGGTGCGCTCCGACGGCAATCCTACTTATCACCTGGGGGTGGTGGCGGACGACCTCGATATGCGCGTCACCCACGTGATTCGCGGCGCCGATCATTTGTCCAACACGCCCAAGCAAATTCTGATGTACCGGGCCTTGGGCGCACCCCAGCCTCTGTTTGCCCACTTGCCGCTTATCTTGGGGCCCGACAAACAGCGGTTGTCCAAGCGTCACGGAGCCACTGCCGTGGGCGCGTATAAGGAGCAGGGAATCCTGCCCGAGGCGCTGACTAATTTCCTGGCGCTGCTGGGCTGGACGCCTCCGGAGGGAAAAGAAATTGTCGCTCTGGAAGAAATGGTTCGTGCGTTCGAACTCTCCGCAGTTTCAAAATCGAATGCCGTCTTTGATCTGGAAAAATTGGCGTGGATGAACAGCGAGTACCTGCGCCACCTTTCGCCCGCGCATCTGTACGCCCTGGTGGAACAGGAACTAAAGTCGGCGGGCGTCTGGCACCCTGCTTTCGCTGCGGAGGAACGCGAGCGGTTCGAATCCGGCGCGCGATTGCTCCAGACGCGGGCGCGCACGGTTCGCGATTTCTCGCAAACGGGCCGGGCGTTCTTCAGCGATGATTTTGAATACGACCCCGAAGCGCAAAAGAAATTCTGGAAGCAGGCGGAGTTGGCAGACTTGCTCGAATTATTGAGCGAAAAACTTTCGCGCACCGACCCCTTCGATATCCAGGAAACGGAAAAAACTTTGCGGGCAGTGGCGGAAGAGAAGAATTTGAAAGCGGGCGTTTTGATCAATGCGAGCCGTGTGGCGCTTACCGGCCAGGCCGTGGCGCCGGGTTTGTTTGAAGTGATGGCTGTGCTTGGCCGTGAGAGAGTAGTGTTGCGTCTTCGCGAGGCCGCGAAGCAACTCAGACAAAACACGGCTTAAGCATCCGCAACCCGGCTGAGTATGTAGCATGTGGGGCAACTGCCTTATCTGTGCGAAGGTTGGGGGGTGCCTTCCAGGACTGTTCTCTTGGTTTTCGGAAAGAGTACCACCGGCCCCCCCACGCCCCCATGGTTTCCCCGTAAGATCAACGTAACTGTGTCACCGATTTGCATTGCACCGGCCGGCTTCTTGCATTTGGCAGTGTAATTCAACTGGTACGAACGAGTGCCGGCCTCAAAATAGATTTCGTATTGTCTGTAGACTCCATCATCGAACATTGAAATGACCACGCCTTCCACCGCAGGGCCCGACCTTAACACCCTTAGGAATGACAGTTCCCACACCAGTGCGCCAATGGCAAAAACCAGGTTAGTGGCGTGGATTGAAAAGGCGCCTTGCCAATCACCGGAGCCCCTCGGAGACTTTTCCAATACAGACCCCATGGTGATGAAGAACATTCCCAAGGCTAGAATTGTCGGCAAGAGGATTAGCCATCGCACCTGGTTCCAATGCCAAAGGTAGGCCAATCTCTTGCGAAAGCCTTGAGCAAGGCCTGAATCGGGAAGCCAGCGGCCGGTAGGATAATCCTTCCGCCTTGGAACCGCGTTTATAAAATTGAACATTTCAAATTAATACAGGAAGTTAATCATAAGTGCAACTGGTGCGCGGCAGTCCACCCGCGGATGCCCTGGTGTCATGAAGGTCCCCATTATTTCGTGAGAGCGAGGCGTACCTCTCCGGGCAAGATCCCGCCATGGATTTCCAAGCTAATCAACTTTCCCCGAATATCATTTGGAGTGATTTCAAGCAATCCGCAGCAGCGCGGCAGCGAAAAGCGTCTTTTGCCGGCGCTTCCTGGATTGAAAAAGAGTTTTTCTGAAATTGTTAAGAGGCAGGGTTGGTGGCTGTGGCCGAAGATGACAACCTTTGTGGCCGGATCAAAAGTTGCAAGGAAAATTCCGCGCTGTTTTGGAATTGGTTTTCCCGCACAAGCTTTGTCCGACCACGCGTTCAGCTCCGACGGCTGGGCGGGCAAAATGTGTTGCATCTCGATATGCACGCCTTCGAAATGTAAAGTGCGGGTGAGGGGCAGGCCCAATTCATTGCCATCCACATTCCCCCGTACGGCGTGGACGGGCGCAATCTGTCCTAACTCTTCCAGTATATCCGGTGAGTCCACATCGCCCGCGTGCAGGATTGTCTCCACTCCTGCCAGCACTTCGGGCAGGCGAGGGTCAAAATATCCGTGCGTGTCCGAGACTACGCCGATTCGCATGGGCTTCTAAACCAAACGCAAAAAGTTATGTTACATCTGAGACGCATTCGTCAGCACCCCCTCACCCGGTCGCCTCCGGCGAACCACCCTCTCCCCCAAGGTGGCGAGGGCTATATTTCGTAGGTTTATTTCTCCCCTCGCCCACTTGGGGGAGAGGGGGTTCGTAACCATTGCAAATGCGTTTGTATTAGTTGCCGTTCTATTTTTTCCCCGGCGCCTGCGCCGTTTTCTCTGCTGCCTCGCTCACGATTTTCCCCAGCATCTGCTTGGAAGTCTCACACGCCGGATTCAATCCGGGGCAATAGACAACGCTCAACTGGCACCCGCACGTGCATGCCGTGGTGTTCAAACGCCGGATGGCGGCCATTTTCTTGTCCGCCGGCAGACGATCCAGGTCGGGGTCGGGAATCGCGGTCAGATTTGTAGGGACGAATTCACGTCCCGGATTCCGGCATACGGCGGAGGGAGGATCGAGTGGAGCAGGCTTGTAATCGGGGCGGCGGGGGTTGAGATACCAAGCCAGCAGGGCCAAGAGCGCCACTGTCACGACAATTACTGCCACCGAGGTTGGCGTGGGGCCGCTGACTGCTCCGGAGGGATTCGGCTCACTCAACTTTCACTCTCTTGAATAAATCTTCATGGACCCGTTTCAGCGGGACGCTTGCGCCGACGACCTTCACCACCAGTTGCACTGGCACGCTGGTGGGTGGAAAACAAGCGCGGTCATTGCATGCCTGGTAGGCAAATTTGCCTTTTAATGTGTAGTCCCCCGGCTTCGTGCCGGCGGCGATCTTCAACCCGGCGCGTATTATCAACGTGCCTTCGTAGACCGACAATTTCGCGTCGTCAAATTCAAACTTGATGGGCGTGCCGGGCGGGTAATTGATTTCTTGAACCGCCACTTGGGGGTTGGGGTCCAGTTTCAATTCCGAGGGGATGAGATAATCATGCGAAGGCTTGTGGTCATTAATGTGGTAGCCGGAAGCAATCTTGGCCACCAAAGCCGCTTGGACGGTCGACCCGGAATGAGCGGCGTCCGTTTCCAGCACGGCGCTCGCTTCCACAACCGGCGGCGTTTTGACCGCTGCCATTCCGGTCACGGTCCAGCAGGCCAAGGTGCAGCTCCAGAAGATTCGGCGTATGGGATTCAACGGGACTTCTCCGATCATTCTGTTGAAAATCGCGGTCTTCATCTCAACTCTTAAATTACCATAAAATCTGCGCGCAAGTCGTCTCACTTGCCGGTGGTGTCCGGATTTGCATCGCTGGGAGCGCGGGCGTCTCGCCCGCAATCAATTGATAATGCAAGAGCGGGCGAGACGCCCCGCGCTCCCAGGGAAATTAGGACACTATTCACTTGCCGGAATCGCCAGCCGTTTTTTCCGGCTGAATAAATATGACCGGGATATTATTCTTGCGGGTCAACTCCTCCAGCGCTGCAACATCTTTTTTCACGATGTCATGCCACTGGGAAAGCTGCGCGTCCAGTTGCGGCTCCAAGGTCTCCAAAAGCTCATAGCATGGTTGCGTCGGGGCGGCGTCCGCGCTCTCCACCGCCGAGGCCAGCGCAATATACTTGGCGTCAAGCTTGAGAGGATAATTCAGCGAATCTTCAGAGCTTTTGATTTTCGCATTGAACATCGCTTCTTCAATCGGCGTCATTTTTTTCTCGAGCGCATCGGCGGCGGCAAGGATGGACTTGGACTGAGGGTCTTGCGCCAATCGAGCGCGCAGAGAAACCAACTGGGCGCGAAGGTCCCTGATCTGGTTGACGGCATCGTGAGACTCGGTCACGCGTCCGCGGATTTTCATGGCAAGGTCGAACTGTTTCTGCAAATCCGCGGCGGAAGTATTAACTCTGGGGTCTATCTTTAATTCGAACGAGGCGGTTTGCTCCTTACCACCCACGGTCAGCTTGACCTGGTAGTGTCCGGGCAAAGCCCAAGGCCCTTCCGGTTTGTAATCCCCATAAACTCCGCCCGGTATTTTGGTTGGAATTTCGTACCGCAGGTCCCAGGCGAATCGGTTCAGCCCAGCCTCGGCGGGGAGCAAGTCTTTGGGTTTCTCCTCATCGGGCCACTCCGGGGGCGGCTCGCCTTCCAACAGCTTGCTCTTCAGGTTGGAGTATTTGCGGACCGTTTTGCCCTGACCGTCAAGGATTTCAAGGGTAATTTCCTCCTTCTCCCTGGGCGCTGATTTCAGGAAGTAATTGACAATGGCTCCCGCGGGCGGATTCTCACCCACCGGACCACGTCGAACCACAGAGTCAGCGCGAAATCGATAAGCGGTTTCCGGCTCATATAAATGGACCTCCGATTTCGCCGTCTCGGGGTTGAATTGGCGCAAGGGCGTGATGTCATCCAGGATCCAGAAGGCCCGGCCATGCGTGGCCACCACCAGGTCGTCGCCCTTCACGATCAAGTCATGAACAGGCGTTGTGGGTAAATCCAATTGCAGCGATTGCCACTGGGCGCCGTCGTCAAACGACACAAAAACTCCGGTCTCCGTTCCGCAAAAAAGTAACCCTTTTCGTTTGGGATCTTCACGCACGGCGCGCACGAAAGTGTCCTCAGGAATGCCGCTGGTGATCTGCGTCCACGTCTTGCCAAAGTCATTGGTCTTGTAGGCGTAGGGCCGCGGGTCGTCATTCTGGTGCCGGTCAATAGCCAAATAAGCGGTGGCGGCATCGAAGGGCGAAGGATCAATCTGACTGACGCGGCTCCATTCCGGAACTTGTTTGGGCGTCACGTCGGACCAGTTTTTGCCGCCATCGCGCGTTAAATGGACCAGACCGTCATCACTGCCCACCCAGATCAGATCTTTCTGCACAGGAGATTCGGCGATCACGAAAATCGTATCGTAGTATTCGGTCCCCGTGTCGTCCTTGGTGATGGGGCCACCCGAAGTTTGCTGCTTGCTCTTGTCGTTTCTAGTCAGGTCGGGACTGATGGCGGTCCAGTTCGTTCCTCCATCCGTCGTCTTAAACAACACTTCCGCTCCGTGATAGAGCGTGTTCGGATCGTGGGGCGAGATCGCGATGGGAGCTGTCCATTGAAAGCGATGCTTCAGGACCGCCGCGCCCATGCCGTCCGTGACCTCCGGCCAGGCGGAGATTTCCTGGGCCTGGCCAGTCCGCTTGTCGAAGCGGGTTATGGTTCCTTCGTAATCGCCGGCGAAAACGATGTTGGGGTCGGGTGGGTAGGGCGCAACGTAGCCTGCCTCGCCCCCGGCTACTGAATACCAATCGGTTCGGTCAATCACCCCGTGATCGGTGCGGCTGGCTATGGCCACGGTCCCCAGGTCCTGTTGTGAGCCATACACATAGTAAGGAAACCGGCTATCGGCAATCACATGGTAAAACTCTCCGGTGGGCTGGTTATCCTGGCGCGTCCAGCTTTTTCCGCCGTCCACGGTAATCGTGGCCCCGCCATCATTGCCATTGATCATCCGTTGCGGGTTGGTGGGATCGATCCATAAGCCATGGTGATCGCCATGTGGTGCAGCCAGTAGTGCGAACGTCCTTCCGCCGTCAGTCGAACGCAGTAATCCGGTATTCAGCTCATAGACCGTGTCCACGTTTTTGGGGTCGGCGAAGACATGGGTGAAGTACCAGGCGCGCTGGCTGAAGCGGTGGTCGTCATTGATCTTCATCCATTTCTCGCCCCCATCGTCGGAGCGATAAAGTCCTCCCGCCTCCGCT
>DATGFN010000039.1:0-1558 GCA_035308965.1 Terriglobia bacterium | reverse complement strand
AGCACACTGCTCCACTCGATGTCGAACGACACCGTCGCAGGCACAGCTGCGATGGGCGGTATGGGCGGGCTCGCTAAACCTAGTCCACCGGTCAAGGCATTCGCGATATCGTGAGCATCTAAAACCGGGACATCGGTCATTCGTACGGAGGCGGTGCCCGAGCCTAAATTCACCTGCACGGCGTCATGCGGCGCTGGAATCAGCCAGAACAGGCCGTTGGCGGAAATTCCGGGACTGTAATCGTGGACTTGCTGCAGCAGACTGGTCGATCCGACCGGACCGGTGTAAAGGTCCATTCAAACGAAAACAAACGTGCGGTTGTGATGCTCGCCATCTTCTCCTATAAACTCGCCCTGCATGAAACCCATGTCGGTCTGAAACGCCAACGGGGAGCTGAAGCCAGTGCCGTTGCCCTCACCGAGGATATGGATCCCGCCGACGAAGCCGTTGAAATCGGTGATCTCCGACGGGTCATTGATTTCGCTTAACGGCTTACCCACCGACAGCGACAGCGGGAAGTGGTGAACCGGTACTCCAAAAGGCAGGACACCACCCGGGATGGGTCTTGGTTCGCCGCTGCCAGCTTGCGCGTGCGCTAATTTTGGCACACCGAGCCCGGAGAACATCCCTAGTCCGGCGGTGCCTGCCGCTGTCCTCATAAGCTGACGCCGGGAAAAAACGTGTTCCCAAATGTGAGAATGAGAGTGGCCCATGGGAAGGCCGTTGCCGGCGCCTAATCCTTGTTTGTTCATGGTGTCCTACATTTCAGAGGCGCTGTGGACGAGTGAGCTGCAACGCCTGTTTGTGATTTGAAAGGGGCCCAGGGCCTTGTCGAAAGTTGGACGCCAACTTTTGTTGACGGCGAGGCGGATTCTGCTCCCCTGCGCATGGGAAGTCAAGCAACTAAATTGGCAATGCGCTAAGAAGACCTTAGTGTTTGTTGCGCGGGCGACACATTTGAGCGAGGGCGTCAGGCACGGCTTCAGCCGTACCGCAAACGTGCCTTTCCCTGTAGCGACGGGCTTTAGCCCGGCATCTTTGCGAGGCTGACGAAGAGCGGGGGCGTCGTGGTGCGAGAATGAAAACAGGGGCGCAGCAGTGCTGCGCCCCTACTGGAAGAGCAAGAGACTACTGTTTGGATTTAGCGGGCGCGGCGTCGGCTGCGGCTGGTTTGGATTTAGTCTTGGCGGCGGCCATCATCTGTTTGGGGTTCCAGAAATCGGGAGCGGCTTCGGCGACCTGGTCCGGCGGATAGCTCAAATCCGGGCGAAAGCGGTAGAGAGAGGATTCCGAGCGCTGCTCGGTGTCGGCCATGGTCTTTTCGAGCTTGGCCATACCTTCATCGCCCAGGATGTCCTTGAGCATTACTTCTTTGTCGAAGTCGGCGAGCGATTTGCGGAGGAAGGAAATGTAGTACGCGCCGTCGTTTTCGCCTTCGATGACCTGGGAAACGAGGACAGGCTGAGTGTTGGGCATTTTGTCGGCGTGGGCATTGACTTCCTTGATCTGGGCCTCAAGTTCCGCGGCATGGCCCGGGCGAACGTGAATAATCAGGGTG
>DATGFN010000038.1:0-2907 GCA_035308965.1 Terriglobia bacterium | reverse complement strand
GAGTTCACTAGGAATGCGTACCGCGTAATACGGTTCAGCAGTGACGATCAAAGCAAAGGTTTGTGACTGGGCTTTGACCGTCAGCTTTCCTTCGCCGTTCTGCTCGATGGGGATTTCTCCAAGGTTGGTGGTGGTTCCGTCGGGCGTCACCGTCCACAACACAAAGGTGAGAAACTCGGCGCCCAAAGCGGTTGGTTGTGGCATCCCCACTACCTTTAACTCGACACCCGTCCCGGCCGCTTTCGCTTCGACCTTCGCTTCACCGCTTGCCTGGGGTGCCGCAGCCGATCCCACCATGCTGACCTTGGTACCGCCGCCGCCGACGGGATAACCGATGGCAGCTACGGTTCCGCTGATTACGTTTGCGGTCGGTTCCGGTTGCTGAGTCTGCGCTGCGCAGATCGCTGCCGTCAAAAGTACGCATGCCAACGGTAGAATCATCTGCCTTCGGCGTTTCATTTTTTTTTCTCCGATTCTACAAACTCCACAAGATTTCGATCCCACTTCACCGGAGCACCGCTTACAAGGGCTCCTACGCCTCGATTGAAAAAGGATAGAGGCGTCGATCGGGTTCTAAGGATTTGAGCCGCTCTGGGGTGAGTCGCCCCACCAAATGCGGAGGTTACCGTGAGTCACGAGCCCATTGGAACTGTCAAAAGTGACAAGGTGACTGAACCTGTTAGTGGAACAGATTTTAGCCCAGATGGGAGCACACAGTTCGGTACGCCGGGTGATAAAACTTTGCGCAACATTTATCTGGAAAAACGCCGGTTTCCAATTATCGCGTTCGTCAGGAATTGGCTTATTCACGCCG
This sequence comes from Terriglobia bacterium, assembly GCA_035308965.1. Taxonomy (GTDB): domain Bacteria; phylum Acidobacteriota; class Terriglobia; order UBA7540; family UBA7540; genus DASYXZ01. The sequence goes on along the minus strand of DATGFN010000038.1, from coordinate 2,093 downwards.
GGTAACTGAAACTTAGCTTTCGTGGCAAATTCATTGTGCGCAGGGGAGAGGAAGCGTACGACGCGCGAGCCGGAGGTCCCAATCGGAAACTCGTATTAAAGACGAACTTCGATCCTCATGGAAACTTCTCTCTCCGCTGCCAGTCAAACCCGTTTTCTGCCGCATCCGAAGTCGATGCTCGATCGTTTTGTCAGCGAGACCTCGGGTTCAGTCCTTACTCTCTGGAGCAACTATTGTCGCCCTCGCTTGGGCGAATTCGCCCTGGAGCGCGTTCTATTTCGCGCTTCGGAAGCTTCCATTGCAAATAGGTCGCCGCCCTCTTCTCTCGATGGACTTGCACCACTGGATTGATGACGGCTTGATGGTACTTTTTTTTCTGGTTGTGGGGCTTCAAGCGCGAGATCGTAAAAGGTGAACTGTCTTCCTTTCGCCAAGCGGCTCTTCCCATCATGGCAGCGCAAGAAGCGCTATGATCCGTGCGCGTCGTCTAAGCGCTCGCGAAAGTTCTTCGACCACGCGCGAAATGCGGCCTCGATATCTGCCCATTTCTTGAAACCGCTGAGGCCGCTGAACCATCTTCGGCCCCCTTTACCGGTCACGAACGCTGCCTGCCTCTCGCCGGACGTGGAATCGAGCATTTCCCCTTCGATGCTGACCCTGCCGACACTCAGTCGGGGAACGGCCAAGCCGATCCCCGGTACCGTGGCAGCAGAAACGACGGCTGCTCCTCCCTTCAAGGCTGCATTTTTTTTGCCACCATTGGGTTCCACGTTTGTGATCGCCACGTTCAACTCGAGAACCTCTGGTCCAGGAGTGGTCACGATTTCGTAGCGTCCGGACTTCTTGAGTTCATCCGTGACAGCATCGTGGAAATACTGAGCCAGGCGCTCCAGGTCGTCGGGATCAATGCCACGGTCTCGAGCCTCGGGAAGCAAATAGATCGTGACCGGATCGAAAATGAACTTGTTGTATTTCTTGAGGACATTGGGGTCCTTCTCGTACACCAGCAGGTCGCCATTCTTCGGATCGGGGGCGAGCCCAGAGTAGTCCCCGAGAAAGCCGGACACAGGTCTCGACTCTTGCGCACGGAGAGCGAGGGCGGCAAGAAATAGACAAGTAGCGAACAGACTTAGAAGAGCAAATCGCCAATGTCCCGTCGCAGGAGTCAAAAGATGGCTCTGAGATTGGTCGGCGACACTATCATTGAGTGTGAGCATTGCAGGGCGTTTGCTGCGCATGGCTGCCTCCGTATAGGAATCCTCGTCACAATTGAGTGATAAGGGACGATTCTATTGCCGTAAAGACCCGGCACAATTGTCAAAACTACCAATCTAAAGTTGGAAGACCAGTTCCTGGGTGGATTATTCAGAGATACGATCTCGACAAGGGCGGCCCTACCTCATCGACCGGTGATTTCGCCATTTGGTTCGATATGATTTTTTCGGCTAGTTCCGCATCTCGCACCGCCGCATCCCCGTCGTGTAGGCCATCGTCACCTCCCACGGCGGGGTTGCATTATAGTCTTCGGCGTTCAAACCCTCCTGAGCCGACTTTTGCAAAATGGAAGCGACAACTTTCGCTTCCGCGGTAGCCCCACTCCGTCAACCCAGGCGGGTCCGTAGCCGCGGCCTGCAATAGACTTTCAAGGTATCTCCACTGACGTCACGGAATTCCGGCCATCGGAGGACTTTTAATTTGCCGGAGGCAACGAGGGAGCGGAGCGCGGCGCCCACAACCGCCGCGGTCTCCAGAATTAACGTAACCCGCTTCGACGCCAACGGGCCAGCTTCTGACGGGTCTCCTGAGGTGTGGCATGCGATCACGGCGAAGACCAGAAGGAACGCGAACGAAGTAGACGGATCGGCCTGGTGTGTGAACTCTGCAAGTTTCACTTTGCGCGCATCTTACGCCTGCATCCAGATAACTGTCGAAGGACACGGATTTCTCGACAGTCTTAGGGAAAGAGAGACTATCAGTGAGCCGTAAAGTCGACGGCTAGAAGTGAAATATCGTCTTTGTGCCCCTCACCCGGAGGCTGCTCTAGCCAATGAGCCAATTCGAGGAGCAACTCGTCCGCGAATGGCCCGGCTTTC
>DATGFN010000037.1:0-11408 GCA_035308965.1 Terriglobia bacterium | reverse complement strand
GATTACGGTAGAAGGAATTCTCCACGCCTTGTCCGACCCGGTGCGGGTGGCAATTTATGCGGACATCGTGTCGCAGGAGTGCTCGCAGAACTGCTCGACGTTTCTGACAGTCAGCGACAAGACGATCCCGAAGTCCACACTATCTCAACACTTCAGGGAACTGAGAGAGGCAGGGCTGATCCGTAGTGAACGTCGCGGGGTGGAAGTCCACAACACCTCGCGCTGCATGGACCTCGAGCAACGCTTCCCGGGACTAATTCGCGCAATCGTCAACGCGCACGCCATCCAGTCGAGGAACGAAGCGCAAGGAGAGAAACGCGCTGCGCAGAGAACGGCTAGACGTGCGCTGACGAATAAGTAAAGAACCCGAACTCTTTTCCCTCGATCAATCTGACGTCCTCGTCGTGCATCGGGGTACACCACTACGTACGCCCAGCCAAGATGCGGTCGATCTGCCGAAGATGGTTCAGGTCGTGTGCGGCTTCCAGGCGGACGAACTCCTCGACCGTTTGCCGTCCGCGTACCTCGTGGACGCCGTAGCACTCCACCCAGCGTGCGCGCGGGACCGACTGCAACAGTCGCAGGTTGCTCTCGCGCAGCGCCCGAAAGACCGCTGCCGACAGGCTCGCATCTTGCTGCGCGTAACCCAAGCGCTCCGCCCATATGTCCTGATCCCACCACGTCAGGGCCAAGCCCGGATTCGCCAGCATGTTTCGCAATCGCCATCCCATCGCCAGCTCCGCGTCCGCCAAGTGCGCTATGATCTCGGCGATTGACCACTTTTCAGGTGCAGGACGCCGGATCAACTCCTCAGGCGCGACATCGCGCAGTCGACGCTCGAGCTGCGATGGAGTGGCTTGTTGAACGCAGATGGGATCCTCATCGCCGAGATAGTTTAGGACTCGAGTTCGGTATGCTTCGAACGTCTCTGCCATTGGTCCTCCTTGGACGCAGAGAATTGGGGCGCAGAGAATTGTGCCGGCTAGCGTCGGCGAGTGAGTCCTTTTGCCGAGGACTCGGATCCGGGTGGTTCGCGGAATGGTTCCACATCAATGCGCTCGTAACAGACTTCCAGCACGGTGAGGTTTTCTATACCGCCCGGCAATTGAAGGACTCTGCTGTCACCCGCTTCCGACTTCATCAGCGCGCGCCCCAGAGGTGACACCCAACTGATGTGGTTGCGATTGAGATCGACCTCATCCGTGCCAACGATGCTTACCACTCGCTCGGCTCCCGCGGAATTGGCAAAGCGCACGGTCGCTCCGAAGAATGCCTTCGTTGCCGCGAGCCCTGATCTCGGAGCTTCCGGGTCCACCACTTCTGCGGCTTCGATTCGCTTGGTGAGAAAGCGAATTCGCGAATCGATCTGCCGCAGCCGCCGCTTGCCGTACTGATAGTCGGCGTTTTCACTGCGATCGCCGTTGCTGGCAGCCCACGCCACCACTTCCACCACGGCCGGACGTTCCCTCGTGAGCAGAAACCGGTGCTCATCTTTGAGTCGCTGCAGCCCGCTCCGCGTGATGTAGTTCTTGAGTGGAGTCGCGGGCTCGTCCCTTTTCGGTTCTCTCGTAAACCCTTTTCGCATCTCGTTGTCTTTGTCTTTCCAGCGCGAATTCGGCGCGTCAGCGGCCGCTCCGCAAGAAGTAGACTTGGTTGGTCCAGTCCAATCTCCCGGCCTCGTGCACGAGCGAAATTAGAGCACGGACCAGTCCTCCGATGTCCGCCGGCGAGATTGTCTTTTCATCGACAAAGATCACGCCACCGTGAGATCGTTCTTCCTCTGCCCAGAGCTTTAACAACGGAGGAATCGTTCTGCGATCATAAGTAACCAGGGTCAAGCGTTGCTTCGCTGCTTCCAACAGGCAAACGGAATCTTCCTTCCCAAGAAAGTTTCCGCTCTCCCACTGCACCAACGGGTAAATAACTAGCGATCGATTGCGACGTTGAACCCCATTCGCTACGTCTGGGGAGATGTGCTCATCTAGAAGTAGCTTGAGCATCAGCCACGCTTGGTCTGTCTGGCGGCAAAGTCGACCGCTTGGGGAAGCATGCGCTTTAGGCTGTCGAAATCGATGGAATCGTTCTCCGCTATCGCGTCGTTCACTTCTTCTGGGAATGCCTCCGAATAGTGAAGGGCAGCTCGAACCTTCGCTTCAGGCCATTTCAGATGCTTGGCCACGTCCTTGACCTTTCCTTTGTGGCTTCGAAGAAGCAGCATGACCTCCCAGATCGCCAGGGTGCTGCCTTGGATATAGGCCTGTCTGCCAGCCGGTGAATCGCGAAAATCCAGGAAGGCAAATTCCGACCGCCTTAAGCCCTCTTCCACCAGCCGCGCGCTGGCGTCACTCGGCGTCCAGCCGTGCCGATGCGCGATGCGCTTCAGACGTTTTCCACTCTCCACTGGCAGGCGCATGCTGAGCACCATCGTGCGCGATTGCTTCATCAATGCTCCGAGTGTAACTGTTGTAAGTATTGTAACACTTCATGAGGGTAAACTGATTCCCACCGGGTTCTGTCTGTTCCCACTTCCTAACATGTTCCGTTCAGGGAATTTCTGAGGATGGGTGCCCTCGTCCCGCAACGGGCCACGAGCCAAAATAAAGTTGAAAACTGTGTCACGCGAAAATCGGTAAAGGGTGACTTTTTGGCAGAATGATTACTGTTTGGTACCGGTACCCCCCTCCCCCCTGGTCTTAAAGAATCATTGAGTTAGAAGGAGTTTTTTGGCTCGGTCTTTGAAGAATAAGGAGTTATATCAAAGTATTCCGGAATAAGGACTTAGCAGTTTCGATCGAGTGCGGCACCCTTTCGTCCCGGTGAAAATGTCAAGTCCCCCACCTTAGATAAGAGGATGGGCTGGCGAGAATCTTCACCACCTTTCTCAGCAGCGGGCACCCTTCGGCGTCGCTCAGGGCAGGCTCCGGAACATGGGAAAACCCTGACGCCTCCCGGCGCCATGGCAGATTGTCAAAGGGCGTTCTTGCTTTGCGCTTGGTGCGCTTGATTCAGTTTCGGAGTGGGTTGTTCCTTAAGTCAAGAGGCTTTTTCGGCCGGAGCAGCTTTACACTCAAACTTCCCTGATAGGCGATACTCTGTACGGTTTGTCCGGTCAGCCTCTTGAAAATTTCCCGGGCCTCGCCGTAACCCCTTCTTTTCCATATCAATTTTTACCGTGTCCATTTTGACACACTATCTCTGGCACTGACGCACAACCGCCCGATGCTACTTATAAATACATATAAGTAGTCCAGAGATTCTTCCCGTCCCGACGATCTACATTCCAATTCCTTTTCCCCGCCACCCCCTGATGCCGCGTCGAATCTCCCTGTACCATGCAAAATACCTGATTTCACCTTTACCGAATGCTTTGTGCACGTCCTGCAGCTTCTTGAATCGGGGAGCCGCTTCCTCTACCAGCCCCGGCACTAGGTCGCAGAAGAAGCGTACCATCCGTTTATCTGCTTCACCTCCTGTTCTTACATCGTGGTAACCCAGCCTTCCCTTCTCCCTCACCTCACCCGCCAATACTTCCTCGCTTTTCGGATATAGCTGGTTGTAGTTCTCGTGTACAAGACATCCGCCCATTTGCAGCAGTCGTATCGTCAAGAACGGCAACCGCCTCGCCACCAGTATGGGCACCGCCCCAACATCGCCGCACTTCCACAGCATTTCCTTGACCTCTGTGCTATCCGGGTATAACCAAGTCCGATAGTTCTTCACTTCGATACCAGCACTAATTCCCTTGGGAAATACCACAAAGTCCAGTGGTCCCTTCTCCATCTTTCTCCCGTTGATGTCCTGGGGTGGCTCCGCCTTTGTATATGGAGTGCTGTCGTCGTGCTTTTCCAAGTCCGTAAAATTTCCTAGAAACCCCATCCCGCTTTGTTTTATCGCCTTCAGCACTGCTATTTCTAACATTTGTCCCATGCGATGCTTAAACATAGGCTCTTGCGTCTTGAGGTGTAGAGGTACCAACTCTGCGAGTCTGTGTTCCACTCTAATCTTTAGCTCTTCCCTCCGGTAGAACCACCTCAACTTTCCGTGTCTTTCCGCGATAATTTCTCCGGTTTTCATCATCTGCTTTCGTGCCTCCGACAGTATCATCGGCTCCACTCGCATCGGATTCGGCCCCGCATCGCAGATTTTCTGTTCCAATGTTCTTTCGCAGCATACTATCTGTGCTTTCAGCACATTCGCCAACCGCCACTTCCCCATCGAGATTCTTTCCGCTCTTTTCATCGCCTACTGCAATCCACAAGCGGATGTTACTGCGGCTCTTCTCCACTGTCTCCTTTTTCATCGAGTGATGAACCTCCTTGATAATGCGGATAGCTCGGGACCAGACGGGAAGTTCGCAAACTTTTAGTAAGACTGTCAGAGCCGGTCTTTCCAATATCCAGGTCGCCGGTGTCCGTGGGCGATGGCCAAGATTCTGACCACTGATTTCCTTTCGTGGTAAATCACCGCATAAGGAAAACGGCGGAGAACAAACCTCCTGGTGTCGAGGTCACCCGTTGGCCATCGCCGGGGTGATGCTAATACGAGGTCAATTGCTCGATCGATCTCTTCGACAAACTTATCGGCGGTGGCTTCGCTTTGTTCCAGGTACCAACTGATGGAAGACTTGAGTTCGGCGAGTGCGGACGGGTGAATGTCCAGCGACTTAGCGGCCATTGAGGAGGGTAGTAATCTGACGCCGCGCCTCGGCCCACGGAATTGGTTTTACTTTGCCGGAATCCAGTTCCTCGATGCGTCTGGCAATTTCGTGTTTCCATGATTCCTCGACCGACGGGTCCACGGTATCGTCGAGGCTTTCCAACAGCGATCCAGCCAAAGCGGCACGGGCCTCCGGCGGGAGGGCCAGAGCCTTTTTTAAAAGTTCGGAAACGTCTGGACTCATAAAGCCATTTTACGCCCGGCAAGCAAATCGCCAGAAAATGTGCGGCCCTTAGACCATCCGAAAATCTTGGACCACGCGGCAATCCCAGGTTAGCTTGCCTTCGGCTGCGCGGAACCTGGGGCACCCTTCGATAGTCCGTTCGCGACCTGTCTTTTAACTTTTGACTTTGCGGTTTTCACTTCTCTGGTTTGGCGCGCTAAGCTCGGCGGGAGGGTTCTTTAGACCATACGAAAATCTTGACTCACTCGGCGAGCCCAGGTTAGCTTGCCTTCGGCTGCGCGGAACCTGGGGCACCTTGCCTAGTGGAACGCTGGAGTGCCGTCGGACCAATAGGGCACTTCGATGGGGACGGTCCGGAGCGGCGGTAGGCCTTTGTTCAGTGGACTATCTGGTTTGTCAGGGTCCGGGAACCAGATCGAGGTCGAAAAAATGGGGGCTTTCGGATCATCGGCGTTCAATTCAGCAGGATCTTTGATCGGCAAGAAGAACATCACGTGGCATAGATTGTGCGAACCCAGATGGCTGAGGTATGCATCTTTGGACATCATGTAGCTCATTGCGCCGGGCTCCACTGGCGGGATCTCCTTCTTCGCATACGCCTCTTGAACGGCCGCGATGCGCTCGTTTACGGAGGTCACTCCGGCGAGCGTTATGTCCGTCAGCTTACGAAAGAGCGGCAGGATCGAGCGCACGGCCGCTGGATTGAGGCAAATCGCCCCTCTCTGCTTCGGACTCCAGACGTCGTAAAAGTCAATGCTGGCCGTCCATGCCGGGCCCGTCATGCAGACAAAACCGTTGGTACCTTTGACTGCTGTTTCCCAGCCTTTGGGCGTCAGCACCAAAACGGACGCATCCTTTGAAATGCCCTCCGGAGCAGCGCTTCGCGCCAGCGCGATGGCCGCATCCCGGTCCATTAAATACTGCGAAAGTGGCAGCATCTTCGGATAGGGCCTCTCTGCCTCCTGTGCCCGCGTGCTCACGGTCATGCTCAGCAGACTCGCGAGGACGAGCGCTCCTGCGGCGACTCTGGCTGCAGTCTTTTTCTTTTCGATCTTTTCGATGTTTTCGAGCTTTTCGATCTTTTTGATCTTTTTGATCTTTGCAAATCGCATCGTGCTCCTTTTCGGTTCCCTGCTGCCGAATTCCTGCTGAAGATGTGTCTGCAACTTCTCAAGGCTCGATGCTTGGCTTGCTTGGCGCTGCTGCCGAGACGCAGGGCAACCGAAGGTCCAAAATCAAACCCTTTCATTTGCAGCGGCTTAGGGCGGCGTTGATCCGCCGAAATATGGGTTTCTGGATAAATGCCGCTGGGTCGGCTAGTAAAAGTCATTTCGTCACCAGGGATCGATTCTGGGGGTAAACTACCAAGCCTGCATTCATTCGCCGGGTGCCTCTCAGCCCGTTCATGTTCGCGGCGCCTTACAAGCGCGATTGGCACTGCGGCGACAAACGGGCATCTCCATATCATCAGGGCTGTCTGCCGAATATCGTTTGCGCATTCTGATAGCGAATTTTCTTCTTTTCCTCTGCCGTGAGATTGAGTTCCTCGAACGCAGCGAGTGTCTCCGCGAGACTGAATTGAGGAAAGTCTGAACCGAGCAGGACGTGGTCTACACCTACACCGCGGATCGTCCATACGAATTCGTCCCGGATCGGCGAGTCTTTGAGCAGAACGGTCGTTCCCGCAATGTCGAAGTAGATGTTATCCGCATAGAGGCCTTTCGCCGTGCGAGCTGCCCGGATCACATTCCAGAAGCGAAAGTTCATGCCGCCCAGATGCGCATAGATGAACCTGGTTTTCGGTGCTGCAAGCGCGAGATTAAAAAGTTTCTCGCTGTCTCCCGGGATGATGTTGAAGTTATCCATCAGCACGATCATGCCGAGATCGCCAGCACGAGTGACGACGGCCAGCACGCGCGGATCGGAGGGATCGAACTTCTGCGTGTGCGGGTGCAGCTTGAGTACCTTGAAGCCAAGCGCGGCGACGCGCGTCACCTCTTCCAGCGCGGCTTCGCCATCATAAGGATGGACCGTCGCAATCGGGAGCATCTCCGGGTGCTTCTTTGCAAGGGCGAGATGGGCGTCGTTGCTTTTTCTGATCTCGTCGGGATGCCCGCTCAAAGCCTGATTTGGCCCGCCGAACCACATGCCACCAAAACCTATCAGATCAATTCCGGCTGTTTTCGCGTCCGTCTCGTACTGACGGAGTGACTTCTCGCCTTCCCAAAGATGGACATGACTATCGAAGACCTGTTGAGCAGGTGATTTCGTCGCCAGCAGTAAAACCAGGGCAATGAGTACGGTTTGAAGCCTCACGACAATTCTCCTGAAGCGGGACTGTAGACGAATTACTTCCGGTTGCCGACTAATCGGGAGTTGGCTCGCGTTGCGCCACAACCAAAAACACCACACCGACGATGGTAAACATTCGGAACGCCTCTTCCTGCCCGTTCCACATTTTCGATTGCCACATTAGAAACCATTCGCCGCCGACATCGAGGAATGCCACCAACCACATCAGCAGGCTCGTCGTCAGCGCAATCATGGCGACGTCCAGTGCAGCGGCGAATTGCGCCCTGTCTGCACGATACGATTTCAGCAACCGCACTCCAGCCCACCAGCATAGGAGCATCGTGACTGATTCCCAGGCGATGATGCCGATATAGAAGACCGTATGTACTTGCGGCGAAATGACGGCGCGCCACATCAGGTGGTTGCCGGGAAAGGTTGAGTCCATCATCAGGACGTGACGGACAAACTCATAGTTGGAGCCGTAGTCCGTGATGTTGTTCAGGACCAGGATGGTGTAGAAAAGTGCGATTGCAAAAACGAGAACCGCTTTGGAAGCGCGAAGCGCCATTCCATGCCGCATAGGTTGTTGCACGCGGGAATTATAGCTCTCGGTGACTAAGGGTCGTCACGCTATAATCCCGGAGATTCGCCCAGCCTTCTTGAGATTTCGGCCCGGCTCGCATCGGCTCTCGGAGGAATTTTATGAAAAAGACAGTCGCGTGGGCCGGTCTTATCGGCGCTCTATTTCTGTACTCAACCACTTGTTCACTCGCGGCCGGGCAAGCAGCTTCACCCACTTCCACCGTAACTTGGCCGACGAAGGCTTGGCCGAAAGGAACTCCTGCGAGTGTCGGACTCGACGAAGAGATCCTGAAGAATTTCGATGCTGACATCGCACGCGGCAAGTACACGATGACAGACAGTTTCCGGGTTTTCCGTTGCGGCACGGAGGTCTTCGCACGGCAATACCAGCACGATTACGGTCAAATCTACGCAAAAGAAGCGCAGATAAAAGGTCCGCTCAACGCGCGGCTGACTGGGCGCTACAACTATTTCGATACCGAGTGGCACCCTTTTTATCACGGTACGGACCTGCACACCATGCAGTCCATCAGCAAAACCGTCACGTCCATTATTTTTGGCGTCGCCATCACCCGCGGCGATTTCAAGGCCAGCTTGAACACTCCCGTGTTGAAGTATTTCGATGTGGCGCGAGTCAAGAACGTGGGTGAGTGGAAGCGCCACATGACGATTGAAAACCTGCTGACCATGACTTCCGGAATGAATACAGAGGAGTTGTACTATCCCCTCGACTCTGACGTCCCCGAGAATGATGTTGTGCACATGGAGGCTGCCGACGATTGGGTGCAATACGCGATTGATGAACCCATTGTGGAAGAACCGGGAAAGAACTTCGTATACAGCAGCGCAACCACTGAATTGCTGGCCTACATTTTTCAAAAAGAAACGGGACTGGACATTGACGTCTATGGGGAGAAATATCTTTTCGCCCCACTCGGCATCAGGCACTACTGGAAGCGTGACTACGTGGGCACGGTCGATACCGAAGGCGGCCTGTATCTCAACGATGAGGGCCTGGCAAAAATCGGATTCCTCTATTTGAACAACGGAATCTGGGAAGGCAAGCAGATCGTGTCCGCGGATTGGGTGAAGCAATCGGTCGCGCCACACATTCCCATGCCATATACGGTGGAAGGGGGAAGGCTCTACTGGGGGTTTAACTGGTGGTTGATTCCCTCAGGTGGAAAATATATATGGATGGCTTCCGGATGGGGCGGCCAGACACTGCTGGTTTTTCCCGAGCAAAACCTGATCGTGGTGTTCACCGGGTGGGACCTTACTAATGAAGTTGACATGACATTGTTGTTGCCCCGTTTGCTCCCCGCCGTGAAGGCAGCAGCCTGCTCTGGAACTGAGCGGGGAAAATAGCCTCCCGCCGCTGGCTTTCCTGCGCGAATCCAGTGGGTGGACCAATGAACCCGGATGACCGCCGATAAAACCACCGTAGGTTATCCGCATTTATGGGAGTTCATTTGCAGCCGGCAAGGGTGATTGCTCGGGTTGCGGTTGCGGCTTTCGCCTCAGGACCAACGCGGAGAACAGCGTGATGACGAGCCCTATCGGGAAGGGATGAATGAACGTGAACGCTGCATTGAAGAATGGGTTCTTGTACAGCTCTTTGTATTTTCTGACCTGCTGAAGTTTTTCCTGGACGGCTGCCGGGCTCGCCCCCGAGGCGGTGAGCTTCTGAACCAGATGAGCGCCATAGGCATCCCAGAAACCAGGCAGGAAGTTGTAGTAGATCACTTCCCAGGTTACGACATAGATGATGCAGGATATCAGCGTAATGGAGAGGCCGACGGCAAACGCTTTTAAAAAGGTAATCTGACCATCGCTGACGTTGTCTCGGTAGGTTCGGATGCCGACAAACACCATCAAGAACGAGAGCACGATCGAGGTGTTGCTGATGATCGCGCCGCGGTCGAAGCCAATCCTGCCGCCGAAGGTCACCACCGCTATCATCATCAGCGAGGAGATAGCGCCGGAAATCAGCCCGAAGGTGACGACGATCTTTCTCATGTCCTTAGTAATTTTTATCCGATCTTTTATACGACCTCGTATCCAACCTCGTATCCGACCTCGACCTTTCCACGTATGCTGCCGGCCCCATGCTCATACGGGCTCATACCGGCTCAGCGACCAGCCACGTCAGCTGGCGACTTGGATGCCGCTGGGATAACTACGATCAGGTTATCGCCTGCTCCGGGGTGAGTCATCCCAAGATAATCGAGCTTGTCGAGTCCCGGCTTGGCGTCGAACCCGATGTCCTTCGTTGTCATGTTCGGCGCATAAAACATCAAGTGCGGAGGGAAAATACCAGTGCCGTGCTCGGGGATTGCGCTCAAGCGGTTACGGCTGGACATCATGTAGAGGAACCCCGGCTTGCTCGGATACTGGTAACGGCCTTCCTTATATCCGTTGGCGGCGTCTGCCTTGATTTCGGCCTCGGACTTGCCGTTTATGCGCAGCTCTTCTCCGTGCATGTAGACAAGCAAGAGAGTGCGGCTGCCTTCGGCGTCGAAGCATGCCGGCTCAATGGTCGTTTCTGCGGGCTTTACGAAATGCCGGCCAACAAAACAGCTGAAGCCGTTAGTGCCTTCGCGCGCTTTCTCGTAGCCTTTGGGGCCGAGAACATAAACGGTGGCATTACTGGATACCTCGGCCGGGGCGGCGCTTTCAGCGAGTGCGATCTGCTGGTCCCGGGGCATGGAGGCGTCGTAGACCCGGGGGAGTTCGTATTCCGGGGCGGCGGCGGTTGCGGGAATGAGCGCAGTGCTTGAAAACAAGCCGATCGACAGAGCACCTACAACAAAGACAAAGACCTTCATCGAAATCGAATTTGAATTCAGAAACTTCATGTCCGCTCCTTTTTTCAGGAAGTTCATGTTTTCAGAAACTTCACGTTTTCATGAACTTCGTGTCGCTCGTTGGTATATTGAGCGGCTCAACATACCGCATGAGGCGGGGTCGGTGTCGTCATCCTTTTGGCTGATTTTGGCGGCGGAGAGAAAAATCATCCCTTTGGGGGAGCGGTTATTGGCCCGAACACTGGCACGAACCGTGCTCGTGCAGGAGTAAGTCAGGGGAGAAGGCCGAATTCCTTGCCGAGTTGCACCGCTTGCGTTCTTCGTCTGGCCCCGAGTTTGTCGAAAATACGGCTGGAATGTGTCTTCACCGTGCTCTCGCTCACAAAAAGCTTCTCGGCGATTTCGCGGTTGCTCAGGCCCTGGGCGATCAGTTCAAGGATCTCAAGCTCGCGGCGCGTGAGGTGGAGGTCCTCACGTTTTCTTTCGTCAGTGGTGAACGGTCCCTCGGCAGGAAGGGGGACCTCCCTCACAACAATTGTCTGGCGTTTTGCTGTCAGCTTGAGACCCAGCCAGATGCCAAGAACGGCAAACGTCGCGGCGATCAGTCCACCGTAGATTTCGATGGAATGTTCGACGACCAGGAACTGATACTCGGTCCACTGGAGCAGAGCAATCAAGATTCCAGCGATCAACCCGTAGGTGAGGACGTGGCGCTTCATAAGTTGCCGGAGGATTCGTTATAGAAATTATCGCACCCATGGTGGGGTAGATCCTACTGGCGGTGGCCCATCTTTGCATGGCGCCAATCTCACGGAGGGTTCCCCCAT
>DATGFN010000036.1:0-80650 GCA_035308965.1 Terriglobia bacterium | reverse complement strand
CGCGTGTTGCTACCCGGTGACGACCGTACCCCAATTTGAATTGAAAGAAGTTGAAAAGCCGCAGAGTCTCAGAGGCAGAGACTCTGCGCTACCCGCTCTGTGATCCTTTTCTTTCCGATCGATGCGGCATCGCCGCGGTTCGTCTGCGCGATTATATAATATGGGATAATGCATATACTGGGATTACGCAATATGAAACCACAGGAAGGGCCGCAAAATCCAGATACGGCAGCCTGCGCTGCGGGGGTCAGCGCCACTTCCCAGGATTCAAACTGTGGCGGCGGTTCGCCACAACTGCGGATCGTGTTAACTCTCACCCACCACCGGCGGAGCGAAGCGTTTGCCCAAGGGCAAGGCGAAAGGCGGGATGGACGAGGCGAGCAAGGAATTGCGGGAAGCGGTATAGAGGCGGGCGCCGGCTATCTCGCGGCGGATATTTTCCCAAACCGTGTCCGGGATGGATAGGAATACACGCACCACTTCCGGATCAAATTGCCGGTCGGCTTGGCGGGTAATTTCCGTTCGCGCCGCGGAGAGAGGCAAGGCGCGGCGATAAGGCCGGTCGGAAGTCATGGCGTCGAGCGTGTCGGCCACGGCAAATATTCTCGAACCCAGCGGGATTTCACTGCCCACCAGACCCTGGGGATATCCTGTGCCGTCGTAGCGCTCCTGATGGGTCAGCACAATTTCGGCGGCAGGCGCCAGAAAGCCGATGCGGCAGACCAGGTCGTAGCCAACACGCGCGTGGGTTTGCATCACCGCCATTTCTTCCTCGTTCAGCTTGCCCGGTTTCAGCAAGATTGCATCGGGAATGCCGATTTTTCCGATGTCATGCAGGTAGGACCCGCGGGCGATCTGTTTTAACTGGCCGTTAGTGCATCCCATGGCCGTTGCGATCTCCAGAGAGCAACGGCTTACCCGGCGAGAATGGCCCTCAGTTTCCGTGTCGCGCAAATCGAGCGCGGCGCCCAGGGCCTCCAGCGTCTCATCGTAGGTCTTCTCAACCCTTTTCATGGCCGATTGAAGTTGGGAGGTCCGCTGTTCAACCATCTCTTCCAGGTTGTGACGGTAGTTCTCCAAATTCGCTTCCATCTGTTTTCTTTCCAGCGCCCGGCCGATCGCCACCAACACCGCATCCAGTTGAAAGGGCTTCACGAGGTAATCGTCCGCGCCCTTTTTCATGGCATCAATTCCCACGCGCACGTCATCCACTCCGGTAACCATCAGGAAAGCGGTGCGAGGAAACTTGCGGCGGGCTATTTCCAGGAAATCCAATCCCGACATCTTGGGCAGGCGCAAATCGGAGATGATGACATCGAACGAAGTTGCTTCCGCGGCAATCAAGGCCTCCTCGACGCTCGAGCAGGTTTGGCAGGTGTACCCCTCTTGTTTAAGCTTGTTGCCAAGCAACTGGCAAACGCTTGCTTCGTCGTCAACCACAAGGGCCGTCGTTCCCATAGCCTCAACCCCTTAGCGTCTTCGAAACCTGTGAGCTCATAACTTCAATACCCCTCCTAGTCTGGCTCACTTCTTTTTTGGTGCATCAAATCTTCTCAGGACGAGTTATGGCACCTTGCCCTGCCCAAAATATAAAGGACGCCAAAACCAGACTACTTGTTTCAAAGCCGCTTAAGCCGAGTCAATTCCGACTGTCGATGCCGAACACGTTGGGCCTTGTTCCCAGGCGCGCCGCTCAACCCGTGCCTATACGAGGCCCGCCTTCCGGGTCCACGAATCTGACCACTTAAACAGAGATTTGAGGGGGCGAGGAAGCAACGAAGGGGTGTAGTCCTGTCGTCGCAAGATCCCTGGAGAAGAGCCTCGTCCCCAATGGTCCTATTAGAACCCTTGGGGCAGAATAGTCAACTGTCCCACCCCAGTTATTAAGGTCAGGGTTCTGACGTTGATTTTCGAGGTTTAGTACAGCGAAATTAAAGCGAAAACATTCTATGGTTTCAAGCCACCTAGCTGGCGGCCTAATGGATTGCCCCGCCAAACAACTAAGCCCTGCCATCCTGGCAGGATTACCAACCCGATAATCTAGACAGTCCCGGCAAGATTAGGATATAAGCTCTGAGGGGGCACTTGGCCTCTTGAGGTTTATTCCCGAGGCAGGCCCCACGAATGGACATACACCTACAGGTCATTGCGCGCAATCCCATTGTCGCCAACGTGTTAACTCAAATCCTTTCTCAAGACCCGGAATTGGGAAGTCTACTTTCCCATCCCCCTATTGAGCACTTTGACGCGTTGATCGAGCAGCGCCGGCCCTATTTGTTTGTCTTTGATGGATGGTATCTTCACGAGCAGCTTACCGAACTCACCCGTCTCTTGCGCATCCGATGTCCGGGAAGCAAGTTTCTTGCCCTGGCGCCCTCCCCGGCATGCGACAATGCCGAGAAATTAAGATTGCTCTACGCCGGCATAGACGGCGTGGTTCTGGTTACGGGAAACTGGCAGGAAGAATTGCTGGAGGCTGTGCGCGGAATCATGGCCGGCAACCTTTGGTTTCCCCGGCCGGTCATCGCTGAATATGTGAGAAACACCAACTTATTGCTGGATAAGCGCGTGCGGCGCGATCTCTCCCTGACCGCCCGGGAAACAGAAGTGCTGGAATTGATGATTCGACGTTTCTCCAACAAGGAGATTGCCGGAGCCCTGGGCATTTCGGAACGCACGGTGAAGTACCATGTCTCGAACGTCCTCTCCAAGCTCAGGGCTGGCAACCGGCGCACCTTGCTGACCGCCATCGAAGCTGTGCAGGAAAGTGAAAAGGGATAGGAGCCGGGTGCTGCGGAAGGCCGGATTATGGGAATCATAAGATTATGACGTAGCGGCGACTTTACGCCGCCACGTGGCGAGGTAAACTCGCTGCTACAAAACCACGTGGCGAGCCCCAAATCACAACTTGGGGTCCCCACAACTCGCCGCTACAACAAACTGAACTACTAATGGTTTTGAACCGTGCTTGTTCGAATGTCCCAAGGGATGGCAAAATGTGGGGCGAGTCTGTGCGAGTTCTTCAGAGGAGACCCTGATTAGCGGATGAAACTACACCACATTGTGGAAGCCCAACAATTCGATCTGGCCACCCTGGCCGAGCTCTTTCAAGTGGCCGAAAAGATGGAGGCAGTGGCGGAAGGCGGAGGCAACAAGGATTTTGAAAACCGCATTATGGCCACTCTTTTCTATGAACCGAGCACCCGCACGCGGTTTTCATTTGAGACGGCCATGCACCGTCTGGGAGGCCGGGTGATTTCCACCGAAAACGCGGCCGAGTTTTCCTCGGTTTCCAAGGGCGAAACCCTGGAGGACACCATTCGCATCATGAATGGGTACGCGGACGTCATCGTCCTGCGGCACAGTGAAGTGGGAGCTTCGCGCCGCGCCGCCTCAGTCTCGCGGGTTCCCATCATCAACGCGGGCGACGGGGTGGGCCAACATCCCACCCAGGCATTGCTTGATCTCTACACCATCCGCAGGGAAATTGGAGCGATTGATGGGCTGCGCATCGCCATGGTGGGCGATTTGGCCCAAGGGCGGACCACCCGCTCGCTGGCCTACCTTCTCAGCAAGTTTCAGGATGTGAAAATTTATTTTGTCGCCCCGCCGATGTTGAGAATGAAAGAGGATATCCTGGACCACTTGCGTGAACACAACATCTGGTTTGCCGAGGAACCTGTGCTGGCCAAGGTTCTGCCCGAAGTCAACGTGGTGTACCAGACCCGTATTCAGAAAGAGCGGTTTGGCGATCGCATCGCCGATTACGAGAATTGCCGCGGCGTGTATGTCATCAACGAAGAGTGCCTCGCCTTGATGAGGCGGGATGCCATCATCATGCATCCCCTCCCTCGCCTGGATGAAATCACCATGGCGGTGGACAGCGATCCGCGCGCCGCCTATTTTCGCCAGGCGCAAAACGGCCTTTATGTCCGAATGGCGCTTTTGAGTCTTCTTCTCGGGAAACATGCAAGTTAAACCCAAACTGGAACGCGGCCCTGTCTCGAAGAAATTCATGACTTGAAGACCACCCGCCGATAGTTCAAGCAATGGCAACCGTAACTTTTCGCAACAGGCATGCGTCTTGGCTGGTGGCCTGAGCGTAATTATGGGAACCCGCAGAAGGGGAATTGGTGATATGCTCCCCACTTCTAGCGGACGCATCCTTGCCAGGCGATCTTCTAAAGGAGAAGGATTATGACAATCGGGTTGAAATTGCGTGAGCTGCGGGAACAAAAAGGCCTTTCCCAGGGTGACATTGAGAAGGCCACGGGCCTCCTCCGGTGCTATACCTCCCGGGTGGAGAACGGCCACACGGTCCCCTCTCTGTCCACCCTGGAAAAATACGCGGGGGCGTTGGACGTCAAGCTTTACGAATTGTTTTACAGCGGGGACGAGCCGCCCTCAGCCTACACGCCCTCATCGGCAAAAGAGCTGACTGACCTTGCCGGACCCCAGGGGGCGCAGGCGCGATTCCAGTTAAAGCTGGAAAGATTGCTGAAGAAAATGGAAGAGGCTGACCGTAAAGTATTGTTGACGCTGGCGGCAAAACTGGCGGCTCGTTAAGAGAAAGCCGCTGGGGTCTATTGGGACCCGGAGGATCGGAGTTTACGCTCTCATAAATTCCTTCTGGCGTGGCAGATTACTTGAGAAACTCGCGGCTGAGACCAAATCATACTGGATGGTGCGTTGCTATAATCTCCAGGCCGTTGGGCTAATCCCTGGAAGGCCATACTTCTGATGGAAGTGAAAACCTTCCCAACGGTCGCCCGATCCGCCAGAATGAGAGAGGCTCCTCCCACTGCCAATCCGGAACGGCCCGCCGCCCCTCATCGGCCCCAAAAGCCTGACCGCGCCGGCCAGGAAACCTTCGACGACGTTCCCCGAATCGCTGCTGCATTATGTTGCACTTCCGCGGCGCTGCTTAGCGTGGTTGATGCCGGAATTCATTCAGTGAAATCAAGGGTGGGCTGCGACCTCGACATACTCCCTTTGGCTTCCAGCTTCTGGGGCCAAACCCTGCTTGAAAACGATCTCCTGATCGTGCCCGACGCCTTTCTGGATGACCGCTATGCCGCAGATCCCCTTGTCGTCTCGGGTCCCGAATTCAGGTTCTTCGCAGGATTCCGGCTGATGTCTCCGGAAGGCGCCGTGATCGGAACGCTGAGTGTGATGGATCGCTCGCCTCGCGAACTTACCTCAGGCCAAAAAGAAGGATTCAAGGCTCTCGCGCGCCGGGCGGCAACGCTCCTTGATTCACCACCCCACACGGCACTTCAACCAGCGATTGAGGTTGGTTCCGACCACACCCATGAGGATTTGAATCGTCTTTTCATGCTGTCGCTGGACATGATGTGTGTAGCCGGTTTTGACGGCTTTTTTAAACGCGTCAATCCGGCGTGGGAAAACACACTGGGCTATACGCATGATGAACTCAGGGCCAAACCTTATCTCGATTTTGTCCATCCCGAGGACCGCGGCCCCACCATCTTCGAAGCGCAAAAACTGACCGCGGGGGCGCAATCCATTTCCTTTGAGAATAGATACCGTGCCAAAGACGGCTCTTACAAATGGCTGCTCTGGAACGCGACCCCATCCGCGGAAGAGGAGCTCATTTACTGTGTGGCGCGGGATATTACCGGTCGTAAGCGGGGGGAACAGCGGCTGGCCACCGGGTACGCCGTGACCCGCGTGCTGGCTGAATCGCTGACCCTGCAAGCGGCGGCGCCTCTGGTTCTACAAAAAGTATGCGACAGCCTGGGATGGGAAGTGGGCGCAATCTGGCGCATCCACGAAAAGAGCGGAGTGACCAACTGTGTTGAACTGTGGAAGGTGCCCTCCCTGCAAATCCCCGAGTTCGAAGCCGCCACGCGCACCACTCAACACGCGCTTTCCGTCGGGCTGTCCGGGCGTGTGTGGGCCAGCAACCAGCCCGCTTGGATTCCGGACGTGGGGCAGGACTCAAATTTCCCCCGCGCCGCCGTCGCGCACAAAGAGGGGTTGCACAGCGCCTTCGCCTTTCCGGTGCGCAGCGCAGGCAAAGTAATCGGGGTGATGGAGTTCTTCAGCCGCGAAATCCGGCAGCCGGACCACGAAGTATTGCAAATGTTCGACGCTATTGGCAGCCAGATCGGCCAATTTACCGAGCGCATGCGGGCGGAAGAAAGGCTGAAGCGCTACACCCGCGACTTGGAAGTGGCCAAGAAGGTGGAAGAGGAGAACGCTGCCCGGCTCTCCGACCTGGTCAAAGAACTGGAGACCGCCCGGCGGCGCGCCGAGGATGCCAACCGGGCCAAGAGCGAGTTCCTGGCCAGCATGAGCCACGAAATTCGCACACCCATGAACGCCATTCTGGGCATGATCGATTTGACCCTGAATACCAAACTTAACTCCGAGCAGCGGGATTACATTCAGACGGTCAAGGACTCCTCGGACTCGCTTCTGGGCCTGATTGACGACATCCTGGATTTTTCCAAAATCGAGGCGCGAAAATTTGAGCTGGACCGCATTGATTTTGACCTCCGTGAACTGCTCGAAGACACGCTAAAGCTCCTCGCGTTAAAGGCCTCCAATAAACATCTTGAACTCGCCTGCATTTTCTCCCCCGGCGTTCCCCGGTCGCTCGTGGGGGATCCCGCCCGCCTGCGGCAGATTCTCCTGAACCTGGTCAGTAACGCGATCAAATTTACCGAGCGGGGCGAAGTGGTCGTGCGTGTGTCCACGGAATCCCAAAGCGATAAAACCGTCATCCTGCACTTCTCGGTCACAGACTCCGGGATCGGCATTGCCCGCGATAAACAACTGATGATCTTCGATGCCTTTTCCCAGGCCGATCGATCCAGCAGCCATCGGCTGGGAGGGACCGGCCTGGGCCTCACTATTTCTTTGGAGCTCGTTAAGATGATGCACGGGCAAATCTGGGTGGATAGCGAACCGGATAAAGGGAGCATTTTTCATTTTACCGCCTGTTTTGCCCTCTCCGCGGAGGCCCTCGGGAAGCCGGCGGAGCACGAGCCGACGGGCCTGCGGGGTTTGCCCGTCCTGGTTGTGGACGATAGCCAGACCCTCCGGAGAATTCTCGAAGAGCAGCTCATGGAGTGGCAAATGAAACCTATTCCGGCTGCTGATGGGCGTGCCGCTCTTGATGCGATTCATCGCGCCCGCCTCGCCGGGACCCCATATCCGCTGCTGATCCTCGACTCCGAATTGCCGGAAGTGGACGGGATTCCTTTGGCCGAGAAAATCATCAAGTCGGAAAAGCGCGATCGGCCTGCCATCATCATGCTCACTCCCGCCGGCGAGAGTGGCAACCGGGATCATTTCAAGAAATTGGGAATTCATGTCTCCCTCAGCAAACCCGTCAAGCGTTCCGATCTGCTGGAAGGTATCTCCCAGGCAATGATGAAGTCCGCCAAGGGCAGGAACTTTGCCGCTCCATCGTCGCACGCCTCGGAATCCTCCGGGGCTACGTCACTGCGATCCCTCCATTTATTGGTGGTTGAGGACAACACCGTCAATCAGAAGCTGACCTCACGCTTTCTAAGTCAAAGAGGGTTTTCCGTCGAGACCGTCGAGAGCGCGGAGGCGGCGATTGTTTTGGTGCGAAAGAAAAAATTCGATCTCATTCTCATGGACGTCCATTTGCCCGGAATGAACGGCTGGGAAGCTACTGCGGCCATCCGAAAGGCGGAAAGAAAAACCGGGGACCGCGTTCCCATCATCGCCCTCAGCGCCTCCACCCTTCCCGCCGACCGGCAGAAGTGCCTTGAGGCGGGCATGGACGATTTCGTCTCCAAACCGGTTCAGCCGGCAGAACTTTTCAAGGCGATCGGCACCCTTCCGGCCAACCGGCGGGCGAAAGAAACCGGAACCAATCCCGAGCAATCGGTTCTGGACGAAAAGGCGCTCTTATCGCAGGTGGGCGGCGATCTGAATCTGTTGCGCCAGTTGATCTCCATCTTTCTCGCCGATTCTCCCGCGGCGCTTGTCCGAATTCAACGCGCCATAGACAGCCGGGACGCGGACGCGCTGCTCAAGACCACCCACGCCTTTCGTGGATCAGTTAGCATCTTTGCCGCTCCGGCCGCTGTCGGATCAGCCGTAAAGCTTGAGGCCCTGGCCCGCGATCGCGATTTGGCGGCTTCTGAAGATGCGTTCGCCACCCTCAAGCGCGACATTGCCCGGCTCACTAAGACGCTGGCTGCGTTCGGCTCTAATAAAGGCGGGAAGAACCAGACACGCAGACGCACTCGGAGCGGGCGGCGCAAACAAGGGGATGGAAAAAACCGATGATCTCCGCGCGCTTGCCTGCATCTGCCGGAAGAAGGAAAGGCCGCAAATTCGAATGTGCGAGCGGCGGGAAATTGCTTAAGTGCCCGCTTCAAGGAAGACCTACGAATAAATGGACAACAACTCCGACTGCGATATCATTGCCCTGGTGAGAAGCTGATGAAAAAAATCCTGGTGGTCGAGGACGATCGCGCCATTCGCCTCTTGATCAGCGAGCTGATGAAAACGGCAGGGTACGATGTGGACTCGGCGAAAGACGGCGTGGAAGGCCTGGAAAAAATCCGAAAGAAAAAATATGACCTGGTGTTGCTCGACGTCTGGATGCCGCGCATGAACGGATTGGAGGTCCTGGCGAAATTGCGCCCCGAGACGTCCCGGCCCAGAGTGATTGTGATGACCGCGGACAACACGCCCGAGACACTTTTAACCGCGGTCAGGGAACAGGCATACCAGTACGTGTCCAAGCCATTCCAACCCAAGGCGCTTCAGGAATTGGTTAAGAAGGCTCTGTCCACCAAACCCAGCGGCGCCACCATTGAAGTGGTTTCCGCCCGGCCGGATTGGGTTGAACTGCTGGTGCCGTGCGAGCTCGATGCCGCCGACCGGATTCAGGGATTCCTGGCGCACCTGGAAGTCGATTTGTCCACCGAAGTCCGCGAAACCGTGGGCAGAGCATTCCATGAGTTGCTGGTGAACGCCATCGAATGGGGAGGCAAACTCGACCCCAATCGCAAAGTTCGCATTTCATATCTTCGCGCCCGCCGCATGTTGCTTTATCGAATCGCCGACCCGGGCCAGGGATTCCGCCTGGAGGACTTGACCCACGCGGCGGTGAACAATCCGGTCGACCAGCCCTTCGAGCATATCCGCGTCCGCGAGGACAAAGGTCTTCGCGCCGGAGGATTTGGCATATTACTTACCCGGGCGATGGTGGACGAACTCCTCTACAACGAAGCTCGAAACGAAGTGGTGTTTGTAAAATATCTTGATTAGCCCCGGCCCTGCGTTGCGCCGATTCCGCAGTTCGGGATCGGCATCGTGCATTTCCCAACCTGCCGCCCTGAAGCGCGGCGCTGCGCTGTCCATTTAATTGACGCACCGGTGGCGTCCGGATTTGTATCGCTGGGAGCGCGGGCGTCCCGCCCGCTCTTTCATTATGAATTGAATGCGGGCGAGCCCCAGTGCAAAACGTGGAGCCCCGGCCCGCGCTCCCAGGGAAAATAGGAAGCTACTAACGGGCAATAATCAATCCTGGCTGGAGGATGGGTTGAGGTTGAGCTTGAGTTGGTAAACCGTAAGGTCGACGGTCACGGAATACTTCGCGCTGATGCGCGCGCCTTGCGGAGTCATTTCCACGTTAACCTGTTCGGCCCGGAGGGGAAGGTCGAGGTTGTGAGCTTCCACCAGGATTACCTCTTGAATATCCCTGGCGCTATGCCGGTTGGCCTGGGCGTAAAGCGCCTCGTCCCGCATTTTGTCTTGAAGCTGGAAGTTGGCGAAGTAGATGGGTATCACTTTGGCGGCGAAGTACAAAATCGAAACAATAATCAGTAAAACGATAAGGCTCTTAGTCCTGGAGGCTCCTTTTTCCCCATAGCGTCCCATGTCGCCCTCCGTCATCATCACATGGTCATAGTTCCATCCTGAGCAGGATAATAGCACTGCCAGACTGTATTGGTTTACCCAAATCGGGCAGCAAGCCTATGTACCACGTGACGGGGCCCATAGCATGGGCGTCCCACGCGCCTTCTTGAAAATTCATCGCGGGCGGGGACGCCCGCGCTACAATTGGAGCGCGTCGCACGTAGTCCCGATCTGATCGGGACTCCGCGAGACAGGCTAGAATTAGTTACGATGACCATGATTGCAACTGAAAGGACGTGGACCGCAGACCCGGCGGTCCCCGCTACATACTGGCGAGCGTAAAATCAGTGTGATAGGAGTACGATCGTTTCCTAATAAGTTCGAAAATGAAGGGCCTTAGAGGGGACCCATTCAGGGCGCCGGTGGAGGTTTTATGGCCAAGATGCGGTCGCACACGCACTTTTATTCTGAATACCCCACTCAGAACTTGTTAAGAATGAGGTGGTTCAGATCAGGAGCCATAATGCTGCCATTAGCCGTTACGGCTCTCGTCCAATTGCTAAGCTCGGTTGGCATGGGCCAACTGCCAGCCTGTACCGTCGCAGTGACTGTTCTGGGCCCGGATTTATCCACCTTGCCACCAAGTGAATCCAAGGACATGGTCACTATATGGAAGCAGAATCTCCAAGAAGGCAAATATGAACTGTCCAGTGGCCGATGGGATTGGGCTAGTGAGTCATGGGATTTTGCGGCGGCGCTGATGGGCGGCAAAACCGCGTCGCTCATGGGGCAGGGAAACTTCATTGTATCTACGTTTCCGGGAGGTAATCCTCCCATCATTAAGTCCCCCCCGACGGTCCTAATAGCGGACCTCCATGCCGATTCCTTCGTTGCGAATTGTAAGAGCGGTCCGATTGGTATCCGCGCTGTAGCTATCGACCGCGGCGCCCGCCGTATGATCTTCATCGTGGATAACTCAAAGCAGATGCCTCAGGCGGGCAGGGATATTGAAAAGTCAATAATTTCGCACATCCTTTCCAAAGCCCGCGCGGAGGATTCATTTGCACTTTTGACCGCTGATGGCCCAAGACTGGAGATTCCATTTAGTTCAAGTAGGGAAGCTATCCAAGGGGCGGCCCTGCAGCTAGGTCAACCGCCGAAAGGTAAACCTGAGGGTGTAGGAGTTCTCGATGCAGTGCGGGAGGCCACGATATGGTTTCAGCCACCACGCCCTGGCGATTCAATCATCCTCTTGGCTCGGAGTGCGGAGGGAAAGCATCGTGTTATGTTTTCGGAGGTACTCGCATCGATGCTCACGCGTGGGATTCGGGTATTTGGCATCGAATTGGGGAAGGTTACCCAACCAAACTTTCAAGAGGAGTTTACGGAACGGAACTCTCTCTTCTCAATACCCAGGTCTGGCTTTGGAAATGTGGATCACCTCTTCCATCTGTGCGTGGCGACCGGCGGTTGGGCTATTAACGAGAACACGGAACGAAAATACGAAAACGTCATCAACGCGGGCCGCTTAAGGCAAGTGAAATATCAACTCACGGAGGATCGCCTCAGATCGCTTACCACTTCCGCCGAATTGATGTACCAAGCCATGGCGGAATTCTATATGCTTCAAATTGAACATGCGGAAGGCGATGTTGACATACGGCTTTCTACGCCGAGCCTAATGCGGTTGCCTTGGGCACGTGTATATTATCCGAGACGCGTGGGGAGCTGTTCAGCCTCGCCGCCGGTTGGGAGCGCTAAGTCTCGGGGCATCTTGGCGGCTTCTCCTCATTGACCACGAAAGAGTTAAACAGCGCGCAGTTTCGCATTGTGAAACTCTGCAGTTTGTCTCCATTAAATTAAATAGTCCTACGCCAGGCATTATCCTAAATTAAGATACTCTGGCTGGTAAAATTGGAAAAGAGCAAGACCTAAGCTGGAAGAGACTCTGTAGCGCGGGTGTCCCCACGCGCGTTTCCGAAATTCAGCTGCGGGTGGGGACACCCGCGCTACAAATGGCAAGCTGGAAAAGCTGCGGAGTCCCGATCAGATTGGGACTCCGCGCTACCGGATTCTAACTTCTACCTTCGAACTTCTACTTTTCCCTATCCTTTCTCAAAGGGATGTTCGAGTGACGCGCTTTGTCCCGTAAACAACTCGGCGCCGGATTCGGTGATGTGCATATCGTCTTCGAGGCGTATGCCAAACTCGCCGCCAATATAAATCCCAGGCTCGTCGCTGAACATCATGTTGGGGGCAAGGGGGATGGAGTTCCCTTTAACCAGATAAGGCCATTCGTGGCCATCCATGCCCATGCCGTGGCCCACGCGATGCTTGAAGAATTTGTAACCCGGCCCGTAGCCCGCGTCCACAATCACCTTGCGCGCGGCCGCGTCCACGGCTTCAGCGGGATCTCCCGGGCGCGCCGCTTCCAGAGCCGCTTTTTGGGCGCGATGAACGATGTCAAACACCTGCCGCATCTTGTCGGTTGGCTTGCCCAGCACGAAGGTGCGGGTAATATCGGAGCCGTAGCCTTCCACGTCGCAGCCGTCGTCGATCATCACGAGATCCCCTTCGCGAATGGTCTGTGGTTCGATGGATCCGTGTGGCAGCGCCGTGAATTTCCCCACATTCACGCTCACCTCTCCGGGAAATCCGAGAATTGCGTAAGCTGACTCAATGAGGTGCTGGAATTGCTTTTGGGCCATGCCCGGCCGCAGGGCGCGCCACGCCGCTTCATAAGCCGTGATGGTGACCTTGGCGGCCAGGCGCATCAACTCGATTTCGTGATCGCTTTTGCGCATGCGGCATCCTGCCGTAACCGGCGTGCCGCTCACAATATTCAAGGCTGGAGCAGCTTTGGCCACTCCATCGGAAAAAACGTAATGGACATACTCCTCCATCCCAAGGCGGCCTGTGGAAATACCGCGATCCTTCAGACCTTTCGCCACCAGCTCGTAGGGGCTCTCGTCTTCTTCCCACACGCGCACGTCGGGATTTGAAGCCAGGGGGCCAAGAGCGATCTGCTCCGCGGCGCGGTCGCGCTCAAAGGCCGGACAAACATAGAACGGCTCACCCTGCGCGGGCAAAATCAGGGCAAAGAGCCGCTCGCCGCCGCCCCAATGAATATTGCTGAAGTATTTGAGGGAAGTGCCGCCCATCAGCATGAGCGCGTCCATCTGGTTTTGCGCCATCAATCGCCGGGCCAGTTCGATGCGCGCGCGGCGCTCGTCTGTGGTGATGGGCTTGGCCTGAGCCTTCAGGGACTTGAGATCCGCATAGGGCGTTGCGGCGTGGTAGCGCGTCTGCGCGCCCTGGGTAGCCAGAGCGCGGCCAGCCGGGGTGGATGTGAAGCCCAGTCCGGCGGCAACGCCGGCGCCGGTTGATTGCAAAAACCTTCGTCGTGAAGTCATTCCAACTCTCCTGTTAGACTTTTCGTCCCTGACATCGAACCCATTCCCGAGCCCGGAGTGTCCGGGTTTGCATCGCTGGGAGCGAAATTAGGAAACTATACCGGACGTGGCCCTGGAGTTCCGAGTATTTGCAAGGGCGCGAATCTGGCGCCGTAAAACTTCCGGCGAGAGCCTGCAATGGAGCTGGCGCGGATGATTCGTGCGCCCAGTTCCGTTCTTTTGGTGATGGGGTCAAAGGGAAAGACCGCCCGCACAGTCTCACCGCGCAGGAATTTCTTTTCGCTGGTAAAGCAGAAACCAGTCTTGGAAATGTTTTCCGTCCGGGTGATTTCCACGTCGCCGCGGGAGTTGCGTACTTCAACCGGCAACTGCATGTAGACGCGCCGATGCCCACGGTCCGCGGGCCTGTGGGGGGAAACCAACCAATTCGATTCCCCTTCGAGCAGGATCGGGTCGGCGTAATGGAACGGACTCTCCGCCCGGCAGGTGCGACACGGTTTCCCCACCATGCCGATGGTCCTCAGCGCATCAATCTCCAAAATGGACAGAGGAAACAGCGCCATGGAATGGCAAATGCCGCATTCGAGCAGCACCCTCGCGTCTTCGCCTTGCTTCCCTCCCGAATCCGGAAATTCGATTCCCCAGAAGTTTTCATTGTCAGCAAGGCTTTCGATTCCGTAGTCCCCCACACTGTATTTTGGGGCATCTATCGGCAACAATCGAAAATCCGCCTGGCGCGGTTTGCGCTGGGTGGTTCGCACCCGGACGGGGTGGCCGCAATCGAGAGGCCAGGGGATTTTGATGCGCGCGCCATGCCGGTTTAGTCCGGCGGCGCTTCCCTCGTACTCCACAATTTCGCCGTTCGGGTCAACGCCCTTGACGCGGACGTCCACCTTCACTCCCAACCGGTCCGACCGGCGTTTTTCGATTCCCGGCATCAGCATCCCTGGGCTCTTGCTTGATGGCGGGACATTCTACACCAAAGGGGAAATCCGATTCAGGAAGAGTTTTGGAAAATACGAGTTTAAGGAAAATGGAGGGGGCGCAGAGCCGCCAGGCGGCTCTGCGCCTTTGGGTATGGCAGGCGTTCATTCAAGCCACGAGTGGCTTGGAGCTTGTTTGGGACTCAAAAGTGGCGCCGTAAAACCTGCGGCCGGAGCCTTCAATGTTCTGCTCGCGAACGATCCGCGCCGGCAATTCGGTTTTTTGTGAAACCGGATCGAGAGGAAATACGGACATCACAATTTCGCCCGTCAGATATTTTTTCTCGCTGGCAAAACAGAATCCGCATTTGGAGATGTTCTCTGTTTTGGTAACCTCCGCGCTCCCGCGAGAGTCCCGCAGGCCGAGAGGCACTTGCATGTAGACGCGCCGGTGGCCGCGTTCGAGAGGCGGAAGGGACGATGCGATCCAGTTCGTCGGTTCCGCCTGGGTATCTTTGTTCAAAGGCTTCACGCGCACGCGGACTTCCGCGTAACTCCACGGAGTCTCAGTTTTGCAGTGGGTGCAGGACATGCCTACCTTGCCATTCGAGCGCAGCGCCTCGACTTCCGCAAGGTTGAGGGGCACCAGGGCCATGTTGTGGCAAACCCTGCATTCCAGCAGCGCCTTGGCATCCGCCTGTTCGCCCTCGACACGAGTGGGAAAATCGATTCCCCAGAAGTTTTCATTCTCATCGACACATTCCACACCGTATTCACCATCTTTTTCCTTGGAGGAAACGATGGGTTCAACCACCCGAAATTCCGCCTCATGGCGCCCAATCGGGCTCCTCACCATCACCGCCTGGCCTTTACCCAGCGGCAACGGATATTGGATTCGCGCCCCATAACGACTCAGACTTAGCGCACGCCCGTCAAGCTCCACCGATACACCATTTGAATCCACGCTCTCAAAGCGTAGAGGAACGGTCAGCCACAGCCGGTCAGACCGGCGTCGTTCACCAGCATTTGAAGTCATAATTGTGCTATCTCCTTGGTCGAATTGCTGGCGTCGCTATCCCCTACCCCGGCGGGAAGAACCCGCGCCGGATTCGAAAAACTATCCCGCCCTGGAAATGGTCACCGGCTGCCTTAAGACAAAGTGCAGCGGGGTTTCCGAGGGCATTACAATGTTCTGTTTACCTGTGGCATAAGCGGCGGCTGTCCCGCCTCCGCCTCCGGCCAGAGCTCCAATCGCCGCGCCCTTCCCGTGGCCAATCAGTGCTCCCAGCAGCGCGCCACCGGCCGCCGAGCCTCCAATCCACTTT
The DNA here is from genome assembly GCA_035308965.1 of Terriglobia bacterium. Lineage (GTDB taxonomy): Bacteria > Acidobacteriota > Terriglobia > UBA7540 > UBA7540 > DASYXZ01. Next base: position 65,116 of record DATGFN010000036.1, on the reverse strand, counting down.
GCGTCGTGCCCCTTATGCGATTTCCCCCGCCGGCTGACGCTGGAAGTGGTGATGGGATATCTATTGCCATCCACTTCGAGGACAGTCAGCGCCACAGAAATTTCAGCGGGGGTCTTCAGGTGGCCGGAGGGCCGGGCCGCAATCACTTCACCCGTTACTCGCGCCCCTTGGGGCACCACCGGCTGTCCGTTTCCCAGTTCGATCGGGCGCTCGAGCGTCGCCTGAAAGGTGTCGCCGCTTCGATTTCTCTCCGAACTGATGGAATCATTCAGGCGGACGTCGATTCGAGTTCCTTCCGGAATAGTCAACTCCTGCGCCGAAGGTTGCGCCTGGACAGGCGCCGGCCCGGAAGCCGGGTAGCCTCCGTTTTCCGCGGTTTGATTCGGATTTGCACTTTGCGCCGCGCTGTTCTTGGAACTGCCGCAAGCGGTTAAATAAAAAAGAGAAATGGCTAAAATAAATGCCGCTGAGAATTTATGAATGTGTCTCATTGTTGACCTCCTTTACCGGAAATACTCTGCCGTCAGCTTTTCCCATGCTTTGCAATGCCTTCCGGTTGGGGACAATACTCCCTCTGTGTTACAGCGCCCTTCATTTAGGCTAGTGCACGGGGCGTTCCAACCCCAGCTTTAAATTAAGCTGTGTGTTTACAGCAATTTAGCTTAACTCGAGTATCCTATGTGTGCGTGTGTGGGGGGCAATAATTCCTGCTTTCATGTAGAAATTACCGATTTCAAAAGACGGGTTAGGGCAAATCGTCGTAAGATACTTGCCCATGGAAGCTTCCTCAAATGGCGGTGTTGCGGTACGCACGGAGAATGTTTGCCGATATTATTCGGCAGCTTCGGAAGAGATTCACGCCGTGGATGGCGTATCACTGGAAGTGCGCGCCGGGGAATTCCTGGCGCTGCTTGGGAGTTCGGGGTCAGGCAAATCGACTTTGCTGAATTTGATTGCAGGTCTCGACCGCCCAACTTCTGGAAGCATCATCGTTCACGATCGCAATCTGGCGAAAATGAATTCAGCGGAACTTGCGGAGTACCGGCGTCATACGGTGGGCATGGTATTCCAATCGTTCAACCTGATTCAAACCATGACGGTGGAAGAAAACGTTGAGCTGCCCATGCGGTTTGCGGAAGTCGATCGCAGCGAACGCGAGGCTCGCCTGCGGCAGTCCCTGGCTCAAGTGGGACTGGAAGCGCGCCTGACCCATCGTCCCAGCGAACTTTCGGGCGGCGAGCAACAGCGAGTGGCGCTGGCACGAGCACTCGTGAACAAACCCGGATTGCTTCTGGCCGACGAACCTACCGGCAACCTCGACAGTAAAACGGGCGATAAGATTCTTAACCTGGTCCGCGAGATCAATCAATCTTCTGGGACCACCGTGGTGATGATTACCCACGAGCGCGCCCTCGCCGAGCGTTTTGCTAATCGAATAATTTTCCTGTCTGACGGGAAACTCGTCACGGAGAGCGAGCAGAAATAATTCAATTTTAGATTTTTGACTTGCGATTTGTGATAGAGGACGGGTGGCGCGAACTCAAGTGACTATAGACTCCAGCCACCGCGAAAAGGACTGCCATCGCGCCTAACATCTTGAACCCCGTACCGGCCTCGCTGGATGTTGCGGTCCATGTTAGGAGTATCGGCGCAGAAAGAACAGCGACACGGTCAGCCCAGTTGAGATCACCACTTCGAAGTCTGGACGTTAGGATAGTGCACGCAGCATAAAGTGCGGTTACTCCAGCTGCTTCGAGCCGCGTGAGTCGAAGCGAAGGAATATTGGAATGGAATCCTCCCCCGGCCACAGCAAGCAGTCCACCAAACACCGCGTAAGCAAACAAGCCCGACAGAAACTTCGCCCAGCGATGCATCGAAATCCATAAGATCGCCAATGCGACAGACACAGATACCGAGCCCATCACTAATGGCGGGTAACCCTTCAGGAAAGTGAAAAGACTGTTATCCGTTTCTGGAAAGCGAAGCTTTTCAAGACCGTATCCAAGTAAAATCATCACACATATTCCTGCAACTGACCCCAAACTCAAGGACAGGCCCCTCACAACTTGTTCTTTGGTCGTAAGTTTCATTTCTAAATAGAGCATACCAAGGCTTCGGCTAACCCAAACCCTACGTCAATCCCCAGCCGCGTTTCAAGACGGAAACCAATCTTGAATGCCTTCTCAACGGCGGGCTTGCCACTTGTTCGCAGACATCACAGCCCGATCCCCGAGCCACCCACTGCGGGATTTTCTCCTCCCAATCGCAGGCCACAATTACTGTTTCATCTTGCAGAGGATGCTGTGCGTATCATCCAGCCAAACTTTTTCGGGGCGGAAGGGTAAGGGAACGTCCTGCTCGAACGTGCTTGAGCCTTTCAGGCTTACAAAGGCCAGGCGCCGCGTGGCTCCTGCCACCGAAACGTATACGGGGACGCGCATGTAGAAGGAATCCGAGACTTCCGATTGGGTCAGGACAACGTGCATGATGGTTTGCCCTTTATCGCCGCTCTTCAATTCGTAGTTGAAATCATAATGGGGGATTTCCGTGCCGTAAACCCACTCATTGAAGAACCAATCCATGTTTTCTCCGAAATGCTTATCCACAATGCGTTTGAAATCCTGGGTGGAAGGATTCCTGGCGGCATAAGTCGAAATAAAATCGCGCATCATGGAAATAAAGCGCGCGTCAGGCTCCTGAGATTTTACATCTTCCAAAAGCGTGCGCAGCATTTCAAGAACGTAGGCGCCCTTTTCATAAATCAAGTAGGTGGAGTTGCGGCCTTCAAGGTAAGAGTTGGTCTGGAAGTTCAGCCACAGCGGTCCGGCTTCAACCGGAGTATGTCCGCTGCCGTTGTTGGACAACAGGTGGGTGCGTTTCAGGTCCCAGAAGCTCTTGAACTTCTTGGGGTCGGTTTTACGGATAAAGAGAGCGGCGGAGAAATCGGCGAACCCTTCGGAAAGCCATTGGTCGTGGTAAGTCTTCCAGCCCACCATGTGGCCCCACCATTGGTGCGACATTTCGTGGACGGCGACGGTCTTGAAGAACTCCTGCCCTTCGGCGCGATCTTGTAAGTGAAGACTGTGACGCGTCGTATCGTCCAGGAGCGACATATAGGGAAGAAAGATCAGCGTGGGCCAGCTTTGTCCAAAGAATCCCACCGGCTGCTCCGTCACCGAAACTGTTTTGAAGGGAAGCAAGCCAAAATAATATTCGAAGAGTTTGAATGCCGAATAGCTGGTGGCGGCAGCGGAGCCGGCCATGCCGGTGGTATTGAAGCCGCCCCGCATGATGCCCAATTCGCCCTCAATGTTGTGCGAGCCGCCGGGGCCCTGGGCGATCTCTGCCATGTCGATAGCGTGGCTCAAGCCTTTGAGTTCATCCGGTATATCCCTTCCTGCGTAGACCGTTACCGTGAGATCCTTCCCCGATTCGCTCTTCTTGACAAAATCTCCGTAGTTAAAACCGGCAACGCTGTAGGGAATCTCTGACTCCCAGCTCGTCTCCAGGTCCTGCCCGTTCTTTTCAGAGCTCAAGCTGCGGCCCGTCGCCACAAAATCGTGATTTTTGGGCGATTTAAAATTGAGAAAGAAATGGGTTCGGTCATCAAATGCACCGAAGCTCGGATACCAGGACGTCCGCGCCCCGACAAAGTAGAGGCCCGACCCTTCTTGATGGATCACGCGGCTCTCGCGGGTGGAATCCTCTTCATAGGCAATCTTCAGCTTGTATTGTTTGCCTGCCGACGTGGATTCAGGGAGGATGACCCAGGGCTCGCTGTCCTCCTTGCGGTCCTCTTGAATGAAGTCGAGCTTCTTGCCCGCCTCATCGGTGACTCCCGAAATACGCAAAACACCATCCAGGCTAAGAGGCAGTACTCGCGCCTTGGCCGTGGGAACCTCAAACTGCATCAGCGCCGTCGCGGAAATGTGGTTGTCCTTGCTCACGGTTGCGTCAATGTGCTCTTCACTACAATGGGCCAGAAGCGTTCGGTGCTCGGGGTGAGGCGTGTTCACGTACTCGCCGGCCAGGTGAAAGGCGGACCACCACTCGGAATACTGCCCGCGCTTGTGGTGCATCAACTTTACTTCTTCGTCCGAACTAAACATGGGTTCGAGAAGAACGTCCCGGTTCCAACTGATATTGTAAAAAAGTTCGTCGTGGTGTTCCGTCTTCAAATCAGCCAGAAAGAAACCTTTGCTGGAGGGATCGGTTAAATCGGCCAGCATCCGCGCTGCAAGATTGGAAATCGGGAACTGCCCTTTCGACCAGTTCTCCCACCAGCCATTAAAATCCTTTTGGATTCTGCCTTCCGCTGATCCTACACTCCCGCCCGCTTGAGCACCGTTACCTCCGGAGCGGATCGCTACAAGTTTCTGTAACTCAGCGAAGGAATCATCGGTAAAGAAAAACACGGCCTCGCGAAAACCGTCTTCGAGCCTGGGACCTTTGGCAAAACGGGAGAGCTGGCGCCGGTCAATGGCCGTAGGAGGGTCCAGGCTGAAAGTTCCACGCCCTTCAAAAGCCGCCGCCACCACGTGACCTTCCACCGGCGCCGCGAAAGAGATTCGGCCTTCGACAAATGTAAAGGTGGCCGCATCGCGTTTCCAAACCACATTTTCTGTAACCGCTCCCGAGTCGCTTCCTTGCAGCGACCGGAGTTGGGCATAGACTTTTAGAAGCTGGTCTGATGACGCGGTGGACAAATCGGGGGTTTGCGCAGGGAGGCCGGCCGGGACGATTGCTGCTAACAGAAAGAGTGCGAGCGCGCGCAATCCAATTTTGCGAATCATCTGGCCCCTCCTCAAATTCGCGTTGATCTTAAAATGGCGTTTGTTGGCCATGGAAGGCCCGCGGATAATGACGCCCACCTTATCAACCAACATTTAACCCTGTCAAGAGGATTCTCGAACCTTCATCGAAGAGATTTTGCTGGCGCTGTTTTGAGGCAACTTGCAGCCTGTCCGTTGTACAATACGTGTATATGCGCAAGACACTACTGCTGGCCTTGAGTCTGGCCGGACTGTTTATATCCATCTATCTCTGGTGGGTTTACACTTCGCCCTCGCATGCGCTCGTCTGCCTGGGCACCGGCTGCGACGTGGTGCGTGCCAGCCGTTACGCGGTATTGTTGGGACAACCCCTTCCCATTTATGGGGTGGCAATGTATGCGGCCCTGGTTCTGTTGATTTTTGCCGAGCAACTGATTTCCACCCAAATCGCCGGCAAGGTTCGGGATGCGTTTACGGCGATGGCGGGCGCGGGTTTCCTGTTCTCGCTCTATCTGACATATCTCGAAGGCTTCGTGATTCACGCCTGGTGCGCGTGGTGCGTAGGCTCCGCAGTCACCATCACTTTCATATTTGCAGTGGCAGTGCTGCAATGGGTCCGTCCGTCCCGGCGTCCTGACGATGCGGCGGCGCTGGCCATACTCCGAAAGCACTTTTTGCTGGTCATCGTTGCCATCGGTTTGGGCGTGCCTGCGTTTGCCATCCTTTCGAGCCACGAGGAAGCGCCACCGGTCAGCCAGGTGAATTCGGAGGCCTTAAAGTCTCTAATCCGGCCGGACAGCCACGTGATTGGGAATCCCGACGCATCCCTAACCGTGGTTGAATTTGGCGATTTCGAGTGTCCTGTCTGCGGGGCTGAAGAGCCTGTGGTTGAGGAGGTTCTGAAGAAATACGGGAGCCGGATCCGATTTGTCTTCCGGCAATTTCCCCTGACGGGAGTCCATCCGGACGCCATGCAGGCCGCGGAAGCCAGCGAGTGCGCGGCGGAACAGGGGAAATTCTGGCAGGCGGAACAAAAGCTTTACCAAAGCCAAACCGATTTGACCGAGCCGGCGCTCAACCTTTACGCGGTGGAGTTGGGTTTGGATAAGGCTCGCTTTGGCCAGTGCCTATCGAGCCACGCCACCCAATCCATCATCAATGGGGACATGGCGGACGGACACACGCTGGGTGTTGACCGAACGCCTACTTTTTTCATCGGCCAGCAGAAATTTGCGCGGCCCATCGATCTGAAAGATTTCTCCAACATCCTGGATCAGGAGTTGGCACGCGCTAATCCAGGCGGCAAAGGAGCGGAATCCGCAACAGGATCCCCTTCCGGCGCCACCGGCAGCGCGACGCCGGGAGGTTTTGGGGATGCCGGTGGCAACATTTTCTCCAGTCAACAAGGGTCCGAAATCGCGTGCAGTAATGATGAAGCCAAGAAGGCGCAACCTGACCTTATTCGAACTTCCGAGACTCGCCAGCTTTTTGAGAGCAACTCCAAACCCTTGTTTGTGGATGTTAGACCCGCCAAAGACTTCGCCGGCGGCCACGTGCCCGCAGCCGTCAATATCCCCATAGACGAATTCGAGCGCCGTTGGGATGGACTACCCAAGAACAGAACAATTGTCCTTTACGAAAGCGGGCGGTCAACCGGCGACATCTGCGGGGCCAGTCGTGCGGCAGGACGCGTCCTGCTGGCGCATGGCTTTCCCCACGACCAGGTGAAGGTATACCAGGACGGCATGGACGCCTGGCAAAAGGCGAGCCTCCCCGTCGAGCGTTAATCCTTATCATTCCCTCATAGAAACCATTGTCCCCTGTAGCGTATGGGTCCGCATCGCGGGGATCGCGGGCCGTGGCCCCACCTAATAAACTGGGACTCGCCCGTTCCCTCCTTATTATAAGAATGCGGGCGGGCCCCAATGCGCTACGCGGGGGCCCGGCCCGCGCTCAAGGATTCATTTAAATAGTACGTTGATGCCATTGTCAAAGTTGAAGCTACTTTGCGTTTTATTGAATCTAAGATGCGTAACCGATCAGTTCCGAACTCTCCATGCCCTTTCTTATCGAACATATCTCCGAGGCTGTGCTGGCGATGAATGTTTTAGTGTTCCTCGCGGCCTGTTTGCTGATCGTGACCGCGTTCCTGCGGCGGAGAGGGAGGACAAAATACTTCCACCGCATCGACGCCCTGCGGCGGCAATACGGCCCCACCATTTCGGGCGTGCTCGATGGCAAGGTTGAATTCGGAAAAGGCCTGGGAATTCTCGCTGCCATGGCGGGTAGCGACCGCGTCCAGGTTTTGGAGCTGCTTCTGCTTGAACAAAAAATCGATCCATCCCAACTGCCCATCATGCGGCAACTTTGTCAGGACCTGGGTTTGGTGGATATCTGGCAGGAACAGCTCGAAGCATCGGGCGGCGGGAAAAAATCCGGTGAATCAAGAGCCACGCCCAACCGAATCCGGGGAATTTCGGGACGTTTCGGGTACATGATTCGAGCTTCCGGCGCCAACAATCTGGGCATCATTCGTCACCAACCCAGTTGGCCCTTGCTGGTAAGAGCGCTCGGGGATGTTCATCCCGACGTCGCGTCAGTCGCTGCGCGCTCACTGGCTGCCATCGGCGAGCCGGAAAGTTTCAAGCCCCTCCTGGATTGTCTTTACAACGTCGTACTGAATACTTCCAGCCAAGTTTCACTGCGTTCCATTAAGATGGCGCTGGTCAGTTTTCCGCTCGAGCAAGCCACCCTTCTTGTGCCCTCGCTTCGCCACCTGCACCGCCGCATACGATTTCTCGCCGTGGATATGATCAGGGAGATGGTGGAGCGCAGGGCGGCGGTAAACGACGAATTTGTTCTCGCCCCCCCGACATTCACGCCCGAGCTTTCTGAACTGTTTCTGACCCGCCTGAACGACGACGAAAATCCTGACGTGCGCGCTCGAGCCGCTCCCGTGATCGCTTACCTCGCCGACCCTCGCGCGGCCTATGCACTTCAGACTTTGTTGGGGGACAAGGAATGGTTCGTTCGATTGCACGCCGCGCGCGCCTTCGCCAAGCGGAAGTATGAGTCCCGGGCATATTTTATTGCCAGCCGCCTTTGCGACCCTCAGTGGATGGTGCGCGAAGCAAGCGCACAGACACTATTAAGTTTCGGACGCCAGGGCCTCAGCCAGCTCTATGATTACGCCCTGACCACCACGGACCGCTACAGCAAAGAGCAAATTGCCGATGAAATCCAGCGCGCCGGACTGATCCCGGAATTGCTCGCCCAGTATGAGCTGGATGGAAAGGGAAAGGAATTTGAGCTCTTGGAACAGCTCGCGGACCTGGGCATAACGAGTTATATCCTGGAGGCGGTGGAGGGAAGTTGCGGGCGGAACCTGCGAACGAGATTCCTGGCCGATTTTGGACGGCACCCCGACCTGCAAATCCGGACCTGGGTAAGGGGCCTCGCCAGCGGCAATCCAATTTCGAAATTGCGCCACAGAGCCACAGTTGCGAGGGCCACGGCCCCCCAGGCGGAGAGGGCCTGACCCTATGGATTGGCGACAGATCTTCTACCACTCCATGAATATGTTTAACGTATTCATAGTGGCCTATTTTTTCCTGGTCAACGGAACTTACACCTGGCTCATGCTGCTCTCCCTGGCCACCACGTGGATTCACGCGCGGCGGCTCGGTTACCAGGGGCTGGATGAGATCCGCGAATCAGTGGTGACGCCGCCCGCCACCATCGTTATCCCGGCGTGGAACGAGCAGGATATTGTGGTGAATTCCGTACGGTCCATCTTGAAAACCGATTATCCGGGATTGGAAGTCTTGGTTGTGGATGATGGTTCCACGGACGAAACCCTGCAACGGCTGGTGGATGCGTTTGATTTGATCAAAATGGATTTGACCTTCCGGCCCCGTATAGCGACCCACGCCGTCAGGGGATTCTATGCCAATCCGAACATTCCCAACCTTCTGGTGATCAACAAAGAAAATGGGGGCAAGCCGGACGCGCTGAACGTGGGCCTCAGCATGTGCCGCACACCCTATTTCTGCACCCTCGATACGGACTGCATTCTGGAACGCGACGCCCTGCTTCGCTTGATGCGCCCCATTATTCGCTCTCCGATAAACACAGTCGCGAGTGGCGGCATTGTGCGCATCATGAATGGATGCGAGGTGCGCGACGGGCAGGTGGTGAGAGTTGGACTGCCCAAAACGCTGCTGGAGCGCTTTCAAGTGGTCGAGTATTTGCGCAGCTTCCTCTATGGCCGGACGGGATGGGATGCGCTGGGAGGCACGCTGATCATGTCGGGCGCCTTCGCGGTGTTTCACCGCGAGAGTGTGATCGAGTCGGGCGGATTCGCGCAGGACACTGTGACGGAAGATATGGACCTGATCGTCCAACTCCACCGCTGGGCGGCGTCCAGCGGCCGAAAAATCAAAATGGTTTTTACCTCCGACCCCGTCTGTTGGACCGAGTGTCCGTCGTCGCTTGCCAATCTGGGCCGCCAAAGACGCCGCTGGCAGATGGGCCTTTGCCAGACGCTTTGGAAGAATTCTGAAATCCTGTTTAATCGCAAATACGGACTGATCGGCATGATCAGTTACCCCTTCCAACTTTATGTGGAGGCTTTGGGAGCGGTGGTGGAATTTCTAGGGTACTTCATGGTGCCTTTGGCCCTTCTTTTTGGTATGGTGCCGCCCACGTTGTACGTCCTTTTTGTTTGCCTCGCTCTCCTGTACGGCGGATTCCTTTCCATCGGCGCCGTGCTCCTGGAGGATTTGACCTATCGCCGCTACCCCCGATACCGGGACCTGGCAACCTTAATGCTTTACGCCTTCCTGGAAAACATCGGGTACCGGCAGGTCATTTTGTACTACCGATTTCAGGGGGTAGCGCGCTTCCTCTCCGGATTCAGACAATGGGAAAAGGTAATACACGTGGGAGCTCAGGAGTAGTTCGGTCATGGGCTTTTTTAATCGAATCACCTATTCGTTTGCCGTCATTTTTTGTTTGGCATTTTCCTGGGAATTTTGGGTCAGACCGAACTCCAGTCCGCTCTACACGGAAGCCGTGGACCAATACCGTGGTGGTAACTACAGCCGGTCGCTGCAACTCTTGCGCGCCGCATACCGGATTGACCCCAATGACACCGCCGTCCTGAGCCTGATGGGTTGGGACTACCTGAAGTTGAACAATACGGCGCAGGCTGAACCCTATTTTCAAAGGGCACATACGCTCGCGCCCCAGGTGGTCGATTCGCTTCTGGGTTACGCCTACACCGAACTGGCCCTGAAAAAGAATGATGAGGCCGCGGACCTTTTGAAGGAGATGGGCGCTCAAAATGCCACCTCGTTGGATGCCCACCTGGCCTGGGCCACGCTCTACAGAGAACGCGGTCAGAATCGCGACGCAGTAAGCGAATTTCGGCGGGCGTTGGACCTCGATGAGCACGACCCGATCGCCATTAAGAATCTGGATGAGATCCTGAATACCACCGGCGATGTTCGGCGAGTCAGCACTGATTTCCCGCCCCTCGCCCGGCCAAGGAAACTAACCTTCACCGCTCGTGTGACGGGCGATCATTTTGACTGGCAGTCAAGAAACGAATGGCGGCCGACGTACCTTGCCGGAGTCGACCTCACCCCGGTGCTCCCCGGCCATTTTCCGGCGGACTCAGTGACAGATTTTTCCATTTACAACGACTGGTTGGCAAAGATTAGCGAATTGGGAGCCAACACGATCCGCGTTTACTCCATCCTCCCAGCCCCCTTTTACCACTCCCTGGCCGAATTGAACAGCGATCCAGGCAAGTCTGGGCTGAGATTGTTCCAGGGAATTTCTTTCGGCGCCCCGCCCGGCGGCGACCTCTTCAACCGCGGATACTATGCGAATTGCCAGAAGGAAATTAGAGATACGATCGATGCAATCCATGGCCAAGCCGATTTGGCGAAATCCGACAATCATAGCGGAGGGGTCTTTACCAACGACGTGTCGCCCTGGGTGGCTGGATTCCTGTTGGGCCAGTCATGGCCGTCTAACGTGGTTATCGCCAACAACCAACTCCATTCCAACATGCAGCATTACCGCGGCACTTACGTGGAGGCGTCATCGGCCAGCGCAACGGAAATTTTCCTGGCAGAAATGATCGACTTCGCCGCGGATTACGAAGAAACAAAGTACAACTGGCAGCACCCCATCGCCTTCGTTAACTCACCGGCACTCGATCCCATCCATCACCTTACCGAAAGCACGGTGTTCGAAGAGATCTCGCTCCGGCGCGCCAAAGGCGAGCGGTTCCCCATGCCCGCCGGACCCTACGACGACGATGATGCCGTCACCATTGACCCCTTGCACCTTCATGCCCTCCATCAGTTGTCCGCAGGCTATTTTGTCTCTTATAGTGTTTTTCCGTTCTATCCGGATTTCATCAATCGCGAACCTGCCTATCGCAGGGCACAGGATGAGGAAGGGAGTAATCCCTTCTTCGGATACGTGCGCGACCTGAAAGCGCATTACCGTGGCGTGCCCCTGATCATCAGCGAGTATGGAATTCCCACCAGTATGGGCATCGGGCACTTTGGTGGCGCCGGATTCGACCAGGGGGGATTGACCGAGGAACAACAGGGCCACGCGCTTGCGCGCATGACTCGCAGTGTCTCTAACGCGGGCGCGGCCGGAGGCATGGTCTTCGAGTGGGTGGACGAATGGTACCGGCAAACTTGGATTGTGCGAAACTTCGAAAAGCCCGAGGAGCGCAAGCCGCTGTGGACCAATACCATGGATCCCGCCGAGGATTTCGGCCTGCTTGCCGCCGACCCTCATCTCAAGAAGGCTCACACCCTGGAAGGTGGCCTGCCCGAGTGGAACGGCATTTCCCCCCTCTACGCAAATTCCCATCCTGATCCCGTCCGAGCCATCGGGGACAAGTTTGATCCCGCCCGCCACTTGAAGGCTCTATACGCCGACGCCGACGAAGGTTTCCTCTATTTGCGCTTGGCCGTCGGCCAATTGGATAACGACGGCGACGGTAAACCCGATTGGAGCCAGGCAAATTATCTGATAGGGATCTCAACCTCCCCTGGCCAGGGCGGCCTTACTTCCCTGCCCTTTATCGCACCCACCAAGTTTCCGATGGGCATGACCTATGCCATCCAAATTAACGGAAAGGATTCCAGCCGCATTTGGGTCGCGTCCTCTTACAACCCCTACAAGATTTTAACCCTTGATGGACAACCAGCCCAGACCTCGCTGCTTCCGAAGCTGGGTTGGTATACGAAAGTTTCGGACGCCGGTGGCTTTGAGCCCCTGATGATCGAACCTAACCGATGGCGATTCAGCCGCAATGGGGATTACTTTCCGCCACGGCGCTATGACAGGGGATTGCTTCGCTATGGGAGCTTGGACACTCAATCGCCCGACTATGATTCGCTTGCGGAATGGCATGCCAACGTCAGGACCAATACCATCGACTTGAGGATTCCCTGGAGCCTGCTCAATGTGACCGATCCATCGAATCTTAGAGTCCTTGCCGGCATTGACCGGGAGGGAGAGGTCAAGACCATTGAAACTCCAGGATTCCTGATTGCGGTATTTTCCTACCGCCCATCTGATTCGGCCAGGACGCTGGCGATCATGGACCAAAACCAGCCCGTGGCGGACGCTTTGCCAGCCGTGGCCGGGCCCGCCTTTCTCAGCGCAGGACTCAAATATTACCGTTGGAAGGGCTGGGACAGTCCGCAGTATTTCCTGAGGCCCAAGGATTCGTACGACATCCTGCGCCAGACCTTTCTCTCCATCCAAGCGCGGCAGGAGCCAAGTAGAGTTGCGGCTTTAGGGCAAGGTGAAGGACATGATCCGGGAGAAAAGTCACAGTGATATCTGTGTTGAACCTTTGCCGCAAGAGACGACAAGGTCATGCCATCGGTATCAACGAAGTTTCTCTCGCAAAATGAGGACGCCCGGTTTCTTGGACGGTTGAACATGACAACTCAATGGGGAAATATAGGTTTTGCCGGAATTTTGTCGGCCTTCTTCTTGATGACGCCCGTGGAAAACGCCAGGGCGAAGACAACTCCCACCGCCCCGCACAAAAAGTTGACTTCGATCCAAACCCTTGAATCGGCGCGCGATTTTTTTGGTCAGGGGGACTACGGCAGCGCGCGCAAACACTATCTCGAAATTCTTGCGGTCTTTCCGCGCAACTTTGAGCTTTTGAAAAACCTGGGCTATTGCTATTTCACCCTGGGTCCGGCGGGACTGGCTCGCGCCGTCCACTTTTATTCGCTCGCCCACGAAGTGAATCCCGATGCCCGGGATGTGACTGGCCAGTTGGCCAAGTGTCTCTCTGAATTGAACATGCATAAGGAGGCAGCAGCGATCCTTCGCCAGGTGGCCGAAACCGAAGGCGCCGAGCCAGAAAGCTGGAAGAATCTCGCCCAAGAGTATGACGCCGGGCATCACATTCCCGATGCCGTGTCTGCCTACCAGGCCTATCTTCGACGCAAGCCCGATGACGCCGAAGCCCGCACCAGATTGGGAATCCTCAATGGCGAGCAAACGGCATATACCAAGGCTCTGGAGGAATTCCAAATCGTCCTCACTAAGAACCCGGACTTCGCTCCGGCGCTCATCGGATTGGCTCGAATATATTCCTGGCAGGGCCGGTTTGTGGAAAGTTTGCGCCTTTACGATCACGTCTTGAACCTGCAACCCGTCAACGGCGAGGCTGCCTCCGGCAAGGCATTTGCATTGCTCTGGATGGGCAGGACAAAAGAGGCTGAGGTTATGCTCACCACCCTCCACCAGAGGTTTCCCCAGGACGCAGAACTGAGCAAGGGGCTGGAAAATGCCAGGGCGGCCCTCGCACCCAAAACAAACTCTGCGGTTGCCCGGCCAATTGAAGTTGAGCCGCCACACAATGAAGCTTACTTTCGTGAGCGGCTCGCGCAAAATCCGCTGGACGCTGCCGCGCTGATCGCGCTGACAAAGTTCAGTTCCTCGCCACAGCGTTGCTCAGAAAGCATTGAATTTGGCCGGCAGGCGATTAAACTTTCGCCTGACGATCCTTCTCTTGAACTTTCCCTGGCCAATTCGCTCTCTTTCTGCCGTCAGTACGGCGAAGCCATTCGGCATTATCGCCATTATCTCCGGTCTCACCCGCAGGCAGAAGGCGTGTTCTATGAACTGGCCCAGGCTTTACTGCGGTCAAACCAAACCGAAGAGTCGATCTCAGTCCTCGAAAGCCTTTTGAAGCTTGACCCAGCAAACTCAGACGCCCGGCTGAATCTGGCGCAAGCGCACGCCGCGCTCGGCCAATATCGCGAGGCAATTGAACTGTATGACGAATTACTGAGCGTCACGCCCGACAATTATGACGCGCTCCAGGGCAAGGCGTTTGTTCTTTACTGGACAAAACATTTCGCCCAAGCCCGGGTGATCTTCGAGAGCACCGAAAAACAACTCCCTTCGGACCGGCAAAATTCGGAAGCCCTCCAGGGAATCGACCGCGCGGAAGAACAAGCTCGTTGGGACTCCCTGCGCCCGGCGCCGGGATCGCCTCCCGAGGATTTCTCACGCTACTTCGAAAAACGATTGGCAAGCTACCCGGATGATGTTATTGCCATGCGGGGCTGGGCCCAAGCTCAGGCCCAATTGAAAACCTACGCTGCGGCCATTCGCGCCTACCAGCAGCTCTCGGAAAAATATCCCGAGGACGTGGACGCGCGCCTGGAATGGGCGCGGCTCCTGGGGTTAAATGGGCAAACAGAGGAGTCCATCAAAGTCTATCAACGCATTGTCGAAGATCACCCAGCCCACGATGAAGCGTTGGTCAAGCTTGCCGGCATGTACGGCCAGGCGCATCGCCCTCAGGAGGCCGTTGCCATTTATAAAAAGTTGTCCGCCCGGTATCCAACAGACCTGGGCTACAAATTGGAGACGGCCCGCCTTGAACTTGCTCTGCACGACTATCCCGCGGCGCGCGACGTGCTGGCTTCCGTACTTTTTGCCGACCCGCGCAATCACGAGGCGCGAATTGGCCTCGCCCAGTTAGAGCTGAGCGAAGGTGCGTGGGACGCATCGCTAAAACACTTTAGCCAGTTGTTAAAAGAAGACGCAGATGACCCGGACGCCCTCATGGGCAAGGCCCGCATTACTTATTACAAGGGCAACCTGGAGCAGGCTCAATCGAGTGCGGAATTGATGGTCAAGAAACAGCCTCGGAATTTTGACGCCATCTTTCTTCTGGCCAATATCGAGAACGCCCGAGGGAATCACCGCGGGGCGCTGGCTCTGCTGGATCAAGCCGCAGCGCTGACGCCCAAGGACGAGGGGGTTTTGAAGATGAAAGAGCAAGTGAGCGAGGAGGCGCGAGTGACCATCACGACCTCCGCCGCTTTCTCGAGGGAAATCGGTCCGCCAGGCGCTTGCTTCGCCACGCATGGGTGCGGTCAAACGGACTTGCACGAAGACTTGAGAAGTTCGAGTCTGGGAACAACGATCCAGACGACCATTATACCCCGGACGGAATCTTTCTTTTCTTTCGCCTCGTTGCCCACCGACAGCCCGTTGGGCCGTGACTCATTCGGCGTCCCCATTCCCACGGGGATCAGCGGCGCGGTGGCGCCGGAGCAATTCCTTTATCGCCAATCCTCCCATCTTAACTCCCAACTCGTCCTCCGCGTGGGCGGCGGTTGGATCAGGTTTGGGCCGGGCATTCCGGTTCAAATTCCGGAACAGTCGGGAAAAATCAACTCAGCGGTTTCAAGTGCGCTGGCGCAGGCCGGAGTCGGTTTCACTCCGTCGAGGAAACTCAATTTCAATCTGGATGTGGACCGTTCCGCTGTTCCGTACTCGCCTACCTCGGTTCGCCTGGGAGTGATGGAAAGCCGCGTCCAAGTCGGACTAGATTTTTTCCCAACCCATCGCACGGAGATTCATGCCGACTTTTTTTTCGCCAACTTTGATTCAGAGCGATTTCTGGCGGCGAACTCCATCAAAGGCCAGACTGTTTTCTCCCAAAACACCGACCATGATCAAGCGCATGGCGGTTCCGTTACATTCAACTCCAACATCGTTCGCGCCGCGCATCTTTCCTTCGATGCCGGATTTGCCAGCCAGTTCTACGGGTTTAGCGGGCAAACCCAAACGTCGTTTATGGGATTTTTCAATCCAGGCTTCTTTCAAAGCCAATTATTGACCACGCGCATTTACGGAAGACTTTGGGGGCCAATCAGCTTTGATTTTTCGGATGGAGTCGGCGTTCAGCAGACGGAACATTCGGGAGCGCTGACTCGAGCCCTCAACCTAAGCCCCGGCATTACTCTCAAAATGAGCCGCAAATTTTTCCTCACCCTCGGCTACACACATTACAACACCGGGCAATCCTTGGGTACTTTGCGTGGCAACGCCGTCCGCGTTACAACTATCTGGAAGGATTGAATTGGTTTGAATGTACCGGCCCGCAAAGGCCGCCAGGGCGCGGCTATTCTTCCTTATTCTGAACCACGTTGTGCCGCGGCTTGGGCATGGGCGCATTGCCTTTGCGGTCCTTCCAGAGGATTGCGTTTAACGTGGATGTGTCCGCCGCATCCGCATGCGAGAAGTCCATGGCGGCGGACTGCTTCGCGCCCGGAGCTTTGAGCGTGTTGACACGATAAATCACCCCATTGTCCCGGTTGCTGTAGTCGGCCTTGAATCCAGGCTGGTTGCCCGGTCCGGCGAAGAGCGGCGCCATCACCGGGGCCCAGGCATCGTTGTTATTCATGGGCGGAAGACCGAGCAGCGCTTCCATGCTGTGAATCACGCTGACGGTGGTATAGAAGTGGTGGTCCACGAACGGGTTTTCAGCGGAGCCGGGCGCATACTTGCTGATGACAAACGCGATGCTGCGATGCGCATCGACGTGGTCCGGACCGTCTTGTGCATCGTCTTCCAAAATGAAAATTGCCGTGTCGTCCCAGTAAGCGCTGTTTGAAACAGCCTCCACCACTCTGCCCACGGCCAAGTCATTGTCCGCGACTGAGGCGATGGGCTGTGGAGAGTTGGGCCGCGTCCCAGCCGTGTGGTCGTTCGGCAGGCGTAGAATCACAAACTGCGGGAGTTCGGTCCCATGGCTATCTTGGCGCGCCTTTACAAAGCCGTCGAACTCGTTCAGAAATTCGTCGGCCCGCAACTGATCGGGATACAAGAGCTCGAAATCTGCGAAGCGGGGATCAAAGTTTCCTTCGAGCTCAGGTTTGGTGGCCACGTCGCGCGAGATTAATGGGATCGCCCAGGGCCATGGGCTCGGCGAGCCTTTGGGATCACCTAGGTAATCAGGCAGCGGCTCACCCTTATGAATGGCGGCAGGTGTGCAGACGATTCCCTGTGGCTCCGGCGTGCCCTCTTTTGGAGATTGATCACCCATTTTTGGAGAGGACGTATCCCGGCACCATTCGGTGGCCACAAACTCGCCGTAGTTTCGATGCGTCAGCCCGTGGCGGGCCACGTTCGACCAAATGTATCCGGTCCCGGGCTCGTTCACATCCGGCTGCCCTTCGTGCAGAGGATATCCTTTTGAAACTTCACCCTCATAATCGTAAAGCCTCTCCGCGCCCCGATAAGAAACTTCCCAGGTTTTCTCGGTGTAATCGCTGGTGATGGCCGCTGTCGACCAGACGTGCCCGTCACCGGAAACTTCGCCGCTGTCATAGAAATTGTCGAGGACACCAAATTGCAACGCGAGCTTGTGTTCGTTGGGAGTGATGTCCCGGCCATACAAACACAGCGCGGGATCTCCGTCTCCGTGTTTCAGATCGCCCAGGACCTGATCGAAACTCCGATTCTCTTTGATGATGTAAATAACGTGCCGGATCGGATTGGCGCCCATTTGAAAATGAATCTGGGCGGGATGAGCCTTCATCCGGTTGCTCTCCAGAACTTCATCAGTTAATTTAGCCAGCACGCCTTCTGTGGCCGATATGCTGACGCGCGCCACCGAACCACGAATGAGCTCCCCGATGTACGGGAAATTTTTTGTCGGCTTGTCGTCTGGCTTTCCCTGGCCGGGCGGGAACGCGGCGTTCGGTCCGGTTCCCCTACCCTTGCCCGATGCGATGAACAAGTCTCCTTTATCAACTCCCAAAGCGGTCGGATACCATTCGGTGGGGATGAATCCCATGGCCATCTGGGATTCGGCCTGATTTCCAACCGCGCTGGCTTCCTTGAATTGCGTCATATCGAAGACGGCCACCGCGTCCGCAGAGGCATCCGCCACAAACAATCGCCTTCCATCCCCAGATTGCGCCAATGCGTTCGGATAAACTCCACCTTGCTGATCGCCCGGCAAATCCGCATTCAGAAAACCGGCAAGTTCCCCGGTCGCGGCTCGAATCACCGCCACTCGATCGCGGTTGGCGAGAGTGATGTATAGATATTTTTCATCCGGACTCAGCAACATGGCGGTCGGATGCGAGCCGGAGGCAGTGGGAGAATCGGGCGCAAGCAGAGAGATTCGGCGCGTGACAGTCCCCGCCTCCAAATCCAATTCAGCCACTTGTGAAGCGTTCCAAAGACTACAATAACCGCGCTTGCCATCCCGCGTGGCGATTACCCCGTAAGGATAAGCGGCGGGTACCACGTCATGGGTGCTCAGGTCAAAGCGATGGAGGACTTCGCCGCTCTGCGCGTCCAGCAGAATCGCGTCGTCTGAAAGATTATCAGCGACAAGGATTTTCGATTTTCCGTCTTGCATGAAAACGGCCAGCCCGGCGGGATAAGGATCCGCCTCGCCGGGTCCGGTCTTGTCCGACACCTTGTCCGCATGCTGCGCCGGACGCAATGTTTGCAGCGGAATTTTGAAAAACCGTTCCGGCGTGGGGCGGCCATTTTGGAAACTGTAAACCGCGATGCCGTTCCCGGTGTCGCCCGTATTTTCACCGTCCGGGTCGCTCAGCGATGCGACAGAGGCGTAAAGCGAGAGCCCATCAGGACTAAAACCCAGCCCAATGAAATACGCTTGCCGGGCTTTTTTCCCCAGGCGAGTGTCAGGATAATCGGCCAGCTTATTGGTCTTCACGTCAATCACAGCGATGGACTGCTGGAAACCGGATTCCGCCGTCCCGTAGCCATCGTTCAAGACCGCCAGATATTTTCCGTCGGGGCTGAGAGCCATGGCGACGGGAAAACTGTTCGTTCGTTGCGGCTTTCCCGGAACTGATTTTAAAATTAATTTGCTGGATGGGAGGGGCGTCGTCGAGTTCTCATTATGATTCTGTCCTCCGCTCAACGCTAAGGCGGAACACGCCACGCATGACCAAATCAATAAAGAAGGTCGCAGTTTCAAGGAATATTCCTCCATCTTACATATTAATTTACGACTCGACGGCCGCGTGATGGAAAGCCTGGAACTTCCATCGCGGCGTGAATGAAATTATCCGCCAACGCCCTGCGCCATAAATCCACCGTCAACTGCAATCACTTCCGCGGTAACGAAACTGGCGGCGTCTGAGGCCAGGAAAATGGCCACGCCCTTTATTTCTTCCAGGTTTCCGAACCGCTTCATGGGCGTGTGCGAAAGGATCGAAGCCTTGCGCTCCGGCAGATTGATCAATCCCGTGTTGAGAGGTGTTTCAAAAAAGCCGGGAGCGATGGCATTGACTGCAATGTTGTATTTTGTCCACTCCGCCCCCAGATTGCGCGTGAGCATCGCCACTGCACCCTTGCTGGCGGCATAAACAGTAGCCTCATGCAGAGTCTGGAAACTTCCGATGGACGCGATATTGATGATGCGGCCGTACATCTGATCCTTCATTTGCCGGCCCACCATCTGGCACGTGTGCCAGGTTCCCCTTAAATTAATGTCCATCACCCGGTTCCAGTCCTCATCGGAAAGTTCGAGTGACGGAACTTTCTTGGTGGTCCCGGCGCAATTCACCAGGATGTCGATTCGGCCCATGTCCTGAACCATGGCGTCAATAACCTTCTGAATGTCCTCGCGACGTGTCACGTCCGCGGTCAGTTCAAGGGTGCGTCGGCCGAGAGCCCTGATGTCGGCCGCAATATGCGCCACTTCGGCGGCCCGCCGGCTTACCGGCACGACGTCCGCACCCGCTTCGGCTAGTCCAGTTGCGATCGATTTTCCCAACCCGCTCGTGCCACCAAACACCAGGGCGCGCTTTCCATCCAAGCTCAAACCTTTGTAAGCCATTTAAAAATACCTCGCGAAAGGATCTTGAGGGTCTGCATACTATCATTTCACCGCGAAAAAATCAGATGTATGGTGGACAGAATTCGGCGGGATGGAGATTAATGCGGAAGGAAAAATAACTAAACCCAATCCAGGGCGCCGCGCTTCCAAAGCCAGAAATAACCCACTATCAGAATGCCGAGGAACACCAGCATTTCAACCAGGCCGAACAATCCCAGTTCGTGATATTGGACCGCCCAGGGAAAAAGGAAAATAGTTTCAACGTCGAAGATCACATACAGGATGGCGATGATATAGAAGCGAACTGTGGTGCGCCCGCGCGCGTCGGATTCCGGAGTGATGCCGCATTCGTATGGCATCAGCTTCTCGGCGCTCTGAGCGGGCCGGGGGCGAACAAATTTGGCCACCCACAAGGTTACGACGGGGAAAGCGGCGGCAATCACGAAAAAAATCAGGATGGGACCGTACAGATCAAGCATTTTGTTTCAACTCACTCTCATTCATCGCAAATCTTAGCACACAAGTCAAATTCAGCGGCCAGCTATTTCGTCCGTCTCAACTCCAAACCGTCGCCCACCGCTAACAATTTCCTCAATCCTTATGCTCCGTCCTCCCCTGGATCAGGTCGACGGCATGGGGTAGAAGTTCCGCAATGGCTTCCAGCGACTCGCGCGCCCCACGGACGCTCCCGGGAAGATTGACGATGAGCTTTCCTTTTCGGACGCCTGCCAGGCCACGGGAGAGGGCCGCGCGCTTCGTTTTCTTAAACCCATCGGCGCGCATCACTTCTGCCAGCCCGGGAATTTCCCGCTCGATCACGGCCCGCGTGGCCTCGGGGGTGACATCGCGCGGGCCGAGTCCCGTTCCGCCGGTGGTGAAAATTGCGTCGCAGTCCTGGCCGCTGGTCCAGGCTTCGAGCCTTCGCTGGATTTGATCAGTTTCATCGGGCAAGACTTCGCGCGCGACAACATTCCAACCGCGCGCCTCAAGAATCTCTTGCAACGCCGGACCGGAGCGGTCCTCGCGCTGGCCGTGAGCGCAGCCGTCGCTTAATACAAGGATTCTTGCGCGAAGAGGAGACGTTGTCATCTGGGCTTAGGCATTAGGAATTTGGGAATAGGGGTTAAGGTTGGAAATGAAGCGTGCCGCGCATTCACGAACTTA
This sequence comes from Terriglobia bacterium, assembly GCA_035308965.1. GTDB lineage: Bacteria > Acidobacteriota > Terriglobia > UBA7540 > UBA7540 > DASYXZ01. The sequence goes on along the minus strand of DATGFN010000036.1, from coordinate 43,990 downwards.
CAATCGGAAGTCATTCAGCCTGTCTCATTCTATCGTCAATCAGAAATCGTAAATCGGCAATTCCTATCCGCCCGCGTCGCGGTTGGCCTCGTCGAGCAGCCGCAATCCCTCCATCATCAAAGACTGGGTGGACATGGTGGTAGTCCGTTCCGTGGAAGTCTTGGAGAAATCAAGTTCCCAATCGCCCTCGGTCCATCGCAGGACTTTAAAAACGGCTTCGTCGCCTTTCGTTGCGCCGTATACGGCGTGGCTCACCTGGCCCTCGGCGAAATAAATTGTACACTCCTCTTTACCGTCGTGGAGGACCAGGGCGCAAGTTTTGCGCCCCTGCTCGAGAGAGGTCATCCAATCGAGCAGATTCATTTCGCTGAGGTGCCCCGTCACTGCCCCGCCGCGGGCGCCTTCCTTCTCCATGTGCCCTTGCAGAAGGCGGGCAGTGATGCGCCGGGCCTGCTTGGAAAGGTCGCGCACGAAAAACGGTTTCACAAAATAATCTTCCACGCCATCCACCACCATGCGCAGGCGCTCGTCAATCTCCTTTTGCGAAGCGAGAAAAACGAAGGGAATGGTTTGGGTTTCTTTGCGGGCGCGCAGCTTTTCAAACAAGGCGCGGCCGTCCATCACCGGCATGGCGTAATCTGAAATAATCAAGTCGGGCTTGATTTCGATCGCCTTCATCAATGCGTCTGCCCCGTCGGAGGCGGTGATCAGTTCCCCGCATTTTTCGAGACTCCGGCACACCAATTTCAGAATGACGGGGTTATCATCCACAACAAGAATTTTCAAGCTTGTGGGCATGGTTCGGGAGCCTTCTTAAATCCTCAGACGCTTCGTGGCGCCCTGGTGCGACGGGCGCGAAAATCACCTGTCTTGCCACCGCTCTTTTCGAGAAGCCGAAGCCGGGTAATCTCGATTCCCCGGTCCAGGGCCTTGCACATGTCATAAACAGTCAATGCGGCCACGGCGGCTGCGGTCAAAGCTTCCATCTCCACACCCGTCGTTCCCATCGAGCGAATCGTCGAGGTAATGAGGATGCCATTTTTGCACAACTCCGCCCGGACATCAATATGACTCAATAAAAGTGGATGGCAGAGTGGAATCAATTCGGCCGTGCGCTTGGCGGCCGCGATGCCGGCGATGCGCGCAATTTCCAGTGCATCGCCCTTGGGATTGACCCGAATCATTCGCCGCGTGCGCTGACTCATTTTCACAATGACGCTGGCCACCGCGCGCCGGTCTGTCCTGGCCTTTTCCGACACATCCACCATGTGGATTCGGCCCTTCGAATCGTAGTGGCTCAATTTACCGATTTGTTTCATTTGATGATAACAGGGTCGAGCCTGGGATAAACGATTTCTTCCCGATGGCATGCATTTTTGAAGCCTCTGCGATTATAACCGATTGCGGCAAATGTGGTTGCCTGCATGGGAACAAATCAGTCCGGCTCTTGATTCTTTCAGCGTCCTCTCCAAAGAACATCCACCCAATCGCCGGCTTTCAGCCCAGTTTGTTCGGGATGAACCACCAGAAAACAATTGGCGGCCGCGACTCCAACCAGGTCGCCGGAGCCTTGCCAGCCGACAAGCGTCACCACCGGCTCGCCGCCTTCATTCACAACGCGCGCGGGCATGAACGCCGTAAGCCCGGATTTCTGTTGATAGGGTTTCCCCAGCCGGGCCCGCAAGAAATCGGGATACTCAAAATCGGCCCCACCCAGCCTGGCGATGGCGGGCCGCGCAAAGAGCTCAAAGGTAACGAAAGTCGAAACCGGATTCCCCGGCAGGGCAAAAAAGAACTTTTCCCGCACGCGCCCGAAAGCAAGCGGTTTTCCCGGCCGGATTCCCACGCCTTGAAAAAAAATCTCAGCGCCGAGATCCTTCAGCACTTGCGCCACCAGATCGTATTTGCCCATGGAAATGCCGCCGCTCAGGATCAATATATCGGCCGACAACGCGTCTTCAATGAGATTCTTCAATCCTTCCTTCTGGTCAGGCGCTATGCCCACAATTCGCGGCACGCCGCCTGCTTCTGACACTTGTGCGGAGAGCGTCACGGCGTTGCTGTTGCGGATCTGAAACCATTCGGGAGTTTGTGACACCGGAACGACCTCGTCCCCGGTGGGCAAGATGGAAACATTGGGCCGAACATAAACATTAACCTGCGCCTTGCCCACCGACGCCAGCAATCCCATCTCGGCCGCGCCCAACCGCCGGCCACGCGGCAGCACTCGAGCTCCAGCCGCGGCTTCGCTTCCCCTCTTGACTACATTCTCGAAAGGGCCGACAGCGCGCGGTATTTCCACCTGACTGCCGCTCGCGCGCACGTGCTCGATCATCACCACGCAATCCGCGCCCTCTGGCAAGGGTGCGCCGGTCATAATCTCCAGGGATTGGCCCTTTTCCAGTTTCCCGGCAAAGTGTTCGCCCGCGCGGAGCTCGCCGACGCGCTCGAGCGTCGCGGGCGGCGAAGTCAAATCGGAAGACCGCACGGCATAGCCATCGCGAGTGGAACGATGAAACGGAGGATAGTCGCGATCCGCACAAATGTCTTCGGCAAGAACGCGGCCGCGTATACGCTCAAGCTCAAGGTTTTCCATCGCCGGATTGGGCCGGGCCGCTTCAAGCTTTTCCTTCACGGTCGTGAGCGCTTGTTGGAAGGTGATCATATTCAGTTAGGACTGTGGCTGCTTGATCGAAAAGCGAGGGGGCGACGGCGGCCCACTCTCAGTCCAGGGGTTTGGATGGTTCCTGTTTGTTGCGCGATGAATTCCAAAAGCTGACCACTGAAGATTATTACGGTGATACGCAACCGGTTCAGAGAATTATCCAGCCGCAGCGACTTCCGCGAATCGGCCCTCATCCAGCCAGATTGCCTGGTCGCGCGCCGGGCCGGTTGATACCATGGCGATCTCAACGCCAACCTGGTCGGAGAGGAAGCGCAAATAGTCCCGGGCTTTCTGAGGAAGCCGCGCATAATCCTGCAATCCGAAAGTGGGTTGTTGCCAGCCGGGCAAGACCTGGTAGCGAACTTTCACCCGTTCGAGATCTTCGATGGCTGACGGAAAATCCCGGTCCCTTTTGCCATCGATCTCGTACTCAACCCCCACGGGAATTTCCGCAAGGTGATCGAGGATGTCAAGTTTGGTAATTACGAGTGAACTTAGTCCATTCACGCGAGAGCTGTAGCGGGCCGCCGGAACGTCAAACCAGCCGCAGCGCCTCGGGCGACCGGTAACCGCGCCATACTCGCCACCCCGTTCGCGAATATCCCCGCTCTCCAGTTCGTTGGCCTCAGTTGGAAACGGGCCGCTCCCCACGCGCGTGGCATAGGCCTTGGACACTCCGACAACCGAGCCCAAACGGGCGGGCCCCACGCCCGTGCCCGTCGCTGCCCCGCCGGCCGTGGCGCTCGAGGAAGTGACAAAAGGATAGGTGCCGTGGTCCAGATCCAGCAGCGTCCCTTGCGCGCCTTCAAAGAGCACGCGTTTCCCACGATCGATTTCGCGGTTGAGGTAGGAAGAGGCGTCAATCAGGTAGGGCGCCAGGCGGCGGGCGGTCTGAAAATAATTATCCACCACATCAGTCCCGTCCAACATCCCACTGCCAAATATCGCCCTGGCCAAACGGTTTTTTTCTTCCAGAACGGCGCCGCACTTCGTCCGGAAAAGTTCCGGATCACGTAAATCGGACGTGCGAAGCCCGCGCCGGCCGGCCTTGTCTTCGTAGGTTGGGCCGATACCGTGCTGGGTGGTGCCGATCTTGCCCACTCCCCGCGCTTTTTCGGCTGCTGCTTCATGAGAGCGATGATAAGGCAGAATCAAGTGGGCCCGATCGCTGACCAGTAATCGATCCCCCACTTCCACGCCCGCCTTCTCGATGGTGTCGAGTTCTTTGAAGAGCGCTTCGGGGTCCACCACCACGCCATTGCCGATCACCGCGGTCTTGCCGGGTCGAAGAATCCCGCTGGGCAAAAGTTGGAGAACAAATTTCTTGTCGCCCACCACCACCGTGTGGCCGGCGTTGGCGCCACCCTGATAGCGCGCCACGATGTCAAAATGTTCCGCCAGGGCGTCCACCACTTTGCCTTTGCCTTCGTCACCCCACTGAACGCCCACCACAACGATGTTCCTAGACATAGGGATTCCTGACCGATTCGCGCTCTCAAGGTCGGCGCACCATTCTACCTCCGCCCGCGGGACTTGCGGCGGATTTTGTCAGGCGCGCCAAATCAAATTCGCGCCGGGCGGCGATGGAGGAAGACAACTGCTTTGCCGGCCGGAACAACTTGACGGCTTAGAGGTGCTTATCGATTAGTTTGGTAATGGCTTCCTTGGATGTCATACCTACCACTTGCTCCTGAATCTGGCCGTTCTTGAAGAGAAGCAAGGTGGGGATTCCGCGGATATTGTAGCGGCCCGTGACCGACATATTCTCATCGACGTTCAATTTCCCGACTTTGGCACGATTGGCATACTCATCGGCGATGGCCTCCACGGCAGGCGCGATCATGCGGCATGGCCCGCACCAAGTCGCCCAAAAATCGACCAGGACGGGCTTGTCTGACTTCAAGACCTCCTGCTCGAAATTCTGATCGCTGAATACTAATGTGTTTGAACCCGATTTCTGGTCGTTGGATACCAGTGTGTTTGCACCCGACATTTGTTCAATCCTCCCCAAACAATACCAATCTCAATTATTGGATGCTCCAGGTGTTGATTTGACTCGTACTTTTTCCTGGCGCAAGGCCTGAAAAATCTTAATGTATTGTTTGGCCGATGCGCCCCAGGAAAAGTCCTTCTTCATGCCGTTCAACATCAACTGCCGCCATGCCTTTGGCTGGTGAAAGGCAGCCACGGCGTGGCCGATGCACTCCAGAAGCGCTTCCGCCGAATAATCGGAAAACTTGAAGCCGGTGCCCGCTTTGCCGTCGAAAGATTCAATGGTGTCATCAAGGCCGCCCGTCGCTCTCACCACCGGGACGGTTCCGTATTTCAGGCTGTAAATCTGGTTCAGTCCGCAGGGCTCGTAACGCGAAGGCATCAGGAACATATCCGCGCCGGCCTCGATCTGGTGGGCGATGTTGTTGTCATAGGCGACCTTCAGCAGAAACTTTTCCGGGTATTGGGCCGCCAAATTGCGGAACAGCTCTTCATATTGCGGCTCGCCGGTTCCAAGCGCCACGACGTAGAGATCCATGGCCATCAAGCGTTCTGCGATTCCCGCGATCAGATCAAAACCCTTCTGCGCCGCAAAGCGCGAAACGATGCCGATCACAGGGCGTTCCAGCAACGGTTTCTTGGCGCCCATTTTTTCGAGCAGGGCTTTCTTGCACGCTTCTTTACCTTTCAGGTCCTCAGGCGAATAGTTGGCTGGAATCAGTTTGTCAGTGGCGGGATTCCAGTCCTCATAGTCCACGCCGTTCAGGATGCCTTGCAGCCGGTCAGCGCGGCTCATCAGCACGCCTTCCAGGCCGTATCCGAACTCGGGCGTTTGAATCTCTTCCGCGTATTTTCTGCTGACGGTGCTGACGAAATCGGAAAAAATAATTCCGCCTTTCAGCAGATTGACTTGACCGTAAAACTCCAGTGCCTCCATGGTGAACAGACCGGCGTGGAGTGAAATCGCCGGCAGGATGTGGGGAGGAAAGAGTCCCTGATAACCAATATTATGGATGGTAAAAAGCACGGAAGTATTTATGAAAAATTCGTCGCGCTGATAAAGGTTCTTAAGATAAATGGGCACCAGCGCCGACTGCCAGTCGTGGCAATGGATCACATCGGGCGCGGTTTCGCGGCGCTTGATGAATTCAAGCGCCGCCAGCGAGAAGGCGGCAAAGCGCGCGGCGTTATCCGGATAATCTTCGCCCTTGGACTGGTAAAGGCCGTCCCGGTCAAAGAACTTTGGACAATCCACAAGGTAGGTGTGAACTCCCGCCGTTACCCCTGCATCCTGAATGGCGGCGAACCGGAATCCGGCCGAAAGAGGAATCGTCACACTGCTGAATTCCGGCATGGCTTTGCCCGGCTTGGTCATCCGGTAACGGGGAAGCAGGACGTCCACTTCATGTCCGTTAGCAACAAGAGCTTTGGGCAGCGCGCCAACCACATCGGCCAGCCCGCCGGTCTTCGAAAACGGGACCCCTTCAGAGGCCACAAAAGTTATTTTCATTGTTTTTCTCGGATGTTCACCGGCAAAATCTTCGCGTTATTTACGTTAGAAGATGAGTCCGGCAAAGTCAAGACCAAGCTGAGCGTGTTATGATGCACGGTGGGGACAGAGGGCGACCTCGTAGTCCTCTCAGCCGACGGTGCATCCGCAAAGCCGGCCCAAACTGGGCCAACACTTCCTCGCTGACTCACGCAATCGTCGCCGCATCGCCGATGCTCTGGACCTTCGCCCCGGTGAAGTCGTAATTGAAATAGGAGCCGGACGCGGCGCTATGACGGGCCTCCTGGCTGAACGCGCCGGGCGCGTGGTGGCAATTGAACTGGACCGCACATTGGCGGCGCATCTCCAGGAAAAGTTCGAAGATGAGCCTCGAATTGGGATTGTCCAAGGTGATATTCTGGCCACAGATCTCGCCGCCATTTGCATGGAATATTCAACCCGGAAATGTTTCGTTTTCGGCAACCTGCCCTATTACATTACTTCGCCTATTCTTGACCGCTTGAGGATATATCGCGCGTCCATTCGCGGCATGGCTCTGCTGGTTCAGCGCGAAGTGGCGGACCGGATTGTCTCCCTTCCGGGCTCGCGCGATTACGGATATCTCTCGGTTTTCGTGCAACTCTTTTCCATGCCCCGCCTGTTATTTGCGGTTCCGCCGGGAGCATTTTCTCCACCCCCCAAGGTTGATTCAGCCTTGGTCGAATTTCAGATCGAGCCCCGGCTTCCACAACTGACCGAAGACGCCCAGAATCTGCTCTTGAACTTTGTCAAGCGATGTTTTGCCAGGAAGAGAAAAAACATCATCAACAACCTTTCTGGAATCGCGGCGCGAGCGAAGGTAGAAAGAGCATTGGACGAACTGGATTTGCCTGTGACCATCCGCGCGGAAGAAATGTCCATCGAACAATTCGCCGCCTTGCACGCCCGTCTCGGCTAAGTAAACGCATTGCCTGCGTCAGAGGCGCATCGCCGTCCGCTAACGATATATGCTACGATGTAACGTCTTGAAGGAGGCCCCTTATCCCACCCACTGACAACAAGTTAAGAGCCATTCCCCTTGGAGGCCTTGGCGAGTTCGGAATGAACATGATGGCCTTTGAATTCGGGGACCACATCGTGGTTGTGGACTGCGGGATAACGTTTCCCGACGCCGAATTGCTGGGAGTAGACATCATCATTCCCGACATCACCTACTTGCGCGAGAATCAGAGTCGAATTCGCGGCATCCTGCTGACCCATGGCCACGAGGACCATATCGGGGCGCTGCCTTACGTGCTGGACGAAATTGATGCGCCGGTTTATGGAACGCCCTTCACCCTCGCTCTGGCGCGCGCCAAGCTTGTGGAACACGGCCTGGCGGACGTAGTTGAGTTGAGGGAAATGCATCCCGGCAAGCCCTTTGACGTGGGCCCGTTCCATGTTGAATTCATTCACCTCACCCACAGCATTATTGAATCGGGCGCGCTGGCCATCACTACGCCGGTGGGCACGGTGATTCACACCGGCGATTTTAAATTTGACCCCACGCCCACGGACCAGCACGTGAGCGACCTGCACGCCCTGGCCGATTACGGCCGCAAGGGCGTTCTGGCTTTGTTCTGCGATTCCACCAACGTCGAACGGCCCGGCATGACGCCCTCGGAACGGGCTGTGCGCGAGCGATTTGCGGAGATCATGGCGGAAGCCAAAGGCCGCGTCCTGATTTCCTGTTTTTCCACTTCCCTCCACCGCCTGCAACTGGTGGCCGATATGGCGCACGAACATCATCGCCGGCTATGTTTTATCGGCCGCAGCATGCAGCAAAATTCCGAGATCGCCCTGGAGATGGGCCGCCTTCATATTCCGGAGGGCCTGATGATCCCTCCCCAGGACCTGCGCAAATTGCCTCGCAACGAAGTGGCGATTGTGCTGACGGGGTGCCAGGGGCAACCTATGGCGGCTCTTTCCCGCGTGGCCGTCAAGAGCCACCGCTTTGTGACTGTTGAGCCCGGGGACGATGTGGTGATCTCCGCCCGCATTATTCCCGGCAATGAAAAATCGATCTTCCGCATGATGGATCACCTCTACCGGCGCGGCGCCCATGTCCATTACCAGGACGGAAGCCAGCCGCCCGTCCACGTTTCCGGGCACGCCAGCGTGGAAGAGTTGAAACTGATGTTGAATCTGGTGATGCCCAAATATTTCATTCCCATCCACGGCGAGTATCGTCAGCTCTTCCGCCATGTCGAAACCGCCAAGCAACTGGCGGCGGTTTCGGGCGAAATTTTCCTGATGGAAAGTGGAGATGTCTTGGAATTTGACGCGCAGGGCGCGCGTCGCGCCGACCGCGTGAAGGTGGGACGTGTTTGCATTGACGTGGGAACGTTTGACGAAGTGGGCGATGTGATCTTGAAAGAGCGCCGCCATATTTCCGAGGACGGTTTTGTGATTCCCATCCTCGCCATCAACGAGCATACCGGCGTGCTGGAGGCCGAGCCGCAAATTATCTCGCGCGGTTTTGTGCCCATGGATGAGGCCAAGGATTTGATGGAAAGCACCCGTGATGTGATTCTGAAAACGATCGAGAAATCGAATCTGGAAGAAGTGGGCGATTGGGGAGTGATCAAGGAAAAAATCCGCACCGCCCTCCGCAAACACTTCAACCAGGAAACCGGCAAGCGGCCCATGATTCTTCCGGTAATTCTGGAAGTTTGACAAGTTTCGTTCTTAGATTTTCCATTTTTGATTTTGGATTAACGGATGTTGGCAAGTGGCGGGGCGCTAAGCTCATTTTGCTGCTTTGATTTTCACGCCTACGGCTCGGGCGGCCTTTCTAAGTTCTTCGTCCAGCGTGGCTAAGGGTAATCCCTTGCGGATGGCAAGCTCCAGATAAGCAGCATCGTAAGCAGAGAGATTCTGAAGGCGGGCGAGGTTGAGAGTTTCCTGAAAAGTGCGGTCCACCCCGGCGGTGTCCACCTCAATGGGCCACGCGCTGAGTTCGTCGACGAACCCCGTTACTTGCGCAACCTTCAGGGTTTTCTTTCTCTCGGCTCGCACCAGAGCGCTAGCCAATTCGAGCGGCCAGACGAATGGCACGCTGGCTTCGTCCCCCGCCGCCATCCTATCGAGGAGTGCTTCCGAGTAGGCGGTAACTTGGTCTTCGAAGCACCAACAAAGGGTCACGGAGGCGTCCAAGACAAAGCGGCTCAATAGCGGCGCCCGCCTTCAAGAAGTTGACGGACGCTCACGCCTTTGAGTTTGGTCCCCTTGCGCAAAGCGCGAATCCGTTCCGCAACCGCCCTGGGTTCGCATTTTGGGCGATTCCCAGCGGGGACAACCCGCGCTACCGGTGCTCCGTGTTTGGTAATAGTGATCTCTTCTCCCTTGGCAACGCGATCCAGCAAAGCCGAAAGGTGGGTCTTGGCATCGAACAGGCCTATAGTTTCCATAGCATCCTTTTCTTCTAGTCTTAGACTAGTTGAAACAAAGGGCACTGTCAAGCCACTCTCCCAACTCACCGTTCGTTCATCGTCTGGCAATGGGACAAGGAGGATCGAAATTGGCGTCCCGTTCTTGTCCTGGGAGTCAATGCAAAACAGTCGGCGTAGTGCCGCGATTTCCTTGTCAACACATTTTCAAACCGAATTTATCAAGAGGTTAAAATATGTGATAATCCAAAATCGAAAATGCGAAATCCAAAACTACCAGGAGCTTCATGCCTCTTTATCAAGCGATAGTTCTGGCCGTCGTTCAGGGCCTTACCGAATTTCTTCCCGTTTCCAGCACGGCGCACCTGGTCCTCTTCCCCTGGCTCCTGCACTGGGAAGATCCTGGGCTGACTTTTGACGTGGCCTTGCACGCCGGAACGCTGGTGGCCGTCCTGCTTTACTTCTGGAAGACGTGGTATGAGCTGCTGACTTCCGCTATCGGCCTGGGGAACACGGACAAGGAAAAGATGCTTGAACACCGCCGCCTGTTCGGGTTTCTGGTGGTGGGCACCATACCAGGCGGCATTGCAGGATATTTGTTCGAACGTGCCGCTGAGGACCAGTTTCGCACTCCCGTGGTCATTGGTCTGGCGATGATCGTAGTGGCCATGCTCATGTGGCTGGCAGAACGCACGACGTCCACCAAGCCCCAGCTTCACGACGTGAGCGCAGTGGATGCCATTCTGGTGGGCGTGGCGCAGGCTTTCGCAATAATTCCGGGGGTCTCCCGCTCCGGCGTCACTATGACGGCAGGACTTTTTCGCGGCTTCAGCCGCGAAACCACGGCGCGATTTTCATTTCTGCTGTCCACTCCCCTGATTGCGGGCGCGGTGCTGAAAAAGGGTATGGAAATTCGACACGAGGGAATCGCGCCGGACATGCGAATACCCTTTATCGTTGGAATTATCGTATCCGGCCTGGTGGGCTACCTGGTGATCGGCGTCCTCATGCGCTACCTCGAACTGCGCACGTTTAAAATTTTCGTTGTTTACCGCCTCGCGTTAGGCGTGCTAGTATTGGCGCTAGGATGGGGATTGCGTCACTGATGGGCAGGGTTGTGGTGTCAGCGCCCAGATAATTCTGACACTTAGACCAATAGCCCAAGCTCTTATTTCACGCCAATTCGGTGCTGAGAGGCCCGACAATGCCATCCTTGTCTTCCGCCGCGCCCGTGAAATCACGGGAGTCTGCCGGTAAGCTTCCCGGCTCAAAACCCCGACTGCTCGATAGGCGCCGTCAATCCGAGCTGCTGGGTTTTCTGCTGTGCGTGATGGGCTTGTTGTTCCTCCTCAGTCTCACCTCTTATCTCGCGCTCGACCCATCTTTCAATACGTCCTCGAATCAAGGGCCGACTATCCACAATTGGGTGGGACCGGCGGGCTCTTTCACCTCCGACGTGCTTTTCCAGTTGTTCGGGTGGGTCGCATACCTGATCCCGTTGGCTCTGTTTGTGATCGGGGCGCGAATGTTGATGGTTCATCCCTTTGATGCGCCCACCACCAAGGCCGTGGGTCTCGCGTTGCTTGCCGCTTCGCTTACGGCGTTGTTTGAACTTCTTCCCTACACTCCCCCGATCGGCGGCATGATTCGCGGCGGCGGTTTGGCGGGCTACCTTGTGGTAGCTGCCCTCGTGAACGTCGTCAACCCGGTGGGCGCGTGGATTGTTTCCCTGGCGTTATTTTTATCTTCCCTCTTCCTGGTAACCCGATTTTCATTTTCTGCCGCGCTCGAGTTCCTTAAGGCGCGTTTGGCATTCTTCAAACCCATGATGGCGCGCTGGAGCGCCTGGCGCGAGGCACGCAAGGCCGCCGCCCGGGAGCGCCGCTTGAAGCGGCAATTGGAAAGGTCAAAGTTGGTCGGCAAGCCCCCCATCGTTACCCAGCGGGCCTCCATGATATCGGGCCAGCCCGCGATTGCGAATGCGCCTGTGGCTCCGGCCGTCCAAAAGGACCCTATTGCGCCGCCCAGCCGTTCCGCTCCCGCTCCTTCAATCCAGGCTTCGCCTTCGCCCCTGGCTAAAACTGTTGCGGCCCCAGTAGTGCGGGCCCGCGGACTGGATAATGAAAAGGAAGACGTCCCCGTCCCTCCCAAGATTACCGGCCGTGGCAAGCACACGGCGTACAAACTCCCCAGTGCCACACTTTTGCGCCCGCCGGAGGATCAGCAGGCCATCGATGAAGACGAACTCAAAGAGCGCGCCGCCCGCCTGACGGAAAAGCTGGCCGAGTTCGGCGTGATGGGGACGGTGACGCAAATTCATCCCGGACCCGTGGTCACAACCTACGAATTCAAGCCCGAGGCGGGGGTGAAATACAGCCGCATCACGAATCTGGTAGATGATCTGTGCCTGGCGATGAAGGCCGAGTCCATTTTGATCGACCGAATTCCCGGAAAATCCACAGTGGGCATTGAGGTGCCCAACCTTCATCGTGAAATCATTCACCTGCGCGAGCTGGTGGAGTCCAGCGAATTCGTCTCCTCCGCCTCCCGGCTCACACTCTGCCTGGGCAAAGATATCACCGGGAAAATGAAAGTTTCCGACCTCGCGCAAATGCCCCACTTGATGATTGCGGGCTCGACCGGCTCGGGGAAAAGCGTTTCCATCAACGCGCTGATTGTTTCCATTCTTTGCAAAGCAACGCCGGACGAAGTGAAATTCATCATGATCGATCCCAAGCGCTTGGAGTTGGGACTCTACGATGGCATTCCCCACTTGTTCACGCCTATCGTGACCGAGCCCAAGCAGGCGGCCAACGTCTTGCGGCGCGCCACCATGGAAATGGAAGAGCGACTGAAGAAACTGGCCGAACACGGGGTGCGCAACATCGAGCAGTACAATAAGATTTTTGAGCCTGACTCAACGCTCGATTTGTTTGACACCAGCGGCCAGCCGGAACAGCCCCTGCCCTACATCGTAATCGTCATTGACGAATTGGCGGACCTCATGATGGTGGAGCCGCAAGGGGTGGAGGAATCCATTACGCGCCTGGCCCAGATGGCGCGAGCCGTGGGCATCCATCTGATATTGGCCACGCAGCGGCCTTCTGTGGATGTCATCACGGGTCTCATCAAGGCCAATATGCCGTCGCGAATTTCATTCCGAGTGGCCTCCAAAGTGGACTCGCGCACCATCCTCGATTCGAACGGATCGGAGGCCTTGCTGGGCCGCGGCGATATGCTCTTTATGCCCCCCGGAACCGCCCGCCTCCTGCGCCTGCACGGACCCTATGTTACGGAAAAGGAAATCGGCAAGGTCGTCGATTGGTGGAAGGCCCAATCCGAGCCGCACTACAACGAAGAATTTCTAAAACCGTTCCGTGAAAAAGATCGAGACCTCGAAGCCGACGATGAGGAAGAGGATTCAGCTGAGTTGGACGCTGTCTATGACGAAGCCGTCCAACTGGTGGTCGAATCCGGAAAGGCTTCCACTTCTCTGCTTCAGCGCCGCCTGCGCCTTGGATACGGGAGGGCGGCGCGGCTGATTGACATGATGGAGAGAGACGGCATTGTCAGCGCGCCTGACGGCTCCAAGCCTCGCGAAGTTCTCAAGCGGCCCGATTGGCTCCAGGAGGTTAAGAGCTCGCTGCGATGACCTGTTGCCCATCGCCTTAAACCGGCCTGGCAATGGAATCCAATTGAGAGGACTTTTCCCCTATGGCGACTGACCCCAAACTCGAAAGACGCCGCCGGTCGCGCGTGGCGCACAAGGCGCGCCTGATTTTGAGCGGGACGGACGCTGAGGGCTACAATTTTGCCGAAGATACCGAAACCGTCACCGTGAGCAAGAATGGCGCGGCGGTCAGAACTTCCTATGTGCTCGCGCTCGGCCAGGAACTCTCCGTCCGGATGAAAGAAACCAATCGCGTCGGGCAATTCCAGGTGGTGTGGCAAGGCAAGGAAGGCACGCCCAGTGAAGGTAGAATTGGATTGGAGTGGGTGGCCATCAAACGCTTCTGGGGAGTCGAACTCCCCCCCGAAGACTGGGGAGATGATTAGACCCCGAACCCTGACACGGCTCAGTCGCGAGTTCAGCCGCACTCATTCCGTCGGAAAGCAAGAAACGATGCACGGAGATTGAGTTCTGGTTTCAGTTTGACAACTCGCGGATGTATTCCGCCAAAGCATCCTGCCATTTCCGCGACAATTCGAAGCCGGCCCTGGCCAGGGCCCTCATATCCATCACCGCATATTTTAGCCGAGGAGCCCGCCTGCCCATTTGGTCGGAGGGCTTCCCAATGACCTGGTGCGCATCGAGACCGGCTAACTCCGCCGCGCGCTGGGCCAGTTCGAGGCGGGAGCACGCTCCCTGGTTTGAAAGATGATAAAGGCCGGGGCGGAGCGCCTCCACGACTTCCATGATTTTCTGAGCGGCGTCAACGGTGTAGGTGGCTGATCCAAGCTGGTCTGACGCCACCACGACTTCTTTGCCGGCCCGAATGTTCTCCAAAACTTTCTGAACGAAGTTTGTCTTTCCCGGCCCAAAAAGGGCGGAAACGCGAAAGGCAAAATTATTCGGACCGTTCAGGACAAGCTGTTCGGCGCGCAATTTCGTGCGTCCATAAACGGTGGGGGGAATGGCCGGGTCAGCTTCGGTGTAAGGTGTGTTTTTCTTTCCGTCGAAAACGGCGTCCGTGGATATGTAAGCAACCGCCGCACCAGCCTCTTGCGCGCCATCCATCACATTGCGCGTCCCGTGAAAGTTCAACAGAAATCCGCGTGCCGGGTCGGCCTCGCAAAGATCAATGTCGGGGGTGCCGGCAGGATGAATGACCAACTGCGGGACGATTCGGCGGAAGGCAGCGCGAACGTCATCCCTTTTGGTGATGTCCAAATCAGCGTGAGTCAAGGGATTGACTTCATGACTGCGGCTGAGGACGCGAACCAGCCCGCTCCCAAACAGTCCGGCCGCGCCCGTAATCGCAATTTTCATCGCTGCCTCAATAAAAAGATTCTGGATTGCTCGAAGAGAAATATGCTACCACGACGCGAATGAACTCTGTCGCAATTCCAAGCACTTAAACTCGGGGGCCAGCCTTTATAAATTGTTCGCCGCGGCGGATACCATGCCCACATCTCTCCGGGAAGAATTCGAGCTCTTCCGGATGATGGACAAGGCAACACGCTGCTACGATCTGAACACCACCTTGCAGCGGAATCACAAGGTCCAGGGCGAGCGTGATGCTGTGGGCAGGACCATGGCCATTATTGCCCGGACCCTCGCCGGTGAGCCTCGTGATATCAGCGTGACTATCGAAAATTGTAGCGATTACATCCGCTGAAACGGCTCATGCGTTGTCACAACCTTAGTTTGACCGACGAAACTTTATCGCGCCCGGTGTGTTCTAATGTTGTAGAGATATTAGTTTGAAGTCCCGATAAGGAGAGTTCCATGAGGCCTGAATTTAAGCGCTGGCTTTTTTCCGCCGCACTGGCAGGAGTCTTAACGGCAGGAGTTGGCACCACAGGCTCCCGCGCTCAAAATCCGAACGAACCCCCGCCTGGAAGTCGCCCCGACAGGCGGGAAGACAGGCGCGAAATCAAGCGACTTCGGTTCCAGGTAAATGAAGACCAGCAAAGGCTGGACGCGGACATTCGTCAATTTGGAACACGGAGCCCGCAAGCGCGCGAAGACCGCCAGCGCCTCCGCCAGGACAAACACAGGCTGAGGCAACTCCAACGCGACCTTCGGCGCGACCAGGCCATCTAGCGGCGGCAGGGAAACTGGGATCGCTTGCGAGGTGAAGAACTAAAGAGGGTACGGACTGGCACGCCCGCCGGTAAGGATGTGAACATAGGCGCCAATCTGGGCGCGATGATGGATTTCGTGTTCGATGATTCCGAAAAGGAACACGTACACACGGCGGCGTATGTTGAATCGAGCGTCCTCCCTTTCCTCTTCCCATCGCTCTGAGGGAAAGGCTGCAACCTGGAGCAACGTGTCCAGGTAGGATTTCTCGATCTGCACGATTTCGGACTCCAGTGATTTCACCTCGCCCAGAATGGCGAAGAGTCCCTGGGGCACCCGCGCCTCGTAGTAATCCCACTTCCCTTCCAACGCCGCCTGCCGGATGCCCGTCTCGGACATCCAGATGTGGCGCGTGATTTCTCCAAGACTCAGCATCCCCGCCGCCGGTCTCCAGGCAAGCTGATCCGGAGGTATTCTGGCCAACACCTCCATAGTACCCTTATGCACCGCCTGCCTTTGCTTCAGGAAAAACTCTTTGAGGTCCATCAGAACTGTCCCCTTCCGCAGTGACTTGCCGACTTGCTGATTACGAATTCCCGGATTCCAGTGTAGGCACGAAACAGTGTCTATAACAGAGTTTGAATATTTTGATTAAAGGTGACGTGCGAACATTCAAATCCGTTGACGAGAAACACGCGCTCGCTTTCGGATTTGGACGATAAAGTTTCGTCCTTCTCCCGCGACAGAAACATGTAGCGGCTGATTTGGTAATCCTCATCCCACTGGGAAAAAAGTTTCTCGATTTCCGGCTTGGAAAGACCGAGGCGTGAAAGATGGAGCGGGCGGTCGAAACCTCCGGACAACTCCAAATACTTTTTTACCAGGGTGGCGAGGTCCATTTGACGCCTATGGCCGGCAGTGGTGGACAGGCAAATCTATGCAATTGTGCCATGTCTTAAGCCAGCTTTTTTAGCTCGTCCAGTATGTCATGGACCTGGGGGACTTCACCAATTTCATAAACTTTGGCCCATGCAATTTTGCCCGCTTTGTCCACGATGAATACGGCACGGTCGTTGATGCCGCCGAATTCGTGTTTGGTGGCGGGGAAAAGGCCGTAGGCTTTTGCCGTCTGCGCGTAAGGCCACCGGTCCGAGGCGAGAGGAAAGTTCAAACCTCCGAGCGATTTTTGGAACGCCGTGTGGGAAAAAACCGAGTCCGTGCAGATTCCCACCACCACCGCGTCAAGCGCGGAGACTTTTGCATATTCCGCCTGGAACGGCGGGAGTTCGGCTGAACAGACCGGAGTGAAATCCAGAATGTAAAAAAGAAGGACAACGTTCTTGCCCTTGTGGCTCGAAAGCTGGAAGTCTTCCTGCTTGTCTCCCTTGACTGCGAAGAGCTTAAAATCGGGCGCGGCGTCCCCAATATTTAACGCCATTCAAAACCTCCGTTTCTGTAGGGCCGGGGTCGCCTTGGCGACCCCCTGCCCTACAGGTCTCGAGTGGTTGCCGCTCAGTACTTCGGCATGGTAGGGTCCACCTGATCCGCCCAAGCCAGAACGCCGCCTTTCAGATTGTGAATCTTGCGGAACCCGGACTTCATAAGAAAGTCGACGGCCTGGGCGCTGCGCATGCCGGAGCGGCAGTGAACCACAATTTCATCGGCTGTATTGAGCTCATGCATGCGCTTGGGCACTTCGCCTAGCGGAATCAGGACCGATCCCGGAATGCGGCAAATTTGGAATTCATGCGGCTCACGAACATCGACCAGGACGAACGGTTTCTTTTCGTCCATCATTTTCTTGACTTCGGGAGCGGTGATTTCGGGAACCTTGGTTGTCACCACGTGTTCTTCTCCTCGAATACCACAAAATTGCTCGTAATCGATCAACTTCGTAATAGTGGGATGCGCGCCGCAGGCCGGGCACTCAGGATTCTTCCGTAATTTCAATTCGCGGAACTTCATATTCAAAGCGTCAAAAAGAAGCAGCCGCCCGACCAGCGACTTCCCGCGTCCCAGAATCATCTTGATGGTTTCAACGGCCTGAATGCAGCCCACGATTCCGGGCAACACACCCAGCACTCCACCCTCAGCGCAACTGGGGACAAGTCCCGGCGGAGGCGGCTCCGGGTAGAGGCAGCGGTAGCACGGCCCTTCTTTGGCGTAAAAAATGGACGCCTGGCCCTCAAAACGGAAGATGCTTCCGTAGACGTTCGGCTTGCCGAGAAGAACGCAGGCGTCATTCACCAGGTAACGGGTGGGAAAATTGTCGGTACCGTCAGCGACGATGTCAAAGTCTTTGAAAATGTCGAGGGCGTTCTCGGAAGTCAAACGAGTTTCAAAACCAATCACTTCTACGTTTGGATTAATGTCCGCAATTGTCTCGCGCGCCGAAGTCAGCTTGGGCCGGCCCACGTCGTTCGTGTCGTGAATAATCTGCCGCTGAAGATTGGTGAAATCGACGATGTCAAAATCCACGATGCCGAGCTTCCCTACTCCCGCCGCCGCCAGATAGAGCGCAAGCGGAGAGCCCAGGCCTCCCGCGCCGATGCAGAGCACTTTGGCCTGTTTGAGCTTGAGCTGACCTTCCATGCCCACTTCGGGCATGATCAGGTGGCGGCTGTATCGCAAGACCTCGTCATTACTTAATTTCGCCGCCGGACTTTCCGTAAGTGTTGCCATGGCTTCATCCTCTCCCGGGAAATAACCCGCCTCTTGGTCTCAGATTCCGTGGCTCGGAATTCTGTTACCACGAATAACGAACTATTGACAACAGACTTCTTGATTGACGCAGGGCTGCCCGCCTGCGATTGAAGGAACGATGCTGAGCACGTCGTCGGACACGAGGGGTGTTTGATCCTTCTGGAGGTAACGGATGTCTTCGTCGTTCAAATAGATGTTCACAAAACTTCGCAGCTTGCCTTCATCATTATAGAGGTGCCGGCGGAGATCGCCGAATTGCGCCGTCAAGCTTGAAAGCGCTTCGGCAACCGTCTTCGCTTCAACCTCCACCGAATCTTTGCTCCCCGTATATTGCCGCAAGGGGGTTGGAATAATCACTTTCACCGCCATTCATTCTCCTTTGCGTAGCGCCGACCTTTCGGTCGGCATGTGCTAAGCCTGAACCAATTGGCGCCTCGTTACTCATGCCGAGCTATAGCCCGGCGCTACATAATTCGATGCAGCAAAAAGTTTAAGTATTCAACACATCGATCGTCTCCGAATCAAACCGGGAACGGTCGTCCGATAAAACCCAACTGGTCACGTCCTTTGGTTCGCCCCGTTCAATCGAAATGATAATATAAGAATACCACGGCCAAGCATGGTCGCGATCATATTCAGAGGGCCGCGCAGGGTGGTCGGGATGCGAATGGTAGTACCCCAAAACGTCCAGATGGCGGGCACGCGCGTCTTTCTCCACCCGCAACTGCTCAAGCGGATCAATCAGGAACCGGTTTCGCTCCGACTCCCTCCCCGGCGACTCGAGGGGCAACAATTCCTGGGCGCGCGCCGAATCATGCCGCAGATTTTTCAGCGCAACAATTTCCTGGACATCCTTTTGGGCGCCTTTTGCCAAACCGAGAACCATTCCGCAACACTCGTTGGGATAGTCCGCCGACCCGTGGGATCGAATTGCTTCCAAGTGTGCCTTGCCAAGTGTTAGCGACATTCAAGTTTAAAGGATTTTGTTTTCAACTCCCCTTGGTCGATAAGATTCGGGCCTCGTTAACTGACAAAGAACGACTGACTCCAATCTTCAATCACACAATCACAAAATCACTCAATCACAAATGAGTCCATTCCTCAATGCCCCTCGTCCCAGAACCTTTCACTCAGGTATTTGTCACCGCTGTCTGGGAAAATGGTGACCACCACCCCATGCCGCGCCTTGGCGGCAACCTTCAGAGCAGCAACCATGGCGGCGCCGGCGGAAACGCCTGCCAGCAAGCCTTCCTCCCGCGCCAGTCGAAGCGTCATGGTGTAGGCCTCTTCAGTGGAAATGGCGATATCCTCATCGGCGACGCTCGGATCGTAGATTCCGGGAACGATGGCGGTAGCCATGTGCTTCATTCCCTCCAAGCCATGGAAGGGCGAATCGGGCTGAAAGGAAATGCAACGAATCTTTGCATCCAGTTCTTTCAGTCGCCGCGACGTCCCGACAAAAGTGCCGCTGGTTCCCAGGCCCGCGACGAAATGCGTCACACGCCCTCCCGTTTGCGTGAAAATCTCCGGGCCCGTTCCGTTGTAGTGGGCGCGCCAGTTGGAAGGATTATCATATTGATTGGCGTAAAAATACGGCTTAGGATTCTCCTCCACCAGCTTGCGGACCTGTCGAATGGCGCCATCCGAGCCTTCCATCGGATCGGTAAAAACAATTTCCGCGCCATAGGCTTTAAGGATTCGTTTGCGCTCCACGCTCACGTTGCCGGGCATGAAGAGATCCGCCCGATAGCCGCGCGCGGCGCAAACCATCGCATAAGCAATGCCGGTATTGCCGGAAGTTGAGTCAATCAGAATTTTCTCCCGGGTCATCAACCCCGCGCGTTCGGCATCCACAATGATATTCATGGCGGGCCGGTCCTTCACCGAGCCTCCCGGGTTCGCCCACTCAGCCTTGGCGTAGAACTCGACTTGCGGGAATTCACGCCCGATTCTTTGGATGCGCAACAGAGGCGTATTCCCAATCAGGGACAGCACATCCTGAGGCCCTTCGGAAGTTCGGCCGTCTTGTGGTGCGAGCGCCCTTGCGTTATCCGCCATAAGTCAAATAAACTATCAATTCTAGGGGCGGGAAATCGAAAGTGTCAACTTCACAACGAAAACGGTGGTATAAGCATTTGTTATATACGAGATCGCACGGGCTCCGTCATTCCCGCGAAGGCGGGAATCCATGCCTATGCCAACTGGAAATCATGGGAAGAAAAACTGGATTCCCGCCTTCGCGGGAATGACCAATTTTTCGATAGCGATCCGATTCAAAACTACTCCTCAAGGAAAATGCCAATGAGCGCAGCGGTAAACGAAGGCACTGACATCCGCAAGAAGTTCGAGGAGGCGGGATTTCAAATCGCCACAGCGAGCGGGGATTCGAATTCCTTCGAGGTCAAGAAAAACAATTGCAGCCGCACGCTCGAGAGGGCATCAACCGGCGGGTGGCGCCCCGCCGGGCCTCCGCACTTTTTCGTGCGCGGAATGGAATGTAAATTGGAAGACCACGGCTATCAGAAATTCTGGTACTCGGAAGGAAAGCGGTTCCCCATCCGACAGGGCGACCTGAAGGCCCTCCATCAATTTGACGAAGAAGTTAGAGCGATCCTCGGCCTCATAACCCTGTATCACGAATCGCTGGGAACGACCTCAGCCCGGTCCGTCTACGACAGGTTGGATGGCCGCCCTGAAAATGAGTAGTGCCGCCCTATAATCTTGGCGTCCACAATTTTAATTTGTGGCTTTTTCCAGGTCTGCCGCCGCAGATTCAATCACTCGAGCTTCAGCTTGAAAAACTTTTCCCACCACATTGATGCCCCGGTCGGCATCTTTCCACTGTTTTTGTTCAATGGCCTCACGCACGGCGGGAATGGTTTTAACCCCGTAGCCCGTGTAGTATCCGGGCGCGTAAATTTCATGCTTATACCACGGCCGGAGCGGGAGACCTTCCGGCGTGGTCAGGGCGCGCTCCGTCCGGATCAATTCCTCATTGACGGCTTGCAATGAAGATGCATCCAGACCTGGTTTGCCCTCGTCCCGAATTCTTCCCAGGGCCTTCTTATAATGATTCGCAGCGCGCGAAATTTCGTCCAGCCCGTTTTCCAGCGGCGCAAAATTGAGGTAGGGCGGCACCTCTTCCGGCTTGGGTGCGGCAACGGGATTTTTTGGATCGCTTGTCGCCATGAACGCACCTTCCTCTATTTCACGATTTTGCTCCCGGGCTTCCTCCTGCTTATCCTTCAAGAGAGTCTGGAGCTCGACCACATATTTCTTCAGCGTGTCGGACAAATCGGTAAAGTCAAAAGGCAAAACATCCGCGTCCGCCAGGCGCATCACTGCGGTGCCGATGGTTTGTGAAAGTGCGCGGCCGTATACGAAATCAGTGTCCGAGAAGTGCGAATACCAATAGAAGTCGTCGTAGATCGAGTGATAGATTCCGCCCCCATCTTCACCGCCGTATTCGAGACTCAGCGAGGCAATCCCAAGGTGCTGGAGAAACGGCGTGTAATCGGAGCCCGAGCCGAGCGCGCCGATTCTCAGATCTTCCCGCTCCCGCGCTTCACGGCGGTCTTCTCCCGTCATCGCTCCTGCGGCGCGGCGAGTGCGGCCCGCGCCTTCAATGCGCCGCAATTGGTCGCGTTTCCAAACCGAAATCTTGGCCTCCGGATCCTGGATGTCGCGGGCTACGCCGTTGACGAATTTTTCCAGACTGTGAGATCCCGCCATGCCGAGATAGCCGCGTCCGTTGGAATCGCTATTGATGTAAACCGCTGCGTGTTGCTGGAGTTCCTCGGCATGCTGCTCCGCCCATTCCGTCGATCCCAGCAACCCTTCCTCTTCTCCGTCCCAAGCGCAATAAATGATGGTCCGTTTGGGCTTCCATCCCTGTTGAAGAAGCATCCCCAGGCCGCGGGCTTCCTCAAGCAGGGCCACCTGCCCAGAGATCGGATCCTCAGCGCCGTTCACCCAGGCGTCATGATGATTGCCGCGGATGATCCACTCATCGGGTTCGGTAGAGCCGGGGATCTTCGCGATGACGTCATAGAGCGGCTTCGTATCCCAATTCGCTTTGACTTTCAAATGCACTTTGGCGGGGCCGGGGCCGATGTGATAGGTCAAGGCGAGGGCGCCGCGCCAACTTTCCGGCGCCACGCGGCCTTTGAGCGCGGCCAGCAGCGGCTTGGCGTCACCATAAGATATAGGCAGGGTGGGAATTTTAGTAATCGTGGTCACATCTTTCAATTCCAGCCGTTTGGCCCCCGGGGTTGCACCCACGCCGGGCGTGAGCGGATCACCCGTGTATAAAACCATGTCCATCACGCTTCCGCGCTGCACACCATCATCGGGACGCCATGGACCTTGCGGGAAAACGTCTCCCTGAAAATAGCCATCGTCCCGTGGATCGGAATAAATCAAGCAGCCCACTGCGCCATGCTCAGCTGCAACCTTGGGCTTGATCCCGCGCCAGGAGGCGCCGTAGCGGGCAATCACAATGGCGCCCTTAACCGATATCCCCAGCCGATCGAGCTGTTCGTAGTCTTCCGGAATGCCGTAGTTAACGTAGACCAGTGGCGCGGTGACATCACCATCGGCGGAATAGGCATTGTAGGTGGGAAGCTGTTCGCTCTGCTGATTGGAAGTTGGGTCGACCGAAAGGGCCGATTCCTGTAATTTGGCCACGTATTTCTGCGGCTCGATCAACTCCACCGCGCGTTCCTTGGGCGTCGGCATCAGGACATCGAAGGTTTCAATATGCGCGTCAAGTCCCCACTCTTTAAATTTTGAAAGAATCCACTCGGCGTTGTCCTTATCATAAGCGGAGCCAACGTGGTGCGGGCGCGCCGAGAGGCGCTTGTCATATTCGCGGAGATTCTGTTGATCGGGGATGGCCTTGAATTTTCCCTCCCAATCGCGCTCGGCGGTTGAGCTGGCGCCGGTAAACCCTCGAAGCGCCGCCGGCTCGTCGGCGATAGCGCGGGGAAGAAGAAAACCGAACATGCAAAAAGAAACTATCAAAGCAAAACGTCGCATTAAGTCCTCCGTGAAATGGTGATGGTGCCAGCACAAGTCAAGGCTGCCCATCCACCGATGCCGATCTAATTGAGCTCGTTTTCCGAATTTTAGTACGATAATGCCCATTTCATTTTTGTCAAGCAAATCGTGGGGCCGGTAATCGGCCAGTTTGTTGTAGCGGCCGTCGGAGTTTACCCCCCCTCGACGGGGACCGCCGGAGCCTATTGATTCAAAAAAACGGCGCTCAGAGACCGCCGCTACAAATGAATCCAACTGACCCAGTATTGACAACCGGCAGAGCCGGCCTGCTATCGCCGTGTCGTGCTTGAATCCATCCTGGCTTTTCTCTCCTGTGCCCGAGTTGGAATCAGGAGTATAGTTCAATCAGGGCAGCTCGGAGGTTGCGCGGAAAGGGTGCGACCGGATTGCAAAACACTTCTGCGAAGGTATTCAAATGCCCCACCCGATACTCACATTGGTAGACGATTTAATCTTCCTCGCCAAGATTCAGCAGACGGCGAAACAGGTTGGCGTAATCCTCGAGTCCGTCGAGCCTTCGAGCGTCAAAGAGCGCGCCACTGCGTCCTCCGCCCATTCCATCATCCTCGATTTGAACCACCGCTCCGGCGCTGCCCTCAAAGTGGCTCGCGCCATCAAAGGCGATCCTGCCACCAGTCACGTCAGGGTGATGGGATTCTTATCTCATGTCCAAACCGATCTGGCCGCCGCGGCCCGCGAGGCCGGGTGCGATGATGTCCTGGCGAGATCAACTTTTGCTCAAAAACTCCCCCAACTATTAATGAAATTGGCCGGCTGATTGGACTGAAATGAAAATGGCGGTTGAAAATAAGTGAGAGTTCGAATTATCCAAGGTAAGACTGAACTTCAAATAAGTAGCATGGTATAATTCGCGGCTCGAATTTGCGCTGAATGATCAATCAAGTCCGGGAGCGCCCATGTTTCCCGCGGATTCCAATTTACTTGCCGATTATGGAACGCTGGAAAGTCGCGCGGTGCTCGACGTATCGTCGTCCCAAAATAATGGTCGTCTATAATGCAGGCACAACCCCGTCTGGAAACTGATGAGAACGAAGTCCTCGCCGTCAACCAGGCCTTCTACCGGGCGCTTGAATCCCTCGACCTGGGCCAGATGGAAGCCGTGTGGTGGCATGAGGATTGGGTCAACTGTTTGCATCCCGGCTGGGATCTGATCCGCGGCTGGGAAGATGTTTTGGAAAGCTGGGCAAACATTTTTCGGTCCACCGCCAAGTTGCGAGTGACGATCAGCCGGCCCTTTGTCCATGTCATGGGCGACGCGGCCTGGGTGTCGTGCATCGAAAATGTGACCTCAACTTACGAGAGCGGATTTGAAACCGCCATGGTCGAAACCACCAACATTTTCGCGCGCCGCCAGGGGGTATGGCGCATGGCGCACCATCACACCACTCCTCTGCCGGGCAGGCTCCCGTCCGGAACCAGCCGCAGCGTTCAATAGGTCTTCCTGCTTCAATTTGTAGTTCAACATGTCGACGCAGGCCGGGGGTATTGGTGTCATTTGTCCGGCGCGAGTGCCTCCGCGCTGTCATTCCCGCAAAGGCGGGAATCGAATCTCCTAAATCATTTGAAATACCCGGAAGAAAGGCTGGATTCCCGCCTGCGCGGGAATGACAAGTCCATCGAAAGGGGTCCGATTCCAAATTACACCACTACGTCCCCGGCATTACTCTCGACTCACATTAGGAATGGTGATAAAAATTATATTGGCGGCCGTAAGTGTTGTCTTCATCCAAGCTCCACCATGACTGGGAAATTGGAGTAGGACACTGCGTAGACAAAAATGATTGGGTTCGTTTTCGGACTCGAGAAAGGGGGAAACCAGGATGGCGAATTTCTGTGCCAGTTGCGGCACTGCCCTGGGAGAGGGTCTAAGATTTTGCAATAAGTGCGGTTCGCCGATCCCGGCCACAACCACATCGTCCGCACCGCAAAGCGATGCGTCCACAGGTGCGCCTTCGACGTCTATTCCGCCTAACACCATGGCTGGTTCCCCGCCCGCGACTCCAGGCGCAGGGGCACCGGTAACCCCCACGCCCAATCAAGGATGTTCCGCGCTAAAAATAATCGTAGCCATAGTGGGAATGCTCGCCCTGGTGAGTGTGCTGGCTATCGGAAGTTGTTTTTATATCGGATACAAAGTCAGGCAAAAAGCAAGATCGATCATGATGAACGCGCACTCGGCCAATTCCAGCACACCCGAAATGCATCTTTCCGATGGCGGCGCCGGTTCCGCAGCGGCAACGGCTGCCACGGTCGATGTTCCTCCCTATCCCGGTTCGGCGCCCACATCGACAGGCGGACAGCTCTCGGCCGGACTGACCGGTTCAGCCAGCGCGCAAGAGTACGTTACCGATGATGCCGTGGATAAAGTTGAATCCTTTTATAAGGAGAAACTGGGGTCAAAAATAAGCATTGTCGAAGTACAGGGCAATGCCACATTCAATTACCTGACTAGCAGCGGAATGACCACGGTGACCATAACGCGCGACGAGGAAACAGGGAAAACCAAAATCAATATCGCGCGCATCGGAAAGTAAAGAGTCCCAATCCACCGGCAAGATATTTGCCGTACGGGAAACGATGAAGTCCAACTCTGGCAGGAAAAGGTGGAAACACATTGCGCCGTCATCTTATTTTTGCAATTTCATTTTTCATCCTCGCGCCCGTCCTGACGGCTTCGGCAAGGGCCTATCAAACTCCCAACCCCGCCGCCAACCAGTTGAAAAGTTCGGACCCTGATGTCCGCGCCAAGGCGGCTCGGGAACTCGGCAAGAGCGGCGACTTCTCTGCCGTCGCTGCGCTCAAGGGCGCCCTGACCGATCCCGATGTGAAAGTGCGCCGTGAAGTTGTGCTTGCCCTGGCGGCGCTGCACAAGGCCGCGGCGCTCGAACCGCTGGCCGCCGCCTCCCGAGACTCGGACACCGACATCCGCGACTTGGCCATTCAGTGTATGGTGGGGTATTACACGGGGCAGGTTCCGGAATCGGGAGTGACGGGATTCATGAAGAAAAATGTCCACCGCGCCAAAGGTTTAATTATTTCTGACGATACACGAATCGATCCGGGAGTGACGGTCGACCCCGTGGTCCTCGCCGCGCTTCAGAACGATCTTGCCGAAGGCGGGTCGTCCGACGTTCAGCGAGAAGCAGCCAGGGGCCTGGGAACGCTCATGGCGAGACAAGCCGTGCCTGACCTCGTGAAAACGGCCCATGGTTCCGATTTTGATCTGGCGCGCCAGGCATTGAACTCGCTGGCCAAGATTAAGGACACCTCCGCCGGTCCCCTCTTGATTGATTTGCTGGATTCACGGAGTGAGGACGTGGAGCGCGATGCGGCCGTCACCATTGGAATTCTTCAGGCCCATGACGGGGTGGCCAAAATGCAATTGATGTTTCAGAACGGCTCCGATCGAAAGACGAAAGAAAAAGTTCTACAAGGACTGGCCTATCTGGGCGACCCTGCTTCAATTCCATTATTCATTCAGGAGCTTTGGAGCGCGAACAAATCCTTCCGCATCTCCGCCGCGGAGGGTCTGGGCCGTACGGGCGTAAAAGAAAATGTTGCGGAATTGCAAAAGGCCGCGACCGCGGAAAAAGATGCGGAAGCGAAGCTGGCCATCCAGTTCGCCCTCACTGACCTGGGCACGAACGAATACCTTGATACCCTTGTCGAGGGCTTGACTTCAAGATTACACGCCGACACCGCCGAGACTTACCTGGTGGAGTTGTCTCGCAACCCCGAATTCCTTCCCAAGTTGTATCCCTATCTCAACAGCAACGACGCCACGATTCGGAGAAAGCTTGCCGTGGTCCTGGTGTCCACGGGCGACAAAACGAGCATTGAGCCGCTTCAAAAACTTTCCCACGACTCCAATAATGATGTCGCGGCGGCGGCATTGCGGGCATTGAGCGCCACCCGCTCGCGCCTGAATTCAAATCCCTAAGATCCGGTGGATGTTGCGGAGGGTGTTGTTTGAGCCTCACTCCTTCCCGGCTTGATCACTTTCCGGAAAAAAGTTCGGACCCGATCAAAAAGTGGCCGGGCGGAAGTTGGGTCGCTCAGTGAGTTCGAATTGGATAATGTCCGCCCATCCGATGGGGAAGTTGAATCATCGCCTGAACTCGTGCCCGACGAACCGGAAGCGGTATTATTGGTCAGTGTGTGTTGCGACCGGCGGTGCGTCGTTCGATGGCTCACACTTCTGACATTGTTATGGTATTGGGATTTCGGGCCATGACCGATTTGAGCCGCCGCCAATGCCGGCGAGCGGGCAGTTTTGCTTTTCGCCCCCTGGCCGGCGGGTCCACCATTCATTGCCGTGTCTGTGTCCTTCACTTCAGCGGCATAAACCACAAATCGCTTGGGAGCGGCCCCGACATAATTAAAAGGGTAGCAGGTAATCAAATTCACTCCGGGGCCGGGTGAAGCATTCAGAATATCCGTATTGTTTGGCGAAACGATGGCAAGCGACTCCACGCGATAATTATGAGTCGCGCCACTCACGGTGGACAAGGTAATGGAATCGCCCTTTTGGACACGCCGCAGTCCGCGAAAGAAAGTGTCGCGATGTCCGGCCAGCTCCACGTTGCCGGAATCGCCAGGCAAGGGCGTTCCGGGCAGGTGTCCTACCGCGAGTCTCAATGTATCTGGTTGAACGCCTTCCAGGACGATGGCAGATAACTTTAGTTTCGGGATCTCAATCCTTCCAATCAACGTTCCTTCCGGCTTTTTCGGAATTGCGCCGGGCCGGCCAATGGAATCCGCTCCCGAACCAGCCGCACCGGGGGATTCCGGATTTGATCCCCTTGCCGCCTGCCTCCCCGGCGGCGCCGCTGTTTCAGTATCCCAAGGCAAGGGAACCCATTGTTTTATGTAGAGCGTAATCGACGCGGGTTTTCTCTGCCGCAATTGATCCAGGCGCCAGCCTTGATAAGCCTGAAACATGGAGGCATAGGACTGAACGTAGAGGTAGTAGCCAATCGCGGTAATACCGATCAGCAGGAAAACCAGCTCCATCATCCGCAGCAAAGCCCTGCCCCAACTACTTCGTTTTGTACGGGGTTTGTAGGTGGTCATGGTTTTGGCGCCGGCGTCTCCAAAGCTCCGGCCTGCGAAGAGGTTTCCGCCGGAGCCAGGTATCCGGAGCGCGTGTGGACCGTCAGCTTTCCTTCGCCGGGAAGCGATGCCGTCACTTTGACGGCGTGAAATTTTCCACCTTCAGCCTGGTTGCTCGGAATGTATCCCAGGGTGTACTGTTGCCGGATGTCGCGGGCAATCAGCTTTAAGGTTTCAATCACTCCGGGAACGGTTTCGGGAGAATAGAATTCGCCGCCGGAGACGTGCGATAGTTTTCTTAGAATACTTGGATCCTGGTCAGAATAGTTTTCGTCAAGTATGGCAACGCTATAAATCGCCGCGTTCGAACTCTTTGCCATGGCCAGGATATCCGACTTGGAAAGGTGGCTGGCATTGTCGCCACCATCGCTGACCACAATCACATACTTCTTGCCTCCTGTCCCCATTTTGAGGTGGTCGAGCGCCGCCGCAATCGCATCATAAAGCGCAGTTCGGCCCGTGGCGTTAACTATAGATAAGGCGGAACGCAACTCCTCCGGGCTGCGCGTAAAGGGAACGCCCGCCGGAAGCTCTACGTGCACTGCCTGGTTGAAATTGACCACAAATATTTCGTCGGACGGATTGCTCGACTCGGCAAAGGCCGTGGCGGCGGCCAGAACAGCGGCGTGCTTCGGTTGCATGCTCATGCTGTTGTCCACCACAAATGCAATGGTGACGGGAGCGTCTTTATCCTCAAACAAGGCGATGTCTTGCCGGCGTCCATCTTCAAAGACCTGAAAATTATCTTTGGTCAGGCCTGAAACACGGTGGTTTTTGTTATCCACTACGCTGACCGGCAGGACCGTCAATCCCACATTGACGTTGATGGTGTATGGATTGGGAGGCAGGGGCTCTTGCCCGATCGCTTCGGCGAGAGAGGCCCAACCGAAAAACAAAATAAGGGCCATGAGAATTATGGAGATTCGATGCTCTGATTTCATTTCTCCCTCCTCTCATGGAAGATTGCTCACCAAACTTGGTGAGATAAGAAGGACCTGGCGCCGTTCCGGGCGCCAGGTCCCAGGGTTTCAACGGTCTGATTACGCCGTTCGTTTAAGGATTTCTCGGAGTGACACGCCCACCCCAAGAGAAATCAAGCCAATGAGCCCAATCAAAGGCATCGGGCTTGCCGTCTGCGGCATTTCCGCCGGAGCTGCCGGAGCAGGCTCCGCGGTTTGTGCCGGCGCGGGTTGCGGCTCAGGTTCAGGGGGTGCTACGACTGCCGCTGGGGGAGCTTCCTCTGTTTTCTCCTCAACTGCTGGAGGTGGAGGCGGAGGCGTCGCCTCTGCGGTTGTGGTAGTGGTTGTGGCCGTGTTGGTGGTCGTTGCTTCCGCGACAACCGCGGGCTTCACTCGAAATTCCTGGCCAAAGTTATCACCCGGATAGAACCATTCTTTGATCGGTATTCCGGTTTCGGGAAGGTCTCTCTCCATGGTGGCTACTTCTCCCGCCCTTTCGGAGAATTTGATGACGGTCTTATCTTTGGGCGTTATACGATAATCGGGAATCGCCAGGATGGTCGCATAAATGTGACTTTCGTCAGAATTGAATATTTGAACCACATGGCGGTCCGCAGTGTCTGCCAGTTTGAAAACATATGTGCCCGCTTCAAGCCGGTGGCCTGAAACATCAACCGGGCCGCTGAAAGTTATGATGGTTTTCTTGTCCCATTCGTCTGCTTTAAGGTTGGTTGGATACACGGAACAAAGGAATGCAAGTGCTAATAGTGCCAAGCCGTATCTTGCCGTTCTCATGGAAAATCCTCCTTTTGATCTGAATGGGTTCATTCAAATGCGCTTCTTCAAACCATTCGAGCGGCCACCCATCCAGCACTTTCAATTTACGTCCATCAGCACCAAGCGATGGGTCAAACAGACATCAATCTTGCATGCCTGGTTCCAATCTCAAATCCTGTTCGACAAAATCTTGAACATCAACCATTTGCCGAAATTTGAGCTTTCAGCACTCAAATTGATTTGGAGCCCAAACCAGGTAAGATTTGCATCCGGAGCCGTCCAAATGTTAATGGGCGCAAACGACATTCTCAGTAGAGTCTTGTAGGGAAATCCATTGGGGAAATTGCACGAATCACTTGGGTGAACCTCGCTAGCCACCCGCGGGCAACACGCCACAATCGGACCACGGCGACCGAGTCCGCCCCGACGTTAACTGTGCGGGTATATGAATAATGCATAATAAATGCGGTCTATTTTTGTCATGCGAGCGCGAAGGGAAATAACGGTGGGCGCCGCGTTGCATTTAACAGAGGGAAATTCCTAGTGCGAAAGGGGGGAGTCGAACCCCCACCCCTTGCGGGACCAGATCCTAAGTCTGGCGCGTCTGCCAATTCCGCCACTTTCGCTCTGAGATATTATAAAGCAAAACTTAATCTTGCGGATGCCCGCCTATTGTTGGCTGATTCGCCGGGGAGGCTAAGGACGGTGGCGGTCGGGATGGCGATCACGATTCCGATCATGAGGCCGATTTCCATGACGATCATGCGGCCTGTCCTCGCGGCGAGACGGAGAATTTCCGTGGCGCGAAGCCGGGCGGGCGTGGTGGGAAAGCGTAATCTCCTTGCGCGGCGATTGAAGTTCGTGCCGCGAGATCGTATTCCCAGGCTGGGGGACCGTGCGCTCATGGCGGGAAGGGATATTTTCAGGAAGGGGAGTCATGGGCTTGTAGTGAACAACCCTTTGCAGGTCCAGCCCCAACTTCTCCATCTCCGCGAAACCTTCGGGCGTAATGTAGTAACGGCGTTGGCGCTCCTCTTGTTCTTCCTGCATCCATCCCAATTTTTTGGCCGCTTCGATAAATACGCCCCCCAACGCAAAGGGATTCACCGGGCCAATGCGGTTTTCTTTCGGGTCTTTGGATTTCATATGACTCCCCTTCCAGGGTGCGGAGACGGCATGCTTTCCATGTTTTACAATCTTCGGAAATTCAGAGGCCAAACATGTGCGTACGGAGAAAAGCGCCCAGCAGGAAGATTCTTCGGTCGCGCGCCTGTCTTGGAACTGGAATTTGTATTGTACCCATCTCCGGCATGCGAGGCAAGGCGCTTTCTTTGAGCCGGCGATTCGCTAGCGAATTTTTCCCCGCGCGGCAACTCGCCAGCAGCCCACCACTTGCTCATCGCGCAGCAGGTAGGCCTCATCGTGCATATTCACGCAAGTGCAAACGTGGTTGGGCACCACCGTAAGAATATCGCCCACTTGAAACTGATGTGAGGAATTTGTGATGTCAACGTGTCCGTGCTCTTCATTCAATTTAATCAGGGGCGCGTCCGGCGCTTCCATCACGCATCCGTATCCGGCTTTGGGTCCGGCGCTGAGCGCGTCTGACGAAAGGGTCTTCGAACCGGCATCAATAATCGCGCGCCCGGGCACGGCGGTTGAAACGACGGTCGTGATCACGCGCGTTGCGCAATCCTCCAACTTGCAGGCGCCCTGATAAAAAGTGTTCAGGTCGTTGTAGACGTAGGTTCCCGGCCGGATTTCCGTGAGTCCGGGTATCTCGCTCGCGAACGGGGCTGAGGGCGTTGAGCCTCCGGAAAGGATTTCGACGGGCATTTTCCCCTGTTCAAAAGCTTCCAGGGCCCGTCCCACCTGCTCCGCAACCTGCGCCATCTCTTTCCTGCGCTCGCCTTCCGGCCCCCAAACATTTCCGAAATAGGTCATAAGGCCGCGAAATTTCAAGCCCGGCAGCTTCTCTATTTTATGAGCCAACGCAACGCAGCCGGGGCCCGGCTGAAGCCCACAGCGGTGAAACCCGGCATCAAATTCCACCAGCACGCCCACCGTTGCGCCCTTTGCGTTAGCGGCCCGAAAAAGTTCCTGCGCAGTGTGCTCGTCATCGAGCGAGACCAGAATCTTTCGGTCACAAGCGAGCTGGGCCAAGCGGTCCAGCTTTTCCCGGCCAAACACCGGATAGGCAATCAGGATTTCGTCTAGGCCCGCGCCCCCCATCACTTCGGCCTCGCCGACTTTGGCCACGGTCAGTCCCACCGCGCCGCGGTCGAGCTGGAGTTGAGCGACTTCGGGCGTCTTATGAGTCTTGGTGTGGGGGCGAAGCCCCACCCCTTGCTCTCGGCACATGCGGGCCATGCGATCCAGGTTTCGTTCCACGATGGCGAGGTCGATGGCGAGGGCGGGTGTTGAAAGTTCGCGGAAATGCATTTCAAAATCCTTTGCGCGATTCGAAAGGTCGCGCGCTGCTCGTCCGCTAATGAGGCTCTCGGGTCTGTTTGATGTAGCGCCGGCCTTCAGGCCGGCAAGATTATGACATTCAAACTGCCGATCTAAAGATCGGCGATGCGTGAAAGCCAAAACTTCCCAACACCAAGGTTATTTGCTCAGCCGCGCGATGCAGTCAATTTCAATTTTGATCTTGGGCAACATCGCCCCCACGGTGGACCGGGCCGGAGGGTCCACGGGAAAGAACTTGGCATAGACCTCGTTCATGGCCGCAAAGTCATTGAGATCGGCCAGAAACACTCCTACACGCACAACGTCGCGCATGGAACTCCCCGCTGCTTCAAGCACGGCGCGAACATTTTCGAGCGTCAAACGCGTCTCCGATCGGATGTCGCCAAGTTCCAGTTCATTCGTCGCTGGATTCACCGGAACCTGCCCGGCAACAAACACAAGATCGCCCGCCACGATGGCCTGCGAGTAAGGTCCGCGCGGCCGTGGTGCATTGAAAGTTCGAATAACTTTGCGCATTATTTCCCCCCACAAAATCTTTCTAAGAGTTGCGTCTGCCTTCAGCCTTCAGCCTTCAGCCTTCTGCCTTCACGCCAACTGCCCGCCGTCCACAAACAGCAGCACGCCATTCACATAGTCGGCGTCGGGCGAAGCCAGGAATAGCGCTGGGCCGGCAATGTCATCGGGAACGCCGAGCCGCCCGGCTGGAATCAGGTTCTTATATTTGCGCATGAATTTCGGATCGGCCAGCATGGGCGCCGTCAGACGCGTCCGAATCAATCCCGGACCAATCGCATTCGATTGGATGCCAAAGTGCCCCAATTCGCGCGCCAAGGTTTTGGAAAGAAGGAACAGCCCGCCTTTCGATGCATTATAGGGCGCAAGTTCGGCCTCTGCATCCCAACTATTTGTGGACGCCATAAATACCAGCTTGCCATGCCGCTGCTTTATCATGTGCGGCGTAACCGCGCGCGAAACAAGAAATGCCCCTTTTAGATTCGTATCCACCGTCCAATCCCACAATTGCTCACTCGTTTGTGTAAAGGGAACCCCTTTGCCCACGCCTGCCACGTACATCAGTATATCAATCCGCCGATTGCGCTTGATGACCGCAGCGACCATTCCCTTCACCTGGCTGGCGCGACGAACGTCGCACACCACCGTTTGGATTTTCTTTCCCTCCGCCCCCATTTCCGCTGCGGTGCGTGTCATCATTGCCCGGTCGACGTCCGCAATGGCCACCTGGGCGCCTTCGCGTGCCAACCGGACCGCGATGGCTTTCCCAATGCCCTGCGCCCCACCCACCACCAGAGCGATTTGGCCGCGAAACCGATTTGGAATTATCGAGCCGCTGATTTTCACCCGCCATCTCCCAAGACCGTTTTTCCGCAAATAAAAAAACTATCTGTGTGTACGCGATTGGCGCTCCAGTATAATGTCAGCCTCTTTGGAGGTAAAGGGCTTCCAAGAACCGGGGGTGGTGTCAGTTTGAATTGGGTTCCTTTAAAGGCTCGCCCCAGCGGGTCATCCCCGCGAAGGCGGGAATCCAGTTCTTCGTCGGCGCATATCTAAGTGATTTAGTAGAATGGATTCCCGCCTCCGCGGGAATGGCAACACATCGGGGCGCCGGCATCCGGCAAACGATACCACCACCCAAGAACCGGACTCTGCCACAATGGAAAATACTGAACAAAAATGGATGAACAACCTGGTGATCGTTCGCCATGGTGAATCGCACCGCAACGTGGGCAAGGACGCTGCGACAGCCCGGGGAGAATTGGAGTATGGAGGCGGCATCCGCGACGTCGACGTGACGCTCACCCCGCGCGGGGAGAAGCAGGCGGAAGCGACGGGAAAGTATCTGGGCGGCAAATTCCGCTTTGACCGCGTCTTTGTCTCGCCCTATGTTCGGACCGTCAGGACGGCGGAGATTTTGGCCGCGAGTTTCAAAGGGAGCCCGCAAGTGGTCCTCGAAGACCGCATCCGCGAAAAGGAATTCGGAATCCTGGACGGGCTTACCAAGCCCGGCATTATGGAGAAATATCCCGAGGAGTGGAAACGGCGCCAGCGCGACGGAAAGTATTATTACCGTCCGCCCGGCGGCGAAAGTTTTCCCGACGTAGCCCTGCGGATCCACAGCTTCTTAGGAACGATGTCCCGCGAGTATCGCAAGCAAACCGTGCTGGTGGTGTGCCATTCCGTGGTGGTCTTGATGTTCAGGCGGCTTTTGGAACGCCTGGGTGAAAAAGAAATGCTCGCCATCGACCGCGATCCGGAGCAGGACGTTTGTAATTGTTCCGTCACTTGGTATGAATTTGATCCTACTGCCGGGGACAAAGGCCGGTTGGTTTTGCGGGATTTCAACGGTGTTCATTACCCGCCCGAAGACGCATCGACTGACGAATGCCGCCGTAAAGCAAAAGCTTGAATATCGCGGCTAGACTACTCGACAGTGCGGCGCATCGCAAACTTCAAACATGATTTAGAAAGATTGGCAATCTTGACGATTATTCGAAGGAAATAGACCCAGTGACAGAAGATCGGCTCCCACTCGACCAATCGGTCAAATCGCAAACTGCAACACCCGATGTGGACTCCCGCGCCACTCTCCCCCGCGCCATCGGCATGCTGGGCTCAACCGCCATTGTGGTGGGTACCATCATCGGCTCTGGCATTTTTCTTGTTCCACACGACATTGCCCAACACGTGGGTTCAGCGCGCAGCCTTCTTCTGGTTTGGATTGTGGGGGCGCTCCTTTCGCTGGCCGGGGCCCTTTCACTTGCGGAACTCGGAGCCGCCATGCCCGAGGCGGGTGGAATTTACATCTACCTTCGCGAAGCTTACGGAAAGCTTTTTGCATTTCTCTATGGCTGGGGAATGTTGCTTGTGATCAATTCGGGTTCCATCGCCACCCTGGCCGTCGCCTTTGGAATTTACGGATCGACCTTCATCCCCCTGTCACCCATCCGGCAAAAAGTTATTGCGGGAACCGTGATCGCAATCTTGACCTTGGTGAATTATCTCGGCGTCCGCAAGGCAGCCGCGGTTCAAACATTTTTTACTATTGCCAAGTTGGCAGGGCTGGTCATTATCTGCGCCTTTGCCTTCTTTTCTTCGGGAATCACTCCCATCACCTCCAATCACGCTTTGCCAACGCCGGTCACCACTCTGAGTTCTTTCGGCGTGGCTTTGATCAGCGCCTTGTGGGCTTACGAGGGGTGGCACATGCTCTCCTTCAACGCCGGCGAGGTTAAGAATCCCGAGCGCGTCCTTCCGCGCAGCTATTTTCTGGGCACGTTGACTGTGGTGGCGGTGTATCTCGCGGCGAATCTCGCTTACCTTCGCGTCATTCCGTTCAACGCCCTGTCCGACGACACATACCAACGCGTGGCCGCCAGCACCATGCAGTTGCTGACGGGACCACGCGGCGCCATTTTTGTTTCCGCGCTCATCCTGTGCTCAATCTTTGGCGCGCTCAACGGAAATGTGCTGGGCGGACCACGCGCTTACTTTGCCATGGCCCGCGATGGCGTTTTCTTCGCTTCCGTCGGCCGCGTTCATCCAAGGTTCAAAACGCCCGGCATGGCCATCCTGATCCAGGGCGTTTGGTCCATTGTGCTTGCATCCAGTGGAAGCTTTAAGCAGCTTTATACTTCAGTCATTTTTACGGGATGGATTTTCTATGGCGCTGCCGCTCTGGCGGTGATCGTTCTGCGCCGAAAGAAACCTGATCTGAAAAGGCCCTACCACGTTTGGGGCTATCCCGCGCTTCCCATCGCGTTTTCCCTGGCCGCGCTCGCCATTGTAGGCAACACGCTGGTGAATAGTCCCAGGGAATCCCTGGTTGGCGTGACCCTGGTGCTGGCGGGGGTTCCGATTTATTTCTTCTGGACGCGAGTGCGGGGCGCTTCGTCCTGACGCCTATTGACCAATGACCGCCCACGAATTTCAATCCTGGCTGGATGCCTACGGCCGCGCGTGGCAAGCTCGTGACGCGAAGGCCGCCGCCGACCTCTTCACGGACAACGCGTCCTACTATGAAACCCCGTTTGTAGAACCCTTGCGCGGGCGAGCGGAAATCCTTGCCTACTGGTCGCACATCGCGCGAACGCAGGAACAAATCCGCTTTAAGAACGAAATCCTGGCGATTACGGCACAACAAGGAATCGCCCACTGGTGGACGTCGTTCGTGCGTGTTCCGGAATGAACCCGCGTGAAACTGGACGGCATTTTCCTGATTACTCTAAGCGCGGATGGACGTTGTGAAATCTTGCGCGAATGGTGGCAGAGAAAACAGACTTGCACGGACCAAACCGTTGAACTCTCCCCTGGCGTTCGCCGAGCTTCCCCGCTTCTTCCGGACCCGCCCGCCATCTGACCTAACCAACTTCCGGATGCAATCTGAAAATGGATGATGAGACGGCTCGCGGGGGAAAATTCCTCGTTAGATGCGGCATTGTAAACCTGTGACGCCCGTCACCATGACGCCCCGTTCTCCATGCCAAACTATTGGATTCAGCATTGGAGGAAACAAGTGGCGCTGACGCCGAAAATGAGGGATGACCAAAGGGGCCCGACATCCGACGTGCCAGAGTCGATTCTCGCTCCCGGAAAATTGGATGGTTCGCGGCCAACAGACCCGCGGCCCTCCACTTCCGGCAGAGCAAAGACAAGAAAATCCCCGCGCAAAAACAAGTCCACATTTTCAAGAGAAGACCTCATCGTATTCATCACCCTTTCGGGTATCGGGCTGCACCTAATCCTGCGCTTCGTTTTGCGGACCTCCACATTCACTTTTGATATTCCGCTTTTGGCGGTTCTCATTTTGGGCGGCATCCCCCTTGTATACGACCTTGCTCAAAAAGCTCTCCACAAAGAATTCGGTTCGGATTTACTCGCCGGCATTGCCATTGCCACGTCCGTTTTCGTAGGGGAGTATCTTGCGGGATCTCTGGTGGTCCTGATGCTCGCGGGAGGACGGGTGATGGAAGGCTACGCCGTACGAAGGGCATCATCAGTCCTGGCGGCTCTCGCCAAAAGAGTGCCCGCCACGGCGCACAAGAAGGTAAACACGAGCACGGTCGATGTGGCGCTGAGCGAAATCGCGGTGGGCGACGTAATTTTGATCTTCCCGCATGAGACCTGTCCTGTGGATGGCATGGTCTTGGACGGCCATTCGACCATGGACGAATCTTATTTGACCGGCGAGCCGTACAACATTTCAAAGGCGCCCGGAGCGACGGTGATTTCCGGCGCCCTGAACGGCGACACGGCACTCACCATCACCGCCACCAAACTTGCCGTTGACTCCCGTTATAACAACATCATGAAAGTGATGCTCAGCGCGCAGCAGCATCGCCCCCGGATTCGCCGGCTAGGCGACGAATTGGGTTCGGTTTACACCCCCATCGCTGTAGCAGCGGCTCTGGGCGCGTGGTTTTTCAGCGGAGACCCGCTTCGATTTTTGGCAGTCCTGGTCATCGCCACTCCTTGCCCTCTGCTTATTGCCATTCCGGTCAGCATCATCGGGTCCATCTCACTCGCGGCCAAGCGGGGAATTATTGTCAAGGATCCTTCTGTACTCGAACAAATCGAAACTTGCCGAACCGTTATATTTGATAAAACCGGAACCTTGACTTACGGCGTCCCGGATTTGACCGAACAAATAATTGCTCATAATTTCTCCAAGGAAGAAGTCCTTCAACTGGTTGCAAGCCTCGAACAGTACTCCAAACACCCGCTTGCCAAAGCGATCCTTGAGGCGGCTTCAGGAGCCAGAGTGCCTCTCGCAGAAGCGTCCCAAATCAGCGAAGCTCCCGGAATGGGATTACGCGGAGTCGTTTTGGGGCGGAAGATTCTGGTGACCAATCGACAGAATCTTCTGAATGAAACAAAAGCGTCGGGACCGAGCTTGCCCCCACCAGGCGCCGGGCTCGAGTGCGCCATCGCCGTGGATGGTCGCTACGCCGCAATCTATCGCTTTCATGACGCTCCCAGGTCGGAGAGCAAACCCTTCATAGCTCACCTTGGCCACAGGCATCAATTCAGGAGAATCATGCTGGTTTCGGGCGACCGCGAATCGGAAACACAATACCTCGCCGGCAAAGTGGGCATCGAGTCCTTCCATTCTTCCAAAAGTCCAGAAGAAAAAGTTGAGATAGTGCGCCGGGAAATGCAGAAGGGAAAAACGCTTTTCCTGGGCGATGGAATCAACGATGCGCCGGCTTTGATGACCGCCAGCGTGGGCGTTGCCTTCGGCCAAAACAGTGATATCACTTCCGAAGCGGCCGGCGCTGTGATCATGGATGCTTCGCTGGCTCGTGTGGACGAATTGTTTCATATCAGCCGCCGGATGCGCTCCATCGCATTGCAGAGCGCGATTGGTGGCATGGTGCTAAGCGCGCTGGGCATGATTCTCGCCGCCTCCGGATTCCTGCCGCCCGTGGCAGGGGCCGTCGCACAGGAATTGATTGATGTCCTCGCCATTGCGAACGCGCTGCGCGCCGCGCTTCCCCCAAGAACCTTGGTTGATTTCTAGCCCTTCTCTTCACGTCGCATATAAATTGCGGCGCCCGCATCGGGCAATGTGGTCATTAATTGCCCTTGCCAGTTTCGCGCGGCAACGATCGTCACCGCACTGAGTGACTTTAATCACTGCGACGAGGTACGAACTTTCGTAGGGTAATTCATGCGAGGGCATGATCACGGACGGAGGTGACGTTATGGCAAAAGACGCTCGCGACGTTCTTGAAGTCCTTAAATCGGAGCTCAACTTTCTGAAGGGTGGCGGATACGGGCGATCCGTCCGCACTCCTTGGTTGCCAACTTCCGTGTTCCAGGATTCCCTGACGTGCATCAACTTTGGCGACCCCAATCGCACCCGACCTTGCAAGGAGTGCCTCTTGATGCAATTCGTTCCGCATGAGCGCCGCAACGAGAACGTGCCGTGCCACCACATTCCGCTCGATGGCTTGGGAGAGACCATCCACATGCTGGAGCGATGGGAGACGCAGGAGGAAATGGAGAAGGTGTTTGAGAATTGGCTGCTCACGACCATCGCGCGCTTGGAGGAAGAGCGGGCGAAGAGATTGCAGGCAGCACTAAAATGATCGAGGCAAAAAAGAGCAGGAAAGCTGCGTCAAGAAAATTGTGATTCGAATGGGCCGGCGTAAAATCTTCAAAATAGGGAAGATGGAGCAAGTGGTTTCTTTGGTCACTTTTGTGACGCTAGTGTCACTTTCCCAAGCGCGGGAAAGCAGCTATTACTTATGATATAATACTCATAGTATGACATTTTGCGGGTTGGTCGTTCAGTCGCCGGGTGGATTCCTGGCTCGCTCGACGGATGCGAAAATACGTTAACCGTTGAAGCTTGTAACCTCGGTCCCGCGCCTGCCCTTCGACTTCGCACACGCTTCGACCACGCTCGGCGTCCCCGAGCAGCCCCGGCGGAAGATCTCTGAGCCTTCCCAAGGGCACCATCCCTTCTTTTGCAATGTTTTGGTTGGAATCTCGGGCGCAAACGCCAACATCAGAAAAATCCATCTATTGAGCTTTCAGGTCTGATGCCACCGCCCTCCAAGAGTCGGAACGCAGGCGAGGCCCGCAAAATAATGTAACGCGGGACTCGTGGTTCAGTCCCGCGCCCCTTCCAGATCTTTCAAAGTAAAGATATGGAAAAGCCGCAGCGTCAGAGAGCGGACGCTTCGCTACAGTTTCTTATGAGCTTGCAGCCTTGGTCCCGCGCGCCCTTGGCAACCCACCACCCCGGCGCTGGCGCGCCACCCCTCCTCATGTGATGAGGGGAGCTTTTTGATTAAACTCCCCTCCTGGATTAGGAGGGGAGCCCAACGGGCGGGGTGGTGCTCTATGCGCCTACTGCACCGAGAATCCTACCGGATGCGTCCGGCGGCTTCGGCGATTGACGCTACGGATTCTGCCAATTGACCGCAACCTCCGGCCCGGGGACGACCGGACCAGAATCTGGCCCGGAAGTGCCGCAGAGTCCCGATCAGATTGGGACTCTTCGCTACCCCGCTCCTGGCAACCCACCACCACCCCGGCGCTTGCGCGCCACCCCTCCTCACCCGAGGAGGGGAGCTTTTGATTTGGCTCCCCTCCTGATTCAGGAGAGGTGTCCCGCGACGGCGGGACGGGGTGGTGCTTTATGCGCCTACAGGACCGAAAAACTTGTCGGCTGCGTCCGGCGGCTTCGGCGATTGACGCGGCGGATTCTGTCTATTGACCGCAAGCTCCGGCTCGGGGACGACCGGAGCAGAATCTGACCTGGAAATGCCGCAGAGTCTCAGGGGCAGAAACTCTTCGCTACCCGTTTCAGCATTAGTTTAACTACAGATAATTCCTTACATAGAATTATTCCATATCATACGACGTTACAAACCGCAGACCGCGGAAACAGCGGTCAGCGCTACCTGCTGATACGAGCAAGACAATCAAATAATCGTGAAACCCGTGTTTCTAAGATACTCGAAAGTTGGATTATACGACGCTGGATTGCGTGTTGGATCCTCTGAATCGCCGGGTGGAACCACGATCACCATGCCTTGCCGGGCACGAGTCAGAAGAACACGATAGGCATTCTTGAGGTAATTTTGTCGCTCCTTCTTCTTGATATGATTCCATCGATCCCCGCAAAAAGACCAGTGTTCCCAACCATCTTTTGAGTATCTGAAATCAGCGTCCCACGTGACACATGCCCAATCAAGTTCGAGTCCCTGCACATGAAATTCCGTAGCTACATCTTCAAGATAGTACGAGGAACGCACATCTTCTTTCCCGTCGAGAAACCAATGAATTGGATCAACGGGCGTTTTTACATCTATCGCGTGTGGTTTTAATCGTTGTGCCTGAGAAGAAACCACAATCCCATACCGTTCCGAGCCACGTGCCCGCGCCTTAAGCCATTGTTTTGCTTTGCTAAGGTCGCGAGTGATGACTATCGGATATTTCGTCTTTACATTTTCCAACGTCTTATGGGCCTCTTCCGCGTTAAGGTCCAGCAGTTGCTTCACTAAGTAGGAGACGTGCTCGGCGCGAAACGACCGCATCGATACTCCAAGATGCAGCTCATCTTTATGCTGAACGTTTGGGCGCGCCCTCAATTTTTGCAAAACCTCTCCCGCGCCGTACTCACTGTCGGTAAGTCGAGAAGAAATGTAAATGTGCCAACCTGGAAATGAGCGGTTGAGGGACTCAATCCATTCAGTGATTCCCGCCTCTCCGGTATTTATCTCCTGTCCGCCCCCGACTAGACAAACAATAACTGCCCAATCTTTATGTCGATCAAGGCAAGAAATCAGGAATTCAGGCTCGGATTGATTGAAATTAGGTTTGTTCTTTTTACGGCGCATGAAGTTTGATGTCTGTGCCACATTCCACGCCCGCTGTGCCTCGTCAAATAACGCAACCCGTTCGATGGGCGCCGATTTCGGGTCAACAAGGCACTCGTCTCTGAAATTATGAACATTCTGGACAAACGCTTTAACTTCACTCATAGCCACGCCTTTCCTCAACTTCCGTCCGCACTCTTTCTCGCGTCGTACCCTGTCCCGCGACAGAGCTTCACGTAGGATCGCGACGAGTGGACCGTTCCCCGAAAGGAAAACACTGTACAGGTCGCTCTCGTTATCAATGTGAGTAGTTGCGACATTGAGTCCGACTAAAGTCTTGCCTGAGCCTGGGACCCCGGTGACAAAACAGATCGCTTTATGGGATTTTTCTTTTGCAGTGCGGATGATGGCGGAAATTGATTCGGATGTTTCACTAAGGTTGATCGCACTCGCATCGCTGCGGGAGATCTCGC
Source organism: Terriglobia bacterium (assembly GCA_035308965.1). Taxonomy (GTDB): domain Bacteria; phylum Acidobacteriota; class Terriglobia; order UBA7540; family UBA7540; genus DASYXZ01. The sequence continues at coordinate 1,748 of DATGFN010000036.1, read as the reverse complement.
CGACGGAGTGGCCGCTGTATAGCGCCAGAGCAGCTTCGATGATTGTCGGGGTCGGACAATATCGCCCCTGTTCCCACTGTATTGGGTCTATAGCTTCACCTTCGGCAAAACGCAAAACCTGCTCGAGCACATTGCCGAGCATCGATACGTTGCTCTTGATTGGGAGAAGCAGCATGTCGAGTTGGGGGGTTGCAGCAATAAATGGAAACCCACCGTTCGCTTTGGTTGCAATTAGGATTGGGGCTATAAAACGTTCACGGCTTGATTCGTGAAAGTTTTTCAAGTCTAAGGCATAGTCCCAGACTTGGTCCACCGAGTGCGATGTAAATTCTTTTTCGCCGATTTTGAATTCAAGGACAAAGACTACTGGCCCGATAAGAATTACCACATCGATTCGTTGTCCCATTCGGGGAATCGAATATTCAAAATAGATGGCCCCATTGAAACCAGGAAGAACCGATTGAAGAATATTGATTTCTTCTAACCAAGCATCTCGTTGGGATTGTTCCAAGGCGAAATCATTACTCGTCGCCAGTTGGCCAAGTATCTCAGTGGAGTTTGCGTTTAGGAAAGCAGCTATTGAGTCAGAATAGTATTCTCTCTTCATGCTTTGTTTTCGTCCTGGCGACGGGGATGTGCAGCGGCGCTGCGGTCCTAGCAAGCCGATACACCTACCGGCGGATACTGGGGAAGCGGTTCCATTTCAGGAAGAATGGGGTTCGCGCCGGCGTGCGTCGTCCTCAATAAGCAGGAAATTCTTGCCAAAGTCCGTTTGTAAAGACGTGCACACGACAGCAGCCTTGCGTCGGACGGCCAAAATCGAGAAGCGCGTCGTCAGGTCCATCCTCCGTCGCCCATGTTTTGGGCTCGTCGGGGTCGCAGTCCATCAATCCCTCGTAACACACTTCGCCGTCACCGCAAATCAGGCGAAAACGATATTTGAGTCGATCTCGGCGTAACTCTTTGAAGTCGAGACTTCGACAACGAATCGATCTAGGGTCTTCGCAGAATTGATCAGTGATAATCCACATCGCTTCAGTCCACAAAACTTAACGCAACTTCTGGAAGGGTTTTTCGAAAAACCGTGATGGCTTCCTGGTTCGAATCAAACGAGGCCAGAACGGTGAATCCCGCCCGCTCCATGCCAAGACTGAATCCGCCGCAACCGCAAAACAGGTTAATACAGGTAAATCGTTTCATGGAAAAATACTCCGGACTTAATGTGCATCTTAACAGATCCGAAGTGGGTATGGAAGGCAGTAAACGGTAGATAGGAGCGGGTAGCCACAGTCAGCGATTTCCTGACTGTGGGTCTTTATTCATGAGAAAAGCCCACGGTCAATTTCAGAACAATTGACCGTGGCTACGTTTCTGAGGGTGAAAGGATTCAGGAGTCGGGAGTTAGAAATTAGGATTCAGGAATTAGGATTTAGGGTTTAGGAGTTGCGGATGGCGGAGTAAATCCGCCTCTACGTTTCACAAGGGTGGATCGAAGATTTGAGATTGGAGATTCAGGATTTAGGATTTAGGAGTTGGGATTCAGGGGTTGGATGATAGGAGCAAGGAGTTGCGGATGGCGGGGCGGATTGAAGATTTGAGATTTGAGATCAGTGCTGTCCCATCATAAGTTGAACAGATCCAGTTGGGTACAAGGATCTGGATCTTGAAGTTGGTTGCTGTATTGCGAAAAGGCCAATAAAATCGGCGTTTTTTCGAAAATCGTCACGCTCAGGATTTGCAGAGTTTTG
>DATGFN010000035.1:0-2450 GCA_035308965.1 Terriglobia bacterium | reverse complement strand
CGGGACGCTGAAATATTGGGTGAAGCCGGACATTGAGAACCGGATCAAGGCGGGAGAGATTCGCGCGATTTTCAATGCGGAAGTGGTGCGGATCGAACGGGAGAAAATTTGGATTCGGAATCATGCGGGGGAGCACGTGTTGCCCGCGATGCAGGTGTTCGCCATGACCGGGTATCACCCGGACTACAGTTTTCTCGAGTCGATTGGGTTGGAGCTGGATCCGGAAACGCGAAAGCCGATTTGCGATCCGGTGACGCTGGAGAGCAGCGTGCCTGGGATTTATGTGGCGGGCGTGATTATTGGCGGGAAGCAGACCGGGCAGATATTTATCGAGAATGGGAGATTTCACGGGAAGCAGATTATTGCGGCGTTGACGGGGAGTAAAAAGGATTTGGGGCCGGCGCCGGTGGCAGCGCCGGGGGAATAGTTGTTGGCCGTACGCAGAAGCTTTGAGGCCAGTTCAAAACCACCGGTACTGGTCGTGTTTGGCGGCGGGGCGGCGCTCTGATAAAGTGGAATTGATATGAATATTGTGGAGATGGGGAAGACGGCGGCGGCGTTGGCGCGGGGATTTGGCGTAACGCTGCGGACGATGTTTCGCAAGCCTACCACTGAGATTTTTCCCGACGGGCCTGTGAAATTTGAGGGGCGGTACCGCGGGATTCACGTACTGCATCGTGACGAAAATGGGTTAGAGAAGTGCGTGGCTTGTTTTTTGTGCGCGGCGGCGTGTCCGGCGCAATGCATTTATATCGAGGCGGCGGAGAATGCCGCGGAGAACCGGATTTCGGCGGGGGACCGGTACGCGAAGGCCTACAACATCGATTATTCCCGGTGCATTTTTTGCGGGTATTGCGTGGAATCGTGCCCGACGGATGCGATCACGCATGGGCATGGGTATGAGCTAGCGCCGTACAACATTAATGCCCTGGTTTATCGCAAAGAGCAGATGCTCGAGGCAGGCGCGCCGAAGCAGTTTAGGCCGTTGCAGCCGCCGCGAGGGATTGCGGCGCAGCAAAGTGGCGGGACGAAAGCTCCGGAGCCAGCGGTAGTCACGAGTCCGACGAGATAGTTCTAGTAACGTCCTTCCTAAAGTCGCTCCTTAAGACCTAGTAGTCACTCAGTGGCGATGGAAATCAAATCCGAATGGGATTTGCACGACCACTTCCACTGGATCCCCATCGAGAGTAGTTGGAGTGAAGGTGTACTGCTTCGCTGCTTCGAGAACCGGATTAGCCAGAATCGGATTGCCTTCGATTATTTTGGCTTCCTTCACAGTGCCGTCGACGGCCACAACCAGTTCGATAACAACTGTACCCGAGAGGCCCTTTTTGACTGCGTCCCATGGGATTGGTGGGCGAACCTCTTTCACCGACTTAATCATCATCATAGTCTTGGCATCAAGTGTGATGCGCATGGGGCGTTGCTCGGGAAGCTTTGCGAGGACGGTACGTGGGATGAACCGGAAGGCGCCGCGATCGTAAATGAAGTAACCGTCAGGATCGTCAGGCGTTTGGTAGAAGGTCTTTCCATTTTTGATTTGTAAGGTTGTGTAGAAGCGGTCCCCATTAACAGAAGCCCTATAAAGAGGCACGATATCGTCCATAGAATTTAAATACCTGTCCACAGGTTCGTCCACTTTTTCTGGATCGGTGAAGACTTGAACTGTCGGGTTTTTATACCCTTTCGCAACATCCTTTTCGTAGATCTCCTTAATTAGTTCCTCCATATCCTCTTGGCCAGCGCGGTAACTCGTATTCATGCGAGTGCCGAAGGCGTTGCCATAAGTGTCGGTGAGCCACGTGGAATCCGGTGGGAGGATCATCGAGTGGATAAGGGCGTCCTCGTTAGGCTGGTCTTTGTCTTGGATGGTTTTAAAGATGGTGTTGATTAGATTCTGGAAGCCCTCGGCGGTGTTGGGAAATGTAGAGGGATTGGATTGGGGGGTTGGACTATGAAGGCAAGTAGTTGGTGGAAGGATGGTCAAGAGGAGCGCGAGCAGTGCAGAGAGTCGCATCCGAGCCTCCGAAAGATAGTGACGGAGTATAACAATAAATAAACTTGCAGAGTGAATATCTAAGACGTCTGAAGTAATTTCGAAAACAAAATCGATTTCTCGCAACAGGGGGAACGGTGCTGACTGTCTCAGAAGACCAGACTCCTCACGCCGCCTGGGTTCGGGATGACAGTGGAGAAATGCAGGGGGTTACCGTTTGCGGGATTCGGGGGCGTAGATCATGTAGGAGATGGGCGGGTCGGGAGGGCCCTGGTGGAAGCTCCAGGCCTGATCGCGGATGGCGCGGTCCGCAGTGGTCATGCGCTCGCGTTCGCGAAGGAACTCGAGCCAGGATTCGGTGATGAAAGTTTCGACGAAGCGTTCAGCTTTGACCGTGTCGCGAAAAATTCCCCAGCGAATGGCCCCGTCACGCATACGGATCAGGCGCACTTTG
>DATGFN010000034.1:0-2857 GCA_035308965.1 Terriglobia bacterium | reverse complement strand
CACCGGCTCGCCCGCTACATCCGCCGTAAAGTAGCTCTCTGGATCGGCAATCGTCGGCCTGACCGTCTTTCTTTCAGGAGTCCCCTCACCGGCGACGACTTCCCCGCAAGGCTGGTCCAGCGTCCCCACCAGCTGCCAGGTTCGCCGAAAAATCTTTTCCCGCTCAATCTCCAGAATCTGCGCATCGGTATAAAACCGCGAAGCCAGCGTCTGCGCGCACTCAATCTGCTCATTCACATCCAAATGCAAAGGTTTGCTGGTCATTTTCCCGATCTCTTTCTCGCTCATGTTGAAAGTCTCTCCCGAAGAGGACTCAAAGAAGTTGCGAGGTAATGAGGCAACGACAAACCAGTGCAAGGAACATCCGGATCCGCCATTCAAAACTCGCCGGCTGACCGAGCTGACCTCAGTGACTTACCGGCGTGAGCCGCTGTCCAGCTCTCGTGACTTTTGGTGCTCGGCCAGCTTTCCAATGAGAGAGGAGACTAAGTCGGTGAAACGAAGATCCGAGGCTGGCTCTCGATATTCGCCTGCTTGTCCGCCTTCTCGGTCCGAAAGGATTAGACAGGCTGACGAGTAAAGACGCTCCAATACCAATTTCCTGCACAGGAGTTCGTAACGGCCCGCATAGGACACGGATTTGCGTGTTTTTTCATAACTAGCGTCCCGAAATTCACTGCGAATCTTGAAGTGCGGTTCTGAAACACGCACCGGAGAGGTTGACCCGATCGATTCTTCAAGAAGCATTATGTAGCCAGCCCATGGAGGTTTCGATTTGCCAAATGTCTTCTCGCGAAAGGCAGTCCACAGATCCGTCGCATTACCGAGGGCTTCTTCCACTCGATTATTGCAGTTGTTCCCATAAGAAGGACCCGCTTGAGACTTTAGTTCCATTAGAGCCAGCAGGCGCCCGTCAGCCACTACCAGCAGGTCCCAATCCTTCGCCGGTCGGAAATAGCCCGGCAAATCCGTTTTCGAACCTTTGAAGATACACTCTGCGCGCACGCCGGATTCCTTGATGAGGTCGCAAATGAGGCCAGCAAACCCGTCCATGTGCTTGCCCCCGGTGACGTCAGCCCTGGCCCCGTAATCTCGAACGCCTGAAGAGGAACCTTGCGTTGTTTTCTGTTTGAGCCGCGTATTCCAATAGTGCTGGACGGCAGCGGACAAGCGAGCTTCGATGTCCAATTACGTTCTCTCCAGGGGCGTCAGAATTTCTACGGTAGCTGCGCCAAACAGGTCGGCCGTTGCGGATGAGATTTTGCGGTGGGCCAGACTGAAGTAGTGTTCGTCGACCTCGATCCCGATGCTATTTCGCCCCCACCGGGCCGAGGCAATCGCGGTTGTTCCGGTCCCCATGAAGGGGTCCAACACAGTGTCTCCAACGAAACTGAACATCCTGACCAAGCGTTCCGCCAATTCCGATGGATAAGGAGCGGGATGCTCTTTCGTTGATGCTCCTGTGACGCCGTTCCACACTTGCTGGAACCATTTCTGGTAGTTATCCGAAGAAATGACGCTAAGAACCCGAGTCGGAACAGAAGGACTTCTATATCCACCGGGCTTCCTCTGCATTAGGATAAACTCGCAATCATTTTTTATCACTGCGTTTGGCTCGTAAGGCTTTCCGAGAAAGCTCGAACCATTCTCGACCTCATATGCAGCATTGGAAATTTTGTACCAGATAATGGGAGCTAAATTATCGAAGCCGATAATCCTGCATTGCTCTTGAATAGCCGCGTGGAGCGGCACCACCGTATGCCTGCCGTTGTTCTTGCGCCTCGAAAGGCAGACATCGCCCACAACGCAAATCAACCTGCCTCCCGGTGCCAATGCATGGAAGCAATGCCGCCAGACCTTTCCTAGTTCCGCTAAAAAAGATTCGTAGTCTTCAATGCTTCCCATCTGGCCGTTGGAATGACGGTATTGCTTGAGCGTCCAGTAAGGAGGAGATGTCAGCACGAGGTGAACGCTGCCGTCCGGAATACCTGACATCAGACGCGCGTCTTGATGCATCAGCTTGTGGTGAGTGGGGAACGATCGAAGGTTAGCTTCGATCGCGGCAACGAGTGAAGGATTCTTCGCAATGCGCGGCAAGTCCTTTTGAGGATCACTTAGCTCGCGCAATTCATTCGGCACAAACTCAGCGCAATCGGTCAGCGACTTGGCGGGGGACGCGGTCATACGGAGAGGAAAGTTTACACCACTGGCGCATCCTACGGCTCCGCCCCTTCCTGACTTAGACACCGTCCCCTCTAAAATCAGGTCTTCGTCCAGTCCTTCCGACCTGCCCTTTCGTACAGTAGATTTTTCTTTCACAGGGGCCTACGCTTTTTCTTCGTTCCCCGGCGGATTAGGTCGAGACTCCTGCTGGCGAAGGAACGGGAAGAAAAATGAGCGGCGCGCGGCCTCGTCAAACCCCAACGCCGCTTGATCCCCGCCCAAACCAACCCCAATCTCTAACCCCTTTAGAATCACTACTTACAAAATCAATCCCTGCTATCTCCTTTAGAATGAATACTTACGAAAAAGACCGGGTGGGGGTACCTTCACTGCCTCCCCGCGCTCTTGCCTCACTCTTTTCACTCTTGTGGGAGTTAAGTCCTGCATTTGCCACTCTTACAAGAACACCCGGGGGGTGGCCCCCCTGCCGCTCTATTCCGCAACCCACCGGTGTATAGGTGCAGTCATGGCGATGGAAATGAATGACACGGCTCAGAAGTTGGCGCAGGAATTGGCGAACCTGACCGGCGAGACCGTGTCAATCGCCGTGACGGAAGCTTTGCGGGAAAGGCAGCAACGGGTAAAGAGTCGGCAAGCGGGGAGCCTGGCCCACCGGCTAAACAAGATCGGCGAG
>DATGFN010000033.1:0-1856 GCA_035308965.1 Terriglobia bacterium | reverse complement strand
CGCCGTCACTCTTTCCGAAACTCGCGGCTTTGTGAAAATTCTCATTGATCAGCGAACCGACCGCATCCTGGGATTCACCGCGCTGGGCGTTGAAGCGAGCGAAATGATGGCAGCTGTTCAAACTGCCATGCTCGGCGGGTTGGCGTACACGGTGTTGCGCGATGCGATTTTTACGCATCCCACGGTGGCGGAAGGCTTGGTCTTCTTGCTGGCGGGAGTCCCCGCAAAAGCCATGCAAGAGTCGGCCTAAGCTCCCCGGAATACGTGTTGTGAACATCCCAGGGTTGCGTGATTCCTGGGCGTAATTCTCTCGCCGACATGCTAACTAGTATAACGTTTCATTAAAACATGTCCATATCATGTCATCAATGCGCCGAACTTCTTCCAGCGATGAACCACGGGGGCGGCGTTGATTTCGGAAACCCCGAGGAGGATTCGATCCCGCAGCTCCTCCCACGATTGCACGCGAATGTGCCGCAAGAAAGTTCGCGCCATTTTGCCGAAGAGCGTCTCGACCATATTCAGCCAGGAACCGTGTGTGGGCGTCAGCACATATTTGAACCGATTGGGACGCGTGGCCAAGTAGGTCTGCGTCTCTTTGGAAAGGTGGGCCGAGTGATTGTCCAGCACCAAGCGCAGAGTACACTCGGGCGGATAGTAGCGGTCCAAATCCTGCAGCAGGGCAATGAACTCACGGCTCCGGTGGCGACGCTCGACCCGTGCCGTGACATGGCCCGTCTGCAGATCAAGCGCCGCCAGAATCGAAGCCGTGCCCAAACGCTTATATTCGTGATCGCGCGCCACGGTGGAGTGCTGGCCCGCTACCGGCGGCAGATCGGGAGCCGTGTTCGCCAGGGCCTGCAGCCCGGGCTTCTCATCGACGGAAACGGTGATCACCCTGGGCGCTGCCTCGGCAGTCCCGCCGTTTTGGTTCTGCAGCATGACTTCTTGATAGACCAGCAGCACTTCCCGCATCTTGGTCTCGAAGGCCGGGTCGCGCCGCTCCAGGTAATAAGTCACCTTGTCAGGGCGCAAGGCTTGTTGGGCCAAGATCCGCTGCACGGTCGCCTTGGCCGCCTGCGCCAAGGCCGGGTGCCCGGCCGCCACGGCGTGCCGACGCACATGTTGAGCCAGCGACTGCCGCGTCCACAATTCCGCCGCATAACCATACTCCTGGGGCTTCGCGCACGCCAAGTGCACCACCCAAGCCTTAGCGGCTTCGGTAATCACCGGTTCCCGCGCCCGATGGTAGGCGTCCTTCAGGCCCGCCGTCAAACCCACCCGCAGGGCCTTGCCCACCCACTTGGCCACGCTGGTGCGGGTCATGCCCACCTTGCGCGCAATCGCCGTTATGGTATCGCCGGCATGATAGTCCCACAGAATCTCGGCCCGCTGCACTTGCCGTCGCGGCGCCGTCTGCGACCTACGCAGATGTTCGAGTTGCTCTGCTTCCTCTGGGGTCAACACCAACTTTGCACGCCTCGATTTTCCCGCCATGCCGCAAAGCATATCAGCAAAGCAAGTCTATGTGAATACCTTTTAACGAAACGATATACTAGAGTCGGCGACAGCGGGCAGGGACGTTCCCAGGCTCAGTTGCAAAAGCAGGAGCAGGTCGATGGCGGCGCGCACCGGATGGAGGCAAGACAAGGGAAGGTGCGACCATGCTCAACAAGTATCACAACCAAGTGAAAACAGGAATGTTATAAAATCGGCCGGAAAGCCAGTTCGCGCTGGCTGGATGCGGATTTTCACGATCTTTCACCCAGGGATTTTCACAATCATTCACCCACCCCCGAGTCGTGCTTTTTAACTTTCTATCAGTTTCCCTCCTTCCTGGCAATCACCCGCGGTTA
>DATGFN010000032.1:0-1771 GCA_035308965.1 Terriglobia bacterium | reverse complement strand
GAGCTCAGGATTCCAAGCTCTCATCGACAACCGTTGGGTAATTCTCTTCTTCAGTGTGCTCAGCATGGTGGCGGTGGCGAATTTCCAGTATGGTTGGACGCTATTCGTCGGCCCCCTCCAGAAGCACCTGAATGTGGAAGTAGCGCTGATCCAAGTTACCTTCACCGTTTTCGTACTTCTTGAAACTTGGCTGGTGCCCTTCGAAGGCTGGCTTGTCGACAAGTTCGGACCCAAGCTCCTGGTTATGATCGGAGGAGTGCTGGCGGGGGCGGGTTGGTACGGAAGCGGAAGGGCCGACACGCTTTCGGCTCTGTACATTTCGTATGCGATTTCAGGACTCGGGGCTGGAGTGGTGTACGGCACGGCGATTGGAAGCGCGCTCAAATGGTTCCCCGATCACCGCGGACTTGCGGCCGGACTAACAGCTGCCGGCTTCGGAGCCGGGTCTGCCTTCACTGTCGCGCCCCTCGCTAACATGATCAATCCCGCGGGGCAGCCCGCTGGTTCCGGCTACCAGCATACGTTCATCGTGTGGGGAATCATTCAAGGTGCCGTCGTGGTGATTGCTGCGCTGTTTCTGAAGGCGCCGCCGACAGGCTGGTTGCCGAAGACGTGGAGGCTGAAGGGAAGTCCAGAGGTAAAGGGCCGCCAAAGCCTGCGGGACTTCAAACCTGGAGAGATGGCCTCCACACCGCATTTTTGGCTGATGTACGTCATGATGGCGATGGTGGCGACGGGCGGCTTGATGGCAACGGCGCAATTAGCCCCAATGGCCAAGGACTTCAAAGTGGATAAGGTGACGGTCACGCTCTTTGGACTGTCCATGGCCGCATTGACTTTTGCGCTTTCGGCCGACCGGCTTATAAACGGCCTTTGCCGTCCTTTTTGGGGATGGGTTTCGGACCGGATCGGGCGTGAAAAGACTATGACACTCGCGTTCGGACTGGAGGGACTCGCAAAGCTCGGGCTCCTCAAATTTGCTAGCAATCCAGTAATGTTTGTCGTTTTCAGCGCATTCACATTTTTCGGGTGGGGTGAGATTTTCTCGCTGTTTCCGGCGCTATGTGGAGATTTCTTCGGGCGCAAGCACGCCACCACAAACTACGGATTTCTGTACACGGCCAAAGGCGCGGCGTCTTTATTTGTGCCGATTGGGTCGGCGCTTGTGCTGGGCAAGGCTTTCGACTTTCGAGCGGATATATTGCTGCTGTTGGGGGGTGCTTTAGTTTTATTCGCGGTGTTCCTGGGACCTACGGTGCTGCGCATGCAACTGAGCGGAGCTGCGAAGACAGGGCTGTTGGTAGTCGCTGGCTTTATCGTCGCATACGGCCTCATTTTGGCGGTGATCCCTGACAGGATTTGGACTCCGTTCGCCGCCAAGTTCACAGTGCCGAAAATCGGGTGGATAGGCGTTTTCATGATCACCATCGTTTTGGACTGGATCGCGGCGATATTGGCCTTTTTTGTGTTGCGCAAGATGAAGGCTCCAGCTGCGCGTGATGAGGTCGCTGCGGTGGCACCGCAGGCTGGGACGTCGCCGGCGCGCGCCTAACGAGATGGAAAGGCTTGGCCGCTCGGCTTGTTGAGCAGGGTTCGCATCTGGCGGGTTTGGAACAGCGTAATCGCCGGACGAGATTTAGAAATTTTGCTGCAACGTGCCAATCGGTTTCAGTTTTTTGCGCTGTGCGGAGACACGCGGGGCTGCCAAGCTTTTCGTACCGCTTTGTATTCTGACGCAAGACCGTTGGATACCTGAATTTCGCCTCTGACA
>DATGFN010000031.1:0-46434 GCA_035308965.1 Terriglobia bacterium | reverse complement strand
AAATGAGTAATGCTATAGGTAAGTAAGCGAAATTAAGGCATTTAGATAATGGAGGCGGGGGATGGGAAGATCTTGCATTGCTTGTAACCTATTGTAAAGACTAGACATAATATGGAGGCGGGGGGAGTCGAACCCCCGTCCAGTGTTTTCAGCCTACAACTTATTGATTCTACTTGTCGCTACAAACGCTAAAACAGCAGGAAACGCCCTACTTCCGTACAATTTACGTACAATGGGTTTTCACCCTACAGTGTGCTTGTGAGTTAGTCCGCCGAAACCATGTATACCTTTAAATTAACCTACGGTGTCAATCGCCCAAGTTGACCCCGACGAACCGCTCACCTGCCGCTAATTCTTTTTGTGGAGGTTATTCCTCTCTATCAAGAGGATAAGGGGTTTCGCGGCCTCAACTGATGAGCAACTGAGAGGGATGATGTTCTCACTGCCGCGCGTCATTTGAGTCCTGCAAGATTCGAGTCACGTCCCGACCCGTGTCGTTCGCCCAAACTCCGCAGCACTCCGCAGCACCCTTGATCTTAGCCATGTAACATGTTAAACGGCCCATATTTATTCTATCTATTTCAAATGCATTCTTAATTTCGGCGGGGCGCACGCACGCGGGGGGCGCGATTTGACAGCGTAAATCGGAACGCTCGGAATCATTGCGGACTGCAGCTCGTTTCGGTACGGAAGTAATCATCACACCAAAGAGTAAGGAGACGCCAAGCTGCGTCAACCAAGAAACTCCACTCCCAAATCGCTGGACTGTATGGGGAGGATTATCGCACCCACGCCACACGGCAGCACAAAAGCGGAAGCTCTCCCAACCTTTGAAACAGAATAATTGGCTGGTGGGGGCTTAACTGGGCATCAGTTTCAATTCTGATTCCACACTGGGACACGTCTACCGTGCACTCGCCCCCTTCAATGAGCCGCCCGTGACACTCAGCAAGCAGGGTTAAGGGGAAACGCCCAAATTCACGCTTTTTGCGCCGTGGAATGACTTGAGCAGGCAGGTCATGCATAAGCCCCGGCGGTTTGGTCAGTAGGTCCGTTCCGCGCCGCAACGAACAAACAACTTGTGCATCAAGTTTTTGTTGTAAGTGTCCATGGTCTTAACAGTGAGGCCCAGAATGGGTCCCATCTCTTTAATAGTCTTTCCCTGTTCCACCAGCCGAAAGACTTCGACTTCCCGCGGTGCAAAATCTTCGATACCCTTGACCTCTTTGCATAAGAATGCCTTAACTAGGGCCCGCAAGGCATCGGGGCTAAGAAAGAAATTTCCGCAATTGACCTCCCGGATGGCCCGAAGAAGTTCGGCGGCTGCGCAGGATTTTAGAACGTATCCACGAATTCTCGCATGCAGGGCCTCAAGAATGTAAGGGTACTCGTTGTGCATGGTCAGCAGAAGAGCCTTGGTATGAGGTACCATCTTGCGAATTTCCTTGGCCGCTTCAATACCGTTTAATTTCGGCATCGAGAGGTCAAGAATGGCGATATCTGGTTGCCGGTCAATGGCCTGCCGGATTGCCTCTTGGCCGTTTATCGCCTCTCCCACTATATTGAAACTCCCATGACGCAGAATGGTCAATAAACCCTGGAGGACAAGATAATGGTCATCCGCGATAAGAACCCTCAGCGGAGAATCTGAAGGGCTGATATTTTGAAAAGGCGGCTCGGTATTCGTCCGGGTTGGAAAACGGCCTTCCTGTCCGATGTCGTTTGGTCGGGTTGATTTGGATTGGGAAGCCATAAAAGACACCTGTCCCTAGTCCACACGAGAAGAAATTCTAGCGTTGAGCCGAGACCTTTACAATCAGGGCATTACCTGAGGGTAGTGCGAGGGATGGCCTCGGGGTCCAATTCTTCGAAGACGGCCTCGCGAAAGCTGATTTTTCGACGAGGGATAAGCTCCAGATCGTACATGAGAGCAATGGTGGCATTCCGGCCATTCAGCTCAAAGTAACCAACTACCATATCAACGCTGTGGCGCTTCAGCACATGGACCTCCGTGAGCATTTTATAGGTCTTTCCGACCCCGGAGGCGTATCCGAGGTAAATCTTCAGATGGCCACGAGGGGGCGGGATTTGTTCGGTCATGGACAATCCTCAGTTGGGAAAGGCCCGAACATCGATGCTGTCGTTCGCCACAACCCCGGAACAGGCTGAGTCTCATCCAAATAACAATTTACGTGGCGGTATGTGTACCTTTTATTTCTAATGCCATCCTATTTTGGCGAGGGAAACATCGCCCGGGCGCCCCTAAGCAAAGTATTAATGGGCATGGGTGCAATCGTGAAGTTAAAAGGCATGGGATGCTGTCTATTTCAGGTAGGCATTGACAACGTCAATCAATTCCTCCACCGCCTCGTCTCGATGCGGCTTGAGGTCGCGGTCAGGGTTTACGATATGAAAGCGGATGTGGCCTTCGATTATTTCCGCCATCAGCGAGTTGAATGCACCCCGGCAGGCAGCAATCGTCTGCAGGATCTCCGAACAGTCGCGTTCCTCATCGAGCGCCCTCTCGATCCCTTCCACCTGCCCTCGCAGGCGCCGTACACGAGCGAGCATTTTTTTCTTGTTCTTGATGATGTGAGCCATTTACCCTCCAACGAAAGGATATATCAGACATGGGTAGGGTATTCAAGCTTCTCTTCTCAATCGGTCGCCGGAACTGGTGTGCACATAGGTGAATTGTCTCGCTGAACGACCTCAAATCCGCTGTTGCGTTGCCGGCGTTGTGGGGAGGGCAGTCATGCCCGGGAGAGAAGGATCATGGCGAGGCCTCCCACAGCCTGCTTCAATTCCTTCGAATGGTTAACCTTACGCTGTGCCAGTAAGTAGACCTTCGACAGTCTAAGGATAATCAAAGCCTCGCGCAGAAGCCGTCATGACTTTCATGGCCATCGAGCAACTCATGCCATATTGAAGGTACGGAAAGTTTTGGAGACTCGACCAAAAAGCCTCAAGCCGCACTTGATTCCTCTAGACGCATATATTATAGTGCAGTAGGGTATTGATGCCAGGGGAATTTCTGGCCCGGCTCGTGCTCTCGAACTTGTTTCTGTCTGCTGGTTGAGAAGTGTTTTTAAGCGCACGCCGGACTCTCAGGCGCCAGAAGGGAAGCCGCATAGTCGGATGGTGGTCCGAGGAAGTCACACAACTTTGTTTATGGTGTTGGCGTCTCAGACAGCTTGTCGGACATCCACACGCGTAGGGGGCTCTTAGGCTAGATGTTATTCAGGGAATTCCTTTTTTTCGGCTAGCTGCTGTGGCGAGTTGAAACGGGGACCAGAAGATTTTGAGAAATTCAAACGAGCGCGCATTGGGGCGGATGACACGCTTCACCATCATTGCGGTTGCATGCCTGGCGCAGCTTCACCTGTTCTTTGTTGTTCAGCTACACCAACACGGATCTGGACCTTTTCCATTTTCAAGCCGTGACCTTCCGGTTGGGTTTCACGACGTCCAAGACTCTGGCCCACCTTGCCCAGCATGCCAGATGGCCCGTCAAGGATCGATCTACCCCTCGACATTTGTCGTTCGCCCGATCAGGCTGGACGAACTTCGAGTCATATCAGCAGTAAACCCATCTAAGTTTTCATTCCTTCCCAAGGAACGTCCATTAGGACGTGCTCCCCCACTTTTCTTCTAAAGAGAGCTCATTCCAAGATAGCCGCGGCGGTGCCGAATAAGCTGTTTGGTCGAGAGAGAGTTCAAGCAAGTGCTTTAACCCCCCCTCTGGACCGAGGGGTCGGCGGTGGCATCATGCTTAGAAATCAAGAGCTCTGATGGGTAGGTCGCATTAAAGAGTTACCCATCAACACCGGAAATCACGACTGAGTTCCGCCTACGCACCCGACATTCTCCTCCTGGGATGAGATTCCTTGCCGATCAAGACATTGATCTCTCATTGAACGTTGAAAGTTAGCTTTAAGAGCGGGCGTCCACTAATGAAGAAGCTGACGATACAGGCGATGATTTGGCTCGCCAGAGAAAGGGGAGGGCGGTGTATTTCTCTGATCTACGTCAATTCCGGAGTCCCATTACTATGGGAATGCGCCAATGGCCACCGCTGGAGTGCGGTTCCCCAGAGTATTAAAAGAGGGAGTTGGTGTCCCGTATGCGCCGGCGTTCGACGCCTGACTCTCGAAGAGATGCAACGGCTGGCTGAATCTCGTGGCGGAAAATGTCTTTCCAAGTGCTATCTGAATGGCGGGTCGAAATTGATTTGGAGATGTTCTGAGGACCACGAATGGAGGGCAACACCTTGTCAAATCAAGCAAGGCCACTGGTGCCCATTCTGCGCTCGCGTTGCGCGCCTTTCCTTGTATGAATTGCAGCGGGTTGCGGCCAGGAAAGGAGGCCAATGCCTATCCCTCGAATACGTGAATTCGTCGAAGCTCTTGAAATGGAGATGCATCGTTGGTCATGAATGGGAAGCGCGAGCGGCATCAATCCGAGCAGGCGGATGGTGCCCGGCTTGCGCTCACAACCAAAGACTAAAACTGGAAGAAATGCAAGAGATCGCGCGGGAGCGTGGTGGTCGGTGCTTGTCGACCAGTTACGAAAATGGTTGCACTCCTCTGATGTGGGAATGCGAGCTTGGACACCGCTGGAATGCACCTCCTGCTCGAGTGAAGAACGGGGCGCGAAGGAAAGGAGCTTGGTGCCCGGAGTGCTGCAACTTGCGACGCACGTTTCATGCGAAGGATTGTATTGAAAGGATGAGCGATCTCGCATTGGCTCGCGGTGGCAAATGCTTGTCTATCGAATACATTGGAAGCAAGTCCAAAATCCTTTGGCAGTGCGCGGAAGGGCATCAATGGGAGGCTATACCCGCCTCCGTAGTACAGGGAGCTTGGTGTCCGGTCTGCGCTCGGAACCAAAGGCTTGGGCTTTCTGAGTTTCAGGGTCTTGCGGCACGCAGAGGTGGAGCATGTTTGTCTAACGAATACGTAAATGCGCGAACACATCTAAGTTGGCGCTGTGCAGAGGGACATCGGTGGACCGCCACGCCAAGCAAAGTGAAACGAGGTTCATGGTGTCCGACATGCGCTAACATTCGCAGAAGAAACACATGGATGCCTCGAGGACTGGCCCATCTTAATAATGAGGAAGGGAAAACGACGCGAGGCAAGACATCGCGAAGTGCTTCCCGAGATTTTGTACGACCCCATGACAGAGTGTCTATGAGAGGTCCAATCGGTGGAAGTGCGCTCGGGTGATAAGTGGGAATGTTCTCATTTTTGTGGCTACGAGACAACCGCTCAAGTTCATTCAGCATCTGGCAAGCAGGGGAGTAGTATGTTTGTTGGCGTGATGAAATTGGCGTCGGTTGTGATAGATTAGGCGTGGCATTTGGAGCGATTTCGAATGGTATTTGGAAAGCCTAAGCATGATCTCCGTCGGCTCCGCTTTGTGGCCACTGCCACTGCGGTTCTCCAGCTTCATCTCTTTTTTGTGGTGGAGTTGCATAACCACAAAGGCCAGGTAGCCCCGGCTGGGGGCCAAAGCAATACTTCAGTGCAGTCGACCCAATGGCAAACCTCGTCCGCTCCTGATCCAATTTGCTCTGCTTGTCGCATCTCCCATCAGGGGGCCATGCAATTGCCGGCTGTTTCGCGCTTAGCGACCCGGGAATGCATTGCCGGAAACGTTCGCCCCCCGCGAGCCCTTAAGTTTCATCAGCAATTCCTCTCCCTATTGTCCTCGCGCGGTCCGCCGTTTTTGTCCTAAGAGTGCCCAATTCTAGCTGGTCGCGGCGTATCGCAAATCATTCCCATTAGGAGGGAAAATGCATTCATTTTTGGAGGGGTCTCTAAAGTTCCATGCTTCCGCTGGTCAAACGAATACCTTTTTCAGGATGTGTTTCTTAGGAAACTTAGTTCTTGTTGCTGCCGCATTTTGTGGATTCATCTTGTTGGGTGCCGCGCCTGGGCGAGCACAGGGAGGAAACTCCGGATCCATCGAAGGAGTGGTAAAAGATCCCTCCGGCGCAGAAGTCGCGAACGCGACAGTCGTTATTTCAGACGTGGTGAGCGGTTTCAATCGCGAGACAACTACAGGGACCGACGGTTCATTTCGTTTCACCAACGTGCCCTTTAACACTTATCACATGGTGGTGACGGCGAGTGGATTCGCCCAGTTCGTGCAAGACGTGGATGTCCGTTCGTCGGTCCCCGTGGCGTTGACCATGGGACTGAAAATCAGCACCGGAAGCACTTCGGTGACGGTGACGGCCGAGGCGGCCGACCTCATCGAGCAAACTCCCACCAACCACACCGATGTTGACCGCGGGTTGTTTGACAAGGTTCCCCTGGAGAGCGCGTCGTCATCGGTCAGTTCGCTGGTAACACTGACCACGCCGGGAATCGCGGCGGACTCCAACGGCCTCTTCCACGGAATGGGGGATCACAATGAAGTCTCGTTTTCGGTGGACGGCCAGCCGATCACCGACCAGCAGAGTAAGATCTTTTCCAACCAGATTCCTCTCGACTCCGTGCAGTCGCTGGAAGTGATCCCCGGAGCGCCTCCCGCCTGGTTCGGCGACAAGACAAGCGTGGTGATCGAGGCAACCACACGCTCCGGCCAGGGCATGACGCCGGCACATGGGAGCATCAAAGCGTCCTATGGCAGTTTTGGCTCTGCGCTTGCCGGATTTGATTTGGGCTACGGAGGCCCAACGTGGGGAAACTATATCGCGGTCAACGGACTGAATAGCTCGCGGTTCCTGGACCCGCCGGAATTCACTGCGATGCACGATAAGGGTAACGAAGAGAACCTGTTCGACCGGGTGGATTATCAGCTTTCGACGGCTAATTCAGTTCACCTCAACTTTGGCTACACACGGTCCTGGTTCCAGAATCCCAATACCTACGACCAGCAACTTCACTTTGGACTCTTCAACAACGTGACCGGCGCCCAACTGGGCCCGACCGATCAGCGATCCCAGATTAAGACGATTAACGTGGCGCCGACTTGGACGCGTCTGGTTAGCACACACACGGTGTTTACACTCGGTGGGTTTGTACGGCAGGACCAGTACAATTACTACCCCAGCGGAAACCCTTTCAACGATTATTCTCCCGACCTTGGGGTGGAGACCGCCACCCAGAACAGGAAACTGACCAACGCTGGACTTCGCGCCGATCTGTCCTACGTGAAGGGCATCCATAATCTGAGGGTTGGAGGCGTTTTCCAACACACCTTTCTCACCGAGAATGACGGATTCGGCGTCGTCGATCCAACGTTTAACCCGGTCTGCTTCAATGCCGATGGCAGCCCGAACACCAACCCGACCGTAACCGAATCGGGGCAATGCGGCGGCTCTCTTGATCTCGGTGGCTCTGCCAACGTAAATTTCAACCCGGTTGTGGCCTGCTTGGACCTCACTCGGCCCACGCCGTCTCCAGCCGACAATTGCCCGGCTTCAAGCAGCACGTCTTTCTTATTCCACGGCCACACAGATGTCAAGGAACTTGCACTTTACGTCCAGGATGACATCAACAAAGGGAATTGGTCCTTCAACATTGGACTTCGTGGGGATTTGTATCGGGCCATTTCCAAGTCTCAACAACTCGAGCCCAGACTGGGCATCGCATACAAAATCGCCCCCACCAATACGGTGCTTCGCGTTGCCTACGCGCGTGTCTTGGAAACTCCCTTTAATGAAAACCTGGTGATTGCCAGCACCGGATGCAGTATTCCTGTGCTTGCCGCCATCGTGCCGCCTGCCGGCGTCTCTTGCCAGGCGGGGCCCATTACGGCGGGCTTTCGAAATGAATTCCACGCCGGCTTGGAGCAAGCCTTTGGGAAGTATGTCGTTGTGGACGGCGAATATGTTTGGAAATATACCCACAACGCCTACGATTTTGGTGTGGTGGGCGCCACTCCCATTACCTTCCCGATCGAGTGGACCAGGTCCAATATCCCCGGATTTGACGGTCGGATCAGCATTCCAAATTACCACGGTTTCTCAGCGTACGTGGTCATGTCCAGCGTGGCGGCGCGCTTCTTCCTGCCGCAAGTCGCCGGGTTGCCCATCATCGGTCCGGGCGTGGGGGTCTTCCGTATTGACCACGACGAGCATTTCAACCAAACGACACACGCCCAATATCAGTTTAAGAAAGGGCCGTGGGTCGGGTTCAACTGGAGATATGACAGCGGCCTCGTAGCCGGTGCGACGCCCTGTTATAACCCCGAAACTGCGACATGTGCGGGCGCATCGACTATGCTGGGCAGCATGCCGGCCGTGAATCTGATCAACACCATCAGCGGTCTGCCCCTTACGGCCGATCAGCAGTTCCAGGCTGGCCTCACTTGCAATGGGGTTAGCGCCACTCCATTTCAGGCTCTGCCCAGCCCGTGTCCGGCCTCACAGCTCGGGTCTACATACCTCAAAATACCGGCGCCAGGAACTGAGAATGACGACCACAATCCACAGCGAACTCAGCCCCGACACTTGTTCGATCTTGCTTTGGGTGACGACAACGTGTTTCACGGTGATCGTTTCAAGTGGAGCTTCCAAGTCACGGCCGTCAATTTATTGGATACGGTTTCGATCTACAACTTCCTTTCCACCTTCAGCGGCACGCATTATGTTACGCCGCGCGCGCTAACTGCTGAGATTGGGTTTCACTTTTAAAGTGTAAGACACAAAAATGGGCCTTGCGGGACGACCTCGATCCTCCCGCAAGTCTTAAACCACAAACCGATAATGGAGAAAAAAGCTCAAACTTTGGGACTATTTTGGTTTTCAAATGGACGGTAAATTCGCGTTGGGCGACGATACACAGGCTTAGCACCAAAGTCTCAATCGAGTCTCTCCTTCGGTAAAAAGGCGCCATGGTCCATGAACCGAACAGAGATAAGTTGCTGCTGGGCGGTCTTGTTATGCTGCTTTTTTTGGGGAAGGGGGGTCTGGCGGGGGACCTTTTGCCAGGTGATAAAACGTTCGACACCACCGACAGTCCTCACATCCGAATCGTCAACGAGATCGGCAATGTCGTGGTCAAAGGTTGGGACAGACCCCAGGTTCATGTGGTTTGTACAGGTTCCACTCCTCTCCTGCAACTTGACGCTCACCAACTCCCATTGAGCGGAAGAGCTGAGAAAGTGCACTTGACGATTGAGAGGTCACCTGGCCAGTTGAACGTCAAGCCGCAAGCGGCCGATCTGACGGTCGAGATGCCGTTCGACGGTTCTGTCGAAATTGAGAATGTTCAAGGAAGCGTGTTGGTGAAAGGAGTACGCGGGTCGGTGTCAATAGAAACCGTCGGAGGATCGGTCACCATAATTGAAACCGCAGAGCATTCGTCAGTGCGCTCCATAGGGGGCGATATTCTGGCTATCCGCACCTCAGGCCCTGTCGAAGCAACTTCGATTAACGGAAAATTGCACTTTATTTACCCGACCAGCCATCACATTAAGGGCAACACAACATCTGGCGACATCGTCTACGAAGGCGATCTCGCACCAGGTGCGGACTACCGACTCTCGAGCTACAGCGGAAACATTGAATTCTTGTGCCCCCGAACGGCTTCGTTCGATCTGAGAGCGAAAAGCGTCCGCGGCAAAGTCATAGTTGATCCCCGGTTCATACTCAAAAGGAAGGGCCATCCGTCGGCCCCTACTGATGAAGGAAACAGCTTCTCGGCCATACATAACACCGGGAGTGCAGCCCTTGATTTAGGGTCGTTCAGCGGAACGATCCATATTCAGAGCCAGAATTAGCTGCCGCGACGATAATATTTCTCCAGATTAGAGTGTATTTTTTTGCCTCACTTATTTCCTCTAACCCTCTGTACCCGGATTATAGCCGCCTCGGCGTGTCTCGCGATGCTTGTGGGCACGAAACGAATCGAGCCTTTACAAGCATTTAGCAAAGACACCGAACAAGATCTAATTCCTCGCGTCGAGCGCGAACACGACCCAATAAAAAAAGCCAAATACGAAATTCGATTGGCCTACCTGAAACTTATTCTCAGCGACGATGCGTGTCAGAAAGACGACCACGAATCTTGTCAAAGGTTGTTGAATGTCTACCTGGAGTTGATGAGAAGTTCCTGGAAGGACCTTCAGTCTTCCGGCCGGAACGCCGTAAAGCAGCCTTTGGGCTTCGGGGAGTTGGAAATGGCTCTGCGCGAGAATGTCCAAAATCTTGAGGACTTGAACCGGCGGATGCCGTTCGAGGACCGTGGCATCCTGGATCCCGTGATACAAGAAACGAATCGAATTCACGATGAAGTTTTTGCTGCATTATTTCCCAGTGGAGGGACTCACACCAGGGAAGGAAAACACGTTAAAAGTAATTAGAGGCAGTAGAAGGAGAAATGGAACTGTGCGGAATGATGGCTAAAGGCAGGAGTTAGTCTCCACTTCTAAACCAGGAGGCGGGAAAACCGACTCATTAAATCCTCCGGCCATGTCTCCCATTAGCGCCTAATCCCCAAACGAATACAATCTGATTATGAAGGGAGCCGCAAAGGCGATTAGGAGCCACAAGTACCCCAAGAAGGAGAGAAGCAAACAACCGAGGGTTAGGGCGATGGCTGCGGGATGCCGGGAGAGGTTGCGGAAGTCCTGGTCCGGAGGAAACTTTTCGTGGAACGATAATCTCAAAGCCAGGACGGGCAATCCAAGTAATGCGCCGGACATCAAAAGCGTTATCGGTACGATGTAAAGCCAAGGCAATCGAGCCCTACGTTGAACAACGCAAAGGGCCGCGATTAAAATGACGGACAGAGTAGTGCAGCCTGCTATGACTCGAATCGGGCGCGACGAGTAGGACAACTTTTGCATACGCCCAACGCCCGTTCAACCCTTATTAAGCGACCGGGAGATTCAGACATCAGGAATTGCGCTCCCTTGTTGAAGCGAGCAAGCGTGCCGAATTCAGGATGAAGACCATTTCCGAAGAAACGTGAATGATAGCGGCCAGCACCGGATTGAGGAATCCAAAAGCGGCGAGGCCAACCCCGACACTGTCCACCAGCAGCGTGCCGGCAAAGTTTGTCATGATGATGTGTCGGCAACGACGGGCGATCTTCAAGAGTTCGACAAATTTCATCAGATCGTTTCCAAGCAGCACCACATCAGCGCTTTCGCGCGCGACATCGGTCCCTGAACCCATCGCTACGCCGACACTTGCCTGCATGAGAGCAGGTGCGTCATTGATTCCATCGCCCACCATCGCTACGGTTTTGTTTTCTCGAACCAGGGTTTTCACTCGGTCCAGTTTCTGCTGTGGCAGGAGATCGGATTCGACAGCATCTACGCCTAGTTGTTTCCCCACCGTACGCGCAATGGCATCAGCATCGCCCGTAAGCATCTCGGTTCGAATTCCCATCTCACGGAGGGTTCGAACTGCGCTGACAGCTTCGGATCTCAAAACATCTGCGACGCGAATGGAGCCCAACAGGCGACCGGCGCGGCCGACGTAGATCTCGGATGTTGAATTTGAATCGGTTTCAAGCTCACCGTGGCTAATACTTCGCTCGGCGAGAAGAATTCCACTGCCGACCACAACTTCTTCATTGTCGACGGAACAGACGATCCCTTTGCCCGGAGAATAATTGAAGTCTTTAGGTTCGGAGATTGAAATTGATGCGTCTCGGGCCGATTTCAGGATGGCCTTCGCCAAGGGATGTTCTGAGAAGCGTTCTGCGCTTGCCGCTGCCGCGAGCACATCCTCACGTTTTATCCCGGGGCAAGCGCGGACGTCGGTGACTTCGGGATTGCCAAGGGTCAACGTGCCCGTCTTCTCCAGCACTACGGTGTCCACCTTGCCCAGGACCTGCATGTACAGCCCGCCCTTGACGATCGCGCCGTTTCGAGCGGCCCGGCCAATTGCGCCCAAGATGGCCAAGGGAGTGCCCGCCGCAATTCCACAAGCTCCCGCCACGATGACCACGGAGATAGTGGACCGCAAATTGTGGGTCAGGATTAGGGTTAGAATCGCGCAAGCAATGGCGAAGTAGACCAGGTATCCTGCAAGTTGGTCGGCAGTCTTCTGGATAGGCGCGCGGGAATTCTCGGCGTGTTCCACTGCGTCAATGATTCTTCCGAACGCCGTGTCGCGCCCTAGCTTAACCGTGGAGACCTCGATTGCACCAGATTGATTGATGGTCCCGGCAAATACTTGGGCCCCCGGAATCTTTTCAATCGGCATCGATTCTCCTGTTATCGATGCCTGGTCGACGAAGGAGTGTCCTGCCTTGACGGAACCGTCCACGGGGATCCGCCCCCCTGGCTTGACGAGAACGATGTCACCGCGCAAAAGCTCTTGAATACCTATATCCACCCAAGTCCCCTGACGACGCACTGTTGCAGTCCTAGGAAGGAGGTCAATCAGGTGGCGGATGGCCCGTCGCCCTTTGCCAACTGTGAACCCCTCCAGCACCTCGGCGACCAGCACGAACAGTGTGATAACCAGTGCGGTGAAGACTTCACGGATGGCCAGAGCCGCGAGGATAGCGATGGCCATGGATAATTCCATAGTCATACGGCGTTCGAGAAGGTTTTCAATTGCCTCGCGATAGATTGGGTAGCCACCCACCGCGGCGCACAAAACGCCGATCCCCAAATAGAAAGACGTGGGTGCTGGCACAAACCACAAGGCGCCCGCGGCGGCGGCAACGAACAAGATTCGGTTTAGGTCGCGCCAGTGAATCGGGTCCTCGTGCTCAAACCCCGCCGGCTCTCGCCCCTCCCTTCCGGTTCTCTCAACCCCATGGGAAGGGGACGCCTTATCATCCTTCGGGTAGTGGGGAACACGAGCGTTCGGTGGATTAGTTCCAGTCGAAGTATTTTTCTCGATCATGCCCTCACCTGGAGCTCACGGCGAGCTCGCTTGGAGAAATCCAAACCTATTTCAAATACATCCACACCACTTCGGTCAATTCTTCTGCGGCGTCTGCCTTGGGCGCGTTTTTGCGACCCTCAAGCGCCAGCAAGTCGAATGGGACATGGCCCGCGACGAACTCGGACATCCACCCATTCAAAGGTCCCCAGCAGGCCGTCACCATCTGAAGGAGGTTGGCACACACGCGGTCCCCACCCAGAGCGCATTAGATCGCTTCCACTTGTCCTCCAATTTCACGCGCGATCACCAGGAGTTTCTCTCTGTCTCGTGTCGTGCACGCGGTCTCGGTTCCAATCGAATATACTATACCCCTCTATATTATATTCCCTCAAGTCAAACTCTCGTTGGGCTGGTTCTAAAGTCCTGAAATATGCCAAAGCGGCGATGTGTCCGCCGTGCGGTTTCAACATGATCTGCGACATCCGCAACGAGGGTATTGTTACAGATGATGCCCGGCACCCGCGGCTGACTCTTTGTTCGGTGCTTGGGGCCTACTGGTTTGGAACAAGCTGTTTCCCCGAACACCACCTCAGCGCGAGAGTTGCAGAGGAAGTGAGCCTAGAATCTGCCATATGTCCCAAAATGCAAGGGCTAGGGTTAGGCAACCTCGGAGAGGGAATCGAAGAGACCTAGGCAGTGTAACCCCCCCTGTATCTGGGATTCGAATTCCATTTCAGTCACACACGGTTCTGGCTATCCAGCTTCGCCTCTTCAATCTATTTCCCGGTTTGGAACGCACTAGCCGACCATAGGGCTGCTGCAAGGGTTTCTGCAAAAAAAGCGACGCCAACTCCCATCCCGAACCGTACGATTTACGTACAAATGAGTAATGCTATAAGTTAAGTAAGCGAAAATAAGGCATTTAGATAATGGAGGCGGGGGATGGGCAGATTCTGAGTTGATTGTAACCTATTGTAAATACTTGACTTAATTTGGAGGCGGGGGGAGTCGAACCATCCCCCAGTGTTTTCAGCCTACAACTTATTGATTCTACTTGTCGCTACAGACGCTACAACAGCAGGAAACTCCCCACTTCCGTACAATTTACGTACAATGGGTTTTCACCCTACAAAGTGCTTGCGAGTTAGTCCGCCCAAACCATGTATACTTTTAAAAATAACCTACGGTGTCAATCGCCCAGGTTGACTCCGACGAACCGATCACCCGCCGCTAATTCCTTTTGTGTAGGTTATTCCTCTCAATCAAAAGGATAAGGGGTTTCGCGGCCTCAACTGATGAGCAACTGAGAGGGATGATGTTCTCACTGCCGCGCGTCAATTGAGTCCTTCAAGATTCGAGTAGCTGTGGTGCGCAAAAACCTCATCGGCCTTATATGCGTCCCAGAACTGGTCACTTGCATGGTTTGGGTGCGTCCATATCTTTAATAATATTTGGAGGTCGTTTTTGGCTGCTTCGATTGTAAGATCGCTCTCCCATGACCTCGAGAATATTTCCGTTCATTTTCCACCTCCTCTCCAACATCCGTTCCCTCCTCGCAGAGGCCCTTCGTTGTTTACAAGTAGCCTTGCGCTCCCGAGCCTCCCTGATTGCTGAGAATCTGTTCCTCAGGAAACAGTTGGCATTCTACCGAGAGCGGAACATCAGACCCCAACGCCTGACTGATTCCGCCAGACTCACTCTGCATTTCTGGGCACGATGGTTTGATTGGCAAAACGCTCTCGTGATCGTAAAGCCGGAAACTTTCATCGGCTGGCATCGGTGGGCGTTCCAGAGCTTCTGGTGTTGGAAGTCGCAAAGCGGCAGGCCTCGGCTACCAAAAGGATTGAGTGCACTGATTGCAGAGATGGTTCTGCAGAATCCGACCTGGGTTGAGGCGCGTATTTCCTCCGAATTGGCTCTCAAGCTCGGCATCTTCGTATCGCCGCGAACTGTGCGCGCCTACTGGCCCGAAGATAAAAATCCGTATAGAGGTCAATCCTCACAGCGCGGGATGACCTTCGTGCGAAACCATGCCCAGGCAATCGTAGCATGTGATTTCGTGGCCGCGGCAACACTTCGGTTCCATATCCTGTATGTCTTCGTAGTGATGGAGGTCGGGAGTCGCAAGCTCATACACGTGAATGCGACGCCCCACCCTACTTCATCATGGACCTTGCAGCAACTCCGAGAAACGATTCCCAGCGACCACAGTTATCGCTGGTTGATCCACGATCGATCCGGCATTTTCTCGGAAGAGTTGAATCGCGCCATCGAATCTATGGGAATTGAGGTTCTGAAAACACCGGTCCCGATGCCAAAGGCCAACGCCTATTGCGAAAGGTTAATCGGCAGCCTTCGGCGGGAGTGCATGCATTGGCTCATACCGATGAATGAGCGACACCTGCGCATTCTGGTCAGAGAATGGGCCGCTCACCACAATGAGGGGCGGCCCCACAAAGCGCTGGGACCTGGCATCCCGGACGCACCGCCGGACCTGCCGGTCAACCAACAAATCCACAGACACGAGGTTCCGGAGAGTTTTCTCATCAAGAAGAAAGCAATTTTGAGTGGGCTACATCACGAGTATCGGCTTCAAAGGGTTGCGGCATAATCCGATGAAGTTTTTGCGCACCACAGGCGTATCCGGAGGCTGTTGATCGCACGCCAACAGCGTGCTGTCCTTGTTTGTCCACATGACCATTTTTGTATCAAATCGGAAGACGGGCTTGCCGCCAATCAAATAAACGACCAGCTTCGCTTTCTGCGTCTTCCAAGTTCTCGGCGTAGTAGTTTTGAATCACTAAGAAGGTTTAATCACCCGTCCGCGGGCCGACAAAGACCTCTCTCTGCATCCTGCAAAGTAGGGAAAATGGCAAGTATTCGTTGCAGTCGGGCAACTTTAAAGAGGGCAAGAACCCGGTCCGAAATACCGACGATTGCGAAGTACCGCCCGGAATTAACGCAGGAGATATGCACATTAACCACTGCCCCGAGCCCCGTTGAATCTACGTAGGGCACGCCGCTTAAGTCGAGAATAACAGTCGGCGTCTTTTCGGCGCGTAAGACATTTTCGAAGTTCAGGAGCGAGCTCATCGTTAGTGGTCCATTTACTTTAATGATTCGCTCGCCATCGAGTGTGCCGGAACTGACAGTTACGGTCAGATGTTCAGACTGCATTCATTGACTGTACAAAGTCATTGAAGCTTTGTCAAAAAGGATAGGGCTGACGTGCGGTGATTGAGGATGTCTAATCTCAGAGAGAATACCCCTCGAATCATGGGCGATGATCGAGGGCCAATGGCAAAGAATTAATGAGTGGTCAAACAGAGGTGAATTTGGCGGATGAAAAAGAGAGAGTTACTGTGAGCGTTCAGGAACTGTCACTTGCTAACTCGCTGACCCTAGCTGCTATCGTGGAGCATAAAGTTAAACAGCGTCCAGCACTTCACGCACTTTGCGCACCAAGGCATCAGGCGTAAAGGGCTTTTGAAGGAAGGCGGTGCCGGCTTCCAGCCCACCGTGACGAATTACAGCGTCGTCCGTATAGCCCGACATGAAGAGCACTTTCGTTTCCGGGTGCATCGCGGCGAGTCGTTGCGACAGAGTTCTCCCACTTATCTCCGGCATCACCAAATCGGTTAGCAAAAGGTGGATAGTGCCTTTGTGCTGTGCCGCCAGCGATAGGGCTTCCAAGCCATCTGGAGCTTCCAAAACGGTAAAACCTCTTGCTTCAAGAGATACACGGACTAGTAAACGAATCGGACCATCATCCTCGGCTACCAAGACTGTCTCCTGGCCGACGGATGGTTCGGGCGTGGTTTTCTTAGATTCCGCAACTTCCAGTGGCGCGTCTACTCGCGGCAAATAGATCTTGAACGTTGTCCCCTGTCCGAGCTCGCTGTACACCCATATGTGCCCAGCGCTTTGCTTGACAATGCCATAGACCGTTGAGAGCCCTAGCCCTGTGCCCTTCCCCTTTTCTTTAGTCGTGAAGAAGGGTTCGAAAATGCGCTTCTGGGTTTCCGTGTCAATGCCTGTGCCCGAGTCAGTGACCGCTAACATTACATGAGGCCCGGGCACCGCAGTTACATGATTGTGGGCATAGCTCTCATCCAGATCCACATTGGCTGTTTCAATAGTCAGTTTCCCTCCGCCCGGCATTGCGTCGCGTGCGTTGACTGCCAGGTTGAGAAGCACCTGCTCGATCTGGCCCGGATCAGCCTTCACTCGTCCCAAGTCCTTCCCCGGAATCGTAACCAAATCAATGTCCTCGCCGATCAGCCGCTTCAACATGGAGTGCACGTTATCGATAACTGTATTCACGTCAAGGACTTGGGGCGCCAACACCTGCTGGCGGCTGAAAGCCAAGAGTTGGCGGGTCAACCCGGCGGCGCGCTCCCCCGCTTTCCTGATTTCATTCAGGTAGGTCTTATGGGGACTTTCAATTTGAATTTGGCCTAGCATCACTTCTGAATAGCCATTGATGACGGTTAGGATGTTGTTGAAGTCGTGGGCCACCCCACCTGCCAATCTCCCGACGGCTTCCATCCTTTGCGCCTGCCGAAACTGTTGTTCGAGCTCTTTGCGCTCGGTAATATCTTTGGTGACCGCCAACAAGCAATACTGATTGTCCAATTCGATCTTTTCGGCGGAGAGCAGCCCGACCCGCCTTTGCCCGGATTTAGTACGAAAATTAATTTCCATTCCATCCACCCGGCCGAGCTGTTGAATTTCCCTGATGATCTTCTCTCGATCTTCGGGCTTCTCCCAATAACCGATTTCCTTTGACGTATGACCGATTATCTCTTCACGATGAAACCCCATTGTACGTAGGAACGATTCGTTAACATCAATGTACCGTCCGTCTGCAATGGTCGAAATGGTGACGGGTTCCGGGTTTGTATCAAAGGCTTTCCTGAACCGCTCTTCTGAGAGTCGAAGTAACTCCACTGCGCGTTTCCGATCGGTCACATCATTCACTAGGACGAGTTCCGCTCGGCGCCCGCCGAAGTCGATTGAATGTGAGGTAATTTCAACGTCGATCAGCGCGCCATCTTTCTTCCGGTGTCTCCATTCACCGGCGTGGTCTAAGCCCCCTTTCGAGTGCGCAATATTGTCCAGGAGTGCAGGAACATCCTCGGGCGGGCGAATATCTTTGACGGACATGGAAAGGAATTCGTCGTTTGAATATCCGTAGTGCTGAACCGCGGCTTCATTGACCGTAAGAAACCGCAAAGTGGCAATGTCATAAACCCACATAGGCCCAGGATTGCCTTCAAATAGGAGCCGGTATCGTTCCTCAGAATCACGGAGAGCTTCCTCAGCCCGCTTGCGTTCTGTGAGGTCCTGCTTGATGGCGATAAAGTTGACAACCTGGCCGGACTGGTTTCGGACCGGGGAAATGGTCATCCATTCGGGGTAATTTGTGCCGTCCTTGCGTCGATTGATGATCTCCCCCTGCCAAGGCTTGCTGGATGAAATGGTCTTCCAAAGCTCTTGGTAAACTCCAACGCCCTGTTTGCCAGATTTGAGCAGGCGTGGGTTTTGGTTAAGTGCTTCCTCGCTGGTATATCCCGTCATCCGGGTGAAGGCCGGATTGATGTACTGTATGACCCCGGCGGAATCAGTAATCATCACCGCGTGGGTAGATTGCTCGATGGCAGCCCTCAAGCGAACGTTTTCTGCCTGGGCGAGCTCGCGCTCTGAAATTTCGGCTTGTAATTCTTTAGCATGTTCCAACAACTTGCCGTGGAGTCGGGTCTTTTCATAAATTGTCGCGAGCACAGCGGCCAGCGTGTAGGCAATTCGCTCATCTTCCTCGGAAAACTCACGCGCGCCAAGTTTCTGGAAGAAGCACACGCACCCATGCACCGAGGCGCCCGCCTGTATCGGGACGGCAAGCAAGGCGACGGTCCTGCGTTCGCGGCCGTCACCTTCCGCTGCGATCTCGAAGTCAACCAAACGTCGCGGGGCGCCGTCGTGAAGGATCTCGTCGAACAAGTCCTGGTAGGACTGCGGCGGGACTGATTCATCCCCGGCGCCGCTCGTCCAAGACGAATTGCTGGGGTTAGGGCCCACCGCCAGCAGGTAGACCGCTACGCTCCCAGCGCCAAGTATCTTTCGCGATGCTGCAGTAAATTCTTGCACCAATTTTGGAGCGTCAGACTCCGACGCCAGGGTCAGGCCCAATTCGATGATGGCCGCCAGACGAAAGGTGATTGACTCAACTTCAATTGTTTTTTCCAGGAGCGTCTTGGCGAGGGTAATCGTCGGCTCTTCTTCCAAAGTGACAGTAAATCGCGCGGGTAGAGGCGGGGAGTCAACAGGCCGGGTAATGCCCAACGCTCTGTCCACCACTCTCAGGATGGTTTCGGGATCAGAAGGCTTGGCTAGAACGTGCTTAACCCCCGCATCCTTCGCCAGGACCTGGGCCTGTTCCGTAAGGTAAGTAGCCGAGTAAAAGACAACGGGCAAGTGAGCGAAGTTGGGGTCCTCCCGGATTTTTTTCGCAAGATCATATCCATCCATTTTGGGCATGATGATGTCTGTGATAACAAGGTCGGGACGGAGGGCCTTGATCACCTCCAGAGCCTCCAATCCGTCCCTCGCCTCCAACGTTTTATACCCACGGTACGTGAACAACTTTACGAGAAGCTCGCGGTTCACATCGCGGTCGTCGGCAATCAAAATGGTGGGATTGGGGGCCACTTTGTGCGATCCGGCCAGGAGGCTTTCAATTTCGGAAAGGAGTTTTGGAGGCTCAATGGGGCGGGTCACATATTTGTCAGCCCCAAGGCTAATCGCCAGGTCAGCATCATCTTTTGTCAATGCGGTCGAACTAATAAACATGAAGGGGATATCGCGCAAATCGGACTCCGCTTTGACGGCCCGGATGAGATCAAATCCAGTGAGGCCCGGCATGTTGACATCGCACACAATCAAGTCAGGATGGTTCATGCGGAGTTTGCCCAATGCCTCTTCTGCGCTCTTCGCGGAAACCACGCCATAACCGGAGAGTTCCAGCAGGCTGCGCAAGAGTTGGATATTCTCCGGTATATTATCCACCACCAGCACAGAAACGCCTTTTCGCATAGATGGGCGATTCGCTGGTGCCTCGCTTTTAATATCAGCTTCGTGCCTTAGGGGAGTGGGCCGCCTTCCCGTCGCCCCAGGTACCTTCACAAGGTAGGGGTCAAGTTGTTGCACAAAGGTTTCCGGGTCAATCGGTTTGGAGATGTAGCCATCGAAGCCGGCTTGCAGAATTTTTTCCTTATCCCCGACCATGGCGAGCGCGGTGATGGCAACCATCGGGGTGGCGCCGAACAAATTGCTTTCTTTCAGGCGGCGGATCGCTTCGTAGCCATCCATCACTGGCATTTGAATGTCCATTAGAACGAGATCGGGCCGCTCCCGCCGGGCAACATCAATCGCCTGTTCTCCGTTGTTGGCTTGCAGTACTTCATGACCGAAGGCCTTCAAGAGATAGGTCATCAATTCGAGATTGTTCGGATTATCTTCGGCAACGAGTATCCGCGCCATGCCGCCTCTCTCACGTACCCACCGGAGGGTGAGCTTTACTCCGGGATCGAAACCGTGAATTTGCTGCCCATGCCGAATTGGCTTTCGAACTTGATCTTACCGCCCAACAGGGCGGAAAGTTTCTGGCTCAGGTACAGCCCTAGGCCCGTTCCCTCTTGCCAATGGCTGCTTGAGTTATGGACTTGTTCGAAAGCTTTGAACAATCGAGCTTGGCCTTCGGGTGGAATGCCCATTCCCGAATCGGCAACGCTGATTTCGACAAATGGCCGCCCATTCGTTCCACGGCGGAGATCCAACCGGACAAATCCTCTCTCAGTAAATTTGATGGCGTTGTTAGCAAGGTTCAGAACAATTTGAGTGAGGGCCCGGCGGTCAGTGTGCAAAATAATGTCCTCTTGGGCTTTGTTGATCTCCAATTGAATGCCCTTGGAGTCAGCCAATGGGGCAAGCGTAATTGCAACCTCATCGATGATTTTCTGGCAGTCCACGCGCTCCAAATGGAGTTCGACCTTGCCCGATTCGATTTTGGCTAGGTCGAGCAGATCATTGATGAGTGAGAGGAGGTGCTTGGCGCTGGTTTGGATTGTCCTGAGTTGTTTTTCCTGATCGGGGTTCAACGGGCCGGACAATTTCATCAAGAGCATTCCGGAAAAACCAATAATGGCGTTCATGGGTGTGCGCAGCTCGTGGCTCATGCTGGCGAGAAACCGGTCTTTGGCCAAGGTGGCGTTCTCCAGTTCCCGGTTCACGGCTTCTAATTGTTGATTGGCCTCGGCTATCTTGCTCTTCTCGGTATCCATGTCATCAAGGATATTCAGGAGAGCGCGCTGGCTCTGATCGGAGATGACTCTTTCCGAGTCGAAATCATCGAGGATGTTCAGCGTCGCGCGCTCGACACCCTTAAGTCGCTCTTTTTCAGCGTCGAAGTCTTCGAGGATATTCAGCAGCGCGCGCTGTATTCCGGAATCTCCTGCCGCATCCTGGCCGTGCTCATCCGAAAGGCGGTCTTGGCTTGTATTTGTGGGAGACATTCGCTCAGCCCCTCGTGGCAAGTTGCCCCGCCTTCTTCTTCAGCTCTTCAATTTCTTTTTTGAGCTCAATCATTTTAAGTTCACGGCCCACGGTCAGTTTCTGGAATCGCTCCAATTCGGCCAGGCGCTCCAGGTCTTTCCCTCGCTGCTCGGCCACCTGTGACTCGGCGTGCTTTTGGGCAGTCACGTCGCGGGCGGCGGCGAACACACCGAGCACCTTGCCTAGCCCATCGCGGTACACTGAGGCGTTATAGAGCACATCGGTCAGCCGGCCATGCACGTGCCGAATGGTGAGCGGGTAGTCCGTCACCGACCCTTTGGCAAAAACCTGTTGGTAGCCTTCACGGGCCTTTTCTGGTTCGGTGAAGTAGTTGGAAAAGTCGGTTCCGATGAGCTGTTCGCGTGGCAGACCGGTCACCTTGATTGTGGCCTCGTTGACATCGGTGATTTTGCCGTCGACGCTGATGGTGACCAGGGGGTCGACCGAGGCCTCAATCAAGCTGCGTGCATACTGGGAGGCTTGCCTTTGGGCGGTGACGTCCCGGATGGCGCTTGAGACAAACGTCCCTTCCTCCGTCTCCAAAGGGCTAAGACTTATCTCTACAGGAAACTCCTTGCCATCCTTACGCAATCCGTAAAGCTCCAACCCTGCTCCCATGGATCGCGCCCGCGGCTCGGAGAAGAAACTGTTCCGATGGCCAGGATGCTTACCCCGGTAGCGTTCTGGAACCAGCATCTCCACTTGGCGCCCTACTAACTCATCCCGCTTGTAGCCAAACAGCATCTCAGTCTGGGCATTCACAAGCGTAATGCGACCCTCCCTGCCCACAATCACAATCGCGTCCGGTGCTGATTCCAGGAGCCCTCGGAATTTCCCTTCCGCCCGCTTGCGGTCCGTAATGTCCCGGATTGCGCTCGAAACCAGCACCCCTTCTTCCGTCTCAAGTGGACTCAGGCTGATCTCTATAGGGAACTCAGTGCCGTCTTTACGCAATCCATAAAGCTCCAAGCCCGCCCCCATGGATCGGGTCCGTGGCTCCGCGAAGAAGCCGTCTCGGTGACCGACGTGTTTGCCCCGGAAGCGCTCCGGAACCAACACTTCTATTCGTTGCCCGAGCAACTCCTCCCTCTTGTAACCAAATAGCTTTTCGGTCTGCGCGTTCACCAAAGTGATACGGCCCTCCTTGCCCACGATCACGATCGCGTCAGGAGCGGATTCCAAGAGCCCTTGGAACTTTCCCTCCGCCCGTTTGCGCTCTGTGACATCTCGGGCGGCTGCAAATACCCCCAAAACATTCCCTAGAGAATCGCGATACACGGAGGCGTTATAGAGCACGTCGGTCAGCCGACCGTCAATGTGCCGAATGGTGAGGGGATAATCCGTAACCGACCCCTGGGCAAAAACCCGCTGGTAGCCTTCTCGCGCTCTCTCAGGTTCGGTGAAGTAATTGGAAAAGTCAGTGCCGATCAGCTTTTCTCGAAGAAGCCCGGTGACTTTGACAGTGGCTTCATTGACGTCGGTAATTTTTCCATCGACGCTGATGGTGACTAGGGGGTCGAGCGAAGCTTCAATTAAACTACGGGCGTACTGGCCCATCCGTATCTCATCGGAAATGTCCTTAGAGATGAGCAGAAAGCCTACAGGCTTGCCCGAGCCGTCCCGCCGCGGAGTAATGACTACACGTGCTGTAAACACCTCACCATTCTTCCGCCTCCGGTTGAGTGTCCCTTCCCACTTTCCTTGATGAAGGGCGGCTTCCATGATTTGTTGCGGCTTTCCTGTTTGAACGTCCTCAGGAACATGAAGGATCGAGGAGTTAGATTTGCCCACCACTTCCTCGGGATCGTATCCGTAAAGGCGCCTTGCTCCCTCGTTCCAAAGAACTATGTTGCCTTTAAGGTCTTTGCCGATGATCGAGTACTCCGTTGAAGACTCCAGGATGTTGGTAATGAACTGGACGGCTTGTTGCGGTCCGCTTAAAATGGAGCTGTCGAAGAGTCTCGCCCTCCGTTCCACTTCCTGCTTCGCATTAGAGATTCCCCGAAGTGCACTTCGTGCACCGCTTTTGCCTCCGCGGTTCATATCCTGCCTCCTTGCAAGGCGGAGCGGAGAATCTGCCATCCCAAGAATGAGGGTTCCCCGAACGCGCCTATCAATTTCGTAACAACAAAATATGAGAGAAAGACCGTTATTGGATTGCAAGAATGGAATGGTGTAAGAAACGATGGAGTTCTTGAAATCTCGATTCCCATGGCCGCCACCAAGGCACGAGATCTCCAGTGGGACGATGTATTTCCTACTGGGGGCCCGGCTATCTTCTATTCCAAACCCGACGTCTTTTTTCCACCATAGTCAATCACATTATTTACTCACATGCAATATGTATCCGCAAATCCTTCTCGAGTGACCACAAACGATCCAGGTCCAGCATCAACTGAGTCTTAATCGCTTGTCTCAAGGTGCTAACGGGGTTTATGTTTCGTTTTGAAAAGGTCGGCGGTTTCTTATCCCTCATCAGCAACCTCCAATTACGCTGATCCGCCTGGGCTATGTAGCCCTTACGCAAGCATGCGAAGGGCCAATTTTCCGGCAGAGCGTTAACTTTTTCCTTCTTAGAGGGATATGGCAGGCGGCGCGAGAAAAGCGTTCGAAGGGGTAAATTTAAGCCTGTAAGTAACGTATAAAAATTACAATCGGAACGCCATAACTACCTCAATGGATATGTTTTTCCGCTCCTGCTAGTTTTGGGTTTCTTATCCCTCTCCTTAGGTTTCCTTTCGTCTTGCAAATCCTGAATCGTCTATAAGCAACGGATGATCTTCCTGAACGTGCCGCTTGAATTCGCCCAAAAGCTCAGCTACCGCATCCTTGGGGTTCCGCTCTTCCGGAAGACTAAACTTCCGTCCGCACAACGAGCAGCAGTACGCGATCTGCTTGCTGCTATTTTGAGAGATGACCAATTGGGGCTTTTCATTCATTTGCGGGTTCTTAGTATTCGACCTTTCGAGTCAAGTCATGCCTGATATGGCGCATCCATTTTGGTGCTTCCCAACCGCGCGCGATATCGTTGAAGTCAAAAACTTTACGTAGAATATTCCAGAATCTTATGTAGTAATTCGACTACAGATTTCCCCCGAATTGATCAGACTGAATGGCCCGCAACTCATCTAAGCTTGGAGCCGAGGTGTTCTAAATGTTGGATTGGTGGGGAGTTGTATTGAAAGAGACTCGGGGCCGACGGACTCAGGCCCTCATTCTTGCAAGTCGAAAAGCCGATTGCGGGCTGCGTAGAGTATTAATTCTGCGTTATTTGTCACGTTCATCTTTTCCAGAATTCGCGCACGATAGGTGCTCACAGTCGTCGCGCTCAATTTGAGATCCTCGGCGATCTGGGAAATCGACTTCCCCAGAACAATCATCCTGAGAACTTCAAATTCCCGGTTAGACAAGTCCTCATGGAGAGGTCGATCTTCCTCAGTACCCAACTCCAGCGCAAATTTCTCCGCGAGGGCGGCACTCACATACCGGCCACCGGATAGGACCTTTTGGATCGCTTTAATCAGTTCTTCGGGGGCACTTTCCTTGTTCATGTAGCCGGAGGCTCCAGCTTTCAGCACGCGCTTCGCATATTGGTCTTCAGGATGCATGGAAAGGACCAGCACTGGCATCTTTGGTCGAATTTCTTTCAGCTCTCCTAGAACGTCAACCCCACTCCGGCCGGGCATGGTCACATCGAGAATCACGAGGTCCCAATCGTGGTTTCGTACCAGGGAGAGAACCTCCTGGGCATTTTGGGCCTCTTGGCAATTTGCACCCTTCAGCTCACGCACAAGGATCTCTTTTAACCCTCTACGAAGGATGGCATGATCGTCAGCAATGAGAACTCTGATCACATGTGTTACTCCGGTTTTTTGTGGCGGCCATCAGGAACTCGAACCCTCACTGTCGTACCTTTGCCTGGAGCGCCGCTGATGACAAGTTCGCCTCCCAGGAGCAAGGCCCGCTCGCGCATTCCAAGAATTCCTAGAGACTTCCCTGCTGAGACTTGTTCGGAGCTCACACCTTTGCCATTGTCGTGAACTTCCAGGATAAGACTACCGTCTTCTCGGGCCAATCGGACGTCGACCTCAGTCGCATTTGCGTGCCTCGCCACATTGGTCAGAGTCTCCTGGAAGATACGAAAGAGAGCCGTAGCACTTTCAGGATCAATCACAATCTTGGCGTCTGGCAGGTTCATGTCACACCTGGTTCCCGTTCGAGATTGAAACTCTTCCGCAGCCCACTCGACGGCAGCCAGGAGTCCCATATCATCGAGGACACCCGGTCGCAGTTCTGTGGCGATGCGCCGCACGGACTGGATCGTCTGGTCGACACGTTTCAGGACGGACTCAGAGGGTAGTTTCTTGTCTGACGGCAACTCGTGAACCAAAGAGCTTAAGTCAATCTTGATCGCGGTCAGCGCCTGTCCCAGTTCATCATGGATCTCCCGCGCCACCCTCGTCCTTTCTTCCTCACGAACAAGTTGTAGCCTTCCGGAGAGGGCTCGCAACTGGTCGAACGAACGACGCAAATCGTCGCGTTGTTGCCGGAGGGTAAACTCAATCTCCGCGCGTTCCCGAAGGGTATTCAGCAGTCGTTCGGCTTCAAGGGCCGCTTTGCCTCCACCCAGATATTCATCGGGCGGCACGTAATACATGTTCCGGCAGACGACGCCGCGATAGATAACCGTCGGGTGGGTGCTGATGACATCCACGATGAGCTCCGGCGGAAGGCGTAGGCGGTCGTACTGGCACAAAGCGAAACAATTGAGGCCGCCCAGCACCTGCGTGAGCCGACTTTCGTATTCCATCCACCGCTCGAGTCCCGGCGCGCCGCAGAGAACCCATTCAGTCTCACCTGTCGCGCGTAGCGCCGAAAACCCCTCTTGCAACGCCTCGGCCGTCTTGTCCTTCCAGAGCGTGGGCATCCATTCCGCATCGAACCTTCCCAGATGCAGAAACGCTTTCTCCATCGGCACGACTACGAGCTGGCCGGCCGCGGTGGCATGGTCGACGTCGATGTTTTGAGCATGCATCGCTTCCCGCACGGCCCCTTCCGTCCCAGCGTCGGCGATGTAGAAGCACTTCTCGCCGCGTTCGAGGCCGATCCGGATGAACGGAATGGCAACGGAGTAGTGATCCTCCGAGGTCTCATAGACCAGTGATAGGTGATCATGTGGTGTCACTTCTTCGAGGGCAGCCACCAATGGCGTGTCGTACGTGATGTTCATTTCCATGGCGGGTTCCTCCATTCGATTGTTGATTAAATACTCGCCAATCCCTGCTGTCAAATCATCAGCACGAGGTCGGCAACCAAGACGACATGAGTTTTCTGCATAAGGTGTAGGAGGTGGTCGCCTGCACCGCTGTTTAGTTCAGAATGAGAATTCTAATCACATGAGTTACTCCGGTTTTTTGTGCTTGCCTTCGGGAACCCCAACCCTCACGGTAGTGCCTTTGCCAGGAGCACTGCTGATTTCGAGTTCGCCTCCCAGCAACAAGGCCCGCTCGCGCATTCCAAGGATTCCCAGAGATTTCCCCGCCGGGAATTGTTCTGAGTTCACGCCTTTGCCATTATCGTGAACTTCCAGAATCAGATTTCCATTCTCAAGGGCTAGTTGCACCTCCACCTCAGTCGCGTTGGCGTGCCTCGCGACATTAGTCAGAGTCTCCTGGAATATGCGAAAGACCGCCGTCGCACGTTCAGGATCCAACGCAATCTTCGCCTTCGGCAGGCTGACTCGGCACTTCGTTCCCGTACGAACCTCAAACTCTTCAGCGGCCCACTCAACGGCAGCCCCCAGCCCCATGTCATCCAGGATACCTGGCCGAAGTTCGGTGGAGATTCGGCGCACGGATTGAATCGTATCATCCACTAGTTTCAAGGTAGACTCCGACTTTTCCTTCTTTTCAGCAGGCATGTCGTGAATCAAAGAACTCAAGTCGATCTTGATGGCCGTCAAAGCCTGGCCCAATTCATCATGGATTTCGCGCGCCACCCTCGTCCTTTCTTCCTCACGGACATTTTGAAGGCGTGCCGCGAGCGCGCGTAACTGGTCGCGCGATTGTTGTAGCTCTTCTTCCGCTCGCTTGCGCTCGGTAATGTCGCGGATGAAGCCGGTAAAGATGTGGCGCTCGTCCTCTATAAACTCCCCGAATGAGACCTCGACCGGAAACTGCTCTCCAGTCTTCCGCAGCCCAATCAACTCTGTTCCCTGCCAGTTCAGGTGTCGATCACCCGTCTTCAGATAGCGCTGGAAGCCCGCTTCATGCAGCTTGCGCAAGAATTCCGGCATTAAGATCGTCAGAGGATTTCCGATCAATTCTGACGGAGTGTACCCAAAAACTCCCGTAGTCGCGGCGTTGGCGAGAAGTATTTTACCGTTCTCGTCAAAACTGATGACGGCATCGGTTGCTGCCTGAATAACCGTTCTATATTGTTCTTCACTGTTTCGTAGCGCCTGTTCGGCCCGCTTGCGCTCGGTGATATCGCGTCCGATTCCAATGGTCGTTCCATCGGCGAGATGGACATTAGCCCACGACGTGTCGATCATGCGGCCATCTCGTACTCTGGTTCTGAAATCAGCAAATTGGGCGTTTGATCTGAACACGAATTCCATG
Organism: Terriglobia bacterium; assembly: GCA_035308965.1. GTDB lineage: Bacteria > Acidobacteriota > Terriglobia > UBA7540 > UBA7540 > DASYXZ01. Next base: position 18,399 of record DATGFN010000031.1, on the reverse strand, counting down.
ACTTCCTGGCGGTACTTAGGGTCAGGATACAGTTCTGCAAATACGTCCAGATCTTGTCCGAGCACTTCCTCCAAAGTCCATCCCAAAGTCCGCTCCCAATCCCGGTTGGCGAGCTTGATTTTGCCGTCCTGACCTACAAATCCGATCATGGCGGGAACGTTGTCAAATATTTTCTGCAGGATTTCCTTCTGCCCCCTTAAGTCGTCCTCCGCCCGCTTTCGGTCCTCGATATCCACGCCGGATCCATACCATTTGACAACGGTTCCCCGCTCGTCGTGCAGAGGCACTTTGCGTAGGAACATCCGGCGATATTCTCCATCAGCCCGCCGGACGCGCGCTTCGTGTTCAAATGGCTCTCCCGTTGCCAGGACTGCGCGCCACTTTTCCACTAGTGCTGCAACGTCTTCGGGATGAATTACAGTCATCCATTTCCAGCCTGATAAGTCCTCCAATGAAAGCCCAACGTAGTTGAGCCACCGTTGGTTGAGAAAATCGAGACCGCCATCAGGCAGGGCGGTATAAATGAGTGCAGGAACTGTGTCGATGACCAGCCGCAGGTGCTCCCTGCTTTTGCGCAGGGCTTTTTCCGCCCTTTTTCGTTCAGTGATGTCTTCGGAGAGGACCATTATGAATCGCGGCACGCTCTCGCTGCCCGGCACCAGAGAAACGGTTTTGCGCACCCATATCGAACTGCCATCCTTGCGCCGATACTGCTTCTCGATCTGAAACTGCAGTCGTTTTTCTTCCAGCAGCTCGTCGATGAGCGTCCAATTGGCTTCGCGGTAGTCTTCGTGAGTTATGTCAAGAAAAGTTTGCCCCTGCAGTTCCTCCTCGGTGTAACCCACCATTTTCTGATACACAGGATTGGTCGCCAGGAACTGGCCATTGAGGTCCGTCAGCGCCACACCTATGGCGGAATTTTCAAAAACGGACCGCCAGCGCTCTTCGCTCTTACGGAGCGCCTCTTCCGCTCGCTTGCGTTCGGTAATGTCAGTGGCAACACCTCCAGTTGCGTAAATATTTCCGTGAGTATCGAAGAGCGGGAATTTGTGGACGATACTTGTATGCGGTCCGTCCTTCAGGTCGGCGACCTCCTCAAATTCCATGCTAACGCCTTCACGAAGCACCTTAAGATCATTCGCTCGATATTCAGCAGCGTGTTCAGAGAGAAAGATCTCGCTATCCGTTTTCCCTTTGATCTGGTCCTGACTTACACGAAAAACTCTCTCGACCTCTTTGTTCACCAAGAGGTAGCGACCTTCCGTATCTTTCAAGAAAATCCAATTGGGACTGAAATCCAAGATTGCGCGAATGCGATCCTCAGCCTGCCGTAGTTCCTCGTTCGCTTGCTTGCGGTCCTCAATATCGATGGATACCCCGTACCACTTGAAGATGGTTCCCTGCTGGTCGCGAAGTGGCGCGGTGCGAACCAGAAACCAGCGATATTCCCCATCGGCGCGCCGCAAGCGCATTTCCTGCTCGTACGGTTCTCCCGCCGCCATTCCCGCTTGCCACTTTTCCATGATTCTGGGAATGTCATCGGGATGAATGGGGCGCGTCGGCTCCTGAACATACTGCTCCAAAGAAAGGCCGGAATAGTCCACCCAGCGTTGATTGAGGAAATCAACAACGCCGTCGGGCCGAACGCTCCAGGCCATCGTCGGAATTGTGTCGATAATTTGCCGGAGGCGGTCTTCATTCTTCCGCAACTGATCTACCAGCGATGCAACCAAGGCAATCGTGAGGACCATCAGCGGAATGATCGTAAATACCTGGAGGCCGATCGTAGAAATTGACATAGCATGGGACAGGTTTGGGACGACCGGTGAGCGCGTAAACGTTGCAGCCGCCATCCCGGTGTAATGCATGACCGGATTGGCCATCCCCAGCAAAGATATACTTGCAGCCTTACGCCATCCCCAGGCGGCTGGCTCATCCAGAGAGAGAAACATCAGCCGCAAGGGCGCGACAGAAACCAGGATTGCGAGCAACACAGAAAGGGTGACAAGCGCGGGAGAATAATGGCACATTGCAGGTAACCGCATCGAAGCCATGGCGGTATAGTGTAAGACCGCGATGCCCCCACCGATAAGGATGCCGCCTGCAATAGTGCGAAGAGACTTTAATTCTCGCCGACTCACGACAAGAATGGCTACCGAAGAGGCAAAAATGGCAGGTAGCAGAGAGAGTAGTGCCGTGGGCCAGTCATACCAAACTTGAACCGGCAAAGTGAAGGCCCGCATCGCAGTGAAGTGCATTGACCAAGTTCCGATTGCACTCGCCGCAGCACCACCAATCAGCCATGGTAATCGGGCCCTGGCGGAAGCTCCGATCACACGTCCGGCAAGCTCGAGTGTGGCATATGCGGCCAGCATCGAAACCAAGACAGACAGAGCCACTAGATAGTATTCGTGGTGACCGACCATCACCAGGCTTGGAGAGGTCATTGGTCCGTCCTCTGGAATGAAGATCAAGGACGATTTTGGAGTAATAGGCCACACTCATCTTAACTCCAATCAATGATTGCTATTCGCATTTATTTACTATAGATGGGTTCTTCCAGCTAACCCGCACCCTGCTGAGCCAATTCCCAGACCAATCCGAAAGCCCCAGATAAGTTTCGGGTCTCCATGCTCAACCAAGGGATCATCAGCCTCTCTTTAGGGGGCGCCTTTGGATAATCCGAATATTCAAGATTGGCTCATAACCGGGGGGAGACGGAAAGGAATTCATCCCCTGAATGATGCTTTAATTAGGTTCCGAATAGCAGGCAGAGGGATTGCTCATGAAGGGCCTGGAGAGGATGCGCGAATGCTAGTCGAGTCATATGTCCGAGCTTCAAGTAGCTCTACGACTGCGAGACACGTTACTGTGGTGACGCTACGGACTCGATAGCTGCATAAAGGTCGACAGGTCAAATGGGCTTGGAGACGTAATTGTCCATACTAACCGAAATACAGCGGGCGCGATCGCTTTCTGCGGCGTAGGCTGTCATTGTAATGATCGGAATGTGATTCCTGGACAACCTTTCCTTTTCGCGGATCGCGGTGTTGGCCCTAGGGCCATGAGTCGCTGCATGCCCCGTCGAAATTCGAGCTTTAGGAGATTTGTTGGAGCGGCCCCAATGAGTGCTTGCGACCATCACCGTCGACATCCGAATGGTGTTGAGCAAAGCCATTTTGCAATACGAACCTTGCCGTGAATCGAAATGTACTACCCTTGCCAACCTCACTCTCAACCCAGATTCTTCCACCCATCATCTCGACAAGTTTCTTGGAAATGGTTAATCCAAGGCCTGTTCCGCCGTGCTTCCGAGTGACGGAGCCGTCAGCTTGCGAAAATGCTCCGAAAATAAGGTCCAATTTCTCCGGGGGAATGCCGCATCCCGTGTCCGAAACTGCAAATTGCAGAGTGATTCCATTCTCCAATTGCGATTCCAATTGGACTCTGAGAGTCACCTTGCCGGCTTCGGTGAATTTGATTGCGTTTCCCGCCAGGTTGATGATGATTTGGCGGAGGCGCATCGGATCACCCACGACGACTGCCGGGACATTCGGCCACACCTCACACAACATTTCCAATCCTTTCTGTTGCCCTCGCAAAGCTACCGTTTTGATCGACTGCTCCAAACATTCCCGTAAATTGAAATCGATAGAGTCGATTTCGAACTTCCCCGATTCAATTTTGGAAAAATCTAGAATTTCGTTGACAACGGTCAGCAAGCAATCCGCCGAAGACTTCACCATCCCAAGGTAGTCGCGCTGCTCCGAGGTTAGATCGGTATCGAGCGTCAACTCGGTCATGCCCAGGATCCCATTCATGGGAGTGCGAATTTCATGGCTCATGTTGGCAAGAAACTCGCTCTTGGCTCGGTTTGCCGCTTCCGCTGCCTCTTTGGCCGCTCTTAATTCTTCCTCGGTTTGCTTGTGCTCTGTAGTATCCATGATCACGCCATATCTTTCGAAAACCTCGCCAGACTCGTCGGTCACAGGGTAAACCACGTCATGGATGTGCTTGAGCGAGCCATCGGGGAGAACGATTCGGTAGTCGGTTTCGACCTGCTTGGTATCGATAGACGCAGCATCAAGCCCCCGCCTAATTTTGGGCCGGTCTTCGGGGTGGATCCTCTGAAGAAACGTGTCGCATAAGGACGCTTGCACCTCAGACGGATCGAAGCCAAAAATGCGATAAGTCTCTTTCGACCAGAAGAGTTCGCCTGTTCCAAGATTCCATGCCCAACTGCCCGTGTGGCTAAGTCTCTGGCCTGCTGAAAGGTAGGCCTCACTGCGGCGGAGCTCATTCTCAACCCGCTTTCGCTCTGTGAGAATAGAGCCAACGCTCAAGCCTGTCACCGAAAGCGTCAGCATGACAAATTGAAGCTGATTCGGCTCGGCCACTTTGGCGCTGGAGACGTAGGCCGCAATCATCAATCCAACGTTGAGGCTGAAAGTAATCAAAGCTGCCGCCGGCAGACCATCCCTGATAGCCACCCAAAGAATTGGGATGAAGAGAAGATAGAAAGGTGGATAAGTCGCCAGAGATGCAGGGCCAAATACCAGCCAGACGACAACGACAATAGAAGCGAATTGAGCTGCCCGCTCCAAAGCCTCGAGGGGTGCGACACGACGCCTCTTTCTTTTCGCGGGTTCCCCATGGGGAGTTCCAACCCTCATCCACCTGTCGACTCGGGGCGCCACAAACAACAACAAAAAGGGGGTGAAGGCAGTGAAAGAAATCGCATCCCCAACCCACCATACGATCGTACTCTTGAGGAAGTCAGCCCGACTGATGTAGCCGTCGCCTAACATCGTCAATGCTCCGATAATGGCGGCAAGGATTTCCGCACCAAGAGAGACCAAGGCAAATTGCGCCACGTCTCGAAGGCGTCGGAGCTCTAGATCTATGCGCAATCGTCCTCGCAGGAGCGAAGCGATGCCAATGATTGGCAGGTAAATCGCGATCGAGCCAGGGACACCGCACCAGGAGGCAAGTGGCCGGTGATAATTCAAAACTGCGCCTATTATGGAAGCGATGAATACGATAGGCACATACCGCAATCCGCCAACCAGGAGCAACGCCAAGGTCAGCCCCACGGGCAGATACCATGCAGCCGCACCTGTCCACAATTGGGCTGCGGTAGATGATTTGTCCAGGAGTAGAAAAAGAGCCAAATAAATTGCAGCCAACAGAACTTGCTTGTAAAGTGGCGCCCCGCTCCAGCTCAAAGGTCTGGGACTGGCGGGAATTCGCGACGGACTTTCTCCCTGGACCGGGTGATTTTCCCCACCTTGCCGTCCACTTTGGTGGGGAATTGAGAGCTTGCTGTCCTGGCGAGCATTCGGGATACTGCTCATTTTCCGGCTTCCTTTTGGGGCGCGAATTTGTTGAGCTCTGGCCTCACGACGTTTTCAAAGCAGTCTGGGCAGACGCAGTGACTGAATTGCGCCTCTGAATGTTGACTGATATATTTCTCCACTTGTTGCCAGTAATTGTTATCGTCGCGGACTCTCTTGCAATATGAACAAATGGGAAGCAGACCCTGAAGCTGCTTCACCTGCTGAAGGGCGTGGGATAACTCGTCCACACGCTCGGCCAGCTTTCGCTGCAATTCGATCAATCGGACACCCACTCGGACACGCGCTAGGAGCTCCTCGCGGTCGAAAGGCTTGGAAATGTAGTCGTCCGCTCCGGCCTCCAGACCTTGCACTATATCGGCTTTGCCGTTTCTTGCCGTGAGAAGGATTATATAAGCTGGCGACAATTTTTGGGTCTGGCGAATGGTCCGGCAAACCTCGAGGCCATCTTTACCAGGCATCATCCAGTCGAGGATTGCGATTGAAGGACTGTTTTCACTGCCGAGGATATGAAGCGCCTCGATCCCGTCAATAGCCGTCACGACTTCGTAGCCCCATCGGATCAAATAAAGCTCGAGTAGCCGCCGTGACACCTCGTTGTCCTCGGCAATCAAGATCCTCATTACTCAAGTCCTCTGGTTATTGCCCATAATGAAAGTATTAGATTTTCGATTTCAATTTCGAGAGATTGAAAGACAACTTTAGAATCTTCAAGTTCGCCTTGGCGGCCCATCGTTTCAAGCCGCAGTGCTGCTGCGAGTGGCGCCTCGGCAGCGAAATCACCCACCGAACCTTTGAGTGGGTGCGCGGCAAATTCAAGTGCTCTCGAATCGCCGTGAGCAATCTCATATCTTTGAGCTTCCAAGTGTGTTTGTCGCATTTGGTTGAGGCCATGTGGCCGTCAATAAACTCGCCTCCGACCCCTTCACAGGACCCTTAGGCCGCGAGGCACCAATGAACTCCCGTAGATCGCTCCACGCAGTTTCGGCCCTTTGCCTTTGCCCTGTATAGGGCCTGGTCGGCGGCCCCTACCCAGGAAGTCGATTCCTCTAGGTTTGAATTGAGGCCTCCGGCCACGCCAAGGCTCAAGGTGACCGGAATGAGCCCACCCGAGCTTTCGAATGGCTTCGAGGAGATCTCAGCGCGTAGCCTTTCAGCCTGCTTCACGGCATCAGCAACTTTACATCCCGGGAGGATTACCATGAATTCTTCTCCTCCATAGCGCCCCACCCAGTCGTAAAGCCTGACACCAGAACTCAGTCTTCTTGCCGCCTCGCGCAAGACTTCATCGCCCACCAAGTGTCCGAGGGTATCGTTGATGTGCTTGAAATGGTCCAGGTCAGCCATGATTCATGCAACTGGTGAGCCCTGGCGGTCTGCGCGGGACAATTCCCGACGCAAGGCATCCAATGTGGCGCCGCGATTCCAAAGACCCGTCAAACTGTCGTGGGTTGCCTGGAATCGAAGGGCGTCGCGCGAAGTGATCAGCGATTCTTGTAATTCAAGAATGCGCATTCCTGAACGGAGACGAGCCTTAAGCTCGCCACTGTCAAAGGGCTTGCTGAGGTAATCGTCCGCCCCTGCTTCAATCCCCTCGACAACATCCTCCTTTTGCCCTCTCGCCGTCAAGAGGATAACGTAGGTATAGGGCTCGGCTCTTAGCTCACGAATTTTCTGGCAAACCTGAATCCCATCCATCTCCGGCATCATCCAGTCCAGGATCGCGATGCGCGGCGCCGCTTCACTCTGAAGCATCTGCCATGCCTCTGCACCGTTGGTTGCCACATCCACATCAAAATTCCATTTCTGGAGCATGACCTGCAGCAGACGCCGCGAAGCCGGGTCGTCTTCGGCTATCAGAATCCTCATAACTAAACTCCTTTGGTTATTGCTCCTAATGAATGTTTGACATCCTCAATTTCGGCTTCGAGAAAGTGAAAAACGCTTTCTGAATCATTCAAGTTGCCTTCGCGGCCCATGGATTCGAGCCGCTGTGCCGATGTGCAGGCCGTCTCGGCGGCGAAATTACTCACCGAACCTTTAAGAGTGTGCGCGGCGACTTCAAGGGCTTTCGAATCCCGACGCGCAACCGCCTGACGAATCTCTGCCATGTGTTTCGGGCAGTCGCGGAGGAACAGGCCCGCCATTTCGGCTAGAAGCTCTCTATCGCCGTTTACCCGACTCAAAAGTGCGGCCTGGTCGATTGCATCCTCGGGAGAGTTGATTTGCTTGGCAGCGAGTGCAGGGAGGACACTATCAATGGCTGAAACAAGCTCCTCAACCTGGATCGGTTTTGGGACATAGCCATCCATGCCCGCGGCCAAGCAACGCTCACGGTCGCCTTTCATAGCGTGGGCGGTCATCGCAATGATGGGAAGATGCATCCCGGTTAATTTCTCAAGTTTGCGAATAGCTGCGGTCGCATCGAGACCTCCCATTTCAGGCATTTGAATGTCCATCAAGACTAGGTCGAATTCGCCATTGTGGGACTTTTCCAGTGCGGCGAGTACTTCGCGCCCGTTCCCGGCCAAGACGATCGTGTGACCACGCTTCTCGAGCAACCGGGTCGCCAGCCGCTGGTTAACCAAGTTATCTTCCGCGAGAAGGATTCTCAGCCCATGCTTCACTTTCCGGAGGGAATGCCGCGTGACTAAACCATGGTCAATCTTCGTCGTGGGTTGGGACGCGAGGACAGTCTCAATGGCTTCTCGAAGTTCCGCTTGCCGGATAGGCTTTGTCAAGTAGGCGGAAATTCCCAATTCTCTGCAGCGTAGCGCATCTCCGCGCTGTCCTCCCGAAGTCAACATCATAATCGTGGCATTCGCGAGTCCTGGATTGTGTTTAATGCGATCTGCCAGGGTAAACCCATCCATTTCCGGCATGTGAGCGTCTGTCAGAACCAACGGGTATGGCTCGCCGACTTGTCGGGCCCGCTCCAAGAGGGCCAGTGCCGTTTTGCCGCCATCGGCCAATGTGGGCTTCATCTGCCAGCGGATCAGCACATCATTCAGAATGCGGCGGTTGGTGGCGTTATCATCGACCACAAGCACGGGTATGCCAGTCAGAATCGCATCGTTCAAGGTAGTCTTTGCAGCACTAGTTTTGGCTAGAGAAAACGGAGCAGTGAAATGAAAACTGCTACCGTTGCCTTCCTCGCTTTTTAACCAGATTTCTCCGCGCATCATCTTCACCAGTTTCTCGGAGATTGTCAGGCCCAAACCGGTTCCGCCGTATTTCCGCGTAACCGACCCGTCTGCTTGGGAAAAAGCTCCGAAGATCAGTTGCTGTTTCTCCGTTGGAATGCCAATCCCAGTGTCCAAAACCTCGAAGTGAAGTCCTACTGCATCTTCAAGATGTGAATCCAAATCTGCACGAACGATGATCTCCCCCTTGTCGGTAAACTTGATGGCGTTCCCTACCAGGTTGATGATGATTTGGCGTAGCCGACTGGGGTCGCCGATAATCATTTCCGGCACCTCAGGCCTGACGTCACAAACCAGCTCCAACCCCTTTTGGTGAGCCCGCAATGCGAGCGTTCTCATCGTTTGCTCCAAGCTGTCGCGCAAGTTAAATTCAATCAGCTCCAGCTCAAGTTTTCCGGCTTCCATTCTGGAAAAATCCAGGATGTCATTGATGACCGTGAGCAAAGAGTCAGCAGAGGACTTTGCCATCTCAAGGTACTCGCGCTGCTCCCGATCGAGTTCTGTTCCGAGAACAAGTTCGGTCATGCCAAGGATGCCGTTCATGGGAGTTCGAACCTCATGGCTCATGTTGGCCAGAAATTCGCTCTTGCTGCGGTTGGCGGCCTCGGCGGATTCCTTGGCCGCTTTGAGATCTGACTCCACGCGTTTGCGCTCTGTGATGTCTCTGGAGATGCCCATTGTCCCTATGATGTGACCTTGAGTGTCTCGAAGAGGCATTTTCGTTGTCGATGACCAAGTTTCACGTCCGTCCTGCCAAGTTTCCTTCTCTTCGATCCCCACTAAAGGCTGGCCCGTCTTGATAATCCTTTGCTCGTCCTCGAATGCCTGGCGGGCGTGCTCCTTGGAAAAAAAATCAAAATCTGTTTTGCCTACAGTTTCAAGTGGGTCCTTGAGACCCAACTTGAGGGCGTTGAACTTACTGGTTCGCAGAATTCGACTTTCGCGATCCTTGAAATAAATAGAATCCACGGAACTATTGAGCAGAGCTCCCAGCAAATGTCTTTCCTGTTCGAGTTCCCGCTCCACCCTCTTACGTTCGGTGACGTCGCGGAATCCCCACACCCGTCCCACGCTCCTTCCATACACTTGCTGCGGTTCTGAATGGCACTCGAAAACGCGCCCGTCCTTGAACTCGATGACGTTTTCAGTTTGGACCTCTTGATCCACATCTGCGGGCAGAATTGCTTCAACAAACTTGTCCGGATCAGTAATTTGATTAAGAAGGGAATCGAACGCTGTGTTTTTGGAGTGTGGTTTTAGGTGAGGCTCCTGAATGCCCCACATCTTTGCAAATTTGTTATTGTAAGTCGCATTTGTTCCTGTGGAATTTACAACCAGAATTCCGTCCGCCGTAGAATCCAGGGTGGCGCGAATGGTTTCTGTTCGTTCATCGACTCGTCTGCGCAAAACCCGTACCCAAGCTGCGCTTAAGGAGATGATGCCAACGAGTATCAGGAGTAGCCCGACAATTCGCCATCCCGTCCACCAAGATGGGCGTTCGAGGACGACGATGTCGCTTGCGGATCGGAGAAATACCCGATACGCCGTCGGGTTCCGATAGGCGTCGGTTTCGACCGACCATACGCCTGTCGTCTCAAGACGGCTGCCCACCGGGATGGAGCGCATTACCTTTTCAAGCGCGCCACTAGCCAGGCGCGCTGTGAATGTGTGGCTTCCCGTCTGTATTAACAAAACGACTTCTTCGCCCTGGATCGATTGATTGATCAATTGTCCTTGGATTCTGACGAGTTGGGCGTCCTGCGCGCCGCTCAAGCTCGTTGCATTCGTAAGGTCAATGGGAACTGGCATGAATCCGTGCCCAACTTTCCGAAACTCGCCGTCTTCCAATAGGGGAGCATATTGACCCATAGTTGGAAACCCCACGGCATCCACGCGGTCCCCGGGCTCAATAGCGTCGGTTTGGGCGCTCTCCACAATGACTCCGCCGGACGCATCCTGGACAAAAATGTATCGGCCTTGTTTGACCAGTGTTACCACACCCTGCACCCGAAGTCTGTGGCCAGAAGCCTTTTTGGGCGAGAACTGCATCAGGCTGTCCGCAGGGAGGATGGGGAGCGCATAGGGGTCAGGGCTCGCGGCCTTTTCGATGAGGACCTGACCCAAGTCGGGGACGAAAAGCTGAATGCCAACCAATTGTCTCTTGTCATTGAATAGGGTTCCGCATGCCCCGCGAATAGTGATTTCGGAATCAATCAGTGACGCATAGTTCTTATGTTGCGGAAACTCCTTGACCCAAGCCTTGAATTTGTTATTGCCGGCAGAAATGCCCAGCACCAGAACTGACGGCCCCTTGGTCATGGTCGGAGGTATTTCATTCTCGAAACTCACCGAGTGCACGATGCCACGGACCTCGACCCACTGACTATCCTCTTCGCCTGACAGCAGGTCCTCGAGCGGAAAGCGATGAGTGGAGGGCATTGGAGCCTTACCCCTAACGCTGATCTTAGGATTGTCAACCACAGGGGCAAATTCGCCAGGACCAATAATCCCTTTCACGCTCACCAGATCGCCGGCGCGGACTTGAGCGTTCGTGCCGCGTGTCATCAGGAAAATCCCCCCTGTGGAGTCCTGAAAGAAAGTCACGCCCCATTCTGGGGAGTTATAAGTGATGACACCGTCTAACATTACCGGCGTCTTGGGCTGGGATTGATCTGGCGTAAATTTGCGGATTTCTTCCACTCGAGTAAACACGGGAAATTTGTTCTGCTGCGCAAAGAGGCCCCAAACTTGAAATAAGATTGCGGATAGTAGGAGCGCTACTCGTGTGAGTACAATGTGAATCGGCGGGGATGATTCCGTTGAGACATCCGCGTGAGGTTTAAATACTCTCATAGTTCTCGCTCTCCATCAGCCGCCGATTCAGTCGAGGTTGGTTTTTTCAACTTGTTATGGGAATCAGGATTAGTCCAAATGCCAAATTGCAACTCATCATCCTTCACCTCTAGGACTCTCGCCAGCATTGTTTGTTGAATCTTGTTCACATTACCTCGCCATCTCCCTGGGATGATGTTCGTCGATGCATTCTAATCACCAAACACATGGGGCCTTTTGTTTTTTCGTCCTAGTATTCTCAACAACTTATGGGTGAAATGAAAGGCCTAGAAATGGGGTCGAACGAAGAGGTGTCCATAGGCTTTCAGATTGTATCGATTTTAGGCAACTCTAAATTGAAGTGATTTGGAGCGGTAAGCTTGTGCCGGTTTCGAAGACCCTGGGTGTTCGGCGATCAGAGAGCTTCCGCATCGTGTCAAAATACTGGACCCTCGTGAAGAAGGCGGGATGTTTAGGAAAGCTGACCTTAATAAACACTTTGTTTGCATTGCATTCGCGGAGGTTAGCGGGCTCAACAAATAAAGGAGAAAAAGAATCCGGTGCCCATCACAGCAATTGAGATTTGGCCCTTACATCTTGTTCCATGTCAGGTTTTTGCGGTCCAGATGTTCCAAGATTGAGTAAAAGAGTTGGGCCCCGCAAAAAATGTTGCCGCGCTGAATTTCCGCCCACTTTTCATGCTTACCCTCGCATGGGTTTGCTGGGCCCGACTGTACAAACTCAAACGTATTCCCAGCGTTGCGCGATTTTTCGCGCGAGCGTAAAAAACTCAACCCCAATCGCCAGAAGTACTGAGACCTGTGGCCAAAGGTGGCGTAGACGGTCAGTTTAATCCTTCGTCCAGGCAACTTGTACCCGTTCTTGCCGGATTATTTGAGATAGCGACACCCCCACCGCGAGGGCAGCAGGGAAAGTCGTTAGCTCTGACCACGAAGTGAGCATGAATGAATGCGGCCGATTCCTGGAATCAATTGTCCGCCCCGTGAGAGAGCAGCAGGCCCATGCAACTCGAGATCGACGCAGTGTTCGATGTCTGAACACTCCCGAAACCTACGAAATGTATCTTCAGCACACCGAAGAATACTGTAAATGTCGCTCTGACGATTTTTCATGGATCACGGCACAAACGGAAATTACTTCCGAGTGAGCAACAAACAGTCCGGAATCCTCTTTCTGGACCCGAAGGCACTTTGTCTGGTCACTAGACCTATCAGGAATTATGTTGAAATGGTCCCGGCTCCTGCGGATAATCACAGCCACGTCAAACTACGGATGCGGGTTTATGCCTATGCCGAGCCAAGGAAGAGCAATGAGTCCTACGGAATCGCGCTGACCAATGCCCAGAAGCACAATCGAATTCGACAACGTACGGAATATCGGACTTACTTTGCCGGGCGTTGAGGAGAGCAAAGCGTACGGGTTCCCGGCACTCAAGGTCCATGGAAAACTCCTGGCGTGTGTCCCTGCTAACCGCTCGGCCGAACCCGGTTCGCTTGTCGTTCGCGTGGATTTCGATGATCGTGCTGATCTCCTCGCTGCGGATCCCGATGTTTACTATGTGACGGACCACTACATCAACTATGACGCCGTGCTGGTTCGCCTGTCCCGCGTCAATCCCGATGTATTGCGGGACTTGCTCGGCATGGCCTACAGATTTGTGACCAGCAAGGCCGCGCCCCGTTCGGGAGCCCAGAAGCGCCGAAAGCTCGGTCGAAGAAGATGAATAAAAGTTGGATTTCGAGGGGTTGACGGCGTATACGGAGAAAATCCGTTATGGACGAGTGGACGACTATTCATGCTCGATCAGCACACTTCGGTTTGGTAACTGTTAGTTTGCGGGTCCACCAAACAGCAGCAGGTTCCCATCCGGATCCTAGACGACGAAATTCTTGGCGCCCCAAGGCTGCTTTTTCAGCGTCTGGTGAAAGGCAACACCAACCGACCGAAACTCAAGAAACAGCAGCTTGATCTCGTCCGCTGTAGCGACGGTCATAGATACCGACAACAGTTCGTCCCGATCGCGGACCGTCGACTCGATCCCTTGTCGCTCGACACACCTTAGATTGAGACGCGCCGCGTCGCGACCCACCTGTGCATAGTAGGGGGGGTTGCCGTAACTGAATACAAGCGAAAAGCCTAACTTTTCACTGAAAAATTCGCACGATTTCTGGATATTGGTAACGAACAGTTGCGGCTCTGCACTGACAATCGTTGCTTTGAAGGGCGATGATTTCACTTTGAGCGATGTGGTCGAAAGTCCAGTTTTCATGGCTTGCCAACTCTTGAACCCTTGCAGTCTTGCGACCATTTCTTGCGCATCGCTGAGCTTAAAGCTCGCCGCAAGAATCTCGGAGTCGGGCATATTCAGAAAACGGGGCAAGTGCCCGCGGATTTGTGCGGCGACGGGATAGTGGCGTTCCCGATGCCACCGCAATATAAGCTTGGCTTGCTTTTTGAGGTTCTCTAGATTGGGCATGTGGGCCTCCACGATGAGATCGTAGGTGGGCATTGCCCTTCGGTGAGGTGCCGCTGCATCCTACATGCGCAGGATGCAGTATCTGCGACCGTGTCAGTAGTTGTCAATTGAGAACGACGCCGCGCTACATTTTGTTCGGCCGCGCTTACGCATTCTGTCGTATTACGGGGCAATCGGAAACTATGTTAGGTGGTTACTTCGCGGGATTGTGGCCGAGAAACGGCGCGGTACGGACATGAATGAACCCTACCTCGATACGAGTCTTGTCCTTAGTTCGCAGACTTCACAAACCGATTTCTACCCACCTAAATCGATTCGGGTGGCTCTTCGAAAAGTTCAATCTTGTTGCCATCCGGGTCTGTTACCCATGCGAATTTCCCATATTCGCAGTCTTCATTCTTATCAATCGCCACCCCCTTCGACTGGAGATGAGAAAGAGTTTCCGTCATGCTTCTTACGCGATAGTTGATTTGGCCAGTGCGGGGCTTACCGTTAATGTCGTTATCGGAAGGTAAGATGGCCCACGTTGTCGTTCTCTTGACCGAAGCATCCGAGAAATCCCTATAGGCAAAAGATTTATAAATGGAGCTGCAGTCTGGGCTCTCCTCGTAACTGATGCCGAGGTTCTCGCGATACCACTCAGCCAACCGCTTGGGATTGTTGGAGAACAAAAACACTCCACCGATGCCATCAATAAGGTTCATATTTTTCCTCCCCAGATAGTAACTTCGTTGCCGTCTGGATCGTGAAAGTGCGCAAACTGCCCTTGGTCCGGATCTTTTTCGGTCGAATCGGGCGAGAGTCCTTTACTTTTCGCGGCCAACAAGCTGCTTTCGAAATTTTCGACGCGAAATACGACTGAAACACTCGCTGAACACTTATTCGGAGCATCAGCTTTTTTAGGATGGATGCCAAAGAAAAAAGGGCCAGCGGCGGTGTTGAGTTGGCCGTAATATCCCCCCTGGTATTCCTTGGTCTCGATTCCAAACCGCGAATACCAGTCGCCAAGAACTTTCGCGTCCTGGCATGGATTGATCGAGATCGCGCCGACGTACAGTATTTTCGCCGGAGGCGATTGGGCGAACGCCGGCACCAGGAGCAAAACAAGCGGGACCCCAAGATAGATTTTTCGAGCAGCCGCAGCCGGAATCATCCTTATCAATTTCATTTTAGCTCCTCATCTTTGTCAGTTTCCGAACAGGTATGCATAGATCCAGTTCAAAATGCGACCAATCCATCGCGGTTTCTTTGTCTAAGAAAACCTCAAGTCCGGGCGCATGCTCGGGCTCGTAGTTACTATTGATAAGCCAGCCTCTGAAAAGGTAGTCCGTCGCTGTAGTTACCTTACGGATGTCGCCGGAAACCCTGGTGGCGGCATATCGCATGGCTGGCATTTTCAATTTCGACATTCCCTCCATGCAATCAAAGGGAAGAGACGACGCAAGACAGACCTCATATCGATAAAGATGTTTTGGGGTCACGTGTGGATCGTCCACCGACATTCCGAATAGAGTTCCTTGCGAAAAAATGCCCTGGGATTTGGCCCATTCGATCATCGTCTTGAGGGCGGCAAGTACCCTGTCCATTTCGAAGGCATTCGTAACCCGAATATAGGCGACTTGCCTTTCGGGAACGTCGATCAATCTCACTGGAAAAGCAACCCTCTTTTCTTCCGCACTCATGGGGAGAAGATATTCCTGTGCCGAGTAGAGTTCTTTGCAAATCTTGCTTTTTTTGATCTCGCCGCTTTTTCGAAACTGACTTGGCGAAGTGTCGTAGCCGGACCGGAAGGCACGCGAAAAAGTGGCCGATGATGAGAAACCGCAATCCAAGGCTATATCGGTCAAACTTTGGCCGGAATAACGAAGAAGCCGAGCAGCCTTTTCAAGGCGAAGCCGGTTCGTAAAATTATTCAGGGTTTCGCCCGAAACCGCACTAAAGATCCGATGGAAATGAAATTCCGAGAAGCAGGCCACCTTGGCCAGCTCCTCCAGTTTCACCTGGCGATCCAGATTCCTGCGAAGATAGTCGATGACCCGATTAATTCTTTGGGCATATTCGCTGTTGGCCTGGGTCTTTTGGCTTGACACTATTTTCCTATTTCACCCCAGTGACGAACGGGTTGAGCGGAAATCAGGAGGCGCGAAATTTCTGCCGATCAAGCGGGGCCACTGAGCGAGCTTGGTGTAGTGGGCTCTTCGTTCATCCAAAACACGACATCGGGGCGACATCTCGGCGCACATTGAAAGTAACGAAAAAGATTCGGCCCGATGCACGCGCGACACGCGTTCATCATACCACCCACACCGCCAATCAAAAACGCACGACACAAAAAGCGTGTCATAGCTGCCCGCAGGAATGCCCACCAAGAACGCGCTTATGTATGCCGGTTGTCTTTCACTCCCCTGGTAAGTCGGCTAACCTGATATGTGGTCTGCGCTGTCATTTCTGGCTTTTGAGCTTGGATGAAGGGTGACACGCAAAGAAAGTTGCTACTTTTAAGCCAAAGGCTGCGCCCGAGTCGTGGTGCGGACCGCCCGCCCAAAAACCTCTAACAACTGCACGCTGCATGTGCTTGATAATGCGATTTAAGTTTGGATGGATTGCGCGTCCCAAAATCAGATGATTTTGGACCAAGTGGTCAGCGCATTCATACAGCAAATACTAAGTCCTTGCGGCGGGCTTTCCCTTGGCTCTCAGTGATCCAACCGTATCAGTAGGCTTAGTCGGCTGACCGTCCGATCGAATAAACACAATGCAGCCCGAGGGAATTCCCAAAAGTTTCTCAAACCAGCGCGCAGCATTGGCGACTTGCCATTGCCCATTTGGTCGGCGAAGCGGCGAAGCGTCCTGCCAATTGGTCTTCTTCATGTTTGTCCCTCTCCTTTCGTTTTCCGCGGAATTCATCCAAGAGCACAGGATGAGCCTCCTCTAAATCAACGCCTCACTACAAACGATCTTCGGGTAGGACTGGTCTTCCAAGTGAAATGTGCGGCGGTCCATCCAACTGCGCATATTATGCTGAAGGTAGAGTTCTCCGAGGCTCTTCAAAAGAGGTGGTCCAGTCATGCCATTGCGGCGAATCTTGTTCAATTCGCGTTTCATCGCGTCAGTCACGTTGCCGCGAAACGCCTTCTCCAGAGTGTTGATCTGGGTCTTCGCGTCTTCATCGGATGTCACCCCAAACAAAACACGCAGTTCGCGCAAAACGTACCGTTGCCCGTGGGAGAGTGACAGAGTGTGCCCGCGCTCGGCCTCACGCTGCTTGACTTCTTCGCCAAAGATGCGCTTCACGCGCATCACGGCAGCATTGAAATCGAGCGGCAAGTTAGACCCTTTTTCTTCGTGCCCGGCCTTAATCGCGCCCAGAATGCGCGGAATATCGCGCGAAACCACATCCCCATTTTGATCCACTAGAAACAGTTGCTGGTAGCGTCCGGCCTGGCAAAAAACGTAAAGACCCTTCTCGGTTGCGAATTTCGCGGCACGAATTCCGTCGCGCAATTGGCTGATGCGCTCGTATTCGCCGGGATTCTCCTTACGCAAAAGGCGAAGCAGCTCCTCCGCCTCGTTCAAGTCCACAATGTCTTCCCCTTCCTCTTCAAACAAGCTCAACTGCGCCGTGTTCTTTTCGTAGATGGCGTACATTGCGTCCGGATTAATCTTTTCCGTGGCGTCGAGAATGGCGGAGTCCTCGCCGATAGTGTCATGAATTTCCTGAATGCGGTTGTGCAGCACCTTTTTCAATCCGATTTCGCGTTCGATCCCGAGCTCGGGCAGGAAATTAAATGCGTAGACCACATCGTATTCTGACCCAATGCGGTCAATGCGGCCAAAGCGCTGGATCAGCCGCACGGGGTTCCAATGCAAATCGTAGTTAACCACCTTATCGCAATCCTGAAGGTTCAAGCCTTCCGCCAAAACGTCAGTAGCCACCACCGTATCAAGTGGGCGCTCAAGCCATGGATTTTCAGGCAGTTGCGTTAGTTTCTAACAGCTTGCACTTGAATGCAGGCGACACAGAACGACACGAAATGCCATGAAACCTGCCCTCTACTGACACACGTACTGACACACTGAGTACTTCCTATAAGCGCCCTTTTGGTTGTCTTTCAAAGTCGCGCCCCCTCGTAAAATTTCCCTTCCGATTAGGCTCGATCATTCCCTTTTCTTGCGTCCAATCGATGTAACGCTTTTCACGGCTGAGTTATCGAGCGAGAAGCGAAGGGCATATCCGGCGACCATTCCAGTCGCCAAACAATGACGAGGCGCTATTGGGCGAAGGTGGAAACGGTCATTAACACTCCAGTTTGGGGTGATCCAAAGACTCGCTCCTGAACCTGCTTACGAGGAGCGCCACTGTGATCGCTATGTAGAGAACTCCGGTCACTCCTTCCAGTGCCGTCAGGATGCGGGCCATTCCGCTAAGCGGCACTATATCGCCGTACCCAACCGTAGAGAGCGTTATCAGGCTGAAATAAAGCAGCTCGGTCTGACGGTCAGCTGGGTTCCT
>DATGFN010000030.1:0-1603 GCA_035308965.1 Terriglobia bacterium | reverse complement strand
CGAAACAGGGCGAAAGGAGTTCCAAGAGTTTTCCGCCGGAGAATTTTACCGGGGGGCTTGGACTTTTTACACCTCAGGTGATTCTGAAGGGTCTTTGTTTTCAACCAGATGCTTTGGCTTCTCGCGTGCGATAGGCTGTCGGGTCAGGGGGAGGAAAGCTGAGAATCCCTTCGGGGATTGAGGGCTGGGCCAGCTTCCTTCCCCCGGCCACCTACCGTCGCTCCTTTTTTCCTACCCCTCTGATATCGAACGACGGTGGGGTCTATTCACTCCTTTTCTTTTCTGCTTCTTCGCAAGGTGTTCGCCTCCGAGTTTTATCCTATTTGAATTTCCGTGCCGGGACTGCGCGCGGGACTCCCAATCTGGATTAGGGTGCCTCGAAGTAGTATTCTCGTTTCTCTGCAGGGTGAAGATGCCCGGCCCACGTCTGAGATTCTACGTTTCATGCCCGACACAACAGGCCACATGCGCGTTTTGAAAGTGGTTCAGTCCTATTTCCCTTTTCAGGAACGGGGCGGACCGGTGTTCAAAGTGCGTGCGCTCGCGACGGGGCTCGCCAAGCGAGGGCATCAGGTTACGGTGCTGACTGCCGATCTCGGCTTTGGGCGGGGGAACGGCTTTCACGTCGAAGCCGAGCGCAGCCGCTGGGGTTGGACAGTGCTCAGTGACAATGTGGAGGCGATTTACCTCAATACGACAGGGCAATATCGCGCGGTGACGCTGAATCCGGGCGTGTTTGCGTTCTGCCGGGGTTCGATTTGCCATTACGACGTGGTGCATTTTTACGGGCTGTACGATTTACTGGGGCCTGCGGCGAGCCATTACTGCAGGCGGCAATCTGTACCGTACGTGATTGAGCCGATGGGAATGTACCCGCCGATTGTGCGAAACCTGCGATTGAAGCGGATGTACCTGGATCTGCTTGGCGAGCGGTTCATTCGAGGCGGGCGCTATCTTGTTGCGACGTCGGAGCAGGAGAAAAAGGATCTGGCCGGCGGAGGCATTGATGCGGCGCGTGTTGAAGTCCGTCGCAACGGCATTGAGCTGCCTTCGAGGGAACCTGAGCCGGGGAAATTTCGCCGGGAGCGGGGAATTTCGATTGATGCGAAGATGATTTTGTTTCTGGGGCGGTTGGTGTCGAAGAAAAGCCCCGACATGTTGATCGATGCATTCGCAAACTGGCGCGCGAGTGCTGGTGGCGAGCGCGACGCGGTGCTTGTGCTGGCTGGTCCCGAGGAAGGGGATGGGTTTTTGGCGAAGCTCCGATCCATGGCCGATCGTCTTGGAATTCGAGACCAGGTACTGTTCGCAGGGCCGCTTTATGATGATGCGAAATGGTGGGCCTATCGCGATGCGGATGTGTTCGTGCTGCCTTCACAGAACGAAAATTTCGGGAATACGGCGGGAGAAGCGGCGGCCTGTGGAACGCCTGTGATTGTGACAGACCGTTGCGGCATTGCGTCTTTTGTGGGAGCGGCGGGAGAGGTGATTCCGCACAACCTTGCGGCGCTCGAGAATGCGCTGGGGAAAATGCTTGGGGATCCTATGTTGCGGGAAAATCGGCGGGCCGGATGCCATGCGTTTGTGGACAGCCTTTCGTGGG
>DATGFN010000029.1:0-3032 GCA_035308965.1 Terriglobia bacterium | reverse complement strand
GGTGGTGGCCACCGAGGCACCGCTCAATGCAAAGCGGCGTGCAATCGCCTCCCCTATACCCTTCGTGCCACCGGTCACGAGAACACGCTTGCCTTTGAACTCGCCGCCAAAAACGGTAAATGGTAGCTCTCTGTCATGGTCCCTCCAAGAGAAATGATGATTCGCAAGATGTCTGAACCTGGGTGGCCAGGCTGGCCTCAGATGGGTAGATGGCTCGTACCTTTTATTTGTAGAGCCACGGCTTATAGGCAATCTCGATGTTGTATCCGTCCGGGTCGCCGATGTTTGCCGCGAAGTAGTCGGCACGCCATTCGGGCCGAAGGCTCGGTTCCTTGTTTGAAGTACCTCCCGCATCTATCGCCGCCCTGTAGCTGGCCCTGACAGCGTCCGCGCTCTTGGCGGTGAATGCGACGTAAAGGTCTTTGGCGACTCCGCCATTCTTCAGCCAGAAACCCGGATTGCTATTGCTCGCGAAACCGTACAGTTGATCGAACTTGTAGGGCATGTCGATGCCAAGTGGCTCAAGCATCTTCTTGTAAAATTCGCTCGACCGTTTCAGGTCAGAGACGGGGAGATAAATATGGTCAATCATGGCCTTCCTCCTATCGTTTGACGGTGACAGCCCCGCGGATCCGCGCCTCGTGCGGCCACCCTCGGCGCACCTTGGCGAAGCAGTCGCGGGCTGTTGCCGTTCAATTTGTGATATACGTCCTCGCGACCAGCCGCCGCAGCATTGGCGCGAGATCTGGCGCCTTATAGAATGGATGTCCACGGAAGATTTCCGCGCATTTTTCATCCAGGGTGCTGAGGGCCTCATGCACCTTCGGTGCGGCTTCGCGCACCTCGCCTATTCGTTCGCGGACGAACAACAAATTCTCGGGATCGACGTAGCCTGCCTGTATGAAGCCACGCGTCTTCTTGGCACACCGGCAGGGGTTCGCCTGGTTCACCAGTCCGCACTTGTCGTTCATAAAGCTGCGCAAGTCTCGCCGCGCACGGGCCAGTCGTTGTCGAAAGTTGTCGGGAGTGATCTCCAACACCTCAGCAGCAATGGTGTCGCTTACTTCGAAGACCGCACCGAGGATAAAGGTCAAGCGTTGTTCACGATCAAGGCAAAGAAGCATTCCCAAGGTGCAGGAGAGCATCTCCTCGGTCACTAGCAGGTCAGCCTCCGCCGATGTGGCCTTGAGATCGGTCAACTCTAAATCTGGCGTGGCGTCGAGCGCCGCGCCGTAGGCGGCGAAATCGATGGACTCATGCTGCACCTCCACCCGCCCGCGTTTCATGTTGAGCACGTGGTTCACCACGATCCGGTAAAGCCAGGTGCGAAAGCTGCTCCGACCCTCAAACGACGAGAGCCGGGTGAGTACTTTGATGAGGATCTCTTGCGTGGTGTCCTCAGCATCCTGCGGATGGTGCAGCATGCGAATGGCGATGTTGTAGATCCACGTTTGGTGCCGCTGGACCAGGTCTTCGAGCGCCTGGTGATCTCCCGAGCGGGCGCGTAGAACAAGGCTTTGGTCCTCGCGGTCGGGGGAATTATCTGCTAGTGGATTATTCATAGTCATGGTGCACCTCCAAGCGCCCCTATGCCCAGGCTCGATTCTCAGAGAGCCTTGGGTATTGCAGAGAAGTGGGCGCTCACAATCTTCCACTGCCCGCTTTGTTTGATGAAGACCAAGGTAGTTCGGCCATGGATCGAGAGGGCCTTGCCGTCTTTAGTGACTCCAGTAAACATGTCGTGAGCATTTACGATACCCACCTCATCGCTGTACATGCGACACGATGGTTGCCGAAAGCCAAAGCTGGCTGAGGCAAGGCTCGCGACGACCTCGTTGAGATACTTGGCAAAGAGCGCCTTGCCATCGAACCGGTAGGGAACGTGGTCAAATACTTCCACATCCTCGGAGAGCATGTCCAGGATGGGCTGGAGGTCGCGCTGATCGAAGGCATCGGCGAACTTCTGTGTTAAGGCTTGGAGTTCCCTCACGCTCATGTTTGTGTCTCCTCTGATGAGTTAGACACACTCCGCGCCACACTGTGACAGAACTATACCGCCGAATCTGCTCACCGCCGGGGCACCGGCGAGTGGAGGCTTCCATCAGATTGTGCTCGGATGACAGGAATCCGGAAGAAATCCCAGTTGGCTGGAAAACGCGCTATACGTAGCGGCGCTTGGACTGGGCTCTCTCCTCAAACGATATGCACATTTACTCCGGCTCTTGGCAAACCGGAAGTAATCCCGGCGGCAGCGGACGATCAGTACCGAGAAGTCGGCTTCTAGGAAGTGATCTCCGCGCTTTGCATCGTACTTTCCGGATAAGTGTCGCGAACAGGGATTGTGACTAGCTATGTCAATCTGAGATATTATCGGACCCACCTTCATTGCAGATTCGTGAGGCCTCCATAGCTGGCTTCAGATTTTCAAGGACAAGGTGGATTCTCGAAATGTTCGAGCAGGTTGAACTGGGCAAAGTTGGAATAAACCAACCCCGTAACAAGGTTTCCGTACTTAAGCCAACGTTTTCTTAACTCCTGAGAAGTGACCTTAGAAGTGCAATTTGGCCAATCATACGGCCAGGTAGTTACACCAACCTGAAACACATAACTACCCTTCGCCAAGCGAACGATGCTAAGCAGGCGGAGGAAAGGTAGTTGCGTTAAAGGCTTATCCAAAAACCCAGAAGTTTCCAGATAGATGTTGCGAACAGGGATTATCACTAGCTATCTCAGAGTGAGATTGCTGGTGCGAAGAGGATTTCGCAACATCTATTTTCCCTGTTGTAAGTGGCTTATAAGGCTATCGCATTCGGTGGCGAGTTGGTTGAGTCCGCTTGGGTCATTCAACTGTGGGAGAGACCGCCAAAGGTCGCGCAATTGGATAACAGTTGTCAGCGAAGGCATGTAGTGCGTTCGTCGCAGACCGCGAATCAGTTGAATTGTCTGCCCGTAACGCAAGCGCAGTGGCGCGTCGGGCTTCGCATCCTGATTCCACCACCCTTGTTGAAGCTTGGGTCCCGTCGCTTGCCAGA
>DATGFN010000028.1:0-2897 GCA_035308965.1 Terriglobia bacterium | reverse complement strand
AAACTCTGCAAATCCTGAGCGTGACGATTTTCGAAAAAACGCCGATTTTATTGGCCTTTTCGCAATACAGCAACCAACTTCAAGATCCAGATCCTTGTACCCAACTGGATCTGTTCAACTTATGATGGGACAGCACTGATTGCTCATAATAAATTATTCTCCTCACCGTGTGACGGGGGAAGGCAAACCTTACTTCGTTTGCACTCCAGGCCCATTGATGCTTGGGCAGCTGCAATTAAGTTTAGCATAGCGTCCGCTCAGCTCCCCGATGATCACTCCTGCATTGACGGCAAGGGTTTATCAATATCTGCCGGCAACCCAACCAACCACTTAAGACGGATTGGGAACGAAAAACGCCCTTCCCACGCAGCGACCCAGACCGCCGTTATGCGCTGCGCCATTCGACGGCTAGGCGACTTTTCTAGCCGAATCCAGCTTGAGATCATACGGATTCCGCCAAAGCGACTCACAGGCCCGTTAAGCCCGGCGGTCGAACTGTCCTCGGATCCCTTTCCCCAGGCGCCTTCCCCAAGGAGGTGCGAAGCCTTGTCGAACATTACCCCAGGACCACCAAATCGCCACCAAATCGCTATTGACTTGCCCAAAACGCTATGATAAGAAACGCGCGGTTGTCGGCCAACATCACCTCAACGGATACTAAGTCTCCAAGGCGGCGAGACCGCAGGTGGCGGGAGCCGTTTCGGTTGGTGACAATACAGTGATGGGAATAGGAGCAAACTAAATGGCAGATCGAGAATCCAAGACCGTCAATCGAGTATCGAGCTTGACGGACGACCAGATCGTAACCGAGCGCAAGCTTCCGCGGCGGTCATTTTTGACTGCGGCGGGGACAATTCTGGCTGGCGGCGCCGTGGCGCTCGTGGCCGCCACGCGATCTTCGGCCCAGGACACGGAAAAGAAAGAGGGCGCGAGCGATCCGGACGCCAAGAAGTCAGAGAAGAAAGCCGCCGATCCCGATAAGAAGAAAAAGAGCAAAGAGAAGAAGAGCAAGAAATCGACGGCAGACCCGGACAAGGCAAAAGCTGCGGACCCAGACAAGCCTAAATCCTGAAGAGTAGGCAGTACCGACCCAATAAGCGTCCTGGCGCCTTCAGGGTGCTGGTGTG
Source organism: Terriglobia bacterium (assembly GCA_035308965.1). GTDB lineage: Bacteria > Acidobacteriota > Terriglobia > UBA7540 > UBA7540 > DASYXZ01. The sequence continues at coordinate 1,770 of DATGFN010000028.1, read as the reverse complement.
TTTACGCGGATTCACATGCCCCAACCACCGACCGCGAGCATCTCGCAAGCTGACCAAGGCGCGCAAGCTAAGGGGTTGGAGCGTCCCGCCGAAAGGCCGCCCTCGCTTGAGTGGCTAATCGACCCCACCAGCAAGGAAGTTTTTTTCAAAGACTACTGGGAAAAGCAGCCACTGGTCGCCAAGCGCAACCAGCCAAATTACTTCGGCTCGCTCCTTTCACTCGATGAAGTAGACCGCGTTATCACAACGCTCGACCGCAGGTATCCGGACATCGTTCTGAAGAATGCCAGTCGAGAAATCACTTCCGACGACTACACAGTGGGCGGCGACTCCCTCGATGTGGCCAAGGTCTATCAACTTTTTGCGGAAGGTTCCACGATAACCCTCGCGTACCTCGACACCGTAATTCCAACGCTCGCTCTTTTTTGCCGTAATCTTGAAATGGAGTTTAGCTGTCCTTTCCAGACCAACGTTTACCTTACACCTGCGGGGGCCCAGGGCGCCAAACCTCATTACGATACCCACGAAGTATTTGTGCTCCAGCTTGCCGGCTCAAAAAAGTGGACAATCTACGGAACCCCTGTCGAGCTTCCACTTCCCGGGCAGGATTTCGACGCCACCGTTCATGAGCTCGGTGCCAGCTCACTCGAATTCGAGCTTCAACCCGGCGACACCGCCTACATCCCGCGTGGCGTTGTCCATGATGCCCGTTCCACCGAAAATGTTTCCCTTCACATCACTGTGGGGGTTCTTAGGTATACATGGGCCGATCTCCTCCTGGAGCTGGTGGCGGATGTCAGCTTGAATGACCCCGCCTTTCGCAAAGCGCTCCCCCCTGGGTTCGCTCGCCATGAATTCGACAGGAAGCAGGCGCAAGAGACGCTTCAGAACCTCTTGCAGCGGGTTTCGGCAAAATCGAACTTTGACGCCATTCTCGATCGATTTGTGGATGAGTTTATCGCGGCGTGCCCTCCGCTCCTCAAGGGCCAGATGGCGCAGATCGCCGCGCTCGATCGCTTGACGGTTGAAAGCGTGGTGGGTGCGAGGACTGGCGTCATCTCGCTGTTGCGCTCTGACGCAAATTCGGTGTCCGTCGATTGCTACGGACGAAAGATCACGTTTCCCGTGCGGGCCGGGGAAGCTGTGCGATTTGCTCTGAACAATTCTAAATACGTGGTTCGTGAACTTCCTGGGGATTTGGACGACGCGGGCAAGCTGGCTTTGGTTCGAAGACTTATCCGAGAGGGATTGGTCGCAGCTCTCCAGGCTTAGTGCCCTCCTCATAACTTGACCCGATACGCGGCATCGACGGGCCAGCCTCCGTAGGCTCTTCTCTGCGAACCTTAGCCCCCCGCCCAGGTGAAGTCCGGATTAACTAGAAGTCATTTCAAAACCCTTCGCAAGACGATCATGAAGCAGGCGATATGAAAGAAGGCATGGTAAATCTTCAGCGAGCGATCGTAGCGCACCACCAATCGGCGGAAGTTGCCCAGCCAAGCGAAGGTGCGTTCTATCGTCCAGCGCCGCCGGTATCGCCGGAGGGCCCGGCCGTCCTGCGTCGGGGGCTTGCGCCGATTTTTGCGGTGCGGAGCGATCAACTCGATGCCGCGCCGGGCCAACTGCCTGCGCAGCGGGTCACTATGGTAGCCGCGATCAGCAATCAGGCGTTCGGGCTTTTGCCGGGGGCGTCCGGCGTGATGGCGCCGCCCTACCCGGACCGCCGCGAGCGTCGCCTCGACGAGTTTGACTTCCGACGGGGATGCAGAGTGA
>DATGFN010000027.1:0-1658 GCA_035308965.1 Terriglobia bacterium | reverse complement strand
CTTGCGCTCATCCTGCTGACTTTCGTCAACTATCTTGGCGTGCGGCTGGGTGGACAGGTCCAGATCGGACTGACGATTATCAAGATCACTTCGGTTGTAGCAATTATCGGCTTCGGTTTTTTTCTCTCCCACGGACGTGCGACGAATTTCCAGCCGATTTGGCCAACTTCGCTATCTTGGACCACAACCACGGGTTTTCTCGCGGCGCTCGCCGCGGCGCTCTGGGTGTTTGATGGCTGGGAAGACCTGAACTTGGTCGGATCGGAAATCAGGGATCCTGGCCGGACCATTCCTCGCGCTTTGATTGGTGGCGTTGCGTTTGTGATTGTTCTCTTTAGCGTTTTCAGCGCGGTTTGCTCCTACGCGTTGCCGTTCGACATCGTTGCAGCATCCCAGCACGTCGCATCGGACGTGGTGGAAAGCTTTGCAGGCCGCGGCGCGGCCGTCTGGGTCACGCTGGCGATGGTGATTTCCGCGCTCGGCACATTGAATTCATCCGTTCTCAGCGGCGCTCGTGTCGATTATGCAATGGCACGAGACGGAATCTTTTTCCAGTTTGCCGGGGCCATTCATCCGAAATTTCGCACTCCGGGAAATGCGCTGATTTTTCAATGCTGCCTGGCTAGCTTGATGGCCTTGACCGGAACATTCGAAGACCTCACTTCCCTCTTCATCTTCGCCGGATGGATTTTCTACGGCTTGGCGGTTGTCGCACTCTTCCGCCTGCGCCGCACCGAACCCAATATGCAGCGCCCATACAAGACTTGGGGCTACCCGATCGTTCCGCTAGTCTTTGTAATAGGCGCGATGGCACTGACCATCAGCATTTGGGCTCAGCGCCCTGTGCGTTCATCAATCGGTCTGGTTTTGATGTGTTCCGGTTTGATTTTTTACCGCTATTGGAGCCGGCGGGCGCCTGAACAGTAATGCACGCTCAGAGTGAGCTAAAGCTTTTGAAATGCTTCGCTTGAGACATTCAGCGGCACGATTTGAGGATGAAACAGGTGTGCGAGGAGCCCGACCCCGTCTGCGAGTCTTGGGCCTGGACGCGAAAAATAGCTATTCGCATCAACTGCGAAAATGCGCCCGTCGCGTATCGCCGGCAGCCTGTCCCAATTCGAAGGCAGGTTTCGTAAGCTAAATTCTGCTGCAGCACGCCGCGAGCCGTAGCCGCAAGGCATCACGATGATGATTTCTACAGCAGTTTCTGCGATTTGCTCTGCTGTCGCGCGAAACGAACGCTCGCCCGCACGCCCCAATACGTCCTCGCCTCCCGCCTTCACGACCATTTCCGGGACCCAATGGCCGGCGATATAAAACGGATCCATCCATTCCAGGCACAGGACACGAGGCCTTGGTGCCTTCGCGACTCTCATTTCAACCGCAGCAACCTTTTGTTGGAGAGCTATTGCCAGCCCCTGAGCATCTCGGCGCCTGCCGGTTGCCTCGCCAATTTTGCGAATATCGTCCCAAACATCCGCGAGGGAGTGGGGCGTTAGAGACAGAACCTTAGGCCGCTTCGAAAAGCCTGCCAGGGCAGTGGCCAGATCGTCAGGCGAAGCTGCACATACGTGACAAAGATCCTGCGTAATAATGAGGTCAGGCGCCAGCGACGCAAGCAGCCCCGCATCCACTGAATAGATGCTTTCGCCGTGTGA
>DATGFN010000026.1:0-7283 GCA_035308965.1 Terriglobia bacterium | reverse complement strand
CACCAGCCCCACAACGCGCTCGTCGGTTCCGGCGCCAGTGATGACGCTTCCGCCGTAAGAGTGGCCGACGAGAATGGCTGGACTGCTGACTCGCCCGAGCGCCTGTTTCACGATGGATACGTCGTCCGCGGTTGTGTTCAGGCTGTATTGGGCAGCAATACACTGGTGCCCTTCGGCCTGAAGCGCGGGGATCACCTTGCTGAAACATGAGCCGTCGGCCCAGATGCCGTGGCAGAACACGATGCTGGGTTTGGTGCCTTTCATGTTGCTCTCCTTTCGATATAGTCGCGGTGAAGTTGGGCTCCCGTTTATCAGCCGGCCGCTGGCTGCCATGACGCTCGGTGCGACGACCCCGGCAGCCAATGTGCCTCCGACGGACAAAAGAAATTGGCGGCGATTCGGACGCGGTGATTTAGGGGAGCGATCGTGATGTTCCACTGTTGTCTACCTCTGTGTGTTGTCTACCTCTGTGGTCTACCTCGCTTGGAAGTTCGAAGGGGCGCGCTTTGCAGATGGTTTCATAGGTTATCACTTTCCGTGTGGACGGTTTTCCTCAGACACGAGTCGAGGAGAATGAGCTGTAACCGGTGATCACACGCACGAGATCAAAGCCCCTCCTTCGGTTAATGATGGCTGGGAACTTGTTGCCGCAAAAGCGCTTGCCGGTTAAGGAAGGGTTAAAAACCAGTTTCATTGACCGCAGCTCCGGTCTGCACCATAGTCGCTCGCACCGGAGGTCAACCCGGCGGGGCGCCGACCGACGAACGACGATCTGGGGCGGTTTTCTCCCAGGTGGCTCCCTGAAATCCAGCAAGTCAAATTCAGCAAGTCAAATCCAGAAACTCAAAGGACTCTTTATGCCAAGCTTCTGCCGCAGTCGCCAAACCAATCGTTCGTATTCTTTTTCTGTTCTTGCCGGCATTTTTGCTCTGTGCCTGGGGGCGCTCGCTTTGCCCGATGCCCACGCTCAGACGATCCACCAAATGGCCTACAACAACTCGACCTGGATCGACCAGAGCCTCTCTGACCAAGTGACGGACGCGCACACTGGAGTCGCCGCCTTCGTCACTACTCCCAACGACCAGATTCACACCTTCTACCTCGACAGCGCCGAGGATGTTCACCAACTGTTCTTCAATGGAACGAGCTGGAGCGATGAGGACCTGACGGCCGAAGGCTTCGGCGTTCGCGCCATGGCCAAGAGCGCGGTCTCGGGATTCTCCGAATCGAACTTACAATACGTGTACTACGTCTCGCAGAACCAGCACGTGCATCAGTTGTTCTATAACAATGTCGAATGGGCGGACTCGGATATCAGCAGCCTGGGCAAAGGTCCGCTGACCGGCAAGACGCCGCGATTGACGGCTTTGGCGACCGGCAGCAGCGCCTTTCATGTGTACTATCTGGCCTCCAACGGACACGTTAATCAGCTGTATAACGTCAGCGGGAGCTGGGTGAACCAGGACATCACGAAAATTGCGAAAGGGCCCTCCGGCCGAGCCGTATGGATTTCCAGCATCAACGTAGGCAATCTGCAATACGTGTATTACCTGGCCACGACCGGCCACGTTCACGAACTGTATTACAACAATTCGACCTGGCTGGATGAGGACCTGACTGTCAAGGCCGGCGTACCGGTGGCGGCATCTGCCAGTCCGATCACGGCGCTGGTGTTTCCCGGCGGAAGTGTCAACGAGGTCTTCTTTATCGATAGCAACAAACATTTGTGGCAAATGCTTTCCATCGACAACAACGTGTGGGCGAGTGATGACGTGACCAGCGAAGGCAAGGGTCCGGCCGCGAATCCAGCCAACGGCATCGTGGCTTTTACCACTACGCCGAACGACGAGCTACATTTGTTTTACCTCTCCAACAAGCACATCAATCAGTTAACGCTGCCCGCCGGCACTGATAACTGGCAGAACCAGGATTTGACGGCGAAATTTGGAGGCAGTCCGAATGGGACAAGCGCAATGTCGGGCTTCTCGCTGGCGAACTTGCAATACCTGTACTACGTGTCGAAGTAAAACCCAACGGCAGTTCCCCACAGGAGCGAAGTCCGTGGTGCCCACTCGCCGAAAGGCGCGGCGAGTGGGGCAGCCTCGGTTGTGGTGATAATTCCTTATGGCGCCATCAGAGCATTGACCTGGGTTTCATCATCGGACGCACCATTGCCGTTCCTGCCGTAGATCGTCACCAGGCAATCTCCCGCATTCACCTGCAAAGGATGGGGGAAGATTTTTTCGACTCGCTTCTCGAGCACCGCCTTCCCGGTTCCTCCGTCTGGAATCTTGAATTTCATGGGCACACTCTCGAGGAGTCGAGCGTCGTCGGGAAGCCAGCTGTAGAGCAGTGGAAGCGGGCGCGGATTGGGGAAGCCCTGGGAGTTGAGGTTCTTGCCAAATTCTCCGCAGCCTCCGCGAAGCAGGTACCAGTCATTGACCGTACCCCACTCCTCGCCCGTCGGAAGAGGCCCGAAGTTATTCGTTCCATCAAACGAGCTGTCGCTGATGTCTCCATAGAGTTCCAGCAAATGCCCCGAGGTTTGCATTATGGTCGGAACTGCGAATGCAAGTTGATCGTCTGTCGTCGTATTCTGACAGCCCCAGTCCTGGCCAAAACAATATTCGCCTCCTCCAGCAGGGACTACCGTGTTGGGGTTGGCCGAGGGTGCCGGTTCGTAGGTGAGGTCTAGATCGGCTGTCATGGTCGCCTTGCCGGCAAACACTGCTCCGCCACCGTAGTAAAAACCTATGCATCCGGTCGCCGCGATTGGATTCGGAAATCGAAGATTGACGGGGAACTTAGAATCCGATTGCGAAGGGTTCTTGGTGATGTCAAACCATAGATAACCGGCAATTTTGTTCAAACCGATGTCGTGTTTTGGACATTCGCCTTGCCAATACACCAGTACCCAGAGAACCTGGCTGAAATTAGGGCTCTGGTTCTCGATTGAAAGGGTTCCTTTGAGAGAAAGCAGGTTGACGGGCGACTTTGCGCCATCGAGTACGTGATAAGTGGCAAGAAAAGTAGGCACACTGTTTTTGGGCGGCGACACAGTTTGCGTTTGCACGATGTGCAGAACGGACGGTTGATCGGCGCTCTCCTGCGCTTGTAGGTCGGACATTCCCAAGCAGACGAATATGAGCGATGCGCAAAAAACTGCACTCAAATGGGCTTTCATATTGCTGTAATTCTCTCTTTCTGTTTTGTTTCAGACGCGTTTCTGTTGGCCGGGTGTTGCAACTAGATCTGTAACCCTTCGGCTGGTTAAAAGTCGCGTCGGCGATGGGTTCCAGCGAGGGTCCGGGCGCTACTCTCCTTAAAGCTAAAACTGAGAAACGGGAGAAATATTCCAGGAGAAGGAAGAATTTCTCGCTCCGTTCCTGAATTGCATAGTGCGAGATGACGGCCCCAAGCCGTATGGGTCCGTGGTTCCCACTCGCCGAAAGGCGCGGCGAGTGGGGCAGCCTTTTTTGCAGTGATGCCAGGAGTTGTGGATCAGAACAATCCGGTATGGCATCGAAACACTTCAGAGGAGGAACCGCCATGAACAATCTTGAATCCATGTTACAACGCAACAAAGACTTTGCTGCTCAGCAGTCTGCCGCGGGCACACTGATGCCCTCGCTTCCGCGAGCGCTACCAAAGGTAAGGGCGATCATTATCGGTTGCGCCGATATGCGCGTGGATCCTGCCGACATACTTGGCATTCAACCGGGCGAGGCGGTGGTGATGCGGAACATCGGCGGTCGAATCACGCCGGGTGTGTTGGAGGAGTTGGGACTACTCGGGCGAATCGGCGAAGTTGCTGGACAGGTTCCTGGAGGCGGCGGTGAGTTTCACATCATCGTGCTTCAGCACACCGATTGCGGCATCACTCGCCTCGTGGGCGATCCCGCCATGCTGGCGCACTACTTTCAAATACAGGAAGGGGAACTCAAGCAAAAAGCGGTTAGCGATCCTCGCGCGGCGGTTGCCGCCGACGTCGCTTTGCTGCGGGCAATTCCGGCGTTACCGACCGAATGGCAGATCTCGGGCCTCGTCTATGACGTGGCGACTGGACTGGTTGAGATGGTCGCGCCGCCAGCGTTGATTCGCGCCGCATGAGATGGAGACTCGTAAGGCGGCGATGCGGGCACGCGGAATTGCATAGTGTTCGATGGCTGGCCCGCAGCTGTATGGGTGGGTGGCGCCCACTCGCCGAAAAGCGCGGCGAGTGGGGCAGCCTTTATTCGCGGTGCTTCCAGGGGTTAGTAGGTTGCTCCCGCTGGCCTTACTGATTTACACGCAGCAGCAGGAACGTGCCATCGTCGAGTTTGACGTTATTTTTCTCTGACTTTACCACCGACCCCAGGGTCGCATCGGACGCCGACGAAAGGTTCAGATCGGCGATTCCGACGACACCCTGCGTATTTCCTGTGATCTGTGGTTGCGCTTTGCCCCCTGTCGGCGTATCAGTCGGTGAGTTGCCGGACGTTTGTGGGGCGCTCGCGGTTGGAGCAGATCCACCCATCGATCCCCGTCCGCCGCCGGGAGCCGACGCCCCGCCTGGTTGCGCGCCCGGGTAGCTCGAGGGTTGCTGGGCATTTGAGTTCCCATTCGCGGCGTTGTCAGAATTGCGATTGGGCGGAGCAATGATTGCCTGTATGGACATTGGCATCTGCATCATTTCGCCCGTTTTCAAGACAGCATGGTCGAACGCGATTCCGACCTCGGATTCTTTCTGGTCCTTGCTGCGTGGCTGCGCCTCCGTTACATGTCCGACAACCTTGGTGTCTTTGGGCACGATGACCGTGCCGGCGTTGTTTCGCATGTCCTGCGTCACGGTGGCGACGACTTCATCGCCGGTCTTTGCTTTTTTCGCGTTGATGCCCTTGGTGAGTTGCACCGGTAGGACGCTGCCGGGCGCGATCTTGTTAATTCGTGCATCCGAAGCGTTTACGGCGGGCGCATCCTGGGCTGGGGTAGCAGTTGGCTGCTGTGCAGACGGGGTCTGCTGTTCTTGGGGTGAACTCTCAGTGCCAGTGCTCGGCGGCTGCGGCGATTGCGCCAGCAGACTGCCACTTAGCAACGCTACGGTGAAAGCTGCAATCAGATTTCGGATCATTAAAATTCGGATCATTAAACTGCCTCCTTCAAAGCGGCGCAATTCGACTTCCCGCAAACAAGATCCTTGCGAGTGCTGCTTTGTAGATGCAATGTTCTCTTGAAGGGTAGACTTGCCGATTCCGTTGCCGGCCCCACATTTCGCTAACCTATTCAAAGATAAGGCGGAGAGTTGCAGTTCAGCGCTTTTCGTAGGGGTGGAAGATGTAGTCTTTCGCTTTTACGGCGGTGTGGCAGGCGTTGCCGCAATCGGAGAGGCTCTTGGCATCGGGTGTGAACTTGTCGGACGCGACATCATAGTTGAACACCGCATATCCCCAGCCGCCGGTTTTTGGAAATCTCTTGCTGTCCTTTTCCATGACAAAAACCTGAGTGAAAAAGTCGGGGACATCCACCGCAAATTGGGCCTCGGTGCTCTTCTTCTGCTTCCATTGTAGTTTCACGATCTTGGAGCCATCCGGGAAAAGCTGGCCTTTGGCCGGAACGCCGGCCTTGTATGCATTGATCATGGTCGGGTTCGCTACGATCACTTTTAGGATTTCGTCCTGCCGGGCGGAGGACGCTGTCGCCCAGTCCTCGTAACCGCGGAAGTCGGAGAATGCAATCCCGCCGGGCGATACCACCGAATACTTGTCGTTACAGTTGTCGTGACTTGGGGCCTGGCCCTTCGCGTAAGGGGATGCGGAGACGAGAACAGCGACGGTCGCTAGAACTGATACGGCCGTCGCAACGATGGCAAACTCGGCGATATGTTTGACGACGGGAATCGCTTTCGGCTTCGGTTTTTGTTGCTCCGGTTGTTCGAGCTGTTCTTGCGCCAAACATTTTGTCAGAGGCTTAAACATGTCCATTCTCCTTAAGGAAAAACTTTTTCAAGCTTCGTGAGAACTACCTAGCGGGCGACTGCGATTAGGCCAGAGGCGGAATTGCTAAACAATTGGACGATGGTATCAGTTCGTCGTTTGAAGGTAAGGTCGCGGGAGTGGTCGATACAAAAGTATTGGCAATACTATCGTCCAATTGCGCGGCCTGGGTTGTTCTGGCCTAATCGCGACATTCAGCTCGCTCGGCTCAATGAGGAGATTCTTGAAATGAGATACCGTTCGCCGCACCAGCGAGCTCGATGGTTCCCACTCGCCGAAAAGCACGGCGAGTGGGGCAGCCTCTTTCGAGGTATCTCTTAAGGCATCTCTTCCCAGTTTCAGCTCTAGATTTAGGGAGAACGGATTCTATTTCAAAGAGGAGAACAAAATGACAAGCAAAGGAAAAGTCCTGGTACTAGTCTCGAGCGGTCGCGGCTTGCCCTTGAAAGATGGCGGTTGTTACAAGAAGGCCGGCTACTACCTCAACGAACTGACGGTTCCGGTGCGTGCCCTGATGAAGGAGGGCTACGAGATTACTTTCGCCACGCCCAAAGGCAACACGCCCCAACCGGATGTGAATTCAGAGGTCGCCGATTTCTTCGGCGGGGACGCGGCCAAGCTTCAGGACTACTTGGTATTCCGCGACGGCTTGGCTGGGCTAAGAGATCCCAAGCGCATCGCGGATGTCATCGCATCGGGCCTGGATCAATATGACGCTGTCTTCGTCCCCGGCGGCCACGGCCCGATGGAGGATCTTCTGGATGATCCCGACGCGGGCACCGTGCTGAGACACTTTCATAAAACATCCAAGCCTACGGCAGTGCTGTGCCATGGCCCGATTTCACTTCTTTCGGCGCTTCCGAATTCGAAGGAATTCGTCGCGGCATTGAGCGCGGGCGATACCGCTGGAGCACACGCAAAGGCTCAGGGTTGGATCTATTCCGGATATAAGGTGACTATCTTTTCAACAGCGGAAGAGCAGCAGCGGGAGCCGCTTGAGATTGGTGGTAAGGTCCTTTTCTACCCGGACTTCGCCCTGCGTACGGCGGGCGGTGATGTGAGTGTGGCCGCTCCATGGCAGAGCTACGTCCTTCAAGATCGCGAGCTGATCTCAGGTCAGAACCCGTTCTCCGATAAAGCGCTTCTGAAACTTCTTCTACCGGCACTCAGTGAGAAGAAGAAAGTGGTTTCAGCGGCATGAGATTCGGAGACGCCCGGGAAAACTCTGGAAAAACTGGGGACGCGAAAAGTGGCGACAGACGGGAGTTCCCCGATAGCTTGGTCCAATTGTTTCTCCTTTCCTCGTCAGGC
>DATGFN010000025.1:0-180845 GCA_035308965.1 Terriglobia bacterium | reverse complement strand
GCGAGATCTTCGGCACCGTCATCATCCCATTCCACGTCGCATCCCCCATGTGCTGCCCATCGATGAAGATCTCCGCCTCCACCGGCCTCACCCGCACCAATAGCTTCGCCGTGCTCTTGTCCGCCCCATAACCCACGCTGGCAAACATCCCAAGGATCAAAGCGAACAGACTTGCGGTAATCAATCCATGATGTCGATTACGCATTGGAGTACTCTCCTTATTCAAATCAAGTACGACGAATGACGGCGTCCTCAAGACAGGGGAAAACTAGCACAAACAATAGTCTTTGGCAATATTTTTGATAAGCCCAGGGCGCGATCATTGAACTCCAGCCCAGACCACTCCGAAGCCTAAATTGGCTGACTACGCGGATGAGACCAGCAGGCCTTTCCTTCCGGCCACGAACCGGCCGCACGGCGGAAAAAAGTTTTTGCAGGGGACCAAAGGCCCGCGGCCATCTGATCAAATTGCCGGCTTTTGTATCCCTGAGCGCCTAGGCCGCCTGGAGTTCGGAAGTGCAATGCGCGCATCGAATGGCCTTCAATGGAATTGCCGAGAGGCAATATGGGCAATCCTTCACCGAAGGCGCGGGAACAGGCGCCGGCGTCTTAAGCTTGTTGACCTGTTTCACCAATAAGAAAATTACAAAGGCTACGATGGTGAAATCGATCACCGTGCTCACAAAAAGGCCGTAGTTAATGGAGGCGGCTCCGGCAGCTTTCGCCGCTGCCAGAGAATCATAGTGAGTGCCCGAGAGCACGACAAACAAGTTGGAGAAGTCCACATGCCCGAGGATCAGGCCGATAGGGGGCATCAGGATATCACCCACAAACGAGGTTACAATTTTCCCAAACGCCGCGCCGAGGATAATTCCGACGGCCATGTCCATTACGTTTCCGCGCATTACGAACTCTTTAAATTCTTTCCACATGATTGTTCAATTCCTCCCAATTTTGAAATTTAAATCGGCCCCGAGAGGCGAAAGGGTGGAGCACGGGACAGGGTTATACTACCGCATCAATCTCGTAAACTAAATCCTTTGCGTTTTAGGGTAGTGGTGTCATTTGGAGTTGCATTCCTTTCGAGGAAATGTTCATTCCCGCGAAAGCGGGAATCCAGTCTTTACTTAGTGAAATGGCTTCCCGCCTTCGCGGGAATCCAATCCCTTAAATCATTAGAAATGCGCGGAGGAAAAACTGGATTCCCGCCGTCGCGGGAATGATCTTTCGCGGCGGGCCTCGAAATTAATTCAATTCCAAATGACACTACTAACCGTTTTAGAGGATTACCCCGATTAGTGAGTAGCCTGGGCGATCTGCACCTTATGACGATCGAGCAGCTCACCGGTGGCGTGGTCGACGGCAGTCACGGCGAGGTCGTAAGTCACTTCAGCCTGTAAGTAGTTCAGCTCGGCCTGGGCAAGCGCGTTCTGAGCGTCAAGGACGAAGAAAATCGTTTCTGTGCCTAAATCATACTTACGCTGGTCCGCCTCCAAAGTTTTTTGGGCGAGGTCGCGCGCGATGCCCGCCGCGGCCAGGGCGAGCTTGGCCTCCTCGAGCTGGTGAATCACATTGGCCACTTCCTGAGTGATTGCCTGGTGAAGCTGGCGTTCCAAGTAAAGCCCGCGGCGATGCGTAACCAGGGCATTTCCCTGATCCGCCTGGGCGGCACGGTTCTTAATGGGAAGATTCAAAGTTAAGGTAACTCCGTAAGTAGGATAACCAAAGCCGAAAACCTGGCCCAAGGCGTCGCCAAAGCCGCCTCGGGAAATTAGCACCGGCGGAGTGGTGGTGATGTCGAATTGATTTCCTCCCAAGCCGGAGCTCGAGTAACTGCCACTAAGCCTCAAGTCAGGGAGAAGGCTGTTATGCGCCAACCGGATGCTGGTCTCGTCGTTGGCCAGCGCCTCACGCAGGGCCTCAAATTCGGGCCGCCGGGCCAAGGCACGCTGGAGGGCGGTCGCTTCATCGAGCGAGACCAGCTCGCCGGTGGGCTGAGCTTTCTCGGTCAAATCGAGATCCAAAGCCCGGAAATAATTGTCGAGATCGGCGCCGATAGTCCGGCGCAGTTGGTCCTCGGCCTGTTTCAGGGTGTACTCGGATTGAATGACGGCCACCCGCCGCGTGGCCACTTCAGATTCCGACCGATAGATATCCAGGGGAGGGATGGCGCCCAATTCAAGCGCGCGTTTCTGCTGCTTGTAGGTCGCTTCGGCCAGGTCCAGGGCTTTATTCTGGACCACCAATCCTTCCCTGGCCTGGACGGCGCTCCAATACTGCGCCACCACTTGCTGAATCGAATCGTTGACTGATGCCTCAAATGTTGCAACAGATTCAGCCAGATTTCGCCGGGCGATGACGATGGGCGCACGATTGGGAAATATGCCGCGACCGCGCAACAGAGGTTGCGTAAACGAAAGATTGAAGGAAGACTGGAGCGATGGGTTAAAGAAATCGAAAATACTATTGTCGGATGTTTTACTGGCGGTGAATCCCACCTGATAGTTGGTGCCGGTTTCGAACGTTTGGGAGTATCCAAACTGGGATAGTTGGCTAAGGCTGCTAAGGGTTGGCGCACCGGCCAACTGAGTAATGCTGGGGGAAATCAATCTGGTAGCGGAAAAACTTGAGGTCGCCACAGGATCAAACGGCGCGTAGGCGCGCTCGACGGACAATTTCGCGCTCTCGACCGGCAACTCATTCAGGCGCACGTCGGTGCTATTCATCAGGGTCAGACGAATAGCATCATCCAAGGTCAGGCGCAGTTTTCCATCCACCAGGTAGTCTTTCAATCCCTGGGGGCCGGGCAGGCTAGAGGCAATCTGTGGGCTCGACCTTAAGTTGCTGAAGTAATTTGGCGTGGGAAAAGTCTGCCCATAGGCCGAAATCCCCGCCCACAAAATCAAAACAGTCGTTACGAAAATCCGCTGGCCACGGCTCATTTCTTCCCTCCTGAAAACCTTGGTGGTTGCAATATGGCAGGTAAGACTCGAACAGATAAAACCCAGGCTTTCCGCCCGTCACTCCCGACTTGTCACTCGTCACTGATTTATTCGTACCGTATGGCTTCCACGGGGTCGAGCCGCGCGGCTTGCATGGCCGGATAGATGCCGAAGACCAGCCCGACAGAAACTGAAACGATGAAGGCCAGCATGATCGATGTGGCAGTCACGATAGTGGACCATCCCGCCACCCAGGCGATCAGCCGGGAGATGCCAAAACCGAACAGGATCCCCATCACACCGCCGACAAATGAAATCAGAATAGCCTCAATCACAAACTGGCGCACGATGTCCATTTGCCGGGCGCCCACGGCCCGGCGGACTCCGATTTCGCGCGTGCGCTCCAGGATGCTGGCCAACATGATGTTCATAATCCCGATGCCGCCCACCAGCAACGAGATGGAAGCGATCGCGACCATCACGATACTGAAAAGGCGCTCCGTACGCCGCTGTTCGGCCAGCAATTCCGCGGGAACGATCACCGTAAAGTCGCCGGCATTGCGATGATTCACATTAAGAATGCTGCGCACAATGTCGGCGCTGGACACAATGTCCGCACTCGAATTCAACTGCAAATAGATGCCGTCGATTTCGTCCTTCAGCTCGCTATACGAGTCCTCCAGTCGAAAGATGGCGGAATAGAGCGGAACGTAAATTAAATTGTTTCGATCCTGCGCGGGGATGCCCGCCACATCCGACTGCGCGCTCAATTGCGGCCCCACCACGCCGATCACATGAAACCACTGTTCATTCACTTTGATGTACCGGCCAATGACCGGTTGTTGCCCAAACATGCCCGCCCGCGCACCCTCGCCGAGGAGACAGAGCGGAGCGGCGCTCTCATTTTCCTCTTGATCGAAAAATCGCCCCTCGACCACGGTTAATCCGCCAATGAGTTGGTAACTGGGATTGACTCCATAGACCACCGGCATATCCTGCTGCGGCTTGGGGATCAGTTTGGCGGGAGTGAACCGCTTGCGCGGAGTCGATTGGACGATTCCGCTGACATCCGCGCCTATCACACGATAGTCCTGGAAGGTCAAGCCCGGCGAAACCTTTCTGATTTTCTGGAGGTCCTGCCAGTTGTTGGACTCCTTGGCTTCGATCATCAAGTTTCGGACGCCGAGTTGCTCGATGAACGCCATCATCTGGTGCTGAGCCCCTGCGCCAATGGAGAGCATTGAGACCACGGCGGCGACGCCGAAAATCATGCCCAGCATGGTCAAGAGCGATCGCAGCTTGTGCAGAAGCAGGTTTTCAAAACCAAGGCGAAAATCAGGAAGGAATTGGCTCCAGGTTCTGGGAGGGCTGATGGAGGCGGCTTGGGCCCGCGATTTCATTGTCCACCAACGCCCAGCGATGGTCCAGTAAGTCCGGAGGGTTTGGGAGTCTTTTTGCCTTGCTGCTCGGGATTCACCAGAGCCACTTCGGCTCCCTCACTGAGGCCCTCGATGATCAGTCGGCCTTCCGTCCGGCGAAGAATCTTCACCTCGCGGGCATCAAATCGGGAGCCATTCTTCAAGTAGACCACCGGCTTCCCATCTTTGGAAAAGACTGCCTGGGAGGGAAGGTAAAGTGCGCTTTGCGTTTTGTCACCCAGAATAACAACCTGCGCCGTCACACCAGGGCGAAGACGCGCGTCGGTTTTATCCAGAAGGAAACTGGCGTCAAACTTGCGCACAGTCTGGCCTCCCCAAAAATTGTTGGATGCCATTCCGGCCACCGTCTTGACCTTTCCCGTATAAGAAACACCTGGCAAAGCGTCCACATGGACTTCAACTGCCTGGCCGGGGTTGATGTTGGCACGGTCATTTTCATCCACTTTGGACTGAATCTCCATCTGGTCCACGTTTAGCACCTGGGCTACCAGGCGCCCGGGTTGCACCTGGTCGCCTTCGCGATATTCGGGTAACACCATGCCGGTGGTAAAAAAGCCCCCCGTAGAGTCTACGTTTTCCTTCACTGCCACCAGGCCACTGAGCGGGGCGCGAATAATCATCTTCTCAATATTTGCCTGGGCCTGTTGCATGGTGATGCGCGCTTTGTTCCGCTTCTCTTCGCTTACTGCGATGGTGGCCTGTCCGGAGGCGGTGCGCGACTTGATATCCTGCTGGAGCTGCTCCAGGTGCCGTTTCGCCTCCTCCCGGGTAAGCAGATTTTTCTTGCCGTCGATGGCGCTCAACAGCTCGTTCTTGCTTACATCGAGCTCGGCCCGGCGGACATCGAACCTCGCTTTCAGCAGGTCCACCTCGTCCTGCGACGCTTGCACGGCGGCATCGGCTTTCGACTTGGTGATTTCCTGCTCAGCTTGAGCAACATCTGACTTCGCCTGATCCAGGTTAAATTCCTGTTCGCTGGGATCGAATTCCAAAACCACATCATTGGCGTTCACGCGGGTGCCGGTCTTGGTCAGATGGACTATCTGGAGGGTGCCGCCCACCGGAGGCGCCACTAGCATCGCCGTCTTGCTGGGGCGCAGTTCTCCATTGGTGTACACCCTTGTTTCCACCATGCCCCGCTTCACTCGCGTGGTGGGAATCCCGCTGCGAGGCCCGCTTGTTTCCTGGAATGCAGTAGCGCCCACCACTCCGACAAGAGAAAGAATGAACAGGTTGATTCCAAGCCGAATTGTTTTCCTTAAGCTCATGGTTACTCGCCCGATTCTTTGAGAGTGGGATCTTTCAACGCCACCTTCTCGCCGCGGGCCAGGCCCTTGTTGACCACAACCTCCTCTGTGCTGCGCCGGGAAACTTCAATGGTTCGCTCTTCGAATGCGGCGCCGCGCACAACATAAGCCAGGGTTCGTCCTTCTTTTGAAAAAACAGCTTTGACAGGGATCAGCGTGGAATTGGGAACCTTGTCCACGGCGACGCGGATGGTAGTGCTCATGCCCGGCCGCAGTCGCGGGTCCGATTGCTCTAGTTGAATAGTGAGGTCAAAGCTTTTCTTGGGCGGCCACCCGGAGGAGAAGTCCATTTTGGCGATGGTGCTGATGTCCGTGACGCGCCCGATCAGTTCTTTGTCGGGAACAGCGTCAACTCGAATCGAGGCATTTTGGCCTGCGCTCATTCGTCCACGATCAATCTCATCGATATGAGCGGTCACACGAAGCGTGGAAAGGTCCGGAAGCTCGGCAATGGCGGCCCCGGGCCAGGCACGGTCGCCTTCTTTGAACTCGGGTGCATTGTCGGAAAAAAAGCCGCCCGCGCGCCAGTTGGGCATCAACGTCACCATTCCGTCGCCGGGGGCTTTCACGGTGAGCGCCGCAATTTGGCCCTCCGCCTTTTGAACATCAAACCGCGCTTTATCCCGCTTCTCAATCTTGCCCTGAACATCAGCTTCGGAACCCGAATGGTCGGATTTCAATTTTTGCGCGGCCTGGCGCGCCATCTGTTCCGCATCCGCCAAAGTTACCCTGGCTTTTGCGCCATCAATTTCGGAAACAATCTCCTGCTTGCTCACTTCGAGCTTGGCCCGCTCGACATCGTAGCCGGCCTTCACCAAGTCCGTCTGGTCCTGCTCTTGAGCCAATTGACCCTGGGCCCGGGTTTGAACGATCTCTCCTTCCGCTTGTTTTAGCGTCGAACGCGCCTCGTCGAGCGTCCGCTGGAGAGTGGACACATCAAACTGAACGATGAGCTCGCCGGTCTTTACCTGATCGCCGTTCTTGACCAGCTTAACGATTTGAACATCGGATCCGGCCGTGGAAGGCGCCGTAACCACTTTCGATCTCAGCGGCTTCAACTCGCCGCGGAGCTGGAGGTGGTCAACAAACTCGCCGACCTTCACCTCAGCCGTGGGAATGCTCGTACCCTGACGGGAGTAACGCACGGCTCCCCAGGTAACACTGGAAATCACAATAATAGCGGTCCCTATTAACCACCATCGCCCACGCCCTCGTATTGCATCGATTTTGCCCGTCATATTCCGAGAAACAACGACACCCTTATTCAACTTCCCTAACCATGCCGGCGCCGGTCCTAACCCGAGTTGCCCCGCATGACGACCGTGGCTTCATCAACCCCCGATTCGATGACCGCTTCCACGTCACTCATTGCTCCCACTTTCACCTGCCGCTTTTCGGAGCTCAAACCGCTTTTCACGCGCAAGTACGTCTGGCCATTATCGGCGTTCACCGCGTCCCGCGGGACGACGAGAGAGTTGGGACGGCGCTCGACCTCCACGTCTACGGCCGCCGAAAGGTCAGGCATCAATTTCGGATCCGCCCCTTGAACTGAAAATATAACGGAGAAGGTGTGGACCTTTTCCGACATTCCACTGGTCACTCCAATGGCCGCAATCTGGTCGAGGGTTCCCTTAAAAACCATCTCCGGGTAGGCATCCAGGCGAACCTCAACCAATTGGCCGGCGTGGAGAAAGGGGACGTCCGCCTGATTGGCGCGCGCCAGCACTTCCATGATAGCCGGATTTACAACTTGCAGAAAAGGGACGCCGGGCCGCACCTGGTCGCCTTCCTGCACTTCGCCCATCCCACTGCCCTTCCAAATGTTGTTGAGCACTACCAATCCATCAAGCGGACTCTGAATCGCCATTTTTTCCGCGTTGCGATCGGCAAAGAGCATGGTGTCATGGGAACGATCGCGTTGGATTTCCAGAATCTTAAGATCAGCGGCGGCGGCACGGCGCTTTAGCTCATATGTTTCGCGAAGTTGTTTCAGGACCGCTTCCGCTTGTTGCAGATTCTCTTTGTTTTTTTCAGCATCGATACTGGACACCACTTCATTTTTGCGCATGTCCAGCTTGGCGGTCTCCAAGGCGTCCTCGGCTTGTTTGAGGTCAGTATCATCTTTGGCCCGAGCGTCATCCTGGTCTGCCTTTTTCTTGTTGATCTGGTCGATAAAGGAAAGGTATTCCGCCCTCTTATCCATGGAGTTTTTGATTTGATCCTGACGGTCGAATTCCACCAGCAAATCGCCCTTTCGAACTTTGGTTCCCGAAGGCACCAACTTGGTGACCACTAACTGGCCAATCTGCTGGCCAGACAGGCGGGGCGCAGCAATAGTGTAGGATTGGACGGCTTCGACCGTTCCGGTCAGGCGCAAGATGCGGACAAAATCGCGCCGCTCTACTTTCGCCGTTTGAAGCTTCGAGCCGGACGAAGACCCCGACTCCGCCCGCGCCCCCCCGAAAACCGCCCAAATCGCCAAAGCGATCACCGCCAAACCAGCCAAAGTGAGCCAGACATATTTCATCCTGGAAGGTCTGGGTCTTGGCGGGGAAACGAACACAGGAGCCGGAGGTGCAGGCGCAGAAATCGGCGCGCTGGGCAGTTCCGTAGTGACCTGACTAAAAATGGGCTTCGGAAGATTGGACAAAAGGCTACTCCAAATACCAGCCTGAGCACTTTTCCTATTCAAATCCGCAACGCGTTGAAAAATAGCTTCCGGCCTGAAATATTTGACTCCGAATAATACAAAAAGGTTTGCTTAAAAGTTTATGACTTCCTGACCATACATCCATCGACCGGCCTCTGACGATGAAAAATCATCCGGCCATCCCTTTCAGCACGCTCTCACAGACTTCGAGCGTTCTATCAATGTGTGCTTCCGTATGGCTGTAACTGACGTGGGCGCGTTTCAGATTGGCAGGCATTTTGAAAATGCCGCGCTCGATCAGCCCTCTCCGGTACGCAATGAATCGATTCGAGTCGTTGCGCAGCAAATCGGAGTAAGACTCAATGGGTCCACCCATGAAATAGGTCAAGAAAATGGATCCAAATCCAGCCACGGTTGCCTGCAAGCCGAGCCGCGCGACAATTTGCCTTAAGCCATTCCGCATCCGTTCGCCCAGACGGAAAACATGTTCGTGTACGGGCTCGCGCTCCAGTATTTCCATCGTGGCCAGAGCCGCGGCGCATCCCACCGAGTTGCCATTGAACGTTCCCGCGTAATATGTGTCGCCTCCCGGCCGGGTGGTGAAACGGTCCATGATGTCGGCGCGACCGCACACGGCTGCAATCGGAAACCCATTGGCCATCGCTTTCCCCAGAGTGGTCAGGTCCGGAGTGACACCGGCAATCGTCTGATAGCCCCCCAGGTGGTGGCGGAACCCGGTGATAACTTCGTCAAAAATCAATACCGTTTCATTGGCGGTTGCCATGGCCCTGAGCCCGCGCAGAAATCCAGGTTGAGGCAGCACGCATCCGATGTTGTGAGCGATCGGTTCAATAATAATCGCCGCCACTTGCCCACGGCATTGCGCCAACGTACGTTCCACTCCATGCAGGTCGTTGAAATCGCACACCAGGGTATTCTCCATCGCTTGGGGAAGAATCCCCTCGGAACCCGCGTCCAGCTTTCCGACTTTGTCCGCCGGGCTCGCCACGTTCCTCAATACATAATCGTGAATTCCGTGGTAGCAACCCTGGAATTTAATGATCTTCGGACGTCGCGTAAACGCCCGCGCCACCCGCAAAGAATGAAAAACAGCCTCCGATCCGGAATTGCACAGCAAAACTTTCTGGGCGGAGGGGATATGCTTCTTGATCTTCGCCGCCACGGCCATCTCCAACTCCGTGGTCCCCACTCCAGCCAGCAATCCGTTTCCGAGCGCCTCCATCACGCGCCGCCGCACTTCAGGATGATTGTGCCCCAGGAGCGCGGGGCCGAAGGCCCCATGGTAGTCAATGTATTCGTTGCCGTCGGCATCTTCCATGACTGCGCCCGCCGCGCGCCGAATCACCAGATGAGGCAGGGTGTTTCGCAGCGCGCTATTGACGCCGCCTGGCGCGCTTTCGCAAGCCAGCGCATAAAGCCGTTCGTTATTCAAACTCGCCTGAATACTAGACGGCACGCGAGCTCTCTCCGTTAACTTAAAGTTTTCCCGGTCGCGATAGGTGCAATTCGGAGCCAGGAAGTTGAATGATGATCGGAAATCCTTGCCGGGTTACATTATAGGCCTAAAGAATGGTAGCAATTGCATTATCGAGCGGTGCCTTTATTCCCCCGGGAGCGCGGGCCAGGGCCCCACTTATTGCATGGGGGCTCGCCCGCAATCTGATAATAGAGAGGGCGAGACGCCCGCGTTCCCCGCGAGGTAATCCTTGATTTGCACGCGGGCAAGGTATAATCCTCTGGACTTCTCTATCCCTGATGAGTGAATCCAGAATCCAGCGCGTTCTGAAGAAACTGAGCCACAAATCAAGGCAGAAAAAGTTTGACTTGCTCAGTTCCGTTTTCAAGGCGCGACCGCAAGACCGCGTTCTGGATGTGGGCGCCAGCGGCGAGGTCTTTCTTCGCTACACTTTTGAGGATGTGTACCCTTTTCCGGAGCGCATTGTGGGTGGCGGCGCAACCTTGAGCGAGATTTTGAGCACGCGCCAGATTTATCCCCGGCCCCAATACGCCGTTTTTGACGGGTGCGCGCTTCCCTTCCCTGATAAATGTTTCGATCTCGTCTTTTCCAACGCCGTAATCGAACACATTCTGGGTGATGGGCGGCAGGCGAAATTCGCGCAGGAAATAATGCGGGTGGGCAAAAGTTGGTTTGTCACCACACCCAACTTCTGGTATCCGTTCGAAAGCCACTACCATCTTCCGATTATCCAATTCATGCCCCGCCCGCTGGCACGACAATACAACCGAATGCTGGGCTCGCACATTCCCAAAGGCCAGGTGCAGGACCTTGGTTTGCTCTCGGCACGCGAGTTGAGCAGGCTTTTTCCCCAGGGTGAAATCCGCAAGGTTCGAGTCACTTTCTGGCCCGAAACTTTGGTGGCCTATTACATTGATCCAAATCGGGGCAGCTAAATTCGCTCGCTCGGCGGCATGCCGTGAGCATCCTAACGGGGTAACTGGGGGAAGTTATTTCGTTTCTTTCTTGGGGACCCAATAGACTTCTTCGCGGATGGATTCTTTGGTGAACCCGCAGCGCTTCAGAATGCCTTTGGCGTTTTCGATCATGGTTGGATGTCCGCAACCATAAAAGGTGGTATCGGAGGGGCTGAGTCTGAATTGGTCCAGGTATTTCCGCAGGACGTCTTCCGCCCGGCCCATTTCGCCCTTCCATCCCGGGTCTTCCCAAGGGCGGCTGATGGTGGGAATGTAATGCAACCAATTACCGGTCTTGGCCAGGGCCGCCATTTCTTCGTGGTAGGCAAGTTCCCAGGAGCGGCTGGCGGATTGGAGCATTACAAACTTGAGGTCGGTCGGCTGGCCTGCCTTGATTTGGGCGGCTACCGTGCGCGCCATGCTCACGTAAGGCGCTACGCCGGTCACCGTACTCACCATAAAGTGCTGCTTGTGCCCCGTCTTTTCGTCGAGCGTAAACAGGCCCTTGGCCTGCCGGCGCATCATGACGGTGTCACCCTTTTTCAGCGCGTGCAACACGGGAGTGAGTTCGCCTTGCGGGACCAGCTCAAAAAAGAATTCGATCTCATCTTCCACGGGGCTTGAGACGATGGAATAAGGCTTTTCGTGCAGGCGGTGAACGCCGTCTTCGAGACCCAGTGTGGCGTACTGGCCGGGCTTGAACTCCAAGCGTGCCTCAGGAAGCACGCGGATGGACCACAAGTCCGCGGCATAATCTTTGCGCGAGACCACAGTGGCAACCTGAAACTTCTCCGGAGACGAGGGCATTGACCTGGTTATTTCTCCTTTCAAAACAATCAGCTAAGACATTTTCTTCAGGCCGTCGGAGGAGTGAAAAATCGACAATCCCCGCCGCGGGCGCGTTGAACGTTTGCAAGGCCTCAACCCAAATTGGGAATCAGGGCCCTGAACTTGCCACATCTAGTGCGCGTAGTATAGCACAATGATTTCCGTCAACGAGACGCGCGGGGGACTTCCAAGGGACATATGATGAAATGACGTGAGAAAAGGGTTCGATCCGTCTAAACGTCCGCACTTCTCTCGACTCGCAAGATAGGGTACACTGATGGTTCGCGCCTGTAGCTCAGCTGGATAGAGCAACAGCCTTCGAAGCTGAAGGTCGGGGGTTCGAATCCCTCCAGGCGCGCCAATCACATAATCGCTTTCAAGCATTTCATAGAAATGTGGGGGGAATTGAAAAGCAGGCGGGTTAAACCGAACCCTTTACTTTAAAGGGTTTATTCACACAAGTTACACCAAGACAGTTACATCGAACACTTCCGCCCCGCCCTCCGGTTATGAATCCGGCGAGGATGGCTATTGTCCAAAAGCTTCACACTGGCTCAGTGTTTGCCAAGCTTGGTCGCCATGGTCATCAGCAATTTGCGATTGGGACTCGACATACCCTCATAGAGTTTCACCAACCGCCTGGCCGAGCCTGACACACCTGCCTGCTCCGGTACCTTGGGGCTGCTGGGGCGGCCCGATCCCTCGTAAATGAGCTGATAGGGCTCGACTCCCAGAGCTTTGGCAAATTTCTCCAAAGTCGAAAGGGATGGCGCAGTATAGCCGCCTTCAACGCGAGAGATGTAGGAGCGTAAAAGACCTGATCGTCTTTCAATATCACCTTGAGACAGACTTTTGGATTCGCGAATTTCTCTTAAACGTTTTGCTATGTCCATATCAGGATTGAAGCATAGTGGGCAACCCAAAGTCAATAGTACGGACTTGGTTTATTGACAACTTGCGTAAAGTACGTTCAGGTTCCCCCGCGCCTCATTCGGGGCTCGTGTTCCGCGCGCGAGGATCGCGTTTGGCATGGCGGTTCGCGTGTTCGGCAAGCGATTGCACCAGCGCCAGAGTGAGCGTGGCGCCCACCATCTCAGTCAATTCGGGAAGCAGGAGAGAAAGGGTGGAAGCCTCCTGGAGCGGGCGATCGTTGGCGTCCGTCACTGAAGAAATCTTCATGCCGCCTTTCTGCGCTTCACCGGAAATCGCGTGCATTCTCTTCTTGACCCGGCAGTGGGTGCCGGAAAGAAACAGGACTGCGCCCGCCTCCCCGCCGGGGGCGGGTGCATCGGCGCGAAACGCGCCCTCATCCATACCCCAAGCGCGCATGCGGCAGTATCTTTCGAGTAGCCCCGCCGCCTGTAGGGCAATGGGATGGTAGAACCCGCCACCCACCACCGACAGCGCGGACAAGTTTTTTAATTCGCCAGCCAGGGATTGCACGGCGTCCTGCAAGTGAGTTTGAATCCGCTCCACGTTCCCGGGCAGTTTGGCGTATTCCTCTTCCAAGACGTCGAGGTGATGATGATGCCGCTTTAAGACTTGCGCCGCGATCAGGGCCAGGTAACCGACCGCGGCCTGCTGGCACAATCCCGCGGAGAGGAGGGTTTCTGCTGCTCCCTCGGCGCGCAGCAGGATCACCAAGTCCGCCGTTCGCGCCAGCGTACCCGCGGGGTTGTTGGTGATGGCCAGCACGATGGCGCCCCGCGCTCGCGCCGCGCGGGCGGCCTCGAGCGTGTCCGCAGTCTCGCCCGAATTCGAGAGCGCCAGGACAACCGACCGCGGGCGCAATACAGAGGTCGAATAGGCCTCAAAATCACCCGCCCTTTGGGCGATCACAGGGATTCCCACCAACCCCTCGAAAGCATAAACACAGGTGAGCGCCGCGAAGTAGGACGGCCCCGTGCCCACCACAAACATCGGCCCATCATCCCAGCGGATCCGGCGGACTATCGCTTCAAATTCCGTCCGTCCTTTTTCCATCGTCTCGCGCAAATCGCGAGGTCCGCTTAAAACCTGCTGATGGAGATCCATAGCCATTTCGATTGTCCTTTGAGAAAAAACTCCGGTAGTGGGTCAGTTGAAATGGCGGGGTAAACCCGCCGCTACAAAACTAAGCTAACCCATTACCCACACTTCGCGACTCGTGCCTCGGTCAAAGTTACGCGGTCATTAAATAGTACTTGATTGACGGCATTCTTTACGAACACAATTACCAAAGACGCTGGAGACAAGCCTATGAAGAAAGCTCTGATGGTTCTTCTAGTCGTGGAAATGATTGCCCTCCCAAGTGGGGCTAGCCGCGTAAAAACCGACGGCAGCGCGCCCGTGATTCAAACCGCGGAGGCGAATCCCACCGTCGATCAGGTGCTTGAAAAGTACGTGGCGTCCATGGGCGGCCGGGCCGCGCTTGAAAAATTTACAACCCGCGTCATGAAGGCATCGGTGATTCTTACCGATACGGGCGAAGCGGGGACGCTCGAGATTTACAAGAAAGCGCCGGACAAGGAATTTTTCTCCCTGGAGATTCCGAGCAACGGACCCGCGCCGCGCGCCTACAACGGCAAGGCGGGCTGGGTGGTCTATGATCCTGACGAAGGCCCGCAGGATGTGGGCGCGAAAGATCTTCCAGCCATGAAGCGCGAATTTAATTTCTATCGCGAAATCCAACTTAAGATCCTCTACCCCAAAATGACTTTGAAAGGCAGAGAAAAAGTCGGGGCCGAGGAAGCGTACGTGATTGAGGCGTTTGCCGGCGACGGGGCCATGGAAAGATGGTATTTCTCCACCCAATCCGGTTTGCTGCTGCGGACCGATACGCCTTACGTTAACGACGACGGCCAAAGCGTCCTTCAAACTACTTTTGGAGACTATCGCGATGTGGACGGTGTGAAGTTCCCTTTCATGTGGCGTCAAACCTGCCCGGACTTCGATTACGATATCCGTTTCACCACCATTCAGAATAACGTTTCCGTGGACGACGCCCGATTCGAGAAACCCAAAGCGCAATAGAGCACCTGTGGTTCCAGGCCGGCTTTCGGTTGTCCAAACCATAATGCGCATGGCCCTCACATTTGCCATTTACAATTTGACATTTGCCAATCGCCATTCTTTTCTGCCCTCCCCACGGGGCCAGGCGGTAAGAACCACCACCATTGAATTTTTCCCTTGACAAGACTATCCCGCTAGTACTATATAACTAGTATGCGACCGACAAGCCCGACCTTGACCCAGCACGAATTGGAAATCATGAAGATCGTTTGGCGGCTGGATCGCGCCACGGTGCGCGACGTTTATGAGGCGCTCCTCGAAAAGCGAAAGATCGCCTACACCAGCGTGATGACCACTATGAAAACCCTGGAAGAGAAGGGACACCTGATCCGGCGCACCGTGGCGGGCGACCGCGCTTACGTCTATGGAACCGCCCGGCCCCAGAAGCAGGTAATTCGCGCCATGGTGCGGGAATTTGTGAACCGTGTTTTTGATGGGTCGGCGGAACCATTGATGGTCCACCTGGTAAAAGAAAAGCGTCTATCCAAAAGCGACCTGGCGGAAATCGCGCGCATGATTCAGGAAAACGAATGATCGCTCCTCTTTGGTTTGACAACCTCGCGGCTTACAGCGTTCAGATCGCCCTCCTGACCATCATCGGAACGGGAGTGGCAACCGTCCTCCGGCTTCGCGCCCCCAAAGTGAGCCTGGCATATTGGCAGACCTTGCTCGCAGCCTGCCTCGCCTTGCCGTTGATTGAACCGTGGAAGCAAGCAGTGGTTGTGCTCACTAACGAAGTTGCAGCGGTAGGAATCGAATTTGGGGCGGGCGCCATCAAACCGGCTCACAACGGCTTTCCAATCTTCAACGTAGTCGCAGTCGCTCTCGGTCTGGGCTTTGCTCTCCGCTTGTTTCGAATAGTTTTCGGCCTATTCCGGCTCCGTCGTTACGGTCGCCTGGCATGCCCGTGGGATCCGGTGCCTCCCGCGGTGAGTGAGATCTACTCCCGACTCGGCGTCTCTTCCGCACTGATGCTTTCCGAAGAGATTGGCGGGCCGGTCACCTTTGGAAGCAATCGACCTCTTATCCTCTTCCCCGCCCGAGTCGCAGCGATGGAGGCTGACTGCCAGCGCGCCATCGCGTGCCATGAACTGATCCACGTGCGCCACGCGCATTGGTTTTTCAATATGTCGGAAGAGATTATTCTCGCCCTATTCTGGTTTCATCCCGGCATGGCGTGGATCGTTCGGCGCATTCGCTTGGCCCGGGAACAATCGGTGGACCGCGAGGTTTTGCACTTAACCGAAGCGCGACAACCCTATCTGCGGGCGCTGCTCGATATCGCCGGCGGCCCTGCGTGGCCGCTCACCGTGCCCGCCCCTGAATTCATGAATGAGAACCAGCTTGCCCAGCGAGTGGCGCTGATTTTGAAGGAGGCTTCCATGTCCAAACCCCGACTTGTCCTTTCTCTAAGCATCGCTCTCGCATTTCTTTTCTTGACGGCTCAAGTGGGGGTGCGCGCGTTCCCGTTGAAAGCGCGGCCCCTCGAAACTCCTGCTCCCGCTGAACGAGTCGATCCGATAACGGCCAGCGGGCGAATTGTGGCAAGTCCGGAGGCCGCAGAAGAACCGGCTGGTCAAAAGGTCACTCCCCCCAACTCGAGTCAGGATGCCTCTGAACTGACGCCGGTTCACAAGGTTCAGCCCCTTTATCCACCACTCGCCAAGGTGGCGAAAATTGAGGGCACTGTGAAATTGAGAATCACGGTGGAAGAGAATGGCGAAGTTTCGGACGTAAGAGTCGAGAGTGGGAACGAGTTGCTGGCCAAAGCCGCCATGGAAGCCGTGCGGCAGTGGAAGTATGCCCGGCAGCCTGATGAGGTGGAGAGCACGGTGACGGTCAACTTCACCCTTGCGAAGGAGACAAGCGATGAGGAAAAACTCGCGGCCGTAAAAGCGCAAATCGAGCGAGCCAGGGCCGAGCAGCAAGGCGAGATGGCGGAAGAACAAAACCTGGCGATCAAGCGCATGCGAGATCAAGAAGAGGAGCTTGCCGCCAAAGTGAAGGCAAGTCAGGACACCAATCAAGTGCAAGCCCGGGAGCAACAAATCGCCATGATGAAGGCCCAAAAGGCCGAACTGGAGGCCCGCATCGCGAAAGCCGAGGAGGAATTAAGGGCGGCGCGCGTACACACTGAAGGGACATTCACTCCCAAGCCGGTAAAAACTGTTGCGCCCGTCTATCCGCGGGAAGCAAAGGCCGCTCACATCCAGGGCGACGTAGTCTTGCAAGTAACCTTGGACGAGGAAGGCAGTGTTTCCGATGTTGAAATAGAAAGCGGTCCGCCCGCCCTGGCGAAATCTGCCATCGACGCGGTCCGACAGTGGCAGTTTTCCAAACCTTTCCAGGCTCCTGTCACTACAACCGTCACCATCAATTTTACTCTGGCGGATCCTGAAACTAAGACTCCGACACCGCCCCAGAAATAGTAATGCGCGATGGCCGCCCACCGCAGGGCAGAGAGTGGGTTCCCCTCCTTCCCCGCCTAGAGGGAGCAAGCCGTCAAACAACGCATGGCCTTCTCTTGGGGAGAGAAGGAAGGAGCCCCAAGGTCTGCTTTGGTGGTCCTGCCCTCGATCCGTTCCGCCTTCACATTTCCCATTTGCAATTTGACATTTGCCATTTGCCATTCTTCCCTCTCCCGCGCCCGGCCACGCTCATCAGAAATCCGGCTGTCGAAACCAATTCCATTCATACCTCATAATTCAGAATTCATAATTCAGATCTAACTCGTACCCCGCCCGGGAATGGGAATGGTCTACAATAAGCCCATACGAATTGCAGGAGGGAGATGAACCATGCCGCGACGGAAACAGATTGAGTGGGCTCAACTACGCGTAGGCCTTCTGGTGCTGGTCAGTTTAGTCGTATTGGGCGCGGGAATATTTTTTATCAGCGGGCAGGTGGGCGGCTTCCTCAGCCGCCGTTACACGCTTAAGACTTATTTCGCCAGCGCCGGCGGCGTGCATGAGGGCGCTGAAGTTCAACTGGCGGGAATTGCCGTGGGCAATGTGACCAAGATCCAACTGTCGCCCTACCAGGATCCCAACCGCTCGGTGGAAGTGGTGATGAAGGTTACCAAGCGCTATCAGGACAGCATTCGCGCCGACTCTGTGGCCAGCATTGAGACAGCGGGCCTGCTGGGCGACGGGTTTATTGACATCTCCCGCGGCGGCCAGGGCCAGGCCGTCCTTCCCAATGAAGGAGTGGTGCAGAGCCGTGAAGCAGGGGACATCAAGCAAATCATGCAAAACGCCAACGATGTGATCACCAACCTCCGCGTCCTGAGTGCGGCACTGAACGACATCACCGACCAGATCAAAACCGGCAAAGGCTCGATCCACCAACTACTCTTCGAGCCGACCCTCGCCAATCGCATGAATGACGCCACCGCCGGCTTGGACCGGCTGGTGGCCAATGTGGAAAAAGGCCAGGGAACGTTGGGAAAATTTATGGTGGACGATTCAGTCTACAAACAGACTGTACTAACCCTGAACCGGCTGAATGAGGTCATGGATGACATCCAGCACGGCAAAGGCAGCGCCGCCAAGTTCATCAACGATCCTTCCGTGTATGACGACTTGCACAAAATAGAGACGCGCGGCAACGAACTGATGGACAAGTTGAACAACGGGCAGGGTACGATGGCGAAGATGGTAAACGATCCCCAGCTTTACAATCGCATGAACGAGACTATCGCGAGGCTGGATACGATCAGCGAGCGCATCGAGAAAGGCGAAGGCTCTCTAGGAAAACTTTCCACCGACCCCTCGCTCTTTAACAATCTAAACGAAAGCTCCAAGACCCTGCGGGATTTCCTGAATGATTTCATGAAGAATCCGAAAAAATATCTGACTCTTCACATGCATCTGTTCCGATAAAGCGGCCTCGTCGGAGCGGCGGTTTGGCCGCCTGAAGTAGGGAAACTGGGAAACTAAAATAGGAGTTCCGCTTAGCGCCACCTGAACCCCGCCCATGAACTCGTTCCTGGAAAAGACAAGATCGAGTAAAGGGAGCCCGGGTTATCACCCGCCGGTATCGGCGGCCACCCGGGGTGTTCTTCCTCCCGGACCCAAAGGAAGTCTGATCAAGGGCAACCTGACAAGTTTTCAGCGCGACCCCTTGGGGTTTATGACCAAGTGCGCGCGAGAATACGGCGATGTCGCGGCGTTCCGGTTCGTTAATGTGCGGGGATGCTTCCTGAGCCATCCGGATCACGTAGAGTCCGTGCTGGCCACCAATTACCGGCAATTCAAGAAGGGCCGTGCCCTCCAAATGACGCGGCGAATTTTTGGCAACGGCCTCCTGACCAGTGAAGGCGATTTCTGGCTGCGCCAGCGCAGGCTGGCTCAACCCGCGTTTCACAAAGGCCGGATTGAAGCCTACGGCCAGGTGATTACGGATTATACCAATCAGATGCTGGGTGGGTGGCGCGACGGCCAACGCGTTGACCTGCACGATGCCATGATGCGTCTCACACTGCGCATCGTGGGCAAGACCCTCTTTGACGCCGAGGTGGCCGAGGAATCGAACGCCGTCAACGAGGCCGTGTCGGTTTTTATGGACCAGTTCGTGGGCCTGCGCAGTCTGGCGCGGCGGCTGGTTCCGCAAAGCATCCCCACCCCCGGCAATCGGCGCTATTGGCGGGCAGTGAAGAACCTGAACAAAATCATTTACGGGATTATTGCCCGGCGCCGCGAAAGTGGCAAGGACTCGGGCGATTTGCTCTCCATGCTGCTCGCCGCGCGTGACGAAGACGGCAGCCGCATGACGGACGAGCAATTACGTGATGAAGTGCTGACCTTGTTTCTGGCCGGACACGAAACCACCGCCGTCGCGTTGACGTGGACTCTATACCTGCTCTCCCTCCACCCGGAATCCGAAGCCAGACTGCTGGATGAATTGGATAACGCCTTCGAGGGGCGGCCACCCGAGGTCCAGGACATGCCGCGCCTGAGCTACACGGAACGAGTGGTGAAGGAATCGATGCGGCTATACCCGCCCGCCTATGTACTGGGGCGCGAGGCTTTGACCAATTTCAAAATCGGCGGTTTCGACATTCCGGCCCGGACCCAGGTCCTGATGAGTCCCTGGGTGATTCAGCGCGACCCGCGATTCTACGCCGATCCCGAGCGGTTCAATCCCGACCGATGGACGGACGATTTCGTGCGGCAATTGCCCCGCTTCGCCTACTTCCCTTTCGGCGGCGGCCCGCGCCAATGCATCGGCAATTCGTTCGCCATGATGGAAGTGGAGCTGGTTCTGGCCACAATCGCCCAGCGGTTTCGATTGCAATTCCCAGCCGGCGAAAAAATGACGCCATCTCCAACGTTTACGCTGCGCCCGAATACGAAGGCGCGTTTTCATGCCGTCGAACGTCCGCGATTGCCTCAATGGCCTAGCGGGTCAGTTTGTTCTAGCGGCGGTCCCGCCCCGGAGGGGTAAACTCCGACCGGCGCTACGAAGGAATCCAACTGACCCACTATCCCCCAGCGCTTTCATTTGTCGAAGGGATGGACTAAGATAGCATCCTGGGCAGGACTAGTCGGCATCCAATGGAATTATGGCCACGGCAGAGAACTATTCATGGTTAACCCGGCGCGTGCAGGAAGCCATCCAAGACGGGCTAAGCCGCGCTTACGATAGGCTTAAAGTGGACGCGGACCGCTACCTCCTCCACCTGCGCCGCGCTCATGGCCTGCCCGTGGAATCGTTCGCCCAGGTTTTTCGAATCCATCCCGCCGCTCTAGACACCATCGCCGACCAAACTATCGCGGCGGGCATGAAGCTCGCCGCCGCCGAAGGTTTGGGTCTTGGCTTGGGCGGAATTTTCACGGCCCTGCCGGACATCGGGGTGCTGAGCGCCATCACCATGCGGATGCTTCAAAAGCTGAGCCTCATTTACGGATTTGAATACTCGACGGACTCGGAGATCGCCGAGCTCTGGATTGCGGCGGCCAGCGCGGCGGGCGTCAACATGGGCAAAGACGTTTTGGAAAAAGAAGTAATCGAGCGGTTTGTGCCGCGCGTCATCGAGCTTATTGCCGTCAAGGCCGGCGCCGACATTGGAGAAAAATGGGCTGCGCGCATGGTGCCCCTGGTCAGCTCCATAGCCGGCTGCACGTTGAATTACTACTTTGTCCGAGCATGGGGCCGGCGCGCTAAGCGCCATTTCCGCGAACGCCATATGCGCATTCGCCACGGCGGGGAGTTTGCTCCCATCGACCGTCGCGCCGAGTTACCTGCCTCAACTGAGCTTTGACCTCACGACGAATCCTACAAATCCATCCTCCCGGATAAGTAACAATTTATCAAGTTCGCTAGGGATGATCCAGCCGACTCCATAACCTTTGCCATGTTCTAAACTGTTTATTTATAGTTGCTTGTGACAATTTTTAATTAAATTAAGATTTCTCTTGACAGCGGTAAAACATTTGTTGTATACAATTGTTTCATACAGAGGTTTTGAATGAGCGAGAGAGGTTTGGAACTCCCTAGGGGAGCGGCCACCGAGGATCAGGAAACCCGTCACCGTCTTTTGGACGCGGCGGCGCGCCTCTTTGCCGAGCGTGGCTTTCAAAACGTTACTGTCCGCGATATATGCAGCCAGGCAGGCGCCAACGTGGCGGCGGTGAATTATTACTTTCGTGATAAGTCCGGGCTGTATGAAGAGGTCATTCGCAAGATCATCGTTTTTATGCAGCAGATGATGGCTCGCGCTCATGACGCCGGTCCCAACAAGACAGCAGAAGAGAGATTGAGGCATTACATTCGAACCTACCTGCAACACATTCTGCAAGGTGGCGACACTTGCTGGCATGGGATGTTGATGGCGCGGGAAATGGCCGACCCCACCCCGGGTCTCGACATGATCTTCCAGCAGGCCATACGGCCCAATTCGGACCGTGTCCGCGACCTGATTAGCGAAATCATGGGCAGACCTGCATCAGACCAACTTGTGGGGATGTGCGTGGGCAGCGTGCAAACGCAGATGATTAGTTTGGCCAACCCCATTGCCAGGCGATTTATTCCAAGTTTTACTCCAGAGGTCATTGCCGCGATTGCCGAGCACATCACCCGCTTTTCGCTGGGCGGCATTCGCGCTGTCACCGATTCCGCACCCGAGGTCAAGGAGTGAACCCATCAGGCGTCGGTGTCGTATAAAGGGGAAAAGGAAATATGTTCAAACATCTTCCGCTGGTTTTCAAGAACTCATGGCGCAATAAACGGCGTACATTCCTCACTATTGCGAGCGTCGGCGTTTCCCTCTGCCTCTTGGGTCTGCTGATGGCGATCTATCATGCGCTCTTCTTCAATACGCCGACGCCCGGCTCTGAAATGAGGCTTGTGACACGAAACCGCGTCTCATTGGGCCAGCCACTGCCTGCCTTCTACGGGGAGAAAATTCGGGCAATTCCGGGGGTCCGTGAAACCGAGGTCGAGCAATGGACCGGCGGAAAGTATATCGACGACCACCCGGAGCACATGTTCGCGCGCATGGCGATTGAGCCCGACAAGTTTTTCACGGTTTACCCCGATGTAAAAATTCCGGAGGACCAGAAGAAAGCGTTCCAAAAAGAGCGGAGCGCCTGCATTGCCGGGCGGGAGTTGGTTGAGAAACTGCATTGGAAACTCGGTGACCACATCACTATTAAGGGCGACATTTTTCCGGTCGATCTTGAATTCACCTTACGCGGTATTTTCGTTTCAGACGATGCCTTCATGAGCCGGGCGCTCTACTACAATCGCGAATTTCTTGAACAAAGTCTGCCCATCGCCCGACGTGGTTACGTCGGGACTTTCACCAGCCTGGCCGCGACGCCTGAGGACGTGCCGAAAATCGAAAAGGCTGTTGATGAAATGTTTCGCAATTCTCCCCAGCAGACCAAGACCGAAACCCAAAGCGCCTTCGGCCTTAGCTTCCTGGCTTTTTTGGGGAACGTGAAACTGATTCTGATGGGCGTGTGCGCGGCGGTCACGTTCACGATTCTGCTCGTCTCTGCCAACACCATCGCAATGTCAGTGCGCGAACGAGTTCGTGAAGTGGGAGTGATGAAGACGCTGGGCTATACGTCAGGCGCCATCCTCGGCATAATTCTTGGAGAGGCGGTGACGATTTCCCTGGTTGGTGCCGCATTCGGCCTTGGTTTGGCGACCTTGCTGACCGGCTTGGTGAGGAGCATGCCAACATTCAATGCCCAGCTTGAAACACTGACAATTCAGCCCAGTGTGGTCATCTTGTGCCTCGTGGTGGCAGCGATGATTGGCCTGGTGAGTGCATTCGTGCCAGCCTATGGCGCGGCGAAGGTTTCGATTGTCGAAGCGTTAAGAAGTGACGACTAAAAAAAAGTCAAAAAGTGAAGACAACACTTTGGTTCGGAGGTCGGGGAATGAAGATTAAAGGACAAAAGTTGTATGCCGGCCAGCCTGAGCTTCGGCGTTTAACCTTTACCCTTTAACTTTTTCACTTTAAAAAATGGCCATTCCACTTGCATACAATCTGCGTAATTTGGTTGTTCGAAAGACAACAACCTTGATGACAGCGCTCGGCATTGCCCTAACTGTGGCAGTAGTGCTTGCCATCATGTCGATGGTGCAAGGGCTGAAGACCGCCCTTAGCACCACGGGCGATCCGCTCCACGTTCTGGTGCTTCGCAAAGGCGCCAATTCAGAACTAGTGAGTAATTTCACGCGCGAGGCCTTTCAGACTCTTAAGGACAAAGCCGGCATCGCACGCGATTCGTCTGGAAATCCGCTGGCTTCGCTTGAATTAGTGAGCGTAGTTAATCTCGTTAGTGTGGACGCGCCTGACGGTATGAACATTAACATCCGTGGTCTGGAACCCGTCGGCATCCAGATGCGAAAGGGCCTTAAGCTGAACGCGGGCCGGTGGTTCGAGACCGGCAAGCGAGAGGTGGTGGTGGGCGAGGCCATCGCGAAACGATACCCGGACGCGCGTTTGGGTAGGCACCTTCACTTCGGAACAGGCGACTGGGAAGTGGTGGGCGTGATGTCCTCCGGCCAGAGCGCCACCAATTCCGAGATCTTCGCCGACCTCAACCAACTCAGTTCCGACAATCACCGCATTGAAGTCCTGAGCTCGGCCTTGGTGCAGGCAAGCGATCCCGTGACGGCGAGTGCCCTAGTCAAAGCAATTTCAAGCGACCAACAGATGAATATGGATGCTGAACCGGAGAGCGCTTATTACGCCGCTCAGGAGTCCTCGGGGCGATTGATCCAGGTCCTCGGCACGCTGGTGGGCGTGATTATGGCGGTGGGCAGCAGTTTCGCCGCCATGAATACCATGTACGCGGCCGTGGCCCGGAGGTCCAAGGAGATTGGCACCTTGCGCGTCTTGGGCTTCTCGCGCTTCAGCATCCTGCTCAGTTTTCTTTCCGAGTCGTTGCTGCTGGCCATCTTGGGAGGCGTACTCGGTTGCCTGCTGGTTCTGCCCTTGAATGGCACCACCACGGGAATCGGCAACTTTACAACTTTCAGCGAGACAGATTTCAATTTGACCGTGACGCCCTCCATCATGATTACGGGAGTAGTTTTTGCGATTGTGATGGGCGCCCTGGGCGGTCTCTTCCCTGCCTGGAACGCGGCGAGGAAGCAGGTACTGACAGCCTTGAGGGCCGTGTAGTCTTGTTGGGCCGACCCTTAGGTCGGCCAGTTAGGAATCCAAATGGCCGGGGCAAGCTCGCTAAAGCGGAGCCCGCTGAAGCGAGGTCTGGCCGAGGCGGCTCCGCCTGGGCGACCCCGGGCCTACGAAGGAATTATGGACGCTGAACTAAAAAGTCTTCAAATCGATCGCGGTAAGAAGTCCGACCCGCAGCCCTCCAAATGGGCCACGCGCTGGATCATCGCCGGCGTAGCCATCTTCCTGTTGCTCGGCACAGGAAGGTTTGCCTACAACAAGCTCAACGCCGCGGTGGAGGTTGATACGGTGGAGGTGAAGGTGGCCAGCACCGGAACGGGAGCGAGCGCGGGGCAGGGCGTGGTGCTCAATGCCACCGGATACATTGTGGCGCACCATGAAATCCAGGTCGCTTCCAAGGTAGTGGGCCGGGTGAAGTGGATTGGCGTGGAAAAAGGCGACCACGTGAAAGCCGGGCAGCCGATCGTGCGCCTGGAAGACGACGAATACCAGGCGCAGGTGGATCAATCCAAAGGCAACCTGGCCAATTTGCAGGCGCGCCTTCTGGAGGCTGAGCACGGTTCGCGACCGGAAGAGATTGCGGTGGCCAAAGCGAACCTGGACCAAGCCAAAGCGAACTTGACCGACGCAAAAGTCACCTTGGAGCGCACCAAAGAATTAGTGGGGCAGGGGGTGCTTTCACGCCAGCAGTTGGACGATGCCCAGGCGAAATATGATGACGGCCTGGCGCGCGTCGCATCTCTCGATAAAACATTTGAATTGGCCCGGATTGGTCCACGCAAAGAGGAAATTGATTCTCTGCGAGGCCAGGTGGAACAGGCCAAAGGCGCGCTGGATTACTCCCAAACGCAACTTGACAACACCATTATTCGCTCGCCCGTGGAAGGCACCATCCTGGAGCGTGCCGTCGAGCAAGGCGAGTTTGTGACCAATGGTTTCGTGGGTGATAAAGGCGCCAAAGGCTATGTGGTGACATTGGCTGACTTGAATGACCTTCAGGTGGAGTTGGACATCAATCAAAACGACTTTGCCAAATTGCAGATGGGCCAGAAAAGTACAGTCACCACGGACGCGTTTCCCGACCGTAAGTATGACGGCGTGATCGCGGAAATGTCCCCCAAGGCCGACCGCCAAAAGGCAACGGTCCAGGTGAAAGTTCGAGTTCTACATCCCGACAGTTTCCTGCGTCCGGAAATGAATGCCAGCACAGCCTTTCTCGCCGACGAAAAGAGCGCACCAACGGCCGGAGGCGTGTCCAATCCGCTGATTGTGGTGCCAGCTTCCGCAGTTAAAAATGACGCGGTGTTCGTGGTCCTGGGCGGGAAAGCTGTTCGACGCCAGGTAAAAACCGGTTCCACCAATAGCCAGGGCGTTCGGATTGAGCAGGGATTGATCGGTGGCGAAGATCTCATTCTTAACCCGCCGGACACGCTGAAGGACGGCGACCGGGTGCATCCCAAGAATTCTTAGTGCGGAAAGTTCTCATTTGGAGTGTGGGAGCTTGCTCCCGCTTTGGCGCGTGGAAGCTTGCTTCCGGATGATCTCGGAGTTTCCCGCCGGATCAAGTTCGGCGGGAATAAAACGGCGGCAAGCCGCCGCACTCCATAGGGTTTCGGCGGCACGTCCCCTGTTACAAGACTGAAAACAATTTGCCGGACCAGCAATGGCGGGCCCGGCCCTACGCAGGAGAGAACACAATGAGCGAAGCGGTGATCAAAACGGAAAAACTGAGCAAGGAATATGTCCGCGATGAGTTTCACGTGGTCGCCTTGAAAGATGTGAGCGTGTCCATTGATAAGGGCGAATTCGTGGCCCTGATGGGACCATCGGGCTCCGGCAAATCAACCTTGCTGCACCTGATCGCCGCCATGGACACGCCCACGGGGGGTCAGATCACCGTTCTGGGCGAAGACCTGCGCAAAATGAGCGACGGGCAAATCGCCCACTGGCGCAACGCCAACATCGGCTTCGTTTTTCAATCTTTCAATTTAATTCCCGTGCTAACTGCGTTTGAAAATGTGGAGCTCCCTCTTAAGCTCACCAACCTGAAAAAGAAAGAGCGCGCTGAGCACGCCATTACCGCCCTTAAACTGGTGGGCCTTGGTGACCGGCTGGGCCACTACCCGCGCCAACTTTCCGGCGGCCAGGAGCAACGCGTGGCCATCGCGCGCGCCATCGTCACCGACCCTTCCCTGCTCCTCGCCGATGAGCCCACCGGCAATCTGGACGCAACTTCCGCAGAAGACATCCTTACCCTGCTATCGAGGCTTAACAAGGAATATGGTAAGACCGTCGTGATGGTCACCCACGACCCTCATGCCGCCCGCTTCGCCACCGTAACCCACCATCTGGAAAAAGGTGAACTTTTGCCGGATGCGAAAGTTCTCGCCTGACAAAATGAAGGGGGTAGGTAGTTAGGTTGAATGTCGGAGTTGAAATCTTCGACCTTCCATGCACCTGCCGTCTGAGCTGTATCTTGGACGCCCACATGCTACCTACGACCTACTACCTACTACCTACTTCCCAAGCCCTGCCAACTACTGTGTTAGAATCAGTAGCAAGCTGGAGTGGCGGAACTGGCAGACGCAGCAGACTCAAAATCTGCCGCCGGTCACCCGGCGTGGGGGTTCAACTCCCCCCTCCAGCACCAACCCTAAGTCCGACTTATCTCGAATTTCCCAAATTCGAAGTGCCAAAGGATTCCTCTCCATTATTCTCTTCCGTGCAAGTTTGGTAGTGTTAGCGCATCGCTCGGAACAGCGAGCGCGGGCTGGGGAGAGAATCGAGTTTGGGAATCTAATGACAGAGTCGCGTGGTTGGGGCGCCATTAGAGGGGATAAATCGTGGCCCACGGTTACTTTGCGGGCGACCGCCCCAACCAGGGTCATGTGTAGAGAGGGGTCAAATGCCACTTCGGATAGTGGAATTTCCCCCAGTCATGATATGCAGAGCGCCGCGGATGCACGCTCCAGAATTCAATTAAGCTACTGAATATAAATAGCTTAATGCGGCGAGTGAACTCAAAAATTGCCGTCTAACTTTGGCGAATGAGGTGCTTCTCTAAACCGTGAAACATTCGGCGAAGGGAGGTTCCTTTGGAGCCAACGCTGGTAGTAATCGGTCTAAACCACAAAACCGCGGCCGTGGAAATCCGCGAGCGCTTTGCAATTTCCGAAAGCCGTTTATATGATGCTCTCCAAAACCTCTCCGGCGCCAGTGGCATTGTTGAGGTGGCTATACTCTCCACCTGCAATCGCACTGAGTTTGTCTTCTGGGCAACTGACTTCGAGGCTGCGTGCACGTCACTGGTTAAATTCCTGACCCGCGAATACGGTTTGCGGCTCAGCGAGTGGCAAAACTTTTACCGCCTCATGGGCATCGAGGCGCTCGTGCACATTTTCCGAGTCGCTGCCAGTCTCGATTCATTGGTCGTTGGGGAGCCGGAGATCACCGGGCAGGCAAAGTCGGCGTGGGCCAAAGCAAAGAAAGCCGGCACCACCGGCCGGTTTCTTGACTCCGTATTCCAAAAAGCCATCAGCGTCTCGAAGCAGGTAAGGAATTCAACCTCCATAGGCGCCTCGGCGGTATCCATTCCTTATGCGGCGGTCGAGTTGGCCCGGCAGGTTTTCCAGACCCTGGAAGGCCGTAAGGTCCTGATTCTGGGCGCAGGCAAGATGAGCGAACTCTCGGGGCGCTATTTATTAAACAGCGGCGCCAGCACCATCCTGGTTGCCAATCGCACTTACGATCATGCCAACGAGTTGGCGGAAAAGATTGGAGGCACTGCTATCCGGTATGAGGACCGATGGCAGCACGTGGAAGATACAAATATCATTATTACTTCCACCGGCTGTCCGCACATTATTTTCAACCGCGAAGACGCTGCCCGCGTGCGCGCGGCCAGCCGCGACAGCCAGCTTCTGCTGATTGACATCAGCGTGCCGCGGAATATTGACCCGGCCGTGAAGGACATACCTGGCGTGTTTCTGTATAACATTGACGACCTCCAGGGAGTGGTGGCGCACAATATGAGCGAGCGGCTTGCCGCAGCCGCCGTCGCGGAGAAAATTGTCGAAGAGGAAGCCCAGGCTTTCCGAAGCCATCTCGCTACGGGCCGGCTCATTCCCACCCTGGTTGCATTGCACGATCGGCTGGACGAAATAGGCCGGCAAGAACTGAAACGTTACGGCCATGAGGCCGGACCGCTTTCCCAATCTGAGCAGAAGGCGATCGAAGAGCTCGCCTCGCGGATTACGCATCGCATTACAGGGTTGCTCGGTTGCCAGCTTAAGGAAACGCCGGAAGAGCAGGATCAAATGGCGATAGCCGTGCATCGTCTTTTTCAACTTCCACAAAAAAAGATGGCGGGTTCCGCCGCCGCAACAGATGTGAGCGTGGGCAATGCTGGAGCGTCCCTAAAAGCGGCGCCGAGCGCTCATTGAAGAAAGGGGCAAAATAAAATGCGGCCAAAAGGTTTGCAATCACAAAGCCAGGAACAAAGCTGGTCAAGGCGTGAGGTTTATTTGCTGGCCCTGGTTTGTCTCTTGTCGGGCCTGGCGATGGGCTATGTAGTGCGTGGTCCGTCCACGGCACCAGCCGCCTTGGGAATGGCTTCAACCTCCGGCGCTGCTCCTGTCGAGAATGGGTCTTCCGGGTCGCCGGCTGAGGTGCCTCAACTTCCTGGTGGCAACGTTGGCACGATGGCGGCGCCCTTGTTGGCCGCACTGGAGGCAGATCCCAAGAACGTCGACATTCTGGTCCAGCTTGGCAACCTCTACTCCGACAATCGTGACCCCAACAAGGCCGTTGAGTACTATCAGCGCGCTCTCGATCAACGCCCAAGCGACGTTAACGTGAGGACCGACATGGGAACTTCTTATTGGTACAAGGGAGAAGCCGAGAAGGCGATAGCCGAATATCGGCGCTCACTCTCATTCAACCCTACTCATCCCCAATCGCTTTTTAATCTGGGTGTGGTATTAGCGGGCGGGCTCAAGGATTACCCGGGCGCTGTTAATGCATGGGAAAAACTGCTGAAGACCAACCCTGATTACCCCGAAAGAGCGCGCGTGCTTCAAATGATCGAGGACGCCAAGAATAAATCGCAGGCCCCGTCCACACCGCGCTAGTCCGTAGAGATCTACCCGGCTTAAAACAATTGAGTGTTGATGCGGGGGGAAGCATCACGACGCCGTCTCGGACGGCGGTTCGATCTCTTCCGCGTGAACCAGATCGAATTTCTTCATTTTGTACCGCAGAGCATCGCGGCTGATGTCAAGCAGGTGCGCGGCGCGAGTCTGGTTTCCATCCGCCTGGCGCAGCGCCAATTCAACCAGAGCTCGCTCCACCTCCTCGAGTGCCGTGCCGCCTTCGGGAATGATCAAGGGAGGCAGATGGCGCCCGTTGGGCAGAGGTTGGCCGGCACGGGATGGTGACCGCACATCATCCAATGGCGCCGCCCATCCACCCGGCCGTTCGAGCGCGGAGGGCATGTAGGATGACCGCAGGACTGATTCCTCCTCAAGAATCATGGCGCGCTCAATGGCATTCTTCAGCTCCCGAACATTACCCGGCCAGTCGTAAGACAACAGCAAACGGCGCGCCTCATCGCTGATCCCCTTGACCGACTTGCGAAATTTGCGATTGAAGAGCTGAATGAAGAATTCAATCAGTGGCAGAATGTCTTCCCTTCGTTCGCGCAACGGCGGAATTAAAATGGAAATAATGGCCAGCCGGTAATAGAGATCCTGCCGAAAACCGCCTTCCCGGACGGCGCGCTCCAGGTCACGATTGGACGCGGCGATGACGCGAACATCCACCTGGATGTCGCGCACACCTCCCACCCGCCGGATCACTTGATCTTCAACCACCCGCAACAATTTGGCCTGCAAGAACGTTGAGAGCTCGCCAATCTCATCGAGAAAAACGGTCCCTCCGTCGCCCACTTCAAACAGTCCCTTCTTCATCGTCTTGGCATCGGTAAACGCGCCCTTCTCGTGCCCGAACAGTTCAGCTTCCATCAGCGTTTCTGGAATGGCGGAACAATTGATCGCCACAAAGGGTTTGCCCTGGCGCGTGCTCTGATGGTGCATCACCTTGGCGATCAGGTCTTTCCCCGTCCCGCTTTCACCCTGGATCAGAATGGTTGTAGCTTCGCTGGCCGCGACCTTGCGCACGAAATTCATCAACTCGACCGACTTGGGAGCAACCATTACCACTTCGTGGTAGTTCGTCCGGCGGCGTATCTCGCTGCGAAGCGAATCCACTTCCGTGCGCAGCCGGCGCGCCTCCAGCGCATTCTCAATGGTGACTCGAAGCTCATCGAAATCGAGCGGTTTGCCGACGAAGTCAAAAGCGCCCATTTTGATGGCAGCCTTCACGTCGTCGAGCTGCGGATCGGCCGTGATCATGATGACTGCGGCGTCATTGTCCGCCTGCTTGAGCGATTGCAGAACCTCAAGGCCGCCGAAATCAGGGAGGCGAACGTCGAGCAGGATTAACTCGGGGACTTCGTCGCGAGCCACACGCAACGCTTCGCTTCCGGTTTCAGCTTCCCGCACTTCATAGCCCCACTCTCCACACTTCTGCCGAAGAGACCAGCGGACCAGTTTCTCGTCGTCAACAATCAAGATTTTCCCTTGCGCCATGGTTTAGCCATTCACTAAAGCTGCGGCTTGCGTTGTGGGTTTGCGAAGCGGCAGACATAAACTGAACTCGGTTCCCTTTCCCAGAACGCTGGTCACTTCAATTCGTCCTCCGTGGGCATCCACGATGCTCTTCGCCAGTGAGAGGCCAAGGCCCGTCCCCTTTTTCTTGGTGGAAAAGAAGGGGTGAAATAAATTGGCAAGGTGCTCGGCGCGGATGCCCTGCCCTTCGTCCTTAACACCGATGAGGGCTGAGCCGTTTTGGAAGCCAAGACTCACCATCACACGGCCGGGGCCCGGCGTAGCCTGAATCGCGTTTAAGAGCAAATTCAGCAGCACTTGTTCAATCTGCGCCGGATCGTGCTCGACCAATGGAAGGTTCGGGCATTCTTCAATCTCAACCCGGATGGGACGAGACATAATTTGTTGGCGGGCCAGTTCGACAGCTAGGGTTGCAGTGACGTTCAGGTCAGCCAGTAGAATCTGCTGAGGTCTTGGCCTGGCATAGGCAAGGAGATCGGAAAGCGCTCTCTCAATGTGTACCACCTCGCGTTTCACTTCTTGCAAAACCTGGCGCCCGCCGCTGGACTCAGGCAAGTCGCGCCCAATCACGTCGATCACGCCCGCAATCCCGGCCAGCGGGTTGCGAATTTCGTGGGCCAGGCCTGCCGCGAGTTCGCCGAGCGTTGCCAGGTGCTCGGCCTTTGACATTTGGGTGCGATGCAGCAATTGGATCTCTTCCCGGCTTTCTCGCAATTGGCGCACCGTGTCGTTGAAGTTCCGGCCCAGATCGCCCATTTCGTCCTGCCGGTCGGCGAAGCTCACCGCCACGGTCAAGTCTCCCTCTCGAACCCGCGCAATTTTTTCTTGGAGCTCCACTAGCGGGCGCTGAATCAATGTGGCCAGCACGACGACGACCACGGCAAAGATGGCGCCCGCCCCGGCAGCCGCCACCATAATGACCTCTTCACGCGCGCTTTCTTTGACGGAGAGTGTTACGCCGGCAAAAAAGAAGATACCCACAATCAGCACTCCCACCAGCGGAAGCAGGGCCTTAAACCGCAACGTCACGAAAAGACGGCTGGGATTTTCCATATGTTTCAACACTATGATTGCGCCCCCCGGTATCCTGCCTTATCGAGACTGTCAATCTTGGAACCATTGCAATTCAGACTACATCCTGGAGGCCCTCGATCGCGACTCAAGGCTATCTCCCTCAATCCCTCCATCCCCACCACGTATTATGGAGGGCACCAATTATGTTTGGATGTGACTTCCATCACGTTACCTTGGATTGACCCTCGAATGGAATTGGCAGGGGAAAATGGGTAGTGGTGTCATTTGCCAGATGCCGGCGCTCCGATGTGCTGTCATTCCCTCGAAGGCGGGAATCCATTTCACTAAATTCTTGCAGATGCGCCACCGGAGAACTGGATTCGCTTTCGCGGGAATGACCCGCTGCGGCGGGCCTCGAAAGGAATCCAATTCAAAATGACAACATTACCGAAGAAAACAAACTGCCGTTAAGGTTTGTGCGATGGGAACGCGATGGCCCGCCTTAGGCCACCTGAGGTTAGAGTCGAGGCATCGTGATGGGGGACGTCACGGAACTTGGCACATGCGTTCCTGGAAAATCCTTTCCGATCTATGCTTCACTTCCACGCGGGGCGAGCGCTGTCCAACGCAGCCGTCCAAAGCCCAATCACTGTCTGCCGACTTTTATCGTTGCAGCGCCAGATTGGGGATGCGGATGATTATGGCAAGTGAGGGTGCAGGAATTTGTGGCTCTTGAATATGAGATGGGGAAGCTGCCATTCGGCGCCACTACATTGGTGTCGAAATTGACGAGCCTTTCGCCCGAAATAGTTCCACTGGTGCTTCCCATGCCATGCGCCGTATGGCATGCCGAGCAGGAAAAGCCATCGTTGATGTGGCGCGCGTGCTCGCTGAAACTTGTATTGGCCATCACCATACTCAGATCGTGGCATTTAGCGCAAAGGGCGTAAGGACCATTCACGCTGAGATCCGGACTGGGGTAAAGATTAGCAATTGATTGTCCCGGAGCCGAAGCCTGGCTGAATTCGTAACGGCGCTCGAGGATGTGAGTCCATTTTGAACCGTGCGGTCCATTCGGCCCCAATCCTCCAAACTCGCGATTGTCGTCGCTGTTGTGGCAATCGGTGCAGAGAATCTGTGTCCCCATGCTTCGTCCCTGGGTGCCGCCGTCGAGATTCAACATGTTCGCCAGCAGGCTCGGCTGGGCAAACGGGCTGCTGCGCACATGAGTAACGGGGTGGCTGGAGGTACTGATCTGCGAAAACTGGGGAATGACATTCAGAAAATCACCCGCCGCCACCGCGCGCGGCGGTAAATAACCAAATACAAGGTTGACCGCCTTCCCCGTACTGGTTCCATGGCAGCGCAAGCAATTCTCATACTGATTGACTGAAGGATTCACCACCGTCACCCCGTCTGACGCACTCACTCCGGCGACACCGTTCTGAGAGGCCCGTAGGGCCGGCGGTGGAAGAAATGTTTGCACCTGATTGGTGGAATGTGGATTGTGGCA
This sequence comes from Terriglobia bacterium, assembly GCA_035308965.1. GTDB lineage: Bacteria > Acidobacteriota > Terriglobia > UBA7540 > UBA7540 > DASYXZ01. The sequence continues at coordinate 147,303 of DATGFN010000025.1, read as the reverse complement.
GTCCACACAAGTGGCGTGGCGATTCTGGTTCAGCAACGCGCTCTCGCTCGCATCGTGTGAATTGGTTGAGGTCGCAAAGGGATGCCCCGTCTTTGCGAATTCAGCATATACATTAGAGATGGCCGGCGAGAGATTGGTTCCACCACTGTGACAGGAGGCGCAGTCATTCTCGTTGGCGCCTCGCAGAAGTCGCGCGACTCCCGTGGCATTATGAGGCATATGGCACGCGACGCAGGCGTTCTGCCCCACGGTCGAGTATCCGCCCACGTATGATCCAGATTGACTGGTCGTTTGGTTGCCCGCCGTGGCGTGAATGCTATTCATCCAGCCCGCCAAATAATTGATCTGGTTGTTGACAATGCGATTTCCTGGCTCATGGCACGATAAACAGAGTTGCCCGCTCGAGCCGTCGCGGACCAGGAACTGGCCCACCACTACATCCGTGGCTTCCACATGGGCATTGTGGCAGGTCGTGCACTCGATGTTGCCGTTCACCAGATGGACTGCCCCGGTTGTGTCGGCGGTCTTCCCCTGCGCCACCAGCGAGGCTATCAAATATGAGGAATCCTTCAGGGGCAGGACCAAACTGACGGGGTGCGAATTTGAAAGGTTCGTGCCAAAGGTATCCGAAGACTTCATAGAACCCGTCATGGGGAACCGGCCGTAGGCAACAGTTTGGCCCGGAGCGATGGTGCCATCATGGCAACTCAAGCAAAGGTTGCTGTCGCTTCCGAGAGCCGGCTGCGGGAGTCCGGTCTCATTGTAGGTGGAACTCTGGTAGGGCGTATAAGTCTGGGTGGTCAGCGTCTGATTCCAAAGTGGTGTGGCGCCTCCAACTCCTGAGTGGGGAGCGTGGCAGTAGAGGCAGGCCGCACTCAGTCCGCCCGTAACCGGCGACGTACTGCCGGGACCCAAATTGTGCGAGCCGAGCACATCGCTGCTGACCTGCTGGGAAAACACCTTGGCGCTCATCAGCAGCAACAGGACGCCCATGCATGCGGCCCTTCTCACTTCGCCCCTCCCGATGATGCGCTGGCCAATCCGAAGTAGCGAAATGCCTGCACGCGGCGGTTAAACGAATCGACGACATAAACGCGGTCTTGGCGGTCGATGAACAGGCCGACCGGAAGGCGGAAGTCTCCGAAGGCGGTTCCTTTACCTCCGAAGTAATAAAGCAATTGGCCCTCACGATTGAAAACTTGGACCAGGCTCGAAAAGCCGTCCACCACGTACAAATGCCCTTCCGAGTCGATGCCCAATCCTTTGGGCCGGTAAAAAGCGCCGAGTACGTCGCCCATCTTCCCGATTTCGTGCTGAAACGCACCCGACCGGTCCAGCACCTGCACACGGAAGTTCATGGAGTCGACCACCACCAAATGCGAGCCATCCAGACGCAATTCCGTGGGAAAATTAAACTCTCCCGGGCCCGACCCTTTCTTGCCGATCCGCTCCAAAACGCTGCCTTGCATGTCGAGCATGAAGACCTGATGCCGCAGCGTGTCGGTGACGTAGATGCGCCCGGCGGCCGAATCCACCGCAATCCCGGTGGGCCGTTTGAAGTAACCTTCACCATATTTCAAACTGCCGATGACGCGGCGGAACTTTCCGCTGGGATCAAATACGAAAATCTTGCCCGACTCCGAATCAGTCACATAAATGTTGTCCTGGGCATCCACCGCAACGCACTGGGGAGCCAGCATGGGTTCTTTGCTCTTGTCCAGCCTGGAAATGAACTTGTACTTTTGTTGCTTGAAATCAAAAATGTGGAGGCCCGCGGCTCCGGGGTCGGTGACGATGATGCGGCCACGCGAATCCGTCACGACGCTATAGGGGCGAATCAATGAATGGGTCTGGGCTTCCCCCGCGACAACATCGAGGACACGAGTCCAGAATCTTTTTTGTGGCCTGATCTCGCCCTCCGAGCCAAAGCTGCGTTCGAATGCCAGTTTGCGTCCTCCATCGAGCAGCAATACCGGAACGGCAGAATCATGCGGCTTTCTGCCTTTGGACGGCGCCGCCGTGGCGGGCATCCACAACAACAGGAACGCCAGCGCACCGGCTGAAACCCGTTCACCCTGCACGAGCTTCACGCGCTTTATAAGAAGTTGAACCATCTGGATACACCGATGTAGTAGGATCCTACCAAATTGGGCGGGACGCCAAGAGCACTGAAGCCCTGGAGCAATCTGCTGTACCCCGAAGTAAAATAGACCTTGCGAAACATATATTGAACGAATGCATTGCCCTGAGTCATCAGATTGTTTGACGCCGCCTCGCCGCTCAACGTGCTGCTCATTGTTCTTGAGAAATTCCCGTTGATGGTCAATCCTCTGACGGGCGTGCTTCCCGCGCCCAAAGTGTATGTCGTGCCGCCATAGAAAACAAAAGCGGTTGGAATTACCGGCACCGGCGCTCCGGACGGCAGGGGAGTAATTCCTGCACTGGTGAAAATCCCGCCCCCGCGAGCCCTGGAATATCCCGCGCTGACTCCAAGCCATCGGCCAGACAGTCCGGACGAATAACTCTGCGAAAAGGTATTGGACGCGTTGGCCAAAGACAGGAGGCTCTTTGACCCGCTTGCCGATCCGTTCCAGTTCAATCTGCCGAAACGGCGGCTCGCCGTGCCGGAGTAACTGTAGCCGGATGAGGAGTTGGCGATGAGAAAGGTCTGAACGTCCTTGGAGTAATTGAGGGAACCATTGAGGCTCCACGTGCCGAACCGCCGGGAATAGCTGAGTGAGCTGAGCAGGCCCATCATGGACTGTCCGGGATTGCCGAGCGAACTTCGCGTGACATTGATTCCTGCCGCCAGTTGGCCGCCCAGAACCTTGTGCCCATAATTGGCCGATCCGCCGTATGAAGTCGACCCATAAGCGGTTCCCAGAAAGAGTTGTTCCCGGTGAGTTACGTTCGCTGCCAGAAATAAACCCGGAAACACGGTATATTGCGCCGTCGCGTACGTCCCCCAGGCGTGCGATGATTCGCCCGGTATCGCTTTGACAATCGGGCCCCCTGCTTCGGCAATCGTCTGATAGAGAGTGCCGGCCAAATTGTCATCGTAATCTCCGCTGAATTGCAGACTGAACTTCTCCGTGGGCTTCACGGCCGCTCCACCGGTCAACACGTCGGTCGTGATCGAATTGCTCGATCCCGTGAACATATATCCATAGTCATATCTCGTGTACGATGCCCAGGTGTTGGCATGTTCTCCAAAGCTTCGATTCACGTTGAACGAATAATTCGCGGAATCCGAGTGGATATCGGACGAGGGATTGCCTTCCAACAGTTGGGGGAACTTTGAATCCATGTTCGTATAGTGGAATCCGCCGCTTAGATGAAACCCGTCAAACATGTAGGCGGTATTTCCGGACAACGAATGGAAGTTGGAAACATTCCCCGAACTGGCGCCGTAGACCGAATAATCGCTGCTGCCTTGCTCGTATCCCACGCTGAGGGCCGGAAGATGTGGAACATTGGCCGACCATCCCACACCAAAATTCTGGGTGTCTCCATTGGTTTTGTAGTTGGCCACATTAGGAATGGAATAGCTGCCCTCCCCGTTGTACACCTTGCTGAAGTTGATGTAACCGGGAAAATGGCTCCCGCTGAAAATGCTGGCGCTGGCGGTGACGCCTGTGCTGTTTGAAATGGATTGATACGTCGAGTTATTCCTGGACTGATTATCAAAAGGCGAAACGCTGAAGGAGAAAAAGGAAGGGCTGTAATACGATCCATTCAAAACGCCGTTGCCTCCGAAAGTGATCCCATGGCCGGTTGAGCCTTCGTTGTCGTAGCCTGCCGCGTAACCGGCTGAGACGCTTCCGGAGAGATTCAGCGACAAATCCTCCCCCACTTGGACCTGCGCCATGGCGGGGACGGCGCACCACAAAAGCGCTGTCACGACCACGCCGATTTCGCGCTGATAGGCTTTGCGGCTCAAGCTGCATCCTTATAACTCTTCGATTTTGGCGGCCTTCCTCAGGCGCTCATCCAAGCCGGCTCGTAGGCTGTTCACCTTTCTCTGTTGCAGCTCTTGCCGAATCGCGTCCTTGACCTCGATGAAATTTTGCTTGTGAGCGGGACTGTGCGCGATCAAACGAACGATCGTAAGAGCCTGATCCACCTGGATCAATCCACTCACTTCGCCGGGCTGCAAACGTGATGCCGCCTGAAGAACGGGAGGAGGTAACTGCGTGGCATCCACGGCCTTGTGATCGCCCATCATTACCCGGAAGTCATCCTCGGAGATCTTCTCCGCCAGCATGCCGAACTCTTCGTAGGTCCTGGTCGCTTTCGCCCGGCGTAGCGCGCCTTCTGCCCGGTCCCGCACCAGCTTCAACCGGTCGGGGGTGGGATTCTTGGGAGGCAATACCGTGATCGTCTGGAGGGCGTATGACTCCGGGCTTTCGAAGCGGGCAGGATTCTTCTCATAGGAAGCCTTGACCTCCGCCGGCGTCACAATCGACTTTTTTGTGACTTCCGCGTTGAGAAGGTCCTCGATCAGGAGTGAGCGGCGAATTTTGTTGAGGAGCACTCGCGATGAACCGCTCGCCTCAATTTGAAGAAACTGTTGATAGCGCTGGTCGGAATCGAACTGCTTTCTGAATTGCAGGTTCGCCTTGTTGAGCCGGTCGGGCTCGACCGTCATGTGCCGTCGAAGGGCTTCCTGGTACACCAACTCCTCGAATTCAATCATCTTCAAAGCGCCGCGGCGGATATCGGCTTCCATCGCCTTGGGAAAGGCGCCGTTATGCTGACGCGCGTAAGGGAAGATCGCATACATCTCGCGCAACAAGTCGACGCCGGTCAGCACCGAGCCGTTGATCCGCGCCACGGGTTTTGCCAACGGGGTACCAGTGGCATGCGCGCTGATCGGGGCTGCCCCCGTCACAGCGTCATGTGACGGACTTGTTTGCGCCAGCCCTAATGATCCGGACACAACCAGAAGCAGCGCGATGATCTGTATTTTTGACCTCATGGCATCCTCCCCGATCGATTCAAGATCAATTTACAAAAAGGGGGGGAGGACATCGTCCTCCCTCCCTGGGTTTAGCTAAGTGGTTGGAATGGTCCTTCCGTGCATTTCATTGGACTCGCCACCATGGCAGGTGCGGCAGAATTGCGCCGCGCTGTTGCTGGTGTTCGAATTCCCCGGGTTGTACCAGCCCCGAACGAAAAAGCGTGTCTGGTAGTGATTGGTCCCGACGGTGAAGTCGGTCATGCTGTGCTGGTCATGGCAGGTGGTGCACGTGACCCACGAATTGATCGTCGTGCCATAAGGTCCCGGCGTCCCCGTGCCAGAGACACCCACCAGGTTGGCGATCGGTCCCTTGGTTACGTCGAAATAATCGACCAGGAATTGGGCCGAGGCCGTGCCGGTAAAGAGCATAGTGCTATTGCCTTTGGAGTCCGCGCCCACTACACAATCCCAGTTGTAAGGCCCCCCACAGCCCGGGTTCGCGGTCGGCCCTATGGGGTGGTCGTTGTTGTAGTTGCCTGCGGTTGTGCCATCATTGCCCAAGAGAGTCTTGGGATTGAACGTCAAGCCGCCGATGGTTACCGTCTCGAAGCTGGTGCCCTTCATCATGGCCGTCTTCGCCAGGTTGCCGTCATGGCAGCTCAGGCAGGCGATCACCGTGAAATAGGGGTCGTGGGCGGTAGTCGGTGCCACGGTGGCGTAGTTGGGCAGAGTGATTTGGAACTTGCCTCCGTCCCCGAATTTCAGCGTTTGGTTGTAGAGCGGCGTCAGATCCTCGCCCCATAGAGCGATGTTGCCGCTGAATTGGTCTTGAGTTGCGCCGTTGCCCCCCGCACCACTGTGCGGAGCGTGGCAAGCGATGCAGCCTCGGCCGTACACATTGTGTGCGCCGAGCACATCGCCGTTACTCGGATCGGTAACCTGGGCAGCGGCGAAGCCCGCCGTAGCGAGGACCAGTACGAGTGCCGGCATAATTCGCTTCATTGTTTATTCCTCCTTTTGGTTTTGAAACACGCTGCTATGGCTTTCTCAAGGCAGCGCAGACCCCTTTTGGGCTTGCGATAAGGGGGAAGTTTGTTCTTTGACAGGTTCACCACCTTTCCGCGTTGGCGAATCGGCTGCATTCGCGCGCGGCTTGGCCTGTTCCGCCTCGCGACGATCTTTCTCGGCGGCAGCTTCGGCATCGGTCACATAACGAAAAACCTGGAGCCGTCCCGGCCATTGCTCCGAGGTAATGATCCGGTTATTTCTACGGTCGGCCGCAATGGCATAAGCCGCCCGGAATTGCCCTGGATAGAGCCCGCTTTGTCCTAGATAAATCAACAGACGGCCGCCTTTGTCGAAAACCTGAACGCGGCTTTGGAGTTCATCCACAACCCAAATGTGGCCGTCAGAGTCAATGGCGATTCCCTTGGGGCGCGCAAAACGTCCCGGGCCGTCCCCGCTCTGGCCGAATTCACTGATGAATTGCCCGTCGGCATCGAAAATTTCCACCCGATTGTTAAGTGTGTCGGTAACGTAGACATTTCCTTCTTTGTCCACGGCCACGTGGGTGGGGAGGGAAAAGTTTCCGGGGTCCGTTAATGTGTGCTTCTTGCCGCCGGCGCCGATGCGGCGAAGAAGCTTGAACTTGTCCGCGTCATAAACCAGCACTTGGTCGGCTTGGGTGTCCACCACATAGGCAAAGCGGTTTTCCGTATCGATCGCAATTCCGCCCGGTGAAATCAAGTCTCCGGTTCCAAACACTGCCACTTGCTGGTGCTGCCCGTTGAAAACCAGAACGTGGTGGAGCTTGCTGTCGGTCACGAACAGTCGGTCGTCATCATCTATGGCCAGCCCGTTGATGAGTTCAAAATGGGCATCCTGGCCGTTCTTGATTAATCGGACTTCTTTGGTATTTAGATTGAAGATGAAGATCGCGCCCACTCCTTGATCGGCGGCGTAGATATACCCTTCGGAGTCCACCGCTACGCCGTAGGTCCGTATCAATTGAAAAGTCATTTTGCTCTGGATGTTCTGGACCTGCGCGTCGGGCTGGGCGCCCGCCAGACGATCCATCCACGATGCCTTGCGTTTCTGTGGTTCCTTAAGAGCGGCCCAGTCAATCTTTTCACCGCTCAAAATGTCCATGAAACGAATCCGGGCAATCGCCGGAGGGTTGGGCCAAACGATCTTGGTGATATCAAGCGTAATCCGTTTTTGCTCCGGCGATTCGGGTGCAACGGCGGCCTTCTTATTCTTTGCGAGCGCCGGGAGGCCGGCGACAGCCAACGCCAGCACAAAGGCCAGCCTTCCCTTGGTTCTCTTGACCAGTTTCGAATGGAAGCGATGTGTAAACATATTCAATATCTCCGCCTATTGAAGTTGTCGCGTTCCTTCTTTGTGACACGTCTTGCAGAAAGCCATGTCCGCGCCTTGATCCTTGACCAGGAGTCCGTGTTTCGCCGATGCGTGCGGCTGGTGACAGGTCAAGCAGGTGATCTGGATCGTGGTCTTCGTCTTGGGATCGAACGCATTGGACACCGGGTGGTTGATGGTTGGGTGTCCCAAGCCGTTTTTCAACGGCAGGACGGGCACCTTGGCAAAGTAGTTTTGTGGAAGCCTTACCGCACCGTCGAAGATTGCCACCAGATGTTCTTGTTCCAATTTCTGCGGCTGCGCGTCAGGTCCGTGGCATTCCAGGCAGAGCGCGCTGCCGTCGGCGCGCAGCAAGTTCGGCCGGTCTCCCCCGTGCGGCTCATGGCAGGTCGCGCATCCCTGCTGGAACGCAGGCTGGTGCAGGAAGCGCTTCTTCGCTTCCTCGGCTTTGTCGGCGTGACAACTCAAACAAACGCCCACGGCGTCCGGCTTGGGAAATCCCGGTGAATTCCCGGCGTGCGGGCTGTGGCAGTCGGTGCAATCGCCGAGTGCCCCCGGGTGTTGCGTTTTTGCGTTTTCGATCTTCCTGGCTTGGTCCGCGTGGCAGGTCACGCAAACCTCTTTGGCGGTAGCCTGAGTCAAAACCACTTTGCCGTCCTTGGCGGGCTGATGACAGGCATCGCATTGTTTCCCGTCAAATGGCATATGCACGAATTTCTGCATCAATCCCGGCCCGCTGGATTGGTGCGGATCATGGCAGGAAAGGCAATCGGACTTTTCGAAGGGCTGATTCTGATGCACCTTGGCCAAAGCAATGTCTTTGACATCGTGGCAGTTCAGGCAGAGAACGGGCGAAGCCTTCGCCAAGTGAAAACGGAACTCAGGCTCGGGAGCCGCTCCCGATTTGTGGATGACATGGCAGGAATCGCATCCTGCATCAAGGGCGGAATGGCGGCTTCCTTTCTCGGGTATTCCAATTCCAGTCTGGTGGCAACTCAGGCAAAGGTTTTCTTTCTCATCCCCTGAGGTCGGCTTCAACAACAGAGACTTGTTATCTGATGTGTGCGGGTCGTGGCATTTCAGGCAATCGCGCACCCCCGGACTGTGAACCGTCCCCTTGATTTCTGCCGCGTTTTTGTCCGCGTGACAGGTCAGGCAGACCCCCACGGGAGTCGTGGCGACCAGCTTCACGCGCGTAATATCCTTGCTGACCCTAACTTCATGGCAGACATTGCATCCCACCGTGATCGCGGCGTGCACCACCTTGCCTTTGACTTTGTTTTCGTGACACGAGGCACACGTCGCGGCGTCCGTGTCCTTGTCGAGCGGGACCGGGTGGATGTCCGCAGCGGCAGGTTCACCCCAAATCAAGACCAGGGCAACAAGCGCCATAAAGATAAGAGGGTCAGAAGTAAGTCTTAAAACTAAACTCAACTGCGGCCCGGTTGATCCAATGGAGCGTCCTTCAGGACCTTGCGCCAATGCGTCGATGCGTCGAAACGTGAACATAATTCCTGCTTCAAGCATATGAATGCAGACCCGGCAACAAGTAAGTCACGCCGAAAAAGGTAAAAACCACCACCGCGAAACCGATGATGGCGAAGTAAGCGGCGCGTCGGCCTCTCCAACCGCGTGCGATGCGCATGTGCAAATACGCTACGTACGTTAACCACGTGATCAACGCCCAGGTTTCTTTGGGGTCCCAACTCCAATAGGCTCCCCATGTGCGGTTGGCCCAATATGCTCCGGTGGCTATCATCAGCGTGAGCAGAGGGAAGGCGATGCTGATGGTCTTGTAAGTGAGGCGGTCGAGTCGGTCAGCGGCCGGGAAGAGCCGCTCCAGTACAGGGCGGCGCCAGGCGAGCATCACATAAAGCAGCGAGACGGCGAGTCCGGCAAACAGGCCCGCGATGATGAATGGACTCGCGGCAGGACTTGTGGTGAAGAGTCCGGGAGCCTGCCGGGAGGGATATTCGCCTCCGCGAAGGCGCTGCATGAATACTACGGCGGTGACGAGTTGAAAGAAGATCGCGATAAAGAAGGCTTCATTGGCCCATTCTTGAATTCGGTCACTTCGTTTCCAGCGGGCAAAGGCATAAAGCGCAAGCGGGACTGACAATGCCGCCAAGACCAGTAAAGCCACGGCGCCAAGGCCAGGGATGATCACCAGCAGTGGAGTGTGTTTGGCAAAGAGGATCTCGCGGCCTTCACTCGGGTCCCAAGCCGCCACGGCCAAGCCACCCGCGGCATCGGCCCGGATCAGAATGCCTGCGTACAAGACCACCAGCATGGCGCTGCACCAGGCGAGGAATGTCCCGGTTGGAACTCGATCCTGAATGAGGAACATCAGCGCCAGAGCGAAGCTTACGGCGCAGGCGGCGTAGGCCAGCATGGCCATAGTGACATGAACGTGCAGCCATGTGGATTGCAGTGCGGGCGCCAGGGGATGCACATCGGCGGGAAGCAATTCCATCAAAATAACGCTCAATACTGCCAGCGGCATGGTCACTGTTCCCACCAGGCGCATGCCATACCGCAACTCGACCACCAGCGTGAGGGCGGCGAGAGTCAAGGTAAAGGTCAGCAGTGTTTCGTACAGGCTCGAAAACGGAGGATGGCCGGCGATGTACCAGCGATTCGCGGCCGCTAGGGTGTTGGCGAGCAGCCCCACACCCGTCGCGAGCCATGCGAAGTGCACGTGGCTTTCGCGGCCCGCGATTCCGAACCCGAGATATAGGACGGCCGCCGCGGCGTAGAAGACCAGGGCGACGTACAGAAGGTTTTGCTGGTTAAACAGTTTGCCCCGGCCAACCGAGGCGAGCACTGCGGTACCTAACAAAACCGCGCAGCCAAGGGTTACCAGGAGGTTCAAATTATTTCCCACTGTTGCAGGATGTGACTCGATTCTTGTACGCATCATAGGTATCCCTCGCGAATTAAGATCTACGTGGTGACCATTGACGCAGCGAGCTCTCCATCCCGCGTGTCAAGGTCGCCCGCCAGATTCCTCTCGATTTTTTCGGTAAGCTGGGAGAAACGTCCTTCCACTTCCTCGCGGTTCTTGCTGGCAGAAGCGCCAACCCAAAGCAACATTTGGCCGCGGTCATCGTTTGTGGGCACAGCCCACACTCGGAGATGGACAAAATAAAACGCCATCCCAAGTCCCAAGGCGGCAAAACCAAATCCCGTCCATACCGCCCATTGGCCCGGCTCGTAGGCAACTTGCAAGCCGGTGAAATAGCCCATCTGAAGGTCGCGGAATTTGAAGCTGTAAGGCGATTGGTCCGCGTGCGCGAAATTCGGGAAGCGGGGGAACAACCAGACGACCGTCTTCCCGGAATTTTTGGAATCCACCAGAAGCTGGATGCCGGGGTTGTTGGGCTGGTCCGAGCGGGATTCGATTTGGTTGCCCTCGATAATGAAGTCGGGCACAAACCTTTCTAATTGCACCGTCGCGTCCGCATCCAACTGCACTGTTTCATTGGGGTGCAGCACGATTTCTTGGGCGCCGAATCCACTCTTGAGGGTGGCCTCCAGTCGGAGAGCGCCCGGCTCTCCCGTTGATCCATATCCCGATTGGAAAAAGCGAACACCGCGATAGACCAAGGGCTCATTGACTGCAATTTCCTTTCTCGCCACCACCCGTCCGCCTTCAATAACCGCCAGTTTTGACCACCAGCGGCGCGGCGAACCGTCGGCATAGTTCTCCTGCCCTGCGCCCTCACACCGCAGCGTAAAAGGAAGCGCCTTTGGAGCGCCCTGCGCCTCGATCATGTTGCTTTGTTGGTTCGGGCTCAGGGCAATGTATCCTCGATAGCCCCACACCGCGTCCGTAATCCCGCCGGCAAAAACCAGAAGCAAGCTGGCATGAACTACGTAGGCTGCGAGACGCGCGCAAGGGTGGCGCTCGGCAAAAAGAGATCTGTGTCTGCCACTGCCGACCTGCTGCGGCTTAAGTCCAATCGAGCGAAAGGCGCGCTCGGCCGCGTCAATGCCTTGCTCTTCCGATTCAATGGGGATCTGTTTCTGCAGTTTCAGCGTGCCCAAAAACGCCGGATCAGACTGTCGATAGGGACGGGCGATATAACGCCAGGCTTGCGGGAATCGATCGAGCGATGCCAACACCATGTTCAGTCCGGCAAGACCGAGCAGCGCCACAAACCACCGGGAATGAAAAACGTCAGTAAGCCCAAAGGCGTCAAACCAGCGCAACGTGGCAGGCGAATACGATTGCCTTATCATTTCTGGATCGGTCAGCGGACGTTGCATAATCAACGTCCCAGCCGAAGCTGCGATTCCAAGCAGGATGACCAGAACGATGCCGGTTCGAAGTGAACTGAGGGCCAGTGAAATGCGGCGAACGATGGAAGTGAAATTAGAGCTCACAGTTCTCCTCCTAAAAGAGGATGGAGAACGCAAGTCCCCTGCCGTTGACCGTTATTGATTTAAGGCAATTGAATCAGCGGTTTACGCAAATCGAGCTTCGATCATTAGAGGGCTTGGTGAGCGATTTGGCGCAGACCGATAGGTACAATAACCCAGTTGTACGCAATCCCCCGAGGTTCCAATAATTCGAAGTTCTCTCGCCACCCCGGATAAATCTCCTCTAAGTCATGGTGGCGAAATTCCATCCCCTTTTTCAGTTCCAGTTTGAATTTCCGAGAAATTTTCTAGGAGATGGACTATGTCCATCTAAAAGGGAGAATCACGCTCACAGTGTTCGCCCACCTGAAAAACACTAAACCACTGTAGAAGCGGCCCTTTAGCGCTGTCCAGGCAGGGCATGTGGCTTTGGAACCAGCCGTGCTTTCTCCGCGGCGGACGAAGACGTCGTGTCGGGAGGGGCAATTCGATTGGCCGGTTGCTTCTGCTTATCCCGCCGCCCAGCCTGCGCACATCTCATGCGCACCGGCATTGCGGGGCCGGCAAGGGCGCGAGTGAAGTACGACGATGAGATCTAAAGAGGGCGAAGCTGCCTGCTCTAATGCAGCTCCCCCGTCGTGCTGTGAAATTTGGCAACGAAGAAAAATCGTTCGGCCATTTTAGGCCGCCGAAAAAAAGGAGATTCGATGAAGCGAATATTGATCAGAATGTTGGTTTGTTTCGCATGCACCAGCACAGTTTGGGCGCAAGATTTTAAGCTGTTGAACCAGGATGTTCAAGTGCACGGGTTCGCCTCTCAGGGATTCGTAAGCACGGACGGAAACAACTGGTTGACCATGAAATCAGGTGATATCGGAAGCGGCCAGTTCACCGATTTTGGCGGCAATGCTTCCGTCCAGATCACCGACAAGTTCCGAATTGGAGCGCAAATCTACGATCGGAATCTCGGGCAGTTGGGCAAGTGGCATCCGCAGCTTGATTGGGCCGAAGGAACTTACAAGTTCAATTCCTGGTTCGGAATTCGCGGCGGAAAAGTGAAGACGGTCATGGGTCTCTACAATGACACTCAGGATCTTGATTTCCTCCACACATTCGCGATACTGCCGCAAAGCATCTATCCCATGGACCTGCGCGATGTCACCATCGCTCACACCGGCGGCGACGTTTTTGGAGACGTCAGCCTGCGCAAGAAGGGCGGGACACTCTCTTACACCGCATATGTCGGACACCGCCAGGACAGCCCTTACGGCGGCTATGCCTATCTTATTGGACCCAGCTTCAATCGAATGGGCGGACTCCAGTTCGGTGGCGATCTGCGTTGGACCACGCCGCTCAAGGGATTGCTGGTTGGCGTTTCGCGTCTCAATGAAAATATCTCGGCTCAGTATGCCGAGGGTACGCCGAACGCAACGACGCTGAAGAGCAAGGTTGCATTCACGAACCAGTACTTCGCTCAGTATAAGTGGAACAAATTGGTGGTGGACTCCGAGTACCGCCGCTACGATCTGGACGCCACAATCAACGGCGGCCCGGATTTTCAAACCTATTTCCGGGGCTGGTACGTGGCCGGCTCTTACCGTGTTGCAAAGCACGTGCAGCTCGGCTCCTACTACTCACACTACGCGATCAATGTTCCAGTCAATTTCTTGATCCCACCGGGAAACGGCTTTGATCACGACAAGGTGGTCACAGCGCGCTTCGATATCAACCGCTTCTTTAACATCAAAGTGGAAGGCCATTTCATGCATGGATTCGGGATGCCGGACGACTATCCGAACGGCTTCTACAGCGTGGACAACCCGCAAGGCCTGAAACCCAACACCACAGCGTTGGTCGTCAAGACCAGCTTCAAATTCTAAGGAGACATGAGGCAGGACAAAGGAGAGCAAATTATGAAACTATCGCGAATTACTTACGTTGTTGGGTTGGCGCTCTTGGCCTCGGCAAATGTCTGGGCGCAAAGCGGGAATTACAAAATCATTGTAAATTCCGCCAACACTGAGGAGTCAATCAGCAAAAGCAGTTTGGCTCGCATCTTCCTGAAAAAGGACACCAGGTTTCTGGATGGTCACGGCGCGTCACCCGTGGATCTTACCCTGAATTCACCGGTGCGGGAGATCTTCTCAAGGAATGTTTTTGGGAAGTCCACTTCCGATGTGGACGCTCTCTGGCAAGAGCAGATTTTTTCGGGGAAAGATATTCCTCCACCCCAAAAAAATGAAAAAGCTGCTATCGAATATGTGCGTTCCAATGCAAACGGTATCGCCTATGTTTCGGCGGATGCCGACACCAAGGGATTGAAAGTCTTACGCGTCCAATGATGAGCAGTACGCCTGCGCGTCCCCGGGAGGTGCAAGTTTCGCACCCTTCCGGGGACACCGGGAATTTAGCCTGACCCGTTGGCGGCCTTGCCGGAATCTAAAGTCCCAATCAAATCGAATCACCTTCTGGCACTCTCTGGGTTTCCATTGCCGGGAGCGCACGCCGGGGCCCCGCGTGTTACTTTGGGGCTCGCCCGCTCTTTCCTTAGATTGCGGGCGAGACGCCCGCGCTCCCAGGGAAATTAGTACGCTCATCAGCTTCTCCATAATTATTTTTCCAACCTTCAACATTCCGACTACTTTTTCCCATCCATTTCCACAAACGCGTGGCCCGCAGCATCAATGGTTTGCTGGATGTCAGCTTCGCTGTGCGCGGTGGAAACGAAAGCAGCCTCGAATTGTGAGGGTGGTAAATAGACTCCGTGGTCGAGCATGGAGTGAAAAAAACGGCCAAAGGCAGCGGTATCTGACTTTTTGGCCGAAGTGTAATCCACCACGGGTACGGAAGTAAAAAAAGGAGTAAACATGGATCCGGCGCGATTCACGGTCAGGTCTTTGCCGGCCTTGGTCGCCGCCACTTTCAGACCCGCTTTCAATTTGGCGGTCAGTGATTCCAGCCGCTCATAGACTCCGGGACGGCCCAGGATTTCGAGGGTCTTCGCTCCCGCCGCCATGGCCAGGGGGTTCCCTGAAAGCGTGCCCGCCTGGTAGACGGGCCCAGCCGGAGCCACCAGGTTCATCAATTCCGCTCTGCCGCCATACGCTCCCACCGGCAATCCTCCGCCGATGATTTTGCCCAGTGTCGTCATATCGGGAGTGATGCCCAGGAGCCCTTGAACGCCGCCGTGGGCCACGCGGAAGCCAGTCATTACCTCGTCAAAAATCAATACCGTTCCCTGTTCGGCGGTGAGCGAGCGCAGTTTCTCGAGATACCCCCGTGCGGGTGAGACACAGCCCATATTGCCGACGACGGGCTCCACAATTACAGCCGCAATCTCATTGCGCCACCGGCGGAAGGTTTCCTCCAGCGCGGCAAAATCGTTGAATGGAGCGGTAAGGGTAAGCTCGGCCAGGCCACGGGGCACTCCGGGACTGTCGGGCAAACCGAGAGTGGCGACTCCGGAACCAGCTTTCACCAGCAGGCTGTCCGAATGTCCATGGTAGCAACCCTCGAACTTCAAAATCCTTTCCCGGCCGGTGGCGGCGCGCGCCACGCGCAGGGCGGAGAGCGTAGCTTCCGTCCCGGAGTTGACAAATCGAACCTTTTCTACCGAAGGAAACGCCGCCTGAATTTTTTCGGCAAGGTCCAACTCTCCGGGGATTGATGCGCCAAAGCTGGTGCCGGATTGAAGAGCGCGGGCGATGGCTTCAACCACCTCAGGGTGGCAGTGGCCCAGAATCAAGGGACCCCATGACCCCACATAATCGATATAGGTCAGGCCATCCACGTCTGTGATGCGCGAGCCTGATCCGCTGGCCATAAAAATCGGCTCACCTCCGACGCCGCGAAAGGCGCGCACCGGCGAACTGACGCCGCCGGGAAGGAGTTGGAGAGCCTTGCGAAAAAGTTCCTGGGACTTGGAACGCATCAAATTCGAGCCATCCGCCAATGAATTGGGCGCCAGTGCATGGCGAGAATAGCATGGCATGGGACGGAATCCAGACAGTAATTTTGCCAAAAACTGTTTCGACGAGGTAACGCGCACGATTAAAAATACATCCAAATAAATGCGTCGCCGATGGTGGCTGGGTTTAGTCTGCGCCGTGTTATACTCAACTTTAGGGCGAGGGGTTCCAAAAATGGCCAAAACACGGCGTCTGGTTTTTTATGTCGGATCCACTATCATGTTGTGCACCGTTCTCGGCGGGCTTTATGGCCAGCAGGTTGAAGCCACCACCAGTGATACCGACGATTCCGACGTTCAAAAAAGCATCGGCTCCTTCGCCAAACTTCTGGACATCGTCGAGCAGAATTACGCCGAGCCCGTCGACGCAGATAAAGCCATCTTCGGCTCGACCTCAAGCAGCATGGGCGCGATTCCGGGAATGCTACGCACGCTCGACCCGCACTCCAGTTTTCTGGACCCACACACCTTCGAGCAGTTTCAAGAGGACCAGGAAGGCAAATACTACGGCGTGGGAATGACGATCGTCCAGTTACCCGCCAAGCTGGGCAAATTGGTTACGACGGTAGTGGAGCCCATGCCCGGCTCGCCCGCCTTCCGGGCCGGCCTCCGCCCGGGTGACGTGATCATCTCTGTGGATAAGAAATCCACCGAAAATCTCGATGTTCCCGCGGTCGCATCGTTGCTGAAGGGGCCCAAAGGGACCGTCGTCCACATCGAAATTACGCGCGAGGGCACCGAGCAGCCGCTCGAATTCGACGTAACCCGTGACGAGATTGGAGGGCGCGGGGTTGACGCAGCTTTCCTCATCGCGCCGGGGCTGGCTTACATTCATGTGGCCACCTTTAACGAGAAAACGAATGACGAGCTGGTCCAGGCCCTGAAAAAGGTGAATGAAAAGGATTTGCAGGGAATGATTTTCGACCTTCGTGACAACCGCGGAGGCTTGTTGCAGGAAGCGGTGGACGTGGCCGACCACTTTCTGGAAAAAGATCAATTGATCGTTTATCACCACGGCCGCAACTCGCCGGAAAAAAGATGGAAGGCGATCGAAGGCAATCGTGGCAATGAATATCCCATGGTCGTCCTGATCAACCGCTATTCCGCCAGCGCCGCGGAGATCGTTGCCGGAGCCCTTCAGGATCACGACCGCGCCCTGGTGATGGGCGAACCAAGTTTCGGCAAGGGCCTTGTGCAAAGTGAATATCCCCTGAGCGAGAAAGCGTTCCTGCTCCTGACCACGGCGCGCTACTACACGCCCAGCGGCCGCCTCATCCAGCGGAATTATCAGGACGTTTCACTCTACGATTACCTCTATGACCGCGACGCTACTCTCCTCCCCCACACCGAAGTGAAGCACACGGACGGCGGGCGCGAAGTTTATGGCGGAGGCGGCATCACTCCCGACATTCAATTTACAGAGCCCAAATCGACGCTGACCGAAGAAATGCTTTCCCAGCAGCCCGTCTTCTTTGATTTCGGCAAGCACTACCTGGGTATCCACAAGACGATTCCGAAAGACTTCACCGCCTCCCCTGAGGTGGTCGCGGAATTCAAGGAATTTCTGGCCGGAGAGAAGATTCAAATATCAGACCACGACTTCGACGCCAACCTCGACTTCATCAAGAATCGCATCCGAACGCAATTGGTCGCCGTCATTTATGGAGAGAGTGAGGCCCTCAGGATTGAGCGGCAAAATGATCCTCTGGTGGCCAACGCCTCCGGAAGGATGAGCCAGGCCGCCCAGCTTCTGGCCAACGCCAAGAAGTATATGGCGGGCCGGAATCAGGCCAAAGCCCTCGCTCGTCCTTAATCGAAATTCGGCGGCCGCACTAATACTTTAGGAGAGGCAAAAACGGCATGAAACAAACTCAACGACTGATCTGGTTCGTTCTGTCCACGGTTATGCTTTGCGCCCTCCTGGGTGGGCTTTACGGCCGAATTGTGGTGGCCACGACCGTCGGCGATGATTCCGACGTGCAGACCAGCTTCAATGCCTTCACCAAAGTCTACGATTTGGTCGAACAAAATTACGCCGACCCGCTTGACGCGGACAATGCCATTTTCGGACCCACGGACACCAGCCTGGGCGCCATCCCGGGAATGCTCCGAACCCTCGACCCCCATTCCAATTTTTTTGACCCGCGGGCTTTCACGCGCATGCGTGAAGATCAGGAAGGAAAGTATTTCGGCGTGGGGATGTCCATCCGCGCCATGCCCGGCAAATTGGGCAAAATGGTCACCGTCGTCGTCCAACCCATGCCCGGCTCACCTGCATTCCGCGCCGGAATTCATCCCGGGGACATCATTGTTTCCGTGAACGGCCAAACCACCGACGGCCTGAGCAGCACCGACGTGGCCACCCGGCTGAAAGGTCCCAAGGGCACTGTGGTTCACTTTGCCATAAGCCGCGAGGGCTCGGACAAGCCGGTGGAATTCACCATCACGCGCGATGAAATTTCCCGCAAGAGCGTGGACGCGGCATTCTTCATCAGGCCGGGAATTGCCTATATCCGGATTTTGAG
This sequence comes from Terriglobia bacterium, assembly GCA_035308965.1. GTDB lineage: Bacteria > Acidobacteriota > Terriglobia > UBA7540 > UBA7540 > DASYXZ01. Next base: position 129,113 of record DATGFN010000025.1, on the reverse strand, counting down.
CTTCAATGAAACCACCAACGACGAACTGACCGACGCCCTGAATCAACTCACCGAAAAGGGCATGCAGGGATTGATTTTGGATTTGCGCGGCAACCCCGGCGGCCTGTTGAATGAAGCGGTGCAGGTCACGGACCACTTTTTGGAGCGCAACCAGCTGATCGTTTATCACTATGGGCGCCGCTCCCCCGAGAAAAAGTACGTCGCCCGCAATGGCAACGATGGTAACGAGTATCCCATGGTGGTCCTCATCAATCGATATTCCGCCAGCGCCGCCGAAATTGTTACCGGCGCCCTTCAGGACCATGACCGCGCCCTGGTGATGGGTGAACCGAGTTTCGGCAAGGGCCTGGTTCAAACCGTCATGACCTTGAGCGAACATACCGCCCTGGCGCTCACCACCGCGCAGTACTACACGCCCAGCGGCCGTTGGATTCAGCGTGATTACTCCGATGTGTCTCTCTACGATTACTATTACCACTATAATGAAGGCCCCGCGGACCATTCCGACGCGCGGCTCACCGATGGCGGGCGCACCGTGTATGGAGGCAGGGGGATCTCTCCCGACCTGGTTGTGGAAGAACCCAAATACAGCACCGTGGCCACCAACCTTGCCCAGCGCGGAGCATTCTTCGATTTCGGGAAGTATTATCTGGGCGTGCACAAAACCATTCCGGAAGATTTCGAGGTAACCGATGCGGTCCTTCAGGAATTCAAGCATTTCCTGGAAACCAAGAAGATCCAAATCACCGACCAAAACATCAAAGACAACGCCGATTTCATCAAGCGGCACATTCGCACCCAATTGGTCCTGGTGATTTTTGGCGAGGACAAAGCGAGCAAAATTGCTATTGATAACGATTACCTGGTAGGTAAGGCCCTCGAGCATATGGGCCAGGCGCGAGACTTGATGGCCAGCGCGAAAAAATATATGGCCAGCAAGGCCGTCAATTAACCCTGGATATTTGCTCCCCGAAACAAAATCCACTCGATCGAGGGGGGTGCCCATGTGGCTTCCCCTCTTTATTGCGGTTTCAATCAATCGCCTCGAATCCGGCTGCGTAAGTATTTGAGCAGAGAAAATCCCCCCGTGATAGGAAGCAAGACGATTTGCTTGAATATGCCGCTGCGGGCCCTCAGGCGCTGCCGATCCTGATCAGCTTCCGACTTCATCTGAAAATGCATCATAGCCAGATATTTGGCAAAATCCACTCCGCACTTTTCGCATAGACCGCCTTGCAACTGAACGTGCTTGCAAGCCGGACATATATATTTTAGCGGTGCGTGGCATACCAGACAGAACTGAGCGTTGTCCGGGTTCTTGCGGTGGCACTTGGGGCAGTCCATGCGGGGTGCGATCCGGATTTGAAGGATCGCCGGAAAATCAATCCGAAGACTTCCAATGCGAATTGAAAATGGTGGACGCGAAGGGATTCGAACCCTCGACCTCAGCGTTGCGAACGCCGCGCTCTCCCAACTGAGCTACGCGCCCATGGACAGCTATAAATATAACATGGCTACACCACCCCGACAATTCGCGGCAGTGGGGTGCGGGATCTCCTTGATCCTGCCCGCCCCGTTGTTACTTTCCATCCCAATTCTTTAGCCATCTCCAAGACGTACCTCTTTCTTGCTTTCAGGTCTTTGACTGGGTCAATCCCGTGGCGCCATTCTGGCTTGTCTACCGTAACGGCTTCGATGACCTTCACCAAAACTTCGTCGCCGACTTTGAGGCGGATGTTTCGCCAGTTGACGTGCTCTTGCGTCGCTCCAATCAGGCCGCCCACGTCGAGACCGAGATCATCCCGGCTCCGTCCTTTAACCTTGCTCGATTTTGTGACATATCGGACGATTGCAGTGAGGACTCCTTCATTCCCGATGCCAGCATGGCACAGGACTTTCCCGTTTAGGTCAATTCTAAAAGCGCGCATCGAACCAGTCTCCTCTTGAAAGACCACTAAATAAGCCCTTCAGCACGGTGGGAAACCGCTACAGCAGTGATTCCGCAAACGCCAGGGCTTCTTCAAGTCGCGACTCGTCCATCCCCCCGCCCTGGGCAAAGTCCTTTGTGCCGCCACCCTTCCCGCCGAACTTCGCCACGGTTTGCTTGAGGATGGCGCCCATATCCGCGCCGCCTCCTGCTGTTTGAGAGAAGTACAGGAACGTCTTCTTACCTTTCACACCGACCAGCGCGATGGCGGCGGGGTGGGCGGCAATCGCGTGTGCAACCTTTTTCCCTTCCTGGAGTTCATCCTCATTGAAAAAATGGGAAACAACCCGGCGGCCATCCTGTTCCGGCGTGGACTGCCATAGCTTTTGAGCATGTATTTCCGCGCTCCGCTCCACCGATTTTTCGCGGGCGCGGTTGGCGGCGCGCAACTCATCCATCTGTTTCGCAATCAATTCCGGAAGCTGAGTGCTCGAAGCGGAAAGCAATTTTGCAGCCTCGCTCAAGACCTGAAAATCGCGCCGGGAGGCCGCAAGCGCCCTGCCACCACAAACGAATTCCACTCGGGTCAGCCCTTTCATACGCTCGACTTTGCGCACCGCAATCAGGCCAATAGCCCCCGTGCGGCTCACGTGAGTCCCGCCGCATGCGGAAAGATCGAAGCCGGCAATCTCAACCAAACGAACCTCACCATCGCGCAGCGTGGGCTTCCTCAAGTCGAGGAGCTGGGCCTCGGCAACGGGGCGAAAAGAGATTTTTACTTCGCGATTCTCAAACACAATCTGGTTAGCCAGATCTTCGGCTTCATTGATCTGACGGCCCCCGGGGCGGTCCGAATCCAGGTCGATGGATGACACGTCGGCGCCCAGGTGGAACGAAACCGTTTTGTATTCTCCGGCTTTTTCGAATGCCGCCGAGAGAACGTGCTGGCCTGTGTGTTGTTGCATGTGATCGAAGCGGCGCGGCCAGTCGATTTCCCCTTGAACCGGCTCGCCCTCGGGCTGCCGTTCCATCTCGTGCACAATCGCGTCGTCTTCTTCCGCCAATGCAAGCACGGGAATGCCGCCCAAAGTCCCGAAATCCATCGGCTGACCTCCCGACTCGGGGTAGAAAGCGGTGCGGTCCAGATAGACGCGAAAACCCTTTGGTCCGGGCTCGGTTTTTAGAATGCGGGCCTCAAACTCCCGCAAATAAGAATCGGTATAGTAAAGGCGTTCCGTTTTCGGCATTTCTTCCTAGGCGCTCTTGTTCGTGGCAAGGGTCTGCAAAACTTCCAGGTATTTATATCCTGTTGCGGTAAGAAATAAAACGACAGTCTCAGTACCCTTCAGAACTCCGTCGGCTACCAACCGCTTCAACGCGGCAAGGGTGGCTCCGCCCTCGGGCGAAGTGATAAGCCCCTCGGTCTCAGCCAGTTCGCGAACGGCCTCAAGCATGGCTGCGTCTTCCACCGCCAGTGCGGCGCCGCTGCTTTCATAGAGAGCCCGCAGGATCAGGAAATCGCCGATGGCTGAAGGCACGCGCAGCCCGGAAGCAACGGTGGCAGGGTTCTGCCATTCTTCAGCTTTTTCTGAATTACTCTCGAATGCGCGCACCATAGGCGCGCATCCCGTCGCTTGCACCGAAAACATTCGCGGCTGCTCACCGCCAATCCAGCCGAGCTCGGCCATTTCGGCAAACGCTTTCCACATGCCAATCAGTCCAGTACCCCCGCCGGTCGGGTAAATCATGGCGTCGGGAAGATGACCGCCAAGCTGCTCATAGATTTCGTACGCCATCGTCTTTTTGCCTTCCACCCGGTAAGGCTCCCGCAAAGTCGAAACATCAAAATAGCCTTCCGCCGCTGTGCGCTCCCGCAAAACTCGCCCGCAATCCTTGATGCTCCCCGCCACCAAAACCACTTCCGCGCCCGCCAGTGAACACTCCAGGCGGTTTGCCAGAGGAGTACTTTCGGGCATGAAGACTGTTGCTTTCATTCCCGCTTTGGCTGCGTATGCGGCCAGCGCGCCGGCAGCATTACCAGCCGAGGGAGCGGCGAGTTTCGTGATGCCCAACTCGCGCGCCATGCTGACGGCCAGCGCCATGCCGCGGTCTTTGAACGATCCGGTGGGATTGACAGCTTCATTTTTGAAGTAGAGGTGCGCGAGGCCCAATTTCTTGCCCAAGCGGTCGGCGTGAAGCAACGGAGTGAACCCTTCACCCAGTGAAACAATGGACGAATCCCGGGTAACGGGCAGAACTTCCCGATAACGCCAAAGATTATGTGGACCTTGGAGCAGGCCTTTACGAACTGTGACGCCGCGGTCTTTGGACAAATGATAGCGCACCAGCAGCGGTGAGCCGCAAGCGCATAAGTTGTAGATCTTCCCCGCCTCGAACCGGTTCCCGCAGCGCGCACACTCGAGATGAGAGACCATGGACATGAACACAGCAGTCTAACCGAGCGGCGAAAGCCCGGTCAACGGAAACAGGCTGGCGCCGGGCGCACTCTTCCGGCATTCAATATGTTAATATTTCTTGCTCATGCCCATACGCTTGGTGGCAGTCGATCTTGACGGCACTCTCCTGAATAGCCGCTCTGAAATTTCTGACGCCAACCGGCAAGCATTGACGGCAGCGGCGGAGCGCGGCATTCAATTTATAGTGGTGACGGGCCGGAGGTTTCATTCCGCGCGGCCCATCATCGAGCAAATTCCCTTCCCTCTCACGCTCATCTCCTCCAATGGCGCGCTGATCGGAACCCCTGCCGGAGAAGTAGTCCACCGAAATTTTCTTCCGCGCGCGACGGCGAAATCGATACTGGGAATCGCGCGCCATTTTCGCGCCCACGGCGTGGCGATTTTCGACATTCCGGGCCGCGGCCAGGTCGTGATGCAGGAAGGCGCCGTCCCCGAAGGCCCCCTAAGCTGGTATCAAGAAAGATCGCCCGATGCCCTGTCCATCGTTCCCGACCTGGAAGCCGCGCTCACCACCGATCCGGTTCAACTGATGTTCGGCGGGCCTCCGGCCCAAATGGGGCCGCTCGAGCCGTTGCTCCGCGACTCGCCCGCCGGCCCGGACGTTCATCTGACGTGGACTAAATATTTCACCCGGAACATGTCCATCCTCGATGTTATGAACCGTGGGTGCTCGAAAGGCGGCGCGCTGAAACTGTGGACCGAAAGCTGCGGCATTCATCCGAGCGAAGTGATGGCGATTGGGGATAATTACAACGACCTCGAGATGCTTCGTTTCTCCGGCTGCCCGGTCCTGATGGGCAACTGCACGCCAGGCCTCGACCAGGAAGGCTGGCCTGTAACCCTTTCCAACGATCAGGACGGAGTGGCGGCGGCGATTCATTCCTACGTGCTGAGATAGGATAGCGTAGGGGTAGGGCTTGCCCTGCCCTCCTGCCTTTTCCTGAAAACCTCAAGAGTGCACGGCAAGCCGTGCCCCTACTACTCATTTGGCGCGTCGATGACTTCAGTACCGGGAGGCGGAGTGAAATTGAAAAGCCCAGAATTCGTTTGAACGTTACGGTCGATTCCTTTGAAGGTGAATTCCATCGAACTGTGGTCGGTGAAGTGAATGACCAGGCGGCGAATGTCAAACTCGGGCGTGATTTCCATCAGCACTTCGTGGTAGCCACTCTCGTCCTCGTGTTTCGGCAGCGCGCGCAGAACCCGGTCGCCCGGTTCCGGCCGCAGCGCCTGGTCCGCGAACTCGAAGCGGCCAAACACGCGCCTAAGATTCAGGCGTGAGAGCAGAAGCCGGAAAGGCACGCGCACATCGTCGCTCTCTTTCACCCGCGAGCGCGTCAACTGTTTTTCCGCCGGGACGTAGAGCACCAAATACTTTCCGTCGGAAAGAAACAGCTTCTCTTCCGGCTGACGATAATCCCAACGCATCCGGCCACCTCGGGCAAACATGACGGTGCCCGATTCAACTCGTGTCTGCCCGTTGGCAACGTAGGTTTGCACGAACTCCGCCCGCAGGGCTTTTACGGTGTGATAACTGGACTCAAGCCGGCTGACAAAATCTTCCACGGAGGGGGGTTCCTGCCCAGGGCGCGCAACAATGGCAGGGTTGAAACTTAATGTGACGAAAAGAATAGCCGCACTGGCAAGAACCTCGCATGCGGCGGGCCATTTCCGGACCAGGAAGGCGCGGTGGCAAGCCCGCTCCGTCGCCCTTGTCCGCGGCAATGCGCTCATGGGCGCTCCTCCATTTCACTTGGGCTGGATTCCTGCCCAACAGCAGGCTGCGCGCGGTGGCCCCGAATTCGCGACGCCCAAGCTTCGGGCATCCGGATTGGAATGCTTATTACTCCAAATCGCTTGAACAGCCAATTGGACAATAAAAAACAGAGGGGCGCCAGAATGAGGCCGGCGACGACGTCCACCAAATAATGATAGCGAAGGTAGACGGTGGAAACCCACAAGCTCAAAATGAACGGGGAAAGAATCCAAAAGAGTCGTTTGGAATTACGGTACGCATACAGCCAAACCACAAAGGAAATCCCCACGTGCAAACTGGGGAAGACATCCCGTTGGACGCGGGCAAAATCGATGAAGTCGGCTTGCTGGCTGAAGAGCGCCAGAGGCTGGCTAAGGGGCACGATAAATTGGTCCCTCAAGGAATACATGGGGCCCACCCCGGGTACCAACAGATATCCCACCAAACCGAAAGCGGTCACGAGCAGCACACCGGTCATCATTTCTCGAAATCGTTCCCGCGGCCGCCAGATATAAATGAAGCAGGCAACAATCGGAATGTTGGGAAGGTGGAAGAAATAAGCGAATTCCATCCACGCGGTCAACGGCGGTGAGACAATGCGTTGCAGGGCTACGCTGGCCTGAAATCCAAACAAACGCTGGTCCCACGCGATCAGGTCCAGGTCACGGTCATGCGTGATCACCATGTGCGTGGCGCTCCCCCAAAGAGCGTAATACATAAAGAGCAGCATGAAAAAGGGCAGCCAATCATGAAGGATCGTCCAATAGGGCTTTACGAATTCCCACAGGCCCTCTGCCGATTCAAGGCGCATTTCTTTTCCCGCCACAAAATAATGCACCAGTTCCTTGCCCAGCAGCAAGCAGACTGCGGGAACCACAACCATCACGCTGACAGGGTCCGGCATGCTTCCGCGCCACTCACGGAAGGAAGCAATCAGAACGAGATATAGGAAGAAAAACGAAAACGCTACGGCATCCTCGAGACGCACCCGAAGGTTAATGCGTCCATCATTGGGCATAGAATGCCTTCAGGGCGTCAAACCGTTTCCGCGCTTGGGGGGGGAAAGGGAACTTTGCGGTCTCAGCCAAAACCTTCTCGGCGGTCTCAGGAAACCCCTTCAGATAATGTACGTGTGCCAGACCCTCAACAGCCGTCTCTTGCGAGGGGAAGACTTGGAGCACGGCTAAGTATACCTGCTCTGCTTGGATGTATTTTTTCTGGGCCGTATAGGTCATGGCCTCCAGAATGTAGGGGGCCGCGAAATTTCGGTTGTTGCGGATAACTTCTTCCGTCAACGGAATGACCCGGTCATACTCGCCCAGAAAGTAGTAGCAATACGCGAAGCGCATCGTGGTTTCCTCGTCCAATGGTCCGCCACTGAGGGCCCGCAATACCGGTTCATCCTTTAACACGGAATCGAACTGGGCTTGCAAGAACTTGGAAGCATCCAGGTCTTTCCAATAGGCAATTGTTCCTGGACGCAACTGGACCGCGCGCAATGCGTTGAAGTAGGTTTGGTCCGGCCGCTTATGATTGAAATCGTCCGCACATGCCACGGAGTGTATTCCGGCAGCCATGCCCTCCGCCAAACCCCGCGCACCGAAAATGACCAGGGCCAGAATGGATGTGTATAAAAGGCCGCGTACCCATGCCAGACGCCAATCAGAATCCTTCGACTCCCCGATGGTTCGCAATCCCGCCGTCGCCTTGGCGGCGATCAACCCGAGGAAAATCAGGCCAAGGGTCAATATGGTTTGCGAAAAAATAAACCTGAGCTTGAACATCGTTAACCGCTTCACGCTCCGTCCGCGGGGAGTTACTGAACCATGCGAAGATCCACGCTGCTTCCCTCGCCTAATGCCGCGTGGCCGTCAGGACCGATCACATAAGGAATGCCTGAAGGATCCTTGGGTAAGCCGCTTAACAGACCGCTGGAAGTTAAATCATAAATTGAATGTGCATCGTGTCCGGTTTTCCTTCGATAAATCTCCAGAAGGTCGTTTAGCTTGTCCAGATCAACCCTCGCCTTCAGGCTGGCCAGGTGATATTCCGCCGTCTTCCTAACCGCATCGGTTTCCGCGTGCCGATAGATTTCAGACCAAAGAAAGCGGGAAGTTTCAAGGTCCCCTCCCTTTGCCGCCACCGTCCCCGCCAATGCTTTCATCCAGAAGTCCGCGCCGGGTTGCTGGCTTCCTATGGCGAACATTTTGGACGCTGACTTATAGTCATGCAACTCCCAGTAGTAGACAAACCCCAAGTCCTGCCAGAGCCGCCAATAATCGGGGTTGGCCACAATTCCGCGCCGGATCAGTTGGAGCGCGCCCTGGGGGTCGCCGGCGCCGACAGGGCGTCTGGCCATCAGGAAGATGGCGCCGAATCGATAGGCGATGATCAATTGGGGATCAAGGTCAGTAGTAATGCGAAGTAAAGGCGCGAGCAACTCAAATCTTCTTTCTCCTGTGCCTTCCATTAGTCCCCGGCCAAAGTACTGCACCGCGCGAGTCCAGTAGATATCAGCCAATAGTCCTTCATTTCCGAGACAAAGAGATCGAAGGGTCGTCCCGGAACGAACATAGAGAACCTCGTTAATTTTGGCGTAAACGTCCGTCTCGCGATCGATTTGCCTCTGGACTGCGAACAAGGCCAGAAAGCCAAGAACCAGCAGCGCCCAGCAGGCATTGCGGGTGGAGTGCAATCCCGATTTCGATGGAGCCGCGGCCGTCATTTGAATTCGCGCTCCTCGAAAATCAGAATCGACGCTGATATCAGCACGGTCACGTATAGGAGGGCATAGAGCGAATTGGAAACCAGGAGGGACGAAGACATCTTTTCGCCATGGGCGGCCCGGGTAATGAAATCAAAATCGCTAAGATTGGGCAGGAGATAATACAAGACTTGCGTCACCCATTTCGCCGCGCTGCTGTGCAGAGTGGTTCCCAGCCAGCGGATTTCGCTGAGGAAATGTCCAATCACATAAACGCAAAAAGTGAAAACCGCGGAGAGCACGGGTGTGGATATGCAGGAGAAGAAAATTGCCAGGCCCACAACGATGGCCAATTGAAGAAGAATAAAATAAATGGCGGAGAGCGGGGCGAAATCTTCCGCGCCCAAGGAGCGTTTCTGATAATAAATCGCGAGGTAAAACCCCGCGGTCATAATAGCCGTGTTGATGACCAGGGTGAGGACGAGTCCGAGGTATTTCCCCACGATGAACTCAACTCGGCGAACCGGTTTCGAGAGAATGTGATAAATGGTGCGGCGCTCAATTTCCTTGGAGACCAGGCCGATGCCGATGAAAATCGCCATGATCAGTCCAAAAACGGAAATCGAGCTCAAGCCCAGGTCGATCATGATGATTTGCTCGATGCCCACGGAAATACTGCTGAAAAGAATGGCGGCGCCGATCAGCAAAAGAGCAAACACCACGAGGTTGTAGAGGACTTTATCCCTCACCGCCTCTTTGAAGGTGTGAAGAGCAATCGAGGCAACCCGATTCATCGCCTTCATCGTTCTCCTTTCGCCGGGCCCACTGCGGCTTTTTCGGGCGCGATTCTGGCGTCCTTCCCCACTTGTTCCATGAAGTAATCTTCCAGGGAAATCTTTACGGCATTAACGGAAACGACTTCGGCGCCCGATTGCAAGATCATCCCCAAGACGGCTGACACATCCGATCCGCTTGGAATCTCCACCCGCACGCGTTCCCCCGTTCGCACCCAGGCGCCGCCGTGAGCTTTGAACCCCTCCAAAAGTTCCGGTGGGGGAGACTGAATCATAATCTCAGTTTTGGCTACGTCCATTTCAAGCATTTCCTTGAGCTCACCGCATCCCTGCATCCGCCCCAGATGGAGGATGGCCACGCGGTCGCAGAGCATTTCCGCATCGGAAAGTATATGAGTGGAGAAGAAGACGGTCTTGCCTTCCTGCTTCAAATCCAGGATCAAATCGCGCACTTCCCGGCGTCCCAGCGGATCGAGGCCTGACATGGGTTCATCCAGGAAGACCAACTCGGGATCATTAATAAGAGCCTGCGCGATGCCCAGCCTCTGGACCATGCCTTTGGAAAACTTCCGCACTTGAACGTCGCGCGCCCCCTCCAGCCCCACTTGGGCGAGCAGACGCGCCGCCCGGCGCCGCCTCTCCGCCGCGGGAAGGCTGAAAAGTTCTCCCGCATAATTCAAGAACTCTTCCGCGGTCAGATTATCGTAGAAGGAGGGATTCTCCGGGAGGAAGCCAATTCGCGCGTGCGCCGACGTGTCATCCAGTTCCTTTCCGAGGATGCGCGCGGAGCCCGAAGTTGGAAAGATGAGGCGCAGAAGGATTTTCAGCGTGGTGCTCTTGCCGGCGCCGTTGGGCCCGAGCAACCCGAACACTTCGCTTTTCTCAACTTGAATGCTCAGGCCGTCCAACACGCGCCGGGGGCGTTTCTTCCAAAATCCCACCCCATAATCCTTGGTCAAATCTTTGGTTTCAATAGCCAGCATAAATCATTTCCCAGCCTCCTTGCGGGGCTCCCATCAGATTAACAATTCATTGGAAGTTTTTCATCCTTCAGCTAATGAAAACTTTCGCGAACCTTCGATGCCGCATCCACTTCGCCGAGGACATCCAATGCGTGCGCCTCGGAAATATAGGCTTGCTTCAGACCTGGATCCACGTCCCGCGCCGCGTGGAACTCTCCGGCCGCGTCCCTGAACCTCCCCAGCTTCATCCAGCAATTGCCGAGGTAAATATGGGCATCGACGTCTTGAGGATTTGCTTTCACCGCTTTGGAGAAATAGACGGAAGCGGTAGCATAATCCTTTCGCGGAAAGTAATACGCGCCCAGAAAGTCGTAAGCAGGACTGAGCTGGGGCAAGGTATTGGCCGCCTGCTGAAAAAACATAAGAGCTTGTTGGTCATGCCCCCGCTCCTCGGCAACCCCTCCCAAGCCGATGTAGCTGTCGTAAATTACTTCGGGGGATCTCTCGCTGGGATTCTGGCCCAGGGTGAGCGCCGTCTGATACTCATGCTCCGAACCATCCAGGTCGCCTTCCTGGAAGCGGAGAATGTCGCCCTGCGCAACGTGCGGCCACGCCGCATCCGGCGCTCGCGCCCGCACCCGCATCATCAAAGTGGTATCGCTTTTCCAGATGGGAATGTCCGCCAACGTTTGGGAGGCCCAGAAGACCGCAAGCGAAGCGAGCGCCGGGGCCACTGCGCGTGCGAGCTTGAGGCCAAAGGACCAGGAAGGCAATCGAACCATTAAAGTAAGCGCAATAGCCAGGCAAAGGCCGACCGACGGCATATAGGAAAAACGATCGGCTACTTTGGGAATGCCGAGTTGGCGAATATCCAGGCAAGGGATGAGCATGACGGCCCACCAGGCCGTCAGGAAAGTTAATTGGGGGTCTCGTTTCCTGAACCTGATCGCGGCGGACAATCCTAGCAGGGCGAGATACGGCCAGGGCGAAAGTAACATCCGTCCGAGGTCGAAAGATCTCGCCGGGCTCAAGCCCACCGGCCAGAAAAATATTTTGGCATTTTGGCCCAAGAGCGCCAAGGCGGAAGCCATAGTTCTTCCCGAAATGTTCCAAAGAGAATGGGTCCTGCCAAAGGAACCTACCAAAGCAAGTCGAATCGTGATGTAAGCCCCGACGACGGCAAAATACGGAATCGAACGAACCATCCGCGCCGCCCAGCCGCGCGCATCGCGCATCGATGCTGGGGGTGAAACAAAAAACCAATAGGCCAGGACAAGGAGCGGAAAACAAACAGCCATCTCCTTGAAGAAAAGAGCTGGAAAATAAATCAGCGCAACCGGAAGATGCGAATAAAAATTGGGAGTCTCGCTTTTCTCCGCACGCACAAAAAATAAAAAAGCCATCGTAAGAAAAAATCCGCAACCCACATCCGCCATTCCCGCAATCCAAGCCACCGCTTCCACATGGGCCGGAACGAGGATCCAAAGCCCGGCGCCGACCAGGGCCGCGCACGGGTGCCCGAAAATTTCACACCCCAGGCGATAAACCAGCCACGCGGTAGCGGCATAAATGAGGATTTGTGTGACGTGGAACAGAGCGGGGTTGGGTCCACCCAGGCGATAGATCACCCAATAGTAGAACATTTGGAGCGGACGGTAGTAATTGTCTCGCGCCGCCGCGGAATTGAAGGACCAGACAGTCCCAGTGAATATCTTCTTCCAAAGCTGCGCGTTCAGTATGAATGGATTGGCAATAATCTGCGATTCGTCGTCATAGACGAATGAGTTGGATAGCGCACCCCAATAGGTTGCAAAGGTGAATAAAGTCAGGAGCGCACCGGTTGTTACAGGGTGGCGCTTTAAAATTTCGTTCCAGCGGGCCTGCATGGCATCGTCTTTGGTATCGCGGCTCAATGAATACCCACTCCAATTGGCATTTCCTCGTGATCCATCTCGCCATTGACCATCGCTCGAGGCTGTTTCCGTCTTTTAACCGAAAAAAAAGGAGCCCGCCGGCTCCTTATTTTTACACTCTGCAAATCAAAAGTTGCCCGCCCGGGCTCAGTTCCCGATGGGCGAATCAGCCGGACCGGCGGCCGCAGTAGTGTTCGACCGGATCACGCCCGAAGCGTCGGAAAAGTAAGAAACCCCATTGACCGATCCTCCCAACGGATTTGCGGATGCTTGGTAGGTGGCCACGTAAGCACACGCGCCATTAGCCATGGCGCCGGTGTTGGGACCGGGCGCCGCGGGACACGCGACATAATAAAACTGATAGCTACTTTTGACGCCGGAAGCAAGGACGGTATCGATAAGCTCTGCGCTCGCCGTCGTAGCCACTGGCCCCGATCCGCCCAGTTGCGCAAGTGTTGTACTGTAGCCGGTATTATATGTGGAAGCGTAAGTCACTTCCGCTGTGTTGATTGTCCTCATCGAGCCCACGGCGGATGCCTGGTTGGCAACTTGCCTTGACTTCAGCATATTGGGAATGGAGATCGCGGCAAGTATTAGAAGGATGGCAACCACGATGAGCAATTCAATCAACGAAAAGCCTCTTTCCTTCGCCATAAATTCGCCTCATCTACAATCAGTCAGTCTTCGGTCATCACTACATCTAAACCGCAACTCGAACCCTCATTCGCCTGTTCATTGAAGAAGGCCCGGAAAATGTTAATGCACTTCAAATGCCATAATCCCCGGGCGCTCTCCAAATCCATTAACTAATTTCATGTTTCGAATGTTAGTATTTTCGCCGGTCCGGCAAAGTCCTGTTCTGAATCCAGCAAATTTCTGCCAGCATCATAAACCATACTTAGCCAAAAAAAAAGGGGGAGCCTGGATGCTCCCCCTCAAATCTCCTGTGTGGACAGCATGTAAAGATCCTCTAAGTATTATCCAGCCAGAGGATTGTCTCCAGCGCTGGGTTCGTTCGTATTGTTCTGGCGAATGACCCCAGACTGATCAGTAAAGTAATAGTTGCCCGCCGAACCCTTGGGTGCCGGGCACGCAATCGGGCTGGCGTTGACTTGGTAGGAAGTATTCGTCGTGGGCGCCGTCGCAGGTGTTCCAGCGCTAGTTGGTGTCGCTGTGCAAGCAACCGCAGCAACCGGAGTCGCCGGATTTATCACGTAGGAAAATCCGTAGGTGCTCTTCACACCTGCCGCCAGGACGCTATCAAGCAAGTTGGCGCCCAGGGAGTTGTCCGGAGGGGCCGCGGGAGGTCCCAGATCCAGAAGAGTTGGTGCATACCCGATTGTGTAAGTCGAAGAATAAGTCACTTCCGAGGTGTTGATGGTGCGCAACGACCCCACTGCTGACGCTTGATTGGCCGCCTGCCTTGACTTCAACAGGTCAGGAATTGCGATTGCCGCGATGATCAGAATGATCGCCACAACGATCAGCAACTCGATCAACGAAAATCCTTTTGAGTTCCTTCTCATTTTATCTCCTTATATTGAGCCATCCTTAAAGGTCTACTGGATGGCACGCCCGTTCATTTGCACGTAGCTCTCCACTTTAAACAAACCGTGGGTACCCTCACTCATTCATTAAGCCTTTTGATTGCAATAATTTGTTCCTGGAACTAAAGTGCTATACGCCCGTCCGCCGACAATCGCACCTCCAAATGCCCGTTTTTGTCGCCCACGCCTGACAAATAGTGTCACTTTGGGGTATGTTAAATATTAGAAATTAGATTCTAATTGGGGGATTCGACCTGAGCGGTTGGATCAGGGAGAGCGAGTGACTTATCAACATAATTTCCAATGCGTCTTTGGTCCTCTGAAGTGAGGTCTATAAATTGGACGCCCACGCCCATCCGTCCAACCTGATAAGTGACCTCCGCAGATGTGACAATTATAGGATCATTTTCCTCCAGATTGAATCGCAGCGTGATACGCGAGCCTACCGGCATCGGTTGGTCAGTCTCGATAAATAAACCACCCAGGCTGATATCACGGGCAAAGGCGAGCGACATTGATTCTTCGCACTGGATTTGAGTTGCCAGAGAGGCGCGCGGGTGTTTGCGACGGTTTCCGGTACGGTTATGGATGTATTGCAGAAGGAGGCGCCGATGCTCAGGATCTAATTCAATAAATTCCACTGCCGCACCCTCGCCCGGAACCACGTAACACACTTTGGCATTTGCCTCCATCATGGGCAAATGCTTGGCCGGGCGGAACTGGACCTTCAATTCAGCTCCCATTTCTAGTGGTGGTTTTTGCTTGAGGCTCAAGAATAGACCGCCACCGCCCACCGCGGAGGCTCGCTCGCGGTAAGCCTTGCCACCCAAATTGAATTGGACGGAGAAGTCGGCCGTAATTCGAGGATATTTGCGGGTATATCTTTGCGCCAAGTCACTCACTCCGATTGTTGCCGTTAATTTATGAAAGGCTGATTCATCTTATCACAGTTGCCGTTCCGGCCAAAAGACGCAAGAGGCGGCGGCGGACGCTCCCTGGGATCGAATTCTATGGAATTAAGATACGGCGCCTTACTGGATTCTTCCCCTCCCGTTAAAGCCGCAAGGATAGTCGAAAGATGGCGGAATCGCATCCCCTCATTGCAATATATCTTTTGCATAACACGGGTGGTCGTGATATCCTCTTTATCGAACTTAATGAAAAAAGCTGAGAGAAACGAGGAACTTGCCGGATGCCGCTGACACGGGAATCCAAGTCAACTTTGATTGAGCGCTACAAAGTTCATGAGAAAGACACGGGCTCACCCGAAGTGCAAATTGCCCTCTTGAGCGAGCGAATCACCTACCTCAACGATCATTTCCGCCTCCATCGCAAAGATCATTCATCACGGCGGGGATTGTTAATCATGGTGGGTCAACGGAGACGCTTGCTGGAGTATTTGAAACGACAGGATTCCGGCCGCTATCAACAGGTCATCGATAAGCTGGGAATCCGCAAGTAGCCCGGTTGTGAGCCAACGGTTCGGGAATTTGAGAAATGACAGCCGAGAAAGTCTAAACGACCCTCCCCTTATTCGGCGGGCGGGCCTCTTTTTTTGGTCGAAGGCTGCGTTCCCTTTGAGTGGGGTGTTAGCCTTCACTCCCTTCCTGCATCGATTCGCAACTCTCCTAGAGCACCCCATGGCCGCAACCAAAGGATATTTTTACGTGCCCTCCGTGTTTTGAAGAATCCCAACACTAAGGACACAGAGTTTCTCTGTGCTCTTCGTGTTGCCTCTTTATGACAACGTGGTTTGCGGATATGTAAATCAGGGCACAAGAAAAGGCAGGAATCAACAGAAGTCCAGAACGCGCGGCGCAAATTGGAATTTGCCGTCGCCGCCGCCAAAAGTTAGGCAAGCACCCGGGAGCGTATGAATGCGCAACCATCGGGGAATCGCACCGGAGACAAGCTAAACGGAGGAAACATGGAACAAGTGAGTTTGCAAGTAGGTGGAAGCACCTTGACAATTGAAGTAGGCAAAGTGGCCAAACAAGCGGAAGGGTCCGCGTATGTTCGTTATGGAGATACTGTGGTTCTGGCCACTGCCTGCACCACCAATCCGCGGGCGGGAATCGACTTCTTCCCCCTCACGGTGGACTACCGCGAATACAATTACGCCGCCGGAAAAATTCCGGGAGGCTTCTTCAAGCGCGAGGGCCGGCCCACGGAAAAGGAAATCCTCACCAGCCGCCTGATCGATCGCCCCACCCGCCCCCTATTCACCGAAGGATTCAACGATGAAACCCAGGTGTTGGCCATGGTGCTTTCCGCCGACTCTGACAACAACCCGGACGTGATCGGCCTGGTGGCCGGAGCGGCGGCGCTTTACCTTTCCGAGATTCCATTTCCAAACCCGGTGGCGGCAGTCCGGGTTGGCCTGGTGGATGGGCGGCTGGTGGCGAATCCCACTTACAACGAAATGAAAACCAGTTTGTTGAACCTGGTGGTGGCGGGCAGCGAGGAAGCGATTGTGATGGTGGAAGCGGCGGCGCGTGAAGTTTCCGAAGCCACCATGAGTGACGCCATCCAATTTGCCCACGCCGAAATCAAAAAGATAGTGGCGATTGAAAAAGAGTTATTCGCCAAGCTGGGCTTGAAGAAAAGAGAAGTGGCTGCCCCCGCACGCGATGAGGCTCTCTACCGCGAAGTGGACGAAAAAATAGGGGCCGCGCTCCACGAGGCCATGGACACTTCCAAGCGCAATAAACTGGAGAGCCAGCGCAAGATTGTGGAGATCCGCAAGGCGCTGATTGACAGCTACCCGGAAGATGACGAGGAAAAGCGCCGCCATGTGGCTCAGTACTTTTCCGCCGTCGAGGAAAAACTTTTTCGCGATGATGTTCTCCTGAAGCGGCGCCGGCAGGATGCCCGGGCCTTCGATCAAGTACGGGCGATCACTTGTGAGGTGGGCCTGCTTCCGCGCACGCACGGTTCCGCGCTTTTCACACGGGGAGAAACTCAGGCACTGGTCACGGCCACCCTGGGCACGGGCGTGGATCAGCAACGCCTCGACGTGCTGGAGGGCGAGTCCTTCAAGCGCTTCATGCTCCATTACAACTTCCCGCCCTTCAGCGTGGGCGAAGTCAAACCGATGCGCGGGCCGGGCCGGCGCGAAATCGGGCACGGAGCACTGGCGGAGAGAGCTTTGGTCTCCATGGTGCCGGAGGAAACCGAGTTCCCCTACACCATTCGCGTGGTCTCGGACATCCTGGAATCAAACGGCTCTTCCTCCATGGCCACCGTGTGCGGCGGGTGTCTGGCTCTAATGGACGCAGGCGTTCCCCTGAAAGCGCCGGTGGCTGGCGTGGCCATGGGCCTGGTCAAGGAGGGCGAAAAGTACGCCATCCTTACCGACATAGCCGGCGCCGAAGACCATTATGGTGATATGGATTTTAAAGTGGCAGGCACGCGCGAGGGCATCACCGCACTTCAAATGGATATCAAGACTTCGGGCATCACCCCGCAAATTATGGCGGAAGCGCTGGAGCAAGCCAAGGCCGGCAGGCTTCACGTGTTGGGCAAAATGCTCGAATCCATGCCCGCCTCGCGCGAGAAAATATCAGCTTACGCCCCCCACATAACCACCCTCAAAATCAATCGCGCGAAGATCGGCGAACTGATCGGGCCGGGCGGTAAAGTGATCCGGGGAATTGTGGAGCAGACTGGGGCCAAGATTGACGTGGAAGATGATGGAAGCGTAAAAGTAGCGGCAGTCGACGAATTGGCGGCCGCCAAAGCCATTAAGATGATCAAGGACCTGATGGCCGAAGCCGAAATCGGAAAAACCTACCTCGGAAAAGTGGTGCGCCTGGCGGATTTTGGTGCATTTGTGGAGATTTTCCCCGGCACCGACGGCCTGCTCCATATCAGCGAGGTGGCGGAGAACCGCATTCGCGATATTCGCGACGAACTTAAGGAAGGCGATCAGGTGTTGGTGAAAGTCATATCAATTGAGGGCAACAAGATCCGGCTGAGCCGCAAAGCGGTTTTGCGCGACCAGAAAGCCAAAGCCGCAAACCCGGCCGCGGAGCCTGAGCCAAAGTAAAACGCCCAGTCCGGCCGAAACTCCCTTGCTGTATTTCGGCGATTGAATTCGCGCCCGCGCATGATAGGATGTCGAGTGTCGTCCCCGGCTCCCGGGATTATCTGCCGACAAGAAATTTCCGGACCTCGCATCCTCAGGAGGAAGAAGTCAAATGGCGGTGTATGTCGTCGAAAAACAAATCGATGATTTGATGGTTCTCGACGTCCGAGGACAGATCACCCTCGGCGAGGAAACCAGCGCCCTCCGCGAAATAACCAAAACGCTTATGGCCGCCGGCCATACCCGGATCATCGTGGACCTTGCAGAAGTGAATTACATTGATAGCGCCGGCCTCGCCACTCTCGTCTCCCTTTACACCTCGGCCCGCAGGCAGGGCGGAGATGTGAAACTTCTTCGCCTCACCAATCGCGTGCGAGGACTGCTCCAAATTACGCGCCTCAGCACTGTATTTGAGATTTACGACGACCTGGAAGCCGCTCAAAAATCCTTCGCCAATCCTTCTGTGCCCTAAGGCAGTTGAAAGTCCTGAGTTGAAAGTGGAGAGTGAAGGCAACGGGATTCGACTCTCAACTTTCGCCTCTTAACTTTCCTTGCTCCATGCCTTTGACAAAGTAGTTTAGTGCTGATACAGTCCTTCCAGCGCAGAGAAAGCAGGCCAGTCAGATGAGGAATCCACATATCCAGACTGCCGGGTAATCGCTTCAGTCTACGCTCATCGAGGTAGTCAATGCAGGGAACCATTAAGCGAGTCATTCGTGATCGTGGATTTGGCTTTATCAAATCCACCGAAGGCCAGGAGATTTTTTTCCATCGCAGCGGATTACAAAATATCAATTTTGATGGTTTGAAAGAGGGTGAAAACGTGGAGTTCGAAATGGAACGGGGGGAGAAAGGTCCGCGCGCGATCAATGTGAGATCTCCCCAAGCATGAACTCGACGCGGTCCAGCGCCTTGGCCGATATCTTTTCCACTCTCATTCCAATGGTTCCTTGATTCGATGGGACCCCTTAATCCCGGGATTTGGTGTCCCTCGAATAAGTTGCGAACATTCTTTCTAACTTTGGGCCCGCGCAGGCCCGCCGCCACTCACGAATCAAGAAATAATCACGGTCTGGACCAATCTTTGGAATTCTCCTGGATTTCGTTCCCTCAATGAATTCTACCCCGCCTGCGCGTCCAGGACTTCGCGCACTTTGCGCGCCAGTGAATCCGGTGCAAATGGCTTCTGCAAGAAGGCTGCGCCCAATTCCAATGCGTCTTGACGGTTGAGAGAGTCACCGGTGTATCCCGACATATAGAGCACCTTCAATTCCGGCCGCCGATCCGCCAATTGATCGGCCAGGGCGCGTCCGCTGATTCCAGGCATCACCATGTCAGTCAACAAAAGGTGGATGGCGCCGGGGTGCTGCTCGGCGACGTGTAGAGCTTCCGTTCCGTCATGAGCCTCCAGAACCGTGTAACCTTTGGCTTCCACCGCTTTTCGCATGAGCCAACGAATATCCTTCTCATCTTCCACAATCAGAACCGTCTCTGAGCCTCCCAAAATCTCCGCCTCTATCGTGGCTTCTTTTATTTGAATCGCGTTCTCCGACGGTGGGAAATAAATGGTAAATGCCGTGCCCTGCCCTAATTCGCTTTCCACCCAGACATACCCCCCGCTCTGCTTGATGATTCCGTACACGGTCGCCAAGCCCAGTCCCGTTCCTTTTCCTTTTTCCTTGGTGGTAAAAAACGGTTCAAATATGCGGATCTTGGTATCCGCGTCCATCCCGCAACCCGTGTCCGAAACTTTCAACATCACATACGGCCCCGGCGTCATGGGAATATGACCGCGGGCAAAATCCTCGTCCACTTGCACGTTCGCCGTTTCCACCGTGAGCCTGCCTCCATCGGGCATGGCGTCGCGCGCGTTGACGGCCAGATTCAGGATCACCTGGTCGATTCGACCTGAGTCGACTCTTACCCGGCTCAGGTCAACACCCTCAACCGAGATCAATTCGATATGCTCTCCGATTAGGCGGCGAACCATCTTGTTCGAATTAATAATCACTTTGTTCAGATCGACAATCTCCGGCGTCATGACCTGTTGCCGGCTGAAGGCCAACAATTGGCGGGTCAGGCTGGCTGAACGATCGACGGAATTCTTGATTTCCTTAACCAGATCTCGCGAAGGATCCTGGGCTGGAAGCTCATCGAGCAGCAGTTCGCTATAGCCGTTAATGATCTGAAGCATGTTGTTGAAATCGTGCGCCACCCCTCCCGCCAATCGGCCCACCGCATCCATTTTTTGCGCCTGCCGCAACTGCTCGCCCAATTCCCTCCACCGCGTAATATCCAAAACCGTCGAGAGAATCGTCGTTCCCTGCTTTTCTTCCTCGATTAGACTGGAGGAGATCAGCACCCAGGCGGATTTGCCATCCTTCCGGCGCGCCCTGTATTCGTAACCTACCACCACTTTCTCCTTCATCAACCGATTAAGAAATTCGTCCCGCCCGGAATCTTCGTAATAGAAATCCCTGACATTGAGGGGCAGAACTTCTTCAATTGAGTCATAGCCGTAGATGCGGGCAAAGGATTGGTTACATTCCAGGACCCGCCCATCCAGCGTGGTGCGGGTAACTCCGGCAAAATTTCTTTCGAATAACAGCCGGTAGCGCTCCTCGGAATCCCGCAACGCCTCTTCGGCCCTCTTGCGCTCGGTGATATCCTGCACGGTTCCACGGAGGCGCACGGGTTGCCTGTCGGCGTCGTAGTCCACTGCGCCGCGACTGATGATCCATTTCTTCGTGCCATCGGCGACGTTGATGTACCCCTCAACTTCAAACGGCGCTCCGGTCTTCATGGTCTCCCGCCCGGCGGCGTCCAGGCGCGCCCAGGTTTCAGGAGGATATATAGCGTGGTACTCTTTTTGAAAATCCGGCCAGGATTGATCCGGATCAAACCCGGCAAGTTTGTAGAGCTCCCTGGACCACGTCACAGCGGCCGTCTTCACGTCCCACTCCCAACTACCCACTCCGGCCAAACGCTGGGCTTCCACTAACTGCCTCTCTCTTTCCGTTAGAGCTCTTTCCGCTTGCTGGCGCTCCGTAAGGTCCCAGAAAAACCCGAATGAAGCAGCGCCATCCGCAAGCTGTACCACCTTTACCGCAACATGCACTGGAAATTGCGAGCCGTCTTTGCGCAAACCGATTCCTTCATGTTCCTCGGCGGCGGAAAGGCCATTCGCACGCTGGCGAACGAACTCCTCGATCTCGGGCCGGGACTCAGGCGCCCAATAATCGGCCACAGACTTCCCCTTGATTTCCTCAACCTGACTATAGCCATAAATTTCCAGGTATTTCCTGTTGGCATAAACCGTCACCCCATGCCGCGCGATGCCGATGGCGACGGGCGCCATTTCGATCAGAGTCCGAAAACGTTCCTCACTGGCGCGCAATTCCTCCTCAGCCTGCTTGCGTTCTGTAATGTCCCGCGCTCTCCTGGCAGCGTTCAATACCAGGATAGCCATCACCAGCGACAGCAGAATCAAGAATGGGATCAAGGTGTAGGTAAAGAGGACGGGGCTGGATCTTAGCCCATAACCAAGGCCGGCTTGGAACACAACGATAACCGCCGTGGCCATAGGCCACGACAGTAAAGCGGAGCGAAGCTTGGATCGCGGACGAGCCTCCCGCACCATTTCCCCACCCTCATTTTGCACGGATAACTGGATGAGAGATTATGACCCATCGGTGAGGCTCAAAGCAACTGCGCCTTTCGAATCGAATTTTGAAGGAAAGGAAATCGAAGGTGAAGGGAGAAACTGCAAGGAGTAGCAACGCCGGACTATCTTGCAGAACGCATGGCCAGGCGCGAGGCGTCTGACCTCAGTGGATTAATCTCACAGCATTGAACGCGGAACTTCCGCACTCACAAACTGCCTCGAGAAGGAGCAAGCACAATCTCTTCCTGAGTCGTTCGGACAGGCGTGACCAAAGCAGCCAGCACGGCCGCAGCGACATCTTCCGGCTGAATAACTTGATCGCGATGAACCTTGAAGTCAAATTCATCCATCAGACGCGTATTGGTTGCGCCCGGCAACACTGCCGTGACGCGGATGCCGAGCTCGCGCAGTTCCTGTCTAAGCACGCGCGTCAATCCCAGCGCGCCGAATTTGGACGCAGTATAGGCGGAACATTTGGGGAAGGCCTCGCGGCTCGAAACAGAGAGGATATTGATGAGGTGAGGACCGCGGCTGCGCGCAAACAAGGGCAGCGCGGCGCGGGTGGTGAGAAACAAAGCAGTCAAGTTAGTTTCAATATTGCGCCGCCAATCCGCCAGAGAGGTGCGGACAAACGGTTTGTAAGTGAATACGCCGGCGCTGTTTACCAGCACGTCAACACGGCCGAAACGCTCGCGGATTCGGCTGAAGACGCGAACCACTTGTTTGGGTTGAGCGACGTCGGCCGCGATGGTCTGGACCTCCCCTGCGACCTGCCGCGCGGCCCGCGCCAGGGCTTTCCGGTCCCGTCCCACTAGGGCAAGGCTTGCGCCCTCATTAGCGCAGGCGCGCGCAATAGCCAGTCCAATGCCGCGACTGCCACCCGTGACCACCACTACTTTGCCCTCGAGTTTCGACATGAACGGATCAGCTTGGGCTGTTGGATCGCACCAATCGCAGGAACTCGGCGCGCGTCTGATCGCAATCACGAAAAACACCCAGCATCGCCGAAGTCACCGCAATGGAATTTTGTTTTTCGACGCCCCGCATAATCATGCAGAGGTGGCGCGCTTCGATCACCACACCCACGCCCTGGGGCTTGATTTTTTCCATGATGGTTTCGGCAATCTGAGTGGTCAGACGTTCCTGAACCTGAAGGCGGCGCGCAAAGGCGTCGACGAGCCGGGGAATTTTACTGAGACCGATGATTCGGTCGGTGGGTACGTAAGCCACGTGGCAACGCCCGAAAAAAGGCAACAGATGATGCTCGCACATGCTGAATACTTCGATGTCCTTTACGATCACCATTTCGTCGTAGGCGACGTGGAACAAGGCTCCATTCAGGATCTTATCCACATCCTGTTGATAGCCACGGGTCAAATACCTCAGGGACTTGGCCACGCGCTCTGGAGTTTTCAGCAATCCCTCGCGAGCTGGGTCCTCGCCCAATTGGCGCAGAACTTCGCGCATCGAGTCTTCAATCGAATCGATGCCCGCTTCCGATCCAAAATCGGGGGGACTGATAATCGAGTTCGTATTGGAATCCTTCATCTCACTCTCCTCTGCTGGTCAGGGTCCTGATGCTCGCCAAAATATTCAAAGGCGTTTGAGTTCGTCTCTTCCAGGCGAATGCGGCTGAGTCGCGCCGTGGGCCAGTGGCCGCTGCCGTTTAATTTGTCCTTTAACAGATCGAAGATTTCGATGCAGACGTTTTCCGTGGTCGGAACCAAAGATTGGAAACTCTGGAGGTCCACATTCAGGTTGGTCAGGTCAAAGCGTTCGATCACTTCGCGCTCGACCGTGCCATCCATGATGCCGAGGTCCAGCACCATGCCGGTGGCGCGGTCGACGTCGCCCGCCACTGTGACTTCCAACATGTAATTGTGCCCATGGCCGAAGGCGTTGTCGCACTTGCCGTACAGTCGAGAATTCTCTTCCGCCGTCAAAGCGTCATTGTGCAATCGATGCGAAGCGGAAAAGCGGTAGCGGCGGGTGAGGTAGACCATTCATTCTCCGTAGTAATCCACAAAAAGATCGGGCGTCTCGTACAATCTGATTCGATGCAGCTTGCCTCGGGCGAGTTTCGGCGCCAATAATTTCCAGATTTCGATGGCGATGTTTTCAGTTGTAGGGATGGTGGTGGCAAACACCGGAACTTCCTTGTTCAGAAAACGGTGATCCATCAACTGCATCACCTCGGATTCGAGAAGCTTTTTCAAATCCTTGAGGTCCATCACCATGCCGGTGGTCTTATCCACCTCGCCGGCCACGGTGACGTCCAGAGTGTAATTGTGCCCGTGCCCGTTCGGATTATTGGTCTTCCCGAAAATCCGGCGGTTCTCTTCCGGGCTCAAATCGGGATTATGGTAAAAGTGCGATGCGGAAAATTCCGCCCGCCGCGTCACATAAATCATTCTTCCCCCATGGTCGAGTTCCGGGTTTCGTATTCCCTGCCTTTCCAAGTGACGCGGCCCCGTGCGTGAGCGCGCGCGGAGTTCAGCAGCAGGACAGCGTACATCGGAGATCCCAGAAACAAATATTTGGCCGCCCTGGAATCAAGACCCAAGCGGCCCAGCTCTCGACGGTAGCTCCATAGTCTGCCGGATACGGCGCTCAGAGAAACGAATGCGCCCATTGAAATCCACATCGACAAATCCGGCGTCCAAAGTTCCAGAATGAACAACGAGATAAATGACGCCAGAGCTGCTGCCGGTAAAAAATCCAGCAAGAATGTCCGCGCAACTTCATCCACGATGTTCGTCATCTTTCCGCCGCAGAGAGCGTACAAATTCTTCGTCCAACCCTGCCACATTTCGTGGAAAGTTCTGTACATTCTTGTTTCCGCCCACGCGGCCCCGGGCAAGAAGAGAATGTGTCCTCCAAGAGATTTTACGCGGCGGGCCAGCGCCACATCATCCAGAACATCGCCCCGAACGGCTTCGTGTCCGCCGGACTGCTGATAAATTTCCCGGCGAATCAGGATGTACTGGCCGTTGGCCGCAGCCACGTTCGATCGAGGGTCTGAAACTTCTTCAAACTTGAACCGTCTGGCCAAACCGGCAAAGATAAGCGGAATCACTGCCTTTTCCCACCAGGTAGGCACGCGCTGTCCCGGCGAAAGGGACAATAGGTCGGCGCCTTCGTGCTCCGCCCTAGCCACGAGAGTCGATAGGCTTTCGGGGCGATGTCCCGTATCCGCGTCGGTAAAAAGAAACCAATCGCCCTTGGCCATTCGGGCCGCGCTGGCCAGAGCGTGGGACTTCCCCATCCAACCGGCGGGCAGTGATTCGATCCGAATCGTTCGAAGACTCGGGAATTCTCCTTTCAAGTTCTCCAGAATTGCGCCGGTCCGATCGCTCGACTGGTCGTCCACAACGATGATTTCTCGAACTCCGCGTTGCGCCGCCACCGATCGCACGGCGCGCTCGATATTGGCTTCCTCATTGCGGGCCGGGATCATTACCGAAACCCGGCCCTTGATTTCTTCGGTCATCGCACAACTGAATAGGTGGACGGCCGCCGGTCCGCCCAAACCTGCCCCGCGGACCTTGGCCGGTCACGGTTGAATGTGCCCAATGCCAGGCAAATACCCATTATAATAAACTGAGCGGATATGAGCAAAATGGGCAAGGCAAAAATCGGGTCGGTGATCGCAGCCGCCGGAGTGGTGCTCTTTTTTTCTTTTTGGCAACGGACTCCCAACGTGGCCGAGATTGGCGGATATTCACCCGACTTCACTTTGCCCGTGCTAAGCACGGGATCCGGCGCCCCGGCTCCCCTTCATTTGTATGAGCATCGCGGGCACGTGGTGCTGGTGAATTTCTGGGCCACCTGGTGCCCTCCCTGCATTGAGGAAGCTCCAAGTTTAGAGGCGTTCTCCGCTCAAATGCAGAAAATGGGAGTGGAGGTTATTGGCGTGAGCGTGGACCAGGATCCAGAGGCGCTCAAGAGCTTTGTCGCCACTTATCATTTGACGTTTCCAATCGTTCGGGACCCCGATCAAGCGGTTTCAGCGAAGTTTGGAACCCGCCAATTTCCCGAAACCTACATTCTCGATCGGGATGGAAGAGTGGCGGACAAAATCATCAGCTCGAGGGACTGGACGGATCCGCTGATGATCAGTTTTGTGGAAAGCCTCGCGCACCCCAACCAATCGCCGGCAGAATAAATAAAGGCACATGCCCGCTCCTACCAGAGGGATTGAACCTGCGGGAGCGGCGCCTCCGGGTCACCACAGGCCGGTGCTCGCGGTACTTGATTCAGATTATTTCGTGGGCCGGCCCAAGGCGTCCATCACCGTGCGCCAGATGTTCACTACGTCAGTGATCACTTCCTGGTCCGGAATATTGAGCTTGGCTTGACGGTTCGACAATCTCGACTGATAGATCACGCCAGCCAGCGTAGCCGCCACCATCGGCGTCATTTTGTCGGCGGAATTGCCAGACTTATCAATCTTTTTCGCTTTAGCCATTTTCGCCTCACCACTGGAATTAACGTCCACGGGATTCTAGCATATAGATTCGTTTTAATTTGTTATGAACCAATAACGGCACGAATTGCCTCAAACCATCACCTTCCACTCGCGCTGGTATTGGTGTCATTTGCCAAACGCGGACGCTCCCACAGGCTGTCATTCCCGCGAAAGCGAATCCAGTTTCCTAAATCATTCGAATTACGGTCGGCCTGGCGACGCTGGATTCCCGCCTCCGCCGGAATGACCTGTCGGCTGACGGCTTCGCTTGGATGACAGGTTCGAGTGGCACCATGCGCACGCTCAAACCCTTGCCTGGATATCCCGCTTCACGTATGCTTTTGCACCGAATAATAATTGCGATCATCCATTTATGTATGGAGGAAAAACATGGCATCGTAACGGTTAAAGATCCCGTCTGTGGAATGAGTGTGGACCCGGCGCGCGCCGCGGCCACCTATGAGCACGAAGGACGGAAATATTATTTCTGCAACCCCCGTTGCCAGGAAAAATTCCGAGCCAACCCCCAAAAATATTTGGCCGGGCCGCCCCCGGCCGCCGGGTTACACGCCATCGGCGGTGCGGCGCAAAGGGCGCCGCTGATGGTGTCCATTTCACCCGGCCCTAGCCCCACTCCCGCCAATCATGCCTCCTCACAGAGCGCACCAACCCTCGGAGCATCCGTAAAGGAAATCTATACCTGCCCAATGGACCCCGAGATCCGCCAGCCGGAAGCTGGTGCATGCCCAAAGTGCGGGATGGCGCTTGAACCGATCTCGGGCATGGGCGCGGTAGTGAAATCGAAATACGTTTGCCCGATGCACGCGGAGATTGTGCGGGACGAACCCGGCGCCTGCCCGATTTGCGGGATGGCGCTCGAACCGCGAACGGTCACCGTGGTTGAGGAAGCCAATCCGGAACTCGCCAGCATGTCGCGCCGGTTCTGGGTGAGCGTCTTTTTGTCAGTCCCAGTGCTTTTTCTCGGCATGTCCGCCATGATCCCCGGCCAGCCGATTCAGCAGACGATATCCCCCCGACTTCTCACCTTGATTCAAATGGCCCTCGCCACGCCCGTGGTGCTTTGGGGCGGATGGCCTTTCTTTCAGAGAGGCTGGGCCTCGGTGGTCAATCGCAGTCTAAATATGTTCACTTTGATCGCCACCGGCACCGGAACAGCCTACGCCTACAGTTTGGTTGCAGCTTTGGCGCCCGGAAGTTTTCCGGAGTCGTTCCGCGGCCCGGGCGGCGAAGTGGAAGTTTACTTCGAAGCCGCCGCCGTCATCACCACGTTGGTTCTGCTGGGCCAGGTACTCGAGCTCCGCGCGCGCAGCCAGACCAGCAGCGCCATCCGCGCCCTCTTGGGACTTGCTCCCAAGACAGGCCGAGTTTTGCGAAACGACGGGACTGAAGATGACGTTGCTCTGGACCGCCTGAAGCCCGGCGACCTGATTCGAGTGCGGCCAGGAGAGAAAATTCCCGTGGATGGGGTGGTGATGGATGGTTCCAGTTACGTTGACGAATCGATGATGACGGGTGAGCCCATACCCGTGCAGAAGAAAACCGGCGACCGGGTGACAGGCGGAACGGTGAACGGCAAAAAGTCCGGATTTCTATTTCGCGCCGATCGAGTGGGTAGTGAAACACTTCTGGCGCAAATCGTTCGCCAGGTGAGCGAAGCGCAACGCAGCCGCGCGCCCATCCAGCAGTTGGCCGACGTGGTGGCGTCTTACTTCGTTCCCGCTGTTGTGTTCATCGCGATTGTGACCTACGCCGTTTGGGCCATCTTTGGCCCTCAACCGCGCTTTGCCTATGCGCTGGTGAATGCAGTGTCCGTCCTCATCATCGCCTGCCCGTGCGCGTTGGGGCTGGCTACGCCCATGTCCATCATGGTGGGAATGGGACGCGGCGCCTCCGCCGGAGTATTGATCAAGAACGCGGAGGCTTTGGAGATTCTCGAAAAGGTGAATACGCTGGTGGTAGACAAAACCGGAACATTGACGGAAGGCAAACCGCGCCTGGTTTCAGTAGTAAGCCTCGCGCCCGAGAATGAAGATGAAATGGTGCGCCTGGGCGCCAGCTTGGAGCGCGCGAGCGAGCATCCCTTAGGCACCGCCATAATTTCCGGCGCGCAGGAAAGAGGTTTGAAGGTTGGTGACGTGAAAGACTTCCAATCGATTTCCGGCATGGGAGTCGCCGGCATCGTTGATGGCCACAACGTGGCGCTGGGCAACGCAAAGCTTTTCGAACAATTGAAGATCGATCCGGAACTATTGCTCGACCGCGCGGAGGCCATGCGGCACGAAGGCCAAACGGCAATCCTGATGGCAATTGATGGCCACGCCGCGGGAATTTTTGGCGTAGCCGATCCGGTAAAAGCATCCACGGCGGAAGCAATAGGAATGCTCCATGGCGAAGGCTTGCGAATTGTCATGCTCACCGGAGACAGCCGGACCACCGCAGAGGCCGTGGCCCGCCAACTGGGTATCGACGAAGTGCAGGCGGAAGTATTGCCCGCGGGAAAAGGTGAAGCGGTGAAGCAGCTCCAGGCGCAAGGCCGCGTGGTGGCCATGGCGGGCGACGGCATCAATGACGCTCCCGCGCTGGCCCAGGCCAACGTAGGCATCGCCATGGGGACGGGTACGGATGTTGCCATGGAGAGCGCCGGGATCACGCTGGTGAAAGGCGATCTGCGCGCGATTGCGCGCGCCATCATCTTGAGTCGCGGCACCATGAAAAACATCCGGCAAAATCTCTTTTTTGCATTCGTCTATAACGCCATCGGGATTCCGCTGGCAGCGGGTGTTCTCTACCCGTTTGCAGGTTTGCTTCTCAGTCCCATGATTGCCGCCGCGGCCATGACCTTCAGCTCGGTTTCCGTAATTAGCAATGCATTACGCCTGCGGCGTCTTCCCTTGTAGGGTGATGTCCTGATTTGTGTCGGTGGGAGCACCGGCGTCTCGCCCGCTCTTTGCTTGTTATTTGATTGCGGGCGGGACGCCCGCGCTCCGGGAGGATTAGGACTCTATCCCTTGTAGGAAATCCTTTAGGAACCGGCCAAGAGCCTCTATAATGCCTACGAACATAAACTCAAAATCCAGCTGACCGGGATTGCCGCCTATGACCTTCGTGAAAACGCGTTTCCGATTGAATCATTCGCTCACGCCGGCCGAACTCGAACGACTAAGCCGGCTCTCCACTCATTATGGGATTCGCGGCCTCGCCATCGACAGCGCAGAATTAGTGGTGGATTACGACGGGTCGAGGATGCACGAAGCCGAAGTTTTGGCCTTGGTTCGGGGCGCAGGAATCTCCGTTGAGCCGCTCCAGGCGCTGGCGTCAGGCAGCTTCGACTACACAGGAGAGTTCAAGGATTATGCCTGGCCTTTAACCGGGCTGAGCCCGGCAAACCAGAAAGCAAAATAATGTTTTGGAAGAAGGAAGATAGATTTCTGAAAGCGTTCGGCCTATGGCCCTTAGGCGATCTGGGGAGCACGCCGGAAAAAGAATCGAAGGAAATGAATTAATCGGGGTCCTACCACTTGCTGCGGTCTCCCATCCACTGGCGGCACTCCTTCGTGTAATGTAGAATGGAATTGTGCCTGAGCTCAGCCGATTCTTCGGCATTATCATTCGTATGTTCTCTGAGGTTGGCGCACAGCATCATGTCCCACACTTTCACGCTTACTATCAGGACGAAGTAGGAATCTTCAGCGTCGAACCGGTAGAACTCATTGCCGGTAGCTTACCAAAGCGGCAGCAACGCCTGGTTGAAGCGTAGGCCGAATTGCACCAGAATGATTTGATGGCTGATTGGGAAATGCTGGAGCAAGGAAGAACCCCGCACCCGATTGAGCCGCTAAAATGAACTTATGAGCCATCCCATATATCGCGTTGTTAATTTCGAGATCGTAGCGCCTTACACGCTGCGGATTTGCTTCGACGACGGCGCCGTGCAGACCATCAATTTCGCTGACACTTTGGCGGGCGAATTGTACGCGCCGCTCCGCGACCTTAAGTTGTTCAACCGAGCGAGAATCGACCCTGAAGTCCACACGCTCGTTTGGCCCAACGGGGCCGACTTTGATCCCGCTATGTTGCATGATTGGCCGATGCACGAGCAGATGCTACGCGAGCGAGCGCGGCTCTGGCAGGCCACCCAAGTCTGAATAACCCGCATCCGAAGGGCCGCCCACGGATTCGAGTAAACCCACACAGCGAACAAACACGACGTATGGGCCACCCGCGGGAAGAACCGCTGACCTCAAATGCGGAGGTCATCGCTACAGTCTGCTTTATTTCGCCACTTTGGCGGCGGCCGCCGGGTCTGAGACGGCCAGGACGATGATGGCCTCGCCCGAGCCTTTCAAAATGCTGCCGTAAGCATACTCCACGTCCACGTTATGGTCGGCAAGCTTGCGCGTTAGTTTTCCCAGTGCGCCAGGGCGGTCGGAGACGCGGGCGGCGATCACGTCCTGCTCGGTGTATTTCAGGCCCAGGCGGTCCACGACTTTTCTGGCAACGTCGAGGTTGTTCACCACCAATCGGACCGGCGCCAATCCAGGCTGTTCCGGCACCATCAGGGCTTGGATGTTCACCGCCACCTTGGCCAGCGCCGAACACAACTCGGCCAGCGCCCCGCGTTTGTTTTCAAGCATAATCGAGAGCTCTTTGGCCAGCGCCATGTATTAACCTCCATCGGGCCGGAGGCATTCTCCTGCCTTCGCGCAAACTATTGCGGCTCAATTGTAGAGGGCGAATTTACACGGAAACAAAACGCGGCGCAATGGCAATGGATCGCCGATAATAGGCCAGGTTGTTGCAGCGGCGGTCGGAGTTTACCCCGCCCGCAACCTTGCGTGCAGGGTATGAGTCTGTTAGAAAGAAGTATGGATACTGAACCGCTCCGCCGAGCGAACGAAAGGTTCACCAGGGCCGGATGAAATCGAACGGACAAGTCTCACTTGCGCACTTTCAAATTCTTGAGCGGGTTTCCGCAACCGTCCCGGCAATCGAAAATCTGGAGGAGGAATTATATAGCGCCCTTTCCGCCCTCAATCTTCCGCGCGAACAATTGAAAGACCGAACGATTGCAGTTACGGTGGGCAGCCGGGGCGTGGCGAGCGTCCGGGAAATTGCGCGTGGAATTTGCGGCTGGTTGAAAAGCCAGGGAGCAAACCCATTCGTTTTTCCCGCCATGGGAAGCCATGGCGGAGCCACCACCGAAGGACAGCTTAAAATTCTCGAGGAATACGGGGTGACGGAGCAGTTCATCGGCGCGCCCATCCGCGCCTCGATGGAAACAATCTCGCTCGGCGTCTCGGCGGAAGGCGTCCCGGTATTCATGGATCGCCTGGCCTCGCAATCGGATGGGGTGGTAGTGATGAACCGCGTGAAGCCGCACACCACTTTTTCCGGGACCGTCGAAAGCGGCATGCTGAAAATGATGGCCGTCGGCATGGGCAAGGAAGATGGTGCGCGGGCGTTTCACGCGGCGGCGCGAAAGCTTGGGTATGAGAGAGCCGTCCGCGCCATGTCTGTGAACGTTTTGACCAGCGGCAAAATCCTTTGCGGCGTGGGTGTGATTGAAAACGAGATGCATCGGATCTGCGCGGTGCGAGCTGCGCGCACTGAAGACATTGTCCCGCTCGATGAGCAATGCCTCCTCCGGGCCCGCCGGCTGGTCCCGCGAATTCCCTTCCCTAAGGTCCAGCTTTTGATTGTGAATGAGATGGGCAAAAACATCAGCGGCACGGGCATGGACAGCAAAGTGATTGGTCGCGGCGTCCCCTTGCAGCCGGGCGAGGCGCCGGAAATAGAGTTAATCTACGCGCGCGACCTCACCGAGGCAAGCGGCGGAAACGCGCTCGGCGTCGGCCTCGCCGATTTCGTTCACGAAAGGCTGCGAAACAAAATAGATTTTGAAAAAATGTACGTCAATGCCAGAACATCCATGAGCCACCAACTGGTGCGTCTGCCCATGGTGCTCAAATCGGACCGCGAGGCGCTGGCGTTCGCCATAGCCTCGCTCAACAACCCGCCGGCCAGCGAGCAGAGCGTAGTGTGGATTGACAGCACCCAGAATCTGGATCGAATCGCAATTTCCGAACGAGTGGCGCGCGAAGCGTCCAGCCTGGAAGGCTGGCGATTGAAAGAGGATGTCACTGAGCCTCGATTTGACGTGAACTGCGACCTTGTTTCAATTCCTTAGGCCAGATGCGGATGTTCCCGCGCGTCGTCATTCGCGCGAAGGCGGAATCCAATCCCCTAAATCATTAGAAATGAGCGACCAAATAACAGGATTCCCGCCTTCGCGCGAATGACCCGCTGCGGCGGGCCTCGAAATGAATCCAATTCCATATGGCACAACTTCACCCAAATGCACCCAAATGCACGCTCTTGACTTTCGCCAAGCCATCGACTAACTTCGCTGAACCTTCGCATCGATAAGATTTTGCCATTCAAGAAGGAATAACAATGAAGCTGACGTGTTTACGTTTTGTCTTCGCCTTCTCATGGGCCATCTTGGGATTGGGAAACGGATGGGCGCAAGTGTCCAAGACTCCCAAAGGGCCCGTGCCAGAAATTTCTGGGGTCACTCCAAATTCCGTGCCTCCGGGCGGAAGCGGCGACCTGGTGATCACCGGAAAAAACCTGGCGCCGGGAGTGAGTTTGCGCATCGGGTGCAAGGATTCCCGGAATGCCCACATTGACAGTTTCAAAATAGAAAGTCCGGCTCGAGCCGTGGCTCACGTCACTCTTCCCGAGAGTGTGCCCGAAGGCCCGTGCGACGTGTATCTGGAATTTGTGAGGGGACCGGGCAGCGAGATTCTGCCTTCCGTCCAGGGGACGCCGGAAGTGGTGCAAGTGAAATCCGTCAACTTCGGCGTTTCCAATTCTTCTACTTCCATGCCCGTGGGGTTGGGCGAATTCTCGCTGGTGCCCGACGATGACCTGAAAGCCCTGGCGACGATGGACGCCGCACAAGCAAGCGCTCAAAAAATGGCCGATGATGTAAAGAGTGGAAAAGTCAATCCGATGGATCCGGATTTTATGAAAAAAATGCAAGAAGCTGCCATGCAGATGGGGAAGATGGCACAGCAGGGCCAAAAGTTTGCACAGGATGGAGTAAAGGGTGAGCTGCTTCTGAGGTCAGGCTCGGTGAGCTTTGTCCAGGAAGGAAAAACGATTTTTAACCAGCCCATATCGAAGGTGCAAGACATCACCCAAATTCAAGATCCGATGGGAAGTTCCTATAAGATTTTCCGCCTCGCGTTTAGCGACGGAAAGGTCTACGGCCTCAGAGCTCCCCAGTCGAGCCCGGCGAAACTCGACAACCTCAAAAAGAAACTTGGGAAATAGGAGGGAGATTTGGAGATGGAAGGACTGCGGGAGAAGCGAAGAGCGGGCATGTCGCCTTCTCAATGACACCTGGAAGAAGCATGGCTGTAGTCTGGCAAATACTTCTAGAGGCAGGACTGATTCTCATTCTGCCGCTAGTTTTTTATCGCCCTGTAACCGAACAATTCAGCACTCCAAAAATCATTGTCACCGAATGGCTTGTGGTGGCGGGCCTTGCGGTTGCGGCCATCACATACTTTTGGCGACGCGGACCCGCGCCCCGCTTGCATTTCGCCTGGCCCATTGCGCTGCTCGCATGCAGCGTTTTACTTTCCTGCGTCAATAGTCCATCACCGGAATTCAGTCTGGATCAAGCCCGGTACTTCCTCTGTGGACCGGCGTGGCTGCTCATCTTGTTTTCATTCCCCAACGGCCCTTCGACATTAAGGCGGCTATCGTTGCTCATGGCATCCGCAGGCACCCTAGTCGCAATA
Organism: Terriglobia bacterium; assembly: GCA_035308965.1. Taxonomy (GTDB): domain Bacteria; phylum Acidobacteriota; class Terriglobia; order UBA7540; family UBA7540; genus DASYXZ01. The sequence continues at coordinate 94,982 of DATGFN010000025.1, read as the reverse complement.
ATCACCCTCGCGCAGTGGCTGGGGCACGACCCCCTGGTTTTCGGCGGCTTCCAGGTGGCACAGGGGAAATTGGTGGACCGCATGGCTCTCTACTCGACATTTGGGAACCCTAATCTGGTCGCCGGATATTTGGTGGGCGTGGTCTTTATCGTTCTAGCACTGGGCCTTGTGGCGCAAGGCCTCGCCGCCAAGTTAGTGTGGTTTGCCTCAGCCGCGGCAATTGTACTGGCGATCGTGGGTACACAATCGCATGGCGCCTGGGCGGCGCTGATTCTTGGATTTCTTACCTGGCTCTGGTTACTGCGTTCACGGCCGGCTCCAAATCCTGAAATTGTGAATACCGCATCTGCCATCCCAGGACATGCGGGACTTAAATCTTCGATATGCCTTTTGTTTTTCCCGCCGACTTTCATCGGGCTCGCCGTGCCCATGTTTTCCAATCTGCCGGAAAGGCTTATGGACCAGCTTACGGGGCGCATGTATCTCTGGCGGGTGAGCTGGCCCCTCTTCGCTCAACACCCTCTTCTCGGCTGCGGGTGGGGGTCATTCCAACTTCGTTTTCTCGAATTGCAAGCGCGCTTCCTTGCCGCGCACCCGGACCAGGCCGGGTATTGGAGCAACATCGCGCAGCTCCATAACGATCCTCTGCAACTCTTACTGGAAACGGGAGTGCTTGGACTGGGAGCGTTTGTATGGCTCCTGTGGGCCTATTCAAAAGAGCTGCGCGAAGGTTTGATTGCCGGGGATTCCCAAACTCGCCACTTGCTTGCGGCAAGCGCCGGAGGCATGGCTGCCATTCTGGCGGACTCAGTATTTAATTTCCAATTTGCCGTGCCTCCCACGCTTATCTTGATTTTTACTCTTATGGCGTTTCCCGCTTTGATTTCTGCGCCTGATAAAGACCACGGTCAACCCCCCAGTTTGCGATCAATGAGCCTGCGCGTTCTAGCGAGTTTGGCGGCACTTGTATGCGCCGCGTTCCTCTGTATGCAAACCGCCCAATTCGCCGGAGCGGAGATTGATTACGCACGTGGGGTACGCTTTGAGATGGCGGGTGACGCCGGGTTGAACGAAGCAGAGCAGGCATACCGCGACGGACTGGCGCTAAACCCTCGGAGCGGGCGGATACACTACGGCTTAAGCCGCGTCCTTTATATGCAACAGAAGCTTCCCAGCGCTTTGGCGGAGGCCGAACTTGCTGAACAAACTCCTTTCTTGGATTCCCATTTGGAAATTCTCAAAGCCAGGATTCAGGTCGCCATGGGTTTGAACTCTGCAGCTCTGGTTACATACGGCCACGCTCTCGCCCTCGAACCAGCGCTGAAAATCCTCCAAGGTGAAATTGCACCTCTGGAGAGAAAAACAAAATGATGAATGGTTGAATGAAAGTGGTGGGATCGCCTCAGCTACCCTCCGGGAGCCAAACGCGCGGACAGAAGGGAGACTTTTGTTATCCTCCCTCCCGCCTGAGCCCGGGTCTCGTGGGCGAGTGCCCGGGCTCACGCTGCCGTGGTCATTCCTGCCATGGGTGAGGAGATAACACCCATGGCGGAATGTCGTCCGCGACCTTAACTTCGGACCCCAGGTCTAATATCGGTAGTTCGGCCGCGAATCACTTCCACGCGCTCCTGATAATAGGTGCGCCCATCGCGATCGCGAAGTTCAATGTTGTGCGTTCCCGGTCGAAGCGGGAACTTCTTGAGCTTGCCCGTGATTCCGGCAAAGCCGCCGTCAACAAAAATCGAATCGCCTTTCGCCTGAGCCTCAATTTTTACCTGTCCGGTGTTCGAATACGCATTGGGGCCGTAGTAAGGGCCATAAGGACCATACCAGCCAGGCCCCCAACCATAATAACCAGGGCCGTAAAACCCATACCCTCCGCCGACAAATACGCGCACTCTGGCCGATGCCACCGGCGCGAAACTCAGGACCGCCAAAAGGGCAACTGCTGATGCCATTAGAATTCGTTTCATAACTTGTGCCCTCCCTACTGAGATTCGGCTGGAAATAAACTTCCAAAGCCGCCGGATCTCAATAGATTAGATGCGTGACGCCGGGAGTGTGTTGTTTCCTGTATCAATTGTGTTTTCTACCCTTTGAGTCCTTATGATACCCTTCTCACAGCCGTTCTTTTTCGACGAATCCCTTCGGAAGGGGTACAGTTTGGACCTTCTAGCGGCGAGTTGCGGGGACCCCAGGTCGTGCTTTGGGGCTCGCCATGTGGCGGCGTAAAGCCGCCTCTTCGTCAACCAGATACGACCATTTATCTAGATCTGTTGAGCAGATTCAATTGATAGTTTATAGTGGCAGGCAGAGATTGCGGCCGCAGTCGTGGTTTAGCTTCGCGCGGCAAACTTCAAACGCGGCTGGAATAAAGGGTTGTAATATTTCAACACGCTGAATTAATCCATTGCGGCTGCACAAAAACATAAAGCGGGACATAGCACTCGCAGCATTATCGTTGTGCGTCTTGTATGCGGGAGATTATCTTTTCCTTCGCATCAGGATATTCGGCCGTCGTGATCCGATGGGAACAGTAACAGTCCAGACTAATTACGCCGTAAAACAGAAGAACGGTAAGACTGAATTCTATTTCAATCCTCCCCAGGATCAGGCTTGCGTGAATTCAATTTTCCCTCACTTAGGCTACCCGCCGTGCTGGTACCTTCGGCGCAAAAGCTCGCAGCAGGTCAATATGTGAGAGGCATGAAGTTCCCGGTTAGTCCGCGCCTGAAGTTAAGATTTCACCACAGAGGACACGGAGTGCACCGAGGAAGGGCACCGGAGATGACCACGCCCATAGCACTTCAACCCCATCCCTCACACTGCCAATTAGAAAGCCATGAATCCGGTTGACACTCATGCCCGCTCTTCGTATTATCTATTCGCTAAAAGGAGAAACCATGAAAAAAATACTGCTTGTCTCTATCATTTTGCTTTGCTCTTTCTCAGTAGCACAGGAGGCCGCCAAGACCGCTTCCAAGTCGTCGGCAACCAAATCCGCTGCGAAGAAAGAGCCGATGAAAGCCAAGAACGCCTTTGCGCCCGACGAAGTTCAATGGGGCCCCGCGCCTCCATTTATTCAGCCGGGAGCTTCACTGGCTGTGCTGGAAGGCAATCCAATGGGAGCTACGGGTGACTATACCGTTCGCCTGAAGATGCCCGACGGCTACAAGATCGCTCCGCACTGGCACCCCAAACGCGAAAATGTCACCATCATTTCCGGAAGCTTCAAGGTGGGTATGGGGGATAAGTTTGATGAAAGCAAAATGATGACGTTCCCTGCCGGCAGCTTTGCTTTCCTCGATCCCAGCATGCACCACTACGCCATGAGCAACGGTGAAACCGTGGTGCAGATTCACGGCGCGGCGCCGGTGAAATTCAACTACATCGATCCCAACGACGACCCCAGCAAGAAAAAGAAGTGATCGGTTGGGTAAGGCGGTAGGTTGAATGTAGCAGGGCCAAGGCTGGACTTCGGCGTTCCTGAGGTTGAGAGTGCAGGGTCTCGATGTGATCGGGGCCCTGCAAGGGTATTCTGACGGCCGCAATCGTTCTGATCGGGCACAGTTGCCGAAGGAAATCAATTCCAATCCAATAGCCGCCCGCGGACGGTGGACACCCCGGTCACTTCGTGCAGTGTACGCGGAAAGCGGCCCGGTTGGACTTGACGTTTCCGCTTCCGATCATCACCCACCCGTTAAACGTTTTGCCGGGGCCGCCCAACTCCCACTTGGTGAGCTCGGGTGAACGCCACGTACCAGGTTTCTCAAAGTCGTGGCTTCCTCCATTACCGTGCCCGCCGTCGGACCTGAATTCTCCGTAAGTCATCTTCCCCGGTCCTCCGGCCATGGTGATCCAGCCGCCGAATCTGATGGTGGTTGGACAAGCGCCGTTGTAATTGGCCGGCGATGCCGCAAGATGCATCGCGATCACGTGCCCGTTGTTAGCTGCCGCCACCTTCTCTTGGGGCGCGGTCAACATTAGGCAAGCACCCAGAAAAACGAGCGTCAACAAGAATCTGACACCCTGTTTCGTCATGTTTGAATTTCCTCCTCGAATGAAATTAGCCGTGCGCCGCTATTGCTTGGTTAGCACAATAGTCTTTTTTTGGACTCCATGATTTCCGGCGACGGCAAAGGTTGGGAGCGCCCCTTTTGCTTTTACATTGTCTTTGTCGTAGGTGACGCGCAAATCGTAATTTCCGGCCAGCAAAGGCACTTTATTGGTGCTCCAGAAACTGGTGATGGGCTGGAACTCCTGCTGGTCAGTGCCCGACTTAAAGACATCAATGTGCATATTGTCGGCCACGTCTTTTCCGCCCAGAGTGCCGTAGACGCGGACCCACTGCATCGGCGCCGCAAAAATCGCTTCTGCCTTCCAGAGTTTGCCTGCCACCACCGGCACATTCCTAATCCACCCTTCAGCTTTGCACACGTTACCCTCATCATAGATGAGGCGTACGTCCCAGGTTCCCGGCGCGATGGCGGGCTCATGCGAGGCCCAATCATTCAGCTCCGGCTTCTGTTCTTCAGGATCAGACCCCGGCTTCCAGACTTCCAGGTGAGTGTTATCGCTGACCTCGATGGGCCCATCAAGGTCGAGAACTTTGATGCGCACAAGGCCCTTGGTCTTGTCGTCGGCATCCTTGTCCAGGACTTTGGCCTTCACCTCTTTAACCGCGCCTGCAACGGGCAGGTCCACGGGCGCCATGCTCGAGTCGCGATCGGTCGGCGCCGGGATGCCCGTGACGCCGTCTGGCGGTATCTCCGGGGGAGGCGGGCCGGTCTCTTTCTTTGCGCAACCAGCCGCCATCGCTCCGAGAACCACTAAAACGGCAAGAATCTGAAACTTGAATCGAGGCATGTTTACCCTCTCCATAGGAACAGGATTATTTGCAGGTCTTCCTTTTGCTTGCGGCCGCTTTTGCTTAATGCGTGCGAAGTGGACATGGGCATTACTTCACACCTGCCATGCCCAACGCAAATTAAGCCAACAAGATGTAATGTCTTAATTTCACTGGGAGCGCGTGCCGGGGCCCCACGTAGTGGACTGGGGCGCGCCCGCAACCAAATGATCAGGAAAGAGCGGGCGAGACGCGCGCGCTCCAAGCGATACAAGTTCGGGCACTAACTAGCACAGCTTTTGGGCACGCTGCCCTCAAAACCTTCCCTCATTTTTGATTTTGAAATTGGGACTTTCCTTCGCCCATTCCTCGGGCGGGCTTAGTATCCCCCCAGGCATCCCCGTAGTCAAGTTCCATACGAATTGGGTAGTGGTGTCACTTGGACTTGGATTCATTTCGAGGAATTGGTCATTCCCGCGGAGGCGCGAATCCATTCTCTCGTCCACGCATTTCTAATGATTTAGTGGATTGGATTCCCCGCCTTCGCGGGATTGACGGTGCGCGGGAGCGCTCACGTCGCGCAAATGACACCACTGCTAAGAATTGATGCGCGCTCCGACCGGGTTGGGTTTATCTTATCAAAGGAGACTTTGTGAGACTTCTCGATACGCTTGCGAGTTTGATTCAATCTCCTGTCAGGGCCAACCGAAGCTACACGTCGGTCTTACGCCATCTTGGTGCGTTCGGGTTATTTGTTATCGCGATCCTGGATAGCACGCCCGTGCCAACGTTTGGAGGCCCGGACATTCTGACGGCGATCCTTGCTGCCCGTCGAGGCGAGCCGTGGTGGTACTATTCCGCGGCCGCCACTCTGGGCTCGACCATCGGCGCCTACCTCACCTTCCACGTCGCGCGCATATCAGGTGCAGCCTATTTGGGAAGGAAATTTGGTGAGGCCAGGGTGGCCACCGTCCTGGCGTACTTCGAGAAATGGGGAACTGGCGCTCTTGTTTTCTCAACCCTTGTCCCCTTCCCTTTTCCGACCAGTGCATTCTATGCCGCGGCGGGGATATTAAATTATCCGCTGCCCAGGTTCCTTACGGTTGTCGCGGCGGCCCGAGGCGTCCGCTATTTCACTATTGGAGCCATCGCCTCGCTCTACGGCCGGCATTTCCTTCAGGTATTCAGGCATCCGATGCAGTATTCAGGTTGGTTGCTCCTGATTGGCTGCGCGGCATCCATTTTTATCGCTACTGCATTGTATGTCCAACGGCGGCTAAGCGCCGCGCAGACCTGACTTGGCCGGCCCGCCAATGCGGTTATCGCTGCCGCAATTAACCGTAGGTCGTTGCAGGAATCGACCCGCCGAATCCGTGGACTGACGGACTGGTCCTGGGAAACCTATGAGCGGTATGGCTTTGGGAGTCTGTGCGGCAACTCAGGCGAATCCGTGGTGGTTGCCACGGTCCCGCAACGCGGGACCGTGGGTTCGTAATGCCGTAACCCTGTAAAGAGCTCGCGGCACAAGAGCGGTGCCGAGGCTACCGCTATTCAGCGATGTTTGCCGTCCTGACGGAGACCGCTGCGGAAAACGAGCCTCGCAAGCCAGCTGAGTTTATGGATGCAACAATGGCGTTGTAGCTCGTTGCGGTCGGCAGGTTGCCAACGATGTAGCTCGTAGAAGCCGTAGTGAAACTCTGTCCGTTGCTGAGGGTCAACTGATACGACGCCGCGCCGGGCGCTGCGGCCCATGAGACGGTGACCTTGTTCTTTCCACCCAGCCCGGTGATCCCGGTAGGAGCGGCGGGCGCCGTGAGTGCCGTGGCGGGATCGGAATCAGGGGACGCGGAGGTGGAGTTTGTCGCCGCCACTGTGAGAGTTAACAGGCTGTTCGCAGGGAGTCCACCAAACGACGCCTGTGGGGAAGCGGTCGTCTGAGTCGCGACCACCAATCCTGCTGGGTCCTTCAATGTAAACCTGTAACCCGTGGCGCCAGTTACTGGAGCGACCGAGCCATCGACGCCTCCATTGGAATTGCCTGCGACCGCTTGAACTTTGGGTCGCGGAAGGACCTGCCCAAGAGCCATCGCCGCTGGCATAACAACCATGACAAAGCAAATCGCAAATATTCTTCGAATCATTAGTGTTTCTCCTTGCCCGGGCGGTAGGTTTAGGCAGTCCTGGACTGCTCTGGGCCCTATGCTTTTGAATGTGGGGAGTGTATGCTTCTTGATCCCGATGGTCAAGGAATGAATCGCAGGTGGCCTTCCGCAATGGGGGATCGCGTTTTCTGCGATGTATGGGTTAAAGTCCCAGGGACAATCAACAGATTCGGAAGAGGACATGCATTTAAGTTTTAGTATTGTTGTCGCCCCGATCAATCGGGGCGCCACCCCGACAAATGCAATGGTAGCCACGGTCAGTCCGTCAACTGACGGATTCGTGACCGTGGGTTTTGTCCATAGGAAGAGCCCACAGTCAATTGGAGGACGATTGACAGTGGCTACCCGCTCTTTGCCCTCGGAAAATCAAAAATCACCATTCTGGTGTATAATGGTGGAATGCGAGCCTCCAACAAAATCGTGCGACAGAGCGTAGGCCTTCCGGTAGAGACAGCGCGCCGGGTCCGCAGCATGGCGAAGCAAAGGCGCCTCAGCGCGAACCGGGTGATTGTCGAGCTGGTGGAAGAGGGGATTGAGGCCCAAAAGCGCAAGCAACGTGAGTTCATTGAACTTGCCGAGCGTTTCCGAACGGCCACCGATCCCAAAGACGTTAAGCGGCTCGGCGATGATCTGGGCCGCATGGTTTTTGGCGACTGATGCCGCATCTTAAAACCTGGGACAACCTCCCGCCCCGAATCCGCCAGCACCTGATAGACAGAATGCGAGATCGAAACATTAGCATCGCCGACCTGAATAAACTTCGAATTTGGGTCGAATCCCACCCGCAAGTCCCCGAGGGCGAGTGGTACAAGGATTTCGGATCTTTCAAAATCTGCGGCCAGGGATCGTATCCGAAAACTTTCCTGCTTCCCGGCCAGCCCGCGAAAGGCGAAAACCTGTGATGCCCGACCACCCAACGCAAAACCGCAGACCAAGGATGGTCTGCGCCAGCCCCCCCAAGCGACCTCTTCTCAACGTCTTTTAATACGATCGGGGGCCCACCTGTCATAACCATCAAGATTTGGCTTCTCTTCAGATTTTGCTGGCCAGGAAACACCCGGTTCGAAAAACTTCGACACTAGCCTGGGATCGGCGTCCCGGTGAAGTTTAAACACCTGTCGCTTTGGCCCAACTTCGTTAAGATATGCATGTTCGGCTAGGCACCTCCGGCAAATGACTTTTCCCACTTGTCCATCTACCATGCTCGCAATGACGTGGGTTAGGATCACCTTGCAGTCAGGGCAATAGTCGTCGATCAAATCGGCTAGTCGTCGCACTGGATCCGCCATGGTTCGCACCTCGGTGAAACCACGCTCGCGAGCATTCCTTCCCGGGCAACGCATTATAGCGCCCCGCATGCAAGAATTAAAATGTCTGTGGCCTATGCCTGATCGGAAAACAGAGGGTAGCCGCGGCAAGTTTTCTTTGCCGCGGCTTTTTCGGTGGAGACAACAAGAGCCCACGGCACGAGGACGGTGTGGTGGCTACCAGCTTGATTTGAGGAGGATTGGCAAGTTGCGTATGTCCAAAGGAACGCCACGCGTGGGCCAACCGCAATTCGTCGAAATGAGATCGCACTTATGCTTTAACTAAATCCTTTGCGATGATTCTCTGCTTCTTTATGTACTGCTCCACGAGAGGAGGGCTGAAGCGGGGAGTGACGAGTAAAAGTCCCGGAGTCACGTGGTTAGGGGATGCACCGTAGTGAGATCGCACAACCTGCCTGTAGTTTTCCCGAGAGGTAGGGTTATTGTGGGCCACCCTATTGCGCACCCGCCGCATTTCGTCAATTAGCGAGGCGTTCGCATCGAGCACTCGATGTACGTTGTCGCCCGGATCGATCACAAACTTGATGTTGTCCTTAATCTCGCTTGCCGTCGACCATCTGGGTTGATGCACAGGTCGCGTACGCCCGAGGGTTTTGAAAAGCCCTCTCGCGTTCTGAATCGAGGTCGCTCTTTGCAGGAGTGCGGGGCCCGTACCGTCGGCGTAGGGAGCGCCGCACGCGAGCTTAGAAACCACTGATGACGCTAGATTCTCAAAGAGGCTGAACAGGCGTAGATGGATTATCTCGCCGACAAGCTTTTGGTGAACAGGAGTGAGGTCGCCGAGTGTTTGGCAGAGGCTAAGCAACCTAGCTGTCTCCATGTCGTGATGGCGGTAATCAGCCAAAATACTCGCCATACCGCCTCACAGGCCGAGACGCTTTCGAATGAAGGAGTCCCTCACAGTTCTCTGGCTTATTCTCTGAGTACTGGCCTTGCAAGCTGCAATAAAGTCGGCCTCGTCACGTCGTCTTTCCGAAATTGGGATGTCGGAACTAAGTACGCCATCAATTGCATGTAAGGCGGACTCAACCCTGCTTATCGGGAGCATCTGTTTCGCGGAATCAAGGATAAGGCAGAGGGAAAAGAACAGGGGCGGTCTCCTAAACACAGTTTCGCGAAAGCTTTCGGGCTTTAGGCTAACAATACGGGTAAAGAGCTCTTCGAGTCGGGAAGTAAATTGAGGCTCTTGCTCGAACTCTTCGTCATACTTCTCATACATCTTATCAAGGCGCGAAGTGCTATAATCAGAGAGCCCTTCTATCATGTTCAAAGTAAGATCAGATATGAACTGAACCTCCTCCATCCTCGCTATGTCGTTGGCGCTGAATATAGTGAGATCACGCCAAACGGCGAGGCGCTTTGCGGCCTGTCTTAGACAGAATTGCTTAAATTCCCCACTGAATTTGGCGTTTCGCTTTTCTTGTGGATTTAAGGTCTTGGCGACGGAGTTTAATCTTCCAAAGATCTCTATCACGTCTTCGTCAGTCGCGCCCAGCAGGTACCCAACGGACAGACTCGTGAGTTTAAAGCTCTCCGCCTCCGCCCTTTTTAGCTGGGAGTACTTTACCGGCTTTGGGTGACCGGGATGCTTGGCTGCAAAGGAGTCCTCCGAGTACTCCAGAATTGCCCTAATCCGTTGCTGGCCGTCGACAACCTCCCGAATGCTTTTTTCGGCGTCGATGTCTAATGAATGTCGGACGTAAAGAGAGGGAATTGGTTTCTTCTCAAAGAGCGTATTAATGAGATACGCCTTCTGGGGCTGGAGCCACACAGATCGCCTCTGGTACCATGGATTTATATTCAGCTCGCCGCTTTTGAAGAGATTGACCAAATCTTGGACGATATGTTTTTCGTATTCGACGCGATCCATTCAAACCTCCTACTGTGGTATCCCCGGTCCCCGGAGGGGGTAGCCTCGGCACGGCTTTGGTGCCGTTGGCTTGTCGATCGCCGAATCCTATAAAAGCCCACAGCATAAAAAGCATGCCGTGGCTCCCATCTGACTCGCGAACCCCATGCGTGTTAAAGGCTCTCGTCACGAAATTTCAGTACCCGTTCACACAATTGATAGAACTCGTCAACGGTTAAATCGCTTTTCGCATCGTTTACATACCACGAGCAGATGACGAACTTCGGTCGGCCTTGCCCGTCAAAGGTGTGATCAATTGTAGGCAGCATCGCAAAAGTCTTTTTGTATCGAGCTCGGCCGGCTTTCGCGGATTCATTATCAAATGTACTAACTAATGACCACTCTAGTGCCTCGCCTGTGTAGAAATCCGCTTGACCAAACTCGCAGACTGCAGTGTGGATCTCTGCCTTGTACTGCGAAACTGTGCATATCATTCCACGCTTCCGATCACGCCTAACATGTGCCGTTGCTTTTCGGTGCAGCCATTTTGAGTACTTCGGTTGGTCACACTGTTCCCGAATGCGTTCCGGTACTGGATACAATTTACTCACATTGATCCTTTCGGCGCGCCGAGCCGTAGAAGTTGACCAGGAATCTTTTTTGGTTTCGGCGCCGGGAAATAATATAAACCTTATTGCAGCCACAATCAACAAATCAAGTCAGGTGTTAGGGGCAAGGTGCTAGGGGTTAGGAGTGGGGGTAAAGTCCGAAGGCCGGGTGCGCTGGGCGCGCAACTCTTCGGCGGAGACTTCCACCACCTTGCCGTCCCGCCAGATGTGGATGGGGCGCCCGGAGCGGATGTGGTCGTCGATGACCTTTTCCACGGCGTCCTTCATTGCCATCTCGGCGCGAACCTCAAGCGGAAGGTCGAGAATGTCTTGCGGTAGTTTGGTCATCGAGCCTTTTGAAATCCCTCAAGCAATTATACTCCTCTATTTTCACATGCGAGCGGGTTCAGCGATTCGCGGTGGCTCACGATGGAGTGTGGCGCAGAAATCAATTTGTGAGGTCTGCGTGCGAAGGACGGGAAGGAAGCGGCATGGATTCCCGTCTGCGCGGGAATGACGACAATTGGGACGGGTCCACGACACGAAGGGCGTATCGAGGCTGCCTGCTATGGCAATTGCGTGTAGGGGCGGGTTCGCGATCCGCCCCTGCGGATTGACTATTGCGCGCGCAGGACAGGATTTTTTGCGGGTGTACGTTTGGGCGGCGCGGGCGGAGTGAGAAACGCCTGAAAACCGCTGTCAATAGTGATCGGAATAGGCGTGGCGTCGGTCACCTGTTTGCCGGTGAGCGTGACCCGCAACATGAGGCCGTGATGGGTGCTTGGCCAACGCTGGTCAAAAATGAAATTCCCCAGGCTATAAGCGATCCAGCGGCCGTGGTAGAACTCGCAGGGTTGGACTACGTGCGGATGGCCGCCCACCACCAGGTCGGCGCCCGCGTCAATCATCTGGTGAGCGAGCTCCACCTGTTTCCAATCGGGCCGGGGAGCATACTCCGTGCCCCAGTGCAGGCAGACAATCAGCACGTCGGCGAGAGGACGCGCAAATCGAATGTCGCTCATCACGCGGTCGCCCTCCAGCCACGCGACGCCGGGCTGGTCCGCGTCGGCCGTGGCCTCTTCGGGCGGGATGCCGACATAGGCAAGAAAAGCCACGCGCACCCCCTTCATGTTCACGATGACGGGGTAGTGAGCTTCGAGTTCGTTCGCGCCTGCTCCCACCGGATGCAGGCCGGCAACGCGCAGGCGATGGACGGTATCGAGCAGCGCAGGGCGGCCCCAGTCGTACATGTGATTGTTGGCCACGCCCAGCACGCTGAAGCCCGCGAACTTCAAGCCGTCAATCACCAGCGGATCGGCGCGAAAAGAATAGAGGTGGTGCTGGTCGGCTCCGGTGTCCGACACGGGACATTCGAGGTTGGCATAGGTCAGGTCGGCGCCGCGCAGAGTGTCCGCAATTTTCTCGAAGGGATAGTTCCAGTCGCGCACCGCCTTCATTTTGGCGCCCACGCTGCGGGAAAGCATCACATCGCCGACAAAAAGGAGCGTCTGCCTAACATTGGGATCGGTAACGGGATTCTGCGCCACGGCTGGCAAAAAACCCAGTGCGCCACTAGCAAGAGCGATCATCAGCCCCGATGCGTATCGCGAATGTTGCATGGGAAAAAGTATGGACCCCGCCGGAGGTGGATCAATGTCGCTCTTGTAGCGCCGACCTTCAGGTCGGCACGTCAAGCAAATTCAGAATGCCGACCTGAAGGTCGGCGCTACAAAAATCTGACGCAAGGCAGCGGCAATCTGACACAAGGCAGCGGCGCCTTATTTCATGTTTTCCGAAATCATGAATTCCACCAGAAGAAGGTCATGCCACTCGTCGCCAAGCTTCCCGTGTTTTTCATGCACACCCACTTCTTTCCAGCCCATTTGCTGGCAGAGGATGCGCGCGGGCTCATTGTCCGCCAAAAGGCGTCCCACTAATTTGTAAAATCCTTTTTCGCGCGCCGCGTCCTGCATGGCTTTCATCAGCGGGTGAGCCACGCCGTGGCCGCGCAGGGTGCGCTCCACGTAGATCGAGAGCTCGGCTATGCCTTTGTAGCAGGCGCGCGGACTGTAAGGAGTGAGCGATGACCAGCCCATCATGGTGTGCTTCACTTCCGCCACCAGCACGGGATACTGGTCGGGGCGGGAGACAATCCACAGGTAACGTTCTTCCGGAGTTACATACGAATTCTCAAAGGTGGCCGCGCGGTCCTGCACGCCCTGATTGTAAATGCGGGCAATTTCCTTGGCATCTTCGCGTCGCGCCGGACGAATTTGCAGCGGCCCAGTCCATTCGGTCATGCATCACCTGCGTTGGTTCAGGATTTTGGTGCGCGCATGATTCTATCCGCACCTCCGGCGGAGAGCAACAAATCTTATGCGCGGGAAGTGTCGTCATTTGGAGTTGGTTTCATTTGGAGGCCCGCCGCGGCGGGTCATTCCCGCGAAGGCGGCGAATCCAGTTTTTCCTCTACGCATCACTAATAATTTAGATGATTGGATTCCCGCCTTCGCGGGAATGACAACCCGGGGGCCGCACTGAATCAGGGCAATTCCAACTGCACAAGGCGCTTGACAAGGGGCCATGGCGGGCTTAAAATAATGGCGAATAAAAGGCGAACATGAAGGGACCCACGCCTGCAAGTAGAGTCCGAATCGGCCCCGCCGGATGGTCTTATCCGGATTGGGAAGGGATCGTCTATCCCACCCACAAGCCCAGAGATTTCCACGCCGGCGCGTATCTCGCCCAATACTTTGACACTATTGAAATCAACACCACTTTTTACCATCCACCCGCCCCCAAAATGACCCGGGACTGGGTGCGGAGGATCTCGCATAACCCGAATTTCAGATTCACGGCCAAGCTTTGGCAGCGATTCACCCACGAACGCTCCTCCAGCCGCCAGGACGAAAAAACTTTTAAAGAGAGCTTGAAGCCGCTGATGGATGCCGGACGCCTGGGCGCGCTGCTGCTTCAGTTTCCCTGGTCATTCAAGAACGAAAAAGAGAATCGGGAATACCTGGGCGGGCTGGTGATGCTATTCATGGAGTACCCGCTGGTGGTGGAAATCCGGCACAGCTCCTGGAACCAGCCCGAGATTTTCCAGATGCTGGAAAACCTTGGCGTGGGATTCTGTAACATTGACCAGCCGGTGATTGGCCGTTCGCTGGGGGCGACGGAGCGCACCACCGCGCCAGTGGGTTACGTGCGCCTGCACGGGCGGAATTACGAGCACTGGTTCAGCACACGTGACAATGCTGCGGAACGCTACAATTATTATTACAGCCTCGCCGAACTCGAGCCGTGGGCCAAAAGAATTGAGACCGTGGCGCAGAGGACCGACGCCACTTACGTGATCACCAACAACCATTTTCGGGGAAAAGCGGTGGCCAACGGATTGCAGTTGGTGAGCATGGTTTCCAAGGCCCCGGTGCGGGTGCCGGAAACATTGCTGGAGCACTACCCGGAACTGGAAAAAATCCGCGAGCCCGAAGCCGCCCTGAGTCACGCTGGAGAAACCGGAAGACTCTTCTGAATTTCCCCATGATTGGGAAATTTCACACGGACGCTCTGCGAAGACTCGCGAAAAGCTGAACAATCTCACGCCAAGCCGCTAAGGCGCAGAGGCTCGCCAGAAAGATCAAAAAGTTTCTGAGGCATGCTTTGCGGCGTCGCGCCTTGGCAAGAGATTGTTTAGTCTTTGAACTTGAGTATCATTTTTCGACCCGGATGGAACCATCACCGGTATGAACGGTGAGGTTGAGCCCGCCCCCATTGATTTTTCCGTGGATATCCGTTTCGCGCAACGAGCCCGACATCGTGACCGGAAAACCGAGTTGGATGTGGCCGTCGCCGGTATGCAGATTAAGGTCGGCGGCAAAATTTCCCGGAAGGCGAAGCGCCACGTCACCATCGCCACTGCGCAGGGACCAGTCTTCCGCCATCTTTGAACCGGTGTTCACCCGGGCATCAATCCGGCCGTCGCCTGATTTCAAATTCAGCCGGTCAAAACGGCCTTCAACGGTTAAATTGCCGTCGCTGGTGCCCGCATCGAGCGAGCCTTCCAGCGACGCGGCTCGAATGTTTCCATCGCCGGAGGACAACCGCAATTCTCCCTTCACTCCTTCGGTTGTGATGTTCCCGTCGCTGGTGCGAATTTCCAGGTCGCATTCGTGGGGTACAGTCAGTTCGATGTGCACCGTGCGCTTCCCCAAATTCCAATTGGCGTGTGGCAAATGAACCTCCAACTCCACCCGGTTGCCCATCTGCCGCTCGGACACCCGGACTTCTTCGGGCCCGATTCTCCAGCCCGTCGTGGTTACTCGAGCGTCCACTGAATTGCCGGAACCAGCGCGAACGTCCACATTGCCATCGGAGGTTTGCACCCGAACCTCGCCCTTCCCGTCCAGCGAGTATTTTTTCGTCCACTCATCCGCGCGCGCGGCTGTGGCCACGAACAAAAAACCTGCCAATAGCAACGATCCCTTCAGTTGACTTTGACTCAAAGCCAGCCTCCTCATGCAGTGCCCTGCCAAGCTCGATTCCAATTGTCCGGTCTCACATTCTTTTCCTCGTTCAAGATATCTCGCCCCGCGAACGCTCCCGTTTTTCATGTCAAGTGGCCGTCCCCGCATAATGCCCACAAAACTCAAACTGTCTCGAAGCATGAACGGGAAAGGCGCGCCTCCAATTCCCTCTGAAGCATTGAACAATATGTTTGACGAAAATGAAACCCCGCTGTTAGCATGAAGGTTAGGATTCAGGAGCCAGGATTCTGGGTTTTGGACTGAAAAGGCCGGCGGCACGCAGTTTGCGCTCAATTCTGCACTCAGCAGCGGCGGCCACCGGCAAGGCGTTGCACTCACTGCTTCCAACTGAAAATCCAAAATCGGCAATCCGCAATCGAATCGTCCCCGTCGTCTAGCCCGGCCTAGGACACCGCCCTTTCACGGCGGTAACACGGGTTCAAATCCCGTCGGGGACGCCAAGCTTTTCAAGAACTTGCGGCAACCCCTGCTTGAGACGCGGTACGCGTTACGGTACGGTTTCGCTTGCGAGTCACCAAACGCAGTACTTTCCGGTGTGCGATCTGCTTCTCGTTTGACATAGCTTCGTCATAGACATCCATTGTCACTTTGATGGAGTTGTGACGCAGCAGTGCCTGGACGACTTTTGGGTCGTTGTTGTTTTGTCGGAGTAGGGTTGTGTAGGAATGGCGCAGGGTGTGCCATCCAGTGATCCCGATCCCCGCCTTTGCGGCGGCCGGTTTGATGTTGTGCTGCATAATTCGACTCATCCAGTACGGCTGCTTCCCCTTCATTTTCGGACTGGCGAACACGTAGTCGGTATTCGCCGCATACGATGTTTGCCCTCGCCAAGCCAGTAGCTCGTCGATAAGATCATCGTCGAGCGGGACCGGATTTTTCGACTTTTCGGTCTTCACATTCCCCACGCGCTGCTTAACAATTGAGCGCCTGGGAGTGAGTTGTTTCTCCTCAAAATCGAGGTCTTCCCACTTCACCCCACTCAACTCGCCTCTGCGTAGACCTGCCCCGAAGGCAAGAAGCACCATAGTCCGTTCCCGCGGTCCCAACACTTGGTAGACCAACCGCGAGAGTTGATCGACATCGAGCCGTACTGGTGTCGACAGACGTTGCCCACCTTGTCGAACTGCCGAGATGGGATTGCGATCTGTCCACTCGTAGCGAATGGCGTGCGCAAAGAGGACATGCATGAGATCCCTGATCTTCTTCTTTGAGCCCGGAGCCATAGGATCTCCGGTTGACTTCTTGAGCGTCGCCAGCCATTCCTCCACTGTCGTCGCTTTCACTTCCTCCACCATGCAATTGCCCCAACGTGGAACGATCCACTTCCTCAGGTACCCTCGATAGGTGTCTTTGGTGGAGAACGCGCGGCGGCTCTCTGGACCATCATCCGTCGAACATTCTTTCTCCAGCCAATGATCTACGAGTTCCTTGAAATTCCGCGGACCATCCTCCAATCGGCGACCTAGACCAAGGCGTTCAACTTCTCTTCGCGCCGCAGCCTCACTGCGGAACTGCTTGGCTAAGCCGAGGACGCGCTTATGTTCCCTCGGGTCACCATTCGGCCCAGGCTCATACCATCGATAGACGAGTACAGCTCCGGACTTCCTTTGAATAGTGCTCAGGAAGCCCGTGCTTGTGTGCCTCTTTCTCATTGATAACTCCTCCTTTCAGAAAGAGGCGGGCAGCGCCCAGAGTGTAGCCTGCTCCTCATCCACTCGTCTAGCTCGGAGATTTTGAACCGCCAAGTCTTGCGAATACCGTCTCCCCACGGGTAAGCAGGGATCCGCCCCGCGCGTGCCTTCTCAAGAAGAGTCTTGGGTTTAATGTCAAGGTACCGACCCGCCTTCTCTGCCGAAACATAGGGTTCCAAGCCTTCCGACGGAGTGCAAAGAGCCGAAACAGGCAACGGCATAACGTGTATCCTTCTAAATAGTTCAAGCTCTATCGAACCACGTTCAGCAAATAAGCGCGACGCTACCTAAGATCAGTCATACCGTGATACCTGGCCAGCTCGATTCCGGGCCTTCCCACGAATCTTTTTTTTCTTGCCGTGATCGAGGCTTGAGGTACCAAGAATTCGACGTTGACCTAAGCCCAGCCTTAGACGATCACGCTCCGAGCCTATGTTCAAGAGCCAGGAGTGTTTCCATAACCACACGACCAACCACTGCCAGACTTTCCGGACTGCACTTGTCTCGGGTGTCCGATGCGGTGTGGTGATAGCTCGTGAATGGCGTCAAATCGATGATATCGACTGCCGGCACGCCTTTGCGCATGAACGGAAGGTGATCATCCTCAACCGGGAAAGCGCCGCCACTGAATGAGCGGTTGTAGCCCAGTTGAGTTGCGGTGTTGAATACAAGGTCGTTTAACCAAGGTGTCGAGTTCGACTCGCGCAAGATATCGAGATGCCGGTCAGCAACCATGTCCACCAGGATGAGTGCTTGCACTCGGTTCAGTGTTCCCTCAGAGGCCAGTCCTTCAGCGAGATGCCGGCTGCCATAGAGGCTGTCGCTCGGCGACCATTGCTTGAGTGCTTCTTCACCATCGAAGAAAACCAGCCAGTAGGTGAGCTTGTTGTTTCGATGAGCGAGGACTCGCACCATCTCTAAGAGGAACGCAGCGCTTGACCCGCCATCGTTTGCCCCAAGAAAAGAGACGCCGTCCAGCTTCGCGGTGTCGTAGTGGCCTCCAACCATGACCACGGAGTTGGAACCGCCTTGGATGACACCGATGATGTTCTTCATCGGAATATTTCCGACAGGAGTGGAGGCAACAAATGAGTCCTCCCGGACTTCCGCGCCAGATTCGGACAGCCCGCGAGTGATATAGTCGCGCGCTTCTTCGAGGGCGTGGGAGCCTGGGGGTCTCGGGCCCAGTTTCACGAGCTGAGCTAAATCACAAAACGCCCGTTCACCATTAAAAGCGTCGGTCGCACCCTTCGCCTCCATTCGAGCTCGATGGCGCCACAGCTCTTCGCTTGCCAACACGGCAGCGCCAATCAATGCGAGGACCATGACAACCCTGCCGCGCGTTTTCATTTCTGCCTGCCTCCTTACTTCGCGAGCTGTCATTTCGTTGCGCAAGCGGAACCTCCGCGATCCAGTTATGAGCATCCGCTCGTCCAACCGCAATTACCGCAGCGATAGCACGACCCGTTGCGCGTCATGATTGCTCCACACTCCTGGCAAGCCGGACCGTCAGCCGGACCGTCGCCAACTCCCTGTGCCGAAAGGTGGGCGGGCGCCGGAGCCATAACTTCAGCTTCGGCGCCCGTTGGGGGAGGGGGTGTTGGTGGGAGAAACTTCAATGCCAGCCATCGCGAGATGTAATCCATGATCGACTTGGCGTAGCCGATCTCTTTGACGCCAGACCATCCGCTTGGCTCAAACCGTGTGTGGCTGAACTTGTCGCAAACGACCTTCAGGGGGACGCCATACTGGACAGCCAGGGATATCGCGATGCCAAATGAGTCGGTAAGCCCGGCGATGGTTGAGCCCGCCTTGGCCATTCGGATAAAGATCTCCCCCGGCCGCCCGTCCTCGTACATGCCAACCATTAAGTAACCCTCGTGCCCACCCACCGAAAAGTGGTGCACGATGGCCTTACGTTCGTCTGGAAGCCTGCGTCGCGCTGGTTGCCATGCCGCTTGCGCCGCAGTCTCAACAACCGTGGTCTCGCTTTTCAATTTCATGTCCTTTCGCGCTGTCCCCGCGTTTAACGGCTGGGCGCGCTTCGAGCCATCCCGGTAAACGGCGATGGCTTTCAGCCCCATCCGCCAAGCCTCCTGGTAGACGTTGATGATGTCCTCGACTGTAGCTTCGGCTGGCAAATTGACCGTTTTGGAGATGGCCCCGGATAGGAAAGGTTGAACCGCCGCCATCATCCGCAAGTGACCCGTGTAGTGGATGGACCGCTTGCCGTTTGCAGGGGTGAGCGAGCAGTCGAAAACAGGAAGACCCTCCGCCTTGAGGTGCGGCGCGCCTTCGATCGTTCCGTTCTCCTTGATGAAGTTGCCGATTTCGCTGACCTGCTCTTCGGTATAGCCCAGCTTCTTGAGCGCCGCGTGCACCACGCTGTTGACGATCTTAATCAGCCCGCCACCCACCAGCTTCTTGTGCTTCACCAGGGCCAAGTCAGGTTCAATGCCCGTCGTATCGCAGTCCATCATGAAAGCGATGGTTCCAGTTGGTGCGAGCACCGTCACCTGGGCATTGCGATAACCGTGTTGGATGCCCGAGGCCACACACTCGTCCCAGACTTCCTGGCAGGCGTCCTGAAGGCTTGGCGGGACGCCGCATGAATCGAGTTCGTCCACCGCCTCGCGGTGCATTCCGATGACCTCCGCGAACGGATCGCGGTTTTCGCTGTAACGCGGAAACGCCCCCATCACCTCGGCGATTCGTGACGACATCAAATAAGCTTCCCCATGCATCAGGGCTGTGATCGCGGCAGCGCAGTTCCTGCCTCCCCCGGAGTCATAAGGCAGCCCCGTTGCCATCAGTAACGCGCCGAGATTCGCATAGCCGAGACCGAGTGGTCGAAAGTCGTGGGAGTTCTGAGCAATCTTCTCCGTCGGATAGCAGGCGTTCTCCACGAGGATTTCCTGCGCCGTGATCATCACGTCCACCGCTTGGCGAAAGGCGTCAGTGTCGAATCCCCCGTCCGGTCCGAGAAACTTCATCAGATTCAGCGAAGCAAGGTTGCAGGCCGAATCATCCAGGAACATATATTCGCTGCAGGGGTTCGAGGCGTTGATCGGCCCTGTTGCCTTGCACGTATGCCACTTGTTGATGGTCGTATCGAACTGCATGCCCGGGTCGCCACACTGCCACGCGGCTTCAGCGATCCTGTGCATCAGATCGCGCGCTCGATAAGTCTTCACCGGCTCGCCAGTAGTCACTTTGCGGGTCACCCAATCCACATCTTTAACCAAGGCCTGCATGAATTCGTCGGTGACCCGTACGCTGTTGTTGGCGTTCTGGAAGAAGATGGAAGAGTAGGCTTCGCCATCGAGCGAAGCATCGTATCCGGCGTCGATTAGCGTCCGCGCCTTGCGCTCCTCTTTGGCTTTGCACTCGATGAAATCGACGACGTCAGGATGGTCGGCATTCAGAATGACCATCTTGGCTGCTCGCCGAGTTTTCCCGCCCGACTTGATGACGCCCGCAAAAGCGTCGTAGCCTTTCATGAATGAAAGAGGACCTGAGGCCACGCCACCACCCGAGAGCCCTTCAATGGAAGAGCGAAGTGATGAGAGGTTCGTGCCCGTGCCCGAACCATATTTGAAAAGCATCCCTTCGGTCCTTGCCAGCATGAGGATGCTTTCGAGGTTGTCTTGAACGGAGTTGATAAAGCAGGCGGAGCACTGCGGATGGCGGTAGGCCTCGGTCTCCTTTTTCACGCTGCCTGTGGCTTGATCGAAATACCAACCGCCTCCTTCCAAACTGAGATAGTACTTCTGCCAAAGGCCGCAATTGAACCAAACCGGTGAATTGAAGGAAGCCTTCTGACGGACCAGGAGGTGGATCAGTTCGTCCCGGAAAATCCACTTTGCTTCCTGGGTAACGAAATAACCGCCTTCCACGCCCCACTGGGCGATTGTGTCCGCGACACGGGTGATAAGCTGGCGGACGCTCGATTCGCGCTCCTTCGTGCCGAGCTTCCCGTGAAAATACTTTGAGGCTACGATGTTGGTGGCCGTCTGTGACCACTCCCTCGGCACCTCGACATCGCGCTGCTCGAAAATCACTTCGCCCTTTTCGTTCTGGATTGTTGCGGTGCGCAGCTCCCAGTCGATTTCTTCAAAGGGATGGCGGCCGAACTTGGTGAAGAAGCGCTTGACGCTCAGACCGCGCTTCGCAGGTGCGGCGATCACTTTCGGAATCTCATCGTTAATCACGGCGTTCTCGACGTTCGTTTGCGACATTTCGTCCTCCTGAAAAACAAGCCATGCGAGCGCCAGATTCGCGCCTCGGCTTTCAGCCCGCGCTTCCAGCCTGGCTGGAAGATCCGATCTCCGCGCCGACGAGTACGGGATTTGCTACAGCTGGTGGCACTAAGTAATGACAGTGCGAGCAGCCTTCACAAAGGATTCCGTTCGCGACCGCCTCAACTGCGGCGTGAAATGTTGCTGGGATCTCAACCAGCTCGCCAGCGCGAGAGTAAAAAATAGGAAGATCTGGCTTCGCCTCCTTGCCCTTTTTGCTCAACTCGACTTCGAGGTATCCATTTATTCCGCGAAACAACACCTTCGATTCGAGAGGAGGTCTTCTGCCGCCCTTTGCCTCGCCCGGCCAGTGCTTGGTAATGAGCAGCTCGCAAGTGCGCCCCGCTCGAAACATCTCAACCCGCACGAGGACCGGCGCCACCACTACCGCGTGAAGGCCGTTCACTCCGACTGCGTCAATGGGATGAAGATAAGTTAAAGGCTCGCCTTCTTCGCCGGCGAAGGACGCGTAGCGTCCGATCTCTGCGATTGCGCCTCCGGACTCCACACCTCGGATCACATATCGCCGCGCCAGGTGCTGGTGCTCAAGACTCACATCCGGCCTAACGAAAATGCCGACCTCAGCCAAGCGGCGGACCGCCCGCCGCGGCAGGCTGAGCCCGCGCCGGAGCGCAACTCCTGGTTCTCGTTGCATAAATGACCTCCACACTCACGCTGTTTGCCGAAACCGAATCGGGCAGCCCAGCGCCTCTCGGATCATCTCTTTGGTACAACCTGCCCAACACTTGTAAAACCGGGGATCGACAATCCGAATTGCCAGGTTGTCGCCGCATTGATCGTGGCCGGCCGCCGCACACGAGGGGCATCGCGTGACGTAGTTTCGGCCCATCTTCCGCAGCTTGGCCGATATGTGGTCGAGGATATGGAATTCCCCAGGTCGCGGCCCCGAGGACGGAATCGGAGATTGAGTCCCACTCTGTCGCCCACGCACTACTGCCGGCATCGTTTTGCCAGCAATGAACCGTTGCATTTCCTGCTCGGTGACTTTCCTCAATCGCTTCAAATACGTTATCTGTTCTTCGAGGCTGTAGTCCGCCCCGTAGAACCAATAGCGGCGGTTCGCTCCCCGGTGAATGCCCATAGGACCTCGGATCGCGTTTCCGAACTCACGCGGCCCGAGTTGGTCGTGTTTGGGGAAGATCTCGATTCCCTCAGCCAATCCGGCGCCCTTCACCGGAACACCAAGCCGCAATGCGAGGTTGTAGATGTAGACCCGGCAGTCCCGCGCGAGAAGCGGTGTGTCGAGAAACACCCACAAATGCCCCCCGCGCTTGCTCATCTCCAAGGCGGACTCAACTTGGTCCTGCTTCAGGTAATATTCGAGCTTCACCAAGTCTTCCATCGCGTGCTGGTAGTCCGCGTCGATGGCCACCCATCGGCACCGCTGGGTGCCTGGATTGATGGCATAGAGTGCGATCGTGATCTCTCCCTCCAGGTGCTTGCGGATAGTTTCCTGTGTCGAACTCGGTGGCACGCCACCTTTGCCAGTCGGCCGGAAGTAATAGTGCTTTCCGGTTTCAGGGTCGGGCCGCATTGATTGCATCGTGTAGGCACGCCGGTTAACGAACAGCCGGAAGTAGTCTTTCACCACTTCCGGCCTGGCTTTCAGTCTCAGCACCATGCTCTTTTCCTTTCTGCTCGGCGCACAACGGTCGCCTACGCGCTATATGCGGTCAGAATTATTTTTTGTCAAACGAGGCAAAGTGGGCTTCCGGGCTGGACGAACCACCGTCCACCACCCTGCAAGAGGCGTGGCTGCTCGATCAATTGGAGAAAGGGGGTCCGTTTGACAAGCTCTTCGAAGTCTGCTATGGCGTAGCCGCCGTATTGCTTGTCTTCGAAGTCCACCCAGAACCAAGTCCTGCGTTTTCTGTCGAATACGTAGAAAGCGCCGCCTTCGGGATCGCCTGGAACTACCAAGAACAGCAGCACCGCAGCCGGAAACTGTATCCAGCGGGCAATTTCTGGATGGTCGGTTTTGTCCAAGAGTGCTGAAACCGCCCTATCCAAGTCACTGCTATCATTTGAATCCCCCGATTGAAACTGAAACAGGGGGGCCACGTTCATTTGTCCAAACATGGGATATCTCCTTATTCCTATCGGATTTGAAAGTCTGGGCGGCCACCATTACAGGTGTTCACGCTTCGCAAAGGACAAAAGAAAGCTTCTTAGGATCATCCAGGAGGGAGAGAACCGATCTTACTGTGGAGTTGGAGAGAAACGCGCTTTTTGTGGCGCGAATGTTGGACACCTGCTTACCTTCTTGAATGTCGAACCCTGACCTTCACAGCGGTCCTCCTTTTAAAATAGTCTTCTCAACTCGAACTCAAACAAAGTTCAAATCGAGAACCGCTATTTCTTCTGTCAGATTTCAACTAAAGGCGGGACACGCTCTCAGAGGGATTCGTTGACGGCCTTCATCAGGAATAATACATCCCTGTATACGCCAACAAGTGACGTGATGCGAGGGTAAATTCTGGTGTATCATGCGTGCCAGCTATCTTGGTTCACGCCAATGAAACTGTACGTTGGCATTACGGATTCAGGACGGGAATTTACTAGCATGCCGATTATGAAGGGCAGTCAACCTATTATCGATTTGAATGATTGGCGTGTGCGAGCAGGACCAAAACGCGGCAACCAGTGGCAGGTGGACCGAAGCGCTATGGAGGCAGCGCGTTCATGGCTGGCGGTCACTAGCCCAGCCCTTCCAGCCGAAGTCGCTACTGTGCTTGCAAGTCACTCAGCCTTTAGCGTCGTGAATCAGTGGGAGGCCGAGCCTGAAGCTCGACTTCCGTTTGACGATTTTCATGGCGAGCCTCGCAACGCCGACCTCGCTGTTTACGCGCAAGACCAGTTTGGGGAGTTTGTGCTCTCCGTTGAGGCCAAGGCCGACGAACCATTTGGCGACAGCATTGCCGACACACTCGCGGCTGCAGTTGACCGCAAGCTCGAAAATCCCCGGTCCAATGGCGTGCCACGCGTGGAGCAACTTGCGCTGGCGCTCTTCGGTCCACGGCGGAAGGGCGAGCCAGCGCTGGGAGAGTTGCGCTACCAGCTTCTCACGGCCACGGCCGGGGCTATTCAAGCAGGGAAAAGGCGCAATGCCAAGAGAGTAGTGCTCCTCGTTCACGAGTTCTGGACTCGACGCACTGCCGACCCGAAGCATGCCGCGAACGCTACGGACTTTAACCGATTCGTCAGCCGCCTATCGCATGGAAGAGTAACGGTAGTGGAGCCGGGCGTCCTGTACGGTCCCTTCGCGGTTCCCGGCGCACCACTGTTCTCTACTCCGCCAGCGTTGTTCATCGGCAAGGCGATCTGTAACCTTCGCAAAAGGGACGACTAGCAAGGGTATCCAGTCCGACCGGGATTGGTTATGTCCACCGCGCCCAATGCAACGAGCACTGGCTTATATTCTGGACCGATACGTTCCCTTTCGCATTGGCCCTTCACGTGAAATCCTGCGAACCGTTCCCAAATTCCGGCGCCGATTGCACGCCCGTCGCACGGTTTGGTCCATTATCATTTAGTTGCTCCGGCCCGTACTTTCGCTTCCGTCAGGTCGTCAACACGGATGGTCCAGCCAGGTGAGACGGTCAGCTTAGGGGAGTCTGAGTAGTCGAGCAGCCAGATTCGAACCGCTTGGTCGGATTGACTATCCACGGGGAAGGTCTGACTTATGTGCAACAGTTGAGTGCCGATGAATTGGAAGGGGGACTTCCGGCAGTGTTTCCCGTCATCAGTGGGGCTGTCAGGTTGTAGTTGGTCGGCACACAAGCGCAGCGAAAAAGGAATCGTAGCTCCCCCCCACATTACATCACCCTCAAACGACACCTCATATAAATGTCCCTTCTTTATGGCCGAGCAGAGTTTCGGCCCCCAAGCCAGCGTTCCGATGTCGTACCCATCCCAAGTCTGCTTCGCAAGCGGTAGTGCGGTTTCCGCGGTCCACGCACACGGCGGCGCAAATGGGACCCCGCCCACATCGATTTTCGAACCCGTTGGCGTCGAAACTTCAGTGTTAATTGATACTCGAGACGGCTGATGCGGGTCGATTTTCAAGAAAGTTATACGGTAGTCCTTGCCGCCGTATACCCGAAGTTTCTTAGGAGAATTCTTGGGCAAAGCGTTTTCGGAGGTATAGGTGATTTTGCAGAACGGCTTGTCCGCTGACACGGGCGCATAACGAAACACTGCGTCAAATTGCTTACCCGTCTCTGACGGCTCGCCCCACATCGACAGGCCACTCGTCACGCAAGCCTTAACTACATCGAGCCAGGACTTACTGGCCTCTATCACCTTCTCATGGGTGTCGTCTCCACGGGAGCTAAATTGGGTGGTATCTTGGCATACACGGCTTGAGAATGAGTCGATGCTTTCGTCGGCCTGTTTCCAGCCTAGGTCCAGAGAAACGTCTTCATACACAGCGGCCAACTTTGCATCTAGGGTTTTATTCGCATATTGATTGCGCACAGACTCATCGCAGTACCAACCTCGATAGTATTGGACAGCGAATTTGTGCTCTGTTAATTCTTTCGTGTCGAACAGAGGCGTTTGGGCCAAAGTTTGGCAGACGTTGCCATCGGCGAACATGGAATCCGCAGGACCGGCGAATACAGCTACAACGATACACAGTATAGCCATTATGCTTCGC
The DNA here is from genome assembly GCA_035308965.1 of Terriglobia bacterium. Lineage (GTDB taxonomy): Bacteria > Acidobacteriota > Terriglobia > UBA7540 > UBA7540 > DASYXZ01. Next base: position 68,975 of record DATGFN010000025.1, on the reverse strand, counting down.
ATCTGTTCCTCCACCGATAGAGTAGTTGTAAGGTAGAATTTCCATTTTGGCATCCCGAGCCAAAGCAGTATACACCCCCGGCCACAAGCGCCAAAATCCGATAACGGGTCCCGCCTCGATTGCAAGACGGTAGTCGGCTGACGCTTACGATACATCTGTGGTCGTGCTCTTGTTAGGCGTTGTCACAAGGGAATTATATCCCCAAGCTGAAAGCAGAGTTGTGCCAAATTAGGACACCACTCACAATTTGGATTGTTTGACAGCCTCCTGGAGACGGTGCAGAGCAGCTTGCACCTTCGGCAGGTCGGCGGGAGTCATGCGTCCGATGTCCGAGTACTGAAACGATCCCTCGCTCGCCCGCGAGACGACAGCAGCGATATCCTGCTTGGACGGGCTCGAAAGGCGCCGCGCCAGAGTCAGCACTTCGTTCCGCAATTGATTGAAGTCAACCGCTGGACCGTGACCGTTGCCGCTTGCACTTTTGGTATTGGGAACTTCAGCGCGAGGCTGGGTCTCGACCAGTGCGCCAACGGAAGGCACACTTCCTCCGTTCGAAGAGCCGCCGCTTGCCGCCGCCCCGTTACCGTTCTTGGGCTTGTCTGTAGAACGGCCATTTGCCGGTGGTGCCCCGGTCTCTTCAGCATGACCATTCGCACCTTCCGCCACAGTTGGTTCATCCTCCGTCTCAAACCCGAACCCGTACCCAAGATGGCGAAGTGCGCGTCCGATCGCCGAGGTTTCTCCGTTCTCGAAGGGATTCTTGGCGTCGACTCCCTTCGCATTGTCTCCGAGGTTCGCTGTCGCGTGGCCAGTCGCCAGGCCAAACGGAGTTTCAACCTCCGCCGACCAAACCAGATACTGGCCTTCGACGTGCCATGCGGTCGCGATCCGCACAAGCTTCCGGCCGTCCGCGCCGCCCACTCGACGTGCATCATCCCAGGCTTGGCGCAGCAAGCCCTCGGTGGTGAAGTACGGACAGAAGTACTTGACCCAGCGGTCGGGGTCACTGTTACGTTCCTTCTCGTTCTTCCACTGCGTCAAGACACGCAGCCACGTGTGGTATCGTTTCGGTACAAGAGGCTCGGCGTATGCCAAAGCCTCCGCTTCCTTTGAGAACATCATCGTTGTTTTCCTCCTTTGGATTTGGAATTGACTTCACACTAGATAGGCGGCCAGCTAAATCAAGTCTCTCAGTCACGAATATAACTCGCACTCGCCCTTGCAACATGCTCACGCGAGCGCGCACCTGATTGCGGCGCCATGCCAAGCAAACTTAGGAAAGAGGGTCGAAAGACTTGAATACTGAAGACGGATAGGTGACCATCGTCGCGAGAGGTGGGATACTGGGATTGCCATGAACACGAAAGATGGCCGACTTTTCCTCGGCACGTCGAGCTGGACTGGGGACGGCTGGGTGGGCAGCTTCTACCCTACCGGCACGAAACCCGCTGACTTTCTGCAGCACTACGCCAAAAGCTTTAACACCGTCGAAATCGACAGCACTTTCTACCGCATTCCTACGGCCAGTACCGTTGAGCAGTGGCGCGAGCGCACCCCCAAGGGCTTCATTTTTTCTGCGAAGCTGCCTCAGCGGATCACGCACGAGAAGATGCTTCTCGATGCCGAAGACGACCTTAAGGCATTCCTGGATGTCATGGACCTTTTGGGCGACAAGCTTGGGGCTTTGCTCCTGCAATTTCCTTACTTCAACAAAAGTAAATTTCGCGGGTTGGGATTTTTCCTAGAAAGGCTTGAGCCGTTCTTGAAACAACTGCCCAAGGATCACCAGTGGGGCGTGGAAGTCAGGAACAAGAATTGGCTTTCGGAAAAACTCTATTCGGTACTACGACGGCACGGCGTAGCGTTGGCCCTAGTGGACCATCCGTGGATGCCTCGTCCGAACGAGGTCTTCAATACCGGCGATCCTATCACTGCGGACTTCACATACATCCGCTGGCTCGGTGATCGCAAAGGGATTGAAGAAAGGACGAAGGTTTGGGACAAAACCATCATCGATCGGACTGAGGAGTTGGGTGAGTGGGTCGGCATAATGAGGCGCCTGGAGGGCCGAGGCATCCGCATGTACTCTTTTGCAAACAATCATTTTGGAGGATTTGCGCCCGACACCATCCGACTGTTTCGGCAGCTATGGGGGCGGACAGAGCCGGCCAAAAAACAGATGCCCAAGAAGGATGCTCCGCGTAACTTACGGTTTAATTTCTGAGCAAAGACTTTTCAGCGCGAGGCTCGGCGTATGCTAAAGCTTCTGCTTCTTTTGCCAACTTCATCGTGGTCCTCTTCGCGGAATTAAGATTTGACTTCACACTGGGTAGGCTTTCAGACGTTCGCTGCGCGAAAGCGACAGCTTGGCAGGTGTCAGTTTCCCCGCACCAGCACAGGTACGGTCGACGCCCAGGCATTGCGCCCAGGCCGCAGAGGCACATGAGACCTATCCAAAGCAGTTGGCGAGGAAGGTTAAGGAGGGAATTGGGGGCGGCGACAGAACAACAGACGCCGTCTATCATCCGCAGCGACTGATTCAAAGGCAAACATCTGACAATTAGCTACGAACCCACGCAGTGCAACTCCGCCGCACAAAGCATTCGCCATTTTACCTTCATCCATACAACGCAGTAGTATCCGGCAGCCAACAGCAACCCTCGCTCACCGTGCGACACCCAAGGAAGAGCAAGGTATTGGGTGATATACTCGCGCGGGCTCGGAGGGATCGTCTCCCAGGGAGGTAAACGTGATACGCACACAGCCTGTAATTGTGCTGGTATTCCTGCTCTCAGTTCAGGCGCAGGCAAGTTATCCGACGAAACAGGGCGTCACAGACGCGCTGAAAGATGCAGAGTACGCTTTGAGACGCTTTGAGGACGTTGTGCTACGCGTCGATGTTAATCGTTGGAAGGTGGATGACGACTTGCGAGGGAAAAAACGCGAAACTGTGCGCCTTTTGCGGTCAGAGGTGGAGGACACAAGGAAGTTAATCTCGCGCATCGAGCGTTCCCAAGAATCTGTGTCAGGTCTGGATCTTCTAATCATCGAGGGAATACTGGTGAATTGCGAAACTACCCTTAGTGAGCTCAGCAATATCACGATAAGTTTCCAAGACGCGGACACTACGGATATGGCCAAGGCAAGTGAGCGCAGCGAACTTGCTCTGGATCTGGCGCGGGCGTCTGGGACAGCGACTGAGAGCGACACCAAGCTGGTGCACATTCTCATGCAGCAGATTGCGGCGGAGGAGGAAGAATTGGCAAAGTGTCGCGTTAAATAGTAAACCCTACCTTGCCCTGAGAAATACGGCGTTTATGCTCGCTCAGCGCGGCAGTGTGTAGTCGATATCAGTGGTAACGCAGTCTTTAGCCAAGCTGTTTTTCCAAAGGCTTCCCTGGTTGGTGCGGAGTGAGGGCGTTGAGTCGCGAAATAGCCTTCCATCGTTGGTCACGGTAGTAGATCTGGGAGAGGACGCTTGCCACAGCGGGGACAGAGTTCTGTGAGTGTTTCCATTATAAAGCCACATTCATAGCACATGTGATGTTGATCAGACTCTCTGCGTCGTTTCGATTCCTCCAAAATCCATTTCTGAGCAAATGCGCCGGCGGCGTGCGCTTGCTTCGCTGTCCCTCGAGGCAGAGTCGCCAGCCAATGGCTGAATGCTACTTCTGGGAACGCACGGGTGACCAGTAGCGGATTCATCTTCCCGTCGCCTTGTGGATCAATGAAGAAACTCTTGAATAAATCAAAAGATATTTCGGGCTCCTGCGCGACAACGCAAAATGGAAAAAGAGAAAACAGACAAATGAACACTACGACACGCTTCATTTGGCCGTCAGCAAAAACAATTAGCAGGTGCTTGGGCGGAACTGACTGGATGAATCGGAAGAGATCGTTTTCCCAGATAATGCCCGTACAGTGATTTTCGCTAGGAGTTTCGGTAGCGCGAATAAGTCTCCGTAGGCTTGCAAACCTTTCAGCAGTGTACGCAGTCCCGTAATGGTAGGTCAGCAGATTTAATGCGTACTTGGCGATAGATCGGTTAGTTTCGTTTGTGCAGAGAATGTTAGAATCAAACTCCGCACGCACTTCGACTACCCCAAGCGATTTGGCTCCCTTGTTCTGTCGCCAAGCCAACTCGTGGTGTCGGCGTCTGAGGTTGTTTTCTATAACGTCGTCTTGACCTCGTTTGAAAACTCTGTATTCCCTACCTTTGGTTACGTCGCCGTCTGTTATTGGCAGCGCCTGAGGTGGAATCTCGACTCGCCCATCGCCGGTGAATGTGACGGCCACATCTTGACCGTCAGCGCGGCCCCAGCATTTGTAGTCCGGTACTGTGCCGTCGCGGCCAGGGATGCGGAGCATGTGCCGGAAGAAAACAAGCCCATTTATGAACGGTGCCTCAATTGAGTGTCCAAAGGCGTCGTTACAATCCTTACAAACGCAATCCTGCAACACGTCTGTGCAGCCCAACGCTGCACTAATTACATGTTCTCCGGTGACCTGCTTAGGGGATTGTCCGCAATAGATACAAGGCCCGAGCATTCCAGCGAGCATTCTCCTCTTGATGCCAGACGCATCGAGCAAGGCCTGTCTGGTAATCACGTCTCCAGTGCTATATTCTAACGCCGTATCAAGGCTGCGTCGTCCTTTTCTCACTGATCAATTCTTCCTCGTCACTCTGCGGTTGCTGAAGCAGCCCAGCGAATTGCGCGATGCAGATTTCCAATGCCAATCTCGCCCCACACAATCCATTCGAAGCACGTTCGGCATCATGTCCATAGTCACAACCCGGAACCTCAGCGTATACGCAAACCGTAACCCGCGCATTGGGCACTAATTACTCACAAATCCAAATACACAACACCGAGCGCCAGCACACCGGCTTGACAGACTTCCAGCACAACTTCTCATAAGTATTGGATGAGTTTGAAATCCAAACGGGGCGCGACTCACTTCGCGAAGTCGGGCGTGATGATCTCTTTACGGTTTTAGCCTTGTGCCGTTCTTAGAGAGCCTGAGAAAATGGCTCCATGGAAAGCGCGGAGAATGCGTTACCCGATTCCGAACTTGCGATTCGCGTCGCAAAGCTGTGGCCTCACAGGAAACATGAGTCCAACAGCGTGGTGGGGCTACTCTGCCGTGTCGGCCTGCACCGCTGGCGTCGGTTGAATCTTGCAGCGCTCGTGCCTGAGAAGGACATTCTCCATTGCTTCTGGTGCTCAAAGGTCAAGATTGATGGAATCGTTTACGACACTTAGGCATCAATTTCGAAACTGACTACTGCCCGATCATAACGTGGCAACCCGCTGACACAGGATGCTGACAAGACTCATGAACTACACGCTCAACCGACAATCTGCCTACGCACGCCTGGGCGACACGACAACGCTTGCTCGCGCAGACGCCAACCACACGCTCGACACAACACACCACTTAACCACAAAGCGTTCCATGAGCAACGAGCAGTTGCCATATCGTGCTGGCGACAAAATCGGTGTGGTGAATAGTATAGTCAAGAACGAAGTTCTTCGGGTTCAGCAGGTTGCGGGGACACTTGAGAGGGCGAGAAAAGGCCGACAAGAGCGCGCAGAAAGGGCGTGAGGCAATCGCTACCTCAGAACTTTATGTAAGGGGAGTGAGAGATTCGAACAACTGCCGAAGACTGGAGTGTCCAAAAGCAGCCGATGCCAGTCTCCCACGAGACCAAAATACACTGGATGTTTGATCCCGGCGAAGAACCGGTACACATATTTCAGCAAGTCGTAGTTCGCAATAAGATAAAGAAGTTGGCCAATGTGTTTTTCCCTGCACAGACCGCCGGCAATGTCTTTGTAATATCTTCGAGCCTTCGGGGTTCGCTCGTACTCCAATGCGAATCGAAGCTCGCCCCTGTCGAGCCGGAGGGCGATCACGGCATCATAGTCCTTGGCATAACCGAAATCTGTCAGTTCGTTCTGCGACCTCACCTGGCCGGAAGGGGTCCACCGCGCCTGGGGGTATTTCTCCAAGAGGCTCAAGTGGATTTGGTTCAGTTCCAAAGCATGAAGTACATTCACCTCGTGGTCACGGTATTCGCGCTTGCTTCTTCCCACCAGTCCATACTCTCCCATCCCTTGTAGGCGCTCGGCACCACTGGGGCCGATGGAGTAAACAAAGTCTCGTCCGAAAGACGGCAGGGGAAGCCGCAGAACCAAACCGCGGTCAACCAATCTTCGGATCCTCCAGTTGAATGACTGGCGGCTGCGCTCGCAACCGGCGAGTCTCATGAAGTCATACAACTGGCTGTGCGTGGCGAACTCGGACCGGAGAACCTGGCGAAGCAGCGGATAATCCTGCGAGTGATTCAGCTCGATGTAATCCTTGGGGTATCCCATGACCACCTACGGTATGACAGTCGGATGCAACCCGGCTGCCCAAGGTTTAGCGGCGGACGGCGCCAAAACGAAATTCCCAAACGAACTGCGCAGCCAGGAGTAGGCAGGCATCAACAACATTGCTTCCTGCTGTTCGCGGTATTCGCTGAAAGAGATGAGCAGTGCGTCGTCTGACTTCCACCCAGGCGCACCAACATTCACACGGCCAGTTTGCTCTGCTCTGGTCACGACGAGAAACGCGTCAGGGCGCTGCGGAGCGCGGAGCATCGACTTCAACAGCACTTTGTTTTGTCCTCGCCAAACACACGGCTCGGCGCACTCAAAGACACGATTGATCATGCGCGATAGTTGGTTAGGGTTAAATCCTCCGACGCCATTGAACCGGGCGTGCCCGACAATCTTTGGACGAGTTCGGATCGTACCGTTTACCAACACACCGGTCGTGTTATAGAAGGCAGCACGGGCAAATCGCTCCGGATCGCTTGCGTCGTTTCGAAAGCGGCGCCGCCATACACTTCCGAATCCAGTAATCGCCACGAGCATCGGTCTACCCGCCTTTCAATCGCTTATTCTTCTCTCGCTCGGCATATAACTGCTGCTGAGTGTTATTGAGCTCCCTCATAAGTTCGGCATAAGATGCCGAACTCTGCTGCGCACCGGATGCGTCATTGGCATGTCCGTTCCCTTGTTTACCGAGGGCCTCGACGCGCGTGGAGAGGTTTGTAGTGATGTGCCGCTTTGCGTCCAATTCAGCTCGCAGCTTATCATTCTCCTGATTCGCTGCATCAAGCTTGGTGGTCACGTCATTCAACTTCTCATTCAGTTCCTCAATCGCAGAACCGCTTCCCGGAAGCGGGTGCCCAGACTCCGCGGCCTCAATGACACGGTTGCACTTTTCGATATGCTGGTTGTACCTATCGATGGCTTCTCGGGCAGCCTTCCGTGAGTACGCATCGTGGTTGTAGAGGTCGACCATCATCTCCTCGGTCAAAATCCGTTCGCGCCGGCGATCGATCCTAAGCTTGAAATGAACGGCCATCAACAGCAGAAAACCTACCGTTATCGAGAAGCTATATGGGAAGTAAGGATTCTTGACGGTTGCTTCGAGGAAGGTCCGGCGCCGCACCTCCAGCCACTTACCATAATCAAAGTTGCTCGGGTTGAACCGCTTCAGCGCGAAGTCATACCAAGTGTCGGGCTGTTGCTGCACGTGTCCATGCGCCCGGGCTGCGGCCATCGGACTGTATTGGCTGCGGGGGATGGTGGTTGTGGACTGTTGCGCTTTCCCAAGTGCAGAACTGACCGCCATCAAAAGGCACAACGTGATGGCCAATTGAATGTAGTGTTTTCTCATCCTCGCAATCCTCCTGGACCACGCCGAGTGAAGCGGGGTATTGCCGCCAACTCGGCGCTCTTGAACCGTAGGTTGGCTCCAACCGAATCGGCTCGAGAATGGCGCAGCCTTGGGTACAGCTCGGGTTCGAAGTTGGGGATGCTGACGTCGGCAGGGGGGCGCACATGCAACAGCGAGTGCAGCGTCCCGCGGGTGTCATCGGTCATCAAGATCTCCATTTGTCCCTTCGGCAGATTCTTGATGTGTTCGTCGAGCGCCCGCGTCTCGCGGTCCTGGCTGTCAACCGCCCGGCCAGTCTCCTCGTACTTCTCATACCCAAACAACTTCCACCTTTGCATGGACAGGCTGCGCCGACTGACACAGTGTTCCGCCGACGCCCTCAGGAAGTAGCGCGCCGTTTCCTCGTCCCGGGTGCGCAGTGCAATGGTCGTGTTCGGCGCCGAAGTAACATCTTCCTTAAATCCCCGGCCGACTTGCATCAACTGTGGCAGACTTTGCATGGAGAATAGGAAAGCAGTGTTGGTCCCCCGCGCCGTCTGCAAGATCTGAGCGAAGTTCCGGTAACCGAACGGCGCAAACTCATCGAGGACCACGCTGAACATCGGCCGGCCACTCTCGCGGCGTTGCTCCTCGCTCTCATACCGCTTGCCTACAACCAGTTGCATGTTTTGCAGTAGCATCTTGCCGAGGGCGCGCACTGGCTCTGTGTTCTTGTTGACGTTTAAGGTGACGAACAGAATCAACTCCTGATCTATGACCTCATCAATCGACAGCAGGTCTTCATAGGGTCCTGTGATGATGGACATCTCGTCGTCCAGGAACGTCATGCACTCGTTTAGCAATCCCTGGATTTTGGGCACGCGTTCGCGGTCCTTGAAAGACTGATAGAGATTCTTTACCGACATCTCGAAGTTAAGCCGGCGTTGCGTGGTGATTGCGGAGTCATGCTCGATATGCCGGGTTGCTTTCTCGACTTGCTCACGCAACACTTGCTCGTCAATCGCCATGACGAGAACGTCGTAGAAGTTGAACTTCAACCCCGTGTACACGAGCACGCGAACGATGTCGGCCAGGTAGTTTAGTTGGTGCTTGCCGAAGAACTCATCGTGCAGATTGAACGACCCGAAAACCATGTTCACGACGGGCATATAGTCATCAACGCTCGAATGGAAGGGGTTGTAGAGGACGGAGAAGTCGGGCCGCGCGGGGTTCAGGACGCGCAACTGATGGAAGCGGCCCGCGCGATGGATGTGAGGCAGGAGGTCATGGAAGAATTGCAGGTCCCCCTTGCCGTCGAAAATCACCATCGGGATGCGATGTGGATTCTCCGGCGGACCGACAACGCGCGCCAAATCCTGCGTAATGATGTTGCGCAAGAGCGTTGTTTTTCCTGCGCCCGTCATGCCCAACACTATCCCCTGCATGACGCGGACCTTGTCCGGCCAGATCCATGGCGCCCCGTGAATGTTGTGGCCCAGCACAACCGAATCCCGGCTCCAAGCCTCGCGGGTGAACCGCTCGTCCCGCTTGGATGAGATCACGAGGGGCGGATGAGGCCATTCCTTTTCGCGTCTGGAGCGACGCGTAACCAGCAGCCACACGCCGACGCCTGTGCCGCCCGCGCCGATAATGAGATATGCCAACACTTCCAAGATTTGAAGATTTGTGTAGAGGTATCGGTTGTGGGCAACGTACCAGGCAGACCAGCTGCCCAACATAATCGACACAGCAATCAATATCTCGAGGCTTTCGAGGATGGGCGGGCGTTCGGGGCGTTCGGAATACGCGGGTTTCATAGGGTCACCAGTGGGTAAGAATTTCGGAGCGTCTTCCTATCCATTTGCGTAAACAAACATCTTGATCGCCGCGGTCACGAGACCCGTCAAGCAAAGGGCGCCCGCACTTAGGAACCACGGCGGACTGCGGCGCCAACTCAAATGAGTCACCGCGTACGCCAATCCGGGGAGCAGCGGCGAAACCATTTGAATCGCCACGATGACAATCGCCACGCCTGTCGACCCAGGGTTTACCATGAAATGCGAGAGCTCTCTCCAGCTTTCCCAAGCGAGGAAATAAGCGTATGCAAGCAAGCCTACAGTGATCGCAAGGCGGGGAAAAATCTGGCAGTGAACGTATGCGTCGGCCTGTTGCCGGTCATTCGTGCGGTCCACAACATTGGCATCCCCGCTGTCACCGTTCAACCCGAGCTGACTGATTCTGATCTGTTCAGCTCCCATAAGTTCCTCAGGGTCACAAATTGAATCCAACAAAAACTCCCACAAGGGCCAGGAGCGAGAGAGCGACGAGTACAAAGGCTTTCCTCGGCAACCGTCGCTTATCCGGCTCAAAGGGATTGGGCGGTTCGAGCACCGTGTTGACGATGAGGTTGCCGAACCCAATTTCAGTACGCCTCTTGAGGTGCTTTCTCAGTAGGGTGTTCACTTCTGACTTGGTCATCGTCTTTGCCATTTTTAGAGCACCAATGTCGCCGTCGGTTGCGCAGTTCCGTGGTCCGGGAAAACCAAGAGCAAGACTGTACGGCCACGGGCTGGCGGAAGCTTCACTCCGACGACTCCTACAGTCTCTTGTCCCGGCGCGATGCGCGGGGAGCGCACCTCTCCATCGACCACCTCGACCGGCGAATGGCCGTCACTTGTGAGGTGTGCAAGAGCGTTGTCCAGCAACTGCGTATTGGATAAGCCATCCAGCGCCTTCGGTGAGCCCAGGACATTTAGCGTGAAGACCTGTGGCGTGCTGATTCCGTAAGACTCTTTGCTCCCATTCCGAACGACGTAGCGAATAAAAGTCTCGTTATCCCGCTCGAAAACATCTTTGAGCAGCACGACGACCTGGTTCCTGGGTTCCTTAGAGCCCCCTACCCGGATGGGTCTCCCCCCGAGCAATGCGTCGGCAGAGACCCCCGACGTCACTGCCGATGAGGGAGGCTTCGCGCTGGCCAGCGGTTTTGAATCTGTCTGTATTGGCGGCTGGTCGATTGCAAAGTCCATCTGCTCGACTGCACCGGCCGGTTCAAGCTCGTAGTTAAGGCGGCCTGAGACCGTCCAGATAAAGAGATTGGTTGCGGCGCTCGGCTCGGTGGGCTGGACGAACACCTTGTTGTCCCGCCACTCAATCTTGAAAGCGGAACTCCCCGCCGCCACGGTCGAGACCGGCTCATCGACTTCGATCACCGTTAGGTGATTCATTGCGGTTTGTACGTGGACGATCCGGTTGCGGTCAGGCTTCTGTGTTTCAATCTTTTGCGCCCAAGCCGGTAGGCCGACTAACGCGAGCGCCATGCAAATGAGGGTTAATCTTTTCATGATTATTTGCTCCTTATTTTTGTCATTTCCCTGTATTTCGAAAAGGCCAGGAGGCTCCAAAGAACAGAGCCTCCTGTGGAGAATGTTGGGTTTCAAGAGACAGACCGCGACTGCATAGTCAGTTCTCCTTCGTTCTTCTGGGCACAAAAGGACGCTGCTGCGTGCCGGGAAAAACCACTTTCCCGTCGCGCAATTCGCTCGTTCCTGGCTGGATGGGAAACGGATGAACTCGGTCCACCAGCACAGGATTTCCACTCCCATCGCGATCCATGAACACCTCACCTTTCTCTGTCACTTGCATTTGAAGGATATGGCGCTCATGGAGCTTGCCGTCGCCGTTTGGGAAGGCCGCGACCAGGAAGACTCGTCCCTCGGGATAGATTTCCACCTTCCCGTCACAAAGCTCGGGAACGGCGACGGTGATCGGCCTACCGCCGGTCCGCTCCACAATCTTGTTGACGAGTTCTTGTGGGAATGCGTAGAACACGATGGAACCTGTGCCCCGCTTTTCAACGTCCTTGCACGTCGTTGCGCGCTTGCAAGCAATGGCGTGCAGGGCCGACAAGTAAGCCAATCGGTTCCCGTTCTTTTGCTGAGCCCACATGCGAATCATATGGATCAGGTTCTTGACGTCCTTGCGGCTCCGCTCCTCAAAAAAGTGAAGCTCGGCCGAAGCCTGGTTGCGTTTGAAGGTCACCTCTTTCCGAATCGCGGGGTCATGTTTCTTGGCCTCGAACTCGGCTTCAGCTTCCTCCAGCGCTTTTTCCATTTTCTTGCGTCGCTCCGCCACCAGTCCAATGTTGACGGCGTAGAACGTCGACATAATCCCGCACTCGGCGTAAATCTCACGGGTGAATGGCTCGCCTGCGATCAGCCCGCGAAAGTCACTGAGTGGCGCGGTTTCCAGAAAGAAGCGGTTCAAGTGCTGGCGGAGAAACTCGTACATTTTTCCGATTTTGTCGGTTTCAAGGACATTCAAGTGCTCCGGCATGTCGGAAATGCGCCGTTTGTTTTTCAGCTTCAACCAGGGCGCTGTCGTCACCTGCTTGCGCATCTCGCCGATCATCTTGTGGTCCGGCTCCGTCCCCCATTTCAACTGGTCGATGGCGTTCTGGAGCTCGTCCACAAGCTGGTTTGCGAAATCCGGCCGCCCGGCGGCAAGACACGAAGTTTTCAAATCGGTGATTGACCCGATCCGATTTCCACGCGCCGTCATCGCGACCTGGGGCAGGTTCCACCAGGGGCTTTGCTTTTTCTCGAGTTTGTGTTTGGGGTTGAACTTCTGCTCACGATAGGCAAAGCGGTCCTGGACAAACCGGGGAAAACGATCGCCCTCGACCACACACACCTGGTCGAAGTCGTAGTCCCCGCCGTTTCGCTCGGCTGTATCCGAATGAAGGGTGAGAGTGCCCTTCAGCCGGAGTTGCTGCTCGAACAAATCGAGGACTTCGGGCTCAGTAATCTTGCACCCGCTTTTCCTCAAATGCTCGCTCAACAGATTCACTGCACCTTCGGTGGAGAGGTTTTCGATGGGAAGCAGGTCTTCTTTCATCCGGATCGGATAACGGACCAAAAGACCGTCCCGGCATCGGAGCGACATAATCGCCCCCTCCGATGGAATCCAGTCCGAACCCCAGAAGATTTCCCCTTCGTGAAGCGTGAGGTAGCCATCGTCCGCCAGCGTGAACCCAGGCATCAAAAACCCTCCCGACGTGCACAGCTTGAACGCCCATTTCGCCAGCAACCGTTGCAACTGGCGGTTGATGAACGGGTGTCGCACGATGTAGCCGGTCGGATCTGCCTTCAGTACTGCCTCGACGACGGTATTTTCCACGCTGGTGTACTCCGGGGGCGCCTCTTCGTTAGCATCGATCGAACGTTGTGCATCCGAGGTGCCCAAGAGACGGAATAGCTCCGTGAAGTCTCCGTCTTTTACCGCTGCCTCCAGCTTCTCGATCTGCTGAAGGGCGTAGGATTTGATTTCCAATTCAATGGAGTCCGCCGGCGCGTGTTCCACCAGCGTGTAGCTCGACTTGAATTGAAGATCGCGCGAGACGTCCCGTATCCCAAGCACGATAGGACCGCGATAGCCGTGCGCCTGCTGGTCTCCTAAAAGCGACCGGAAGGAACGCATCAAGCTACCTTTGTATTCGGGCTTGACCGCGGATTTTGGCAGAATGATGTCAGCCTCTAACTTCTGGGCCACGCCATCCGCCATAACCTTGAACGATCCTTTGGCCTGTGTCTTGTCAAAAGCCAAACGGAACTGGTAGAAGCGGTGCACAGGCAGATTGAGTTTGCGGAAGAGAGATTGGGAAATCCACCCGCGGCAATCGTTCGTGCCGAACTCGTGATCTTCGACCACCAGTACCCGGCAATCCGGCTCTTCGATGCGTACCTTGCAGGAAGAAACCAGGATGCCAAAGTAAGTGATCGCGGACTGAGGCGAGCAACGGAAACGCTCCGCAATCTTTTTTTCGTGAGCGGCGTCGACGGCATAGAACTTACCGTTTTTCGCCGATCCCGTTGCCCCGATCAAGCTGTAGCGCACGCCATCGAACTCAATTCTGACTAGCGCCTGTTCGACCAGAGCCTGTTCAAACGAACCAAGCGGCTCTTGAGGTACATCGACCGTGGCCACATGAATTCCAGGATAGAGCGACTGCAGCAACGTGTTTTCGAGTGTGGCTTGGCGATCCAGTTCCATAAGCTTGCTTGATAAACGGCCCGTTTTGTCGATCTCGAGCGCGACGAGTGGTGTCGCGTTTTCTTTTCTGACATTTGTCATGGCTTTTTCTCCTTTAATGTCGGTCACGGACAGAAAAGGAGGCCGATGATGCCGGTCTCTTCGCTGTCCTGCGCCGCAAACGAGGTTAGGGTCTACAACCGGACTCGAAGAGCCGACCTATTCAGTTGTTAACGACTGACACGGTTCTTGAGGAATCGTGCTAATCGGTTTTGGTTGGGATTGAGCCAACCAGGTTGGGGACGGCGTCCAATTGCTCGACGTCGACTTCTTCCTCATTTCCGTCTAGAAGCAGAACGGGAATGAGGTTTGCTGTCGGATCCTTTGCTATTCTTGGCCGGAAGATTGTTCCCGGTCAGGTTCAGCGGGAAGACCGACTGCACTGAACCGCAATGAGCTTGCGGAACGCTTTGACAGATCCAACTTCATCTGTATATGAAGCCGTATGAGAACGATTATCCTTTTTTCTTAACTGCCTCCTTTTTCACCTGTGGATTCTTGCCCGCAAAGTCGGCCGTCGCCCGCCACTCGACAACGCTGTAGTAGGAGAGGCCCGTCTTAAGCGACTCGATCATGGCTTCCCCATCTGTCGAGAACTCACGGTCGAGTGCCGGAGCAGCACTGGCTGCGCCCGCTTTCGCGAGAAAGAAGCGGGCGGTCCCATCCACCATTGCTTCTTGCGCAGCCTTCCGCCGCTTCGGAATCCGGGTGCCAGGTTGCGGTTCGCCCGCCTCAACCCCCACGCTTGCTGCCATATTCGAAACCTCCTTTCCGGCGGCTGGGTCTTACGACCGAGCCGCCGGTTGTACTGAACGCCAGATCACCTCTGGCAGGCTGCTGCCATTAGGGCAGTCTTTACTTATCGGGTGCGCTCGGGTCGAGCGCGCTCTTTTGCAGTAGCCCAGTCTCCTTGTCTCCAACCATCTGCTGCTCGGAATACTGCGCGACTAGCAGACCGCTGGGATTAACCTCTGAGCGCCGCTCCTCCATGAGGCGCACGTTGTAGCGCCCCACTATCCTGTCGGTGGTTTCAGTGCCATTGTTAATCCTGTGGACTTCTTTGACCCCGAATGCAACGTAGTCCCACGGCGTGTCCTTCACGCTCTCGATAGTGCGGATGCGGAAATCTGAGATGATGCGGTCCTCCTTGATCTTCCCGATCGTGTCATCGTCGCGGAGTTTGTCCATCGTGTAGCCCCTGAGGTTCCTGGTCATCATGTTCAGCGACTCAGAAAGGTTCCGCTCTGCAGAGTCAGGGGTGTAGGACAGATACCCTTCGAGGAATCGCCGCACGACCGCCCTGCCTTCGAGGTCCGTAGGGGCAGCCTCCGCTGCTGCCTCGGCTAAGAGCCCCAGAGAAAACCCAGACTTTTCGGTGAGGTGAGCTGCCCCGCCCATGACCACTGCGTTGCCGTCCTTATCTACACGGATGATTGTCGGAGGTTGTATGCGGACATAGATGGCCAGACCGAGCGAGGCGAAAGCGATCACCCCGAATACCACCGCCAGAACCATGGCGCGATTGGCGTAGGCGCGGAGGATGCCGTCGTGTTCGTAATATTTCGTGTATCGCGCGATCTCCGGCAGTTTTCCGCGAATTGCATTTTTCATTCGTCACGTCCTCCGCTACAAATAGAGCGGCTTCCAAGATGCGCGATTCTAGGCACGGGGACCGCTGCCTCCCCCACCACCACTTCCACCCGCCGCATAGCTCTTCACCGCTAACCGCGCTGCACCGACGACTGTGCCTACCATAACCATCATCGTCGCTCCCACTTCTCCCCGGACAATGCGGCTCGCGATGAACGGAATCAGTGCAATCGAAATCGAAAACAGGATGCTTGCCATAGCCAGCAGAATCACCTGGCCCGAGCCGAAGAAGCTGTTGAGAATTCCATTAGCGTTCAACACTGCGTTCATGCTGCCCATGTTGACGGCTGTCATGAGAGCCTGAATGATCGCGTAGATCAGTCCCCAAGCGCCAAACACCATTAAGTTCAGGAGGTATGTCCGGGCCAATTGGCCAAAGCCCCGCGCGGGCAGGAGCGCGAGGACAAAAGGCCCGACCACATAGAGAACCGATCCATAGATCGCGTAGAAAAGTGTGAAGATCGTATAAGAAAGGGGAAAGATGATGAAAGCCACGATGATCAGCATCGCGCCCAGGGCACCCGAGTAGCCGCCGTTGACGAGTCCCCACAAGCTGGACCAGCCATTCTGGTTGAAGTAATTACTGAGGTCGGTTAACCAAGTCGCGAACAAATCTCCCACGCCCGCACTGTTGTAGATAACATTCGCCACGGAATTGAACATCCCGATGACATCGCGAAATACTTTTCCGTAATTGACAAACACCAAGCCCAGGACCAGGTACGTCATTCCGCCGACCGCGAGCGTCCGCACATCTCCCCCCATGGCGAATGCTTGGTAGGCGCTGTAGAGGAAGCTGAGCAATAGAATCGAGCCGGCCACGCTTAGAACGATGGCTGTGATGTTGCAACTGTCAATCCCTGCCAGCGCGGTTTGAAGAAGCTGTTCGAAGTAAAACATTGCTTACTGCCTCTTGAGAAGGTTGATAATCTGTTGCCCGAGGTTCGACGTGTTCGTTGCCCCGCTCTTCACGTCGGCGCCGGCATTTGCCAGGTCAATGGCCCGCAACCGCATCAGGTCAGCGGTGGCTCCTTGGGTGTAGGCATTGGCGCGCACCAGCCAGGCGTCGGCCTGCGCCTCTATGATCGGAGCGCTCCCCGGCGCCGCATTCTGGATGCTTTGGTTCATCTGGTTTGCCGCTTGAATCTCGAGATCGGCGAGCTGGTCAATCGCAATCGCCCGCTTCAAGGCTGCCTGTGCCGCGGCGTCCGTCATATCGATCCGGTTGCGGACGTTCGGAGGGGCGGACTTCGCGTCAGGCACAGGTCCATAGACGGCGGTGTACGCCCCGCCCGTTTGACTGATCTGAGTCGAGTCTTTCGAGAGCAGGATCCGTTCGAGTTGCTGAGGCGCCGGTAGAGTGGCGCTCGCGACCGGAGTTTGGGTGATCTTTTGGATTTGGGCGAATATACTCCGAATATTACCGACCAACGCCTGGGCCTGACTGATCAGGGACTGCGGCCAGACGACCGTCTGCTCAAATTTCTGAATCCCCTGCTCGACCGAGAGGATGTTGTTCAATCCTTTACCGATGACACTACTCAAGGTGCTTGCGATCGTACTCAACCCGACCGACATAATGGCGCAACATGGGTCCACGAATTGGCTCTTGGCCGGCCGTGGGACGACGAGCGAAAAGAACAGCCCGAGTACGGCCACGCGCAGCTTGTGGCCCCAAGCCCAGCGGAGACCGTTTTTGAGAGTTTCTACATTCTTGGTCAAAAAGCTTTTCATCTTTCCTTCCTCCCTGAATTTTTAATTGTGTTTGAGCAGGTTGATAATCTGATTGCCGAACTGGCTGGTGTACGTCGCACCCTGTTTACGAACCGCGTTGTCATGTGCCAGGCGTATCGCCTCCTGCCGCAGTTCCGCTGCCAGCATCTTCTGTATTACCGCCTGGCTCTGGATGCTGGCGACGACCGCGGTGGCGGTCAAAAACGGCGCCGATCCCGGAGCGGCATGGCTGGCACCTTTTTCGAGTAGGTCTGCCGCTTGAAGTATCAGATCCGCGGTGCCGTCGGTCGCCTTCAGCACCTTCAGATTGTCCATGGCCAGAGCGTCGTCCATATCCGTCATCGCGCGGTCGGCGGGGCTGGCGGCTTTGGCAGTCGGGATCGGCCCATAAGCACTCCCGTACTGAGTCGTCAAGGTGTTGAAGTCGCCCGTCTTGTGATTTTGCATCACGGTCTCAAGTTGTTGAGTTGCTGGAAGTGTGGCGCCCGCGACGCTGATGCTGAAGATGGCGTGCATCTGATTTTGGTACTGCGCAATCATTTGCGTCACCTGCGCTCGCACCTGGTTAATCAACGCAACGGGCCAGGTGACGTTTTGGTAGAAATTGCTGATTACGGTTCTCACCGAGTTGATGGAGTTGAGGTTTGTCTGAATAATGCCGTTGATTGTGTTGAGTACAGCCTGGATTTCCACCCACAAGCTCTGGGCATGCACGCGTGGCGGCGCAGCGACCATTACCGCTACTGCTCCGGCCAGCGACAGCGCAATGACTTGCCGTTGGCCTTTAGCCTTGATCATGGCCCACGAAAAGAGAATGAAGAACGCGATCGTCATACAATTACCCTCCGAATGTTGACTCCAAACCGTGTCATGAAAGTTTGACCAGCCCCATGCTCACTTTCCTCGCTCCGCAAATGCCGCGTTGACTTCGCCCGAAAGCTCTTCGGGAAGCAGTGCAGCGTCCGCGAGGCCTCGCGGAAACAGTTGGGCCATCTCCTGGTAGGAGTCCAGAAGGGGTCGGTCGCCGCGCTTCCTGAGAAACCAAGTCCGATATCTGCGCTCTCTGGGGAAAGTCGTACATACCCAGTAGTCGACAGGCGTGGGCACGATTTGAATGGTCTGAGTGGTTTCAGCTTTCTCTCCCATCACAAGCAGGGCCTCGGCGTACTGTCCTTTTCGTGGCGCATTGAAGAGCTTGATCTCATTGAGCGCCACGGGATTCAACCCAAGGTGATGAACCAGAGGCGTGACATCGCCAGACTGGCGCCCGACAATCTTGGTGGCGGCGTTCTTCAAAATCCCCGGCCCTTGCTCGCGTGGCTGGAATTCGGTGCCCACGAAATCTTCCACGGTCTGGCTGATTCCCCATACGCTCGAGTTCCGCTTGCGAGCGGTGCGAAACAGTTGCACGACCTCGGGAGCAAGCGACGCCGAATCGAGCAACGACCAGCATTCATCCAGTACCGTGATACTGGGCTGTCCGGTCCTTCCTGCGGCCCTTACCGCCATGGCATTCGCGATCAACATGCTCATGGCCGTTTCAAGCCTCGGGTCGGAGCTCAGGCCTTCGACATTAAAGAACAGCCAATTGCTGTCGATCTTCATCGTCGTGGGAGCGTCGAACAGTTTTGCGTAGATCCCCTTCTCTCCTGTCCAGGAGCGCAGCTTAATGGCGGCGAGCTTCGCCTCATCGATCGTGCGCTGCATGCGTTCCTCGTCGCGCCATTGCGCCAGCTCTTCGCGAAGATCATTGAAGGTTGGAATCGGATTCGAATACCGGATGGCGCAGCGCTTGTAAGTGCGGACGATGGCGTCGCTAATCAGGTTGTCCAGCAGCGCGGTGTCGGAATTGGAACAGTCCCCCAGCATGTGCCGGGTCAGGTTTTTCAGGAAAGCAACTTTGTCTTTGCTCGGCGTGATCTCACCCGGAGGGAGGTCCCAGGGGTTCAGCGTTTCGCTGCCTTCGAGGTCCACATCGATCACCCGGCCGCCCATCAGGTCGACCAGGGGCCGATACGAGTCGCCGCGCTCCAGGATGGAGATGAGAGTGTTGAGTCGCGCCAGCATCAGCAGGAGTTGTTGCGCCAGAAAAGTCTTGCCGCCGCCGGCAACGGCCATGATAAGCAGGTTGGCGTTCTCGAGACCCGGGTCAAACGGCGAGAATGGCACCAGTTGGCGGTGAGGTGTCTCAAAGAGGATCGAGGGTGAGTTCGGTGTTCCTCTCCACGGCATCTCGACAGGAAGCAAATCAGCTGCGTTGAGGGTAAGGGCATCGAGCTCACGCTTATTGGTGCCCGCCATTGCCGGAAGGCCACCAAAGAACAATCTTTTTTGCGCCAATGTTTCGGCGATCCCACGTGCGCCATTCATGCGGGCAATGGCATGCAGCACGCGCTGCCGGCGGTCTGCCAACGAACGCTCCGCCTCCTCGCGTTCAAGTCTGTTGCGTGCCGGCTTCGACGTGCGCACGGTAAAAATCAAGCTCACCTGACAACTCTTGAGCGAGCTCGAAATCAGGTCCTCCAGGACTTTCATCAACTGGCCTTCGGCGACCTGCGCGTCCACGTTAATGCGGAAACCGCCGTGGAAGTCGCGTTGCGCAGCGAGCATTTTGCGCAGCCGGCCCTTGTAGTGCTTCACCATCTTAGCTTGATCAGGCAGCGTGACTTCAGTGTTGACGACCAGCGGAAAATCCAGCAACACCAGCTCCCGCATGATGCCGGGGAAAGTAGCGTCGGGAAGGTCTTTGAGAGTAGTCCAGGAGTAGAGCAGCCCGCCGACCTTCAAATAGTCATCCGTTTCATCCTCGACGTTGACATTCACCATCTGACTGCGGGCGCTTTCATACACCAGGGACTGCGCTGGGGGGCGGTATCGAACGGTATCTTCACCTAATGGATTGAGCGCCCGTTTGACTTCGAGGAAAATGGCGTCGTGGGTCATTCGGCGGATGGCCATGCCGGTCGCCTGAAGCGTTGCTTCCACCCCGGCCATGAGGCTGTTGAACTCCGCCAGCAATTCCTCATGCTCGCGCTCGGTCCGCTCAATGCACTTCCCGGCTGCGAGACTCATGCTGCTGCCCCGCATTTTCTTCTTCAATTCAAAATCCGGCGACTGGTGATGGACCTTCGGGTTCCAGATAAAATACACGTGCAGGATGTGTCTGAGGTAACCCCCAGTAGAATCTTTGGCGCGCCATTGGTCGACCCGCAGGCGGTCGAGCGCCTGCAGGATCGGACTGTCACTCCGTTGCTCGCGTTTGTAGCGGCTCACCAAGTCGCCCGCGCCTTCGGCAATTTCGAACCGCAACTGCATCCGCATGGAGCGTTCAGGGAGAGACCTGACAAGAGCTTCGAGCGAGTTCTTGGTCCGGTTCCTCATCTCGTCACTCGAGTAGTAAGAATGCTCGCCGCTCAGTTCGTACGCGGCCACAAATGACCCGTCGATCTGGATGGCCACTCCATCGAGCAGATCGCGAATTCGAAGTTGCTCGCACAACGGCGGGCTCGCCATCGACTTTTCGTACCTTTCGAGCGTCAACGGCATGATTTAGCCTCGGGTTTCAGGTATTCCTGCGTTAACTGTGAATCGCGCTCCAACGCTGAGTACACGTGTGGTTTTGAGTGGAACATGACCAAATCCATCAGATACCCGCGCTGTTTGCCGTACTTAAACAGCATCAGGGCGGGGATGCTGAGCAGTGGTACCAAGTACTGCATGACTATGTTCATGGGCAGGCCGAACATTTCCCGGTTCAGAAACCTTCCCAGAATGTTGGTGACAACCGCCAGGGCGAGGATTGCGAATAGATCCTCAGCTTCAAGCCCCAGAAACGTCACCCGCGTTCGCAAATTCCGATAAGTCGGCGTTACATCAAGCGCCATTTGTCCTTCTCCCTTTAAGTGACCCCGCCCGTCCCCTGGGTGACAAAGAATTCACCGAGGCGTAGCAGACCTGACAGCAGAAGGCACAACCCCGCCGAGGCAAAGTGCCGCATCCAAGAAATCGGTTGGAAGCGGTTCGTTACTCCCGCCATTTGCAGCCCACCGGCTGCGACTTGCAGGGCCGCATAAAGCGGCAGCAGTACGTTGCAGATCCAATTCACGAAGCTGATAGACGCTACCCAGAACAAATCCGGATCGTTCCAAGTGCGCTGGGAGGAAAATGTCTCGAAGGCGCGTAACAGCCCTGAGACCATGAGACACATGAACCCGCCGTACATCGTGTGCGAGTAGGCAGTTCCTCTCGAAAACTGAACGACGGCTATCGCGAGAAACAAGCCTGCAAGTGTCGGCAAAATCACGTTGCCTGCCCAACCAGTCAAATTAAGGATGCCGTGGTAGAACGTCATATCTACTCCGGTTTTATGCCACCATCGCCAGTACCAACTTCCAAAGCGCCGAGACTGACAGTAAAGCCAATGCGACACCTGCCAGGCGCAGCGCGGGCCTTTGTGTCGCGACGTTAAAGATCGCGCCCATGATTGCAAGGCCCGCGGCGATGGGCATGATGGTGCCGGCAAGATAGGTCCACAGGCTGTCGAGCACGTCGGCGGTCGCGTTCTGGGTGCCTGTGTTGTAAGTCGCGAAAAGTTTGTAAGTTGTCTGAATGCCAAGCAAGAACATGGCAGTCAGCACTGAGGGTAGTGGGTGCCCGCCGGCCGCCGCGTCAAGGATGGCCCGCAGCACAAAGTACGCGGCAAGAGTCGTGGCGAGTCGCCCCACTACAAAGTTCGTTACGAAGTTCGATACGTCTGTCTGAAGAGACGCCAACCAATGCGAGTTGATGCCGCCTCCCGGTAGCGAAACGGGCACTCCGAAGGAACTGAACCACATGAGAAGCGGTTGGAGAGTTACGAATACTACTGCCCAGAACATCCATTTTGTGAATCCCCCGCCGATCACAAAGCTGATTCCCCCACCTTCACGCCGCAGGCTGATTCCAGCAAGAACCAGGGAAACGAAAGCCGCCGGGGGCGCCAGGAGCAGTAGGACGTTAATCACATCGTTCAGCAGTTGTGGCGTAACCATAAAATTGTCTCGCTCGTCCCGCAAACCGGGATTGGGTTTAACTCCGTAAAAGTTTGGCAGGCAGCCCTGAGCGTGCGTCCTGGTTGCCTGCCAGGTTGATTTCGGCCTCTTCGCCGCTCTCCGTTACGTGACACCTCCTGTTCCGTTGGTGATCCAGAATTCGATCAGGCGCGTCACACCCGAGACCGCCAGTAAGGCCCCGGCGGCGAAGAGCCACCGCCCGAAACCGCGGCCCGTCAACCAAGCGACGATAGCCCCCATCACCGCGCCGCCCGCGCCCACCGGTGCGATCACGTTGCCCACCCAGTTGATAAAGTTTAGAAACGCGCCTTCCGGCTGCGCACCCGTCTGCCCCTGGACCGCCACTTTGAACTGTGGTGCGGCGCCCAGGTTCTGAGCCAGAACATACTGTCCGGCCAGAATGAAGCAGATCGCGCCCACCGCGAGCGGCTTCCTCAATCTGCTGTCCCATTTGATTCGCATGGATAATTTTTCCTCCTTTCTAGTCCCTCGTGGTTCCCGCTACTGCAAAGCCGGGGAAAACCGCTGAGCCGTCGTCAACCTAAAATGAGATTTTTTTTCTGTCAAACGCCGGAGAGACGAGCAAGAGGGATCAACGATGGGGCTAACGGCAAACAGGGAGCATAGGGAAAGCAACCAGGAGGCTGGCCTGCCAAAGAATCCCATGAAACGCGCTGGATGGAAAATGGTTGGGTGCAAGCAAGGTATTCCGATCTTTGGATTTACTCTCATCTGTCTGACCTGAGCACCAAGACCTACAAGATGAAACTGGGACGGGCACGTAATCGTCAAAAATGGACAGTTAGTGTACTTTCACTTCTTCCGGCTCAATCTTGACCTGCAAGAGTGGAATCCCGGCCTCGTGCAGGGCATCGACTTTTCGCGCGATATACTCATCATCATAAGTGCTTTCGAGCGTCTCTCCCTGCTGCTTAAGGCAGGCTTCCAGCTTCACAAGCTCCGCCGAAAAGTCCGCCGGCACGTATCGCCAATTGCCCCGATATACAAAACAATTTCCATCGTCGTCCAGATTGAGATAAGTCCGCGTTATCCCGTGTTTATAGAGGTTGATACCATTAACACGGCCCATGAACATGAACCCCGCGCAACGGCGGCGGCCAAGCCGCTTTTCCAGGGGCACCCAAATTGGCTTCATTCCCTTCCTCCATTCCGCGCCTTACTGCTGTGGCGATTGTGTAGCCGTCGATGTCGTGCTCGCCTGCTGATACATGGCACTTAGCTCCTGCTTGAGTTGCATCAACTGGCGCAGCTCCTCTAAACTTGGCAAACTTGTTGATCTCGACCCTGCCGAAGTGAGCGTCGTCGGCCGCGTTCCTCCACTTCTGCCGGTCGGAACATTCTCCAGGACAATGTAAAACCGCGTATTGCCCGGCACGGTGACGACAATGTTTTGCGTGAACGCCATTTCGTTCAGTTCCTGGTCGCCTGCGATCCCAACGTTATTTGCAATTCGTTCCCGCAATAAGGCACTCTCCGAGAGCGGGCCATTGAACCCCGTCCCGCCGCCCGCACCAACGAGATAGGCGGCCAACGAACCGAGACCTGTTAAAGACTGCACAAGAAACTTCGTACCGGTCCGTTTCCCACCTACGTCACCTTTGAGCGGCCCGAATTTCAAGTCCATGGCTACCCCGTCCATCTTTTCTGTGGTTCCGTCCGGCATCTCCAGCGTGTCAAACTTAATATCCAAATAACCCGAGCGATCGGCCTGCCGTAGCTGACCTACTGCCTTCGCTCCCGCAGGCACGACGGTCTCACCATCACGTTCGTAGTTGTATTCGATCACAGCGATGACGGGCTCTTTTACGGCAGTGCTCACTGACGATTCCAGCCGCGCCATCAAGCGCGTGCCGGCTGGCAGGACATCGAGAACCGCTCGCTGGTCTTGCACGGCCGCCGTTTGCACCGCGCCACCTGTGGCAGGCCGACCTTCTGGCGCGCGAACGAAGACCAGTGAGGGCTTCCGGAGTTCATCGGATTCCGTCGATTTAGTTGCTTCTGAAGGGACAGGCGGCTGCTTGTAGGCTGGCCCATCACCGTAGCCTGGCTGCTGCTCCAAGGCTGAGTCGAATTCAATTTTGTTCAAGGGGTATTGCTGCGAGTTCTTCTTCTGCGGCGGTTGCTGTGTTAATGATGTTGTCGGGATAGCCGTCTGGTTCTCTTGGGCCATTCCAGGCCGCGCCGTTCGGCCGACATCCTCGGGTGTTACATCGCCATTGTTCTGTGCTTGTTCGCTATTCATTTGGGCATCGAGCATTGGCGTCACCGACCCCGGCTGCGCGTTTTCATCGCCGGGCGTTGTCCTGCGCCCCAAGTCCGGCGCGCCCGGGTGTCTTCCGGTCTCGATCTTCTTTGCTTTCTGCGGTGATGAGAACACGCCAAGGAATATCAGGAGGACGAGCACGGCGCCTCCGGCCAGTACCAAGAGTTTTTTGCTCTTGTCCATGCTGAGTTCACGGCGAGTGCTCGTGGGCTGCTGGGTTTTCCGAGCTCTCTCAAAGGACTCGCGAATTATTTCGCGCAATTTTGTCCACGGCGTGTTCTCCACACCATCGGTCTCCCGCTCCTCCACGACTTGTGAGGCAATCGGTACTCCGGCATTTGCTTCGCGGACTTGGTTATTTTCCTGTGGTTGGTTCTCCATGATCAGACTCCTCCCCTAATGTGCTTATTCCGAAACCGATTGGGGCCAGAGCTGGGTGGTCTACAGCCCCCGCTTCGGCCATTTGCAAGAACAGCGTTTCATTCGATTGCTTGTAGGGGGGGCGTTCGAACAAGACCACCCCGTCCGCTCGATCACCGGGCCCCAGCCGCCGCTTGCTCAACCTGAAATCCATAACCTGCAGTTGATCGGCATTCGACCAGTGGGAGCGTCGAATGATCTTGCCTGACTGGATCTTCCCACCAAGCTGAACTTGCGGGGGCATAAGCAAGATGTTGTGCGCGGTTGGGTTAACTACCGAGAACAGAGCGATGACTTGCTGCCCGCCGTCCACAACCCGGCTGACACCGACGCGTACCTGGTCGCCACGAGACTTCTCGCTTGCGACGCGCTCACCGTACAACACCGGCAGATGCGCGCGCTCTTGCTGCATGAGAAGCTCGTCCAGACTGTCGTATTTAACCTCCCCGCGCGTCTCTGGGGCCGAAACCGATAATGGATCCGACTTCGCGAACGACCCAGGTTTTGCGGATGATATTTTCAGGGCGGGAACAACCTGCGTGCCAGCTGCCACAGGCACAGTCTGTGCCACAAGAGAAGATGGGTACTTGGGTTCAATAAAGAAGCCCAGAGCGGGCTTGTACTTAAGCAAGAAGTCCACAGTCGCTGGCGCCCCTAACTTCTGCTCTCCGCGACTTACCAGCAAGAGGCTCTCTTCGTGCCCGCGAGTCGTGGAAATCAACAGGTTGGTCTGCGCGGGCTTCGGCGTGAGAGCCTTGACGAATACCAATTGTGGCTCGCGCTCTGAATGCTCCACCTGAAAGAGCTCGGGATCGCCCACCACTACGGAATTCACTTCCTCCGCCATTCGAATCGCGGTCACGAAGTGCGCACTCACTTCGACCGTGGCGACGTTTCCTTCAACCTCTTGGCGAGTGATTACCTGAGGCTTGATCTCGGGTATCTGCGCCATGGCTGCCCCGAATGACCACAACAAGCAAAATACAAAAGCTATTCGACTTAAGCTCATTTTCCACCTCGGCTTCGTTCGCAAGTGTCCACACCGGAAAGCGTGCTCATTCTTGCCAGGCGCTTGGCACGGTAAAGGCGCGCCACACGGCTAACGTACCTGTAAACTTCAGGAGAAGAATATTTCCCTCCTCGAGATAGGACCGAAGCTTCCCCGGCGAAATAGGCTGCCACTGCAAGTCGCAGGTCCCCCCGAAACAAATCCATTAACCAGGCCAGATACGCGGTGCCCGCCTGTATGTTCTCTTCGATCCGGAAGCGGTTCCTCACTCCGAACCTCACTGCTGTCGCAGGCATCAGTTGCATTAGTCCTGCTGCTCCTTTGGGTGACACCGCGTAGGGCTGCCAGTTCGACTCCACCTCGATCACTGCATCCACAAGATCGACCGGCACTTTATAGACACGTGCGTAGTATTCCGCGAATCGCGCAGAGTACTCTTTGACCGTGATGGCCTGGGCGGCTTGCGTCCCAGTCGCCAACCACACGAGAACGATCAACGCCTTGCTGACTCTTTTCACGCACTCACCGCCAGCTCATCCCTGTACCTTTTTGAGTCGGCAACCAGGCCATCAAACCCGGCCCGCAACAGCAGCCGTCTCCGGTCCGGTTCAGTCTTCGCCAACAGGGGAAGTAGCACGTCGCGCTGCTCCGGTTCAATCTCCTGCACGCCCATGATCTCCAGAGCCTTGGCCAAGTCCAACATTTCGGCGATGGATGGTGGCTTCTCCAAGCTCCAGCCGCGCAGAGCCCGCGCAAGTCCCGCCAGTTGCCCCCGCAATGCCGGGCATTGAGTCGTACTGCGTGCTGCCAGGATCTCCGCCTCCCTTTCCACCGTGGGATACTCCATGCGCAGGTAGAAACAGCGCCTCCTCAACGGGTCTCCAAGCCGGCGCTCTTCGTTCGAGCTCAGTACGACGAATGGAAACGTTTCGGCTTTGATCGTGCCAAGCTTTGGAACCGTCATCTGCCAGGCGCTCAAGATTTCGAGGAGTAGAGCCTCAAATTCGTGGTTCACCTTGTCGAGTTCATCGACAAGCAGCACACAAGGTCTCTCCCTGTAACGCAAAGCCCGCAGGAGCGGACCCTCGGCAAAGAAATCCAGCGAATGCAGTCTGGTGCGGATGGCGTCCCAGTCTTCTCCAAGCCGATCCCCCTGGATTTCAAGGAACAGTTTCTGGAGCGATTCATCGAACTTGCCGATGGCTTTGTCCTCGGTGATACCCTCGTAACACTGAAGCCGCTCCACAACCGTATCGGCCGCAAAGGCGACGGCATACGCCAACTCAGTCTTTCCGCAACCGGGCGGGCCCTCGACGAGAAGTGGTTTTTGCATGCGCGCCGCGAGATAAACAACCTCTAGCGACACGGGGTCGATGACGTATTTCGCGTCGCGGAGCTTTTGCCGCAATTCATCGCGGGACTTGAACACTATGGTTCCTCCTCGGTCGGGACACTACTCCCAAACACGGAACGGTGCATCTAGCCAGCGAGCCCCTGAAACCGCAAGACGCCCTGCAAGCGGCGGGAAAATAGGTTTGCGGGCGGGCGTTATTTGAGGGCTACAGCATTGAGTCGAAAGGAAAACGGAAGAGCCTCGCGGTATTTCATCGGGGGGCGGGCAAACTTTTTTTCGCCAGTCGAGAAAGTTCTAGCTGACATTCCCTGGCCTCAATCGAAATAGGAGGCTACCGAACCAAACACGACCCATGCCAAATATTTTTCACCAGTCGAGAAATGTCTAGCTGACATTCTCCGGCCTCACTCGAAGAAGATGGGAATCCAAACAGGCACGATCTATGCCAAATATTTTTCGCCAGTCGAGAAATGTCTAGCTGACATTCCCCTTGACAATCTAGAGGAACGGCGTATCCTAATCTCGACAATCTAGAGGAGAGACTTATGGCCGACAATGCTACCGATCTTGTCCAAGGTACGCTGGACATGCTGATCCTGAAAACCCTGGCGCTGGAGCCCATGCACGGTTTCGGGATCGCGCTTCGCATCGAGCAGATCAGCAAGGGTGTGTTTCGCGTTAATCCGGGCTCGTTGTTTCCTGCTTTCCGGCGCCTGGAGCGGGCGGGATGGATCAAGCCACAATGGAACCCGACAGAGAACAATCGGCGCGCCAAGTATTACAGCCTCACCGAGCGTGGGCGCAAGCAATTGAAAGCTGAAACCGACGCGTGGGGAAAACAGATCGCGGCCATCACCAGAATTATGGAAGCATCATAGGAGGTTCGTCATGTCTCCGCTACGAAGCCTTTGGGCAGGCCTCCGGGCTCTTTTCCAGAAGAAACAAGTCGAACAAGAGATGGATGAGGAGTTGAATGGCTATCTGGATGCCGCCGTGAAAGACAAGATGCGCTCGGGAATGAGCAAGGAAGAAGCCCTGCGCGCGGCGCGGGTCGAAATGGGCAGCGTGGATGCGGTGAAAGAAGAAATCCGCAGCGCCAGTTGGGAATCGACGCTTGAAACGCTCTGGCAGGACGTTCGCTATGGCTTGCGGAAGTTGAGCCAGACTCCGAGATTCACGTGTTTCGCCGTGCTCATACTTGCTCTGGGCATTGGCTGCGACACTGCAATGTTCAGTGTAGTCAACACCGTGTTGTTGCGGCCGCTGCCCTATCCCCATGATGATCGCCTAATACTGGTCACGGAAACGATTCCACGTGAGCGAGTCAACGACGACCAGGTTGGATACCCCTTGTTCCTCGACTGGCGCCAACACAACCATGCGCTGGAAGCTATCGGCAGCTACTTTAGTGATTCCGATACAGTCCAGACCGCCAACGGCCCTTTGCATGTTCAACTTGCTTATGCGTCGGCTGACTACTTTACGGCCCTCGGAGGGTCGCCTCAACTGGGACGCGCGTTTACGGCCCAAGAAGATCAGCCTGCCGGTGATCGCGCAGTAGTGCTGAGCGATGCGTGGTGGCACGAACAATTCGGTGCCAGCCGGAGCGTTCTGGGGGGGACGTTGAAAGTGGGTGAGTTGGTTTACACGGTGGTTGGAGTCATGCCGGCGAATTTCGATTACGCCTCGCCGGGCGTGAAGTTGTGGCTGCCACTTGGGTCACTGGCGAGGGCTTCCTATATGAGGAACCGTGACGTTCGCTTTCTCACTGTAGTCGGACGCCTTTGGGAGGGAACTTCAATAACCAATGCGGTGAACGACCTTAATACCATTCAGGCGCGCGCGCAGCAAGCCTTTCCGGGCACCGATAGCGGGCACGGAACTCTGGTTCGGCCCTTGCGGGATTATTTCGTTGGGTCCACAGGATACGCTCTGTTGCTGCTTTCCGCCGCTGTAGTGTTCCTGCTCCTCGTGGTGTGCGCGAACATGGCCGGCTTGGAGCTTGAACGCGCGGCAGCGCGACGGCACGAATTCGCTGTAAGGACCGCATTGGGAGCGCCGCGCCACCGCATTGTTCGTCAGGTGTTGACTGAGATCATTATCGTGGCGCTTCTCGGTGGCGCGGTGGGTTTGCTCGTCGGGCGGTTCACAGTCTCGCTCCTCTCAAGTTTTGTGAGAAATACAATGCCTATGAGCGGCTCGTTCACCTTTGACGTGCGGGTATGGTGCTTTGGGATTGGAATCTCCGCGCTGGTCGGGCTGGCCACAGGACTCGGCCCGGCGCTTTCCGCCGCGCGCAGTGGAGTGGCAGAGAAATTAAAACAAACAGCCGCCACCACCACCGCGAGCACAGGCCGCCAACGTTTGCGTCGAATCTTCACGGGTGCTGAAATTGCCCTTACAGTTGTGCTTCTATGTGGTGCCGGCTTGCTGATCCGAACCTTGTATGCCTTGCTCAAGGTTGACCCAGGCTTTCGCACCGACCATCTGCTAACCATGACTGTGTCGTTGCCGGAGGGGCGTTATGCCACCCAGCAATCCATCGTCGGGTTCTTCAAGGCGACGAACGACCGGCTCGGACAATTGCCCGGTGTTGAGCAAGTGAGCGCTGTCAGTTCTCTCCCAATCCAGAGCGGGGAGGCGCAAGGCCAGCTCACGATTGAAAATCGCCCATTTCGGCTAGGAGAGGCGCCAAGCGCTAGCTTCCGCCGCGTGCTGCCCAACTACTTTAGAGTTATGGGAATTCGCGTGCTGAGTGGCCGTGAGTTTAGCGATGTGGACCAGGGCAAAGCAAATGGTGCCCCAATGGTTGTCCTAATTAATGAACGAATGGCGCACAGCCAATGGCCCGATCACAGCCCGCTCGGTGTGCGCATCAAACTGGGTCCGCCAGAGAACGAGCCCTGGCTCACCATCGTCGGCGTGGTGGCTGACGTTCACAACACCCGGCTTGAATTGCAGCCTGGGTTTGCAACTTATGAGCCTCTTGCGCAGCGGCCACGAACCGTCATGACCTTTGTCATTCGCACGGATCTGGATCCCACGGTTGTGGCGGCCGCGGCCCAAGTGGCAGTGCACCAACGCGAGCCCGAAGCACCTGTCTTCGACGTGATGAGCATGGATCAGCTTATTGGCGCATCGGTGACCCCCCAGCGAATTAACGCCACGCTTCTTGGATCATTCGCAGCAATGGCGTTGCTGCTCGCCGCCACCGGAATTTACGGCACCATTTCATTCACGGTAGGGCAGCGCACGCACGAGATTGGCTTGCGCATGGCGCTTGGCGCGCAACGCCGCGATGTTATGAACATGATTGTTGGCGAAGCTCTGCGACTCACGGGTGTCGGGATCGTCACCGGTCTGTTGATCGCTGCGGCCGCGGCCCAGGCGATTCAAGCACTGCTGTTCGGCGTCCGTCCTGACGATCCGTTGATATTTGTCACCGCTTCGGCCGTGCTGGCCGCCGCAGCGCTCCTGGCAAGCTACATTCCCGCGCGCCGTGCGACCAAAGTCGATCCCATGGTGGCACTGAGATATGAATGAATTTATTGGACGATTGAGCGATCACGTGATTGAGTGATTTAAGACGAGGGATTTTAATCGGTGGCGGGCAGCCGAAAATTGGTGACTTGCTATGTCAATCATGAAAAACATTACCGCTGGCCTCCGAACGCTATTCCGTAAGAAGCAAGTGGAGCAGGAAATGGACGAAGAGTTGCGTGGCTACCTGGATGCCGCAGTGCAAGACAAGATGCGCTTGGGGATGAGCAAGGAAGAAGCTCTGCGTGCGGCGCGAGTGGAAATGGGGAGCGTGGATTCGGTGAAAGAAGAAATTCGCAGCGCCGGTTGGGAATCGAGATTGGAAGCGTTCTGGCAGGACGTTCGCTATGGCCTGCGGCAACTCAAGCGGAATCCTGGCTTCACAATTGTAGCCGTCCTGACGCTGGCGCTCGGCATCGGCGCCAACACGGCGATCTTCAGTGTTGTAAATGCTGTCCTGCTGAGGCCGTTACCGTATCGTGATCCGAGCCGTCTAGCAGTGATCTGGACCGATAACGTCAAGCAGAATCTTCACCAGGAGCGAACCTCATACCCTAACTTCGAGGACTGGCGAAAGCAGAGTCGCGCCTTTGAGGACATGGCGTTCTCAAGCGCCTTCACTGTGAATCTGACCGCAGGCGACGAGCCCGAACGTGTGACTGCAGCCAGAACCTCTCCCAATCTTTTCGAGCTTATTGGGGCGATTCCGATTTTGGGCCGAACCTTCTCGGCCGAGGAAGCCGAGCGCGGCGAACGATTGATTGTGGTGAGCTATGGGCTCTGGCAGCGGCGTTTTGGAGGATCGATAGACGTCGTGGGAAAGAGCCTGGAGGTTGACGGTGCAACGGATGTGGTTATCGGCGTAATGCCTGCGAGCTTCGACTTCCCCAGCCGAGACACCGCCCTCTGGGAACCGCTGACCCTCTTTCCGGGTTGGGAGCGTGCCAAATTAAACAGGGCTATTCCGTCAGGTTTTGTGGTGGGACGCCTCGAGACCGGATTCACTCTCGCGCAGGCCCAAACAGACATGAGCATAATTGGCGAGCGATTGGCTCGTGAACATCCGGAGCTTTCCACCAGCCTCGACTTTTTCGGATTCTCTGCGAATGTCGTGCCGCTTGCCCTTCAGCTAACCGGGAAGGACGTCCGGTTCGCGCTGTGGCTCCTGTTTGGGGCAGTTGTTCTCGTGTTAATCATTGCCTGCACGAACGTCGCGAACCTGCTCCTGTCACGCGGGATGACCCGCGCCCGTGAGCTTGCCGTCCGTTCGGCGCTAGGCGCGGGAAAGTCGAGGTTAGTCGGCCAATTGCTGACCGAAACCGTACTATTGTACCTGGCTTCGGGCGTCGGCGGGGTTGCAATTGCGGTAGGGGCGGACCGCCTACTAATCCGCTCGGCGCCGGCAGATATTCCACGTCTCGGCGAGGCAGGAATTAGTCTTGGAGTTCTGGCCTTCGCCTTCGGCGTTACGCTGGTTGCCGCATTAGCTTTCGGGCTTGCCCCAGCTTTAAGGATTTCGAAGATTGATCCGCAAATGGCTCTCAAAGAAGCAGGCCCAAGCCTCTCCCAAACCCAAGGCGTTCTGCGCCTTCGCTCATTGTTGGTGATTGGCGAGCTTGCGCTTGCGATGGTCCTCCTCGCCAGCGCCGGCCTTCTGATGCGTAGCTTCATCCGCGTCGAGGGCGTCGACCCGGGCTTCAGGCCAGACCATGTGCTTACCGCCCGCGTCGTGCAGGCGAAGTCCAAATCCGATGCACAATGGGCGGATTTCTACTTGCAAGCTCTGGACCGCATCAGGGCTATCCCCGGCGTCGAAGCGGCGGGCGCCGTGGATAATTTCTTCTTCAGCTCGTATCCCGACGAGGCAATAGTCGTTGAAGGACGTGCGCCCCTGCCTCCAGGCAGTTCAATTGCCCAGGTGACGGATGACGGGATCAGCCCGGATTGCCTGCGGGCTGTCGGCGTGCCGCTGCTGAAAGGGCGAGTTTTCACCTTAGACGATGGTCCCAGTTCGCCTCGAACCGCCATCATCAACGCGACCATGGCAAAGCGTTTTTGGCCCAACGCGGATCCCATCGGGCAGCGGTTCAAGTTCAGTTTTCAGAAACCTGGCGATCCTTGGATCATGGTGGTCGGCATGGTGGGGGATATGCGTCGGGACGGTCTCACGAAGGAGCCCGTATCGCAGGTCTTCCTACCCCTCGCCCAGGATCCCGCGCGAGGCATGGACCTTCTGGTAAGAACTACTGCCGATCCACGAAACTTTGCCGCGGCCATGCGGAGTGCAATCCGATCGGTTGACAAGACCGCGCCCGTTTTCAACGTCGCCACGCTCGAGGACGAGCTGGGTGAACAGAACGCTCCCCGACGGTTTCAGAGCATGCTCCTCAGTCTCTTCGCCATACTGGCGCTGATCTTGGCCACAGTCGGAGTCTACGGAGTAGTCGCCTACACCACACGTCAGCGCACGCACGAGATCGGCATCCGCGTTGCTTTAGGCGCCCAGCGCACCCAAGTGTTGCGAATGGTCGTCAGCCATGCATTGAAACTAATCTTGACTGGCGTGGCCCTAGGGATAGTGCTGGCCCTCGGCATCACTCGCCTAATTGCATCGGTTCTTTTCGAGGTAAAGCCCACAGATCCCCTGACCTTCGCTGCCGTCTCAACTGTTCTGACTGGTGTTGCATTCCTGGCATGCTACTTCCCCGCCAGGCGAGCCACGAAAGTCGATCCCATGGTGGCGCTGCGGTATGAATAACTCATGGTGCTGCGCGCCACGACGAAGGATGAAAATGGGCTAGAGCCCGAGTAAGGTAGTTGCGGCCGTGGCTTCGAGCAAGCCGATGTCACCGATTTCGGAGAGCCGTCCTGTTTCGACAAAGAAACGAACATCCGCAAAGGCACCAAGCACGACTCAAGGTAAATATTTTTCGCCAGTCGAGAAATGTCTAGCTGACATTCTCCGGCCTCGATCGAAAAGGGAGGCCAGGGAATCAAACACGATCCATGCCAAAT
Source organism: Terriglobia bacterium (assembly GCA_035308965.1). Lineage (GTDB taxonomy): Bacteria > Acidobacteriota > Terriglobia > UBA7540 > UBA7540 > DASYXZ01. Next base: position 35,115 of record DATGFN010000025.1, on the reverse strand, counting down.
ATTTTTCACCAGTCGAGAAAGTTCTAGCTGACATTTCCTTCTATTCGCTGACGGCAACAGTAAGTCTTTCCATGCTTGCTCGCCTCCATGCAAAATATTTTTCGCCAGTCGAGAAAGTTCTAGCTGACATTTCCCCTACTCGAGGCGTACAGGAGTCATCCTTGCTAGCTTAGGTCCAAATATTTTTCACTAGTCGAGAAATGTCTAACTGACATTCCATACTGAAACAGCACATCACCCACTGACCTTTTCTTCGTTGTCGACGCCAGGCATCTGCAAAGAATCGGCTCGTCGCCTCGCTAAAGCCCCTGTCAGCTGTCACTTTCAGGCGGTCCCACCACCCATTTGACAGATCGCTTGTCCTCTCCTACAACGAGACCTATGAGAATCGAGAGCGATGTTCCGTACCGCTTCCAGAACATGCTTTTGGAGTGTGACACTCCCACGGGCGGCTGGAGCTTCTACCCACAGGACACGCAGGCACACCTCGAACCCACATGCCTCAGCCTACTCGCCCTGCACTCTCGCGCGGAACCCCGGGTGGTCCGCGGGCTTGAATTTCTACTTCACACCCAGAATCCAAATGGAAGCTGGCCGGCCTTCGCGGGAGATGACCAGGAAGGCTGTTGGGTCACGGCGCTCGCGGTCCTCACCTTAAATCAGCTCCATGCAGACTCGAACGCCATCGACCGTGGCATCGGTTGGTTGCTTGATTCCCGTGGGAAGGAATCACACTGGCTATGGAAATGGAAGTTCCGCACGAGCGACACCCACGTGCGCTTCGATCCGGATAAATTCGGATGGCCGTGGATGCCGGAGACCAACAGTTGGGTGGTGCCCACATCTTTTGCTGTCCTTGCACTCAGTCAACGCTTCCCCCTTGAACGGCCGAGTCGGGTCCAATTTCGCATCGCTCGCGGTGTCGAGATGCTGCTCGACCGTGTCTGCCCGGACAGTGGGTGGAACGCCGGCAACGGAGTCGCCTATGGAGTGCCCCTCGCGCCGCATCTCGACGCTACCGCGATCGCCCTTCTTGCCCTGCGCGGCCAAGCGCAGAATTCCACCGTAACTAAGAGTCTGACCTGGCTCGCAGGCCGATCACTCTCGTGCTCTGCTGCCTCAAGCCTTGCCTGGTCCATACTGGCGCTTCACTCTCATCAACAGACCATGACATGCCAGATCCAGCGACTCGCAGACCTGGTCAAGACCGCGCAGATTTGCGACCACGCCACAATGGCCACGATCGCTATGGCGCTCGAATGTGCAGTTGGGAAAAACCCGTTTGAGGTCCAATCATGACTCGAAGAACCGTCCTTGCAGGGTCTGCGGGGTTGGCTGCGGGAGGCATCGCTTCGCTGCCCTTCCTGCTGCCTAAGTATGACAAAGTACGGCGGCCGGGCCGCTCCCGTGTCGCAATCCTCCCTGCCAACAGTTATTCCCAGAACCTTGAGAAACTTCTGATGGAGGGCTTGCGACCATTCAACCTTGATGTGCGTGGCAAGAGAGTGCTGCTAAAACCGAATCTAGTTGACTACATTCCCGGCGCCGAAATCAACACGCATCCGTCGCTGGTCGTGGCAGCCGCCGAGTGTTTTAGGCGCCTCGGCGCCCTTGAGGTGCTCGTCGGCGAGGGTCCAGGGCATCAGCGTGACACGGAATTGGTCCTGATGGAGAGTGGTTTCGCCGACCAGCTCCGCGAGCACCGGATTCCGTTCGTGGACCTCAACCGCCACGAGCTTATCAAGACCAAGTTGCGTGCGACCTACACCGGCCTCGATCATCTCTGGCTTCCGCGCGCCGTTATTGAGGCGGATTTTGTCGTCTCCATGCCCAAGGTCAAAACTCATCACTGGGCCGGCGTCACGTTGAGCATGAAGAATATGTTTGGGGTTGTGCCTGGTTCAAGATACGGCTGGCCCAAGAATATCCTGCACTGGAGGGGAATCCAGCAAAGCATTGTGGATATCTGCGCCACCGCGCCGATTCACTTTGTAATTGCCGATGCTATCGTGGCCATGGAGGGCAACGGACCTCTGGCGGGAACGCCTCGCCCTCTTAATCGCATCATCCTTGCCGACGACCCAGTCGCTGCTGACGCGACATGTGCACGACTGATGGGCTTTATTCCTGAACGCATCCCCCACATCGCAGAAACCGCCAAATTCCTAGGCAACGCTTCCCTGAGGTTAATCGACCAACTCGCCCAACCCGTGACCGTCGCCGATCCGCCGTTCCGCGTCGTGCCTGAATTCCAGTATCTCAGCGCGCGCTAAAGGCTATTGTCGGGCTGACTTCCAAGTGCGCCATGACTCAGGCCAATCAGTAATCGACCGCACGCTCCACAGGCAAACCCTTGGCGACTCGTTACTGATGCCAGGCCGATGGAGTCTGGTCCGCCTTCAAAGCGCAGTCGTCCTGTTTTCCGGGAAGGGCATTTTCCAGACGCGGGGTCGGGAGGCGAGATAGTTCTGGCGTGGGAGTGCCAGGCGCTTGCGCCTTCCGGAAAAGAAATCATCAGCTGGGATGACTGGTCTGGAGAGCAATGAGTGTATAATCCCGAGCATTCGACGGTGAAAGCGGCGTTTCTTAGGGAACTGTACAACGTGTTCCCGCGGACATCTGGCTACCACACTGCGTGTGCCTCCGGCGATGCGCAGGCAGTACCTCAAGCCGTTTTGCGCCGCGAACTCCTAAACATGGTTTTGTCGAGGAGAACAAGAGAATGCCACTCGCAGAATCAATTCTTACGGTCGTAGCATCGGCAGCAGGGATCGGCTCGGGAGTTAAGGATCTGGCTGACTTTCTAAACGCCAACGTAAGGATCGAAGGCGCGCTCACCGACCTCGTCGAAGAATCGTTTCAGGAACGATTGCCTCGCTTGCGCCATCTCTGCTTAGACGAGGGTCCTACCTTTGACCGTGACAAGTTTTGTGACCTGCTGTCCAAAAGGAACCTCGAAATTCGGACGGTCGATGGGCTCCGGAAAGCACTCCTTCCAATTCTGAATGAGTCCGTCTCGACCCCCGGGGCCATATACAAAGAGGAAGATTTCGTTCCCGTCTACGAGTCAATTCTATCCTCAGCGGTTCGCGGGCTCTGGAAGAAAATTGGCAGCTATGAGTTGCTCCCTGGGGAAATATTAATGGGCCAGTGTGAATCTCTACTTAAACAACAGGATGCCCAACTACTCCAGACAACCAGCGGTTTCTCGGCATTGGCGGGGTCAATGCAGGAGCTAGCGGCCCGTGTCGAATTCCTCCAAGTCGAAGTGCGAGCGCTAGCAAGGTATGCCTTGGGTCTCTGGCAGCAGGTCTATGACGAACTGGCCGACGCCGCGCCTCCTCCGGAACACCGAGTTGGACAAAACGTTTACAGGAATCCCTTCCTCCTTGTTAGAGCGGAGGATTTCAACCACAACTACGCAAAGCTAGCTCGCCTTTTCCAGAATAGTCCTGAGTGGGATTCAATCCAAAGTAGAACCGAAAACGTGTTCATAGAAGGGGGACGAGGAACAGGCAAGTCGATGTTTCTCCGGAGGCTTACGGCTCAGGCTTCGCTCGCGGCAGAGCGCCTTCACAATTCGGGGGTTCGGTTTGAGGATGTCGGCGTTGATTATTTCGGAGTGTACGTCAAATTGACCCGGGGTTACTATGACCAGTTTACTTCAATCGAGACAATCAGCCCTGAGGTGGCCTCAATCTTCGCTCAGCACGAATTAAACATCGAGATTTTTGATGCCTTTGTGGATACGCTTCAATGGCTGATAAATGAAGGTTCCCTCCCGACCATTTCTGAGCAAGCAGACTCCTTGACCCAGGAGTTAAAGTCTCTCTTGCCCCGCGCTCCAGCAGTGCGGACCTTGGCTGACCTGCAGCGGGTTGCGGTCCGTTTTGAGCAAGACCAGATTACCGCCTATTATCGGGAGAAGGCGTTTGGACGCGATGTAGCATATCAGGGCTCCGGTTGTGAGACAGTTGGATTTCTGCGACAGCTGTCACAGATATTCCGTCGTCGCCTCTTTCCCAGGCGCGAGATCAGGCTTTTCATACTCATCGACGAATTTGAAACTCTCCTCGAAATTCAACAAATTGCACTCAACACAGTTATGAAGATGCGGCTCCCTGACCTCACGACAAAGGTGGCTGTCCGCAAAGCAGGGCGAAAAACGGCCGAGACCTTCACCGCAGGTGATCCGATCCAACAACCGCGCGACTATACGGAGGTGCGCCTGGACTACAACGTAACGATGCCGGAATATTCAAAGCTTCTGGAAGGCATTGCTGCCAAGCGGTTGGAATATGTTCAGTACCCTGATAAAGAGATCAAGCATTACCTGCAGGAACAGGAGCATAGCCAAGAGGTACCGGTCGATAAGTTGCAGGTCGAGTTACGACAGCTCTGGGAAAGCGGTCAGAGGCGAAAAGACGAGATGGACTCTGAATTCCAGACGAAGTACACAGTGGCTGCGGTTTACAGGAGCTTGGCCAAAATCGGCAAACGTAAAGCTTTTTGCGGTTTTGACCAGTACGTTCTTCTCTCGTCCGGAATTACAAGCAATTTCATGGAGCTCTGCAAATACGCCTTTTACTTCGCGCTATCCGACCAGCTACCCCTTCCTGAGAATCCCAAAATCCCACCCTACCTTCAAACCGAGGCTGCGTACAGGGTTTCTCAAAGGCTATTTGCAACAATTGATGGAAATGTGCTCCGCGTTGGCAGCGCATTATCCCGGCTTCTAGCTGATCTTGGCGGCATTCTTCGGAGCCGACTACTCTATCATCCATCAGAACCCGAGGCTAACAGACTTGCCGTGTCAGACTTCGGGGATCTCGACCAAGAGAAGTATTCGTTCCTGGCAGAAGTACTGGACGGAGCTCTCGTCTGGTCCGTACTTCACCTGAAATCGTCAGGAGAGGCATTCCGGCCCAAACACGCGGCACGCCCACCTAACGCGGAGTTAATCATCAACCGAATATATTGCCCCGCGTTGGGTATTTCGCCCAGGGCCCGATGGCGGGTGGACATGAAGCTCAGCGATCTCTTGGGCCTGATCGATTTGGATACTCGAAAGAATACCTTCCAGAGACTTGTACGCTCGGTGGGATCAAGCCCACCACCCGATAGCCCGCAGGGGGCACTTCTATTCGAAGGCCAGGATCCGTTGCAATGAACAACCCCGCGCGAATCCAGGCCACACAAATCGGAACTATTGAACCCGACGTTCCTGACGACGTACTGATCCTCGCGGCCAGCTGGGAGGAGCGTTGCCTTGGGGTCGCCTCGCGCCTGCGTGGATATTCCTGTAAGACAGTTATCCTGACAGTCTACGATGGCCCCAGCAAGCTTCGTGAGAACCACATCAAACAGCTAACCGAATTACTAGCACCGGTTGGTAATACTCACAGGATAGAGACATTGCACGCGAACCCATTAGCAAATGTCCGTCAGACCGTCGCCTTATTGGAAAGCCTCGGCGGCAAAATGCCGCCAAGAATCACCATTGATATCAGCACATTCACTAGGAAACACCTTCTGCAACTGCTGCAGGGACTTGACCTCGCTGGTATGTTGCAGAGCTTCCGAATCTATTACACTGAATCGGCTGACTACCACACGCAAGACGATGAGCCTATTTCTCAAGGGATATCCTCTGTCAGAGCTATTGAGACTTTCACAGGCCACAATACCCCATCACGCGATTCACTTCTCGTGCTTTTTCTGGGGTACGAAGGTAGGCGTGCGCTTGCTTTGTGGGAGGATCTGGAGCCCAACCTAACTCTTGTCGTAATACCTGACCCACCGCTTCGTAACGAATGGAAGGGCCGCACAGAAAATCAGAATAAGTACTTGCTCTCGTGCGTTCCGCCGGAGCACGTATTTAGATCCCATTCGCTTGATCCACAGGACACGGAGCATCTGCTTCATAGATTGATTGAGGACCCGGCTTACAGTACCGACAAGTATGACTACACCGTATCGCCGTTGGGAACGAAACCTCAGGTGGTTGGGGTGTATAGATTTTGGCGCCGGGTGCGTGGACTCTTTACTATCATGTATGCAAGTCCAGTTAGGTATCGAGAAGAGCGAGCGACCTTTCCGGCTGGGCCGACGTGGCTTATTGACAATGAAGAAGGTTGGCATGGAGATACTTTCGGCCCAACCTCCGAATCTTGAGGATCTCGATGTCACCGCTACCGACGTATATCGACCGGTATCCCGCCAAGATGGTCGCATCGCTGGCGGATAAGCTCGTTTCCAAATACACCGCTACCTGTACTAGTCTGCTAGATCCATTCTGCGGGTCGGCCGCGATTTTGGCCGCAGCTCAGCAGCGCGGTATTCCAGTGGCTGGCTTAGACATAAATCCATATGCTGTCTTGCTATCTAAGGTGAAGCTTCAAGGATTCGACTTAGATCTCGCGAGACGTCTATGTGGCTGCTTGACCCAGCGCGCGAACTTCTTGAGGGTAGCTCCCCCGATCGCTTGGAAGGCAAAGGACTTTTGGTTTACCGCGGGTACCATCCAAAAGTATGAGAGGCTCAACTTAGCAGCCCGTGAACTGGGTCTTAGTCGTACTCGCGATGGTAGGGCAGTTCTGTTAGCCTACGCGCTTTCAATAAGGCGGTGCTCAAGAGCCGACCAGCGCAGCCCTAAGCCGTTTATCTCAAAGCGGGCATTAATATCCCGCAAAGGACGCTATTTTGACCCAACAAGAGAAATCCCCGTGTTGTTGGAGAAACTCGGCAGCCTTTACGGGGCATCGAAACGACCAGTCCCCCGTATCTTTTGCGCCGATCTTCGGTCGCCGAAGATCTCCGTTAAGATGTGCGGCAGAGTCTCTCACATTATGACGTCTCCACCGTACATCAACGCGCAAGACTATTTCAGAAATTTCAAATTGGAGCTGCACCTTCTTGAAGGACTCCTACCATTTGTCACCTCTGAGCTGAAGTACCGATTCATCGGAACAGAGAGGGGTGAGCTTCTTCGTGGAGTCCAAAATGAATCACTCCGAAGCCACAGATCCTTGCTGCCTCAGCTTACGGAGATGGAATCTACACATCCTTGGCACGCCGCGATTGTTCACCGCTACTTGGGCGATATGGCTAGCGCTTTTGACTCGATGAAATCGGTCCTGAAAAAGAATGGAGCTTTAGTAGTAGTTTGCGGCGACAACTTGGTCGGCGGATACCGCATAGCAACGTGGAAATTGCTGAACGCTTTGCTACGACGCCGGGGATTCGTCCAATTTGACCAATTTTGCGACGATATCGAATGTCGTAACGTTCCCCCTCAGCGAAAAGGGCACAAGGGACTAATAAAGCGCGAAGTGGTCTCTGCTTTCTTGAATAGAAAATAATCCGGAGTTGGGTCTGTTTCCCGGCAGCGATTGGATAGCTCCCAGCTTGCCTGTGGCGAACCGGCGCTACCTGGAGGCTAGAATGCCCTCAGGACTAACCTAGATCGGCATCGTGAGCGCTCGCCCCTCTCCTTATTCCGCCATGATTATGGGCTGGTACAATTCAGGCACGATCGGATCCCGTCGGAAAATCGCCTTCACGGAAAATGGACGCCGGCTAGGTTAGACGCTGAGTAACGCCGTAGAATAGGCCGAAATCCCTCAACTCCTGCATTGTCGCGCACACAGAAGTTATTCTCGGGGCGGCTTGTAGCGCCTGCGACTAGAAAGATGTGGTCGGCGGTCGCAGTGATCCCAGCACAATTGCGAAGACTGACTAGGGAGATCACATCTGATTCCATGCCCGGCCCCGCGTGTGAAACTCATTTGCTTTTCTTCATTCTCTGCCCGCCTCACCAGTTAATTTTTAACGCCAGCTGGAATGTGCGGGGATCGAGCGCCGCGGTGGGCTGGCCTGCCAGGCAAGCTGATGCGTTGGTAGGGTCGCAAACCGGGTTCACGTCGCCCACGTTAAACCTGTTGAATAGGTTAAACGCGTCGGCGATGATCTCCAAATTCCACCTTTCGCGAAAGGGAATCGTTCGGGAGACTCGCAGATCGAATTGGGCGAAGCCTGGCCGTGTGAAGGTATTTCGTCCGAGATTGCCCGAGCAGCCGAGCGGCGGAGAGATGGAGTTTAGCCCCAGCGAAACAGCTTGGTCGCAAACGGTCGGCAGGGTGAAGTGCACGCCGGGTATATACGGCGACTGCACTCCCACGGGGCCGATGGACGGGCGGTCCGTATTGCTGCTGAAATTCAGGTTGTAGTCAGTGCCGGTCAGTACAGTAAACGGCCGGCCGGAAGAGATCTCCACTACCGGGGCCACGGTGAAGTCGGCCAGGAACTTGTGCGCGAAGCCAGAGTCGCTGCGGTTGAACGGGCTGGTGAAAACAGCGCTGGTGATCCAGCGATGCCGTTGGTCGAAGGAAGAATTGCTGCGCTCGCGATTCGCAAAGCGATCGTCCTGGGGCGTTAGAAGCGTTTGCAGGTCGGTCGAATCGTCGATGGCATGAGACCATGTCCAGCCGGACTGAAATTCAAAGTGGTTGGAAAATCGTTTCGAAACGGCAACAGTCAAGCCGTGATAGATCGACATGCCCGAAGACTCCTGCTGGTCCACGTCACTCCATGGCACCTGAACACCTGCAAACCCGACGGGATACCCTGCCACTCCGGCGAGGGCGACCTCTGTTGCGTAGCCACCCGGCACCAATCCCGCAAACGATGGGTTGGGGCCCGAGGGCCGGAAGAAATTGAAGAAGGCGGGCGTGCCCACAAACCCCACTTGCGCCGCGGCAGGACAACCTGGCGCGGCAAAGCCTGTCGCGAGGGCGCCGGGCGCTATGATGAAGAGGCTTCCGCCCCCAGGAGACGCCACGCAAGTATTGGGAGCAGCGTTGGCGGGCACTCCCACGCCCAAAGGAGTCGAGGGATTCAGTCCGGAGGCCAGAGCGTTGCGGAAGTTGGTGGTGAGGATCACAGGGTTCGCCACATTGATGTTGCGTGGGCGGTTCAAGTGGAGGCCGTGCGTGTACGAATACGATGCGCTGATTTTGTAATCATTCGCGAAGCTGTGCTCGATGGCAAAATTCCCCTGTTCCGCGTAGCTGTACACGAAATTGCTTGCGGTTGGAAGGGTAAAGGGCAAGAGGGGGAGCGGGAAACCCAGTGGATTAGCCGCCGATGGCATGAAATTCTGGTTGGTGAACAACGAATTAGCGAACAACGGATTGAACCGCTGCTGGCTCGGGAGGTATCCCATGGAAGGAATCGCATTCAGGACGCCTTGAAAGATGGACGCCGCGTTCAAAGCGCCAGTTGGGTTGGTGAGCACAGAAGCTCGCGTCGGAACGCCGCCACCCGCAAGCAATTGGGACGATTCCGCGCCGTCGGCGGTGTTTGAGTCAAAAGCCACGGCCAGCAAGGGGTGGTCAAAGAATAGGCCAGCACCGGCGCGAATCACCGTGGTGCCTTGGCCTGTAGGATCCCATGCCAGCGCCACGCGCGGCGCCCAATTGTTGTTATCGCGAGGGATGCCTTGAAGCACACCGAAAGCCTTTTCGGCCGCCACGTTCAATGCGGTAGCTGGCGTGAAGACCGGCGTCAGCTCCACGTCGTATCGGATGCCGTAGTTCAGCGTGACGCGCGGATGAATCTTCCAACTATCCTGGACAAAGAATCCGAGGGCGGTGTTATCAAATGGTTTATTGGAATTCCCGATCCCTTGGATGAAAACTTCTGGCAGACCCAGCCCATAGGATTGCACGGCGGTCATGCCGGGCAGCGGCACACCGGCAAAAGAGTCCGGGAGGCCCACGTCGCTTGCCGACAAGCTGCCAAAGTTAAAGACACTGCCAAAATTCAGTTCAAAGATCTGCTGTTTTTTCGACCGAACCTGAATGAGGTTCACGTCCGGGCCGAACTTGATATTGTGGTGGCCCTTGATCCAGCTCACGTCGTCCGTAAACTGCCAGCGCCGCTCGATGCGATCCACGGTCGAAAACGGTTCGCGGCCGAAGAACGCAAACCCGGTGATGTTAACACCCGGCCCCGAGCCGCCCGGCAATTGGGAGTAGCCGTAGTGCAGCCCGCGGCGTGCAAATTGGAATCGGGCTTCATTAACCAGATTTCCGCCAAATGTCGTTGTATTTTGCACCACACCGGAGACATCGCGATATTGCTGAAGAGAAGCGCGCGACCCTGCGTTTTGTCCGAAGGTCTCGTTTTGCGCATTGACCTGACTCCCGGTTGCAAGCGATGGCGAAGCGCTCACCCGGACGAAGGTGTGGTTGTCTTGGTTCCAAGCATGATCCAGCCGCGCCGACCACAGGCTGGTGCCCTCGAAAATGGGGTAGTTGCCAATCAAGGACTTCAGCGGGACGTAAGAACCGGGCAACGGCACAAGGTTCTGGGCAGCGCAGGGGATGGACGGAACGGCAAACGGATTACAATCGATGGGCAACGGGAAGCGCGCGCCCGGAGCGCTTGGGACGCCCAACCCTGTGGCCACGGCGCCGTAATCGACTCCATTCAACGCAACGTTGGAAGCCGAACCCGCGAGGAACGCCACCTGGGCCGCCACTTGGGCGCCCCCCGGAGCTGTGAGGACGGTGGGGTTGGTGACGAAAGCGGCCTGCTGCGGAGTGAGCAGGAGAGGAAATGGGGCAAACGGAGTGTTGGTGGGTGTCAGACCAAAGTTGTTGGCGCCGATGTTGGTAAAGCCCGTTTCATGACGGCGCGTAGTTTCAAAAGAGAGGAAATAAAAAGTTCTGTCCTTCCTAATTGGCCCACCCAAAGTGGCTCCTGCCTGAACGCGCGTGTATGCCTGTTTGATTGCTTGCTCGGCGCCCGTGGTGGGGTCAACCTGCACGGAAAAGGGGTTGCGCGCCTGAAGGTACTTGCTTCGCAAGAATCCGAAGACGTCGCCGTGCACCGCGTTCGAGCCACCTTTGGTGACAATGTTCACCACGCCGCCCGTGGCCCGGCCAAACTCCGGCATATAATTGCTGATGATTAATTGAAATTCCTGCACGTCCTCTTGAGAAACGGTGGAGCGAATTCCGTTGGTCGAGTTGTCGCCCGCGTCCGCTCCATCCACCGACACCTGATTCGATCGCGCCCGTTGGCCGCCAAAATTCAGTCCGCTGGTGGGAGCCGCGCCAATGGAGGGCGCGCTGTCTCTCGCCACTTGCGAGTCAAGCAAGGTGAAGTTGATATAGTTCCTCCCGTTGATGGGCAGATTGTTGATCTGCCTTTGGCTTACGGTTTCAGCATTGGATGTGCGCTGTGTCTCAATCAACTGGGCCTTCGCCGTCACAGTTAGCGGGTTAACGTTCACGGCGATCTGCAAGGTGGGGTTGAATTGCGCTGCTTGGCCAACCGTCAGAACAATCCCGGGAGTCACCAAGCGGCGGAATCCCGACGCTTCCGCACCAATCTCATAGTTTCCTGGCGGGAGTCCAATGAATAAGTATGAGCCACTGGCGTCGGTGATGGTGCTTCGGGTTGCGCCGGTGTCCGATTTGTTGGCCGTCACCTTCGCGCCGGAAATTGCCGCGCCCGAGGGGTCTAAAACCTGCCCGGACAAATCCGCAGTGTTCACCTGAGCGAAGGAAGGAACTGGGACCGCCAGAATTAAGGCAAGGACCACCATGACCAGAGAACAGAGTTTTTGAAAACGCATCGTTACCCTCCGCTAAAAAAGATGTTGGGACGACTACCTAATGGTCAATGCCGCATAGTTCCAGTCAGTCCCCGGGAGGCGGATACCTACCAGGTAATGCCCTGGAGTGAGACGCGACAGGTCCAGCGTGACATTCATTGCTGTTGTATTGTTCTTGATCCCTGCGCTTCCTGTTGCCCGGACAAGCGATTCTCCCGATTCCTCATTAAAGACTGCAGCTTCATAAGTCCCCGCGCGGCTTCCCTCTGGGAGATAGAAAGTCACATCATCAATTCCCCGCTCGAACACAAGCGGCCCATTGCCGGGCCCAGTGCCCTGCTCGCCACGGAACATTAACCGGTCTCGCATATCCGCAACGATGTGATTGTGCGCAATAATCACACCCTGACGGCTGGAGCGCCACAGCCACAATCCTGCAGAGAGAACCACAAGAATGGAGGCCGCGACGCCTACGTAAGCCAGAGTCCGCCGCCACTCTGCCTGTTTGCGAAATTCTGTGTACTCACGGAAACACGGGGTGCACGTGCCGAGATGATCGATCCAGCCCACAAACTGTTCATGACTGAGCTTCCGAAACGCCATGGCCTTCAAGGTTTCGTTGTCAGGGCATCCCGCGCGATCTGGGTTGGGAAATCCTTCTCCCATCAGAACGCGCTGATAAGCCTTGAGCAACCGCGCCTCATCCCTTCTCGAGAGCGCTCCGTTACGCATCAACCTTTCTCCCTTCGCCTGCCGGCGCTGTCGAACCTTTGAGCTCCATCACGCGAGCGCGAGCCTTTCCCATCCCGTTGTTGAAGAGAACCTGAGCACTGTTGGCTGTGGTTCTCAGAATACGTGCGACTTCTTTCCAGGAGTAGCCGCTCATTCTCAGGAAAAACATCTGCCTGGTGCGCTCGTTCGTGTATTGCAGCAGTTCTTTTATAAGCAACTCATCCTCAACTGCCGGCGGGGTGCCGCGAGTTTCAATGCCACTGAAAGAATCGAGATCCTGGAGTGAGCCGACATATTGAATTTTGGGCTCCCTCGATACGCGCCTGTTGAGCCTGCGAACAAACGCTACGTACAAGTAACTGTTAAGATTTCGAATCGGGTTACCCAACCCTCTGCGTGCCCTCCTGCCTCTAGAAAGTGCCAGAAGTATCTCTTCGAGTATGTCTGCAGATGTGGATGGGTCCTGCTGAAAGCGTTGGGCATAGGAAAGCATTCGCGCCCAGTTTCGTCGCGCAGCATCAAGAAGATCGGTTTCAACCGCTGTCCCTGAAGCGTCTGATTGCCAAATCCAGACAGGTGGGTCAGCTTCGAAATCCCCACGCATGGTTGTCGTTTAGCCTCTCGAGCCCCGTGGCTTAAAAACCTTAACGTCAACACCAAGACCAGAAGCAGTCTTTCTCCCCTAATATAAAGATGTCAAGAAACTCCTCAGATCTTAATGCCTCCGTTCACTTTTTTTTCAGGCCTAAGTATGACGGCTAATTCTGCCTCTCTCAATATGGGGCAATGCGTGCCACGCCCACAGGGGACCTCGATCCATGGAGGCAGTTCTCGCGCCAGGTTACACCGGAATCCCACAGAGGTCCGATCAGGCAATGGTGGGAGCCTCGCTATTCAATCCCGTTTTACCAAAGGTGGGGCTTTGGGACGAGATTCGAACACCCAAGAGTCCATCCCCAGGGACTCCTTGCCCACGGAAAACCTGGACGCCAGGGCTGCTTGAGATTCTCGAACGGGGCTATGTCAGGGGTCGCTCAGGAGCTCGGGAAGCCGTCCAGGAGATTCTCCGTCGGTCTCCCCTTTTGCCACGGAATGTCATCTGGAAGCGCGCCTCGCGGCTGGTGTTCGCGCACAAGGCTGACGGAAACGAAACAAAGAAGCAGAGTAGACGATGGTCGGCGGATGAGGACAAATTCCTACTGCAATTCGGCGGAGAGTATCCAGTGGGGATGATTGGTGAAAAGCTACACCGAACTGAGCGTGCGGTTCGCTTGAGACTATTTTTACGAATCGGCAGCTCGAGCGTAAGTGACGGATACACGCAAGCCGCACTCTCCCGCGATTTGGGCGTAAGCCCAGCGACCGTCCGCCGGTGGGTTAAAATGGATTGGTTGAAACTCCGTGGCCGGTGGATCACTGATAAATCGTTCCAGGAGTTCTGTCGCGAGCACGGATCTGAGATCGACATCGACAAACTCGGCAAGGAAATGAAAGTTTGGCTGAGGGACGAGATGGGCTTGATCAGGAATCCGCGCGTCCAGGCGCCGGACAAATGGCTCGCCATTCGGAAACATGCTTGCAGAACTAGAAGCTGCGCACGCTGCGGACGGCAAATTCGCGGCAATGCTTATTATCGACACGTCAAAACTTGTCGGGGTAAGGTTGATCGTGTTCCAGTAGGTTCTGAAAGCTACTTTTGAGAGTCGCCCACAAAAAAACAGAAGATGCATCTTCGTGTACCGTCCGAAATCAGATAGGTCAGAGTGTATGTACTAAAAATGGACTTGAAGGGCTGACTTAATTCTGTTATCACTTTCGCATGAACATTGGAAACAGACTCCGCGACCTGCGCTCGTCAAAAGGCCTCTCGCAAGGGGATATCGAGAAGCGTACTGGGCTTCTGCGTTGTTACATCTCCCGAGTGGAGAACGGGCACACTATCCCAAGTCTCGAAACACTTGAAAAATTAGCTGGCGCCCATGAGATCGCGTTGTACCAGCTTTTTTTCGAAGATGAAGGAAAACCACTGCCCGTCGGCCCAGGAGGTGCGGGAAAGCTGGGCCCGGAGGAACGCGGGCTTTTTGAGGCCTTCAAGAACCTCGGCAAAAGGGATAGAAAGTTTGTGGTTGCGATGGTAAGGAAGATGGCAAAAGAAAATCGCACTGCAAGGCCGACCACGTAGACTTCAGAAGAATTGGTTCCCTGATTCCGCAAGAAACTTCCGAAGAAAGTAATCGCTCTCACCTTCGTAGTCCTCGCCTCTGATCCAGATCCCAGGGGCCTCGATTGATAATTCAGCCGTGCCACCTGGCCTTATCGACACAGATCACCTACGCCAGTCCCTCTTCAGGGAACTGGCCATACATGATTTTTTGATGGCTAGGCAGGGCACTTCAACGGGTTGGCCGTTATCCGTCAACTTGATGCCGAAGAGCAAAACTTTCGGGCAGGGCCAGATACGGTTAGATCACGCCGCACCACCGAGCCCAGTTCTGCAGATCGGATACTTGTGGAACTGCAAAGCCGCGCGTGATGGTGACCCAGAAATATTCGTCCACGATCTTGGGCAGCGTCGATTCGCCGCGACCAATGATGGCGGGAAGTTGACTGCGGCTTACGCCGTGTTTGGCCGCATCAGCCAGCAGCTCCTCGATCTCGTGCATTACTGTGCGAATGAAGGAAGCATACGAATCTGCCGAACCATCGCAGTGGAACCGGTCCCGAATCGCATCGTCCCAGGGTGGTAAGGCGCGCGGGCGGAGAGCGTACATGATCTTCGCTCCGCCGGTTGCGCCGACGCGAACATAAACCGCTCCACGGCGGGTGCCCTTCTGTGAGGCTTGTAGTTCTTTGAGCACATCGAACGCTCCCGCTGCGCGATGGATGTCGCTGTCCGTTAGTTCCAGTATGCTTGCGGCTTCGGGCGGCAGATCCCGAAGGTATCTTTGAGCCCACAGTTGGATTCGCTCAACCGCATCGTCGTGGTATTCCTTGGCGAACTGACGGCATCCCCACTCGTTCAGCCACTTCATCAGGGCCGAACCGCAATCGCTCGATTCGAGGTGCAGCGCACCGCCAGTCTTGGCCACGAACTGGCGAAACGAGTCGTCGAATTCGCCCCCAAAGGCGGTGTAAGCACGGCAGGCAATGGCGGCCTCATAAAGTCGCATCAGTCGAAATCGTACCACAATAGAGTCATGGCGGTCACAGAGGTGGATTCGACCATTGGAGACCCTGTGTTCTGTAATTCTCCCAATATTCGAATTCGAAGTAATCCACGTGGACGAGAGGTCGGCAAACCGTGGATGTGGTCCTCGCTGTCATTTCTGATGGTTGTGCATGGATGATGGCATACTCGGAAGTCAGCCCGCCAATACCTTCTTGCTCGCGCCGAGATGCTCGAATTCAAGAAGGACCCGGAACGGTGGTTCGGCCGATGTCACGGCCTGGGCAAGCTGGTCGATTAGCTCATGGGATGCATTGCTCAAGAACTTGGCGTCTATTTAAGGGTGAGTTGAACGTTTGATGAGAAAGTGATTGGCTCGGATCCATCTCCGACCAAAGTAAAAGCCGCCCAGAAAACCGGAGGGCGATCACCCATCTGCTGCAGGTAGTCGAGTTTCGCGTGCCGGAGTGCGGATGCTTTGTCCTCTCCGTTCGCCAAATGCGCGTAGAAATCCTTCATCAATGCTTCCGTGGCGGAATCGTCCACACTCCACAGCGCCCCCACCACGCTCTTGGCTCCCGCGAGCAAGAACGCTTCCGCGAGTCCAGTAATGCCTCCCTCGCCTTCGGACTTTCCCGTCGCGGTATCGCAAGCCGAGAGCGTTACCAAGTCAGCATTCAAGGAAAGTCGCGCGATCTCGCGCGCCTGTAACAGTCCGTCGTCGCTTGATTGCGGGTCGCGGCCCAGGATGAGTGCGTCTCTGTCTGGAAAATCAGGTACAGAGATCCCATGAACCGCGAAATGGATAATCCTGAATTGCGAAAGCGGCTCTGATTTGAAGTTGGTCTCAGTCGCTTGGTCGCCAAGCAGAAGCGTGGTTTGTTTTGCTTGTCCCAGCGCCTGGCTTGCGGAGATCAATTCCTGACGCGTCTGGGGAAGGTCGTATAGATGAGCCCCGGATATATCGTAGAGTCCGCGCGAGACCGCGCGCATGATGCCACGATCAGTTCCTGGATCCTTCGGTTCAAGGTCATACGGAACAGCCCCGATGCCGAGGAACGCCATTTGCGGTTGAACTGGCCGTTGCAGGGCCCTGAGATGAAAGAGGACCGTACTGGATGGCGCGTAGCTAACCGTGTGAGACTGGAGAACGTATTTGCCATCGGGGCCGCGCAAAGTCTCGACCGGCAAGTTCCACAGCGCGGCGTCCGGTACGATGGTCAGTCTTGTAATTTGCGGCAATTGCGGGACGGGCGCAAGCAGCACGTTGTACAACTTCTTCGCGTCCTCATCGTCACGCTTGGCGGCACCGATTTGACCAAGGTACCGGGTCGTTGTTTGCTCGATCTCCTTTTCCCCGGCCGGAAGCGCAATGATGTTCGTCCCCTTGCGGTCGATGACCAAACAAAATGACACCGGCTCTGCAAGAACATATTCCAACACGACCTCATCCGGGGTTAGGACGGTTTCCAGCTTCACGAGATCAACAGGCTTAGAGTGAAGCGTAGCGTCCTGCAATGCGTTCGCAGGTTGGGTCCGCGCCGCCATAAACTGCTCATCAAGAAACACCTTTTCCATGAGCTGTTTTCGCTCTGTGCTGTCAGAACTCACCAGTAACGTCCGTTGGACTTGATTGAGGTCCGCTTCCGCCGCCTTTTGAGTGTCGGAAAGCACGGACTGCTTTGTTTGAGGCTGTCTCAGGAGGTCGGCGATAGACCGCCCTCGCGCTGTCTCGATAACCCTGAAAGCCTCTGCGGTGTGGCCCAAATGCGCGGTTAAGGCGAAATCGCCCTTATAGACATCGCTCATCCTCGCTATGAGCCCCCTTTTCATTTCATCGTTCGCACTGTTCACGAGCAGGCTCTCGGTTACGTCAGCGGCTTGGTTATAGAGTTCGTGGGCTTTTGCCACTTCTCCTTCTCTGGCTTTCAGATCAGCAAGGACGGCAAGATGGAGCGGAAGATGGTATTCGTCTCCGACCTGGCGCATGGCGTTCATTGCTTGCGTCTCGCACCGGTCCGCATCCACATATTCCCCTTGATCACGGTAGATTCTTGCAGCTTCATACATGCTCCAGGCGATGGAGTGATTGAATCCTTTCTCCCGACTTAGCGCCCCCGCCTGTTCGAAATACTGAATTGCTGTGCGGCGGTCTCCGGCCCCCGCTGAAACTTGCCCCAGCGCGATCAAGATTTGGCTTTCCTCCAATGGCATGTGCAACTGACGTGTCTTATCCAAGGCTTGAATCAGGAGCTTTCGCCCCTCTTCTGGCTTTCCGAGAAGGCCAAGGGCACGCCCCTTGCATGAATAAGCAGGAAAGGCGTATCCCATGTCCTTGATCATTGCCGCGACGTTTAGAGCGGCGTTGCAGTATTCGAGTGCTTCGTCGGCTCGACCCATTTCGACAAGACCATTGCCAACTTGTGACCCGTATATCACCAACGTCGGGAGGTCCGCCCTCGCAAAGGACGAGGTCAGCGCGGAGGTGAGCAGACCAAATGCCTTTTCGGCATTGCCGCCCATGAAGTCTAGGATGGCCATTTCTGCGCGCGCCCTTGCCTGCCATGACTTGTCATCTAATCCTTGGGCCAGATTGAGAACTTCCTGCCAGGCGCGATATGCAGAATCGGCATGGTCATCTCGTTCGATGTCACCCTTGGTCGAGAGGCAGCGAATTCTCAGTTGAGAATCATTCGCCGCAATTGGGTCTTCCAGAATCTGGGCTAATTCCTCCGAAGCTTGAGACACAGGTTCCAGGCCCATATTGGAACGGAGGCGCCCGCATGTGGCGTAAAGTTCGTCACGCTTGTCGTGCGTCTCGGCCGCGAGGTGTTCCGCTTGGGCGTAAAGGTCACCGGCTCGCTGCCAGTTCGAAAGCCACGCGAGGCGATCCGCTTCGGCAAGTATCTGCTTTGGGTTTGTTGGTTTGGAAACTCTATGGTGATAGAGAGTGACGAGTATGACGGTGGAAATCAATCCCAGCGAGAAAACGATCAGGATTTTTCTGATGGCCAATCCATCCAAGCGCTTCCGAATTGGAAGTATCGCGGGGCCCATGGGCACACTACCGAAGACAAGGAAAATCCGAGGACAGAACAACACTGAGAGCCTTTGCAAGGTGTTGTGCGGCGCGATTGTTGGCCTTGATCGCGCGTACCGTTAGTAAGGGAGAGCCCAACATTATTCGAAGAGCTTTGCCTTTTTTGATGCTTCCGTCCGCGTTCAGCGCAGGGTTGAGGTCCGGCAGCTTGCGGTCGAGAGAATCGGAAACTACGCGCACGACAGTTGCAGGAACACCAGCTTGGCGCGCCGCCGAAAGGATCGCGTAGCTTTCCATGTCAACAACTTGCGCTCCGGCTCGCGCAAGCCCTAGTTTGTCATCCCTGGTAATTGCAATCCGCGGCGACGTAATGCCCATCACCGAACTGCAAGGCACCTTTTGGGCACTTAGAAGCGCAGTGATTTGTGCGGAAAGTTCGGGAGAGGAAGGACAGGAGCCCCCACCATTCATCGCGGAGAGACAGTTGTAGTACACAGCGATAGCCGTTTCGGGAAGCGAGCCGGTCAGTCCTCCACAGAGTCCAATTATGATCGCGGCATCCGGTTTGCGGGGTGGCGAATGACTTTCGGGCTGGGGCTCTGGACCATGAAGGAGTATTTCCGCAGCACTCTCTTTGGCTCGTTTGGGTCCTAATCCTGTAATGAAGAATTCAATGTGATTCGGTCCCGCTGTGATAGGGCCGGCATGCAAGGCGGTGTTCCAGCTCGAGATTCCTAGAAGCCTCGCTACTGGGTCTGCCTCCATCTTCGAGGCTGCGAAGATGAATATCTGGCTCATAGATTCCAAATGCGCGCCATAAGCGATCCGCAGGACAAATATACGTGGAGAGTTCCTGCGATGTCAAATAATACGACTTCCGGGATAAGGTTTGACCTTTCATCCTAAATCGGGTGCGAGCTGGGACTGGAAACCGTAAAGAATCCCTTGTCGAGTTCCGCAGATACGTCGCACCCACCCGATCGTCAACCCTTCGGCCTTGGGGATCGTTGATGCTCACTCCTGAATGTACTCGCCAAGATAAAAAAATTCCTGCGAGCGAACGGGAGCTTTTTGAAGATCTGAAACGGCCGTTTCTGGGAGAAATGGTCTATTTAGCCTCAGCGATGATGTACTCTTCGAGTACATGATCAAAGTACTGGTCAATTAGTTCATCCTCCTCCCCGGGAGGATCTTCGTCCATCTTCGCGCCCCAACTCTCCCGAACGTAGTCGACAAGTTCAGCTATTGCTTCTTCCCGGCGGGGATGGATAAGGGTGATCGGGTCCCGGCCAGCCCAAGAGCTGCTTCGTTCGCGAATGATCAAAACAAATGGCATAAGGGCACTCCTATTTCGGCTGGAATGCGCGGGCCTGGGGCGAATATGCTACGTGTCGCTCAATGGAACACCGAAGTGCTCGGACGGTAGTGCGGCACCATTAGTGCTGCGCTTTGTCAAACAGGGGGCCCAGGCTCGCGATCGGTTTAGCATTACAAGAGAGAAGAGCAAGCTTTTTGGGCGAGGAGCAATCTCCATGAGGGAGTCCCTTGTTCTTGCGGTTAGTCACCGCGATATATATTCTCGGAGTTCCACCCGAAGACCCAGGGCAACTTTTTGTCACATCCCCACGAACATTTACTTGAACTGCAAGCCCGCCTCCGTGTGCTGAGCGGGTTTTGGAGCGCTTCAGACTGGACGTCCCTTCTTCATTATCTCCAAGTGGCATGGCCGCGCGGAGCACGATTCAGGTCCGCCCTGTGAAGCCGTCAGTGTGGCACGAACCGATCCATTAGCTGCGGGGTTGTGCACTGCAGGTGCACTCGTTCGTCATGCTGCCGTCCAGATCCCTAGGAAATTTCGCAAAATGCGGCCTACAGATTTGCCAAATAAGCGTAACTGGCAGTGGAAGCTGTGCTTCACATCTGGTAAGATGTGCCCCAAGGCGGGAGTTCTCTTGGATGAAGCGATTTACCTGTATTGACCTGTTTTGCGGCTGTGGCGGATTCACCCTAGGCATGCAGCGTGCGGGATTCACCGTGCTGGCCGCGCTTGATTCGAACCCCGAGGCCGTCAGCGTCTTTCGGAAAAACTTCCCCGACGTAGCGCATATTTTACAAAACGATTTGACCGCGTTCCACCCGCGTGGATTGGCTAGGCTGATCGGCGCCGATGAATTGGACGTTATTGTGGGCGGCCCGCCGTGCCAGGGATATTCAACGGTGCGCCGGCGTGACGGCACGAACAACGGGCGGCGCATGATAAAGGACAAGCGCCGCTATCTCTACCGGGAGTTCCTCGGTTATGTCGGATTCTTCCGCCCCAGAGTTTTCGTCATGGAAAACGTTCTCGGCATAAGATCAGCGGAGGGCGGGAAATATTTTACGCAGGTTCAGAATGAGGCAAGGGCAAAGGGCTATCGCGTGCATCCGAAAGTCGAGAAAGCCTTTGCCCTCGGCGTGCCGCAGAAACGCCAGCGCCAACTCATCATAGGAACTCGACTCGATCTTCCTGGATATTTTCCGGGAGAATTGGAACGTGCGCCTCGCGCCGTGGAATCGGCGACACTCGGTGAGGCCATTTGCGACCTCCCAACGCTACGGGCCGGTGGCGGCAACGAAGAGGCCGATTACGACATGGAGCGTCGGAAGACGCACATCGCGAAATACGGACGCCGTTATATCTACGAAACATTGGAAGTCCAGCGCGCCCCCAGACTCACGGCCCACCGCGCTCGCCCCCACAGCGAGCGTGACCTCCGCGACTTCGCGAGACTCCTGGAAGGTGAGCACTGCGCTGAGGCGATAAAGCGCGGTGAGAAGTTCGAGTTTCCCTATGACAGGGGAACTTTCAAAGACCGCTACACTCGACAACATCGCCAAGAGCCGTGCTCAACCATTCTCGCCCACATGAGCAAAGATGGCCTGATGTTCATTCATCCGACGCAGAACCGCTCGCTCACGCCTCGCGAGGCTGCGCGGGTGCAAAGTTTTCCTGACTGGTTTGAATTTCCCGTCGCACGGACGCATCAATTTCGTCTCATCGGAAATGCAGTGCCTCCGCTGGTCGCGGAAGCCTTTGGTTTGGCAGTGAAATCTTATTTGGAGATCACCATGAAAAACAACAAACCCGTTCATTTTGGTTTGGAGCCTTTGCCAGTTGACCAGGATGAAGCTGTCCGATGGCTTCTCGCGCTCGTTAGAGCGTCGGAGGCGAAGACCCTTCGCAAAATCTCGACGTCAGATTTTCTGCGCGGCTGGTACTCTGTGGGATTCCTTTATGGCGGACTTCATCCCGACAGCGCCTTGCACCACGGCACTGAAGTGTCTTACAAGACAGAGGATGTCCCGGAAATCAGTAAGAGTGAGCCGCGACTTCAAGCCCCTTACTACGTTCAAAGCGGCTGGCCGGTCGTGCTCGCACCCGTAGCCAAGGAGGCGTGGCGGCGCTATAAGGGCGGCGAATTGAAGAACGACGAGTTCTATTGCAGCGAGGCTGTCATCGCTGGAATGTGTTGCCTCAATCCTGCCCTCATTGAGCAAGTCCGGCAAGAACGGGAGACGATCTCGTTCTAAGCTCGGGAGGCGCTCCGGGACATAACTTCTTCCTGTATCTAAATGGCAGGTGCTGCATTTTGTGACAAACCAGTCCGCAAGTGAGGAAATATATCTTCCGCCGTTCGCTCCAGTCTTACTGGAGTCGATGCGAGCCATCGGCTATTCCTTCCAGTCAGCTCTAGCCGACATTCTGGACAATTCGATTTCCGCTGGGGCAAAACAAATTGACATTCGTTTCTCTCCCTACGGTGAACCAAACGTTGCTGTCATTGATGATGGTTGCGGAATAACCGCCGAAAAACTTGTAAATGCAATGCGACACGGGAGTGCCGATCCCCGCGCGAAGCGATTGCCATCAGACTTGGGGCGTTTTGGATTGGGGTTGAAAACTGCTTCGCTTTCTCAGTGCCGTCGATTGACTGTGGTTTCCAAAGTAAACGATACGATTAGTGCTAAACGATGGGACCTCGACGTGATAGGTAAGCGGGAAGACTGGATACTGTTGGGGCTTACACTCGAGGAAATCCGTGCTCTTCCTCACCTCGCAGAGCTCGAAGCGTTGAGTAGCGGTACGATGGTCCTTTGGCAGGCTTTCGATCTCCTTGCTGCTGGCGAATCGTCAGTAGAGAGCGCGTTGGGGCAGCAGATGGATACAGCTCGCGAACACTTGGCTTTGGTATTCCATCGCTTTCTTAGCCCCGAGAGGCCTTACTCATCGATCAGGATTGTGCTTAACGGCAATCCTGTTGCGGCTCTCGATCCATTCCTTATCTCCCATCGCGGCACACAACCGTTGCCTGAAGAAGAGATCTCGGTCGGAGGAGAGAAAGTTCATGTGGCCCCATTCATTCTTCCACATATCAGCAAACTGTCAATGGCAGATCTGACAATTGCAGGCGGCGAAGAGGGCCTTCGAAGAAATCAAGGTTTTTATGTTTACCGCAATCGAAGGTTGATAATTTGGGGCACTTGGTTCCGTTTAATCAGACAAGAGGAAATCACAAAGCTGGCACGAGTCCGCGTTGATATTCCCAACAGCTTGGATCACCTATGGACAATTGACGTGCGGAAGTCAGCCGCCTATCCGCCTCAGGTGGTACGCGAGCGGCTAAAGATTATCATTTCCCGAATAGCCGAAGGCAGTCGGCGTGTCTACACATTTAGAGGTCGGAAAG
Organism: Terriglobia bacterium; assembly: GCA_035308965.1. Taxonomy (GTDB): domain Bacteria; phylum Acidobacteriota; class Terriglobia; order UBA7540; family UBA7540; genus DASYXZ01. Next base: position 11,827 of record DATGFN010000025.1, on the reverse strand, counting down.
CAAGCAATGACGATGTCATTCATACCTGGGAGCGTCTGGTGACCCGAACAGGCGTGGATTATGTCATCAATCGTGAGCATCCGTTGATGAAGGCGCTGGAGGCGATCACGGATGATCACTACCAGCAACTCGTTCAACGTCTCTTGAAAACGATTGAAACCACCTTTCCCTTTGACGCAGCTTATGCCGACATGGCATCTGAGCGACGGCCCTCGGCCGGCACACACGGCAGCAAGTACGAAGAGCTGTATACTCTGGCTGCGACTATGCTGGATGCACTAGGACGAGACACCGACTACGCACGAAAGCTGGTTGTGTCCCTGTCTTCCATTGAACCCTTCAGCTTTTATCCAGATGAAACCAGCTCGATTCAGAGGAAGCTTCTTGATGCTGACCGATAACGGCCGTTCTTTGGAAAATTCCGTTCTGGTATCTCTTCCCGGGGACCGAGCTCCGGATGAGGCTGCGGTAGGGGAATTAGCCACACGTCTCCGCGCCGCTTTTCCCGTTAGCGAAGACGAATATCAAGAGATTATCAGACGACTGCACTCGAAGTTAGCGATTCAAATGGACATGGGCATAGCCCTGACCAGCGAAACCTATATTCCTTGGCTATTCGCTAAAAAGGCCTCAATTGATCCCTTCTATTGGCAGCGGTTCAGGAACTTTTTGCACCGGCTCGAATGGCCACCAAGAGTAGTAAGCACTCTTGATCGGGTGACCGATGAGGTTCTTGATTTGCTTCAAGACCCCGTCAAGGACGCACCATGGAAGCGTCGAGGTTTGGTGATCGGCGATGTGCAATCCGGGAAAACTGCTACCTACACAGCACTCTGCTGCAAGGCAGCGGACGCTGGCTACCGGCTGATAATTCTCCTCACCGGGACCCTTGAATCCCTTCGCCGACAGACCCAAGAACGACTCGATGAGGGGTTCGTCGGACTCGATAGCTCCGGCTTGCTCACTCAGATCAGAAAAAATCGAGCTGTTGGTGTCGGGCTTATCGATTCGAGAAGGGCGGCTGGCGTTTTCACGTCAAGAGAGAAAGATTTCAGTAGGAACCTCTTGAATGCACTCGGATTCCGACTAGATGCTTTCAAAGAACCCGTGCTCGTGGTTGTGAAGAAGAACAAGCGCATCCTGGAGAACCTTGAGAAATGGCTGTCGGATTTCAATGCAAATCAGCATGGCAAAATTGATGCCCCCCTGCTCCTGATAGACGATGAGGCCGACAGTGCCTCCGTAAACACAAATCCGACAGGAGTCGATCCTACAGCAATTAATAGACAGATACGAGCGCTCTTACGACTCTTCACACGCTCGAGCTATATAGGTTTTACTGCCACACCGTTCGCTAACATCTTCATCGACCCTGATACAGATCACGAAATGCTTGGAGACGATCTCTTTCCAAGAGACTTCATTTACACTTTGGATCCGCCGACTAACTACCTAGGCCCGGAGGCTCTTTTTGGTGAGCAACCCAGACTGGACATTCTTCGGACCATCGATGACGCATACAATGTCTTTCCTCTCCGCCACAAATCCGACCTGAAAGTGGAATCCCTGCCAGAGACTCTCGTCTCCTCCCTTTTCTCTTTCTTATTGGCTAACGCCATACGTGATCTGCGGGGAGAGGGTCCCACCCATCGCTCGATGCTTGTAAACGTCAGTCGATTCACAGCGGTACAGGACCAAGTCGCAGTACTTATACACGAGATCCTTGCTGGAATTCAGCAGGACATTCGAAATTACAGTCAGCTTACACCCCAAGAGGCACTTAATAATTCTACGATAGCAAGAGCTCAAGAAACCTGGAAGCGCGAATATACCGATGCAGGATTTGCTTGGCGTGAAATCCAACGTTCTCTCCTTAATTCTGTCCTTCCTATAACTGTGAAGGCCATTAACCAACGAACCGGCGCAGCGAGCTTAGATTACGCCCTACACAAAAATGCCGGGCTCAGAGTAATCGCAGTAGGCGGTAATAGCTTGTCTCGCGGTCTGACACTGGAAGGTCTAAGTACAAGTTATTTCTTTCGGAACTCACAAATGTACGACACTTTGCTCCAGATGGGACGCTGGTTTGGCTATCGCGATGGATACGCGGACCTCTGCAGGCTATGGATAACAGACGAAGGTGCGCAATGGTATTCCCACATCACATCGGCAACAGAAGAATTGCGAGACGAGGTAAAAAGGATGCGGCAGGAGCACGCAACACCGATGGACTTCGGTCTGAAGGTCAGGGGGCATCCCGATTCGCTCTTGGTAACAGCTCAAAACAAGATGCGGCAAGCCAAGACAATCGAGAGGGTAATTTCATTGAGTTGCCAGCTTCTTGAGACGGTGAGACTCAGGAGTAATTCGAATTCCCTTATTTCGAATCGGAATGCACTGACTCGGTTCATCGACGAGCTTCAACGTGCGGGATTTAGACCTGAGAAATCTCATTGGGACAATACCATATGGCGAGATGTTCCGAAAGAGCATGTGGCTGCGTTTCTTCGTGATTTCGACGTCCACCCTTTGAATGTTGCTTTTCAGACTGGCGATCTTGCCCGGTACCTTGAGAACACAAGTGAACCCAAACTACGTACCTGGGATGTAGTAATTCCTAACGGAAGCGGAAAAGAGATGACTATCGGGCCCGTTACTCTTCGCACACCAAAAAGATACATCGTGGTACGGGATGGCATGCTTTTGGTAGGTAAAAAGGCGAGGGTCGGATCGCGAGGAAGTGAAAAGGAAGGATTGGATGTCGCGGAGGTCAGGCGTATCGAAGATGAATTTAAGAGGTCGAATCCTCCTGACAAGAGCATTTCCGACCGGAATTACAGAGCGGAGAGAGCCCGTCCCCTGCTGCTTTGCTACGTTCTCTCGCCAAACGAACCCAACCCAACGACCTCCGATGAAATCGTTGCTATGGGGCTCAGTTTCCCGAAATTCGATGATATGGACGTTGCGAAACGAGTCAAGTATAGGGTCAATCTGGTGGAGTGGCGATCGATGCTTGAGGAGGAGATAGACGACGATCTCCAAGAAGAGGAGGAAGATGTCCGCTGAGGAAATATGGAATGATCTGCGCGCCGAGAGGGAGCGGCCCATTTTTCGGAGGGTCAGTGAAGATCACCCCTACGATATTTACGTTGGTATTGACTTGCACGAAGCTCCAGTTCTCATGCTTCTTTCAGCTCACCCAGTTGAACAACTCCCCAGGCTGAAGGCACTCGACCTCTCTCAAACCGTGCGTCATGACGGCAAGTTTGCAATTGTGATTGCGCTTTCAGTATCCGAACTTCTCCATCCATTCAGTCATGTGTGCGAGGATTTGATTGCAAGTCTGCGACAATTCCATCCTGCTGGTCGTGAAGCAGCATTTCTCCTTACTAGGCTGGAGAAATGGCGTCGACTGTTGGAGGCGACAAGAAAGGGACTGTCTCATGAGGAACTCTTGGGACTTATAGGGGAACTTCTCTTCTTGGAACGATTAATCGCTCGTGTTGGAGAAGCACCGGCTATTAATGCGTGGCTGGGACCGACGGGAGCACCGCAGGACTTTCAGAGTGGGGAGCACATTTATGAGATCAAGGTCTGTGCGATCGCCGCTCACAAGATCGCGATAAGTTCTCTCGACCAGCTCCACACACCAGGTACGCACACGACACTTATCGTTTTCTCTATCGGCAGCGCAGGAGCAGAACAGGGTGGAGCGTTTAGTACGAATAGTCTCGTTTCACGGATTCGCCGGTTGATTAGCGACCCTATCGCGTCCTCCGCATTCGACGTTAAGTTGGCCGAAGTCGGTTTTGACGAAACGCAAGAGGAATCCGATGCACTCTTTGTAGTTGATAAGGAAAGAGCGTTCGACGTTCGCCGCGGATTCCCGTGTCTGACGCCGCTGTCAGTTCCGAGTGCAGTCGTGAGTGCCCAATATTGTATCGATCTCGACGGCTGTGCACAGTTCGAGATACCTTTTTCCAGCGTAACTGGCAAATGAATCTTGAGGAGTTCCGCAAAGAGATACTTGAGAATGTAGCGGCCCACGCTGCAGCGAACGAGGAGTTTCGTCACAGCGCATTCGTTGAGCACTGCCTCAAGCTTTTGGAAGATGCAGATGAAGTCGCTGACGCAGTTACTTGTTTTTATCGGGGCACTGGATCGAAAAACCGAAATTCGGGAGTGGATGCTTATTCCTTGGACGAGGCAGATGGTTCTGTGCGTCTCTTCGTCGCTGATTTTTCTGGAAAAGAGGAAGCTAGCAGTCTTACACCGACGGATGCCAAGTCAGGGTTTAGCAAGCTTCAGACTTTTTGCGAAGATGCTTATTCTGGAAAATCGACGCGCGAGATTGAGGAGAGCTCTCAAGGCTTTGCTCTCGCCAGCCTTCTAAATCAGAACCGCGCCACTGTTACCCGACTGCGACTTTATCTTTTAACGGACTCGATCATAAGCACAAGAATTCGTGACCTCCCGGAGATCACTATCTCCGGAATTCCGTCGGATCTGCATATTTGGGATATCAGTCGCTTTTTCCGCGTCTTCGAATCCAAAACGGGACGGGACGAACTTGTAGTTGATTTTAGTTCTTTGCTGCCGGACGGCCTCCATTGCATTGCAGCGAGCGTAGATTCGACACAATACCAAGCTTACCTCTGTGTGATACGGGGAGACGCATTAGCCGCGATATATGAGACCTATGGAAGCAGACTGCTTGAAGGAAATGTCCGTTCATTTTTGACGTTACGCGGGAAGGTCAATAAGGGGATTCGGAATACTATATTGCAGCGTCCTGAAATGTTCTTTGCATTTAACAATGGAATCACGTGTACAGCATCTTCTATTGAAGCAATCCACGGCAAGGAGTGCATCCGCATACTTAAGGCTGCCGACCTTGAAATAGTGAACGGCGCTCAGACAACGGCTTCGCTGGCGGCTGCAATTGGAGATGATCGCGCTAGCCTCAAGTCTGTGTTTGTGCAAATGAAATTGTCTGTAATTGCCCCTGAACAAGCAGGCACAGTTATACCGGAGATTTCGCGGTTCGCAAACAGTCAGAACAAAGTCAGTGAAGCCGACTTTTTCTCCAATCATCAGTTCCATCGGCGAATCGAACAGATTTCACGTCGTTTCTGGGCACCTGCCGCTGCCGGGGCTCAGTATGAAACTCACTGGTTTTACGAGCGGGCTAGAGGGCAGTACCTTAATGAACAAAGCCAACTCACTCCCTCCGAACGGAAGAAATTTGTTCTGCTCAATCCGCGCTATCAGGTTATTACCAAGACTGATTTGGCGAAATTCGAAAATACGTGGCGACAACTGCCGCATATTGTAAGCCAGGGTGCTCAAAAGAACTTCCTGGCATTCAGTACATTTGCGTCCGCAGAATGGGATCGTAACTCAGACCAGTTCAATGATGACTATTTCAAACGACTGGCAGGCAAGGCTCTGCTCTTCCGCGCAACAGAAAGAATCGTCTCGGAGCAACCATGGTACCAAGGCGGCTACCGAGCCAATATTATTACGTATGCTTTATCAAAGGTTTTATCGATGATCGGAGAACAGTCGGGCACTCGAGTGTTGGATCTCCGCCAACTATGGGCTCAACAGTCTGTTCCAACGCCTCTGCTCGCCGTGATAGAGGTCGTTGCAAAGGCAGTGTTCGATGTCATCGTAACCCCCGACTCAGCGGTGCAGAATGTAACGGAATGGTGCAAAAAGGAACTCTGTTGGAGGCGAGCGATGCAGACCGAAGTTGCGGTCGATGTCACGCGCAAATTACGGTCCCTCCTGTGCGATAGAGAGAGTGATGTGGAGTTGCAGAAGTCTTCGAGAAAGGAAAGGCGCATCGACAACGGCATCGAAAACCAGCAGTTTGTGCTTCAGCTTGGGGCAGTATATTGGAGCAAAGCTCGAAAATGGGGAGTTGAGCAAAGCATCACGACTCCAGACGAGGATGGAATCCTTGGCGTCGCCGCAGCTATGCCGCGAAGAATGCCAACTGAGAAGCAAAGTTGGCGATTGATACAGATAAAGGAAAAACTCGAGCTTGAGGGTTTTCCGAAGGAAGAATTAGAGCCCAGCCAATGATGCTCGGGCTTTCTTAAAGCTCTAAGAAGTGTTCACCGAAGACTGCTGGAAACTATTGTGAGTATCCAAAGAGAACGACTAACGGCTTTCCACTAAGGCCATAGACGCCAAGCCGCTTGGGCGCAGAGTATCTTACCTAGCGCCTTGTGCTGAAAAATCGAGGACGGCGGTGATAGACCGCCGCTACAACGCGGCAATGCCCGACGTTTTCACCAAATCCAAGCGGTCGCAGGTGATGTCGCGCATCCGTGGTCGCGGAAACATGGAAACGGAAGTGGCCTTGATGCGGCTCTTCCGCCGCCAGTGCATCAACGGATGGCGACGTCATCCGCCGCTGTTTGGCACGCCGGATTTTATTTTCCCCAAGCTCAAGCTGGCGGTCTTTGTGGATGGATGCTTCTGGCACAACTGCCCGAAACACTCGAATCTTCCGCTGAACAACCGCCCGTTTTGGAAGCGTAAGTTGGAGTCGAATTGGCGGCGAGACAGGCTGGTTGGCCGCACGCTTCGAGCGCGAGGCTGGCGCGTTCTTCGGGTTTGGCAGCATGAGCTTTCACGTAAGAACGAGAAGAGGTTACTTCGGCGGTTCGGGCAAGCATTGACCATGGGTCAGGCAAGATTGATTTGAATGCGTGTACGGCATTCTCATTTACTGCTACGCGGAAAACCACTTTATAGAACACACCACTGATCTGGTGAAGTTGTCTTGGCAATTGTATTCCAGCAACTAGGCAGGGGAAAACGAACCTATCGCGCTATTTCAGCAAGGCTTGGCCGGCTCTTCATGCATTTACTCCAGATTCGATCAAAACCTGACCGTTATGCACCCGCAGAACGCGGTCTGCCATTTCCCAAACCTGCGGTGCGTGGCAGATGAAGATCACTTGATGGAATCCCCCAAGTTCCATTGCATGCCGGAGCATGCGGATGTACTCCTTGGCGTTCTTAGTGTCTAAGGCGCCGACCGTCTCATCTCGAAAGAGCGTCTCGTGGCGAACGCTATCACTCTGGCGCATATTATGAATTGCAATCGCGAGATTGACAGCCTCGTTGACCAGCACAAACTGCCCACCGGACAGTTCGTCGACCAAGCACGTCCGGTCCAGAGCTTTGTTCCTCACCTCAATGTCAAAATCATCCACGAAGCCGCGGCCATCCGCTCTTTCCCTCTTAGTACGGAAGTGGACCTCGAACTTGTTGTCAAAGCAGCCTTCAAGAAGCGCGTTGACGATGCTCGAAACCCCAGGCCCAGCCGACTGGATCTCACACAATTGAATTTCGTCTGGCCCGAAGGCTTTCGCCAGGTACTCGAAGTCCTCCCGGTTGCCCCGAGCCTCTGCAAGCTCCACCTCCAGCACAGCCGCGCGACTGCGGGCTACCTCGATCTGTTGCCGCCGCTGCTCCATCTGTACACGTCGCACAATCAGCCTTTCTCGCTCCGCACGCACCGACGCGACCGAGGAACTGACCGCCCCCATACGCTTGCTAACGCCTTCGAGCTCACTCGCAATTCCCCCGAATTGGTTGAGCTTTTGCACCTGCGCTTCCTGCTGGCCTTCGAGTTCAGTCCGGTCTAGTCCAAGTCGCTCGACAGTTGCTGCTCGCTCCTTGCGACGTGCCTCTATGATACGGAGTGCCTCTTGCCGCGTTCGTACGGCATCCAATTCTCGGCGCTCGCTCTCACAACCATCCAGGCTCTTCAGCAATTGGGCCGAACCAATCGAATTCGGAAGTAGTGAACAACGCTGGAGATCCACTTCGAGTTCCAACGTAGCCACGGCTCCCGCCAGGATCGGCAATTGTCGCTGTGCAATGATGGCTCGCTGGATCTTCACGCAGCCCGCATAAGGGCCTCTTCCACCGCATGGAACGGTTGCGAGTTCGCCCGATTCGACCTGGGAACGATCAAGATCGTTTCGCTTGGTATTGAGGTCGGTCTCAACCGTCCGCAGAGCCAACTCGACTTCTCGATTCGATGCTTCAAGGTTCTGGGTCTCACCAATCTGTCGATGCAGGTCCTGTATCCTGTCCATTAGCGTCCGCTCTCGTTCGGCGAACCCGTCCACTCCCGCGCGTCCTTCGAGCATCCGGTCGTCTTCCGCGATCAGCTTTCGCACTTGCGCGATTTCACCGTTCGTCTTTGCAATGCGCCTGCTCAGTTCTTGCGCCTGCGATTGGACCGCCTTGCATTCCGATTCTCGCGCGTGCAGGTCCCGCGCCTCTCGCTCGAGTGCGTTCTTTTCTTCTTCGAGCTCGGATAGCTTGGTCGTTGCCGTTTCAATCTCGCCTGTCAGTTTCTCGATATTTTCAACTTCGGAAGCACTGGCGAGCACCTGCGTAACGCCCTTGCTTTCACCCTCCAACGCCAGCACCTTTCTCCCAACCTCCTCCGCAAATGCTCGCGCCGTGACCGAGATTAGTCGCAGCCGCTCCAGTCCGAGGAGTTGGGTGATGAATAGCTCCTTGCGCTGTCTGCGCTCCAGCCCCAAGAAGTTCCCGGTTCTGCGCTGGCTGGAGAAGATCGAGGCCAAATAAAAGCCGCTGGTCCCAACACGCCTACCGATCCATTCGTGAAAGGCTTCCTTTTTGCCGCTCGCCAGCGCCACACCTTTGCAGTCGAAAATGTAGCTCTCCATCTGTCGAGATTTTGGTTCCAGCTTCAACAGTGACTGATAGCGCTCTCCGTTGAGACTGAACGTCAAATCGATCTGCGGCTCGGGGTGTGTGCAGAAGTCGTACAAAGACCGCTTCTGCCCTGGCAACTGCCGGAACAGGGCAGCGAACATCGAGCCGATCAGCGTAGACTTACCTGCGCCGTTTTCTCCCACGATGGCGATGAGGCCAGACCCGAGCGCCTCAAAGTCAACGCTGACCCGGTCGCGAAAAGCCTCGCTGATACCACGCAGACTTATCTGAAGGAATCTCATAGATTTCCTCTGGTTGATGCATCTACTTGTATGGGGTGAAGAAGGTTGAAAGCGGAGTGTCCTCGCCACGGCGGACGGAATGAGCCAAGCTGCCGGTCGTCGGCATAAGCTCAGTCATGGGTTGCGAAATCGTGTGGCAGGCGAATAGCTGCAGCAGTAAATCGGAGTGAAAGACGCGCAGAAGCGTAATGGACGAGCCGCCGCCCGTGACCTCATCGGTTCGCGCGCAAGACTACCCTCGGGAACGAGCCAGCACGTCAGCCTCTACGTGCGTCAGCTTTGCGAGCAGTCGCTGCTGCTGTTCGTCGCTTGGCGCACCCTTAAGGTCCCAATAGGCGCGGAGCTTTTCCTCGGCGCTTCTTGCCGAGCTAAGGTCTGCGGTCTCGTCTATGCCTCCTGGCTCGTGTTCAATCTTCACTTTCAACTCGACGGGATTTCCTTTAAGCAGTTGCTCGCGCAAGCGTTCCTGCTCCTCACGGCTCAGAGACTCGTGCAAGCTTTTTCCAACAGTAACCACAACCTTAACCCTTGAGTCTTTGAGCTTCCCGACGTCGAGGGGCGAGGCAAAATGGTATTCCCCGTCCTCATACACAGCATGCAGTTGAACCATGCGACGAGATGGCGAGACGCGAAAGTCAACATCCAGATCGGAGAGGTCGGCACGAGGCCCAGGCTCTTTCAGTGCAACCAGGTGATAGCCTTTCTCCTCGGTCTCGCTGTAATCGCACCGCGAGAGCGAACCGGCATACCACACCCGGGGTGCAAGCTGCTGGCGCAAGTGAATGTGGCTGAGTCCAACGTACTGTGCTTGTAACTGCAGCAACGGTTCGAGAGGATACTCTGCACACCGGCCGACCAGCGGCTGCCCGCTGCTGACTCTCGCCCCTGCGACCCCGAAGTGCCCAAAAAACGAACGATAACAACCCGACCGGCGTTCAAATTGCCGATTGAACTCCTCCAACTGTTCCACGAAGGTCTGCTGCCATGACGCGGCCTCTGGCGCCCCTACGAGCTCGGCTTTGCGCGGGTAGGGAAACACGGCTACTGCAAAGTGGCCGAGCTCAACTAGCTCTGGCTCTGTACAAAGAAAGAGAGTGTGCTTCCCTTTCGCTTTTGAGAAGACGTAGAGATCCCCGTCCAGTTCCTTGCCGTGATTCCCGGCGACGAGAATGACCGGAGCATGATTGGCCATCCGAACCAGCATGTTGATCCACAGATTCCGTTCCTTGATGGTTGCCTTGTAGGTTGTCAGATCGCCATCGACTACGAAGAGGTCTGTATTTGCGCGGATAGAGTCGGCGACAAACCATTCCAGACACTGAGCGGTGTCGCCGAAGTACCGGTCCTCCTCGAGATGCACGTCGCCACAATGCGAAATCTTCAACATCACTCAACTCCTTTTTGAAGACAGCCGTTATGACCTAAACCAAAACTTTGTCCCACGGGTAGGTTATGCAGCCATGTGAGTGGGGAGATGGGCGACTTGAGATACTGGCTTCGGGGCCGAGGCGCACCGCCAGAAATGCGGCGATCTCTACCTTCTAGGGATTCATTGTCATTGCTGCACTCGCCACCCCACCGGATAATTCAGATTACTTGACGCCCGGTCCATGTAGCAGTTCGGGGGTTTTCAGCGTGATTGATTTTTGGCCGCGCGCGTTAAGCCTGCCGCTTTGCAACACGTAAAAACACCACTGGCTGACGTTAGGCGGATCGATTGTGGCCTTGTCCATATTGTGAAGCAGCGCGAAGATGTAGATGTCGGCCTGCCGTTTTGGGCGCCTTCCTTTGCACGTTCGTATCCGCATCCCAGGCGGGATTGGCCGGTACGTTGAAAGAGATTTCGGAAAGGTTCTCCTGGTCCCAACCCTGCAAATACGCCGCCGATTTGACCTCGATTTTCATGCCTGAACTTGTGGTGAGATCATGCGGTGCCCATTCGCCGCGAACGCTGCCAGTGTCTATGCGAAGAGCTCTGGCTACCATGTCTTCGGCGTATTCGGCAAGCACACCACGGGTGGCATTGCTTATCAAGTCCGAACTGCTCCTTTGCCAAAATCCGAGCAAGTCGAATCCGAGATCGGTCCGTTCCGAGGTAACCCGCTCGCCGCTTGTCTTGCGCTTGGTTTGAATGCGACCGGGATTATTCGACATAGAGGTCAATTCTCGCACGCTATTGTTGCGCGGACCTAAATCGTTTTTCAGCCACCTGTCGTTTGCTGAGAATCTAAATAAGTTGCTAGCCCCTATCGGGTGAATAACGCACGTGGGCAGAATGTCGCCGAGGCGAGCGCCGCTGAAAACCTGAGATCACAGAGATGGGTTGACGTCTAATGAAATCATATTACGGAGTTTACATGTTTTCAGGGCGTATGGACAGTTTCCCGCTGTTCTTCCTTGACTCGACGACCTGGGCTGTCCTGTATTTATGTGCATTGGGGAGCACAGAATCGGTGGCCACCTCGAGATCCAAATTCGGCCCTATGGTCGGAGGTGCCTATTTACCGAGAAAGGATTTTCGCCCTTCGAAGCCGCCGCTCGACATAGCGCGGTCGCAAGGCGCGATGCGCCCTCGAATGGTGACCAACCTGGATTACGTTAGCGATATCCGTAACTACGAATAACAAAAGGGCTTATCTTGTTGCCCAATTAAGCTGTTCCTCTCGTACCGAGACTGAAGGCTGGTCGGTTTGAGTCTTCTTGAACTTCTGCTTGCAGCCCAGTATTGTAGTTCTGTGTCGTTTCCTGAAAATCCAAGCAAGTTGCTAGCCGCTATCGGGTGAATACCGCGCGTGGTCAGATTGTCGCGG
>DATGFN010000024.1:0-99866 GCA_035308965.1 Terriglobia bacterium | reverse complement strand
AAAACTCTGCAAATCCTGAGCGTGACGATTTTCGAAAAAACGCCGATTTTATTGGCCTTTTCGCAATACAGCAACCAACTTCAAGATCCAGATCCTTTTACCCAACTGGATCTGCTCAACTTATGATGGGACAGCACTGATCCTAAATCCTTCCGCCGTCTACTGGCTACTTTTCTTGCTCGGGACCAGCACGGTCAGCGCGTCAGGGACAATCTCGAAAGTGGCGGGAAGTTGGCCCACCCTCTCTCCATCCAGTTCAAAGTAGACGCGGCTGTCCGGAACGGTGGCTATGCATTCGATTCTTTCAGTCGGCCTCAACTCGACATCCTTCAGGCGGAGGTGCTGCCGTAGCACGACTGCGGCGGCGTATAGAAAATATCGCATCCAGCGCCTGCTTTTGAAAGCGCAAACCTCGAAGCGCGGGGAGAAAACATCAGCGCCCGGCGCCACATGCAGCCACCCCGCGTAACGCTCGGTACGCTGGACCACCGCGAATGAGGCGGACAATTCAATGTCATTCATCCGGCAAGCAAAAACTGGAAAGGGATAGCGAAAGGCCTGGCGAATGGCTTCCCAAACGTAGGCAAGCAATCCCCAGCGTTCTTTGAAATCCGGAGCAAGCTTGTGGACGATGTAGGCGTCAAAGCCGATGCCTGCCAGGCTCAGGAAATACCGGATCTCACCAGGGCCCCCGCCGTTCTTTACCGACGTGGCGCGTCCCAAGGCTATTCTGCGCGGAATCCATTGGCCTAACTCACGCGCTGCGCGAACCGGATTGTGGGGGAGGGCAAGTTCCTTGGCGAAAATGTTGGCCGTACCGCCGGGCAGGATCCCAAGTGTCGCGCTGGTCTGCGCCAGACCGTTGATCACCTCGTTGATCGTCCCATCGCCGCCGCAAACCAGAACCAGATCATCTCCCTGGGCGGCGGCTGTGCGCGCCAGCCCGCCCGCCATGTTGGGTCCCGAAGTGGGGAGAATTTTTGCTGCAATGCCCTGGGTTGCCAAGGCCGCAGCAGCATCCTGGATCTGCCGCGCGCGTTTGTGCGCCTGTCCCCCGGCGACCGGATTGTAAATGAGGGTGGCGTTCTTCAAAGGCTAGTGGTTAGGGGCTCGCCATGGCGAGGCATGTTGCAAGTGGCTCGGAAGAGATCGGCGATAACTGGTGGGTGTGAAATTTAATAGGCTTCCCTCTCACTTGCCACTTACCACCAACCACTTGCCGCTTTTCTTTATGGCCCGGCAACGACTCCGCTGGTAACTTTCTTTGCGATCATTACTTTTGTCTTCTTGTCCGTTTTGACGTCGACATAAACCGGGTCGCCGACTTGGATTTTGCCTAATGAACTCGATTTACCGTCGCGCACATATTTCGTTTTGGGTTCGAGTTTGACCGTCTGATCGACTCCAAACTTCGTCTTATCCAGAACTAATTCGCCGTCTTTGACGCTCTTCACCACCCCGTAGAGATCGCCCTGTAGTCCCCGTCCAATGGAGGTGGGATCGCCAAAGCGGGCGTTCTCGGGCTTGGCGGTATCTTTTTTATCCTGCGCCCAGAGCGCCGGTGCCGCCTGCGCCGTGGTCAAAAGTAAAAGTATGAATAAGATTCGCGTCCTCATGGCCTGCCTCCGCTATTCCGATCACATCGAGCGATCAATGTATCGAAGCTAGCAGCCCCGGCGCGCGCATGTCAAGTTGCTGGGCAAAAGCGCGGCAAGCAGCCCCAAAGCCGAAGCGAGCGGCGTTTTGACTTCGCGGTATAATTCTTTAGCCCGGCCTCGCAGCCGTCATTCACGAGAGAAGGGGGAATCGCGTGGCGAAGAGCATCGAAAAGGAAATCGAAAAATTGCGAAACGAGCTCCGCTATCACGAGCATCGCTACTACGTTCAGGACGACCCGGAGATTTCCGATTTCGAATTTGACAAGATGATGCGGCGCCTTCAGGAACTGGAGCGCTCGCATCCCGAGCTCATCACTCCCGACTCGCCCTCCCAGCGCGTAGGAGGTCAGCCCGCCGAAGCTTTTCCCAAGGTCCGCCACTCCACCCCCATGATCAGCCTGGACAACACTTATTCCGTGGAGGAGTTGACCGATTTTGACCGCCGGGTCCGCGAGCTTGCGGGCCGCGAAAGTGTAGCCTACGTGGCGGAGTTAAAGCTCGACGGACTCTCCATGGCGCTGACTTATGAGAATGGCGCGCTCACCAACGGTGTGACGCGCGGCGACGGCTTGGAGGGCGAAGACGTCACCCCCAATGTGAAGACCATCCGGTCCGTGCCTCTTAAACTCGAACCCAAGAAACTCGATCCCATCGGCAGGCCCCCACGCTTCGAGGTGCGCGGCGAAGTCTTGATGTTCCGCAAAGCGTTCGACCAATTGAACGCTCAAAGAGAAGCCGCGGGCGAGTCTAAATTTGCCAACCCGCGCAACTCCGCCGCGGGCACCATGCGGCTGCTCGATTCTAAAATCGTCGCCGAGCGTAAACTGGATATTTTCATTTACTATCTTCTGGTGAAGGGCGCGGAGCCCTTTGCGCGGCACTCGCAATCACTGGAGGTGCTATCCAAGCTGGGCTTCAAGGTCAACCCGCACTGGCGCTTGTGTCCTACGTTCAATGATGTGCTGGCCTACATCGAGCAGTGGGAATCGAAGCGCGACAAGCTGGACTACGAAATTGACGGCATCGTGGTGAAGGTGGATGACACGCGGCTGTGGCAGGAATTGGGGACCACGGCCAAGTCACCGCGCTGGGCCGTAGCTTATAAATACGCGGCGCGCCAGGCTACCACTCGTGTGATGGACATTCGCGCCCAGGTGGGACGCACGGGCACGCTCACTCCCGTGGCCGATTTGGAGCCGGTGGATGTGGGCGGCGTCACGGTAAGCCACGCCACCCTCCACAACATGGATGAGATCGAACGCCTGGGCCTGAAAATTGGCGATACCGTGCTGATCCAGCGCGCGGGCGAGGTGATCCCGCAAATCGTCAAGGTGGCGAAGGCAGCCCCGGACGGCCGCGAGTTCCGCATGCCGAAAAAATGTCCGGTATGCGGCGAAGCCGTTTTTCGAGCCGAGGGTGAGGTGGCTTACCGCTGCGTCAACGTGGCCTGTCCGGCCCAACTCAAGGAGTCCTTGCTGCATTTTGCGGCACGCCGCGCCATGAACATAGACGGCCTGGGCGACGCCCTGGTGGATCAATTGGTGGACAAGAAAATAGTCCACGACGCGGCGGACCTCTACAGCTTGACCCAAGACCAATTGGCCAACTTGGAGCGCATGGGAGACAAGTCAGCCGCCAACCTGCTGGAGGAAATCGAGAACAGCAAGAAAGCCGAACTGGCGCGGGTGATATTTGCCATCGGCATTCGTTTTGTCGGCGAGCGCACGGCGCAGTTCCTGGCGGATCACTTTGGATCGCTCGACAAGGTGGCCAAAGCCAGCGCCGAAGAACTGACCGAAGTTGAGGAGGTCGGGCCCAGAATTGCGGAAAGCATCGCCGCATTTTTCGGCGAGAAGCGAAATCTTCAGGTGATCGAAAAATTGCGCAACGCAGGTTTGCAATTCAAACAGGAAAAAGCAGTGAAGCGCGGAAACCAGACACTCGAAGGAAAACAGTTTGTGCTTACCGGCACTCTGCCCAACTATTCGCGCGACGATGCCAAGGCGATGATCGAAGATGCCGGCGGCCGCGTGGTTGGCTCGGTCAGCAAGAAAACCGACTACGTGGTGGTGGGCGCGGAGCCGGGATCGAAACTAGACAAAGCCAAATCCCTGGGAGTGAAAACCATTGGCGAGACGGAACTACTGAAACTCTTGAAATAGGGCGTCAATGATTATCAGTCCGGACGCCTTTTATGGACGGCGCTTGTTTATCTCCCGATTTTTGCCATCACCAATTATCCCGGGGGTGCGAACGCGACAATGATCATCGAAGTCAAGACCCCATCGGCGAACCCAAGTTGAGCATTTCCAGACCACCTTTGGTTCCTCCCTCAAGATAGAATTCCCGGGTTGCGGACTCTCATCCGAAGGTATGCATCTGGATTTAGAAAGCGCAAGGGCGTGTGATGCAAAAACCGGCACCACGAAAGGCCTGCTGAGCATATAATCAGAATACACGCAGCCCGGCGGCAAATCCTGGATTCAATCGATAATAGATTTGAATTCCTCGAGTCCTATCGAAGTTTGCGCCAAGTACTCTGGAGGAATAATGATTCAGCGAAGATTTGGAAAGATTTTTCCTGGCAAAGTTTTGGTTGGAATGCTCTGTTTAGCCTCCGTCGTTCGCGGACAATCCGCGCGGGACGAGCCCACGGGCAAGACACGCACGTACTACGTCGCCGCCGATGAGGTGAACTGGGATTTTGCCCCCTCCGGCCGCGATGAAGCGATGGGTCATCCCTTTGATGATGTGGAGATACCCTACGTTGAAGCCGGACCTCATCGCATCGGGCGCGTATGTAAGAAAGCGATCTACCGTGAATATACCGACGCCACGTTTTCAACGCTGAAAACACGCGCTCCGGAAGAACAATATCTCGGACTGCTGGGGCCGATCTTACGCGGGGAAGTGGGCGGCACCATCAAGGTGGTCTTCAAAAACAACGCGACGCATCCCTACAGCATGCACCCGCATGGAGTTCTCTATCGAAAGGATTCCGAGGGCGCGGATTACAATGACGGCACCACGGGCGCGGACAAGGCCGACGGTGGCGTGCCTCCCGGCGCCACGCATACTTATGTTTGGCAAATACCGGAGCGGGCCGGTCCCGGACCGAATGACCCAAGCTCGGTCTTCTGGCTCTATCACTCGCATGCGGACGAGCTACAGGACGTGGCCTCGGGCCTTTTTGGAGTGATCGTGGTGACGCGGCGCGGCATGGCGCTCCCCGATGGCCGCCCCAAAGACGTGGATCACGAGTTTGTGAGCATGTTCATCACCATCAATGAGAACGAGAGTTGGTACCTGGATGATAACATTCGCGCCCACTGCACCGACCCCAAGGGCGTGAACCGGACGGAGCTACGGCCCGTCACCGCCGGCGGAATGGTGACGCCCATCGTCGGCACGGGCTTTGTGG
The DNA here is from genome assembly GCA_035308965.1 of Terriglobia bacterium. Lineage (GTDB taxonomy): Bacteria > Acidobacteriota > Terriglobia > UBA7540 > UBA7540 > DASYXZ01. Next base: position 94,787 of record DATGFN010000024.1, on the reverse strand, counting down.
ATACCAACTACAAGTGGTCGATCAACGGCTACATCTTCGGAAATATGCCGCTCATGAGGATGAAGCAGGGCGACCGCGTGCGCTGGTACGTCGCGACTCTCGGCGACTTCAATAATGCGCACACGCCGCACTGGCATGGCAATACGGTGTTGGTGGCAGGCCAGCGCACAGACGTTTTGTCGGTGACCTCGGCACAGATGATCACGGCGGACATGGTCCCAGACGCGCCCGGCATCTGGCTCTATCATTGCCACATCAGTGATCACATGATGGGGGGAATGGTCGCGCGGTACGAAGTGAAACCGCGCTAGGAATCTAAGGCCTGCCATTCAGCAACCTTCATGAGCGCGATTTCCTGGGCAATTCCATTGCGCCCTTTCGAAACGCGGCAGGTGATGCAGGGAATTTTCTTCTAGCGCCCGGCTTTAGCCCGGCAGGCGCCGCCCTAAAGGGCGGCACTGCGGTAAACGCATTTTCCGAACGCTACATTAGGCTCAGTCCTTCAAGCCACGAAGCCAGTCCAGTATTGCATCGGCTTGTGCGGCTGGAATACCCTCGGCCCACAGGACTTCGTCGCCGCGACGCAGCACAATGACTCTGCTTGACCCGGCGCCCGCAATGAAGAGATCTGATCCCGAGCGCGCGTCAGGCGAGAGCCCGGGATATTTCCTTTGAAGAATCGTGTTGTAGTCGCGGAAAAACTCGAGTGATTTTTCCGCATTGGACCATTTCGTTCTCGACACCAGGACGAAATTCCCCCCACCTTCCGTCTTGCCCGAATATTCATAGAGAAGGTATCGGTCTGCCAGCCACGCCAGCCCTGCCGATTTCGCTTGGTCCTCGGAGAGCAGCTGTCCGATGATCGAATAATAGCCCAGCTCACCCATGGTGTTTTCAGTGAGGAAGTGCAGACTGGGGACGCCCGAAAGCGGAGGGGGTTTTGGAAGGGATTCTACGGGAAAGTGTGTGTGGTTAAAATATAATTCGGGCTCGAAAAGTTCCTTGGTGGTCGCCGGGGGATTCATAAAGAGCCCGTTGAGTTCCTTCCACCCGCCGCGCGCGAGCCCTTTCTGCATAAAGCTCATTCCTTGCAGGTAAGGGAATAGCGCCTGCATGCGAAAGAAAAACGGCGCGTGGGAGAATGCAGGGAAAGCGCTCAGTTGTTCGTCGACGACTCCGGCCATCATCTGAGAGAGGGAGGGTATAGCCCCCAGGTCAACTTGCCCGAGGGCGTGCTGCATCATGGCGGCCATGGCATGGCCTTCCACGATGGCCTGGCGGGCATTGGTGGCGTCATCGTTGTCGCGCGCCCCGTGCAGGAATTTGTCCAGGTCATAATTCTGATCCTGAAGGGCGTGCGTCAATTCGTGCGAGAGAACCATGGATTGCATCTCGGAGGGAATCCAGTCCGCCATGTTCATGGTTTTGGTTCGCGGATCGTAGAATCCCGCCACTTGTTCGGTGTAAAAGGTAATGAGGAATTTTTCCAGATCGAAGTCGCTCGAAACCAGGCCAAATGCCTTCAGCGTGGCTTCCTGAACGCGCAATTCCTCCGGGGTACTTTCCGCGTGAAGATTTTCGATCAAATATTTTTCAATGGCGGGGCGGGGGAGAATGGCTTTTTTCAGAGGCCCTTTAATGGGCAGGCCCGTGGTCTTGCTCATTTCCTCCAGGACTGCGTCGGCGGTGGCGAGTTGGGATTGTAAGTCGGACTTCTGAGGCATCGGGGACACATCAACCCGGGGTGGTGAGGTTGGAATCGCATAGACCCGCGACCACATTCCTGCAATGACGATGAGAGCCAGAAACTTCACGCGAAATTGATTCATGGTTTATGTCAGAAAAGCTTTCCCATCAAAGATACACGGATGCTCCGAAATGATGCTGGCCATTTGCAGGTGATGTCCGGATTTGCATCGCCGGGAGCGCGGGCGTCCCGCCCGCTCTTTCCTTATCTTTAAATTGCGGGCGAACCCCAGTGGATAACGTGGGGCCCCAGCCCGCGCTCCCAGGGAAATCACGACACTACCCGTGCGCGGAATGGTTTGACCGCCTCCACTGGGCAGACTATCATAAATCTTGCGCGAACAAGCCGGGTGATCGCTGCCTCGCCTTGGCGTCCCGATCTAATCGGGGCAAGCAGGGGTGGGGGAGAGGAAAGTCCGAACTCCGCAGGGCAGTGTGCTCGCTAACGGCGAGGGTTGGAGGGGGATGTCGCCACGGCGACCGTACGCCTCTGATACGGAAAGTGCCACAGAAAATATACCGTCCGTCAATTGATGGATAAGGGTGAAAAGGTGCGGGCCGCCTCGTGCGGCCTTAATGTAAGAGCGCACCGTCCCGGCAGTGATGCCGGGTGCAAGGTAAACCCCACACGGAGCAAGACCAAATAGGAGAGGAGGGGCGGCCCGCCCCGTTATGACTCTCGGGTAGGTCGCTGGATCCCGCCAGCAATGGCTGGACTAGATGAATGATCGCCATTCCGTCGATTGACGGAAAACAAAATTCGGCTTACAGGCTTGTTCGCGTTTAAATCTTTGTCCGGTGTCCGTAGTCCGGGGTCAAGAATTAATTCAGTTTGTCAGTAATTCAGTAATTCGGTTATCAGATCAAGAGACAACGGACTCCGGACAACTGACTCCGGACTTTCTTCAAATGGGCTTATTCACTTCCAACAAAAACCGGAAGATCAATCCGGCGAAGCGGATCACGGGATCGGTGGCGCTGCCCGGTGACAAATCCATTTCCCACCGTTACGCCATGCTGGCCGCGATCGCCGAGGGCCCGAGCGAAATCAAATACTTTTCCTCGAGCGCCGATTGCCAAAGCACTCTGGCTTGCCTCAAGAAACTTGGGGTGAAAATCGACCGCAAGGATGGCGCAGTGCATGTTGCGGGCGCGGGTCTCGACGGCCTTCGTCCACCTTTGGGAGCGCTCGACGCCGGCAATTCCGGATCGACCATGCGAATGTTATCGGGGATTCTCGCCGGCCAGCCTTTTCGCTCGGTGATGGGCGGAGACGAGTCACTTTCCAAGCGCCCCATGAAACGGGTGATCGATCCGCTCACCCAAATGGGCGCCCGCATCAACTCTGCCGCTGGAGGCGTGCCGCCGCTTGAAATCGAGGGGCGCGCCGGCCACTCGCTTGATGCGATTCAGTACACCTTGCCTGTCCCCAGCGCCCAGGTGAAATCGGCGATCCTCCTGGCGGGATTGTTTGCCGAAGGCGAGACGGCGGTGATTGAAGCTGCGCCCACTCGCGATCACACCGAGATCGCGCTCGAACAAATGGGCGCGGAAATCGGGCGGCACGGGCAAACTATTTCAGTTCGCGGACGAGCGCGGCTCGAGGGCAAGAAGCTTTTCGTTCCGGGCGACATTTCCTCCGCCACTTTTTTCCTGGTGGCCGGACTGCTTGTTCCGGATTCCAACCTCACGCTTCCCAATGTCGGCTTGAATCCCACCCGAACCGCTCTACTCGATTGGCTGGTGCCCATGGGCGGGCGGGTGAAGGTGATCAATGTGGAGATGGTGAACGGCGAGCTGCTCGGCGACCTGCACGTTGAAACCAGTAAATTGGAGGGTGGCGAGATTCCCCGTGAGCTGATTCCCGGCCTCATCGATGAACTGCCCGCCTTGTGTGTTTTAGGGACGCGGACTGAACGCGGCATCTCTTTCCGGGGCGCGGCGGAATTGCGCGTGAAGGAGAGCGACCGAATCGGCGCCATGGCCGAAAACCTTCGCCGCATGGGAGCCGAAGTAGAAGAGTTCGAAGATGGCTTGCGCGTGGCCGGCCGGCAAGCGTTAAAAGGCGCCGAGATCGAAAGTCACGGCGACCATCGCATTGCCATGGCCTTTGCCGTGGCGGGCCTGCTGGCCCAGGGGACCACCATGATTCGCGGCGCCGATTGCGTGGATATTTCCTTTCCCGGATTCTTTGAGGAGCTTGATCGTGTAGCGGAATGATCAGCCGCTTGAAGGCCTATTTCTCCAAGATCGCGCGTCGCGTGCAGCATCAGAGTGCCCGCCAGCCCATTACAATCCAGCTCCAATCTTAGTTGAACTTCCAAGCTACCGGCAGATAGTGCTGGTGGAGCTTCTGCATGCGCTCAAGGAAAACTCTCTGCCGGGTTCTGGGAGCACTCGGCGGTGCTGGCGTTGAGGGAGAGGGAGGCGCCGGTGGCGAAGAGGCATTTTCGTGCCCAAGGTGGATCGTTCCGTAAGAGGTTGTGAGGTGGATGGTGGGCCCACCCTTGCCCGTGGTTCCACCGATCGAAGGGGAGTCGCCTTCTTTATTAACCGTAAGTCCAGGGAAATCCGAATCCACTTCGCCGCGATGTGATGAAGCCTCAATCTGGAAACTGCTCGAGGGGGGAAGATCCAATTCAATTTCACCCTTGCCCAGGTTGACTTCAATGGGGTGGGTGGGCGCAGTTGAGGTGCGCAATTGCACGTCCCCGTTGGTGTTGGTAATTTTCAGGCTGTTCTTAAAGTTCGAAACCGTGATGTCTTTTTGCCGGGTGGAAATTTCAAAGGGACCGTCGATATCGCTCGCGTCCAATGAACCCGTTTCCATGTCCAGCCGCCCGCTCAAATGTTGGGTGGTTAAATCGGTGCGGGAAGAAACGTAGTGCAGGGTTTGGGTGACATTGCGAAATTGAAGCGAGCCGGTGAAATCGCCGTTGACAGTGACGCTTCCCGTGACGTTCTCCATCTCCACGTCGCTGCCCCGACCGTCCACTTCCACATTGCCCTTCACATCGTGGGCCTCGGTCAGGCCGCCGGTTTTGTGCACACGGACCATACCATCGACGCCCGAAACATGCAGGTCGCCGTGCTGCACGGTAAGCGTTTGGTCGCCCTGAAGCCCCGACAGGGAGATGTCGCCATGCTCCGAGGAGATATCGGCGCTAGTGGAGGTGGGGACGCTGATCGTTAGGTCCAGACTCACGTTGGCGCCGCCATTAGGCAGTGAGCGGCGATTCGATTTCAAAGCGTAGTGGCCGCCTTCCTCCACGACTTCCACGTTCAACGAGTCGGCCAGTTTTTGGGCTTCGGCTTGGTTATCCGCCTTGATGACTTTCTTGACTGCGATATCAATCGAGGATTGATCGGTGGCGCGTATCTCAACGTCTCCCCGCTGGTCTTCCATGACCAGATGTGATTTTGGTTTGAGAGGCTGGGTAATCGTTTGGTTAAACGTGTAGGAATTCATGAACATGTTGGCCCAATCGTCGTCATTCACGTTGACGCCGAAGGACCTGGGCCATTGCTGCCAGGGATGTAAAATTATTTTGGACATGACCGTGCCCATCAAGAGAATCAGCACCAGCAACACGACTTCGCTTGCCGAGAAGAGCGGCGGGGGCGTGGTTTCCGGGTGGGATTGCGCCTGCATAAAATCGATCAGCTTCGAAAGTCCCCAAAAAATAATGAGGACGGGCCAGAACTTGGCAATCAGTTGCCAGGGGTGTATGGAGGGGTTGAAATTCTGATAGAGAAAAATCGCCCCCACGGCGATCAGAGACAGAGCCCAGAAGATCGACCCTCGACGGTAAGTGTAAACGCTCATATTGACCTCTCCGCACTCTCGGTGCGGGATTCCAAATTCAAATCCGCGGACCCTGCGGAGCCCGCGGCGGCCGTGTGGAGTCCAGAAGCTTCATGACCCCGATAATAACCAGCAAGACCGGCCATGTTCGCCCGATGCTCCATCCGGGAATGAATTGATCGACTAGAAACATCGCGCCCAACGAAATAAGAATGACCGGGCCCATCAGACTGGGGCCTCGGGTTGGCGGAGTTAATGGTGAATTACCCATAGATGTTCTTCCTCGTTTCGATTGGGGCCGGCCCTAGATTAGGTCAGCATCCCGCGGCTCGCCCAATCATTCAACCTTGCTTCAATTGTGCCAGCCGCTGATCCAGTTCCTGCACCTTGCGGCGGTGTTCCATTTCCTCCTGGTGCAGTCTCATCCGAACTTCCATCTCCAGTTCGCGAATCTTTGCCACTTCGACGATGGCCACAATCAACGCCACCATGGCAAAAAACGCGAGCGGAATGATGAAGGGCGTATCCATGGGTCTTTCTCCTGGCAGGGCCTGATTTGCTTTAGGCCACGCGTTCCGCGGTCTGGTGGCCCTTCGCCTTCTCAATTTCAAGCTCCAACTGTTTCATCTTCAGTTGGTGGTCCATTTCGCGCTGGCGCATTTCCTGATGGATTTGCAGTTCCCGTTCGCGCGCCTTAAACCAAAATACAATGCCCACCACCGCGGCCACCATCACCGTTCCGAATACGATTCCCGCGATCGGGATCAACATTGGTGAAATTGAGGTCAAATCTGTCATTTCCGGCTCCTTTTTCATCCGGGCGACCGCATAGCGGGAGCGCCTGGTTGCGTCTTTATGAAGGTCGGCTCGTCTTTTCTCTCTCCAGATCGAGCTTGGCCTTCTCAATTTCCATTTCCTTCATTTTCCGTTCATGCTCCATTTCGCGCATCCTTAAATCCTGATGGGCCTGAAGCTCTTTCTCCCGCATTTTCCTCATCGACCCGATGCCGACGATGATGATGACCATCACAAACGCTCCCAGGGGTACGATAAACGGACTGTGGATAAATTCCATGGTGAGTTCTCCTCCGATTGAATTCGATCTCTTATAACCCCTGCGCCCCGGGAATATTGCTTGGGCCATCCGGAGGGGCGGCGGGGTTTTGCGGGCCGGGACCTGATGGTGGTCCGCCTCCGCCCATTCGTTTCTGTAACAAAAGCACGCCCATCGCAATTAGAAGCACGGGCCAGAATTTCCCGATGTGTTGAAAAACGTTGAGTCCAAAGTTGTCGAGCAGGAAAAGTGCTCCTATTGCGATGAGCACCCCCGCCCCGATGGGCGCGTTCATTTTCACGTCACCCAAACCAAACCATTCCGGCACCGGCTGGCCGAACTGCTTGGCGCGTGCCGTCTGGTAGGCGTCAATGACCATATAGAAGTAAAAAGCGAAGGCGCTCAGGCCGAAAATGACGTCCATGGGGCCTGGGACTCGATCGCTGAGAGCAATCAGGGATCCGAAAAGAAGCACTTGAACGACGGCCTTCACAATTTGTCCGTTGTAAATCGCTCCCACCCCTGGAATAAAACCAAGAGCCAACGCGATGCCGGGACTTGGTCCCATACCCGGGCCCAGGATGGGCGACATCCCAGGCGTGCCCAATCGAGCGGCCAGGCAATCTTCGCAGTAGATATTGCCTCGAACTTCGTGTTTGCACTCACCGCACAATGCGCGACCGCAATGTCCGCAATAAGCAGTGGATTCGGTTTCTGTGTGCTTGGCGCATTTCATCGGAGTGAACTCCTTGTGAGCCCAACCATGGCGGTTCCTGTCCTGCTCAGGTCAGGCGAGCCAATGATAAAATCCCGTGCTTCAGCCAATTCGGGGTTCCCGGGCGGCACGCTGTCTGTTGTTCCGCCCGCGGGCGTTTCAGGCTTCGGCGAAGTTTTTTCCTGCGGACGGCCTTCCTGCCCGGTCTGTTGGCGGAATTGCCTCAAACGGGACTCAATCTCGTAAACAACCCGCAGGTCGTAATAGAACTTTTCTGCGCGAGCGACCACCAGGTGGCCCGTCCGGTCGGCCTGATAGAGCCACGTGCGGGGATTCAAATCCGCCAGCTTGATCTGGCGCAGATTGATCCCGGCCGAGTTAACAATAACGGAGAATGAAAACACCGCCATGCCCACCGCATAAGCAAACCTCACGCGGGCGGCTGGCCTGAAGTAAGCGGCAAGTTGTTCGCCGAAAGTAGGTTTGCGCTGCCCGATGGTGGAGAGCATTATTTTTGAGATCAACCACGGCGCAGGCTCCAACTCCTCCGCCGACTGGCAGAGTTCCATGGCGCGGCGGACGCCGGCAATCAGCTCAGTGCAGGGAGGGCATCCGGCCGCGTGAGCATCAACTTCGGCCCGGCGGGCGGCATCCATTTGCCCTTCCAGGTAATCGCTGATCAGGTTTTCCAGTTCCAGGTGCGTCATGTCTTGCCTCCCGCTTCTGCGGGGCCTCTCATAACATCCATACGCTTTAGGACCCGCGCTAGTTCCAACCTTCCGCGATTTATTCTTGACTTCACGGTTCCCTGGGGAACACCCAAGACCGTTGCGATTTCGTCGTAGTCCAGGTCATTCAAGTCGCGCAGGACTACGGCTTCCCTCAGATCGGGGGACAGTTTGTCCAAACCTCTTTGCAGCAACTCGTGGCGTTCCCTTGATTCCACCCCGGCACTCGGTCCAGCGGCGGGGCTTGGTGTCTCGCTCACCGAGCCTTCGTCGTCATCGAGCGACGAAGTAATCCGGTCCTTCCTTGTGCGCCGGTAGTGGTCAACCAGATGATTTCGAGCCACCCGATTCAGCCAGGTCATAAAAGTCCCTTGCGCCGCATCAAACGTGCGCAAGGTCTGAAATATCTTGATGAAGATTTCCTGGGTAAGGTCTTCCGCTTCCGAAGGACGACCCGTGAAACGGTAACACAGGTTAAAGATCTTTCGGGTGTGCCCCTTGAGCAGCGATTCCCACGCCGAGTTCTCGCCCGCGAGGCACCGCTGCACCAGCTTCGCGTCGTCTTCCACTCAGCCTCTCCTCAACCCGGCTCGCAGAACCTTCGGACCGGTTCGTGCCATCACGCCTCATGGTTAGTTCTGAAGCTTACCCGGCATTGTATCAGAAGGTTTGAGCTCCCGGATTGCCGAGTGGGGAACCTCGATCAGTTGGACTGGACGAGAGGGTGCAGTCGTATGGACTATTCGTTCTGCAAGCGATGGCTCTGCCGGAAATGGCGTGGGGCAAAAAGTGTGAGATCTCGACATCGGGTTGTGGCCCAGTACGATCTACAGGCCACGCTATTTGCCACCCGCTTCCATATATTCAATCAGGGCCAGGAGGGCGCCCCAGTGGTAGAAACGATCGCTGGAAGAGACGTCATCACCGGAGCCGGTTATGGCGTTGTAATTTTCATGGACGTGACGCTTTTTGCTCCACTCGAGCTGAAAGAGTTCGAAAGATTTCCTGGCAAATTCTTCGCGCACTTTGGGTTGGTCGTAGTTGCGCATCCCGAGATAGACCAGATAATTCATGGGACCCCAGATGCGCCCGCGCCAATAGTTTTGATCTTTGAAGGCGGGATCGTTTCTGGGGGTCGAGGGAATCACCCAATCTCCCCAGAACTCCTGCGGGTTCATCAGGTGATCTTGAATCATGCGCTGGGCTTGTTGAGGAGTGGCGGCGCGCGCCAGCAGCGGATAGAAATTTGTGGGTGAGGTTCTGGAGCTCAGTTCGCCGGTGCGCAGGTCTTTATTCAAAAACATTCCGGAATTTTCGTCCCACAGAGAGGCCAGCGATGACCGGTAGAAATTCGCCCGCTCGCGAAGTTCCTGGGCGGCAGCGGTTTCGTTGAGCGCGGCGGCGATTTGGGCGAGGGCGTCGCAATCGGCCACATACAAGCTCATCAGCCCGACGTCGGCCATCTGGAGCTTGTGAGTCTGCGCATCGAACGCCGCGGCATCGTACATGGGGCTGTTATCCAGTCCCGATTCTAGGATCGCTCCTTGACGAGTGCCCCGGTCCTTATCATCCGGATTTTCCGGCTGGTTCTCGCCATCACTTCCCCACACCAGATACGGTCCGGCACTCCGATTCGCGTGCCACCAACGGTTCCATGAGAGCAGCGCAGGGAACGCCTCCTGCAAAAACCACCGGTCGTGAAATTTTTCATAGAGACCGAGAACGCTGATGGCTCCCACTGGAGGCTCGGAACGATCAAAACTTTTCCATCCCCCCGCTCGCGCGTAGTTGGGAACAAATCCGGCGGGGGTCAGCTCGCGAAGCATCTCAATGGCATTCGCGTAGGCAAGATCCCGGTCGCCGATCCCGGCGAGGGTGGCGGCGAAAAAATTGTCCCAGTCAAAAAGAACATATCCGCCCCAGCCCACGCTCCAATTCCGGCTCACCGGCGAGATGACGCGGTCACGCTCAGGCTCGTAGATGGTGTCCCAACCTAGCGTGGTCTCGATGGCGTCAACGGAGGGGGAAGGCGGAACTCCCAAAGATTTCTCGTAGGCAAGATGCTGTTCTTCCACCACCGCTTGAATCTCTTCCAGAGTTCGCCGCTTGCCCGTGCTGATGCCGGCTGGACCTGTGGTTTCAGTTGTTAGATACGGTCCCGCGACGGGAATGTTGCTGAATTGTGCTTTGGCTCCCACGCAATAGACGTGCACCGTTCCCAATGGGCCGCGCGCTTCCATGCTGTCCGCATTCCGCATGACGGTGCCGGGCCGGTTCCAAAGATAGGCGGCGGAGAACACGATTGTCCGTGAAAGGTGGCCGTCCGTTACCTCCGATAGAGGGGTAACAAGAATCACCAAGTCCTTACCCGCATGCGCACTCTGAATCCGCAGATCCAAGTTCTGCCAGTAAAGTCGCAAATCGGTGTAGCTGCCGTCCCACGCGTGTGGTCCGGGAAAGACCTGTTCCACCGTCGTGCCTTGGCGTCCAATCAGCGGATCCGTCAGGAACGCGTCCCCGTAGAGAGTCGTCCAGTGATACACTCCAACCCGAACTGCCAGTCCGGCCGGGAGCAGCACATGGGTCGTTACGCTGTGAACGTCCCAGGTATTCCATCCGGCCTCCAACCGCTTTTGCAAAGCGTCGTATTCCGCCGAACGCGGACGCGCCTGCCCCGGAACCGTCTGCGGCGGGTGCTGCCCGTAAGCGTACGGCGTACAAATGCACAACCCCGCGAGAAGGAGGTAAAGTGAGACCATGCCAGTTCCCAACAATTGAATTTTGAATTTAAGGTTGTGCATATCCACCATTTAGTTACTCAGACTGACTTTGTATTTGTGCGCGCGGCAGCGCGTGAAACTATCGTCCCCGTCGCCGGACATCCCTCACCACGCCACCCCTGACCACCCCGTCAGTCGGCTGACTGAAACCCCTCTCGCCGCGGCGAGACGGGAGCTTTCTAATATACTCCCCTCCTGATTCAGGAGGGGTGCCCGAAGGGCGGGGTGGTTCACGCCCTTGCGGGGTGGTTGAGGCGGCGCCAGGCTGGTTCTGCCGGGCTGGCTTGACTTCACTCCGTCGTTCGGCTAGTTTGCCAATGGGAGTACTTTCCCCGTATATCTCCGCATGAACAAAAACCTCCGCAGATGGTTGGGGCTGGGCATTTGTGCCGCCATTTTGGCATTGGGTTTTTACAACCTCAGCCGCGGGGAAGAATGGAAGCATTTTGACTGGGCCAAAGTCTGGCTCTCCCTCAGGGCAGCGCAACCGGTGTATCTGGCGGGCGCGCTCGTCGCTACATATCTCACTTACTTCTTGCGAGCATACCGGTGGAGGTTTTTCCTCGACCCCATCAAGAAAGCCTCGCTTTGGAATTTATTTGTCGGCCAGATCCTGGGGTTCAGCGCCGTCTATCTGATCGGGCGATGGGGTGAGTTTGTCCGGCCCGCTTACATCGCCAAAAGAGAGGATGTGACCTTCACCTCGCAAGCGGCCATCTGGCTTTTGGAAAGAATTTACGACATGGTTTTTGTGATTTTGTTGTTCGCTGTGGCCCTCACATTTGGACCCTTGCAACCCGGGACGGCCCATGCGCGCCACATTTTGCGAGCCACGCGCTGGGTGGGCCTGTTTATAATTCTGTTAGCGTTCCTGATCGTGGCAATTCTGGTGATCTTTCGCCTGCGCGCGGAGGAATTAACTTCGGGGACGCCGAGACTATTTCGCTTTCTTTCACCGCGCGGACAGGAAAGGCTGAACCGTTTTCTCCAGTCTTTCGCGGATGGTTTGGAGGTCATCGAAAACTGGAGGGATTTTTTCTCCAGCCTGGCTTCCACGGCCCTTCTTTGGTTCACCAACACATGCGTGTTCTGGCTGGTGATGCGAAGTATGGGCGGGGACGTGGGCCAGCTCAGTTGGTTCGCCTCCGCCTTGGTACTGGTATTTTCGATTTTGGGCATGTTGGCGCCTTTGCCCGGAATCGGGGGAGGCTTTCAAGTGCTCTCCATTTACGTCATGACCGGTTTTTTTCGGGTCAGCCCCGAAAGCGCCACGGCTGCCTCCATCATGCTCTGGCTGATGATTTCAGTTCCCTGCGTCTTGCTGGGTCTGGCGCTTCTGGTTTACGAAGGCTTGAGCGTCAAGAAACTCGGGGCCATGGCGGAGAAGGAGCACGCGACGGTGGCGGGGAAGGTCTGAAGCCGGCACACAGGGGATGATCGAATCCCCGGGAGGGAATCAGCGGGAGATGAAATGTCCATTCTGCGGGCACCTGGAAGATAAGGTGGTGGATTCACGCGAAGCCAAGATTGGCGATACCATCCGGCGCCGGCGGGAGTGTGTGGGGTGCGAGCGCCGCTTCACCACTTACGAGCGCATCGACGAGATTCCCTACATGGTGGTCAAGAAAGACGGCCGCCGGGAAAAATTTGACCGCCAAAAACTTCTGGCGGGTCTGCTGAAAGCGTGTGAAAAACGCCCCGTGCCGATGAATAAGCTGGAGCAGATCGTGAACGAGGCGGAAACGCTGGTGGCGGAGTCAACCGACCGCGAACGCCCCTCGCCCGAAGTGGGCGAATTGGTGATGAATCGCCTTAAGAAGCTGGACAAAGTCGCCTATGTCCGCTTCGCCTCGGTCTATTTGGATTTCAAAGACGTGCGCGAATTTATGGATGAGCTCAAGGATTTGCTGAAAGCCAAAGGGAAATGAATGGATGGGTCTCGATTCTCGCACCCGGGCGCGCCGAGGTTTTCCATCAGGCCGGGCGATTCCAAACGAAGGCTCCGAAGGTTCGAAAGGTTTCGAACCCAACGCGCTCGTAGAGTCGTACCGCGCCGACATTCAAGTCGGTTACGGTCAATGAGACTTCTTCAAAACCCCGGTTTCGCAGGTCCTCAAAGGAGCCTTCCAGCATGTCGCTTCCCAGGCCAATTCCCTGGAATTCGGTGGCGACGGCGATTTGAGGAATATGCGCTGTGCGGGGCCGGACGGAAGTGAGCGCCAGAACGCCCGCCAATTTCCCGGTCGCCCGATGGATGGCTACCTGGGAAGCTTTGGGCAGGAATTCGCCGCACCCGCGCTGGTGCATAATATTCTCGATCAGGCGGCTGGCGCCTGAATCCGACGCATACTGATCGTTGATGGTGGCATCGATGTGATTTTTGTACGTTTGGTGAAGGAGAAGGGATGCCTGGCGGTCGTGCCTTCTCTCCCATGGCTCCAGCACGAAATCGCCTGAGAAGGATTTATTTCCGGTGGGGAGACGAACCTCTGCTTCGCCGGCAGAGCGGGGATGCCGCGGAGGCCGGGTCAGGTTTGCCGCCATAAATCGCCTTTGATATCCGTGAAAACCGTAGGCAACAAAGCAGGGATTTAGGTCGTCAAAGGCATAATGGGGAAGCTGGGTTTCCACCCGATCGATCCCTGGGGTTTTTGTGATCGTTTCAATCACGCGTTGCAACAGGATGAGGGCCTGGGGCAGTTCGGATCCGTCCGGCTCCACAAACAGGTTTCCGATCAGGCCCTTTTCGCCCTCGCAGAAGAAGAAGCTATAGCCTTTAATTTGACGATTATTTAGCAGCGTAAATCCCTGTAAGCGTTTCTCCTCCAGACAGGAGGAGATTAAGCGCACCGACGAAGTGTAGTCCCAACGCAGGCCTGAGCTCCAGACACGCGATTCAATCTGGAGAAGGGGAAGGAATTGACTTGCGTCAAATTGCCGGATGTCGATAATTTCGGAAGTCAAGATTTGACCTTGCACTTTTTATCCCGCCCATCCCAAGTGAACGATGCGGGGCTCAACAAGGGTGTGGAGCGAGCTTGCGCCACAGCGCAGAGTATACCCCAGATTGGCCGGCGATTACGGCAAGGGCTCCGCATGGCGGCCGGCATTGGGTTCGAGAATTAAAGCAAACAGGGGATCGCCTAAGAGTGTCGGCAACCACCCCCTCCCAGGGAGGGCGCCGCGCGACCAGGCTGGGCACGGTCCCCGATGAGCGCGCCTATGGCCTGGCGGCGCGGGCGGAGAAAGTTTTCTCGAACGATAGATTTTGGTTGTGATAGCATTACCAGTTTTCTACACTTCATGGGGCAAGAATAGCCCGCGCGATCGAAGGTAGAAAAAGGCACCCTCCTTATGGCCCGCAGGCGAGCTGTTGCAATTTCGGCCCCCTCCAAGGTCAGCTCCAAATTCCTGCGCCGAGTTGTGTTTGGAGTCGTCACCCTGGCCTTGGCCATCCTGCTCGCCCTCGCCGGGGTGGCAGGATTTATGACATTAAGAATCGTTACCCAGTTTAATGACACTGAGAGTGTTAATCCCACAACCTTTATCGATCCCAGTTTCGAAGCTTTGACTTTCAGCAATCCTACAAGCGGGGAGCATGAGGGCTGGCTGCTTCGAGGGCTCAAAGGAGCTCCAGCCATCATCCTTTGCCCGGGCTACGACTCCAACCGGGCGGACCTGCTTTCCCTGGGTGTGGTTCTGCAAGAAAATCATTTTAACGTTTACGTTTTTAATTTTCACGGGCCCAAATCCAGAGGCACCTTTTCCAATTTGGGGGTCGACCAGGCCCAGGATGTTATGTCGGCGATCGACATGATCACGAAGCACGCCGGTATTAATCCGCATCGCGTGGGTTTGTTCGGCTCGACCACCGGGGGCTATGCCGCCATGGTGGCCGCACAGGACACCACCGCCGTGAAAGCGTTGGCGGTGGACTCTATTTATGACAAGCCGGTCGAGATGTTTGACTCTCAATTGGACGAGCTCATGGGAGGGCCGGGCGGCCTGTTTCGGACGCTGGCCGACCGGGAATTCCAACTGCTTAACTGGAGAACCAAAACTCCGCCACTCCGGGAAAATCTTTCCAAGCTGGCGGGCATCCCGAAGCTATTTATTTCCGATCAGACAACTCCGTCATTGGCGTCTCTGACCAATGACCTTTACAACGCCGCCCCCGAGCCCAAACAAATGCGGGTCATGGAAAACACCCGCTCCGGGGATTCAGGCGCGACTGAAAAGAAAGAATACGAAAACCAAATCCTCAGTTTCTTCCTCCAGAGTTTGCCCCTGCGAGCGGATTGATGGAACGACCTCAATTCTCGTGTGGTTTGCCGGGGGCGGGACGCCGGGCGATCTACCCGCCGAATAAGTCAGGGTGGACGAATGGGTGAATTGACGACGAATGACGTTTCAACTCTTGCCAGCGCTCCTGACCAAGCCCGCGTTCACAAACATCCCACCCGCCGCCAAAAGTTGGAGTACTTCGCCGCTTCAATGGTTCTGAAGCTGCTCGGTTGGCTTCCCCACCGCGTGGCCCGCGGAGTGTGCGCAGTCCTTGCCGCCCTCAGTTATTGGTTGTGGCCCCGCCTCCGGCGCGTGGGAATGTTGAACCTGCGTCTGGCGTTTCCGGAATGGTCCGCGCGCGATCAGCGTCGGGTGTTGTTCGCCCTGTTTCAGAATCTCGGACGCATGCTGGCTGACTTCGCGCAATTTCCTCGAATGAACCGGGGCAATATCGAGCGCTTGCTTGTTTATGAGGGATTTGAGAATTATGCCCGCGCCCAAAGTCAGGGCAAGGGTGTTCTGTTCCTCACCGCCCATTTTGGCAATTGGGAAATCAGCTCTTTTGCCCACGGATTGTACGGCTACCCTTGCAACTTTGTGGTGCGCGAACTGGATAATCCTTTGATCGGAGCATTGGTAGAGCGCTATCGCTCACGCAGCGGAGGTCGGCCCATCGAGAAGACCAAGTTCGGATCGCAAGTGCTGCGCGCCTTCAAGAACTCAGAGGCTGTAGGCATTTTGATGGACCAAAACATGTTGCCGGGCGAGGGCGGTTTTGTCGATTTCTTTGGTCGTCAGGCCTGCACCACTACGGCGCCGGCGCGACTGGCGCGCAGGACGGGCGTGCCCATTGTCCTCGGCCTTGTGATTTGGGACAAGAAAGCTAGAAAATATAAGCTCCGCTTTGATCCGGTGGAGTGGATCAAGAAGGACAACGCGGAAGATGAAATCCTTGCCAACACAGCGAACTTTACCCGCTTGATTGAGGAATACGTTCGCCGGTATCCCGACCATTGGCTTTGGGTTCACCGCCGGTGGAAGACGAGGCCTCCGGGCGAGCCACCGTTGTATTAGTAGGGCCGGAGTCGCCTAGGCGGATCCGCCTCGGCGAGACCTCGCTTCAGCGGGCTCCGCTTTAGCAAGCTTGCCCCGGCCGGGATTCGGAGCGGGAGGCGGTCCAAAGTTCGAAGCTTAAAACAAATCACACTTAAGAGGGGTGGACGTTCAGTTAGGCTTTCTTGTAGCGGCGGTCTATGACCGCCGTAAATCATTGAATCATGAGCCGGCGGTCATAGACCGCCGCTACAAAAAAACTGACCCACTACCCTAAGAGGCCGGCCCAAGGGCCAGCCACACGGGGGGCCTGCATGACCGTTAAACAGATTGCCGAATTGCTGGAAGGGAAGATTCAAGGTGACGGCTCGCGTGAAATTCATGATGTAGCAGGACTCGACGATGCCGGCCCTCATTCGCTGACCTACGCGGATGGCGCAAAGGGTCTTAAACAAGCCGCGGGCGCGCGTGCCGGGCTCATCCTGGTCCCGGAAGGAGCGTCTCTAATGGGCCAGACCACCCTGGCCGTTGCCAACCCCAAGCTTGCTTTCATCCAAGCTTCAAGCACGCTTCATCCGGCGGTGAATTATCCTCCGGGAATTCATTCGAGCGCTGTCATCGCGTCCGATGTTAATGTGCCCGCGGACGTGAGTATTGGGGCTCACGTTGTCATCGAAAGCGGCGCGAAAATAGGAGTGGGCACACGCCTCTCCGCCGGCGTCTGCCTCGGCGAAGGCGTTCAAATCGGCTCGCACTGCGTCCTCCATCCTCGCGTCACGCTTTACCCCGGCGCTCAACTGGGAAATCGAGTGGTACTGCACGCGGGCGTGGTGGTGGGTTCGGATGGTTTTGGTTACGTCTTTGCCGACGGCCGTCATCACAAATTTCCCCAGCTTGGAAAAGTGATCATTGAAGATGACGTGGAAATCGGCAGCAATTCCACCCTCGATCGCGGGTCGCTGGGAACCACGGTGATCGGGCAGGGGACGAAAATTGACAACCTCTGCCAAATTGCCCACAACGTAAAAATCGGGCGCCACTGCGTGATCGCCGCGCAAGTCGGAATTTCCGGCAGCACAGACATTGGCGATTACGTCGTCCTAGGGGGCAAAGTCGGCATCGCCGATCACGTCCGCCTGGAAGATCACGTCATGATTGGAGGCGCGGGCGCGGTTTTCCCGGGCAAGGTGATCCGCAAAGGCAGCGCCGTTTGGGGGAACCCGGTAAGGCCCCTGGCGGAATACAAACGCATCAACGCTTGCTTGTCCCGGCTTCCGGGGCTGATTGAGAAAGTGAGAGAACTTTCCCAGCAAATGGCCCGGCGCGAGTCATAAGGGGCGGTTCAACGGAGACTCTTGCTCATTCCCCAAGATGCCGATAGTATAAGCATGATGGAAGCTACCGCAGTCGAATCCGCCAACACAACTCAGCACGTCATCCACCTGGGTGACTCCCGGTCTCTTGATTGGATCGAATCTGGCTCAGTTCATCTCGTTCTGACTTCCCCGCCATATTGGACGCTCAAGGAATACCCGATTCGAGAGGGGCAGCTAGGTGCGGTTGCGAGCTACGACGAATTCCACGATGAGCTCGAGAAAGTTTGGAAGCACTGTTTCAGGGTGCTGGTTCCGGGTGGACGTCTAGTTTGCGTGGTTGGCGACGTTTGTTTGTCGAGGAAGAAGCACGGCCGGCATTCGGTGATGCCCATGCATGCGGACATCATAGTAAGGACAAGGAAGATTGGATTCGATAATCTCAGCCCGATCTTTTGGCACAAGATTTCGAACGCCGCTTACGAAGTTGAGAACGGTTCCGCGGGGTTTCTCGGCAAGCCTTACGAGCCGAATGCCATCATCAAAAACGACGTTGAATTTATCCTAATGCTGAGGAAACCAGGCGGCTACCGCCAGCCCACAGAACAGCAGAGGGTCGCATCCAAGTTGAGCGAGGGCGAATACCAGCAATGGTTCCAGCAGGTTTGGTATGGCCTGACGGGAGAGTCTACGAAGGAGCATCCCGCTCCCTATCCTGAAGAACTGGCATATCGGCTGGTCAGGATGTTCTCCTTCACCGGTGACACCGTGCTGGATCCGTTTATGGGTACCGGAACAACACTTCTTGCCGCGGCGCGCAGTGGTAGAAACAGCATCGGTGTCGAAATCGAACGCGCCTATGTCAAGATGGCCAAGGACCGCCTCGAAACAAAGCTCTGCGATGTATTCGGGCAGGGACGTTCGCACGTCATCATCCATAAGGGTCATACGCGAGTTGCGACACCCCCGCCTTGCAAGGAGGCCTCTGGGGCCCGTTGGCGTTCGCAGGTGAGATGCCAGGCCTCTCAGATCTAAGGCATCAAATACCCAAGTTTTAAGCACCACCACTGTGCATTTGGCCTCTCCCGCTGGCCCGTCTATGCCTGACGTTCAAGTAAAAAAAATCGTATACCTCTTCGGTGCAGGCGCGACGCACGCTGAACTCCAGGATCTCGTTCCAGACCTCGAGCAGAAACAACTCGGACTCCTGGTCCGAGACGTCTCTTCAAGAGTGATTGAGAGGGCTAGAAGTGAGTATAAATACAGGAAAGGGGTGGAAACGGTTTCCGGGACTTCTGGAAAGTTGAACATCGAGCTGTTAATAAGCCTTATTGAGAGCAGTAAGGTCCACGACTGGGACTACAAGACTAGGCGTCTGAAGACCCTTGTGCAGGAGGACATCGAACGGATACTCACCCCCTCCCGAACTAGGCGATTCTATTTGCACAAAGCCCTCCTCGATCTTCACAAGCACGAGCAAACGACAGTGAAGGAGCAATTGATTGGCTTGATAAGCTTAAACTACGACAGCGTCTTGGACGAGGCATATGAGGAGCTCTACGGACCCCCGGACTACTGTTTCTCCCAGCGCAAAGATGACTCGCCACCCCAACTACCCCTCCTTAAGCTGCACGGATCATTCAACTGGAGAAGGCAACGAATAAGGGACAAGTGGAGGAGAATCGATATCATCCCACTTGGGTCCGCCAAGAGCTACCTGCACGCGCCGTATGGCTTCATCTGGAACCGGGCACTGGAAATCCTGATAGAATGCGACACGCTTCGGGTAATCGGTTGCTCGCTCAGTCCAAATGATGCCCACTTAATTGATCTACTGTTCAAGGCGCACCTATGGAGGGACATAGAATTCGAGATCGAGATTATAAGCTCCACTCTGGATGGGGAGGCCATCCGGAGGAATTTTGGGTTCTTTCCGCGAATTAAAACCTTGGTTGATGTAGAGGGCTCAATCGCGGATGTAAATCCACCTAATCCTTTTAAGACTTGGCTCAAACGCAAAAGTGAGCGTATGCTCGGCGAATCCACAGTAAGGGCAACGCGGCGGCTGCGGAAGTTGTGAAATAGGCGGAGACACCTATGCCCACCAAAACGACACAACGGATCTCAAGAGAGTTAATGGCGGTCACAGTGAAGGACTTTATCGATGACTACATTTATCGAATCGATCTCGATGCGGATTATCAGCGCGAAAAAATTTGGTCGAGAAAGACCCAAGAAGATTTGATCGACTCGATCCACAAAAACATTGACATACCGAAGATTTATCTCGCACGAGTGGTAGACAACGAGAACTTCGACTACGAGTGCATCGACGGGAAGCAAAGAATGGCGACGTTGTTGAATTTCTTCAAGCCAGAACAGGCCGGGGACAGCGTCCTGACTCTGAAGGTGGGCTCGGACCGGTACACCTACAAGGAGCTTCGGAGTTCGCTGCCCAAGCTCGCCAGGAATATCGAGGATTTCAAATTGACATTCGTAGTTTATCCTGAGATGGACGATGAAGAGTTCTTGCGCGAAATATTCAGGCGCCTACAGCTTGGAGTCAGACTCAATTCTGGAGAGCTGCTAAAGACCCACTCGGGCACCATTAGAGATTTCGTATACAAGGAGATGGGGAAGGATGCGCCATTTTTCAGGCACACGAATTTATCCGAGAGGAGGTTCTCACGACAATTCACACTAGCGCAGATCTGCATCAACTCGTTTAGTCGCAACGAAACCGGGGATTT
Source organism: Terriglobia bacterium (assembly GCA_035308965.1). Lineage (GTDB taxonomy): Bacteria > Acidobacteriota > Terriglobia > UBA7540 > UBA7540 > DASYXZ01. The sequence goes on along the minus strand of DATGFN010000024.1, from coordinate 74,559 downwards.
CGTGCGGGCGCGGTACGACGACCTCGAAGACTTCTTCAAAGACAAGTACGATCTGGACGACAATGACGAAAACCTCGTCCGCATAAGACAGGTTCTTAAGGTAATGGATGACCACTTCGGGGAGGAAGCCAAGGGCATCTCCAGCAGGGCGGTCGCGGTTTCAGCGTACTTATTCATCGAGGGGTTGTTCCTGCAGATGAAAACGCGCCTAGTTGCCAAATTTGTTGAATTCTACCTGAAATTGCTAATTGAGATTAGCCACAACCTCAAGCTCTTGAGCAATTTCAAGGAACCTGACAATCGCACTATACTCGAGGAATACCAGAAGCACATCTCCCAAGCTTCTGTTGAACCTTACGCGATCAAGAGAAGGGATCTATTTCTCGGGAAGGCGTTTGAACACTACATTGACCCAAAGACGAAAGGGAAAATTATTGGGAGCAAGTAGTGTGCAGAACTTAATTCGAGACGTTTTGGGAACACAGCGATCTTCCTCCTAACTGAGCGCGAACCCCGAGGGACACTTGCGGTTCAGGCAACTAAGGATATAATGATTGCAATCTAATTGACACTGGGTTAATGGGAGGTCCGGGTCATGAACTCCTATCTGAAAGCTTCCTGCCTAAAGCTTACAGCTTCTATCATCATGCTGTTGATGAGCGCGCCACTCGCTGCACCGCAAGGAACTGTGACGATCAGCGTAGGGCAGCAAGGTCAATTCTCGGCGGCTTCAATCACACCCCATTTTGGGAGCGTGAAGGTGGAGCCCTACTCGGGAGAGGAGATAACTGAAATCACGCGAAACCTTGCGGACGGAAATGAAATTACGAGCAAGCGGGTGATGAAGGTCTACCGGGACAGCGAAGGACGTTTTCGCAGCGAGCTTACAATATTCAGTGGTGGCGCAGAGGATGCGGCGAATGGCTCCCCGGCCTCCATCACCATCAACGACCCTGTGGCCGGAGTGACATATGATTTGAATCCCCACGAGCATACAGCGCGCAAGAGTGTCACGCGCCTATTTACGCCTCCCCCGCCCATCCAGGCAGCCGGCACGGTGCAGCAGCAATTTCCGCCGCGTCCGGTGAGCAGGCGGCCCAAGTTCGAGTCCACAACCGAACCGCTCGGGGAAATGTCGATTGAGGGTCTTGAGGCGCATGGCTCTCGGAATACAATCACCTATCCAGCCGGGATGTTCGGCAACACCCTGCCTGTCGTTAGGGTCAGAGAAGTGTGGAATTCTACGACCTTGCAAGTTCCCCTCCTCGTTAAAATCGATGATCCACGCATGGGAAATTCGGTGACCCGGCTTATCAACATCTCTCTTGATGAGCCGCCCGCTTCTCTCTTCGAAGTACCGTCCGATTACACGATTCTGGAGGAAATGCCCGTCCGAACCGGTGACGCCAAATCGCCGACCGAAAACATGCAGTGACCTGCGCAGATTTTTCCGGACCACAGAACCCACGCCGACTTCAAAAATGAGTTGACCGTGCATAGCTCTATCGACCGGCCCCGCGTTCAATCGCGCCGCCACCGGATTGTATTTCGCGCTCACCTAGTTTAGACTCACCGCCCATGAATCTGGGCACGACTCTTCGTCTTTCAACCCAAAGAAATCCGGAAAAACCCGCGGTCATCTGCGGCGACCAAAAAGTCTCCTACCAGGAGCTGGACCGGTCCACCGACGTCCTGGCGCGCTGGCTATTGCATGAGGGGCTCGAACCCGGCGACCGCGTGGCCATCCACTGGTGCAATTCCGTGGAAGTGGTAAAGCTCTATTACGCCTGCTTCAAGGCTGGCCTGATCGCGGTGCCAGTCAACAATCGATTGAAGGCCCCGGAGATTGCTTACATCCTCGGACACTCCAAAGCCAAGTTGTGCTTCAGCCAGCCCGAGTTGGTGTCCCTCATCGAGGAAGTACGCGCGGAATGTCCCGATCTTCAGCGGCTCTATACGGCGCTTCCATCGCTCGAAACCACGGAATCTGGGAGCGGCCCATTGCCCGAGGTTTCTCCTCATCAGATCGCCGCGATCTTGTACACCTCCGGCACCACAGCGCGGCCCAAAGGAGTAATGCACACGCACGTTTCGCTGATTGGCGCAACCGAGCTGATGGCCTCGCTGGGTCTGGATGAAACGCACACTCTGCTGGCCGCCACTCAAATGATGCACGTGGCGGCGCTCAGTTGCGTGCTTCTGCCGGGAATATCCTGCGGCGGAACGGTAGTTCTACTTCCTGCCTTCGACGGCGCGCAGACCCTGGACTTGATCGAGCGTTGGCGGTGCTCCTCCCTTCTTATCCTGCCCGCCATGCTGCGGTTCGTGGTGGAAGAACAGGGCCGCAATCCGCGTGAGGTCAGTTCCATGCGTTTGTGCATCGCCGGCGGAGACATGGTGCCGGTGACTCTGCAAGAGCGCTTCCGTGCCCTTTTTGGAATTCCGGTGCGGGAGATTTTGGGCATGACCGAGTCTGTGCCCATCACCTGCATTCGCGAGGGCAACCTGCGGGCGGGCTCCGTAGGCCCCGCCATGGACCTGGTGGATACGCGCATAGTCGATCTCTCCGGCAACCTCGTCGCCGACGGCCAAGTGGGCGAACTGCAAGTGCAAAGCCCCGCCAATTGCGTGGGATATTGGGATGACCCGCGAGCTACCGAGGCTACCTTTGATGACGGCTGGCTGCGCACCGGCGACCTGGCGAGGCGCGATGGCGACGGTTACTTTTGGTTCGAAGGGCGAGTCAAGCAGATCATTATTCGCGGCGGCTCGAACATCTCGCCCCAGGAAGTGGAAGAGGCTTTGTATCACCATCCCGCTGTGCTCGAGGCCGGCGTCATCGGCATGCCCGACGCTGTCCACGGCGAAAAGGTGATCGCCTTCGTCGCCCTCCGCGAAGGACTTACTGCCTGCGAGCAGGAGCTGCGGAACCTGGTCCGCAGCCGGATTGCGGACTACAAGACTCCGGAGCGCGTCATATTTCTGCCCGTCCTCCCCAAAGGACTTACCGGCAAGGTGCAGCGCCGCGCGCTGAAAGATATGATGGTTGTGGAACTCTTGGGATCGGGGCCCCCGGCTGGCGCATGATCGAGCGTGAGTTTTGTAAGCTTGCGGCTATGCAACCTAACTCGTTTGAAATCGCATCTATAGAGGAGTAATATCAATTCTTGATAAATGTTGCGCCAGGTTAATGCCGTCCTTAAAATGGCATGTTCGCGAACATTTTGATGCGTCTGGCGGCTAAAGCTTTGGTACAATTATTGGCGGTGCGAAGTCACTTCAGGAATCGTTACTGGCGGCCCGCCTTTACCAGCGCCCTGGTGCTGTTGCAGGTGCATCTTTTCCTGCTGACCGTTTTTCATCACCACGATTCGGATTTCTTCCAGAACCGCCCCGCTACATTGAGCCAGGGACGGTTTCACACGCCGCCCGCGGTTGACGCTGCTTTCGTTTGCACGGCTTGCCAGATTATTCGGCACGGCGCCATGCGACCGTCCCTCGGCCCGCAGGCGCCTCAGGTTGCGTCTTCGGTTCCATTGCGTTTGAATGTGCTTCGCGATGACCTTCCCTCGCTTCAAAAGATTGCAGCCTTTGGTCGCGCCCCTCCCATCGCTTAATTGATTCCTCCCGATTTTTGATGGCACCGGATTTGTCTCCGCGTGCACCCGGAGGATGGTTTTATAACTCCATCTTCCTCCAACATCCATTTTGGCGGTGAATATCAAAATGTTTGAAACAAGTTGGATCTATTGGCGAAATAGGATTCGCCTTTCATGGAAATTGGCAGGCATGGTGATGGCCCTCGCGGCTTGGCCGGCTTTGGCCTGGGGACAGAACCAGGCGCTGCCGGCGCAGATCGATCTGGACCAGGCCATTCAGCTTGCCCTTGCCCACAATCATGCGCTGAAGGCCGAGCGAACAATGATTGATCAAAACAAGGCCCAGGAAATTACGGCGGCCATCCGGCCCAACCCTGTTTTGACCTATGATGACTTGTTCGTCCCCATAACCCCGAATGATTGGAATTCCACCACCTTCAACAACGTAACCGAATTTGATTTGGGACTCAGCTACACCTGGGAACGCGGAAGAAAGCGTCAACGACGGATTGACGCGGCAAAGGACGCGACCTCAGTGACCACTGCGCAAGTGTCGGACAACGAACGCGCCCTGACCTTCAACGTGGCGCAACAGTTTCTCGCCGTGCTTCTGGCCAAGTCCACTCTCCAACTTGGGCAGCAGGACCTGAAGAGCTTTCAGGACACCGTTGATATCAGCGAGTCCCGCTTGAAGGCGGGAGCGATCAGCGAAGGCGACTTTCTCAAAATCAAGTTGCAGATGTTGCAATTCCAGACGGACGTTTCCTCGGCCCAGTTGGCCCTGGCCCAGGCCCTGGCGAGCCTGCGCGCCCAGATCGGTTATGACGCAGTCGCCGCAAATTACGATGTGGTGGGCGATCTTGCTTACGCCCCGCTCCATTTGAACCGCGAGGACTTGCAGTCCATGGCTTTGGGGCTGCGCCCCGACTTGCTGGCCGCGAAGCAGGGAGTGACCGCCGCCAACAGTCAATACCAATTGGCCCGCGCCAATGGCAAGCGCGACTTGACCACCAGCCTGACCTACTCGCACGTGGCCGCCATCAATAGCGTGGGCTTCCTCATGAGCATTGAGCTCCCCATCTTCGACCGCAACCAGGGCGAAATTGCGCGGACGCACGTGGCCATCACGCAATCCGAGGAAACAAAAACCTCGGCGGAAGAGACTGTTATGACCGATGTGGCCACGGCCTACGAGGCCGTCAAGACCGGTGACCAGATTGTGGAACTTTATGAGTCCGGCTATCTCAAGCAGGCGCAGGAATCACGCGACATCAGCGAGTACGCCTACAAGCGCGGGGCCGCCAGCCTGCTCGATTTTCTGGACGCGGAGCGCAGCTATCGCTCCACCCAACTTGCTTATCGCCAGTCCCTGGCCCAGGACATGCTGGCCCGCGAACAATTGCGCGAGGCGGTGGGCACGAGGAAACTCCCATGAAAAGAACAGTGACAAGTGACAAGTGGCGAGTGACGAGTGAGAAGAGCAAGTGGCGAGTGGTTAGTGGGGAGTGGCGAGCTCTCTCGATGCTGGTGTTGGGCGCCTTATTCCTGCCGGCGCTTAATGGCTGCTCGCGGCGGACTGCCGACGCTCAAGACAATTCCACTTCCTTTGGTTCCGCTGAGGCCAAGGCAGACAAGGCGCAGCTTTTCACGGTACCCGAGAACCAGATGCAGCATGTGAGCGTGGTGACCGTCGAGCCCACCAAGCTTCCCCGCGTCCTGCGTCTTTCGGGCTCGGTGGCTTACAATAATTTTGAAACCACTCCGGTGATTACCCAGGCGGGCGGGCCGGTGGCTCGCATCCTGGTATCGCCGGGCGAATACGTTCGCGCCGGCCAGCCTTTGTTGTACGTCAGCAGTCCGGATTATGCTCAAACACGCACAACCTACCTGAAAGCCAAAGACGCCCTGGCGCTGGCTGAAAAGAATTACACCCGCGCGCAGGACCTTTACGCGCACCACGCCATTGCTGAGGCCGACTTGCAGCAAGCCGAATCAACTCGCAACCAGGCGCAGGCGGATTTGCAGGCGGCCGAGCAAGCCGTCAAGGTGTTGGGTATTCCCAATCCCGAGAGCCTGGTGTCAGGTCCGGGCTCGGCGGAGATCCCCGTGCTCGCGCCCATTGCCGGTGAGATTGTGGAGAGGTTGGTGGGCCCGGGACAGGTGATTCAAGCCGGCGCCACCCAGTGCTTCACCATTTCAAACATGGGCACGGTGTGGGTGATGGCCAATGTCTACGAGAAAGACTTGAGCTACGTCCATAACGGCGACGCGGTGACTATCCAGACCGACGCTTATCCAACCACCTTCAGCGGACGGATTTCTTATGTCGGCGCGGCCCTTGATCCAACTTCGCGGACGCTTCAAGTGCGAATCGTGACCAACAATCCCGGCAGTAAATTGAAGAAGGACATGTACGTGACCGCTTTGGTGCACGCAGGGGCCAATACTGACGCGCTCACCGTTCCGGATTCGGCGGTGCTGCGCAACGATGAGAATCAGCCTTTTGTTTACGCCGCCGCGGGCTCCAATCAGTTTGGCCAGCGGCTGGTGACCCTGGGTGAGAGCGAAGACGGGAAGACGCAGATCTTGAGCGGCTTGCAAGCGGGCGACCGGGTGGCCGCCGACGGCAGCCTGTTCTTGCAATTTGCCAATTCGTTTCAAAAATAGCAGGGATTTTCGATTGATGATTTTCGATTGACGATTGCAAGACAAGGAACTCCTTTCCCCTGTTTTTCAATCAACAATCGGCAATCGTAAATCGTCAATTAAAAGATGATCCACCGCATCGTCCAATTCGCCCTGAACCAGCGCTTTCTGGTTTTGATGCTCACCGCCGCCATCGCTATTTGGGGTGTGATCTCGTTCCAGCGTATGCCTGTGGATGCCTACCCGGATCTCTCCCCGCCCATGGTCGAGATCATCACTCAATGGCCAGGCCACGCCGCGGAAGAAACTGAACGTCTTGTGACTTTGCCCATTGAGCTCCAGATGAATGGGGTACCCCATCTCGTTTATATGCGGTCCATCTCGCTCTACGGTCTCTCGGATGTCATCCTGACTTTTGAAGACAACACGGATAATTATTTCGCCCGCCAGGTGGTCTTTGAGCGCATGAGCGGCGCCGGAGTTCCGACCGGCGTGGTTCCCAGCCTCTCGCCACTGTTCAGTCCCAGCGGACTGGTCTATCGCTACGTGCTCGAAAGCACTGACCGTTCGCCGATGGAATTGAAAACGATTGACGACTGGGTCCTCAACCGCGCTTACAAGTCCGTTCCCGGCGTGGCCGATGAATCGGGGTTGGGCGGGACCACAATGCAATATCAGGTTCTGCTCGATCCCACAAAAATCTATGGGTTTCACTTGACGGTGCCCCAGGTGATCAACGCCATATCGGCCAACAATTCCAACGCGGGCGGGGGATTCTATTCCCAGGGCGGGCAGTTTTTCTATGTGCGCGGATTGGGCTTGGCGCGCGATACGCAGGATATCGGCAACATCGTAGTGGCCAGCAACAACGGCGCTCCCGTCCGCGTTTCGGACATCGGCGATGTGGTGATCGGAAACGCGCCGCGGCTGGGCGAATTCGGCTTCGCGGACAAATCCAAAGACAATCCCGACGCCGTCGAGGGCGTCATCCTGATGCGCCGGGGCGAGCAAACCCAAAATGTGCTTCAGGCGGTGGAAGCCAAGACGGCGGAGCTGAACAAGTCGATTCTACCCAAGGACGTAAAAATCCGGCCATTTTACGATCGCAGCGACCTTGTTGATTTGACCATCGACACCGTGGAAGCGAACCTGCTTCGCGGCATGATCCTGGTCATTATCGTTTTGATTTTTTTCCTGGTGAGCATCCGCGCCGCCATCATCACCGCGCTCACCATTCCCCTGGCCCTGTTGTTTTCATTCATCATCCTCCACGCCCACGACGTTTCCGCCAACCTGCTTTCCATCGGCGCCATCGATTTTGGCATCATCATCGACGGCACTCTGGTGATGGTTGAGAACATTTATCGAGAGTTGGGCGCGGTGCGCGGCACGGAATACCGGTTGAACCAGGTGATTGTGGCCGCGGCGCGCGACGTGGACCGGCCTATCTTTTACTCCGTGGCTGTGATCATGGCCGGCTATCTTCCTATCTATGCTTTGCATGGACCGTCAGGCCTCCTCTTCCATCCCATGGCTGACACCATGATCTTCGCCCTCCTGGGAGCCTTGATTCTTACCTTGACCCTGGTGCCCGTGCTCGCCTCTTACTGGTTTAAGAAAGGCGTTCGAGAAAGAGTCAATCGGCCCTTCGAGTGGATCAAGCGGGTCTATGCGCATCAACTGATATGGTGCCTGGACCGGCCCAAGTTGACACTCCTGGTGACTACCGCGATTTTTGTGGGCACATTAATGCTGGTACCCCTGATCGGCGGCGAGTTCCTTCCTCATCTGGACGAAGGCGCGCTCTGGGTGAGGGCGACGATGCCTTACACCATCTCATTTGAGGAGGCGAGCAAGATCGCGCCTCAGATTCGCGAAATTCTGGGGTCGTATCCCCAGGTGACGGTGGTCGGTTCCGAGCTGGGACGGCCCGACGATGGCACTGACCCCACCGGCTTTTTTAATTGCGAGTTTTACGTCGGGCTGAAGCCCTATACCGACAAAGCATGGTCGGGCGAGATTCACACCAAGGAACAATTAGTCGATTCCGTCCGCCGAAAGCTCGAAAACTATCCTGGAATTATTTTCAATTACACCCAGCCGGCGGAAGACGCGGTGGACGAAGCGCTTACCGGACTAAAGAGCGCCCTGGCGGTGAAAGTTTATGGTACGGACCTGAACGTCCTCCAGGAAGCCGCGCTAAAAATCAAGCAAACCCTGGAACACGTTCCCGGCTTTGCCGAATTGACCGTCGTCCGGGAGTTGGGCCAGCCGAGCTTGCTGGTGGATGTGGACCGCGCCAAAATTGCGCGCTACGGAATTAATGTGGCCGACGTGGAAGCGGTGATCCAGGCGGCTGTGGGCGGCCAGGCTGCGACGCAAGTGATCCAGGGTGAAAAACTTTTCGACCTGGTCGTTCGCATGCAACCCCAGTTCCGCTCCAGCGCCCATGAAATCTCGAACCTTCTGGTGGCCACACCGGCCGGTCAGCAGATTCCCCTCAGCCAGCTCGCCGACATCAAGCAGGGCAGTGGAGCATCTTTTATTTACCGTGAAAATAACTCGCGCTACGTCGGAATTCAGTACAGCATTCTAGGACGGGATTTGGCGAGGGCGGTGACGGATGGACAAGCGGCGGTGCGCAAGGCCGTCCCGCTGCCCCCCGGCTATCGCCTGGAATGGGGAGGAGAGTACAGCGAATTCCTGGCCGCCAAGAGCCAAATGATTGTGATTGGGCCGCTCACCGTGGTGCTGGTCTTCCTGATTCTTTTCGCGCTCTACGGCAACTTCAAATTCCCCATTACCATCGCCCTGGGCGTTCTCATGACAGAGCCCGTGGGCGCTCTGCTCGCCTTGAAGCTCACCGGCACACCCTTGAGTGTTTCCTCCGTCTTGGGTTTGCTCGCCCTGATGGGCGTCTCGGTCGAGACCGCGGTGATACTGGTTTCCTTCATCAACAAATTGCGCCAGGAAGGCCAGAGCATTCGCAGCGCCACCTTGCATGCCTCGCTCTTGCGCCTTCGCCCCATCATGATGACGGCGCTCGTGGCCTGCTTAGGCCTGTTGCCGGCGGCGCTCTCGCATGGGATTGGCTCGGATACTCAACGTCCCTTTGCCATCGTCATTGTGGCCGGCCTGATTTCAAGGCTTCTCCTCGGATTCTTCGTCAACCCTGTGCTCTATGAGATAGTGGCCCGCGAGGGAGATGTGTTGCAGGTGTAGGCCGCTGGATTGTGACTGGCGAAGAAATTGAAGGGTTATTGGAGCACGATTGAGCAGGTGGAGTAATCTGGAATGGTCCCAATAGGGCGGAAAAATTCGCGCTCTCGCAGCCTGCGGTTTGTGGTGGCCGCAGCCACGGCTGTTCTCCAGCTTCACCTCTTTTTTGTCACCGACCTCCACAACCATAATCTTGAGCAAATACCCGTTGGTGGGCAGAGCCAAATCTCGCTGAGGCAAGGTTATTGGCAAAGTGCCACAGCACCCGATCCTCTCTGCTCCGCCTGCCGTATTTCTCATCAGGGCGCCGTGCAGGTCACTGCCGCGACACCCCTGGATTCTGATGACTACAGGTCCGGACGCGTCACAGCCACGCACGTTCTAAAGTTCGATCCGCAATTTCTTTCCCACCCATCATCTCGCGCACCGCCTCTCTACTGAAGTCTCTCCGTTTTTCTTTCCCGTCGCGCTACGCGACCCAAAATCTATCTTAAAAGGAGAGCCTCATGAATTTGAAGGTTGGAAGCCATTTTGCATTCAGAGTTTTTCATCTTAACAAGTTTGTCCGTAAGTGCCTGGGCCCGACGGTATTGAGTCTGGGAATTTTGCTTTGCACCTCACCAATGTGGGCGCAGGTAGGAAACTCCGGTTCAGTCGAAGGCGTGATTAAGGATCCGACAGGCGCCGAGATCCCGAATGCCAGGGTGGACATTTCGGACCCGGTAAGCGGATTCTCCCGTGAGGCAACCACCGGCAGCGACGGTGCGTTTCGGTTCACCAACGTGCCACTTAACAGTTACCACTTGGTGGTCACGGCGAGTGGCTTTGAGTCGCAGGCCCAGGACGTGGATGTCCGTTCTTCGGTCCCCACAGTTCTAACGATCAACTTGAAACTTGGATCGGCCACAACCACTGTGAATGTTGAGTCGAAAGCCGAAGACCTGGTCGAGAACACTTCCACCTTTCATACGGACGTGGATCGAGGGCTTTTCGAGAAGGTTCCGCTCGAAAGCCAATCTTCATCTCTGAGCTCACTGGTGACGTTGACAACACCAGGAGTTGTCGCCGACTCGAACGGCCTTTTCCACGCGCTGGGCGATCATGCCGACAACTCTTTCTCTTACGACGGCCAGCCCATCAGCGACCAGCAAAGTAAGGTATTCTCGAACCAGTTACCGGTTGAGTCCATTCAATCCATGGAAGTAGTGTCGGGGGCGCCTCCGGCAGAGTTTGGCGACAAAACCAGCTTGATCATCAAGGTTACAACCCAGTCGGCGCTCGGACAGACGAAACCGCATGGCTCCATCACCACGTCTTACGGAAGCTTTGGTACAGCTACAAGCGGCTTCACTCTTGGCATTGGCGGCCCGAAGTGGGGGAATTTCATCGCTGGCAGTGGCTTGAATACCAGCCGATTCCTGGACCCTCCCGAATTCCAAGCGTTCCATGACCGGGGCAACCAGGAAAATATATTTGATCGTGTGGACTATCAGCCATCGCTAAAAGACACGATCCATGTGAACGCCGGCTACACTCGTTCGTGGTTTCAGAACCCCAACGCCTACGATAATCTCAATATCGGGGCCACTGACCCCATCAACGGTAACCCGCTCGGGCAGACCGACCAGCGCTCACAGATCAAGACCATTAACATCGCGCCTGTATGGACCCACTTGTTCGGACCCACGACGCTGTTTACGTTCGGCGGGTTCCTTCGACACGACCAGTACAATTACTATCCAAGCGCGAATGTGTTTGCCGACCCCGGCGCAACCGTCAACCAGAATCGAAAACTGACGAATGCGGGTTTGCGTTCCGATTTGTCCTACGTTAAAGGCATGCACAACCTCAAGGCTGGCGTCACGTTCCAGCATACGTTCCTGACGGAAAAATTCAACTTCGGCCTCACGGATCCGATTGCCAACTCGCCCTGCCTGGACGCCAACAATAACCCGGTTCCCGACATAACTCTCAACGACCCCAGCGAGTGCGCCGGCGCCGGCTTACAACCCAACACGGCTGGTAATCCAAATGCGAATGCACCGTTTCTGCCCATTCTCGGTTGCATCGACTTGACCCGGGTGACGCCCTCTGGCAACGATGGTTGCACCGGCTCTCGAAGCGGGCTATATCCCTTCAACGCCCACACCGACGTCAAGGAGATTGCGCTTTACCTGCAGGACACCATCACCAAAGGACCCTGGTCATTCAACCTGGGCGCTCGCACTGACCTTTACCGCGGAATTACAAGCGACTCTCAACTGGAACCGCGCGTGGGAGCAGCTTATAACGTCAAAAGGACCAATACTGTGATTCGTGTTTCCTACGCCAACACCCAGGAAACTCCATTCAACGAGAATCTGATTCTAGCCAGCTTGGGATCCACTGACCCGACGATCAACGCCACCTTCAATGGGTCCAACACCCAGACGATTCTGGCGCCCATTCAAGCGGGGCACCGCAAACAATTCAATGCGGGATTCGAGCAGGCGTTTGGAAAGTTTCTCGTCATTGACGCCGACTATATGTGGAAGCACACGACCAATGGATATGATTTCAGTGTTTTCGGCGGGACACCGATCGCATTTCCAATTGCTTGGTCAAAATCGAAACTCGACGGAATTTCCCTCCGCGTCAGCATGCCCAATTATCACGGCTTGTCGGCCTTCATGGTTGCGGGGCACGTTAACGCGCGATATTTTCCACCCCAATCCGGCGGACTGGGCGCCACCGTCGGCGGCGGAGAAGTTTTCCGCATTGATCACGATCAAAAATTCCAACAGACCACACACCTTCAGTACCAGCCCCGAAAGAACATGCCCTGGATTGGATTCAATTGGCGCTATGACAGCGGGCTGGTGGCCAGCAATCCCAACCTGGATACTTTCAGCGATGCACTGGGGTTTCTTGATGCGGACCAACAAGCGGCGGTCGGTCTCTTCTGCGGCTCGAATGTCGCTACGCTCACCAATCCTCTCAGCCCGGCTATTTGTGCCGGACAATCAAGATTCGGGGCCACAAGATTGGTGTTCCCCCAACCGGGAACATTTGATGTGGACCACAACCCAACCCGTGTCGCGCCGCGCCACCTGTTTGATCTGGCAGTAGGGGACGACAATCTCTTCCGCTCCGACCACTACAAGTGGAGCCTGCGCTTCACGGCCATCAATATTACCAATCAAGACGTGCTCTTCAACTTCCTTTCAACATTTAGCGGGACCCATTTCGTGCAGCCGCGGTCTTATACGGCGGAGCTGGGCTTCCACTTCTGACGTGGACAACGATTGCGATGAGCTCGTGGGATAAGAGGGTTCATCCCGCGAGCCCGCATTCTCTCCGTGCGGGCTCGCGGAAAGGTAACGGGTCAGCTTGGTTTCGTAGAGGCGAGTTTACCTCGCCATATGGCGGCGTAAAGCCGCCTCTACGTAAACTGACCCATCACCGTGAGCTCGTAGAAATTGATTTTTGCCCCGCAAGTTGGTTAAAATTAGAGGTGGGCAGAAAATCAATTTTTAACGAGTGGGCAACGGGAGAGATAAATTGATCAAGAAATTTGTGAGAGACTTGGGTAGTCGTTCGAAATTATTTTTTTTATTACTTTGCAGCGTGTCGGTTCTTATTCTGGCCCAATCAAGAATGATTTCGGGGCAGGCCAAGAGCGCCGCGCATCACAGCGCCCGGACGGCCACAAAGGAACCTTCCAGCGACAAGGTTATCCAGTACATCCGGGACAAGTTTGGTGTGCCCGGCACTACAGCAATGATCCTCGATCCTTTTCACAATTCTCCCGACCCGGAATTTCTGGATACCATCGTTTCCGTGGACGATGGTCACAAGACCAGCACCTCCAAGAAGTCGTCTGAGGTCAGCGTCTCTAAAGATGGTCATTACCTGGTGATGGGTTTTCTGGCCGCCAACGGACCCTCGCCCAGCTCGTTTGTTCCACTCGGCAATGGCGGCATCGACGACATCCCCCGCGGCGTACAGGAGGCGTTCAAACTTGCTCCCTCTATCGCGGTTTCGAAAGGGACAATCAGAACCACGCAGTACCCGAATTTCTTCTTGACTACGATTACCGCCGATAACGCCGGGAAGAAATCCACCCTAGAGGCTTATGTGACGTCCGACCACAAATTCCTGGTCCTGGGAAACATCTACGACCTTTCGGTTGACCCGCGCACCAAAGCCCTGCACACGCTCATACTTCAGAATCAGCCTGAAACGGGCCCCAAAAATGCGCCGGTAACCATCGTGGAGTTCGCCGACTTGGAGTGTCCCACTTGCGCGCATGCGCACGATTACCTGGAGAAGACCATTCTGCCCATGTATAAAGACAAAGTGCGCGTAGTTTTCAAAGAATTTCCGCTTCAGTTTCACGAATTCGCCATGCCGGCGGCCATCGCCGACCAGTGCGCGTACCGCATGAATCCGAGTCTCTACCTGCCCTACCGAACTCTGATTTTCCAGCGCCAGGGTGAGTTTGAAGCCATCAAGGCAAACCAATCTTCGGTGCGGGACTTGTTGCTCAATATCGGCCAGCAGGCGGGCATTGACAAAGTGCAACTCGCCGGATGCATGGACTCCAAAGCGTCTCTTCCTCCCATCGAGGCCAATATGAAAGAGGCCAAAGATCTCGATGTGAACAGCACTCCCACTTTCTTTATCAATGGCAGAACCTTGGTCGGGGCAGAGCCCGAAGCCTTTACCAAATTGGTTGAGGAAGGCCTTCAGGATCCCAAGAAGAAGAAATAATTTCCGCGCTCCCGTGCATTTTAGCGCGCGCCTTTTGCCTTCTCATTTGGAGGCCCCCTCACCCGTCTCGCCCAGGCGACCCACCAGGGAAGAACCTGGGGTCCCCACCCCTCTGCCGGCGTGGCGACCGAGGGTTATGTTCTCAGATTTGATAGCACCGCCTCTTGTAAATACGTCATTGTGATCAAACCTCTAGTAAATGTGTTGATGCAATTTAATGATTTCTTTCTCCCCTCTCCCCTTGCGGAAGAGGGGGCGGGGGTGAGGGGGTCTGGCAACATCCGCGAGCTAAGCTTGTGTTAATTGCGCTTGAACTCGCCCTGCGCCCCCGCTGCCCGGCGAATGCGGGGGAGGAGAATCAGGACCCCCAGGAAATAAAACAGGCAAACTCCTCCCGCCCAGGTCAGGGCGAACCGAGTGCCCAGCGTCTGGGCCACCGCTCCCGCCTGCAAACTCCCGAACGGCAACAGGCCCGACATGGCCATAAAAAACAAGCTCATGATACGGCCGCGCAGCATCGGCGGGCTGCTCATTTGCAGAGTCATATTGGTAAGCGTGAGCGAGCCCACCATGGTTGCGCCCAAAACAACCAGCAGTGCAAATGCCCACCAGAATTGATGCGCGTCCGCGAGCAGGATGAGGGCAAGCGAGAAAATTGAGGCGCTCACCAGAATGGTGCCGCCGCGGCGTTCGTCCGCTTTGGTTCGCGCCGCCAGTACCAGGGCGGAAGCCACCGCTCCCAACCCCGCGCCCGCCATCAAATAACCGAGGCCGGAAGCACCCACTTTGATCAAGTCGCGCGCGTAGACGGGCATCAGCACTATAAAGGGCAGCCCCAGCAAGCTTAAAAATGCGGGGACGGTGAGAAGAATAATGAAGAGCGGGTTCTGATGGTAGTAGCGCATGCCGTCCATCATTGCCGCCCAGAATGAAGGTCCCTTGTGAACCTCGCGCGGGGGAATCACGATGATCAGCAAGGCAATAATCAACGCCAAAAAACTAACCGAGTTAAGGTAGAAGCAGGCCGCGGCGCCGAGAGACCCGAGCGTCAACCCCGCCAGCGTGGGCCCAATCGCCCTCGACATGTTAAACTGGGCGGAATTCAAAGCCACCGCATTCACCAGGTCCTCGCGCTTTACCAGGTCCGGATACAGGGATTGGTAGGCGGGATAATTTAGGGCGGAGGCCACTCCGGCAAGGAAACTGATTATCAGGATTTCCACCACTTTGATTCGATGCAGCGAGGTTAACACCGCCAGCACGAAGGCCAGAAGCATCATGGTGGCCTGCGTCCAGAGCATCAACCGCCGGCGGCTTAGCCGGTCTGCGATGGCGCCACCCGGCAGGGCAAACAGGAAGGATGGAATCTGACTCAGAAAGCCATTCAGGCCCAACAGGAAGGGGGAATTGGTCATCACCAGAATCACCCATCCCAGGGCAATGGTCTGCATCCAGGTGCCGATGTTGGAAAGGAAATTCCCGGACCAGAAGAGGGCAAAATCGCGCGTGCCGAGTGACCGAAACATGGAAGCCACGTGACCGCGCTCCACGATCGGCTCGATGATTGTTGCACTTATTGCTTCTGGTTTGTCTGCGCCCATGTTGGTTCTAAAGCCGGAACTCTAATCTTTCATTTTACTACAAGCCGGGAGGTGGCTCGGCGGTCGGGAATCCGACTGATCTGTCATCCTGATCCCGCAGCCGTGGGAGAAGGATCCTTTTCAGTTGCTTAAGGGAAACTCACAAAGCACTTCGTTCAAAAGGAATGAAAAAGTTCGCTTCGCCAAAGCGTTCGCGGATTGTTGAGTCCATTGCTGTAGTAACATCGACAGGGCCGGGCTAGATTAATTCACCTGCCCAGCGAAACGATTCAATTCCAACTATTCGGAGCGACCCCATGAAATCTCCAACCCGTCGACAAGCACTGGCCCGCGCCGGTCGAGTGACCGCCGCGCTGGCCGCCGGATTGCCGGGGATGGCCGCGGCTCGCGAGGTGATGGCCTCCCGCACCGCTCCTCCATCTGCACAGGAGGCGCCCGCAGCGCGCAAACTGAAAGTGGTTGTTGCCGGCGGCCATCCGGGTGATCCCGAATACGGATGCGGCGGCACGGTGGCGCGCTACTCGGATCTCGGCCACGCGGTGGTTCTGCTGTACCTGAACAATGGTGAGTGGCCGCCAGCCCAGGGCGGGGCGCCGGCCAACATCAGGATGGCCGAGGCGGCCAAGGCATGCGAGCTTCTGAAGGCGCGCCCCGCCTACGCCGGACAACTCAACGGCCACGCCGTTCTTGATGCCGCGCATTTTGACGATTACCTGAAAATCCTGGAGGGCGAGCGCCCCGATGTGGTTATTACCCAATGGCCGATTGATCAGCATCGCGACCATCGCGCCATCTCCGCTCTTTCCTTTGACGCCTGGCTGCGCCTGGGCAAGAAGTTTGCTCTTTATTATTACGAAGTCTCGAACGGAGAAGATACTCTTCAATTCGCTCCCACCCATTATGTGGATATCACGGCAGTCGAGCCCCGCAAACGCGCTGCCTGCTACGCCCACGCCTCGCAGACTCCCGAAAAGTTCTATGATTTGCAGGACCGCGTTGCCGCGTTTCGCGGGATTGAAAGCGGATTCAAGCGCGCCGAAGCATACATCCTCCAGGCCCAAAGCCCTCACGAGGGCTTACCTTCCTAGGCCCCGTGCCCGCGCCTGGTCTGTCATCCTGAGCGAAGCGAAGAATCCCCTTCAGTTTCTTAGAGGAAACTGGCGAAGCGCTTTGTTGAAGAGGAATGAAAAGGATCCTTCGCTTCGCTCAGGAAGACATATCGGCGCGAGCCCTGGCATGTCGCATGGCATGAGTTCCTGTAGGTTCCGTATCTAAGGAAGCGCAGGCGCGATAGGCGGGATCAGCAAATGTCCGGGGCGCGTTTCAAATTCACGCAGGTATTCCTGGTGCGCGGCATCGTCGGGGAAATGTTCAGGGGCCTCATAAGGAAATTTGGACATGGCCCGGAAAGGCAGAGGCCCGACTACTTTGGAAAACGCCGAGTTGGGCTCGCCGTCTTTGGCATACCCTGCCGTGTAAAGGAAGAAGTCGCGCTTCATGCCGGGTTCAAGCGCAGTCAAATTTTGGCCGTCAAAGGATACGGTGATTTCATCGCCCGTACTCATCACCACCTCGCGGTCGTCGGGCGAATCGAGAAGCGTTTTCACCTCGCCGTAGCGAGTGTAGTCGCCGCGCATGGGATTCCAGGGCGCATCGAGCATTAATTTGGCGTATTCAAATGTGTCGGGCTTCTCGTGGTCGGGATCACTGGTTGGAGTGGAGAAGCCGCGATAGTGCAGGTCGGCGGAAATGAGCGGTAATTCCACCGGGGCACCTGCGGCATGGTGAATCTCGGTGTCGCCCATCGAGTAGAAAATCTGGTCCCAATAGACGCATAGATTGGTGACGATGCGCACGTGATGATCGCGGGTGGGAAATTTCCCATTCAGGTCCACGCGCATAGTGCGGTTGGTTCCACTCGGCAATCCCATGTCGGAAACCACCGTCACCCAGTTGCCCTTCGCATCGCGGACTTGGAGATAGGGCATCACCATCTGAAGCTTTGAATTGTTCATCAACGCCCGCGAAGCGTTGGAGTCGGTCCAGAAGACCCAGCCATTCAACCAGAGGGAGACGGGCGCGCTCCCGGGAAATTCACCGAGATCGAGCGTCAGAGAGTGAGTATCCGCCAGGCCGAGGATACGATTGCGCCCAAAGCCGGTGGGGTATTGGCCATCGGCGGAGAGAATTTCCGGCAACAAGTCGCGTCCCGCATCGTCCTCGGCTGAAACAGGTGCGTGTTTCCCGCGGATGATATACAGCGATGGAGGTACAGGCGCCGAGGTGGCGATTTCGTTGGAATAGATTTCTTCTGTCACGGGATGGTCAATAGCAATCAGGCGAAGCTGGTCCACAAAATCAGCTTCGCGCATTTCGTCGGTCACTTGAAAAGTGTACAAGCCATCCCGAGGGTGCAGATCGCCCGGGAGGCGCACGAATTCCTGCGGATTCGGAACCGACCAGCTTCCGTCAGGAGAGAGTTCGCCGAGTGGCGCCATGCCCAGAATATCCGTGTAGTAGACGAAGCGGGTTCCATTCCAAACGTAAAGGAACGGGCAGGAGCTGGACAATCGTTCGGACTCGCGCATTTCAATGGGCTTGTTGGTGGCCACGCCAATCGAATTCTGAATAATCTGGTTGGGCCACGTCACGCGCACCACGTCCAACTTCGCAAGGCCGCCGGTAAAAATATTCACCGGGCCGCCGGTTGCCATCACTTTCTCGTAAAAATTCCCAGCCTTCAATTCAATGATGGTGCCCACGCCTTGCATGTTGCTCTTGGAGCCGGTCAATTTCACTTCCAGCCAGCGCGCGGGCGGGCCTTCTTTTTCATACGCAGTGAATTTCCCCGCGTGGGTGAGGGTGAGCAGATCAAGCTTGCCGGGGCTGGATAACCAGGCAGGTGCGACCCAGGCCAGCGTGTCTCCTCCACTTATCTGTCCCGCTGCGCTTGCGCCTTCAGCCTTGCCGGGTGAAAGATTAAGAGGAGCATCAACAAAATTTCCGCCGCGGTTGGCGATAAGATGCCATTTCCCATCCGCGTCAACTGCCACAAGGTCCGGATATCCGGTGCCGCTTACGTCTGCGACAGTACCCCGAAAACTGAAGGATTTGGGGTCGAATTTGAGGGTGGGAAGATTGCGCGCGCTTTCAAACTTTGCATTTCCGCGGTTGAGCAGAACCGAATAGGTGTCCTTCCCCCAAAGCACAAGGTCAAAATTGCCATCGTGATTGAAGTCTGCCACCTGCGCGTCGAGGGCCACGATTTGGGCTAGTGCCGGCCCCGCCTCGGCTGTCCGGTCAATAAACTTGTCTTCGCCCTGATTGACAAAAAGCATCGGCGGGCCGTCATCGCGGAAGAAAAGAAGATCGGAATAGCCGTCGTTATTGAAATCGGCGAACACCGCGCCCCGCATTCGACCCTTGGCCGACCCAAGTCCCGATGCTTCCGTGATGTCGCTAAATGTGCCGTCACCATTGTTGCGATAGAAATGACTTTGCGTTCCCTGCGGCCCTCCGGGGAAGACCAGCTTCTCACCTTGCGAGAGATCGCTCATGTCCACGTAAGAAGTCACAACCAGATCGAGGAAGCCATCATCGTCAGCGTCAAACAGCAACGCGCAATTATCGAGCTCATTTCGTTTGGCTTTCAGTCCCGCCTTTTCTGTGACGTCAGAAAAAGTTCCATCGCCATTATTGTGATAGAGCGTCACGCCGTCGTAGCCGACGACGAAGAGGCTGGGATGCCCGCTGTTGTCGTAGTCGGCGAAGGTGGCGGATAGGCTGGTGCCGGGACCGGCCACGCCCGCTTTTGCCGTTACGTCGCTGAAGGTGCCGTCGCCGTTGTTATGAAACAAATGGTTGGCGCCCGCGGGCAGAACTATATACAGATCAGGATGACCGTCGCCGTCATAATCGCCCACGGCTATGGCTGGAGAGAGATGGGGATCAGCCAGGCGTTGCGCGAGCCCAGAAGCCCCAGAAGGCATACGCGCATCGGCGGAATTGCTCTCGGAAAATTTGATTCCCAACTTCGAAGTAATGTCGGCAAAAGTAATGCGCTCCTGCAATGTGTTTTCGGGCGGACTCGACGCGGCCGCCGCGGGCACGAGGATGGCGCCATACCTGCCGCCTTCGAGCGCGGCGGTTTGAACCGAAACGCTGGGCACTTTGTCATTTACCTTGGCGTGCAGGGCGAGATATTTTTGCGCCTCCGCCGTCCGCTTCATGCGGTTGAGGGCCGCAAACATCCTGAACAACGCGACCACATAGAAGTTCTGGCCCCGGCCGAAACCCATATCGACGATGTGCTGGTATGCGGCCACGGCGTCCGGCAGTTTGTTCTCGCTGTAATAGACCACGCCGAGATTTAACCAGGCCGAGGGCTCATGGGGGTCGGCTTCGATAACGCGCTTCAGGGCGGCTTCGGAGTCAGGGTAACGCGCTTCGCGCTTGTAGAGGATCCCCAGGTTGTAATCGATGGCCACCAGCTTGGGGTCCATCTGCTTGGCGGTGGTCATCTCACCCAGCGCTTCGTCCAATTTATCCGCTTGCATCAGGCCCAGAGCGAGATCCATGTGGTCGGTCGCCAACGCATGATCCGTGGCGATGACTTTTTGAAATTCTCCCACCGACTCGGGATACTTGCCTTGCTCGTAATATGCCTTGCCGATATTGCGAAGGGTTTGGATCGCCGCCGGCCGGAGTGGCGCGGATTTTCCCGCAGTCTTCGCGGTTTCAGGGGATTTCGCCGCGGGGGATTTAGGGGACGATTGCGCGCCCAGCACTCTATGCAGAATGCAACTCAGCAGCAGGACAAAGGCAAAAGCGAGAATGAGTCGGACAGGTTTGAAGGTTCCTGAGGATAGGGTCATCGCACTTCCAGATTGAGTTTCATGCCGACGTTTATCAAATCGCAAAAATCGCCCGCGCTCCTAGCGATGCAAACCGGGATATTACCCGAAGATCGGACGAGTCATTATATTACGCTGGAACTAATTGGTTGGGAAAAGTAACTCGCTTATAGGGGTCTATCGCCAGGTCTGTCATCGTGCCGTCCACCCTCCGTCGATGAGGATGGTATGCCCGGTAATCAGCGAGGCGGCTGGCGACGCCAGGAACACCACGGCGCCGGCCACATCCACGGGTTCGCCGATCCGGTGCAACCCGGCGATGCGCTCGATCACGTCAGCGCGGAAAGCAGGGTCGGTCAGCGCCTCCTCGGTGCCTGGTGTCCTGATGAAAGTGGGCGCGACGGAATTCACTGTGATGTTGTACTTTCCCCACTCGACGGCCAGGCATTTGGTGAGATGCGATATGCCGGCCTTGGTCATACAGTAAACCGACTCCGTGGGCAATGCCACAAAGCCCGCCTGCGAGCTCAGGTTAATGATGCGGCCATGGCCTTGCCGGATCATCACCTTCCCCGCCGCCTGACTGGCAAAGAATGTACCTTTCAGATTCAAGGCGACGGTCTGGTCAAACTCAGTTTCGGGCACATCCTCGGCCAGATGAGTGAATCCTCCGCCGGCATTGTTCACCAGGATATCGATCCTGCCGAATTGCGCCACAGTGGTTTCAATCGCTTTGAAAACCTGGGCAAGGTTGGTGATGTCCATTTGCAAGGGGAGGGCCCTGCGGCCCAGCTTTTCGATCTCCTGCACCAACTCACCGCCCGTTTTCAAATCGCGCAGACCCAAAGCAACGTCTGCTCCGGCATGAGCAAGCGCCAAAGAGATCGCGCGCCCCAGGCCGCGCGCCGCGCCCGTCACCAAAGCCGTTTGACCGGCCAGATCGAATCGGGGAAATTCATTCATGGTGCCTCCTCATTTGGTTATGAACGCTGTATTCAGAATGAATCCGGCGCCGCGCGAGTATAGACCAAAAGCAGATTGAAATCCCAAGTCGTGAAGAGGCTGGATTTCTCCCCTTAATGCGGCGATTTTCCTTTGGTGAACGGCGCGCGACTCCACAGCCGAGCGGGGCCGCAGGGTTAAGGGATTTTGTCGAGGGTAACGTCCAGGGTGATGCTTCCGCCCGGGATCAAAGTCATCACGCGTTGCCAGGCCTTGAAGCCATCCTTCTCGATGGTGACCGAATGATCTCCGGAATTGATGCGAACGGTGGAGGGAGTTGTGCCCAGAAATTTGCCGTCAACCGTGATGTCGGCGTGGTTGGGAGCGGAGGTTACGACGACGCTGGAAATGTCACTGGATGAAACGGCGGTCATGACCTGGACGGAGGCTTGAGATTCCGAAGATGGCGTAATGTTGCCTGTCAAAACCTCGTGATTGCCGTTGACGTAGGCGAGGATGTGAGTGCCTTGCTCAATTTCCAAATCTTTACCCTTGGCCAATACGCGCATGGGGGTGGGCATTCCTGAGCGTTTGCTTTTGCCTTTGCGCGCGGCCTGCTGGCGCACGCTGATGTTGCTTCCATCGGGCGCCTTGACGAAGTCGACCGAGAAAACAAGCCTGCCCGGCTTTCCCAGGCGTTGCTTGTGCTGGACTTCCACCACGTGACCGACGGCCACGGAGCCTCTCGGGATCACGACGATGCCCTCCACTTTCACATCCTCCGCCACTTCAAAATGGACAGGATCGTCGAGTTCGCTGGTGGCGGAATTCAGGCGGTCCATCATCGTGAGCTGTATGGGGGTGGAGTCCGGGATTTTGATATGAGAAGGCAATGCCGCGTAAGATGGCAACGTTCGAAGGAGCAAGCCAAGCAGAGCGAATCCTGAAAACGTTTTTCGAAAGCTCAAGCAGGTCATGGCGCAACTTTCCAAAGTGCTAAGATCACGTTAGAAATATTAATTCACTTTATACTTCCCGCAGAGATAAGTCAAATCGTCAGGCGTTCCCGCTGGCAGTCATTCCCGCGAAAGCGGGAACCCAATCCCCGAAATCATTACAGATGTGCGAACGAAACACTGGATTCCCGCTTTCGAGGGAATGACCCGCCGCGGCGGGTCTCGCAAGGAACCCAGTTCCAAATAACACCCCTATCGCTAGCCGCGGGCGTCATGTGTTCTGGATTACTCAGGCGTGCTACCGATACTTAGATGCTTCTTCAGGGCGGTTTAGGAGCGTCAAAACAACGCCAATCATTCGCTTGGCCTTTGCGCTCTTTGAATCCATCTGGTAAGCCTTTTTGTAGGAGGCGAGGGCATTTTCGTAGTGGCCCTGCTGGTAGGCAATATCGCCTTTTAGGATGAGTGAACTCACGGTTTCAGGTGGGTCGGTTTGGGATGGCGGAATGACTTTCTGGCTTTGGGATCCTGGCCCATGGGTTGGGGGCCGGATTTCGGCAGGTGGGTTCTGTGGGACATGCTGGACCGAATGTTCCGTATCCCCGTGTGAAGCGGGACCTGTCTTGGATTCCTCACCGTCACTTTGCTGGGTATCAGCCGGGGTTTGCGGTTTGTCGCCGGGATTCGCGGCGATTGATCCGGATGATGATCCCGGCGGAGGAGTTGTCGGCGAAGTCGTTACCGGGCCGCTCGTGAGTTTTGACGGTGGCGGCGCAGCTACTTGAGCCGGCTTCCGCATTTGCAGGACCAACATCACGATAACCACCGAAAGCAGCGAGCCCAATGCGCCAATGGCCAGCCAGGCGAGCGGCTTACCTGTTCTTGCAGGACCTGTGGCCGCGGCGCCCTGATCGGCGCCGTGCATCGTCTGTGGCGCCGCTGGCATGCCGGGCACACTTGCACTTACACTCGGGCCACCGCTTGAGGCAAAAGTTGAAGCACGAGGCGAATGAAGGCTCTTGGGAGACGCGGCAATGGTGTTGCCGGCCACAGAATGACTGACGTATTCCTGAAGGGCCTGCGCGAATTCCCGGCAGGATTGAAATCTGGCGTCCGGATTCTTGGCCAATGCCCTCAGAACAATGGGCTCGACTCCCGGATCCAGGCCCGGTTGCAAAGCCAAAACCGGCGTAGGGCTTTCATGCACGATCTTGTACATCACCGTGGTTACATTTTGGCCGGGGAACGCTTTCTCGCCTGTCAGTAGTTCGTAAAGGATCGATCCCAGGGAAAAAATGTCCGACCGTCCGTCCAGCGGTTTGCCCACGGCCTGTTCCGGCGACATATAACTGGGAGTTCCGACGATCAGCCCGGAGGTGGACGTCCCTCCTCCTCCGGCAAGCTTGGCGATGCCAAAGTCGGTCAGCTTCACCACGCCGGTTTTGGTGATCATGATGTTGGCGGGTTTAATATCGCGGTGGACCACGCCGCGCGAGTGCGCGTAATCGAGGCCGGAACAAATCTGGGCAAAGAGGTCCAGGATTTCCTTCAGCGTGAACCATTTTTGGCGTTCAATGCGGTCCTGAAGCGTCTCCCCTTCGATAAATTGCATGGCCAGGTAAAACAGGCCATTTGATTCTCCCGCTTCATACAATGTAACGATGTTCGTATCTTCAAGCTGGCCGACGGACTTGGCCTCGCGCCTCATCCGATTCAGCACGTCATCGGAGGACTCTACGTCCAGGCGCATAGTCTTGATGGCTACATTGCGCTCGACGTCAGGGTCAAACGCTTTGTAGACCACACCCATCGCACCACGCCCGAGCTCGCGCTCAATCCGGTATTTGCCGATCTGGGTGAGAGTCTTCGCCAAGAAATTAGCCTGCCGGGTAAGTCGGGGCGTCCCTCCGCCTCAGCTCACTGAAGCTTCTCGAGCGTGGCGTCTATCGTCACGATGCCGCCCGAACTCGCCGTCATGGTTCTCTGCCAATTCTTGAAGCCTGTCTTCTCCAAGGAGACGGCGTGATCTCCCGGCTTCAGTGTGATTGTGGACGGCGTGTTCCCCACATACTTGCCATCCACTACGATGTCGGCGCCGTCGGGATTGGATTTGACGATAACGGTTGAGAGCTCGACTTCTTGCGTGATCGTCACGCTTTGCGATGATCCACTCCCGCCGCCCTTCGGGGGATCTACAGAAGTTGATGGAGCACCACCTTGCGTGACCTCCCTGTCTCCATCAACGTATGCGTTGATCTTTGTGCCTTTGGGTATCTCTGTCTCGTGCCCACGTCTGATCAGAAATAGGGGGGACAAAAGAACTGTCCCGATGATAACTGTCCCAGTTTCGTCCTTGCCTTTTCTTGTCGAACTGGCACGCAAGCGGACATTGGTGCCGTCAGGAGCCTTCACGTAGTCGACTGTGAAGTTTAACTTTCCCCCTCGCCCCATTCGTTTTCTGCCCTCGGACTCAACGACATGTCCTGTGGCTGTCGAACCTTTGGGGAGTGCAACTACGTCCCCAACTTTTACATCATCGGTTACTTCAAAATGGACCGGGTCGTCCACATCGTTGGTGGCGGAGCTCAGGCTGTCCATCAAGGAAAGGGGAACAGGCGTTGAGTCGGGAATCTTGATTGTTCCCGGCAATGCACGCAGTGCCGGGGATGAGAACACGAACACTAGGAGTCCGGCCAAGCCGAGGAATACGGGTGGCAAATTCGAGCGCCGCATTGGAAGATCCTCCTTCAAACTTGTGGGTCCGCTTGAGTGAAGTATATGTCTGAGGTTCCGGGGAGTCAAGGACAGCAATCGATACGAGCCCAAATGATGTATGGCCTGGTTACCTTCGAAACCTGTCATCGAATAGTCGTGGCTCGGGGAACTTTAAGTTAGAGTTGAGAGAACTCGGTTACGATCCTTTTCTCTTGTCTCCACATCCCAAACGTCACAGAATGAATGGTCGAATTGTGCAAAGGTTAGGAATTAGGTCAACACTTCATGAGCAGACTCTTGGTTGCGATCGCAATCTTCTCCGCCGCATTGGTTCTTATTTCGCAAACCGCGCTACGAGGTCAAGGTGCTTCCTCACCAGGCGGGCGGGAGATCGCGATTACTTTTGACGACTTGCCTCGCAACGGCGCGGATACTGGTCTTGCCAATACGCAACAGATGACCGACAAGCTGACCGCGAGCATTCAGGCCCGTCATATTCCGGTTGTTGGGCTGGTGAATGAGAATCAGCTCTACAGGCCCGGGGAACTCGATGCGCGCGCGGCGCTCCTGAGCATGTGGCTCGACCGGGGCGCTGAGCTCGGCAACCACACCTTTTCACATCCCTCATTCCAAACCATGCCTATCCGGGATTTCGAAGCGGAAGTGGTGCGGGGCGAGAATGTGACCCGAATGTTGATCGCTCAGCGCGGCATGAAGCTGCGCTACTTTCGCTTTCCCTTTCTTCAGACCGGGCCGACGCTTGAAATCAAAAAAGAATTTGAGGAATTTCTGGCCAGCCACCATTACATTAACGCCCCCGTGACCATCGAAAACTCGGATTGGATGTTCTCAACTCTTTATACCAAGGCTAAACTTGGAGGCGACCTGGAATTGGCGGGCCGGATCGCGGCGGCCTATCTTACCTACACGGAAAGGCAGTTCGACTTCTTTGAGAAGTTCTCGGTGGAAGTTTTGGGCTACGAGCCGCGCCAGGTGATGCTGCTGCACGCCAATTGGCTCAACGCCGATCACTTTGATGAGGTCGCGGCCCTGATGGAGAAGCGCGGCTACCGCTTTATCCCCCTCGACCGGGCGCTTGAGGACAAAGCTTACAGTCTGCCCGACCATTATGCCGGGCCCATGGGAATATCTTGGATCGAGCGTTGGGCCTTCAGCAAAGGGATGAAATTGAGGGTGAAAGATGAGCCCGATTCGCCCGATTATATTCAGAAGATGTACAAGGCCGCGACCCAGGCCAAGTGAGTCCCTGCAAGCTTGCAATTTCATTTCTCCCCTCTCCCCCTTGCGGGAGTGGGGCCGGGGGGGAGGGGGTTCGCAACCATTTTACGTACCTTGGTAACAGGTCAATATAAGCGATGACTCCAGCCTCCGCAGCAACGATTCCGCGAAATTTGTTCCCTCCCCGGAAGATCGCGCACATCGCTATGCTGATGTTTGCGTTTTTATTTCCCTTCCTTAACTTTACCCAGGCACTAGGTTGCATCCTGCTGGCTCTGCTGCTGACTACTTTCATTCTGCCCCAACTTGATGTGGACCTCAGGACTCGGGGCGGGGAAGCGTCACGTGTGGATTCCCGCAGCGCGATGTTGGCTTATCCGCTCTCGATGTTGGTGACGGTTATTCTATATCGCCACAACTTGTACATCGTCAGTGCAGTGTGGGCGATCCTGGCGCTGGGCGATGGCATGGCAAGCGTGGCGGGCGAGGCTTTGCGCGGGCCGGGGCTTCCGTGGAACCGTCAAAAAACGTGGGCGGGATTTCTGGGCTTCGTATTCGCCGGAATGTTTGGCGCCTACGCGCTTACGCGTTGGGTGGCGCCGGAGCTTGATATCCAAGATGTGTTTGTGGCCAGCGCCGCCGCCGCTGTGGTGGGCGCGGTGGTGGAAAGCATGCCCATCGGCCTGGACGATAACATTTCGGTCCCACTCGTTTGCGGCGCTTTCATTTATAGCATTTCTTACATTGAGCGGCAGGCGTTCTGGAGCAACTTCCCTTATTTGCGGCGGCGGATCATTCTAGCCGTCGCGGTGAATCTCTTTTTTGCATTATTGATTCTGGCTTTGAAATGGGCGGACCTGTCCGGCGCGTCGATGGGATTTGTGTTGGGCGCGGCCATCTACCTCGGCGATGGATACAAAAGTTTCCTGGTGTTGCTCGCGTTTATTGTGCTCGGGTCCTTGGCCACTCGAGTAGGCTACGCCAAGAAAGCCTCACGCGGAGTGGCCGAGCATCGAGGTGGAGCGCGAAGCTGGCGCGAAGCTCTTGCCAATTGCCTGGTCCCAGCTTTCTTTTCCCTTTTGGCCATCACGGCGTTTCCCCGAGCCGCTTTCCTGCTGGCGTTTTTGGCCTCAGTGGCCGAGGCGGCAGGGGACACAGTATCCAGTGAACTGGGGCAGTGGCTGTCCGGCCGCACTTACTTGATCGCATTACTCGAAGAAGTTCCTGTCGGAGAGAATGGCGGCGTATCCCTGGCAGGATCTGCCGCAGGCATTATCGCCTCGGCGCTGGTGGTTGGACTGGGATTTGGACTCGGGTTGTGCGGCCAACGTGCACTAGCCGGCGCCGGAATCGCACTGGCCGCCGCAGTGGCAGGGAATTTATTCGATAGTATTCTTGGGGCAACTCTGGAGCGCCAAGGCCTCGTGACCAATGGCATCGTCAATTTCTCCGGCACAAGTTTTGCCGGCGCGCTCGCCCTGGCCATCGTATTGGGCCTTCATTTCCTCTGAGTTCACGACACAGCCACCCACAACATCCCTCCCCTTTGTTACACTTCACAAACTGTCACACTACCTCTGGTTACCCATCGGACTCCCAATTAGTATTTTTCCCATGAAGAGCGATAGAAGGAAGGTGAATTATCAAGTGGTGAACTGAGTTGGTTGGTGGTAATATCCGGGCAATTGCTCAGCCATCAGGAATAAAACAGTGGAAGGAATAATTGTTTTTGCCATTATTCTCGTTCTCGGTTTAATCGGGGCGGTTTTCATTCTACCCTTCGTTGCCCTCGCGCGCGCCGGTCGCGCTGCGCGCAAGGCCGAGCAAAGCGAGAAAAACGAAAAAGAATTAGGCTCGCGTCTCTTAACGCTTGAACAGCAAGTTATAAAACTGACCAAACTTGTTGGCCGTGTGGAGGAATTGGAGAGGCAAGTTGCGCCTTCCAAAGCTCCTGCAGGAGCAATAGTTTCCGAACCGGCCGCGGTCCCGCTCCAAGTCAAGCCGGCGCACCCTGCCCCTGAGATCCCGGCGCCTCCTCCCGCGACTGCTCCCAGTGCGCGCCCGGAGATCCCGGCGCCCCCCGCCATGCCCTCGCCAAAACCACCTTCAATTCCCGCGCCACCCGTTTCTGCGCCGAGGGTTTCTCCTTCAGTCACCCGGCCCAATATTGGTTCCACCGTCTCCACACAGAAGAAAAGTGAAAAGTTAAAATCGATTCTCAGTCTTGAAGAAACGCTGGGCACGAATTGGCTCAACAAGGTGGGCGTCATCATCCTGGTGATCGGCGTCGCGCTCTTCCTGATCTATGAGCTGAGGGAAATGGGGCCGGGCGGAAAATTATTTGTAAGTTTTGTTGTCAGTATGGCGATGCTGGTTCCGGGAATTTACTTCGAAAGTAGAGACAATTGGCGCATTTTGGCCCGTGCCGGCATGGGCGGCGGCTGGGCGCTGCTTTATTTCACCACCTACGCCATGAATCACGTGGCCGCCACGCGGATTCTTGAATCGGAGTCTGCTGATTTTGTTCTCCTCCTCATCGTGGCGGCCGCGATGGTGGCGCACACGCTGCGCTACAACTCACAGGTTGTCACCGGGCTTGCTTTTCTGCTTGCATTCACCACCATCAACATCAGTCATGGCAGCGTCAACAGTTTGATCGCGGGCGCAATCCTGGCTCTGGCTCTGGCTGTGATCGTAGGGCGCCGGCGCTGGTTTGAGCTTGAGGTGGTCGCGATCCTCGCTGTATTTTTGAATCACTATTACTGGCTGCGTCCCATCATCGAACCCATGGGCGTGCCCCATCATCCCTTCCCTGAACTCCCGCTCAGCACGGCGCTTTTGATTTCCTATTGGCTGATTTTCCGGTTCTCCTACATTTTCCGGCGCATCGATATTCCGAATGAAGAAAACGTATCCACCGTCGCCGCGCTGCTGAATACTTGCCTGTTCCACTACGTGATCAATTACCAGGCCGCGCGTCCCGAGCTGGCTTTTTGGTTTCTGGTATCGGTGGGCGCGATGGAAATGGCGCTCGGTCAATTGCCCGTCACACGCCGGCGCCGCACCGCGTTTGCGATTCTCACCACTATTGGCGCCACCTTGTTGATCGCCGCGTTCCCTTTCCGCTATTCCGGCGGCCGCCTCTCTGTCCTCTGGCTGATGGAAGCGGAAGCCCTGTTCCTGGCCGGGGTATTCACGCGCGAAATTGTGTTTCGCTACCTCGGAATGGCTGCGCAACTGGTGGTGGCCTGGCATATCGTTTTCATCGACTCGTGGCGCCTTTCGGACGCGCGCGATTTGAAGCATGTTGACTTCAGCGATCCGCGACTGGCGTTGATTTGCGCTGTGGCTGCGTTGGTCTTTTACGCCAACGCTCACTGGGTCCCCCGCCGCTGGCCGGACTTGCTCCAAACAGATTTCGAAAAAACGTGCGTGCGATTTCAATCCTACATCGCTGGCATAGTGGCGATGATTGGGATATGGGCCCTTTTTACGGAGCCCTGGCTGGCAGTGGCGTGGATGGCCATGGCCTTGGCGCTGGCGATTGGCGGCTCCAACCTCAAGATTGAGGAGCTCAACACCCAGGCCAATGCCTTTGCCTTGCTGGGTTTCATCCGAATAGTGGCGGTCAACTTCGCTGTGGTGGAAGTTTCATATTTTAACTGGCGCGCCGTCACCACCATCTCTCTCGCCATCGCTCTACTCTACTTTTGCTCGCAGTGGATTGGCTATCCCGAGCGCGCCAGAGCCTTATGGATTCCTGAAGCTTATACGTGGGTGGGGACTTTTGTCCTGACTCTCCTGCTCTGGTACCAATTGTGGCCGACCAGCGTGGCCATGGGGTGGGCGCTGGTGGGTCTCATGCTGTTTCAATTGGGTTATGAGCGCGCATCGGCTTCCTTGCGCTTTCAAGCGTATCTTCTATTTATCGTTTGTTTCTTCCGCCTCTTCCTGGTGAACTTCAACGCCGTCGAGACGCCGGGGGAGTTGAGCCCGCGCGTTTACACTGCCATCCCACTGGCATTGTTGTTCTATTTCGTTTACTGGCGGCTGCAAGATAATCCGGCTACCTTTCTGGAGCGCGACCGCCGGATGAAGATGGCGCAAATTCATTGCCATCTTGGGACCATCACCATGGCCGCGGTCATGCGTTTTGAGTTGGACCTCGACTGGGTGGCCGCGGCGTGGTCGGCATTGATCCTGGTTTTCGTTTTGATGGCCTGGCGGTTCAAGCGGAGGGTTTTCCTGCACCAGGGGCTTCTGCTTGGTGCCGCCGTTTTTTCCCGGACCATCCTTCATAATTTCTACGAGCGAAGCTATTTTCCGCCGCCCACTTTCTGGTCCGGACAATTCGCCACCGTGGGGACGACCATTGTCTTGATTTTCTTGTCGCTCCTGGCGGCTTTCCGCTTGGAACTTCCGGCCCCCTCAACGCAAACGGCGGGGCGGGGAAAAATCAAAAGAATGCTGAGCGGTTTAAATCGGCGCCCGGAGCAGGCCTTTTTCTTCGCCAACTTCATCCTGCTCACTTATTTCCTCTACCTTGAATTGCGGCCCTATGGCATGGCGACGGCGGCCTGGGGCGCGGAAGCGGTCGCCGTGTTCCTCTTTGCCCTGGCCGTGAAGGAGCGCAGCTTCCGGCTCAGCGCCATGGGACTGCTGCTGGCTTGCGTGGGGAAAATCATTCTGGTGGACGTATGGAGGCTCGCTCCGCGTGATCGTTACCTGACCTTCATCGCGCTCGGCGTCGCGTTGCTTTCCGTTTCGTTTCTCTACACCCGTTTTCGTGAAGTCCTACAGGGGTACTTATGAAGCGGTGGGGCACATTTTCATTCATGTTTGCGCTCGTAGCGGGCGCGCTGGTGATCAGCCAGACGCGGAAAACGGCCGCGCCCGTCGGCCCCGACGCGCTGCTCTTTTTCGTTGCCGACACCCAACACGAGCTGACCCGCTTGCCCGCCAAGTTCACGCGTATGTCCGACGAGGAAGAAATCACCGTCGGCAACGACCTGGCGCAACGGTACTTGGGTTCGGGGGCATTCGCGAAGGAAGACGCCAGCACCAAAGTGGTGCAGAACTATGTGAACCGGGTCGGGGGCCACGTGGCCGCGCAGGCTCAGCGCAAGCTCCCCTACAAGTTCCATTACATCTCAGACCCTGATTTTATCAACGCTTTTGCCTTGCCGGGCGGACACGTGTTTATTGGCGGCGGATTGATCGCCTTGATGGACAGCGAAGACGAGTTGGCCGACGTATTGGGTCATGAGGTGGAACACATTGACCATTACCATTGCGCGGAGCGAGTGCAGACGGAAGGCACGCTTCGCAGCCTCCCGCTGGGCGAGTTGGTGGCGTTGCCCGTGGAGGTTTTTGAAGCGGGCTACAACAAGACCCAGGAACTTGAAGCAGACCGCGAAGGGACCCACCTGGCCGTGAAGGCGGGATACTCTCCCCTCGGCGCCATCCGGATGTTCCAGGCCTTCGACCGGCTGGAAGAGCAGCGAAGGAACCGCGCTCAAACGCCCGGGGAAGAACTTTCAAGCATTGCGTGGCAAACGCTGGAAGGTTATTTCCGCTCGCACCCCGCGCCGGCTGAGCGCATCGCCCAAATTCAAAAAATGATTACGGACGAGCAATGGGAAAAGATGGCCAGCGAGCGGACGCTGGAGGTCGCCTACGTTTTCCTGACCGCGCGCGCCCAAAAAACATTGGAAGCAAAGAATTACGACGGTGCGGAAAAGCTGGCAACGCGCTCACTGAAGATTCAGCCGGACCAACCGGTGGCGGTGAAGGTCCTGGCCGAAGCTCAATTCGCCCAGGGTAAGTTCGCGGCTGCAAACGAGAATTACCGCAAGCTTGTGGATCAATCTCCTTCGGATGCCGGAGATGTGGCAGGGTTTGCCAATGGGATGGCGGCGGCAGCTCTGGGCGCCCGGCAATACAATCAGGCGGAAAAGTTCGCTGCTGCTTCGCTCAATCTTCAAGCGAACAACGCCCAGGCGCTCATCTTTCTGTCTGAAGCGGAGATGGCGCTGACAGATTTTGGGGCGTCCCGGGCAGCGTACCAGAAGCTGAAGAACCTGTATCCGGACGATGCGGAAAGCGTGGTCGCTTTTGCCAGATCCTTTGCGGCAGAAGCGCGCGATGCACACCGATTCGGCCAGGCAGCGGAGGTGGCGTCGTATTGGCTCACTTTGGACCCCCAAGCAACTGAGGCGCTAACGATCCAGGCTGAAGCCGGTCTTGCATTGGGGAATTTCTCCACTTCGTCCAAAGCTTTCCGTAAGCTACTGGACCTCACGCCCAAAGATCAACAAGTGGATATGAACCTGGTGTGGAGTTATGCCGAAGCCCTTAGTGCGGCAAATTCGCCGCGTGAGTCGGCGCAAGAATTCGGCGAATTCATGGCTGAGCAGAGAATAAGCACGCCCGCTCTCAATTCGCAAATCAAGATCGAATGGGCCGGACTAATGTTGCTGGCTGGCAATGGGGCCCCGGCGGAGGAGATGATCCGGAAAGGCGGATCGGCTGAATATGGTGTCGCGCCCGAGCACCTGATTCGACTCGCCTGGTGGTACTATCGTGCCAAGCAATACGCCGCCGCCAACGCTCTGCTGCTCAACCTGGCCAACCAGCGCTCGGGGGACCTGAATATTCAATACGATCTGGCATGGGTTGAGTTGGAAATCAATGAAACCGACAAGGCGATCGTACGCTTTAGGATTCCGCATGGGGAAGGCAATACCAATCCTTCGCAGTGGAACACGCCGCAGATGGGCTTGGCGATTGCCCTATGGAAAACCCATGACGCCGATGAGGCCGTCAAGGAATACGAGGCTGCCACAGAAGCCGAGCCGCGCTGGCTTGACCCGCGCCTGGTTCGCACGTTTTATTCACCCTTGGTCGCGCAAACCGCTGCCGAGCTTCAGACTGAACACACCAAACGGTTGGAAGCGAAGCGGCCGTCTTTTACTCGATAAGGACAAATCGTTGAATTTGACAGCGCCATACGCACGGCTGCCGGGATAAGGGCCTCATTCGAATCATCGCGCGCCAGTTTTCGACGCGGCGTTATTCCCAATTTTCTTGTCGGCCCAGGCGATGAAGTATTTCATATTGGGGGCATCCGTATGTCCTCCATCATGTTGTCGCCAGGCCAGCTCGCCGTCGAGCAAGCCTGTATTCACCGGCGGCATTTTTGCCGTATGGTAATCATCGCCGACTCCCAGGTCTTTCGCGCCCAGCAGTTTAAATACTGGTCCCGCGGCCACCGTGGCCATATAACTACCCTGATGATCGAGCCACTTGGCGTCACCCTTTTCAGGAACGCCATAACTGATGAAGGTAAGACGCGGCGCACATAGAGCGATCAGGTCATGGGAATCCACCGGCAGATCGCCGCCGTTTTTGCTTCCAAAGGCGGCGTCTGACGCGCCATATTTGATGAAATTTCCCGCCATCCAGTAGTACCCGCCCCCGGTGAGGCTTTCCACCGCTTCGCCCCAATTGCGGTGCAAGAGGGTTGCGCCACCTTTTCCCGATGAACCAATTAAGCCCATGGCGAAGCGAGGTTCAAAAGCAAGCGTGACCAACGCGGCTTTCCCGAAACGGGAGACCCCTTCGATGCCGACATGTTTTGCGTCAACGGCCGGCTCGGTCTCCAAGTAATCCAATCCGCGCGCTGCTCCCCACGCCCAGGCTCGAAGCGCGCCCCATTGGTCTGGTTTTCGGGGCTGGCCGTGATTCACCAGGCCGATGATGCCTCTGGTTAATCCGGCGCCGTTATCAGCCTGAATGCTGGCGGGATTGAGCAGGGCATAACCCCATCCTGCCGCCAGCAACTGCTGGGTTGGCGATGGTTCGCCGGGC
Organism: Terriglobia bacterium; assembly: GCA_035308965.1. GTDB lineage: Bacteria > Acidobacteriota > Terriglobia > UBA7540 > UBA7540 > DASYXZ01. Next base: position 40,168 of record DATGFN010000024.1, on the reverse strand, counting down.
GCAGGGGGCCCGAAGAAAGGAAAAGGTGAGACGGGGACCAGGCTATAGGCGGGATATTGGTCAAAGATTTCCTGCAACGCCGGGTCGTCCTTGGCAAGCAGCGCCCTCAACTTTGCGTTGATCTTGTCAATTTCTTCCTGAGGAGGCTGCCTGGGAGCTGGAAGCGCGCTGCGGCCAAACATCATCAATACGGGAACAGGGCCCTTCGCGCTCGCCGGGACGACAAGCGTCATGGAAATATCGACGCTGATGGCAGGATATGAGGAATTGTCCACGTGTCCCACAAGCTGCTTGGCGATCACGGGGGTGAAGCCCACAAACTCCCGTTCGTTTATGGTGACGGTCCATGTGACATGGGGAACGTTCGGAGGGATCCTGCCGTAGACTTCACGCTCCAAGTCCTCCACAATTTCCGGACGACGCTGCTTCCACCACATTTCAGGCGTGGTAACTTTCAGCCCATTCTTAAGAATCAATACTTCCGGCAAATTCGGATATGGATTAGCCACCGACTCATCGTAGTTGGCGTGATTGGGCGCTTGCTCATCGCCGCTCGGACCAGGGCGGAGCGCCTTGATTCCAAGCTGGTCCATCATGTTCTGATGGTCCTGCTCCTGAGTGAAGGTAACCGGCGGCGGCTGTGTCGCTGAATCCGCGCTTTGGGCGAACGCCCGAGGGGTGGCGGCCGAAGCCCATAGGGCCGCGGAAAAAAATAGGATTGACAGATTCGAACATTGATTTGACAAACGCGCCTCCCAACGTGCTATTTTTGCCGTGCTCATTTAGGGAAATCTATTTAGTCGGGGATTCATATTAAAACCGGGACATGTTATTAGTACAGAGAAAATTGCTGGTTGCCGTTCTCCTCGCACTGGGACTGGCGCCGGGGCAGCCGGTTTCCCAAATCACACTCTCGCCAATGAACTGGGTGGGGTCGTGGGCGGCTTCCCAACAAATCCCCGAGCCTCAGAACGCGCTTGCCCCTGACGATCTGCGCGACGCCACGCTGCGCCAGATTGTGCACCTTTCAATTGGCGGCCCCATGTTGCGCGTGCGAGTGTCAAACGCCTTCGGGACCGCAAAATTGCACTTGACCTCTGTTCACATCGCAAGTCCGATTTCCGCCGCTTCGGCCAGAATTGACCCTGCCACCGACAAGGTGCTCACTTTTTCGGGAAATGGGGATGTGGCCGTGCCGGCGGGAGCTGAGTATTTCTCTGATCCGGTCGATTTTCCTGTAACAGCCCTTTCCAATCTGGCCATCACTTTGCATATGGACTCGCCTCCGGCGGTCCAAAGCGGGCATCCCGGTTCCCGAGCTACCTCCTATCTTGCTCATGGAGATTTGGTTTCCGCCTCCGACCTTCCCGAGGCGAAAAAGGTGGATCATTGGTTTCAGGTTTCGGGCGTGGACGTGGTTGCGCCGCGAGGCGCCGCGTCCATTGTTGTTCTAGGGGACTCGATTACCGATGGGCACGGAGCCACTACCAACGGGAACGATCGCTGGACGGATGTTCTTGCCGAACGGCTTCAAGCTTCGCGCCACTCGCGGACTCTCGGCGTGTTGAACGAGGGCATCGGCGGGAATCATCTTCTGACGGATGGGCTGGGGCCCAGTGCCCTGGCGCGGATTGACCGCGACGTCCTGGCGCAGACAGGCGTCCGATACCTGATTCTTCTCGAAGGGGTCAATGACCTGGGAGGGCTTGCGCGCAACGGCGAAGTTGCGCCGGGCGAGCACAGTGCTTTTGTTTCCCGCATTCTGGGTTCGTACGGCCAGATCATCGCTCAAGCCCACGCTCACGGCATCAAAGTGGTGGGCGCGACCATTCTTCCTTATACGGGCTCAGATTATTACCATCCCGCCGCGAGCAGCGAAGCCGACCGGCAGGCCGTCAACCAGTGGATCCGCGCTCCGCGGCATTTCGACGCCGTCGTGGACTTTGATAAAGTTACGCGCGACCCCAGCCATCCCGAGCGCTTGCTGCCATCGTACGATAGTGGCGATCATTTGCACCCGTCACCCGCGGGCTACCGCGCCATGGCTGGCGCCATCCCGCTCTCGCTTTTCGCGCCCCTGCACTCCAGCCCAGCGAATCATTTTTGAGGCACTTTATACGGGTGCGCAAGGTCCGGCTTGATTTTACGCCCGTCTATTCGGCGTGGGCGGCGGCCCAGAGGCCGACCTTCTTCAAAAGGCGAACCAGTTCCCTGCGCTCGCGAGGACCCAGCACCGCCATCGTTTCCTCCATATCATGGGCGTGTTTGGTAAAGGCCCGGCCGATCAACTTGCGCCCGGTTGGCGTCAGTTTCACAATGCGGGCGCGCAAATCACCTGGATCGGATGTGCGGCGGACGAGGCCGCGCGCTGCCAGCCGGTCGATTGCGGCCGTGATCGAACCGCTGGCCAGAAGGACCTTGCGCCCGATCCGATTCACCGGCTGCGGCCCCTTGTGCAGCAACATTTCCAGCACGGCGAAATCGGAAAAGCCGATTCTCATTGCCGCAATGCTGTTTTCGGCGTTCCGCTCAATGGCCCGGAAGGCTTTAAAGAGCACCAGCCATATGTGGGTTGCGCTCTCCTCTCCCATGAACCCTATAATACTCGATATCGAGATATATTTTCCCTGTAAATTTCATGAAACCGAGAGCCAACAACTGCATCTATCTTTAGGTCGAGATACTATTACAAGGAGACTAAATCGATGACCACGACCTATAAAATCGATCCGGCACATTCCACCGCACATTTTGTAGTTAAGCACATGATGATCACCAATGTTCACGGAGCGTTCAGCAACGTCCAGGGCTCGGTTGTCCGGGATCCTGCCAATCCGGAACAATCCAAAGTTGATGTTGTGATTGATGCGAAGACGATTCAGACCCAGGAGCCTGACCGGGACAAACACCTGAGGAGCGCGGATTTTCTGGATGTCGATAAATACCCGACCATCACCTTCAAGAGCACCAGCGTCAAATCCGCTGGCGAGGGTGAGCTCAGTATCAGCGGGGATCTCACCATTCACGGAGTAACGAAGCCGGTGGTGCTAAAAGTGGAAGGACCCACTGCGGAATCCAAAGATCCCTGGGGCAACCTGCGCATGGGCGCGTCCGGGACCACCAAGATTAAGCGAAGCGATTTCGGATTGACGTGGAATGCGGCCCTCGAAACCGGCGGGATTCTCGTCGGGGACGACGTTAAGATCGAGCTGGAAGTTTCCCTCATTAAGGCCTAAGCCGATTTGCAATGGAGACGCGGAAGAGAAAGCCGGAAGGAAAAGTGGAAAGGAGAAATCGATTTTGGGTGGTGGTTTAATTTGAACAATTGTGCCGGCGGTCTCGGACCGCCGGCTTTTGAATTAGAAGCTTCTGTAAATCCCCGCTTCAACGCCCTAGACTGGAGCCCTTGCCGCAAGTCATCAAGCCCAGGGGAAGGTAATGGGTCATTTTGATTTTGTAGCGGCGAGTTTACCTCGCCATGTGGCGGCGTAAAGCCGCCTCTACGTCAAACTAACCCACCACCCAGGGGAATTTTGTGTTGACGCGCGCCCCCCCCGGAATGCTAAGATGCCCTCCGAAAAACGACATTCGAATCACGGTGAAAATCGCGTTAAGAATTAGCGGGGATTTGAAACGCTTCGAGAACTGAAGTGGAGATAATCGCTCCACCTTCACCATGCCCACTGCTCAGTTCAAATCCCCTTAGTTGGGATTTATTCTTTAAATTTGAATGCCCGCCCAAGTGACGCTATTTGCCAGGCCGAGCGACAAAAAATGGCAGTTGGACCCGGCTTTGTTGTCAGTTATGTGTATGACTCTATAGTAGTGTAGAGAAAGAACTTGTTGCAATCAAAAGTTCTAACCAAGGGGTTCCACAATTTATCGTTCGTCCTGGTTGGTAAGCTGCTTGCTAACAGAAAGGCGGCCATAAGGCGGAAAGAACGGCAGATTAAATGAGAATTGTGCGAGGAACTTTCGTCCTGGTTTCGTTGCTTGCCGTGGGTCTGTATCCCGCGCGGCCGGCAGTGGCGCAATCTCCCTCTCGTGTGCATTGGGTCGCAACTTGGGGGGCTTCCCCGCGCGCTCTCCTGCCGGCTGACTCCCTCCCTCCTGAAGATCTCACCGATGCCACGGTGCGGCAAATTGTGCACCTGTCCATCGGCGGCTCATCTCTCCGCGTGGATATTTCGAACGTATTTGGGACCGCCCCGCTGCACTTTACCTCTGTCCACGTTGCGAAACCAATTTCAGTTGCATCTGCCCAGATTGACCCGGCTACCGACAGGGCCCTCACCTTTTCCGGAAACAGCGATTTGACCATACCGGCAGGCGCCGAGTATACCTCTGATCCGGTCAAGCTGACTGTAGCCGCCCTTTCCTCCTTGGCGATCACATTCCATCTGGATATCCCGCCGGGCCAGCAAACGGGGCATCCCTTCTCGCGTTCCACTTCCTTTCTGGCTCATGGTGATCTGGTTTCCGCCGCTGACCTTCCTAATGCGAAGAAAGTGGACCACTGGTATCAGATCACGGGGGTCGATGTGGCCGTCCCGCGCGACGGTGCCACCATTATCGCACTGGGCGATTCGATAACCGACGGACCCGGAGCGACCTTGAACGGGAACGATCGCTTTACCGATTTCCTTGCCGCGCGGCTTCGAGTTTCGCACAATAAACGGACTCTCGGCGTTCTGAATGAAGGCATCAGTGGAAATCACCTTCTGACAGACGGTGTGGGGCCCAATGCGTTTGCGCGCTTTGACCGCGACGTGCTTGCACAGGCCGGTGTCCGCTATCTGATTGTTCTGGAGGGTATCAACGACCTGAGCCAGCTTGTGCGCAATGGCGAGGTGCCGCCGGAAATGCATACCCTCCAGGTCCAAAACATCCTGGCCTCTTACAAGCAGCTCGTTCTTCGCGCCCACTCGCATGGCATCAAAGTGATGGGCGCTACCCTTCTTCCCTGTACGGGGGCAAAGCGGCAGCGCAGTGAATCCGACCGGCTGGCAATCAATGAGTGGATCCGAACAGCGGGGAATTTTGACGCCTTAGTGGATTTCGATAAAGTCACGCGCGACCCCAGCCATCCCGAGCGCTTGCTGCCGTTGTATGATTCCGGCGATCATCTTCATCCTTCGCCCGCAGGCTACCGCGCGATGGCCGAAGCCATCCCACTCACCTTTTTCACCCGCTAACTCTCGACCTCATTGAGAATCCGATTTACAATCGTCAAACTCGAACGCTAGAATAGATTTTCGAATTTCCCCACTGGGCGGCGGTTAGTTCCGAGCGAACCATGGCTGAAACGCTGGCAATCTATCCTGGGTCGTTTGACCCGATCACGAAGGGCCATCTCGACTTGATCGAGCGGGGCAGCCGGATCTTTGAGCGCCTGGTGGTGGCCGTGCTCGTCAATCTTGAGAAGGAGCCCCTCTTCAGTGTGGACGAGCGGGTGGACATGCTGCGCGAAGTGACCAAGGGCAAGACAAACGTCAGCGTCGAGACGTTTAGCGGACTTTTGGTGGATTACGCGCAGCGGAAAAAAGCCAACGCGATTATGCGGGGCATCCGGGCCTTCTCGGACTACGAATACGAGTTCCAGATGGCGTTGATGAACCACAAGCTCTCGCCCACCCTGGAAACGGTTTTCCTGATGCCGGGGGAATCCTACACCTACATCAGCTCGCGGCTGGTGCGCGAGATTTTTCGGCACGGCGGATCGGTGAAGGATCTGGTGCCGCCGGTGGTGGAAGATCGCTTGCGGGAAAAAGCCAAGGCAAATAAAGGGTGAGGTCCAGGGTCATGGAATTTTCAGAACGCATCGCAAGAATTTCCGTATCGTCCACGGCCGCCGTCGTGATCAAAGCGGAAAAGCTCAAGGCCGGCGGAGTGAACCTGGTGGACTTTGGCGCCGGTGAGCCGGATTTTCCCACTCCCGAAAACATCAAACGCGCCGCCATCGAAGCTCTACAACAGAATTTCACCAAGTACACGGCGACCGGCGGAACCCGCGACCTGAAGCAGGCCATCGTGGATCGGCACGCGGCGGATTTTGGTTCCAACTACGCGCCCGAAGAATCCCTGGTGACGGTGGGCGGCAAGCACGCGATTTTTGAGGCGGTGGCCGCCACCATCAATCCCGGCGACGAAGTCATTCTCCCCATTCCTTACTGGGTATCGTTTCTGGACATCGTCCACTATGCGGGCGGGAAAGCGGTGCTGCTCGAGACGCGCGAAGAGGATAATTTCGCCGTGCGTGCCGCCGACGTGGAAAAGTTGGTTACGCCCAAAACCAGAATGATCATCATCAACTCGCCCAGCAATCCTGCGGGCGCCGTGACGCCGGACGAGGAAATGGAGAAACTCCTGGCACTGGCCGCCGGGCGCAATATTCTGTTGATGTCCGATGAGACTTATTGCCACTTCATTTATGGCGGGCGCAAGCCGTTCTCTTTGGGCGCTTCCAAGAATCGGGAGAACCTTATCCTTATTGGTTCGCTTTCCAAGACATATGCCATGACGGGTTGGCGGGTGGGTTATGCGCTGGGCTCGGCGAAACTGATTGCCAATATGTTAAAGCTGCAAAGCCATTCCACCTCCAACCCAACTTCATTCGCGCAAAAGGGAGCGGTGGAAGCTCTGCGCGGGCCGCAGGATTCCGTTCAGGCGATGCTCGCCGAATACCTCGCCCGCCGGGATCGAATTGTGGCAGGCCTGCGCGCCATCCCGGGAATAAGTTGCGTCAATCCGGAGGGCGCCTTCTATGTTTATCCCAACGTCGGTTCCTTTCTGAAGAAGGACGGACTGGCGGACACAACCGTGTTGGCTGAAAGACTTTTGGAGGATGCCCACGTGGCCGTAGTACCCGGTCCCGCGTTTGGCACCCATGCGCACGTGCGCCTCTCTTACGCCACATCCCTGGAGCAGATTGATGAAGGCTTGAGGCGGCTGAAGAATTTTTTTGCCAAATATTAATCTCCATGGCGAAACTCGATTGCCCTCTGCTGCTCTCCCCGGTTTACAAACCAAAGATTTGGGGACGACACGATCTGGCGCCGCTCTTTGACAAGGCGGCATCAGGGGCGGGCGAGGACGAATTGATCGGGGAAGTCTGGCTTACCGACGATCAGTCCCGTTTCATGAACGGCCCGCTTTGTGACCTTACCCTCGCCGAAGCCTCAAGAAAATATGGCCCCGAACTCAACGGCAGCGGCTGGACCGAGGCGCGCTTTCCAATTCTGGCCAAATACCTTTTCACCAGTGACTGGCTTTCGGTCCAGGTGCATCCGGACGACGGTTACGCGCGCATCCACGATGCGGGGAGCACGGGAAAGACCGAGATGTGGTATTTCATTCATTCCGGTCACAGGGCGGAAATCCTCTTGGGCCTGAAGCAAGGCGTGACCAGGGAAAAGCTGAAGGCGGCGTTTGAGAATGGAACTTTGCGCGAACTTGTTTCCGCTTTCCATCCTAAAGCGAATGAGGCGGTCTTTGTGGCCCCGGGCACGGTTCATGCGCTCGGCCCGGGCCTGGTCCTTTTCGAGGCCGAGCAGAATTCGGACCTCACCTATCGACTGGACGATTTTGGACGCGCCGGACTCGACGGCAAACCCCGCCCGCTCCATTTGAAGAAAGGACTGGAAGTCACGCGAATGGAAGCGCCAACACAACGTGATTTACCCCGCCTTGCATTTCGCGAGCCCTTCGGTTCGCGCCGGTACGTGGTGGCCAGCCGATATTTTGCGGTGGAAGAGTTGAAAGCGCACAAAACCGTATTCGGAACGGGCACGCCAGAACGCGTTGAAATTTATTCAATGCTTCAAGGTGAGGGCCGAATGGAGACCGATGCCGGCTGGCTGGGCTATCGGGCCGGAGAAACCTGGCTGATTCCTCCTGCGACAGGACGGTATCGCGTGGTGCCGCTGAAAGAGAGCCGGTTTTTGAAATTCTATCTTCCCGATCTTGAAAAAGATTTTCGGCGCCCGCTCCTGAAGCGTGGTGTAAGTTCCCGCGACATTCGGAAAATTTGCTTTGAATGAGGCGGCTGGACTCATGAAAGTCAAGCATGGAAAAAAGGGGAGCAAAGGTCGAACGACCAAGGGTTCCCCCTTCGAGCACGCTTACGCCGTTATCATGGCGGGTGGGAGCGGAACTCGTTTCTGGCCCCTCAGCCGCAGGAAGAACCCCAAACAACTGCTGGCGCTCTTTGGGCAAGACACTTTGCTGGAAGCTGCGGTGGCGCGAATTCAAAGTGTGATTCCCCCGGAGCGAACCTACATTTTTACTAACGAGCTTGTGCGGGGGAAAATTATTCGGCTCCTGCCCCGGATTCCACGCAAGCAAATTGTGGCCGAACCTGCGGCGCGCAACACGGCGCCCACCATTGGATTGGCGGCCCAGGAAATCCTGCAACGCGATCCGGACGGCATCATGGTGGTGCTGCCTTCCGATCACGTCATTGAAAATCCGCAAGTCTTCCGGCGTGACCTGGGCGCCGCCTGCCGGTGGGCCGCCGTTGAAGGCCGTTCGGTGGTTCTCGGCATTAAACCTACCCGGCCCGATATTGGCTACGGCTACGTCCGATTCGGAAGACTGGAAGGCGAGGCTGAGGGCCGTCAAATTTTTCGAGTGGAACAGTTTACCGAGAAGCCCGAGCTTGCCAAGGCCCGCAAATTTCTGGCTTCCGGAAAATATCGTTGGAATGGTGGAATGTTTATTTGGCGCGCTTCCACGCTGCTTCGCAGCCTGGAACAATTCCAACCCCGAATGGCGCGGTCTCTGGCGCGGATCAACCAGGCGGGCGGAGTTCGGGCGCGTGCGGTTTTCCGGAGGATTTATCCGACTCTCGAAAAAATCTCCATTGACTTTGCTCTAATGCAACAGATTTCGAATGTTTATGGAGTGAGCGCAGATATTGGATGGAGTGATGTGGGAAGTTGGGCAGTGGCCTACGACCTCAATCCCAAGGACGCGCAAGGCAATGTTATGCCGCACCACGCGATCGCTCTGAACTCGGAAAGAAATATGATTGTGTCGCCGCGCAAACATGTGGTGACAGTGGGCGTTCATGACCTGGTGATTGTGGAGACAGAGGACGCGCTTCTGGTCTGCGCCCGCGATGATTCCCAGAATGTGGGGAAGGCGGTGCAAGAGCTGGAGCGTCAAGGCCGGCGCGAGTTGCTGTAGGGCCGAACGGCGTTCGGCCTGTCGATAAATCTCGCAGCCATCTGGCGAACGGTGTGGGGGCAGACTGGAATCAAGACTATTCCGGGACCCAACGGGATTCGGTCAGCTCGATGTAAATTTTGCCACAGACCGAATGCCATTCGGCCTTACGGCTGAAATAATCCATGGACAAAATCAAATTTGGCACCGACGGCTGGCGCGGAGTCATCGGAGATGACTTCACCTTCGCCAATGTGCGCCGGGTGGCCGCCGCCGTCGCCCACTACATTCGCGCCGAGGGCAAGCCCTCGCACGGCCTGGTGATTGGCTACGATACCCGCTTCCTTTCCCCCGAATTTGCCGGCGCGGCGGCGGAAGTTGTCGCGTCAGCCGGGATCCCCGTGGTCCTCGCCGACCGCGCCACCCCTACGCCCGCGGTCAGCTACGCGGTGGTGGCGCGCAAAGCAGCGGGTGCGATTATGATCACCGCCAGCCACAATCCCAGCCGGTGGAATGGGGTGAAATTCAAGGCGGACTATGGGGGATCAGCGGCTCCAGCGATTGTCCAAAGGATCGAGACTTATCTTCTCAAATCTATCAAGTCTGAGACAAAAACCAGGCATCGCCGCGCCGCCCCGATCAAGACCACGGATTTGGTTGGTCCTTACCTCACGCGATTAAAGAGTCTGGTGGAACTGGACCGAATTCGCGAATCGGGACGGCGTTTTGCCATCGATCCCATGTTCGGCGCGGGACGAGGCTGCCTGGCCGCGCTTTTTGAGGAAGCTGGTATCAAATTTCAGGAGATTCACGGTGCGCACGATCCTCTTTTCCCGGGCCTTAATCCGGAGCCGATCGAACCGCACGTGGCCGACCTTCGGCGAGCGGTGGTGCAGGGAGGATTCGACGCCGGGTTCGCCACCGATGGTGACGCAGACCGGCTGGGCGCCATCGATCGCGATGGAACTTTCATCGACTCTCACAAGATCTTTTCCATTCTGCTCGCCCACCTTGCGGGAGATTTGAAACTGCGCGGGGAAGTGGTTAAAACATTTTCGACCACGCAAATGGTGGATAAACTGGCGGCGAAATACGGATTGCCTCTGCATGTCACCCCCATCGGTTTCAAATACATTTGCGAATTGATGCTCACGCGCGACGTTTTAATAGGAGGCGAGGAGAGCGGGGGCATCGGGGTGAAAGGCCACTTGCCGGAGCGCGATGGCATTTTTAATTCGTTGCTGCTGGCGGAAGTGGTGGCGGCGCGCAATCGGACGCTGGGTGAACTGGTGCAGGAACTTCAGGACGAATTCGGCCCTCACTATTACGAGCGAATGGACCTCGAAATCGAAAAGGCCGTGGCGCAACGGGCGGTGAAAAAGGCCGCCGGGTTTAAAGGCAAACGCGTGGGCGGAATGCTGGTGACGGCCATTGACAGCATGGACGGAGTGAAAATGCTTTTCGGCGACAAGGCCTGGCTCCTGGTCCGGGCCTCGGGAACGGAGAATCTGCTGCGCCTCTATGCCGAAGCTCCTTCGCGCGATCAAGTGAAAACTTTGCTGAAGGCCATGGCCGCACTCGCCCGCCGCGCCGATTGAAAGTGGCGATGCGCCCGCGTCGCAAAGGAATAAGCGCCCTTTCCTGCGCCCCTTCTGAATTTTCGAACCCTTCGAACAACTGCGCACCGGTCCCGTGACACTATCCGCCTCTCTTCCCGCGCCTCCCGCTTCCGGGACCAGCTTGCACAGAATTTAATGCTGTTTTCAGATACGCCAAACAATCTTGGAGTAATATTTAGATTCGGAGTCGGATCGACTTAGTCTGGAAATATGCACTTGAATTATTGATAAGGAGGATTTTAAATGCGACATGATACGAATTCTTCTATATCGAACATCAATATTGCGGAATCAATTGAAAAGACTATCTTTGAAAAAGTCAGCCGTAGCGGCGGAGGCATTTTCTGCGCCGTCCTTATGCTGATCTGTGCGGTTGCAGCCTCGCCCTTACGGGCAAAAACGCAGGAGGCCTTCCAGGCTGGTGCAAGTTTGCAGCTTGTGCATCCGGCCGGACAGGAGAATGCAGGTCCTCCCCTCACTTTGACGCTTCATGATGCTCTGGAGCAGGCCCGGAAGTATGACGCTGCCTACGCGTCCGCCATGACCGACGCCAAGTTGGCGCATGAAGACCGCCTCCAGCACCGGGCGGAACACCTGCCGTTGGTCAGTTTCACCACCCAGGAACTCTTGACCAAGGGCAACGGAGTGCTCCCCACCGGACGCTATGTGACCAATGATGGAGTGCATGTTTATCGGGCATGGGGCGTCGTCCATCAAGACCTTTCTCCGAGTGCGTTGATGCCGGGATACAGCCATGCCCCCGCGGCGGAAGCGATGGCCAAAGCGAAGGCGGAAATCGCGCTCCGTGGCCTCGCCGTGGCGGTCACGAAGAATTATTATGCCGTGATTGTGGCGCAGCGAAAATACGCCAGCGCCCAGCAGGCCTTGGAGCAGGCGGAAAAATTTCTGACCATCAGCAAGGAACGGGAGCAGGGGGGAGAAGTTGCCCATAGTGATGTGATCAAGGCCGAACTTCAGTTCTCCCAGCAAAAACAAGCCTATCAGGATGCACAGTTGGCCGTGGATAACGCGCGCCTTGCTTTGGCAGTTATGCTGTCCTCCAATCTGAATGAAAATATCGCGGTCGTCGACGATCTCAACTCGGCCCAGGATCTACCTCCCTTCAATGATGTGCGCGCCATGGCCGAGCATGAGAACCCTGACGTTCGGGCCGCGATGGAAGCCTTTAAGTTTGCCAGCGCCGACGTTTCCTCAGCGAAGGGGGCCTTCTTGCCCACCATCACCGTTGATACGGACTATGGCATTGAAGCCAACGCGTTTGCTTTTCGCAGCGTGGTCAGCGCCGATCCCAAGTCCGGCCCGCTTCCGAACCTTGGCCATTTTATAACCGCAAGTTTGAATCTGCCGGTTTGGGATTGGGGGGTTATGCGCAGCAAGTTGAAGCAGGCCGAATACAAACGGGATTTGGCGCGCACCGAGTTAAGCCAAACCCAGCGGCAAGTGCTCGGTAATCTATACTCCTTCTATAATGAGGCCGTGGCGGCACGGTCGGAGTTGGAAACCATGCACCATTCCGCCGAGCTTGCCGCCGAAAGCCTGCGCTTGATCACTCTTCGTTACCAGGCGGGTGAATCGACGATTCTGGAATTGGTTGATGCGCAGAATAGTTTGACCCAGGCCCGCAACTCCGACGATGATGGGCAATTGCGTTATCGCGTCGCCATGGCCACGCTGCAAACATTAACCGGAAGTTTTTGACTATGAACAAGAACAAAGGACGAATCCTGAGGGAAGTGGAAACAGCGGGAACGGCCTGGGGATTTGAATGCCGGGGACGCAGGCCCCGGGGACGGCTTCGCATCCGCAAAGCGCAACCGCGGAAAGCCCTCTGGTGCATTTCGCTCGCCCTCTGCCTGGGCGGAACCGCTTGTTCAAATAAAGCGGAGCAGGAACCCTCCCCCACCGTCGCGGTGCAGGTGGCGGCCGTGGAAAAGACCAGCATTCAAAACAAAGTCAGTGCGGACGCCGTTTTGTATCCGCTGAGCCAGGCATCCCTGGTGCCTAAAATCAGCGCGCCGGTGATCAAGTATTACGTGAACCGGGGTAGTCACGTCCACGCCGGCGAGCTGATGGCCGAGCTCGAAAATAAAGATCTGGCCGCCGCCTCCACGGAAAATCAAGGAGGCTACCAACAAGCACAAGCGGCCTATGAAGAGGCCACAAAAGCGGCCGTGCCGGAGGAGGTGCAGAAAGCGGAGTTGGATATGAAAGCGGCCAAGGAATCGTTCGACGCTGCACAAAAAGTTTATGACAGCCGGCAGAGTCTGTTCAAGGAAGGCGCCATTGCCCGCAAGGAACTCGATGACGCGGGCGTTGCGCTTGTCCAAGCTCGGAACCAGTATGAAATTGCGAAACGGCACTGGCAGTCGGTCCAGTCCGTCACCAGGCGCTCTGATTTGAAGTCCGCTGCCGGGCAGCTCTCCGCCGCCAAGGGCAAGTATCAGGGCGCCCAGGCTCAACTGAGTTATTCCGAGATACGCAGTCCCATCCAGGGCGTGGTAACCGATCGCCCGCTGAACCTCGGCGAGATGGCGACCGCAGGGACTCCGGTCATTACAGTGATGGATACTTCGCAGGTGATCGCACGCGCCCACGTCGCCCAGCAAGAGGCAACGTTAATGCGCGTGGGCGACGCCGCAACCATTTCGATGGCCGGAATCAGCGATGAATTTCCGGGCAAGGTCAGCATTGTGAGCCCGGCCCTCGATCCCAACAGCACTACCGTGGAAGTTTGGGTGCAGGCATCGAACCGTGGCGAGCATTTGAAGCCCGGCGCCAGTGTTCGCGTCAGCATAGTTACCGAAACGGTGAAGGATGCCCTCGTCATTCCCTCCACCGCTTTGCTGACCGCGGCCGATGGCGGTACATCCGTGATCGTCGCCAACGGCAATACTCCGGTGATCAAACCCGTGAAGGTGGGGATCAAAAACGGGGACGATGTTCAAATCACGACAGGGTTGTCCGAAGGAGAAAAAGTGGTGACCGTGGGCGCCTATGAACTTTTCCGTGAGGATCCGGACGTCTTGGCCAAGACCAAGCTGGAGATCCAGACTCCCAAAAAAGAAGAAGACGATAAGGGCGGAGCCGAAGAACCCAGTCCAAAAGGCGGGGAAAAGGATTGAGCCCTGGCATAGCGTGCACCTCAATGGTTATGCCCGGCCTAAGACTTGCCATGCGCTTTAAGGCGACCTGCGAGAAATCAATAAGAATCCAATGACCATCCCGGACCAACCCACTCCCAAAACCATTGCTTCGTCGTCTTATTGGGTGGCGCGGCATTCCAAAGCCGTCATTTTCCTGATTCTCACCCTGGCCGCGGTGGGTTTGTACGTCGTATTTACGATTCCTGTCGCGGTATTTCCCTCCACCAATTTTCCCCGTGTGATTATCGGCGTGGACAACGGCGTGATGCCCATCGATCAGATGATGGTGACCATTACCCGCCCTCTCGAGGAAGCTGTGAATAGCGTTGAGGGCCTGGAAAGCGTGCAATCGACCACCAGTCGCGGTTCGGCGGAGATAGACCTCAACTTCAATTGGAACGTGGACATGTTTCAGACCCTTCAGAGTGTCGACTCCGCATTGGCCCGGGTGCAAACCACCCTTCCCTCGACCGCCAAGATTGAATCCCATCGCCTCAGCTTTGCCAGTTTTCCCATCATTGGTTACAGCCTGACTTCGGAAAAACTTCCGCAGACCCAGTTGTGGGAAATAGCGACCTACGATATCAAACCCCGTTTGAACCGGTTGAACGGTGTCGCCACGGTCGTGGTGCAGGGAGGCGATCAGCCCGAATTTGAATTGACGGTGGACCCGTCCAAGCTCTTGAGGGCCAAAGTGACGATCCCCGATATCCTGGAGGCCGTCCGTCGAACCAACTTGATTGATTCACCCGGATTGCTGGAGCACAACCATCAACTGTACCTCGGCCTCATCACGGCGCAAGTGCACTCTCCGGATGAAATTGGGGATATCGTCATCAAGAATACGAACGACATTCCGATTCGTCTGCGCGATGTTGGCACAGTGGGCCCATCTGTGGCGCCGGTTTACACGGTGGTCACCGCCAACGGAAAACCTGCGGTTCTATTGAGCATCAATCGCCAGCCGGGCAGCAACACCGTGGCCGTGGCTGATGAGGTGCACAGCGAAATTCAGCAGATCCAGTCGGCTCTGCCTGCCGGGGTCGAACTGCGCGCCTATTACGATCAATCGGATATTGTCAACCAATCCATAGAGAGCGTGCGCGACGCCATCATCGTGGGATTGATTCTGGCGTCAATCATCCTGGTGGTGTTCCTGCGCGATTGGGGATCTTCACTCGTCGCCGGAATGGTTATTCCTGTCACCCTCTTGGTGACATTCATTGCCCTCAAGGTACTGGGCGAAAGTTTCAATCTGATGACCCTGGGCGGGCTGGCCGCGGCCGTGGGCCTGGTGATCGACGATGCCATCGTGGTGGTGGAAAACATCGTGTTGCACCGCGAGGCCGGCGAAGAACGTCTGCAAGCCATCCAAAGCGCGCTGAAAGAAATTAGCGTGCCGCTGGTGGGCTCGACCATTACTCCGGTGGTGGTGTTCCTGCCCTTGATTGCGATCACGGGCGTCACGGGAACTTTCTTTCGCGCCCTGGCCGTTACCATGTCCGTATCTTTATTTACCTCGCTGGCGTTGGCGCTGGTTTGGACCCCCAACCTGAGTCTCTACTTCCTGCGCCGGAAGGATTTGCCGAAGCCGGCCGCCGATCCGATGGATACCGCCGGCGGCGATTTTCGTGTACCTCCGCCAACCCAAGATGACGAAGTGAAAAGGTTGATGGCTGCTGAAGAAGAAGCTTCCATGAGAGGCTTCTTCGGTTCCGTCATAAAATATTACGAACGTTGGGTGCGCCGTGCCCTGGAGCATCCAACCTGGCTCGCGGCGATGGGTGTGGTGTTGGTGGTGGTTTCATACGTCTGTTATCGGAATCTCGGATCCGACCTGCTTCCGGCCATGGATGAGGGCGGGTTCGTGCTCGACTACGTCATGCCCTCGGGCTCTTCGCTTCAGGAGACAAACCGTGTGGTTTCGCACATGGAGCAAATTGTGCGCGCGACTCCCGAGGTGGAAAGCACTTCGCGCCGCACCGGCCTTCAGCTTGGGCTGGCGGCGGTGACCGAAGCCAATACGGGCGATATTTCCGTGAAGCTGAAGAGCAAGCGAAGGCGCAATATTGACCAGATCATCAGCGACATCCGCGACAAAATCAAAGCGTCAGAACCTTCCGTGGATATCGATTTCCCCCAGGTATTGCAAGACATGATCGGAGACCTCACCGGTTCCCCGCAGCCCATCCAGATCATGATGTTTTCTCCCAATGCCGATTTGCTGGCGGAGTGGGCGCCGCAGGTGGGCGATGCCATCGGCAACATCAAAATTGGAGGCAAGAAACCGGTAGTGGATGTGGCGAATGGAATCGAAAACACCACCAGTGGTCCCGCCGTGGTTTACCAGGTGAATCCCGCCACGGCCGCGCGCGCAGGGTTTACGCCCGAGGAAATCACAACCGATGCCGCGGCCATGCTGGAAGGCGAGCCCGCTCCCACGCCGCTCATCGTAAATGACCGAGTCTATAACTTGCGCGTGCGGTTTCCCCAGTCCACGCGGGCCTCGCTCGACGCCATGAGCAACACCATGATGATTAGCTCGACGGGAAGCACGGCCACGCTCGGGTCGCTCGCCACGCTTACCGAACTGCCGGGACAAACGGAAATCACCCGCATCAATCTTCAGCGGGAAGTATCCGTAACCGCCCGTCTGGATGGAGTGGACCTTGGCACCGGCATCGCGGCAGTGAAGAAGGCCGTCACCCAGTTAAAGATTCCTCCCTCCATTCGCGTGGAATATGGTGGAACCTACAAAGAGCAGCAAAAATCGTTTGGTGATCTCGTCACCGTGCTCGTGCTGGCGCTCGTGCTGGTCTTTCTGGTCCTGCTTTTTGAGTTCCGCCAGTTTTCCGCGTCGGTCGCAATTCTAACTTCGGCCATGCTCTCAACTTCGGGAGTTTTTTTCGCTCTGCTCGTTACCGGAATCACGTTCAACATTTCATCCTTCATGGGCCTCATCATGGTGATCGGCATCGTGGCCAAGAACGGCATCCTGTTGCTCGATGCCGACCAGAAATTCCGCCACGCCGGATTTCCGCCAGAGGAAGCGATGATTCAAGCCGGACGCCGCCGCCTGCGCCCCATCACCATGACGGCGCTCGCGGCTGTCGCAGGCATGCTGCCTTTGTCCTTGGCCCTCGGCGCCGGCTCCCAGATGCTCCAACCCCTCGCCATTGCCGTTATCGGCGGCA
Organism: Terriglobia bacterium; assembly: GCA_035308965.1. Classification (GTDB taxonomy): domain Bacteria; phylum Acidobacteriota; class Terriglobia; order UBA7540; family UBA7540; genus DASYXZ01. The sequence goes on along the minus strand of DATGFN010000024.1, from coordinate 23,026 downwards.
TCCTGATTTCCATGGTCCTTTCGCTGATCGTAACCCCAGCCATTTATTTTTATATGACCAGGCGCGCGGAATAGACTTAGATTTTCAAATAGTCGAGGACTGATTGAAGTGGGGTTACAAAGGAATGCTGCGGGATTTGTATATCCACTCCCGATGACGCTCTTGCCTGATTAACCACCTTACTTCCATCGTACCAGGCCTTCAGGATCGTCCACCACGACGACTTCATACTTTTCCAGCATCGGCATCAGGACGTTCTCTAATTCGCGCTTCCAAAGCTCCCCTTGGTAAAACTTTGCTTTCATCGGTTCGCGCGAACGGAGGTCCGGGAAGCCACGCATGAAAAAGAAGATGTCTGGATCTTCAACGGAAAGAAACGGCCCAAGTATTTTCATTCCGATTTCCGCATGAGCAGCGATCGACTTGGAGCGAAATATCTCAATGAACCTTGATCGCATGCCGGGCTTGGTCTTGTAAGTCCGCATTTCGATGATCATTTCAACCCCTCCAGCAACAGATTTGCGGGGCAGGCGTTAAATGTCAAGACCGGCCTTGGGGGGGTGTGACACAGTTTGGTTTTTCATTTGACCAAGACCTGTTTACTGTCAAAGATCTGAGGACTGAGGCCGAATGTCGGAACTAGCCCCTCATCCGCCCCGCCGCGGCGAGCCACCTTCTCCTCTGGGAGAAGGCTGGGATCCTAATTATTTAAAACTGCCTCAAGAACTGATTTCAACTCACCCTCCTTTTTCCCCCTGCCCTCTTCCGTGGGGAGAGGGTGGCGCGATGCCGGCTTTTTTATCAGCCGGAGTGCGCCAGGTGAGTGGTCACGTCCTCAATGGTACCGAGTTAATTGGGTCAAATTTTGACACTTGGGTTTTTCCTTTCAGAGGGAGCCAAATAGGGTTTCCCCGGTATAATGACGGAGTGAAGTCTCGGAGATAGAAATTACAGTTCCTAATTTTATATGTCACAGGGAAGGGCAGATGCATCACCGGAAAGTATCTTTGGATAATTTCCCGCATCTATAGAAAGACCAGTTCATATGAGTGGTGGACTATTATGGCCAAGCCGGTATTGATGACTATCGACGATGATGCGGAGGTTTTGCGCGCCGTGGAGCGCGACTTGCGCAGCCGGTACTCTGAACGCTATCGTGTGTTGCGCGCGGATTCAGGCGCTACGGCCCTTGATGCCCTACGGGCTTTGAAAAAACGCAGCGACGCTGTCGCTTTACTCCTTGCCGACCAGCGCATGCCGGAAATGTCCGGAGTGGAATTTCTCGGCAAGGCGATGGAACTCTATCCTCAAACCAAACGAGTCCTCCTGACGGCTTACGCCGATACTGACGCGGCCATTCGGGCCATTAATGAAGCCAAAATTCATCATTACCTGTTGAAGCCATGGGATCCCCCCGAGGAGAATTTCTATCCGGTACTCGATGATCTATTGGATGATTGGCGGGGAACCTATCATCCTGCCTTCGAGGGCATTCGCTTGCTCGGCCATCGTTGGTCTCCGGAATCTTACTCGGCGCGAGAATTTCTGGCGCGCAATCAGGTTCCATATCAATGGTTCGATCTTGAGACTGCCGACACCAATCCTGAGGTTGGCCGGCTCGCAAAAACTTTGGGTGATGACGCGTCCCATTTGCCCGTCATTCTTTTCCCCGACGGCTCTTCCCTGGCCGAACCGAGTGCGGTTCAGTTGGCGGAAAAGCTCGGCCTTCGTGTGCGCGCCGATCTGGCTTTCTATGATTTGGTGATTGTGGGCGGAGGTCCGGCCGGCCTCGCAGCGGCCGTCTATGGCGCTTCCGAAGGATTGAAGACGGTGATGATTGAAAGGGAAGCTCCAGGCGGCCAGGCGGGGATGAGCTCGCGCATCGAAAACTACCTGGGCTTTCCCTCCGGCCTCAGCGGCGCCGACCTGGCGCGCCGCGCCGTCACCCAGGCCAGGCGCTTTGGCGTGGAAATCCTCACCCCTCAATCGGCAACCGCCGTGCGAGTGGAGGGTCCCTCGCGCATTGTGAAGCTGGCGGACGGCAGCGAGCTGGGCTGCAAAGTGTTGCTGCTGGCCACGGGCGTCTCCTACCGCAAGCTGGAAGTGCCGGGCGCGGAACGTCTGCAAGGGCGCGGCGTCTACTACGGCTCCGCCATGACCGAGGCGATGGCGTGCAAGGGCGAGGATGTTTACATCATCGGAGGCGCCAATTCCGCTGGACAAGCCGCCATGTATTTCTCCAAGTACGCCAGCCGGGTGGTGATGCTGGTGCGCGGTGATTCGCTCTCCGCATCCATGTCGCAGTATTTGATTGACCAGATCAAACAAACGACCAACATCGTGGTGGAAACGCACGCGCACGTGGTGGAAGTTCACGGTGACACGCGCTTGGAATCGATCTCGATCCACTGTTCAGACAGCGGCCAGACGGAAAAGGTTCCCGCCGCTTCACTTTTTGTCTTCATTGGCGCGGCGCCTCTCACCGATTGGCTCGCGGGCGTGGTGGAACGCGACGCGCGCGGATTCATTCTTACCGGAAACGACCTGATGCACGAAGGAAAGCGGCCCGCAGGGTGGACTCCCGACCGCGATCCCTTTTTGCCCGAAACCAGCGTGCCCGGGATCTTCGCCGTGGGTGATGTGCGCCACGGTTCGGTGAAGCGCGTGGCTTCCGGAGTAGGCGAGGGATCGATCGCGGTCCAATTCATTCATCAATACCTGAGCGCGGTGTAACTATGGCGGAAAATCCAATGGCAGTCCAAGTTGAACAGTTGACGAACGATCTGCGCAAAATAAGCGTCTTCTCCGATCTCCCCCAGGAGCACCTTCTATGGCTGGCGGAAAGATTTGAGGACGTTTACCTCGCGCCCGGAGATGTTTTCGTCCGGGCCGGTGACCCCGCCGAGTGGCTCGCTGTGATTCTGGAAGGGGAGACTCGGTTCCAGCGCCATGACAATCCGGACGGGCCCATCTACAGCGCGGTCGCCGGCGAGGTCACCGGCTATCTACCATTTTCACGACTCACCACCTTTCAGGGCACGGGGCGCGCCGTCGTCCCCACCCGGATAGCCCGCCTCCACAAGAGTTTTTTCCCCGAAATGCTGCAACGCATGCCCCAGCTCGGGCAACGGCTGGTGGCTATCATGTCCGACCGCATCCGCGAGACCACCAAAATTGAAACGGAGCGCGAGAAGCTGATGGCCCTGGGGAAACTTTCGGCCGGCCTGGCTCACGAGTTGAATAATCCGGCGGCGGCGGCCCAGCGTTCGGCCGTCAGTCTGCGCGCGGCGCTGGAAACCGTCCGGGACGCAAGCATCCGGCTGGCGCGCCACGCTCTCACCGACGACCAGCGCGAAACCATTCTTCACCTGGAGCGCAAGGCCCAGGAATATGTTCCCCAGACCCCGGTGGATCCCCTGGGTCAAAGCGACCGGGAGGAAAGAATCAGCGCCTGGCTGACCGAACGCAAGATGCCGGATGCCTGGAAAATTGCGCCCATTCTCGCCGATGTGGGCGTGGACGTCCCCAAGCTCGAAGGCCTGGCCGCCAAGATCGGCGACATTGCCTGGTGCGATGCCCTGGTTCGCATTGCCGCGCTGCTGACCATCGGCAAGCTGATCAACGAAATCGAAAACAGCACCAAGCGCATTTCTGAACTGGTGAAGGCTATCAAAGAATATTCTTACATGGACCAGGGGTCCATTCAGGAAGTGGATGTGCATCATGGCATCGAGAGTACGTTGACCATACTGGGGCATCGCTTGAAGCGGGGAGTTACGGTCACCCGCGATTACGATCCCAATCTTCCCAAGGTTTGCGCTTACGGCGGCGAACTGAACCAGGTTTGGACCAATTTGATTGACAACGCCATTGACTCCATGAACGGCAAAGGCGGTTTGCGGATTCGCACCCGGCGGGTTTTGGATCGCGTGACGGTGGAGATTCAGGACAATGGCCCCGGAATTCCTCCCAACATTAAAGCGCGCATTTTCGATCCTTTTTTCACCACCAAAGGCGTGGGGGAGGGAACGGGCCTGGGCCTGGATACCGTGGCCCGCATTGTGCGCAAGCACCACGGCGAAATCCATGTTGAATCCCAACCCGGCAATACCCAATTTGTGGTGGACTTGCCCCTCAAACAACCAAGAACTCAGTGACAATCGGACGCCAGTAATGGCATGATAAGCGCCACCTGGACAGTTTCGGGCGTGGTGTAGAAGGGCAAGTTAGGTGTTCACTTTACGCCCTGCTGCCTGTCGCCGGAGTAATTCCATTTGAACTTGGCGGTTGAACTCCAGGTGTCGGCCGTGACCCGGGCATAAGCGATGGCGGATGCGCAACAATTCGATCTGGTGGTGATTGGCAGCGGGCCGGCGGGACAAAAGGCCGCAGTGTGCGCCGCCAAAATGCGCAAGCGTGTGGCCATCATCGACCGCGGGCACTTGGTGGGAGGTGTATGTGTCCACACCGGGACTATTCCCAGCAAAACTTTTCGCGAAGCTGTCCTTCAATTGACCGGATTCAGACAGCGGGGTTTTTACGGCCGCGACTTCCAGACCAAAGATGATATTACCATCCAGGATCTTACCTATCGCGTGCAAACTATCGTCAGCCGGGAGACGGAAGTAATCCGCGCTCAGCTCAGGCGTAACAATATTGCCCTGTTTGAGGGCAGCGGCAGCTTTGTGGATCCCCACACGGTGGAAGTTGCAGGCGAGAGCAAAACCGTTGCTCTTCGCAGTGAGCGCATCATGATTGCCTGCGGCACTCGTCCCGCTCACAGTTCTGACATTCCTTTTGACGGCGTTCGAATTATTGATACCGACCAGTTTCCCGGCGTGTCGCGCTTGCCCAAGGAGGCGATAGTGGTGGGCGCCGGCGTCGTGGGACTCGAGTGCAGCTCTTTTTACGCTGCTCTGGGCGCTCGCGTAACCTTGATCGATCAGAGACCCACCATCCTCGATTTTGTCGACCATGAAATCCTGGAAGCACTCACTTTTCACCTGCGCCGATTGGGCACCATTTTCCGGCTGGGTGAGAAAGTAACTTCCGTGGGCGTCGATGCGGAAACAGACAGGGTCTTCGCGGAACTTGAAAGCGGCAAGCGCGTTCGGGGAGACGGCTTGTTGTACGCCGTGGGACGCCAGGCTAACGGAGACCGGCTGAACTTGGAAGCGGCGGGATTGAGCCCTGACCCGCGCGGCAAAGTGGAAGTGAATGGTTCATTCCAAACCAAAGTCCCTCACATTTACGCAGCCGGTGATGTAATAGGCTTTCCCGCCCTGGCCAGCACATCCATGGAGCAGGGACGCCTGGCCAGTTGTCACATGTTCGGAGTCCCGGCGTCTCAAGTGGCGGGACTATTCCCCTACGGGATCTACACGATTCCTGAAATTTCCATGGTGGGAGAGACCGAGGAGAAATTGACAGCGGCCAAAGTGCCTTATGAAATCGGGATCGCCAAGTATTCCGAATTGGCGAAGAGCATGATGCTGGGCGACGATAACGGCATGCTGAAACTTCTATTTCACCGGAAGAATCTCAAGCTCTTGGGAGTGCACGCCATGGGCGAGCGGGCCACGGAGATCATCCACATTGGCCAGGCCGTGCTTTCGTTCGGAGGAACAATTGAATATTTCCGCGATACCGTTTTCAATTATCCGACCCTGGCGGAGGCTTATAAAGTCGCCGCACTCGACGGACTGAACCGGCTTTGATACTTTCCGCAGAATACGAGATTGGGATACAATCAAAACCGGATTAAAAGAGGACGAAATTGACTCCCGAACAGCTTGAAAGGACCATGCAATTCATCGTGGAGCAACAGGCACAGCTAACCGCGAAGATGCAGCGGCACGATGATGCCATTACCGAATTGGAAAAAAGCCGCGCCAAGACTGAACAAGAGATTCAGACGGCCACGAACTTGATCGGGCGTTTGGCGGTGGCCATGACTGAATTGACCGAACGAGTGAGTTCACTCGCTAACCGGGAGGATAAATTCGAAACGCGAATGGAGCACCTTGCCGAGGTCCAAGCGGACAGTGAGGGGCGTCTCAATTCTTTCATCACCTTTGTTGAAAAATATATCAGCGGCCGCAACGGGGGATCCAAACCGACAGCCCGATGATCAATTCACATGACCGCGGTTCATTTCGGACATGCTCCATGAATAACACCACCGCTTTTCCCTGCGCATGAAAACATTTTCGATCAAGGCGCTTTTGAAGTTCACTCTGGCAAGCGCTCTCATGGCGGCAGCCATTTTCCAGGCAGGGCAGCAACGGCCCCCCGTCGGGAACGATTACAACGGCTGGCCTGTGGCGGGCGGAAGTCCGAAAAACCTCCGCTATTCTTCTCTACAGCAGATCAATCGCGGCAATGTTCAAAAGCTCAAAGTGGCCTGGACTTATGACACGGGTGACGTTTTTCCCGAGTCGGAAATGCAGTGCAACCCGCTTGTGGTGCGCGGTGTCCTTTATGCCACCACGCCCAAATTGCGCTTGATCGCTCTGGACGCTGCCACGGGCAAACTGGTTTGGAGTTTCAGCCCCGTCGAGGGCAAAGCCGTCTTTTGGAAACTACGCAACCGCGGCGTAAATTATTGGGAGGAGGGCGATGACCGCAGATTATTCTACGCTGTAAATCAATACCTCTACGCCGTCGATGCCAACACGGGAAAATCCATTACGACTTTCGGAGAATCCGGCAAAGTGGACTTGCGCGAAGGATTGGGCCGTGATCCCAAATTCCAATCCGTTTCCGCCACCTCCCCCGGAGTGGTTTACAAGGACCTCTTGATCCTGGGCAGCATCGTCAGTGAAGACTTGCCCGCATCCCCCGGCGACATCCGCGCCTACGACGTGCGCACCGGAAAAATTCGGTGGACATTCCACACCATTCCCCATCCCGGCGAGTTCGGCTACGAGACCTGGCCCAAGGACGCGTGGACATACAGTGGAGGAGCCAATGACTGGGCGGGCCTGAGCCTGGACGAAAAACGCGGGCTCGCCTTTATTGCCACGGGTTCTGCCGCCTTCGATTTCTACGGCGCCAATCGGATCGGCGACGACCTTTTCTCCAATTGTGTGATCGCCCTGAATGCGGAAACCGGCGAGCGCGTGTGGCATTTTCAAGGCGTCAAGCACGATCTGTGGGACCGCGATTTTCCCGCCGCGCCGCTGCTGATTACCGTCCAGCGCCAGGGGCGTTCCGTGGACGCGGTGGCGCAGACCACCAAGTCGGGCTTCGTTTTTGTTCTCGACCGCGAAACCGGCAAGCCACTTTTCCCCGTCGAGTACCGCAAGGTGCCGGCCTCCGACGTCGATGGCGAGACCACGGCGGAAACGCAACCTTTTCCTCTTTTGCCGCCGCCCTTCGCGCGCCAGATTTTCACGCCCGATCTCGCGACCCAGCGGACCGAGGCGGCGCACCGCGAGGTTCTCGCGCAACTGAAGAAAGTTCGCAGTGGCGGACAGTTCACTCCACCCAGCCGCGAGGGCACGGTGGTTTTTCCCGGCTTTGATGGCGGCGGCGAATGGGGCGGCTCCGCGTTCGACCCCGAGTCCGGAACGCTCTACGTGAATGCCAACGAGATGGCCTGGATTCTCCGGCTGATTCCGCGGCCCCAAACCAGGGAACAGGCCACGAGCAAAGAGGTCTACGCTGCCAACTGCGCCAGTTGCCATCGAGCGGACATGCGCGGAACGCCGCCCGAATTTCCTTCACTGCTCAACTTAACCGGGAAATATAAAGAACCGCAAATCGCCCGCGTCATCAGCGAGGGCCGCGGGCGCATGCCCAATTTCGCCCATCTCGGACAAAACGTGGTTGCCGCCATGGCGCATTTCCTGGCCACGGGCGAGGATCACGTTTTCGCCACGCCTATCAGCGACCAGTCCGCCAGCCCGCTCAAGTACACCATTGATGGGTATAACAAGTTCCTCGATGCCGATGGCTATCCCGCGGTTAAGCCGCCGTGGGGGACTCTCAACGCGGTTAACTTGAATACCGGCAAGTTCGTTTGGAAAATTCCTTTCGGCGAATTTCCCGAATTGGCCGCCAAGGGCATGCACAATACCGGCAGCGAAAATTATGGCGGACCCGTGGTTACCGCCGGAGGGCTGGTCTTCATCGGCGCCACAACGCACGACAGAAAATTCCGCGCCTACGATAAGGCCACCGGAAAACTTTTGTGGGAGGCCGTGCTGCCCGCGGGCGGCAACGCGACCCCCGCCACTTACGAAGTGAATGGCCGTCAGTTTGTAGTAATTGCCGCGGGAGGCGGAAAGTCGGGCGAGCCTCCGGGTGGCAGTTATGTGGCCTTCGCGCTGCCCGAATAAACCGCACTCCGGCTCCCGGGCTGTTTCGAATTGGGGACGGGACGAGGTTGGATTTATTTTTGCACTTTAAGTTTTTTTATCCCAAAGGTAGTTTTCAAATGCGAAAGGAAAATATTCGATATCACTTCACGACCCAGGCGGCCCTTCTAGTGTTGACTGTTTTAGGCGCCCTGGATACGCCAGTTCAGGCTCTTGCCACCCACAAGGATCGGCCGACCAATGAATATATTGTATACGTGGGCACCTACACTGGCCCCAAAAGCGAGGGCATCTATGCGTATCGCTTTGAAGAATCCACAGGAAAGCTTGTCTCGCTCGGCGTGGCTGCTAAGACTGTGAACCCCTCCTTTCTTGCCGTCGACCCCAACCGCCGAATCCTTTACGCGGTCAATGAAATCGACAATTACAAGGGGGAAAAAACCGGCGGCGTCAGCGCCTTCACCATTGACCACGAGACCGGCAAACTTACTTTCCTTGATGAGGTTATCTCTCGTGGAGCCGGCCCCTGCCATATATCGCTGGACAAAACTGGCAAATACGTCATGGTGGCGAATTACTCGAGCGGCACCGTGGCCGTGTTTCCCGTGCTCGAGGATGGCCGCCTGGGCAATGCCACCGCCTTCGATCAGCGCCATGGGTCAAGTGTGAATCACGAGCAGCAGGAAGGGCCCCACGCGCACTCGATCGGTGTGACACCGGACAACCGCTTTGTCCTCTCCGCCGATCTGGGCCTGGACGAACTCCTTGTTTACAGATTTGACGCGGCGCACGGAACCCTGGCGCCCGGCGAACCTCCGTTTGCCAAAATCCATGCGGGGTCAGGGCCGCGACACTTTGCCATTTCACCCAACGGAAAATTTGTTTACGTGATCAGCGAAATGGGGTCCATGCTCACCGCGTTTTCTTATAACGCGGCGCGCGGAACTTTGCGGGAACTCCAGGAGATTTCGACGTTGCCCAAGGATTTCAAGGGCAAGAGCAACTGCGCAGAAGTGGTGGTGCATCCCTCTGGTAAATTTCTTTACGGCTCAAATCGCGGGCATGACAGCATCGCCGTCTTCGCCATTGACCCGCACAAAGGGACGCTCACCCCGGTTGAGTTTGTGAGCACGGGAGGGAAAGAGCCGCGTAATTTCGCCCTCGATCCCACGGGGAATTACCTTTTCGCCGCCAATCAGAATTCCGACACTCTCGTAGTTTTCCGCATCGACCCCAAGACCGGCCGTTTGACTCCCACTGGCGAAATGGCCGATGTTCCTTCGCCGGTCTGCGTGACCTTTGTGGCGAAGTAGCGAAAGGCGGGCTTTATTTGCATTTGCACCATGGTGCCCCTTTGCGATCCCACAGCTGTATAGTCTTGTAAAGATCGTTGATAAAAAGGCATGGTGCTTTCGACTTAAATTCGGAGAAACGGAAGCTGAAGGATTGTTGTGCTTTACCGTCGCACAGTACAACCAATCGATGACGTTGTTTAAGATCTAAGCCCTCGACCGTAAGGCATTTATTTTGCGGCCATGCCACCGCTTCCTGCCCATCAACTTTAAGTGAAAGTCTACCGGAAGTGCATTCCACATCTCCGGCAGCGGCTCTGCGGGGATTCGCTGATCGGAAGTCAAATGGCGCGACGCAGAGCGATCCCTTTAAAGATTCATCAGCAAATGCAGGGCAGAATAGGAATAAACTGATTAGTGCAATTATCGCTGGCCTCAGTAGTCCTCCCGGCAAATCAAGTTAAGATTATATATCTAATATAACTTGAGATGAAGAGTCGAGCAGAGACACCGAATCATGCTTGAAGTCACATGGCCCCTGGCAGGAACGCACTACAATAAACGCGGAGGGAGACGTACCTGAACATGAAGATCCTGGTCACAGGCAGCAGCGGACATTTGGGCGAAGCGTTGGTACGCACGCTCAGGGAAAAAGACCACGAAGTCATCTCGCTGGACATAGTTCCTTCGGAATTCACGAGTGAAGTTGGATCCATCGTCGACCGGCTATTTGTCAAACGATGCATGGGGAATGTCAACGCCGTGATCCACTCGGCCACGCTTCACAAGCCCCACGTTGCAACTCACAGCCGGCAAAGCTTTGTGGATACCAACATCACCGGGACACTCAATCTTCTGGAAGAGGCTTCACTGGCCGGCGTGGGCGCGTTGGTTTTTACCAGCACCACCAGCGCCTTCGGCCGCGCGCTGACTCCGCCGCCTCAAAACCCGGCGGCGTGGATTACCGAAGATGTCACTCCGATTCCCAGGAACATCTATGGCGTAACCAAGACCGCGGCCGAGGACATTTGCGAATTATTCCACCGGAATCACGGGCTCGCCTGCCTCATCCTGAGAACCTCCCGCTTTTTTCCCGAAGAGGATGACAATGATGAAACGCGACAAGCTTATGACGATGACAACGCCAAGGTGAACGAGTTTCTTTACCGGCGCGTGGATCTCGAGGATGTAGTGAGCGCGCACCTGCTCGCACTGGAGCAAGCTACCACTATCGGCTTCGGGCGCTACATTATCAGCGCGACTACGCCTTTTACTCGGGACGATCTAACCGACTTGCGCGCCAACGCTCCCCTGGTGGTGAAGCGAAGGGTTCCGGACTATGAGGGCGAGTACGCGCGCCGCCGCTGGAAGATGTTTCCCGGCATCGACAGAGTCTATGTGAACGAACGAGCGAGGAAGGATCTCGGCTGGCGGCCGCGGTATGACTTCAGATACGTTCTCGACCGGTTGAAAAGTGGGGCCGACCCGCGCAGCCCGCTCGCGCGTGCTGTGGGCTCAAAAGGCTATCACCCTAACAAGTTTGCAGGCGGGCCTTACCCCGCGAGATAACCTTCAAGACATGGCACGCCCCTGGCCGGTCGCGCGGTGTTCGAGCCTGACTAAAGTCTCCCTTAGCGTCACGCGTTTGCGTCAATTTTGAAGCGAAGTAGAGTGTTTTTGGATTTAAAACAGCAAATTTACGACTATGTCGGCCCAGATTGTCCCGCACCTCAAATCTTGAATTAGGTAAAGATGATGAGTTTCATACGAAAGAGCCCGTTCAGCCGCAATGAAGATCCCTTAGACCATATGCTGACTTTGCTCGCGGTCGAAGCTGAGAAGTGGGGTACTCCGCTTAATGAGATGGAAAAGAAATTACTCGCTACCGAAGCAAAAGCCTCCAAGCCGATTCCAGAACTATTTCGTATTCGAGTTCGCGACCTGATTTTGCGAATCCTCGAGCGTGAAGAAACGGAGGGAATTGCGAACGACCCAATGAGTTTTTCCGGTTCCGTTGAATAGGCAGGTGACCAAGCCTACCCTTACATAGTGGCCTTGACAGAGGAAGTCTGTATCAATCGGAGGTTGGAAACTAGATCAGCCACATGGACCAAATGGCTTAAAGACCGAATCAAAATGATCGGTTGCGCCTTTCTCATAGCGCTGTTTCTTATGGTGGTCTTCATAGTTGTTCTATTGTTTTTTTTCCCGTTTGATTGAGTGCATGAAAGTGTCTCACGCGTCGGGATCGTAGTTGAGGTTCGGCGCAAGCCAGCGCTCCACCGTGCGCACGTCCATGCCTTTGCGGCGCGCATAATCATCCACCTGGTCGCGGCCAATCTTGCCGACGGCAAAATATTTGGCTTCGGGATGGGCAAAGTAGAGTCCACTCACCGAAGCGGCAGGGAACATAGCGAAACTTTCGGTCAGTTGCATCCCGACATTTTTCTCTACTTCAAGTAGATCGAACAGCACGCGTTTTTCCGTATGGTCGGGCGAGGCCGGATATCCGGCCGCCGGACGGATGCCCCGGTAGCGCTCGTGGATCAAATCATCAGCGCTCAGTTTTTCCTCGCGGCCGTAATCCCAGGCTTCGCGAACGCGCTTGTGCATCAATTCCGCCAGCGCCTCGGCCAGCCGGTCCGCCAGGGCTTTGGTCATGATGGCGTTATAGTCGTCGTGGTCGGATTCGAATTTCTTTACCAGCGGCTCAATGTTGATTCCCGCCGTCACCGCGAAGCCTCCAAGGTAATCCACCGGTCCCAGGGTGCGTGGCGCTACAAAATCGGCCAGCGCGTGATTGTAGTGGCCCGGAGCTTTTTCCATCTGCTGCCTTAGTGTGTGAAAAATTGTTAGAATTTTCGAGCGCGCGTCGTCGGCATACACTTCAATGTCGTCGCCTACGCTGTTGGCAGGGAACAATCCGACCACCGCGCGGGCGGTCAAAAGCTTTCCCTCCACGATTTGCTGCAAAAGTTTTTTCGCGTCCTCCAAAAGTTCCCGCGCCTTGGGTCCAACGTCGGGAGCATCGAGAATGGCCGGATAAGTCCCGCGCAATTCCCAAGCCTGGAAGAACGGACTCCAATCGATGTAAGGAACAATTTCTTCCAGTGGCACGGGATCGGTCACGCGAATCCCCGTGAAGCATGGGCGGGCGATGGGCGCCGCGGCCCAGTCGATGGGAGGCTTGCGCCGGCGCGCTTCTGCCAAGGTGAGCAACGGCTGCGCTTTGGGCGCGCCATGTTGCTTGCGGGCCTTATCCTGTTCCTGCCGGTTCTGTTGCGCGAACTCCTGTTTCAAATCGGGGCTCTTGAGTTTGCCCACCACGCCCACCGCGCGCGATGCATCAAGAACATGTACTACGAGCTCCGAGTACCCGGGGGCGATCTTCACCGCCGTATGCACGCGGCTGGTGGTGGCGCCGCCAATCAGCAGCGGAACCTTGAACCCCTCGCGCTCCATTTCTTTGGCTACGTGCACCATCTCATCGAGCGACGGAGTGATGAGTCCGCTCAAGCCGATCATGTCCGCCTTTACGTCGCGCGCCGTTTGCAGGATTTTTTCACAAGGCACCATCACGCCCAGATCGATGATTTCGTAATTGTTGCAGCCCAGCACCACGCCCACAATGTTTTTGCCGATATCGTGGACGTCGCCCTTAACGGTGGCCATGACGATTCGGCCTTCCGCCTGCCTTCCACCCGTGGCCTGTTTTTCCGCTTCCATATAGGGCAGCAGGTGGGCCACGGCCTTTTTCATCACCCGCGCGCTTTTTACGACTTGCGGTAGAAACATTTTGCCGGAGCCGAACAGGTCGCCAACCACGCTCATTCCGGCCATCAGAGGGCCTTCGATTACCTGCAAGGGCTTTGCGAATTTCAGGCGAGCCTCTTCCGTGTCAGCGTCGATAAAATCCACAATCCCTTTCACCAGGGCGTGCGACAGGCGCTCTTCCACCGTCCCGGAACGCCACGCGTCCTCCTTCACTTCCGTTTTGCCGCGTTGCTTTACCGAATCGGCAAAGGTCAGCAGCCTCTCAGTGGCATCGGGCCGCCGGTTGAGCAAAACGTCTTCCACCAGTTCCAGCAGGTCGCGCGGAATTTCTTCGTAGATGGCGAGTTGCCCCGCGTTCACAATTCCCATATCCATCCCTGCGCGGATGGCGTGATAAAGAAACGCGGAGTGCATGGCCTCGCGCACGGCGTTGTTCCCGCGGAAGGAAAAGGAGATGTTGCTCACACCGCCGCTTACCTTACAGCCCGGCAGAGTGGCTTTGATGCGCCGCGTGGCCTCAATATAATTCACGGCGTAATTATTGTGTTCCTCCATCCCGGTGGCCACGGTCAGGATGTTGGGGTCGAAGATAATATCCTCGGGCGGGAGGCCTACCTGTTCGGTCAGGATCTTGTAAGAGCGCGTGCATATTTCCACTTTGCGCTCCACCGTGTCCGCCTGTCCCTTTTCATCGAACGCCATCACCACCACTCCGGCGCCGTAACGCTTCACCAGACGGGCGTGATGCTTGAAAACCTCTTCGCCCTCTTTAAGGCTGATGGAATTCACAATCCCTTTGCCCTGGACGCACTTCAGCCCTGCCTCAATCACGCTCCACTTGGAACTGTCGATCATGATGGGCACGCGGGCGATGTCGGGTTCCGAGGCGATGTAGTTCAGAAAAGTGGTCATCGCCTGCTCCGAATCGAGCATGCCTTCGTCCATATTCACGTCAATAATCTGCGCACCGCCTTCGACTTGTTGGCGGGCCACGGCTAGCGCGTTTTCGAACTCGCCGCCCAGAATCAGTTTGGAAAACCTGGGCGACCCAGTCACGTTGGTGCGCTCGCCGATGTTGACGAAATTCATGTCCGGCCGGAGGGTCAGCGGCTCGAGCCCGCTGAAGCGCGTGAGTCGCTCGGGTGTGGAGGGAACGTGGGGCGCGAGTCCGCGCACGGCCTCCGCGATGGCCGCGATGTGCGCGGGCGTTGAGCCGCAGCATCCGCCCACAATATTCAGCCAGCCGTTGGCCGCAAATTCGCGCAGTTCGGCGGACATCAGTTCCGGCGTCTCATCAAATCCGCCAAAGACGTTGGGCAGGCCGGCATTGGGATAACAACTGACGAAGACCGGGGCAATCTGTGAAAGTTCTTCGATGTAAGGCCGCATTTGTTTGGGGCCAAGGGCGCAGTTGAGCCCAACGCTGAGTAAGTTCGCGTGCGAAACCGAATTCCAGAAGGCCTCGACAGTCTGGCCGGAAAGATTGCGGCCGCTCAAGTCGATGATGGTACCTGAAACCATGATGGGAACCCGGCGGCCCGAGTCCTCAAAATACTGGTCGATGGCAAAAAGCGCCGCCTTGCCATTCAACGTATCGAAGATTGTTTCGACCAACAGCAGGTCAACGCCGCCTTCCACCAGCGCGCCCGCTTGCTCATAATAAGCGCTGCGAACCTGGTCGAATGTAACCTTGCGCGCGGCTGGGTTCGAGATATCCGATACAACAGACGCGGATCGGCTGGTGGGCCCCAGCGACCCGGCCACCCAGCAAATCCGGCCCGGATTTTCGGACATGAATTTGTCTGCGGCGCTTCGAGCCAGGCGCGCCCCGGCCTGATTGATTTCCACCACTTTGTCCTGAAGCAGGTATTCCGCCATGGAAATGCCGTTGGCGTTGAAGGTGTTGGTTTCAATAATGTCCGCGCCCGCCTCGAGGTATTGGCGGTGAATGGCCTCGATGAGATGGGGTTGGGTGAGATTCAGCAGATCGTTATTCTGTTTCAGGTCTTTGGAGTGGTCGGCAAATTGTTTGCCGCGATAATCCTTCTCACCCAATTGGTGAGCCTGGATCATGGTGCCCATGGCGCCGTCAATGATGACCAAGCGCTCGGAGAGCAAGTGTTTGAGTTGTGCGATGCGGTCGGAAACTTCGGTCAAGAAAGCTGGACTCTCCTCGATTGCCGGATTGGTGCGGCGCAGGTCCAACCCGGAGCCTGCTCCGCCTACCTTAATAAGATACCATGGGGACCATTTGGTTGCGGGAATATGGCGCTACCAACGACCAGGCTGCCTGAGGTGCGCCTAGCTTCAGGTCCGCAATCTCTGGCTCTGGCATTTCGGACACCGCCTACGGATGATCTCCAAAGTGCAGGATGAAATCCTCTTTCACTCCCAGGTTGGCATCATCAGCCGCAAAGATCAGCAGACCGCGCCCAAAACAGTTTTTAATTCGTCCCAGCGTGGCGCGATGATGCTTGCCGTCGGCGGTCTCAAACTCCACTTCCTGACCAGTGTGCTCCTGGAGGAGTTCGCCGAGTTTTGGCCCGTCGGCTTTATCGCGTTGATGAAAGATCACCACGCTTGCCCCTTTCCATTTCGCTACGAAAACTTCCATCGCGCGGCAATTTACACTTTCAAGTTCACCCTTCGTAGATTGCGATGAGGCCTGCTCCACATCGGTTTGCGCTGCCGCAATCGAGCCGAGGAATAACAAAGCGACCGCATACATCAAAGCTTGCTTGATCACAACACCGCCTCCTTTGAATTTCACGTTCCTGCAAGCAGACCACAAAACTTCAGCGGGTTTGAACTATTGGCTATGAACTTTGGACTGTTGACTGTTCTCCATGAGCACATCCATGTTGAATTGCGATTGCCACCAGTAATTGGCCAGCGGCACTTCCAGGGCTTGCCGGAAATTGGGCACCATGAAAAAGGCCAGGTAGAGTACCAGAAATCACCATGACATGAAGCGTGTTCGCCGCATGTTGCCTCCGATAAGGATTTCTTATGAATTGAGGAGCAGGTCGGCAGCCAGACTACCTCAGGAGGGTGGGGCGGTCAACGGCGGGATGGATGATGGCTTTTCGGCGACTCAGGATTTGGCATGGTCAGTGAGCGCCAGCCACGCCGCCAGCGCGGCCAGTTTTTGGTCTTGCCCCCAGGGAGGGCCGAAGGGCTCGCCAAGTTTGTCCAAACAAAACTGCAGATCGCCAACGGGGATTCCCAACTCACCCACGCCGCGCTGGAACAACTCACGCTCTCGGACCTGCAATACGGGAAGTTTGCATCCCATTGCGGCGCGGATGATAGCGTTACGGAAAAGTTCGCCCTCGGCCGTGTGGAGCAAAGGATGAGACGCGAGGGCCGCTTGGACAGTGGGTGCGGGACGGCCGGAACCACTGCAGATGCCGCATCCCGCCACTAGCATGCCCTCTTTCTTCAATGCTTGAACGGCGGATCGGATGGCTTGCGTGGCGAGATTCTCTGCCTCTTGAGCAAAGCCGGCGATGTAGGCTTCGGCCTCCATCAATTCCATCTTTTGTGCGGCATGGTAGGGTTGCACGGGGCGTGGAATCTCTTGCTTGGCGAGCTCAAAGCGGGAACGCCCGACGATTCGGAGCGCGCGATCGGGCTTCGCCACCGCGATTACCGCGGCCCAGCCCGAATGCGCCCGAAAGCCCAGAGCCGCGCGTGTCAATTGGGATGGTCTTGAGGCGCCTTCGAAATGTTTGATTGGTCTCTTCATGTCTATCGTTGCCGGGGAAGGACGACATCCAAGAGGGAAGAATTTTCAGGCGAGCTTGATCACGGCGGCCGTCATGTCATCACGCTGGAGCTCGGCGCCGGTAAAAGTGTCCACGGATTGAAAAACTCGATTCAAGAGGATTTCTGGGGGCTCGCTCCAGTTCGCGCCGCAGGCTTCGAGCAGGCGCTCGATCCCATACGGTTCTCCCGCCAGGTCGTGGGCCTCGATCAGGCCGTCGGTTGAAAACAAGATCAAGTCGCCAGCCCTTAATTGTTCTGTGTACACGTCATAATTTACATCATTGAACATACCGCATGGAAAGCCGCCTCCTCCCATTTCCCGGCATCCTTCCGCATTGATGAGAATAGGGCGGGGGTTGAGCCCGGCGTTGACAAACCGGAGGTGGCGACTCGTCCGATCGAGCACGGCATACTGAACCGAGCAGTATCTGCCTCCGACGTTGCGGACGCCCAGGCGGCGATTGAGGAACTCGAGCACGGAGTCAGGCGATTCGCCCCGCTTGTGAATTCCACACAACGTTCCCACCGCCAGAGCTGCGTAGAGCGCGGCAGGCATACCCTTGCCGACGACGTCTCCGAGGTAGAGGCCGAGAAAATTGCTGTCCCCGATAGGGAAGTAATCCAGGAAATCTCCGCTAAAGACGTGGGCCGGCCGGTATTTGTAGCGCACCTCAATATTGGGAAGCCGCAGGGGCCCTGTGGGCAGCATTGCCTGCTGAATGTGGAATGCTTCTTCCAGCGATTCTTTGAAGAATGTTTCAACTGTGACCTGCTCGATTTCCAGCGCCTCCATCAATGAACGGTGAGAGGATTTCTTCAATGGGTCGGATTGGCGGACAGGGACAAACGGGTCCAATTCCATCTTCCTCCATGATGCTCCCTGGAAGGGGATCGTGTGGCGCCCTGTGTGTTGGCAAGATCCAGGGTTTATTGAAATAACATATCGGCAGGAGAAAGGCAAACCATGAACGCGATTAGGAATGAATCAGTAGACCGCGCGAATTGAATGGAGCCGAAATTCTTGTTTGAAGGTGAGCAAGAGGAAAAAATCGCGCATTGGCTGGCTAACTTATAAGTCTTACCTGGCCAATCCGGGGGATAAAATATTTTTAGTCTGGCCAAAAATATCTCTTGCATTTTGATTTTGCCTGTATTAGTATTCCTGATTGCCAGCACGAAGGTGGGACCGCAAGCAGCCACATCGTTCCGGTTGTCAACACCAGGAGGTCAATACGCGAAAGGCTTTTGGATGAGGGTCTGAGGCAAGTGGGTTTTCTCCGCAAGAACCTCCCGCCTGTTTCGATCCCTTAAGTTCAAAGCGAATTCTAATGAGGTACCAATGTGAGGCTGGTTTGTCTCCGGCCCCAAGGGTTTGGTCTGACGAAAAAACCAAGCGGGATTATTCAAAGGTGGTCGGGGAAGGAAGCTGGAATATACTTCCTAATTAAGTGAGCTAGTTGGATCAGGTGCCCCTCCTAATTTCAGAATTGGCAGTGAGCGGGTTGTTAGGATCAGAAATGAAGGGCCAGGGTCTTGAGTTAGGTTCTGTGGGATGGAATCAGCGCAGAATCAAACCCAGCATCCTGAACTAATCGGCGAAAGCAGATGAGTCAGGCTGGATTGAGGTCGAAGCCAGCGCGAGCTGGTTTTTGACACTCAGCGATCTTTGAAAACTGAATAGTACGGCGTCTACAAAAATGCTCAAACTGCCTGGAGTGGATCCGGGCAGAGAAGCGAAGGCGAATCTGGCTCAAAGATAGTGAGTCAGGAAGTCAGTTGGTAAGCAATTCAGTTAAGAATGTCTATCAGAGTTCTGCGCTGACAAGCTTAAAGACTGAAATACTGACAAACTGTTCTTAATGTGTGTTGAGCAGATTTTATGGTCAAGCTACTAAGGGCGTACGGTGGATGCCTTGGCGCCAGACGGCGAAGAAGGACGTGGATACCTGCGATAAGCCTCGGGGAGCTGGAATTAAGCTTTGATCCGGGGATTTCCGAATGGGGAAACCCTCCCGATGTCAACATCGGGAACGGCCCGCTGAATACATAGGCGGGCGCGAGCTAACCCAGGGAAGTGAACCATCTCAGTACCTGGAGGAAAATAAAACAACAGTGATTCCGTCAGTAGCGGCGAGCGAACACGGAACAGCCTAAACCGGGCGTTCCACCGGGACTTCGTTTTGAAATCTCAAATTTCAGATTCGAGTTCCCGGCGGAGCGTCCGGGGTCGTAGGGCGTGCGTCGGTTTAGAACCATCGAGTTAACAATCCAGCGGCGAGCTGAACGACTAGGAAAAGTCGGCCACAGAATGTGATAGCCATGTAAGCGAAGCTGACTGGACTCGAACGCGCGTTCCTGAGTACCGCGGGGCACGAGAAACCCCGCGGGAAGCTACGGGGACCATCCCGTAAGGCTAAATACGTTCTGGCGACCGATAGTGAACTAGTACCGTGAGGGAAAGGTGAAAAGAACCCCTGCGAGGGGAGTCAAAAGTACCTGAAACCGTATGCCTACAAGCAGTCGAAGGGCCACGTCCGGGCAGCAATGCTCGGGCAAGCCTGACGGCGTGCCTATTGCATAATGAGCCGGCTAGTTATTGTTCGTCGCAAGGTTAAGCTATGATCGCGGGGTTGCGACTCCGCGGGAGCGAGCCGTAGCGAAAGCGAGTCTGAATAGGGCGACAAGTGGCGGGCAATAGACGCGAAGCGGGATGATCTACCCTTGGTCAGGGTGAAAGCCGCGTAACAGCGGCCGGAGGCCCGAACCGGTGTTGGTTGAAAACAGCTCGGATGAACTGAGGGTAGGGGTGAAAGGCTAATCAAATTCCGTGATAGCTCGTTCTCCTCGAAATAGCTTTAGGGCTAGCCTCGGATGATCACTCGCGGTGATAGAGTACTCGATGGACTAGGGTCCTTTAACGGAATCCGAATCCAACGAAACTCCGAATGCCGCGAAGTGCAGTCCGGGAGTCAGACAGCGGGGGCTAAGCTTCGTTGTCGAGAGGGAAATAGCCCAGACCGTCAACTAAGGTCCCTAAGTAATGGCTAAGTGGTAAAGGAAGTGAAATCGCTCAGACAGCCAGGAGGTTGGCTTAGAAGCAGCCATCCTTTAAAGAAAGCGTAACAGCTCACTGGTCGAGTGGTTTTGCGCCGATAATTCAACGGGGCTCAAGCCATTTACCGAAGTTGCGGATTCCGGAGTCCGAAAGGATTCCGGTCTGGTAGAGGAGCGTTGAGTACAGTATAAAGCGAGACCGTGAGGGCTCGTGAACCGTACTCAAGAGACCCTGCCGGCATAAGTAGCGATAACGGAGGTGAGAACCCTCCGCGCCGAAAGTCTAAGGTTTCCTGAGAAAGGTTAATCCGCTCAGGGTCAGGCGGTTCCTAAGGTGAGGCCGAAAGGCGTAACTGATGGACATCCGGTTAATATTCCGGACCTCCCGTGCAGTCGTTATCACGATGGGGAGACGCAGAAGGATAAGCAGGCCGTCCTATGGCTATGACGGTTGATGCGTGTAAGGTGTTCCCGATAGGTAAATCCGTTGGGAAGTTATCACTGAGACGCAAAACAGTACCCCGTATGGGGGAAAGCTG
Organism: Terriglobia bacterium; assembly: GCA_035308965.1. Lineage (GTDB taxonomy): Bacteria > Acidobacteriota > Terriglobia > UBA7540 > UBA7540 > DASYXZ01. The sequence goes on along the minus strand of DATGFN010000024.1, from coordinate 2,278 downwards.
ACGATTCCACGCTGCCGAGAAAATCCTCTAAGGAGAATGTATGGGATCCGTACCTCAAACCGACACAGGTAGACGAGATGAATATTCTAAGGCGCTCGTGAGAACAGTTGGTAAGGAACTCGGCAAATTAACCCCGTAACTTCGGGAAAAGGGGTGCCTCACTAGGGTGCAAGCCCGAAGAGGCCGCAGAGAAATGCGCATTGCGACTGTTTAACAAAAACACAGGTCTCTGCTAAGTCGAAAACGACGTATAGGGGCTGACGCCTGCCCGGTGCTGGAAGGTTAAAGGGAGAGGTTAGCCGCAAGGCGAAGCTTTGAACTGAAGCCCCAGTGAACGGCGGCCGTAACTATAACGGTCCTAAGGTTAAAGAAAAAATTCGCTAGCCTTAGTAAAACTGAACTATATGCGGGAAACTCCTCACACAGCCGCTCAGTACTCGCTGCCATTCATGGCAGCAGTCAAAATCTGACGGACATGGGGACAATCCGCAGGGAAGGCTCCAAAAACTTATGGAGAACCCTCAGAGACTTCACGTTCAGCCACATCCTGGAAGGTTGGAGGCGCAATGGGTAGTGGGATTCGTGGATGGCGAAGGATGTTTCTTCGTCGGAATCAATCCGCACCCGGAGATGACCTCTGGTTTTCAGGTCCTGCCTGAATTTACAGTTGTACAGCACCAACGAGAGATCCAATTGCTTCACGCCCTCAAGAAATTCTTTGGGTGCGGAGTGGTTCGAAGGAACCATGCGGAGCGAATGGCATATCGGGTGCGCGCTTTGGATCACCTGAGAGAAGCGATCGTCCCCTTCTTTGACAAGCATCCGCTGAAGTCAAAGAAGAGAGTCGATTTTATTAAATTCAGGAAGATCCTGCAGCTGATGAGCAAGGGCAAGCATCTGACGGCCGATGGCATCGAAGAAATTCGAGCTATCGCAACCACAATGAACCGGGGATGTGAAAGATAAAGTCCAGCTTCTCTGGAAACAGAGTGAGAGAAAACTGAGCGAAATTCCTTGTCGGGTAAGTTCCGACCTGCACGAATGGCGTAACGATCGAACGACTGTCTTAACGAGCGACTCGGCGAATTTGTAGTACCGGTGAAGATGCCGGTTTCCCGCATCAAGACGGAAAGACCCCGTGCACCTTTACTATACCTTTACTATGAACTATGGCACTTGCTGCGCAGGATAGGTGGGAGGCTTTGAACCCAGCCCTTTGGGGTTGGGGGAGCCAACGGTGAGATACCACCCTGCGAGTTCTGTGGTTCTAACCTACTCCCGTAATCCGGGAGAGGGACATAGTAAGGCGGGTAGTTTGACTGGGGCGGTCGCCTCCTAAATTGTAACGGAGGCGTGCGAAGCTACGCTCAGGCTGTTTGGAAATCAGCCGTCGAATGCAAAAGTATAAGCGTGGTTGACTGCGAGACAGACGAGTCGAGCAGGTACGAAAGTAGGCTTTAGTGATCCGGTGGTTCTGTATGGAAGGGCCATCGCTCAACGGATAAAAGGTACGCCGGGGATAACAGGCTGATCGGAGCCAAGAGTTCATATCGACGCTCCGGTTTGGCACCTCGATGTCGGTTCATCGCATCCTGGAGCTGTAGAAGGTTCCAAGGGTTAGGCTGTTCGCCTATTAAAGCGGTACGTGAACTGGGTTCAGAACGTCGCGAGACAGTTCGGTCCCTATCTGGTGTGGGCGTAGGAGATTTGAGAGGGCCTGTCCTTAGTACGAGAGGACCGGGATGGACGAACCTCTTGTGTTCCAGCTGTCGTGTCAACGGCACGGCTGGGTAGCGAAGTTCGGTTGTAATAAACGCTGAATGCATATAAGCGTGAAGTACTCCTCAAGATAAGATCTCCCAACCCGTAAGGGAAATGAAGGGCACAGAAAGACCATCTGTTTGATAGGCACGGAGTGTAAGGCCAGTAATGGCTTCAGCTTACGTGTACTAATCGCCCGTTCGGCTTGACCATAAAATTTACTCAGGGCATTTGTGAAAGCCCCGGACTTCGGTCCAGGGAATCCATCGTGCTTCGAGGCAATGGGCTTCGGTCCTGGTCTCGCGCCAATGTAGTTAGAAACACAAAATCAATCTATTCAGTTGTGAGGCATCGCCCTCATGATCTTTTACAATCTTTGGTTCTTCCTTCATTGTGAAGACCCTTTGCGCGGAATTAACACGTGTGTAGAACCTGACCTCGCGCCGCGCACTGATCAAAATCTGCAATTAGTAATTAGCAGTTGGCTCTTGCTTTTGTATCGCTGGGGCCGACCACG
>DATGFN010000023.1:0-403173 GCA_035308965.1 Terriglobia bacterium | reverse complement strand
ATTCTGCACGTCCAGTTGCGCTCCCGGGCTCACTGTGCCAATGCCCACGTTGCCGCCGGACTGGGTGATCACCGAGTTCTCGATATTGCACTGGGCCGTAAACATGGGGAGTGCGTTTGCCGTGCCCCCGAGATTGCTGGTAATGGTGGAGCACACCGCGACCAGAGGCGAGACATTTGTTTTGCCGCTCTTGTCCGTCGCGCCTTTGGTTCCAGCCGTTGTGGCGCCTGATGTCGAAGTCGTTGCTGTGCCCGACGCCGTCCCGCTTTGCGCGTCGGCGAGTACATAGGCGGAGGCGGGCTTGCCGCCCAAGGTTTCGGCGTCGCCGGCTTTGAGCGCGTAAGGCACGCTCACCAGCAGAACACGCGGCTGCTGTTCGGCTTCCGCGCCCACCTGAATGCCAAGCCAGCGGACATCGCCGGAGGTGAACAAATCGACAGGCAGGCCGTCGGTGTGCATGGCGCCGAGCAAGGCGGTGTAGCGGCCGAGATCGTCGGCCTGCACGCTCTGAGTCTCAAACCACAGCGCCTCGCCGCCCGCTTCAGTGTTATACAAGGAGAAGGTCACATCGACTATTCCAAGGACAGGCTTGCCCGCGGCATCATGCAGCGCGCCACTGAACTTCATCAGGCGCGGGACGGTTGTTCCGGGGCTAGCTCCGATAGCTTGGGGCCCCGCCCCAACCGTAGAAGCAGATCCCGATGAATCCGGTTCCACGAGCCTCGATACTGATGGGGCCGGGTCAACTGATCGCAGGCCTACTGGTCTCTGCGTCTGACCTTGGACTTCAACAGACAACAGCAGACACAATCCGACCAGCAGAACCGAAATCCCCCTACACTTCATGACGTCACCTCGGAATGAATATATTTGGCAAACAATTCTACCAGACAAGACAGAAATTCCATGTGTGCTTAATCGCAATCAACCCGCAAGTTTGGAAAGCAGTGTTTTACAGCCCGCCACGACCATCCCTGGCGGAGCTTGCGCCAGGCTCGGCGGGATTCGAAGGGGGAATTCGACGCCGGGACTTTGACAACTCGACACCTTTTGACTCAGGTTGGACAGCGTCCGCTTTGGATGCCTGCAATTGACGAACTTGCGCTTCAAGGCTTCGGATTTCTGTCTTCTCTTGCTCAATCTCGCTCTGCTGTTGTTTTACGGCTTCCACCAGCAGCGCTGTGAGCCGGGCGTAGTCGATTCCATGCGCGGGATTGCCTGAGGCATCATGCAGCGTGCCGCTCAATTTCATCAGGCGCGGGACAACAAATCCGGGGCTTGCCCCGCTAACCTGTTGCCTCGCCCCTACCGAAGAAGCGGTTCCGGGCGAGTCGGGTTCTGCCGACCAGGATATCGTTGAGCCCAGGTCAACTGAACGCACGTCTCCCGGTTTCTGGGTCTGACCCAGCGCTCCAACCGCCGGGAACAAATACACTCCGAATGTCAGCAGGTAAACGGCGACCAATTCATGGGATCGTAAGGTTGAAGGTTTCAAGTTTTCTCTCCTGAGCAATCGTGGGGCGCCAACAAGGTCCTCGGACCAGCCCATTGTGTGGCTAAGTTGATTACTTCCGCGGCGAAGCTAAAAGGAGGGGCGATTTACCAGTCGCAGCGGCGGTCTGCGGCCTCTTGATTAAATAAGGTAAACGGGAAAAGGAGCTGACAGGTTGCAGGCGGTGGGAGGAGTTGTCAACAGGCGAGAGGCAGCGGTTCGAGGGATAATCCATCCTTTCGGCCTTGACCAAACCCCCATAAATATGGGACCCTAGGGATATGAAGACCACCTTGGAAATTCCCGATGCCGTTTTCCGCCGCGCGAAGTCGGTGGCGGCCGAACGAGGGATTCCTTTCCGGGCGCTGGTGTCAGAGGCCCTCGCCGACAAACTTCGCGCCTCGGGCCGCCGCGATAAGCCCTGGATGAAGACGTTCGGCAAGCTCCGTTCCTTAAAAAAGGAAACGGCCAGGATCAACCGAATTATCAGCGCAGAGTTTGGCAAGATCGACAGCGAGGATTGGCAGTGATCCTCGACACAAACGGACTTTCAGCCATCGCGGATGGCGATGCGGCGATTGAACCGATACTTCGCGAAGCGGATGAGGTTGCCTTGCCCGTCATAGCCCTAGGTGAGTATCTCTATGGGATCAGGCAGTCGCGCGACCGTGATAGGTATGAGGTCTGGCTGGCGAAATCGATCGAGAGTTTCCGCGTCCTCTTCGTGGATGAAGGAACCGCCGCCTGTTACGCCTCGTTGCGCGGCGAACTCAAGAAAGCCGGTACTCCCATCCCCAGCAACGATGTCTGGATCGCCGCGCTTGCCCGCCAGCATGGACTTGATGTTCTCAGTCGCGACCGGCATTTCGACCAGATCCCGGGATTGCGTCGAATCAATTGGTGAAAGTGCTGAGCATGCAGCGCCATGTTCCGATCATATCGGGACAGGGCTGCCTCTCGAGAAAAAACTACCGGAGACTATCAAAAGCACCGAAAAATCCACCGAGAATCATCGTCATCCGCATCTATGGGTGGGCCGAATGTTCGAGAGGAAAAACGATATGACAGTTTAAGTTTCGGACCTGGGACCGATCCAAAAGGCAGGGTTATAGGCCACCTCCCACAAATGGCCGTCGGGATCTTTAAAGTATCCGCTAAAGCCTCCCCAATCTGCTTTCACCGGCTCCTTGGCGATCAGCACGCCTTTGCTTTTCAATAATTCAAAAAAGTGTTTGACCTCTTCCTCGGATTTCAGATTGTGAGCCAGGGCAATCCCGTCGAACCCGCCGCCGTCGTTTTGAACGCGCGCATCCTTGGCCAATTCGTCCCTTCGGAAAAGAGCGAGCCACGTTCCGTTGAGTTCAAAAAAGGCAACGGCGCCTTCCACACTGTGCTTGCTCAGCGGCAGACCAAGAATATCCTGGTAAAAAGAAACCGAGCGACCCAAATCGGAAACGCCGAGCGTGATCATGCTGATGCGGGGCTCCATGCGGGGAGTATAACAGTAGGCAGCCACGGCCAACTCAAGTTTGAGTTGACCGTGGTGCATGTCACCTGGGAGGAACCCGCGCCCAAGCGGGTATGCCGGGGGGTGCGCCGAAACCCGCTCTAATGGCTCTCAGTACTCGAACCCAATTGGGCTTTAATTGCGTCGCCTGACACCACCAATTCAACTCGACGATTTTGTTGGCGGCCCTGAGAGTTATCATTGGACGCTACCGGGTTCGTTTTTCCGAAACCCTTGCACACGATGGAATCCGGAGGAACTCCCTGCGTTGCCAGATAATCGCGCACCGCGCGGGCGCGATTTTCGGAAAGAGTTTGGTTGTACTCGTCGCCGCCCACGCTGTCCGTGTAGCCGTCGATTTCCAGGCTCAGTCCCTGATGGGAGACCAGGATTCCGGAAACTCTGGCGAGCTTCTCACGCGCAATCGGCTTCAGGGTGTATTTCCCGGTGTCGAACAGCACGTCCGACATGTTCATGATCAGCCCGCGCGCAGTATCACGCGTGGCCAGGATCGAGTTAAATTGCTGCTGAAGCTGGGCGCGCAACGCAACCTTTTCTGACTCCGCCTGTTGGGCGTTTTGCTGCGCCTGCGCAGCATTCAGTCGTTCCTGTTCCGCAGCTTGCCGTGCCGCCTCGGCAGTTTGCCTCTCCTGTTCCGCTTTGGCTTCAGCATTTAATTTGGCCGCATCGGCGGCCGCTCTCTCTTGGGCAGCGTGTTCGGCTTGCTCTTTGGCCTGGGTGGCCGCGAGAGACTGAGCCTCGGCTGTGGCTCGGGCGTCGGCGGCGTCTTTCCGTTCGCGCGCATGTTCTTCCGCCTCCATTTTGCGCACTGAGATCAAGCGGGCGTCCTCCGCCATCTGCGCGGCTTCGCGCGCGTCCGTGATCAAGTCTTTTCTATTGCCTTTGGCTGCCAGGAATCCCTCCGCGTTTTGCAGATCCCCTTCGGCCTTTTGAAGGGTATCGGCCGCATAGGTTTCGGCGCCGGCCCATTTTGCGATGCGGATGGCGTTGCGGGCTTCGTAAAGTTCAATCGGCGTTCTGGCATCGAGGGCCATCACCGTCAATTCGGCTGGATTGGCATTCACGGTGTATTGGCCGCGCTTCAGCAGCTCGTACTTGGCGTCCACTTCCTCGATAGTTCCGTTGGTTTCGTTGGTCACAAAATTCTCCATCACCACCACGTCACTTGGTTGGGTGACGGCGAAATGTGGCTCGGCCGTCACAATCAATCCGAAGGTTTGCAGATCGCTCGTTACCTGGAGGCGGGAATTGCCGTTATTGTCGGGCAAAACTTCACCCAGGTTTACCGGACGGCCTTCCGGACTAATCGCCCACAATACATAAGTCATATACTCAGGGCCAAAGCGGCTGGCGGGCGCGATGCGCCTGAACTTGGCATCCACTTTGATTGCCCCTTGCTTGCTCTGCACGTCAGCCTCGCCGAGCGCTTCGGGCATCAGGCTGGTGCCTCGAAAATCGACCTTGGTAAATTCACTCCGATGCCGGTAGTTGATGGCTTTGGTGGTGCGCGCCACCACCGTGACACGGTAGATCGGCACACGGTCAGGTTGCTGGTCGTTTGCCGCCGTCTGCCCAAAAAGTCCAATCGATCCAATGAAAAGTGCGAGTAACACTGAGAGATACTTAACCATGGGAAGTCTCCTTATCGATCTGTGAATCATTTCAAATTCAATTCAAACGGTCGCATGTCCACTGCCGATTGTGACCAATTTGGAGTAAGCACAATCGCTTCTTTGGGTTACGACCAAAAGCAACTCCGGTGGCGCCCCGGCGCACCGTGCAAACATTTCCGTGCCTCTGTACAAAAGGCTGTTATTAAAAAGGGCGTCTTTTACACCAACCCCGCCCACAATCCCTAGTCCGGGTGCGGGAGCACGGCACAAAATGGCGATCAAATTAAGACAGCTACACCCCGTTGAACGGCTGCCCACCCTTCGAGGAATACTTCGCCAAAGTTTCATCCAGCGGTCGAGCCGATGGCGGAGCCTCGACTTCACCTTTGATCAGGATATTTTCGGCCTTGATTTCACGATGATAAAGCTTGGCGTTGTCATCTTTATCCTGCTTCACCACTGCTCCATCAAGTGACACTCCGGCAAACAACCCCCGCGTCCGCGAGTAGCTAAGAATTTCGGCGTGGAGTTGAACGTCCGTCGCGCCTTCGGCCGATCGTCCCACTGGCCCGGCGGCAACCGACATCTCTGCGCCCAGTTTGACGCTATCCCGAACCAGCTTTTTCGCGCCGTCAGAATTCATGACGATAAACACCACGTCCGTAGACTTGCCCCCAATTTGGAATCCAACGCTTCCGGCGCCGAGGGTGAACATGGAGGGCGCATCCCACGGACCGTTTCCGCCCTTGCGGCAAACCAGCACCCCGCGGCCATAGGTGCCGCCGACTCCCAGGGCAATCTTTACTTCAGAAGGAACCACTCCTACGCAGACGGCTTTATCCAACAATTCTTGCGGAATCCCTTTTTCTGGCGTCTGCATGATTTCGTTAACAACGTTGGTTGCTTTTTCCAGTTGCGATTCGCCCGCGAATACGGGCACGCAGAAACTGAGGACCAGAAGAACAATTGCCAGTTTTTTCATACAAATGCTCCTTTTTTGGATTTGCATCCACCCGTCGCACAACTAGTTTCTAAGTTCGGGGAACCCTAACCTGGCCGCTTCCAAATCCAGCTTTTTTCCTCTTCCGATCGCCCGTTGTTACCGAGCGCTGCTTTCTAATATTTTCCATGATCAAGTTACTTGCAAGAGAGGGAGAGGGCAATCTGGTGAATACCTGCATTTGACCCGGGAAATACCTGAGTCCACCCAGATCGCGGCAAGACGGGCTGGATGACTAGCGAAGAGGCAATGCCCTTATAGCATCAGGAGTTGTTAAATCGCCGCGCCGTCAATCATGAAGGCGCCGTAGGCGGGAAAGACGAGGATGACTGGCGAGTGCTGGAGTAGCCGGGTTTGATCACATCGTAAATCAATCGAATGCGATGGTGGTAGGGGATGAAAGCACTCTTCATGGCGTTGATGGTGACCTTTTCGAAATCGTCCACGTTCAGGCCATAGGTCTCGGCAGCGGACTGAAATTCTTTGGTCATCGTCGTATTGCTCATCAGGCGGTTATCGGTGTTGAGGGTGACGCGGAATTTCTCCTTATAAAGGACCTTGAAAGGATGCTCCGCCAGGCTGGGCGTAGCTCCGGTGTGGACGTTGCTGTTCAGGCAAATCTCAAGCGGGATGCGCTTGTCCAAAACGTATTGCGAAAGGTCGCCGAATTTCACCACTTTGCCGTCGGCCATCGCGATGTCTTCAATCAGGCGCGTGCCGTGGCCAATCCGGTGCGCACCGCAATACTGAATGGCCTGCCAGATGGATTCCTTGCCGTAGCCTTCACCGGCGTGGATGGTGATGTTGAAATTCCGGCGCTGAATAAAATGGAAAGCTTCCACATGTTTCTTGGGAGGGTAGCCGCCTTCTTCCCCGGCCAGGTCGAAACCCACCACGCCGCGGTCGCGGAAATCGACAGCCAACTCCGCCATTTCGAGCGAGACGTTCATGTTGCGCATGGCGCAGATGATGAGGCCGCTCGGGATTCCGAAATCCTTCCGCCCGCGTTCGAGCCCCTTGAGCACGGCGGTCACCACGCGCTGGTGGGTGAGGCCTTTCTTGGTGTGAAAGACGGGGGCGAAACGCGTTTCGAAATAAATGACCCCGTCGTTCTTGAGGTCCTCCACCTGCTCGTAGGCTACACGCTCCAGCGCCTCTTCGGTTTGCATCACCGCGATGGTGTGGGTGAAACCCTTCAAATACTCGGCCAGGCTTCCGGTGTTGGCGCCGCGGAAAAACCATTCCGCCAGGGCTTGCGCGTCTTCGGTGGGCAGCTTGGCGTACTTGATCTCGCGCGCCAGGTCGATAATGGATTGCGGGCGCAAAACGCCGTCCAGATGTTCATGCAGCAATACCTTGGGCAGCGCGCGCAGGGTCGATTCCGAGAGATGGGTCGCAGGTGTATTCATGAGGATTTTAATTTTACTCTTGTGGCCGTTATTGCGCCAGCAGGGGATTTGTAGCGCCGACCTTTAGGCCGGCATTTTGTGTTATTCCAAGTCTGCCAACCTAAAGGTGCCACGGGACAAATGACTGCGATACATTCCGGTTGCCAACTCACTCGAGTTTGGTATTTAATTCTCACGAAGACTTATTCTTCCCTTCGCTACAAACATCATGGACAAACCAGCGGCGACGCGGCGGCAGTTTCTGATTGGATCGCTCACCGGAGCAAGCTCGGTTTGGCTCACCTCGCAATGGCCGTCCATTCTGGCGGCGCACGAACACGCGCGGCGCGCTGCCGGAAGCGATGGGACTGCCAAGTTCGAATTCTTTTCGCCGGAACAAGCCGCGGAAATTGAGGCCATGGCGTCACAAATCATTCCCACTGACGACTCCCCGGGGGCGCGCGAAGCTGGCGTGATCTATTTCATCGACCGCGCGCTCAGCAGCTTTGATCGCCATCAGCAGTCGCTATACCTTCAGGGGCTGAACGATCTGCCGGCCAAAACGCGCGAACTTTTCCCAAATTCCGGAAGGTTCTCGGAATTGTCTTCGCCGCAACAGATTCAAGTACTCACGGCAATTGAGAAAACACCCTTCTTCGCCTACGTCCGGCTGCACACCATCATGGGATATCTCGCCAATCCCGAGTACGGCGGGAATCACGACCAGGTTGGCTGGAAGCTGATTGGCTTTACCGACGAACATTCTTTCCAACCGCCGTTTGGGTACTACGATCTGAATAAGTAGAGGGCAGGCAGTAGACAATAGACAGGGAAAAGTACAGAAACCGCGATGGTGAAATTCAGCGACAAAACGCAGGTTGATTTTGTGATTGTGGGCGCGGGGGCGGCCGGCGGCGTGATGGCCAAGGAACTCTCCACTGCGGGCTTTCAAGTGGTTGTGGTGGAACAGGGGCCCTATAAACGCGAAAAAGATTTCAAGCACGACGAATTGCAGTTCAAGGATATTTTTAATCCGCCCAACATCGGGCAACCGGCGCTGATGAACGATCACCGGCGCCAGCCCAATACTTTTCGCAAGACGGAAAATGAAAAGGCGGTTCAGCAGCCCGTAGTGGGTTACGGGCAATGCGTGGGCGGAGGAACCGTCCACTTTACCGCCAACTACTGGCGCTTCCACGAAATTGATTTTGAGGAGCGCTCGCGTTACGGGCCCATTGAAGGTACGGGATTTTCCGATTGGCCCATCCGTTACGCCGACCTCGAACCTTACTACACCAAGGCCGAGTGGGAGTTGGGCGTGTCAGGGCTTGCCGGCGCAAGTCCGTTTGATCCGCCCCGCTCGAAACCGTATCCCCTTCCCCCCATGCCGGTGAAGTCCTCCGGCGTGCTGGCGGAGCGCGGCGCGAAGAAGCTGGGCTGGCACGCCTTCCCCGCCCCTCTGGCGATTCTTTCCCAGCCTTACCATGGCCGGGCCGCGTGTGCGCATTGCGGGTACTGCGAATGGTTCGGCTGCGAAATGGGCGCCAAGTCCAGCACCATGGCCTCTGTGATTCCTGTGGCCGAGCAGACCGGACGGTGCGAGATTCGCCCCAATTGCGTGACTCGAAGAATCGAAACCAACGAGCGAGGCTGGGTGACAGGCGCCATTTATTTCGATTCGGCCGGGCACGAACATTTCCAGCGCGCCAAAGCAGTGGTGATGTGCGCCAACGGGGCCGAAACCCCGCGCTTGTTGTTGCTTTCGAAATCAAAGCTGTTCCCGCAAGGACTCGCTAACTCCAACGGCCTGGTGGGGAAATACCTGATGTTCGATACCGGTTCATATGCCGGTGGCGTTTTCGAGTACCCGCTGAACGAGTACAAAAGCATCCACGTCACGCGGGTGATTCACGATTTCTATGATTCCGATCCCAAGCGCGGCTTCTTCGGCGGCGGTGGCATGGACGCGCGATTTGACCTCTACTTGATCGGATTTGCACTTTGGGGATTGCCTCCCGACGTGCCGACCTGGGGCGCCAATTTTAAAAAGGCGCTGCACGAGAATTTTACCCGCACCATGTACATTCAGGCTCACACCACCGCGCTGCCTGTGGAGACGAACAGCATTTCACTCGACCCGGACGTAAAGGACGCCTGGGGCCTGCCCGCGCTGCGCGTGACTTATAAGGACCATCCCGACGATGTAAAGAATTCGTACTTCTTCCGCGACCGCGCTATGGAATTGCTAGATGCGGCGGGCGCCGTCAAGAAATGGCCGCTGCCGATCGAGGACACAGTAGCCTCCGTCCACCTTCTGGGGACGTGCCGGATGGGCGACGATCCCAAGACTTCGGTGGTGGATAAATTCCATCGCGCTCACGACGTGCCCAATCTTTTCATTGTGGATGGCAGCAGTTTTGTTTCGAGCGGCCGCAACCAACCCACCTGCACAATTCAAGCGCTGGCTTATCGCGCCGCCGACCATTTGGCCCGCAGCGCAAAAAACGGAAGCCTTGATTCGGCGGGCTGAAATCCCAAGGCGGAACCTTCACGCCGGGGGCAATTCAACGCCGCTCAAAATACCCCCGAGGTGCGCGGTGAGGGCGATCAAGACAACGGCCGCAAGTTCGACGGTGACATAGCGCCCCGCCACACTCCTTTCAGAAACGTTTGCCGCCCGCACTCGCCACCAGGTGAGAATCCAGATCAAGACGGATGAGGAGATGGCCAGTATCATGTGCAGCCGCAAGTTGCCTCTGGGCCGCTCGCCTTCTAGCAATAACTGCCAGGCGAGCAGCCCCGTTACTATTGTCGGCCCGACCGTGACAGCCGCCCCCAGCAAGTTGAAATAAGCGGCAGCCGCCATGGTCTTATCCCTCCGCCAACGCGCCAGCAGGTCGAAAAAGACGCTGGCCATAAACAAGGCAATCGGGAAATGAATCAAGACCACATGCTGCGCGTGTTTGGCCAGCAGTGCCGCCTTCAGGTCAAACGGGCTCATTGCACCACAACCTTCCCGGTCATTTTCGGATGGATCGCGCAATAGTATGTGTAGACGCCGGCTTTGGTGAAGGTGTAGGAAAATTTCTCGTTGGTATCGAGCACGGGCGACTTCAGCGCCTTCCCTTCCGTGCTGATCACGTTGTGAGGCACGTCATCCTGATTCGTCCAGGTGATCGTAGAACCGACAGGCACGGTAAGTGGTGAAGGCGAAAAGCTGAAGTTGTCGATCTTCACCTGGAGCTTATGGGTCGAATCGTTTTGCCCTGCTGCCGCCGGCCTCGCGTGGCTTGATCTGATGAGGCCAAAGGCCAGCACAAGGACCACTACTCCGACTAATCTGGGAATTTGTTTCTTCATTGCAAAAATCCTCCTAAGTTAAAATTTAAAAGAAAAAGCTCGACGCCGGGAAGCCGCGCCAATCGACCCCATCGGCGTCCGGACCGTGACGATCCAGGGTTTCGTTCGGATTTATCGTGGAACCTTTCCGTGGCATTTTTCGTCTTCTTTGCGCTGTGGGCGTTCTATGGCTTCGGCTGCTTCAATTTCGTTTGCCATGCCCCCAAGCGCCTTCATGTCGCTATACTGGAGGGCTGGCCGGAATATTCCCCTTCAAGGCGCATTTCCGGAATGGGGAATAAAAACGTCGTTCCGCGAGTCTCGGATATTGGCAGTGTAAAAAGAGGGGCGCTCTTGCAGTACCAGGAAAAACTGGATCGCTTTGAGCAAGCGATCCTGCCGCATTTGGATGCCGCCTACAACCTGGCGCGGTGGCTGACCAACAATGACCCCGACGCGGAGGATGTGGTGCAGGAAACCTACTTGCGCGCCTTCGAGTTTTTTGAAGGATTCTGCGGTGTCGATGGGCGGAGCTGGCTGCTGACCATCGTGCGCAACACCTGTTTCACCTGGCTGCGGCGGAATCGCCCGGCGGCGCTTACGACGGAATTCGACGAGGAGATTCACAGCGAGACGGAGGCCAGCGCAAATCCAGAAAAACTTCTGATGGAGAAAGTTGATCGCGAGCAATTGCAAACCGCTCTCGAGGAATTGCCGGTGGAGTTCCGCGAGGCGCTGGTGCTGCGCGAATTGGAAGGACTGTCTTACAAAGAAATTGGCGATGTTTGTGGCGTGCCGGTGGGCACCGTGATGTCGCGCCTGGCACGGGCCCGCGACCGGCTGCGCGAAGGTTTGGCGCGGCGATTGAAAAAAGGAGCGATAGAGTGAGCTGCGAAGAATTACAAAACCTGATCCACGCCTACGTAGACGGTGAGCTCGATCTCGTGAGGAGCGTTGAGATCGAACAGCATCTTGGCGGGTGCGAGACTTGTTCGTCCACGCACCAGGCCCAGGCCGCCCTCCGAAAAGCTTTCCGATCAAACCCGCTTCGTTTTTCCGCGCCCGCCGGCCTGCGCGCGAATATCGAGCGGCAGTTGCGAAGAGAGGTCGAGACCTCACGCAGCCTCATTTTATTTCCCTCTCTAACCTCCTGGGGATGGGCCGCGGCGGCCGCTGTGATTTTGCTGGCGGCAGGGCTGGGCGGAATTCTGGGGCGCCAATTCCGCCCGGCTTCGCCCGACAACAATATCGTGGCGCAGGAAGTGATCTCCAGCCATGTGCGGTCGCTGATGGCCAACCACCTGGCCGACGTGCCTTCCTCTGACCAACACACGGTGAAGCCGTGGTTCAACGGCAAGTTGGATTTCTCGCCTCCGGTGACGGATTTGGCCAGCGCAGGATTTCCCTTGATCGGCGGACGTCTCGATTATATTGATAATCGGCCCGTGGCTGCCCTGGTTTACCAGCGAGCTAAACACATTATCAATCTGTTCATTTGGCCCTCGACTGAAGCTTCTTCCGGACAAACGATGACTCAGCAGGGCTATCATGTGATTCATTGGACAGACGCGGGCATGACCTTCTGGGCAGTTTCCGACTTGAATGAAAAAGAGCTGAAAGAATTTGTAGACCTGGTTCGAATTCCCGGCGCCCGCTCATCCCCCGCTGCTCCCTAGCCGGCGGCCTTGTTTCCCTAGGTCCGATAAAGGCAGCTTCCACTCGCTCGACGCCCGCGGCGGAAAACCGTTGTGGGATTGCCAAACCGGCAGCGCGATCCACGCCAATCCTATTTCCTTCAATGTGGACGGCCACCACCGCATCGCCATCACAAGCCGACCGGGTGTTGTGTGTGTTTGGACTTTAGAAAGAACCGCTGACCGCGCGGACGGCCCTAGGCATACCCCAACTGCGTGCGGCGGCCGAGGAACGCAGCCACCAAAAGCGTTGTGGTGGCGACCAGGTAGAATGCCAGCGATTGATTGCTCAGTGAAGAGCTGAGGAAGTTGATCCCGGGGGCATGGCTCATGGGACCCATGTACCACCAGAGCGTGTAGATCACTTCAAACAATTTGCTGGAGCCGCTCCAGACGCCGAAGGCGAGCGAGAGCGAGGGAATAAAGAGCGCCGCCAGGCACCACGCGGCAAATCCGCGCGCATCGCCGCCGATCAAAAGACGAAGGCCGTATCCACCGCCCGTAAGCACGGCTACGACCACGCCCGCTACCCAAGCGGCGGGGAGTTGGCGGTATAACGCTCGTTCTGAGGAGAAGACCAGGGACTCGGTGGCGTGGCGAGCTTCGCGCGCGCCCATTTGCGACCAGATGAGAACGGGCCAAATCCACGCCAGTCCGGCGAGGGCCTGGCGCGCTTCGGAGTAGGGAATGGCAGCGCTGGCCACAAGCAATCCTGCCGCGACGGCGTACCACCATCTGCTTTGTCCTTTCAGCATCAGGCGCAGTTCGGAAAGCACGAGGCGGGCAAAGTGATTTCCACCCGCATTCCGCGCCAGCGGGGTGAGACTGACCGTGAGCGTGCCGGCAGCGGCCAACCCGCCTGAAGTCTCAACATTTTCCTGCCCCCTGGCCCGTTTTTGCTCGCGCGTGAGGCGCAAACCTTCGCGCGCCGGATCGAACCGGCTAAAAAAAAAGGCAGCCATTCCGGCGATGACCACGGCTACGAGAAGCCACATCAGCCGACCCAGAATAATTTCCGGCGCCCAATGAATTCCTTCCCAGCGAAAGGTGGTGAGGTCAAAGTATTGGCCAGCTTCCTTGAAATTGAGGCCCATGCTGATGTTGCCGTTATTGCCGCACCCTGGATACGTCGCTCCGCAGGCGGCGATCAGATCCGGCAGAAGAATCCCAGAACCGATTAAATCGTCGAGAGGATGCCCACCGAGCGATTGATGCGCGGCCATGGGAATACTCAACGCGGCGGTCCAAAGGAAAAAGTAGGAGACATTGCCGAAGCCGCGCCGCAACCAGCTCACGGTCTCAAACAAGATGGCCACGGCGGCCACCACCGCCAGGACGGGCAGATCGATCAGGAGGAATGGCGCCAAAAGCCGAAAGGGGTGAATCGTCATGTCTTCGCCGCGCACAAGCTGCATCACGCCGGCCGCCACAAACATCACGCCCACCATCACGGCCAGCACGGCAAAATTGCTTAACGCTTTGCCCATGGTGTACTCGCGCTTGGTCAGAGGAGTAGTGGCCAGAATCTGGCCCACGCGAGTTTGCAAGTCGCGATCGATTGCGTTTTTCACCAGATAGAACCCGATGAGCGAAAGAAAAACCGCAGTCAGCATCGCGACCGCACTTCCCACATAGGCGGAATTATAAACGCCACGGTGGCCCCCAATTTCCATGGTGGCGTAGCGCGAGTGCGCGGGAGGAACGAAGATGTACCCCAGATAGATGATAAAACCCAAAGTAATCAGAAAATTGTAGCGGCGCACGCGCTCCAGGAAATCGGCGCGCGCCAGGTGGTAGAGCATGCGCGCCAGTTTCATATTGCGCTTCCTTCCCTCGCGCTCGCCCCAGCCGGCGCGGGGCCCGCTCCCACTCCGACCGAGGCGCGGTGACTGGTGAGGCAATAGAGGTAAGCGTCCTCGAGCGTGGGAAGCGCCGGCAGCGCGCCCGCGGGAGGGGCGTCCGTGAGAAGGCGCACGTGAACGCCATCGCTGCGTCGCGCGGTGCTGCCGATCAAATATTTTTGCTTAGCGGCCGCCAATTCAGCGCTCGGAACAATCCACTCCCAAACTTTGTTTTCAACTTGTCGGAGTAATTCTTCCGGCGAAGCGTGGGCCACCAGAGTACCCGCCGAAATCAGCGCGATATCCGTGGCCGTAGCTTCCACATCTGACACAATATGGGTGGATAAAATGATGATGCGCTCGCCGGAAAGCTCGGAAAGCAGGTTGCGAAAGCGCACGCGTTCCTCGGGGTCAAGACCTGCCGTGGGCTCGTCCACAATCAGCAGTTGCGGATCGTTGAGCAGGGCTTGCGCAATGCCCACGCGCTGGCGCATGCCTCCGGAAAATCCGCCCAGGGGCCGCTTGCGCACGTCGGCAAGATTAACCAGGACCAGCAATTCTTCAATACGGCGGCGCGCCGCGGCGGCGTCCAGTCCCTTGACGGCGGCGAAGTATTCCAGGAACTCTACCGCGTTCAGATTCGGATAAACGCCGAAGTCCTGCGGCAGATAGCCGAGGACGGCGCGTACCGCGTCAGGCTGGCGAGCGAGGTCGGCGCCGTTCCACGTCACGCTGCCTTCCGTAGCACGCGTGATGGTGGCCAGAATATTCATCAAGGTCGTTTTGCCGGCGCCGTTTGGACCGAGCAGACCCAGCACGCCCGGCCCGAGTTCCAGGCTGAAATTCCGCAGCGCCCAGACTTTTCGGCTGTAGACCTTTCCCACCTTTTCGATGGCCAGCTTCAGATAGTTCTCCCCGTGGGCCAATTGGCTAACGCATATTACGTGAATTGATTGGGAAGAGTTTCAATTTTGATCTTAAATATTCGGCTTGACGCCCGAGGGCGGGGCAAGCCCCGCCCCTACGTTACCTATCGGAGGGTATTAATTCAACGCGGAGAATTTGCGCTCGACGGAAGGCTCATTCGGTTTGCCGCCGTGCGAGCCGAGGGTGATTTCCATGGGAGTATCCATGGGGAAAACGACTTCAGTGCCGCGGGCGATGAAGCGGTTATAAACTCCCCATCCCGCCCCATAAAAGCCGAAGGTGGTGGCGGCAATGTGCGAGCTAAGCGCCGCCGCGGTGCCGATAAGGCCAAAACCAATCCCTCCGGTGGCGGCGCGGCCGGGATCGGGGCCGTCGTAATGACGATGCTCCAGGTGGGCGTGATGGTCCAGACCGTCGAGCGTGGAGGAGGCCAGCGCCACGTCAAGCATGGGCAGGATGTATCCGCTCTTGGGATGAGTGGCGTGCGCGCCGCCCTCGGCATCAAGCTTGATGTGGTCATCACGACTGGCGGCTATACCGGACAAACTGCCTTCCACGATCTGCGCCACTCCTGAAGGCGGAACAGCGCGATGGAAAGTGAATCGCAGGGAACCGGTGCGATTCATCCGGCGCGCGTGAGTGGCTTGCAAGACCGTACCTTCCAGGCGGCTGCCGACGGGCAGGATCAATTGATGGTCGGCAGTATACATGGGCTGCGAGATCACCGCCTCCACCGTGTTGCCGCGCTGCGAGGTAGCGGAACTTAAAGGCGTGATCAAGCGCGCGTGGACCACTCCCACGGGCGCTTCCCCCGAACCGATTTTCACCAGGTCCTGCGCCGGGCAGGTCGCCGTGCCGAAATCAAGAGGCGCGAGCAGCTCGGCGTCAAAGCGCGTGCCCTCCGGCATGGTCTGCGAATGATAGGGCAGCATCGCCAGCGCTCTCGCTTTAATGCGTTTCATCTTGCCGGGACTCTTAATGGCGTCCATGGTCTCCTGACGCCGCGCGTTGATTTCCTGCTTGGCCATATCTTTAACCTGGGACGCCTGGCTCTGATGCTTCTTCGCATCGGCGGAGGCGCTTTCCAGATGCACGACGTCGGGCAAACCGGCGGAAACTTTTGTCTGCATGGGCACACGCTGGCCGTCTTTGAATACCAGCGTATCAAATTCGATTTGGGCGTCGCGCAAGGGCGTGAAATCCCCGGCAAGAATCGCGCGCTCCCTCACGTGGTGAGAAACGGGCTCGACTTTGGTGACGCGTCCCAAAACCTGAGTTCCCGCCGGCACCACGATGCGATCGAACGCATAGATGGGCTCGACCAGGCGCGCTTCCACCGCTTCGCCGGCGTGCTTGCCCGGCAAAGGCTTGGCGAGCGCCAACCACAAGGGCGCTCCCTTTTCCACCACCAGCTTAATGGTTTCTACTTCGCCGGGCGGACCGGTCTGACCGAAGGCAAACATCGAGCCGGCTAAACAAATCGACTCCAACAAAATAAAGCCGCACAAAATTCTTCGAGCGCTCATATCAGAGCTCCTGTAAATAAACTTCAAGTCCCGAAATATGCTTGGGGATCTAAACTAATTGGATGGCATTTGACGCCAGCCGGATGGCTGGATAAAAGTTTAAAGTTCACAGTTAACAGTCGACAGTTAACAGTTTAGAACCGAGCTCCCAAAAAGTCATGTCTGCAATCGGGGGCGCCTTATCTCAAGGTTTCGCCGGAACGTTCTCACTGTTAACTGTCGACTGTCAACTGTCAACTTTATCAAAGCGGCTCCACTTGCTCGGCGTGATGGGGCGCACCGGCCAGCTCTGGTTGGTGGCGCGGCTCCGGGGATTCAAGCTCAGCGTCATGTTCCTTGCGGCGCCGCCGACCGAATAGCCTTCCCACGAAATTCTGGAACTGGTCGAGGTAGGTGTAATAGACCGGGGTAATGTAAAGAGTGATCAACTGTGAAACGAGCAGCCCGCCCACCACGGCCAGTCCGAGCGGGCGGCGTGTTTCAGCGCTGGCGCTGAATCCCATGGCGATGGGCAGGGTGCCCATCAGGGCCGCCATGGTGGTCATCATAATGGGCCGGAAGCGCACCAGGCAGCCTTCGTGAATGGCGTCGCGCGTGCTCTTGCCTTCCTTGCGCTCCGCTTCCAAAGCAAAGTCAATCATCATGATGGCGTTCTTCTTCACAATGCCGATCAACATCATGATGCCCACAAAACCGTAGAGGTTCAGCGGATCCTTGAAGAGCATTAAGGTGACGATGGCGCCCAGGCCGGCCGAAGGCAGCCCGGAAAGAATCGTCAGAGGATGGATAAAGCTTTCATAGAGAATACCCAGCAAGGCATAGATCAGGAAGATGGTCAGAACCAGCAAAACACCAAGACCCACCAGGGACGCTTGGAATGCCTGAGCCTCACCCTGGAAACTCCCGGCGATGGAGGCGGGAAGCGTCTGGTGCGCGACATCCTGCACCCTTTTCACCGCGTCGCCGAGCGCCACGCCGGGATCGAGGCCAAAGCTCAGGGTGACACTCGGAAGCTGTCCGGTGTGGTTGACAGCCAGCGGCCCCAGGCTTTGGGTAAACCGGGCAACAGAACTGAGCGGAACCAATTGGCCTCCCGACGACCGGATGTAGAGCATGGAGAGTACATTGGGGTCCCGTTGATATTGCAGCCCGAGTTCGACAATCACCTTGTATTCGTTGTCAGGCCGGTAGATGGTGGAAACCTGGCGGTCGCCATAAGCTGAAGCCAGCGCGTCTTCAACCTGGAATGCCGTGACCCCGAGCGTGGAAGCCTTGTCACGGTCAATTTCCACGTTCACCTGCGGGTTGGCAATTTGCAAATCAGAATTCACGTCGCGAATGCCCTTGATTTGCGCGAGTTTCTGCAACAGGTCGTTGGATGCGCGATAAAGTTCGGCCGTGTCGGCGCCCTGCAAGCTGTATTGATACGGGCTTTTAGTGAGCTGGCCGCCAATCTGAATGGGCGGCGGGTTTTGCATGAACGCGATAATGCCTGGGACGCTGAAAAGCTGGGGCCGAAGCTCGTTGATGACATCGTCGGTGCTCATATGCCGCGGCCAAATTTTGACGGCCGCGCGATAGATGCTCATCATTCCCGGGACGGCCAGGATTCCTTCCGGCTGGGGAAGCGGTGCGAGTTCCCGTTCCTCGGACGGTTTCAGGTGGCAAAAGAAAATCCCCGTGTTGGCGGCGAACCCCGCGAAGCCCGCCCCTGCCAGCGAGAAAGTGTCGGCAATATTGGGATTTGCGACTACCAGATTGGTCACTTCCAACTGGTGTTGCCGCATCGAGTCAACCGAAATGCCCTGTTGCGCCTGCGTGAATCCGAGGACCAGGCCCGTGTCTTCACTGGAAAGGAATCCTTTGGGAATCAGGAAAAACAGATATAACGTGCCCCCCAGAATTACGAAAGAAGCCATCAGGGTAATAAAACGATGGCGAAGGACGCCGCTTAAGCTCCAGTCATATGCTCGCAACATGCCCTGGAAAACGCGCTCGGAGGCGTTGTAGAGCGTGCCGTGTTTCTCCGTCGAGGGCGGGCGGATAAATCGGCTGCAAAGCATGGGGGTGAGCGTGAGAGAGACAAATCCGGAAACCAGGACGGCGGTGGCGATGGTCACGGCGAATTCGTGCAACAGCCGGCCAAGGATTCCGGCCAGGAATAGAACGGGGATAAAAACCGCGGCCAGCGACAGGGTCATGGAAAGAATAGTGAAGCTGATTTCCCGCGACCCGTTAAGCGCCGCCTCCATCACGCTCTCGCCCTTTTCCATGTGGCGGACAATATTTTCCAGCATGACAATGGCGTCATCCACGACGAAGCCCACGGAAAGGGTAAGCGCCATCAGCGAGAGATTGTCCACGGTATAGCCCAGCAGGTACATCACAGCAAAGGTTCCGATAATCGATAAGGGCAGCGCCAGACTGGGAATAATGGTGGCGGAGAGATTGCGCAGGAAAAGGAAAATCACCATGATGACCAGCGCAATGGTGAGGAGAAGCGTGAATTTGACATCGGAGACCGACTGGCGGATGGTTTCCGAGCGGTCGTAACCGATGTGCATTTCTATTCCGGCCGGAATCTGCGACCGGAAGCTGGGCAGAAGCCTCCTGATGTTGTCCACCACTTCCACGGTGTTTGTGCCCGGCTGCTTGCGGATGGCCAGCACCTCCGCCTGGACGCCGTTTTCCCACATCACCACTTTGTCGTTCTGGACGCTGTCAATCACCGTGCCCAATTCATCCAACCGCACCGGCGAGCCATTGCGATAAGCGACGATCATGGGACGATAGGCAGCGGCGTCCAATAATTGACCATTAGCTTGCACGGAGAAGGATTTATTGGCGCCCGTCAGTAAGCCGGTTGGCAGGTTGACGTTGGCATGCTGAATGGCCGTCGTTACTTCGTCAATTCCAATGCCGCGCGAAGCCAGCGCCTTGGGGTCCAGACGAGCGCGGACCGCATATTTTTGTTCTCCAAAAACCTGCACCTGGGCCACGCCGCTGATGGTGGAAATGCGCTGCGCCATGATGGTATCCGCGTAGTGGTCCACGGTGGAGAGCGGAAGGGTCTTGGAGGCCACCGACATGTAAATGATGGGCTGGTCGGCCGGATTCACTTTTTGATAGACGGGAGGGCTCGGCATATCCGTGGGGAGCGACCCCTGCACGGCGGAGATGGCGGCTTGAACGTCCTGTGCGGCGGCGTCAATATTCCGGCTCAAGGTAAACTGAAGAGTGATTGAAGTGAAGCCCTGCGTGTTCACCGAACTCATAGAATCGAGCCCGGCGATGGTGGAAAATTGCCGCTCCAGCGGAGTGGCCACCGCAGCGGCCATAGTGTCCGGATTGGCGCCGGGCAGCGCGGCCGCCACCTGGATGGTGGGGTAATCCACGTTGGGCAAATCGCTAACCGGCAACTGCCGGTAGGCAATGATGCCAAAGACAAGGATCGCCACCGTGACCAGAGTGGTCATCACTGGACGCTTGATGAAAAGTTCGGCGAGATTCATTTTGATTACGGGTCCGGAGTCCGGAGTCAATCAAAGTCAAGAGTCTCGAATAAGAGTTCAAATCGGGCCGGGCTAATATTTGTCAGTTTCCGGGCTGTATTTCGCGTATTTCGTCAAATCAACTTTCTTCCACTCGCCTTTCAAAATGCCTTCCCGAATTTGTGCGGGTGTTTTTTTCTTCTTGGTTTCATTGTACGCATAAATCCCTTCCCATTTGCAGACGTTGCAAACCGCTGCGTGCATGCCGGTGAAACAATCGAGCAAACTGCCGTGGCCGAGTTCTTTGTCGCAATGGCAGTAGCAGGGTTGCTGATAAAGGACCGGCCTGACTTTGGCGGCCATCGCATACGCGTTCTGGGTAATGGCATCAGGGAATTTCATAGGATCCAATGTATCGGGAAGGTCTTTGGCCGGCGGGGCATCTGCGTGGTAAGGCGGAACGTCGTCAGTGGCGCGCGCCCCGCCCAAAGGTCCGGGGGAAGCGAGAGAGATTGTCGCTGGCATGCGCCCACCACCAAAGGCCATAGCGATTAATCCCATCGTGAGAACACAAACAAAAATGGAAAATCTTTTTATCGCCATCGTGTCCCTCCCACTGAATTGGTCGCCCGGATAAAGTAATCTCTGAACACTCTGTGAAGGTATTGCCTTCTGCCTTCTGCCTTCTGCCTTCTGCCTTCTGCCTTCTGCCTTCTGCCTTCTGCCTTCTGCCTTCTGATTATTTCCCAGCTTTCGCATCCGGTGAAGCCCCGGCTCCAGGGTTTGCGCTAGCTTTCTCCATCACGCGAGCACCAGGGTAGAGCATCAACTGGCCGTCTGTTACCACGCGTTCACCGGATTGAATGCCCTTCTCTATCACCGCGTCGCCGCCCACCACAGCACCGGGAACCACAGGACGAATCTCCACAGAATTATCGCTCTTCACCACAAACACATACTGGCCTTGCTGGCCCGTCTGCACAGCCTGAGCAGGAACCACCACAGCATCGTGCATGGAGGTAAGCGTCAGGGCTAGGGTTATAAACTGTCCCGGCCAGAGGCGCCTTTGCGAGTTGGGAAAAGTCCCCTTCAGCAGGATGGTCCCTGTCGTGTTGTCCACCGAGTTGTTGAAAAAAGTAACCTTTCCTTCCTCGGGCTGATTTTCAAATTGGGGCACGCTCGCTTCAACTCTCAAACTGCCTTCTGCCATGTACTTTTTGATGTCGGGCAGATAGTGCTCTGGAATCGTAAAGTCCACATAGATCGGACTGATCTGATTGATAACCACCATCGTCGCGTCACCAGACTTCACGGTGTTACCGGGATGCACCATCAGAGTGCCAGTGCGGCCGTCGATAGGGGCATAAATCGAGCAATAACCCAGGGGGATTTTATCCGTCTCCACGGCAGCTTGATCGGCCTTCACCGTAGCCTCAAGCGAGGCAGCAGTGGTATTAAACGTATCGTACTGATCCTTGGAAACTATTCCACTCTTAAAGAGTTCTTCGTACCGGGTAGCCTGCGCCTGCGCGTTTTTCAGCAACGCCTGGTCCTTCGCAAGGTTGGCCTGGGCCTGCTGGAGAGTGGCCTCATATGGGCGGGAATCGATGGAGAAAAGTAAATCTCCCTTCTTCACGTCCTGGCCCTCCTGGAAATGAACGCTTTCCACTTTTCCATCCACCTGGGATTTAACGGTCACCGTGGAGTATGCCTCGCCATTGCCGATGGTGCGCACCTGCACGGGCACGGTCTTCAAGCTGGCCACGCCAAGAGTCGCCATTACCGGAGGCATGGCGGCCATGGCAGCCTGCGGCGACGGCGCCGCTTTGGTGGTGCTGCTGTTATCCGAACAAGAGGACAACAAGATCAGGCTGGTGCCGGAAACCAGCAAAGTTGTCCATTGATGCTTACGCGTAAATTTCATTCCTCACCTTGAATTCGTGCTTTTCCGCCTTGAGTATTACATTTTCTCATTTTTTCGGCTCTGAATCTACTTTCATCTGATGCTTGGAATCAGGCAACAGAAACTATAATTTGCGGTTGAATGAATCGCAAGGCAGGAAGCTTCTTCCCGGTTCGTGCTCGGAATTGCAGGGTGGGTCCGCTTAAGGAAAATCGAACGGCGTTCTACGCGGCGCATCCGGCCAGGCCTTTTTCCTTATTTACCCGGCTTTCGTTGAGCCAGGTGGCCAGCAGGATCACATTGTGGGTGGTTGGCGAAATGTGGATGAAATAGACGCGAGGGCCGTCTACGACATCATAGAAGTCTTCCCGGTGGATGTCCGCGTATGCGGTTGCTCCGCCGATCAGGAGCAGGCGAAGCCGCTCGACTATTTCAGCGGGGTAGTTTCGCTGATTCTCGACCTGTGTCGCAGCATTTAGTCGGAGGATCATGAGTATACCTCTCACGCCTTGATTCAAATCCACTCTCTATTGAATACGTCGGTCAACCCTTTTTGTTCCAATGAATCTCGTGTTTTTGACCTTGCCCTGCCTTCCAAGCAGCGGCCGGCTCAAACTGGTTAGACGATGCAAAGTTAATATGGTTGGCGAAATGTGGAAAAAAGTTGCGGGGATTTAATTCGGAGAGCGGTGATGGGGTTCAGGACCCCCTCACCCCCGGCCCCTCTCCCGCGAGGGGGAGAGGGGAGAAATCAATCTTGGAATTATTGCAGGGTGCGATTGGCTTGCATTAGTCGATCTTCACTTCTCGCAAGAAGCGGGCATTTTCTTCCGGAAGCGAAACATTGATAAACATTCCGGAGCCGAGCTCGAAGCCTGCCGCCCGGGTAAGGCGGGGAATGACACTGACGTACCAGTGGTAATACCTGACGCCGGTATTCTCAATGGGCGCTGTGCGAATAATGTAATTGAAGTCAGGATCAGCGAGCCCGTGATAAAGCTTGGCCAAGGTCACGCGAAGGTTACGGGCCAGGTCAGCGGCCTCGGCATCACTGATCTGCGTGAAGCAAGCCATATGCCGGCGGGGCATGATGAGCATGGAAAAAGGCGTCATGGAAGCAAACTGGACCAATGACACAAAGTGTTCCGTCTCATAAACAATTCGCACAGCTTCCTTCAGTTCCACTTCCAGGACCCGGCAGAAGATACACTCTCCAAACTCGTCAAAATGCCTGATGGAATTGATCAGCCGGTCGCGAATCTGGGACGGGATCACAGGTGTGGCGATCATTTGTGAGTGGGGATGCTCCAGGGAAGTGCCCGCCGCCTCGCCGTGGTTCTTGAAAATTGTCACTTGTTCGACACGAGGGTCAGCCGATGCGAATTTGAACCGATTCAGATAAGTTTCGATTATGGACTCAACCTGGTTGTCCGCCAGCAAGGCGGTGGTCAGGCTGTGATCCGGCGTTTCAATGATCACCTCATGAATCCCCACGCCCGAGATGGTGCGGCGAATTCCCTGAATGACGCGCTCCTTTTCACCAACGTAGGAAAGCGCGGCAAACTTGTTGGGTGAGACACGAATCCGCCAGCTGTTGCCCTCGGGAATAATGAAGGTCTCCGGTGGGGTCAACTTCTCATTGCCGGGACAAAAGGGACAGGTGGGCACAAAAGAGGGAATCACCTTCTTCTCTTTCGTCTTCTTGGCAAATTCTTCCGGACGCTTGGCGCGTTCGGTGGCAATGATCACCCATTGATTGGTCAGGATATTATGGCGAAGCTCAGGCATAGGTTTTCCCTCGAGGTTTGGATGTACTCAATTTGCATTGCTTATCGAAATGTCCCGGGCGATGCGAAAACCATAATCGGCGTATTCCAAAGTCGGCGGAATGCTCGAGCGCGCAGCACAGCGGCTTACTTTAATCTGGTGGCGCCATGAACCTCCACGAGAAGCGCGCCGCTGGCCCAATTCCGGACCGCGCGGATTTCTCGCCGGCGAGTGAGCGTAATAATCTCTGCCGAACCAGTCCGCGCACCATTCGTGAACGTTTTCGCCGATGTCATAAAGGCCGAAGGCGTTGGGCGAATCGAGTCCAACGGGAAGCGGTCCATTGACCTCACCGCCCCAGCGCCGGAGGTATGACGGCCATGCATGAGGCGCTTCATTACCCCAAACATAAAGTGCTCCCTCGCGGCCGCCGCGCGCCGCGCGCTCCCACTCAGCTTCGGTGGGCAGGCGGTACTTGTGGCCATCACAAGTGCTCAACCAATCACAGTACTTGACCGCTTCATTCCAATTCACGGCCACCACCGGCTGGTCGGGATGATTGAAATCCTCGTCATTCCAATGCTTGGGCGCGGGGTGCCCCGTGGACTCAAGGAAAATGGCGTAATCGCGGTTGCGAACTTGGCAAGCCGCCAACTCGAAAGCGTCCACATAAACACGATGGACCGGGCGTTCCTCGTCCTGCCCCGTCTCGCATCCCATCATGTATTCCCCCGCCGGGATTAGAACGAATTGGTTGACTGGACTCGATTCACCCATCCGACCTGCGACTTGCGCGGGTTGCAATGTTGCCGCGTCTTTAGTCAAACGACCAGTCCCCCACTCGAAGCGGTCATTGTGCGTCCGAAGTTTAAGTCCCCGGAAGAAGCCGCATTCTATACCATTTTAATTCCTGGTGACAGGCTATCCGGAGCCAGGTGGTGTCCGGATTTGGATTCGCTGTGACAGCCTCGGGGCGCAAGGGTCGAATCCTCTCAATTCCACATTCCACTTGGTGATGCTTCCGTGTTTCGATCGCCTGGCGCGCCAGGCTTTCATCGCCAGCCGAATTCGCGCTGATAGCTCGTCCACTCGCGTTTCAAGTCAGCCATCAGGCGCAGGAATTGAGGTTCTCCGTGGAGGGAGGAGAAAAAGGGGTCGTCGCGAAACGCGGGGTAATTGGGCAGGCCGAAGTTGGCCGCTCGGCGTAACAAGGCAATCGCATCCTTCACCTTGCCAATTTCCGCGTAGGCTCCGGCAGCGTAATGCCAGGTGTGATGGGTGTGAAGGAGGGACTTGCCTGTGAGCGCCCGCCGGATAGCCTGCTCGGTTTTCCGCTTCTCGCAGCGATGCGACCAAAGCAATGCTTCATAGCTCGACAGAATCGGATCATCCTGCCCCGCTGATCTCGAAACACGAATCTTTTCCTCGACATGATCCCACCGCTTCGAATAAAGGGGGGCGGTAGGAGAGAAAAGGTTTGTCCATAAGCTGGCGGGATCGACGCTTAACGCTCGCGCAAAGCGCTCCTCCGCCTGGTCGGGCCTCCCCATGTAAACGTCGGTCTGCCCGAGGAAGGTGAGGGCGAAAACATTATCCGGGTTCGCCGCCATCACGGAGTTCAAACCCTCTTTCGCTTCCTCCAACAATCCAACGTGGAGCAGGATCAGGCATTTCCACACCTGGGCGTCCTCGTGCCCGGGGCTGATTCTCAGGGCATCACCGAGAGCGCGCATCGCCTGACGATTTTGAAATTTCTTGGCAGGGGTCCACAGAATTCGCCCGCGGGCCCATTGGGCGTTGGCATTGTTCCGATCGAGAGCCAGGGCGCGCTTCACAGCTTTATCCGCCTGAAGTATCCGGCTTGGTCCCGGCTCCCAATTTCCGGCCATAATCACGCACGCTCCCGCCAGCCGGGCCCAGGCATCCGTAAAACGTGGGTCGAGCTTGGTGGCGCTCTCGAGCATCTCGATAGCGGTGCGGATGTCCCATTTGTTCTGGCGCGAGAGTCGCTCGTTGGCCCGCAAAAACAATTCATAAGCCATGGGATTCTCGGTGGGCTTTTCCTGTGCGTTCGGGGATTCAGCCACGCGCTTTGACCCGAGCGCCCTTGACAATTCTTCCGCCATCTTGTCTTGCAGGCCGAACAAGTCGGTTATTTCCGAATCGTGTTTGCAGGAGCCGATCGTGGTGCCGTCCAGAGCGTTCCACGCCGTCACGAGCACGCGCAACTTGGGACCGATTTTCTGTATGCTCCCATCCACAATCACTTGCACGTTGAGTTCGCGCGCCGCCACCAGCGGGTCAACTGCCTGGCTCTTGTAGCGCATCACCGTGCTGGTGGGCCGAATCAGCAGGTCGCCGCTCGAACTCAACTGGTTGATGACGGCGTCGGCGAGGGCGACGCTCAGGTAATCGTCTTCCGGGTTCGGTGTCAAAAGTTTGAAAGGCAGAACCGCCACCGCGCGCTTCCCTCCCACGCCGGCGGGGGCCGCGAAACCGCGTTCAATATCGCGGGCCAAATTCGCGCCATCCGACTTGAGTTCGCGCGCCGACTGGTACCTGGCCGCCGGCTTTTTTTCGAGCAGCTTATGGACTATGCGCGCCAATTCCCCTGCGGAGTTCGGAAGAATGGCGCCCAGTGGTGGCGGCGGCTCGTTCAACACTTGGGCCATTAATGCCGTGGCCGTGGGACCTGGAAACGGGCGGTGTCCGGCGCACATCTCATAAAGCACAACACCCAGGGCATATAAATCAGAGCGCGGCTCAGCCGGCTCGCCGCACAACTGTTCGGGCGCCATATAAGCCAGCGTCCCGGTTAGCCCGGCACTCGGGGAACCAGATTGCGACGGGTCCTCTTGGACAATGGTCACTGTTTCTGCCGAGGTATCGCGGGCGATGCCGAAGTCGAGGAGCTTTACACGACCGTCCGGCTGCACGATGATATTCTCAGGCTTGATGTCGCCATGGACCACTCCATGCGAGTGCGCGGCCTCCAAAGCCTCTGTAATCTGGCCTACGATGCGCAATATGGCTTGTGGATCCATGCGGCCTTTCGAGATCTCCTGGCGTAACGTACTCCCCGTGACCAATTCCATCACGATGAAAAGTTGGTCATCCGCTTCGCCCACTTCGTAAACAGTGGTAATTCCGGGATGGTTGAGCGCAGACGCGGCCCGCGCCTCCGCCATGATGCGAGTTTTCTGCACTCGCTGGTCCGTCATCTCGGTGCTGAGAACTTTCAGGGCCACACTTCGGCGAAGGCGAACGTCGTGAGCGCGATACACCACCCCCATGCCGCCCTTACCGAGCTCTGCTTCAATGCGATAGTGGGAAATCGTCCGGCCGATCATAATTTCAAAAAACGCGCGTGCCCTGCGCTATTAAGCCAAAGTTCGCCTGGTCCCTCCGCTTTCAAAGCTTCTCCCCTACCCTGAATTGAGCTAACATTCTAGCCCCATGTCCAAGAAACACAAAGAGGCTGTCCAAAAACAATTCGCCAAAACGGTTGAGGTGTTTTCAAAGACCCTTGCACGCGACACTGCGGAGATTATGGCGGAGAAAGTGGACTTCGCTAAACCCAAGGCGGGCGAACTCACGCTGGATGTTGCTTGCGGACCAGGCGAACTAGTTCTGGGTTTGGCGGCGCGGGTCGGCTTTGCGCGCGGCGTGGACCTGACACAGGCCATGTTGCTTCAGGCCCGTGAATTCCAACGTGAACGGAACATTTTGAACGCCGGTTTTGACCGTGGTGAGGCCGAACAATTGCCCTACCCGGATCATGCGTTTGACCTGGTGTCATGCCAGTGTTCCATCCATCACATGCCGAAGCCCGAACTCGCGCTGCGGGAAATGGTTCGAGTGATGAAACCGGAAGGCCGCATGATGGTGATTGATTGCCTATCACCGGAGAGCGACCCGAAGTTTGAACTGCAGAATAGAATCGAAAGCCTGCGCGATCCGTCCCATGCCTCCACGCTCCGCCTCACCACTTTTCTTTCCATATTTGACGCGCTCGGACTTGAGATCCTACGGCAATCCCTGAAGCGGCGCGAGCGCTCCTTTAATACCTGGATGCTGCGGGCCGGCCTCGAACCCGACCACAGGCGCCGCGTGGAAGCGCGCAAACTGCTGGAGGAATCCATTCCCGGAGATCGCGCCGGGTTTTCCGCCAAAGCGCAGGGCGAGGACATACTGATCACCCACAACGAAGGCTTATTTCTGCTGGCACTGAAACCGGCATCGTAAGTAATTAACTTAGCCTATTATTCAACCAGTATAGGCCCGAGAACGCTGAAACCGGGAAGCAACGGCGAGGTCAGTGGCCCGCCGGCGGGCAATCGGGTATAATTCGCGGTCTTTGTCGCCTTGCCTACTGCCTTTTGCCTTCTGTATTAAACGGCCATTCGCCGCGAACCCTAGATCGAATCATAAAGGCCAAAGTCCCTACCAGGAAAACCCCCAGAGCAAACAATAAGGATTTTTCATTGGATGTTCCCAAAATATACATCCACCCAACAATGGAAATAATTCCCGGAAGCGGATAGAACCACATTCGGAACGGCCGTGGCAATCCAGGCTGGCGAAAGCGCAGGACAAAAAAACCGATGGTCTGGGGCAGGTATTGAATAAGCACGCGAGTGGCGATCAGGCTTCCTATCACGTCCGACAGCCGGAACAGGCTGCAAAGTGAGGCAATCAGGCCAAGCGTAATCAGCGAAACGAAAGGGAATTCTCCTTTCGGATGCAGGCGCGCGAAGATAGGAAAAAAGTTGCCGTCCGTTGCCGCGACATAAGGAATGCGCGAGTAGCCGAGGAGCAGGGAAAATGCGGACGAAAACGCGATCCAGAGAATCAGAACCGTCATCACCTTCCCCGCCAGCGCGCCCTGGAGGATCTCGATGAATTGCGAGGCCACAAACTTGCTTTCGAGAACCTGCCGCCAGGGAATCACGCTCAGGAATGAGGCAGTCATCAGGACGTAGATGGTCCCCACCGAGATGATGGAAAACATGATGGCGCGGGGAATCACCCGGCCCGGGTCGCGAATTTCCTCCGCCAGATAACATACATTGTAATATCCGAAATAGTCATACAGGGCATAAAGCGTGGCGTGGCCGAGGCCCGCGTACAAAACCCAGTTCAACTGGAGAGCGCCGGGAGGAAAATCAAAAAGGCGGGCCGCGCTCAAATGGGGAACGCCCGAAACCACGATCCAGAGACAGCCGCCCAGGACGCCCGCCACCAGAACCACGGAAATTTTCCCGATGTCTCCGATCTTGCGGTAAAGCAGCGCCACCAGCAGCAAAGGAAACAGCGCGGCGATAATCCTCAATCCCCAATTGGGCAGGTTAGGCAGGAAGTAATGGAGGTAGTTGGAAAACCCGATGCTTCCACTAGCCACGGACAGCGGCGCGGAGAATATAATCTGCCAAACCATCAGGAAAGATAGCCAGCGGCCTGCCCCCAGCGGCCCGTAAGCCTCCCGCAAATAATTGTAACTGCCTCCCGCTTTGGGCATGGCGGCGCCGAGCTCGGCCCAAACCAAACCGTCACAGAACGCGAGCAGCGCGCCCAGAAACCATCCGAGCATCGCCTGCGGGCCGCCCATGGTCGCCAGCAAGAGGGGGATAGTAATGTACGGCCCAATCCCCACCATGTCCGTAATGGCCAGAGCCGTGGCTTGCACCAATCCAAGCTCCCGGCGCAAGTGCGGGTTGGAATTCAGTTCAGGCATGGGGTTGAAAAAAGTCCGGAGACTATTGTCCGGAGTCCGGAGTCGATTGTACTGAGTCCGGAGTCAATTGTCCGTGGTCCCTGATCCTTGCAGGGATTGAGGCTGAGTACTCACGTGCCACCTTTCAGTGATAAGCTCCCCGCCAACCCCAATTTCCGGAAATGAGGTCTTTAGGTTCTAAACATTTGCCATTTGCCATTCCAAATTTGCCATTTGCAATTTTTCTCTTCCTCGAATTTAGCGCTTTCCATCAACCCTCACCTGATCGGATGCTACTAAAGGCGGGAAATGCTCCGTATAACTACGAACGCCCGACTCCGTTTTCACGTCGAATAATGCGCCCGCTCCTGGAACTGATCTAATCAGCTCCAATCCTCGCTCGGGCCCAAGGACACTCACGGCAGTTGCCAGACTGTCCGATGTTATCCCTTTTGAAGTCACAACCGTAACGCTCGAATGGCCGGTCAGGCCCATACCCGTTTTGGAATTGACGATATGAGAATAACTGACTCCCTCGACCTCCAAGTGCTGTTCGGCGTCGCCGGAAGTGGAAACTGCGCCATCATGAAGGAGGAAAAAACGGTCTGCTGATTTGTCAGCGGAGTCGAGGGGCGCGATGGCAATCAGCCATCCCGTGCGATCGGGCGGAGGTGCGGCGGTTCGAATATCGCCCGCCCCGGCCACCAGGGCGCTCTGAATTCCATGCGCTTGAAGGACGGCTATGGCCTCGTCCGCCGCGTCACCCTTGGCGATTCCACCCAGGTCCAAGAGCATCCCGGGCTTCAATAATTGCACGGTTTTTTTATTTGGATCGAGGCGGAGATTATTGTAGCCCACAAGTTTCAGAGCCTGCGCCAGGCTCTTCGGGTCAGGCAATTGGAGGTTCATCCGCGCTTGCCGCCAGAGGCGAACCACCGGACCAACGGTTATATCGAAAGCTCCATCAGACTGTTGTGCCAATTGTTGCGCATGGGCGATCACGCGAAACAAATCGTTACTGACAACCGCCGGAGGACCGCCGGCCTGACCGCAAAGGCGCATCAATTCGCTGCCCGGATTGTAATCGCTCATGATAGCATCAAGCATTGCGATGCGGTGGAAGGCGGCATCCGCGGCTTGCGCCGCCAGGTTCGCGTCCGGCGCGTAAAGGACGATTTTGAATTCGGTCCCCATGTGAACCTGGCTGAATTCGAAACGCGTGAACGCCCGCGGGCGGGAGATGGATTGCTCGGGTGTCGGCGGAGCAATGCTCTCCACTAAGAATAAGAACCCAAGGGCAAGCAGAGAGAATTTTGGAGTGTTGTGAATCATTTTGGGCCGAAGGAAGCCGCTTCCAGCATCGTAGCAGACTCGGCGTGCGCGAACATCTGCATTTCGCGGAGCTTCTGAGATGAAAGGGCACCGGGCAGCAACATTTGAAATCGCACTCTTTGTTCTCGGCGCCGTCCTGTGGGGCATTTCGAGTTTGTACAACTACGACCCTAGTCCCACATCGGCCATTGCGAGTGCCGGGCCCATTGTCCCTGCGCCGGAAATGCAGCCCTACACCGAGTCATTACCAGGATCGAGCGTTAAATTTGACATGGTACCTATCCCGGGCGGAACGTTTATGATGGGGAGCCCGGCCACTGAGGCCCATCGCTTGCCCGACGAAGGTCCGCAACACCCAGTTAAGATCCGGCCATTTTGGATGGGCAAGGCTGAGGTCACCTGGAACGAGTACGATCGATTCGCTTTTGCCCTGGGCATCCAAAAGTCAGCGAGCGCAACCACCACACAGAAGACCGAAGGCGAAAAAATCGCCGATGCCATTACGCGCCCCACTCCGCCGTACGCCGACCCGACGTTTGGCTTCGGGCATGAGGGCTATCCTGCCATCAGCATGACTCACCACGCCGCCATGGAATATACGCGCTGGCTATCCGCCAAAACGGGAAAAATCTATCGTCTGCCTACCGAAGCAGAATGGGAATATGCCTGCCGCGCGGGTGGAAAGACTGCATTTCCTTTCGGGGACGATGACCGGGAATTGGGCGAAGAAGCGTGGTACCAAAAAAACTCTGAAGGGCGCTCTCATCCAGTAGGGAAAAAGAAACCCAACGCCTGGGGCCTGTCCGATATGAACGGCAACATAACAGAATGGGTGCTGGATAAATACGACAAGGACTACTACAAATCGTTTAATCCCATCATGCCGGCCGAGTCTCCGGTTTTGTTGCCGACCGAAATGGAGTACCCTTACGTGGTGCGCGGCGGTTCGTGGGCCGACGACGCGGCTTCGCTTCGTTGCGCCGCGCGCCGGGCATCCACCGAGGACTGGAGCAAACAGGACCCGCAACTTCCCCAAAGCATTTGGTGGCATACTGACGCAACCTTTGTGGGGTTCCGAATCGTGCGCCCGCTGGAAGAGCAGGAGAATCTTAAGGGATTGAAATCGAAGGTCACGAAGTTGGAATAATAAGGACTGCATTTCTAAGACTCAAAAGATTTGAATCTGAGGGAGGATCACTCAATGGTTAAATCAAATTCAAAAGAAGCTGAACGTCCTTCAAGGCGTAACTTTTTGAAAACATCCACCGTCGCCCTCGCCGGAGGAATGGCCGCAAGCCTCGGCGTGGTTCCCGCCGTGCACGCCGCGGGGAGCGATGAAATTCGCGTCGGCCTGATTGGCTGCGGGGAACGCGGCACGGGAGCCACGCAAAACGTGCTCGAGTCCTCACCGGGCGTTAGAATTGTTGCCATGGGAGACGTTTTCAAGGACCACATCGAAAAAAGCCTGAAGAACCTGGAAAAATTTGGGGGCAAGATCGACGTGCCTCAGGACCGCCAATTCATCGGCTTTGAGGCTTATGAAAAAGTGTTGGCGAGCGACGTGAATTACGTGATCCTGGCCACGCCGCCGGGCTTCCGGCCGGTGCATCTGAAAGCCGCCGTGGCCGCCGGCAAGAATATTTTCTCTGAAAAGCCGGTGGGAGTGGACGGGCCGGCCATTCGTTCCGTCCTTGAAACTTACGAAGCTGCGAAATCCAAAGGATTGGCGATCGGCGTGGGCACGCAACGCCGCCATCAAACGGGGTATCTCGAAACTTTAAAAAGAATCCACGGCGGCGCCATCGGCGAAATCACGGAAGCAAGGGTTTATTGGAACCAGGGCCCGATTTGGGTGCATCCGCGGCAGGACGGCTGGAGCGACATGGAATGGCAGCTCCGCAATTGGTATTACTTCACCTGGCTCTGCGGGGACCACATTGTGGAGCAGCACGTTCACAATCTGGACGTGGCCAACTGGGCCATCGGCAGCCATCCCCTGCGTGCCGTGGGATTGGGCGGAAGGCAGGTGCGCACCGGCCCCGAGTACGGCAATATTTACGATCACTTCGCCATCGACTACGAGTATGACAAAGGCGTCCGCGTGGCCAGCTACGCGCGCCAAATGCCAAATTGCGAGAACAATGTCTCAGAAGCCCTGGTAGGCACCAAAGGATTTTGCCAGGTGAACAAGTATTCCATCACCGGTGCGAATTCATGGAATTTTGCCGGCACGGATAATAAGCCCTACGTCCAGGAGCACACCGACCTCATTGCCAGCATTCGGGCGGGCAAACCTTACAACGAGTTGAAGGGCGTCGCCGAAACAACTATGACGGCTATTCTCGGCAGGATGGCAGCTTACACCGGCAAGGCGGTTACCTGGGATCAAGCGCTGAATTCCAAAGAAGACTTAATGCCGCCCAAAGTCGATTGGGATGTCACTCTCGCCGTTGCTCCGGTGGCGATGCCGGGGCAAACTGAGCTGGTCTAGATCTTGCGTGGGCCAGTATCCTTGCGCCTAAATATGGAGGGCGGAGGTTCGCCGCCTTCCCGCCGTATTTCAGGATGTGGGGAGACTCATTTTATCGGGAAATAGAAATACCTTTTTTGCAAGGTCGGAGCTCAGCGTCTCCTCTCGATAATAGGATTTCAGCAAACTCTCCTTCCAATTCAGGAGGTCCGCGTTCCCTGCCGCAAACTCCTCCCACCTCTGTGGATTCCCTACTCGCGCCATCGGCTCTCGAATGATAAGAAGATAAGCCCAGGTAATGGTTTCATTGTAGAGCGAGGGTTTCCCTTTTGACTTGGCGAATCGCGACAGGGCGCTGGAAAAACGAGCAAGAGCTTCCAGCCCGTCATACCTGCTTAGATAAATGAAGGCCACTCGCACATGGTCGCGATGCCGAAAAGCCTCATCGGGCAAGGTGCACTTTTCGAATTGCTCTAGCAACACATCCTCATTCACCGGGCACCTTCTTGTTTTTCAATTTCTTGTTCCGCCAGGCTTACCCAAACGGCCGTGCTGTAGACGAATAAAGCGCCGACGTCATATTGACCGTGCAGGACGTGGATGGATGCGGCAAAGGCGAAAACGATCAATAAGCAATAGCTTCCTGCCACTTTGGTTCCCGGGATTAGAAACAGTGCTGCCGCCAGAATCTCGCCGCCCGCCAGAAATGGGCGGATGAGATGGGGTAAGCCCGAATGCTCGAACGCACGAATCCTGCCCGCTTCAAATGCCAACAAACAAGATTGGTAAAGGACGACCAAACCCACCGCCCACCTCAGGCCCGTGATTGTGCTTCTCAATCGTTGATTCATTTTCGTTGTTTCCCCCTCCTGGAAGAGTGACCCTCGACGCCTTCGATTAGCCGGTGGCTGGCTTTGGAATCGAGATCGAGACCGTAAAACTTCTTCAAGTCCTTGATGCGCTGGAGAGAATTGGCGCCGAACGGCTGCTTGCCGTCAAAGGCGTGAAGCACAATACCTTCAAGAAGGTCGCCGAGGGTCATATCGAGGTGCTCGGCGAGAGCTTTCAAGACCTTGACCAGGCGCTTTTCCATCCTTACTCCGGTCTGTACGCGCTGGATGACAAACTTTGAATTTTTGATCATAGGGGTTTCCGTTTTTTAACCACTAGCCTTGCGGCTTATCTTCCGGCCATCCCGGTCATTCTTCACTTGGTACCAATATACCATGGTACCAATCGATAGGCAAGATCGAAATTACCAGAGGCCGGAACAGCTTTGGGCGCAGGATTTCGGTCAGCTATTTCTTGTGGATTCTTTTCATGAGCTGCGATTTCATTTTGGGGTTGAGCCGGGCGGGGCGCGCGGTCAAGGTAAGAAGGTAAACCGAATGCGCGGCTTCACGAAGGCGCTCGAGGCAATAGGGACACTGGCGCTCGAGGTGATCGTTGATGTCGATGCAGGCGCCCTCCGTCAGGGCGCCCAGCAGATACAACTCGTAATATTCGTCTAGATGTTCGCAGCCCATGTTCTCATCACTGCGGCCAGCCGGTGCCGGATGAATCCCAGGCCCGCCAACAAACCGGACCGCACCTTGGCCAGGGGCTCACCCAACTTTTCCGCAATCTCGATTTCCGTGAATCCGCCGAACACCATCAAATCCAACGCCTGGCGTTGAGGCCCTGGCAACTGGTTGACGACTTTCTTGAACAGCTCGCGTCGCGCGTCAAGCAAGCCAATTTCCTGAGGCCGCGGAAGCCAGGATTCAAATCCTGCCTGCCTGTCAAGTTTTTGATGAGGGTCTTCGGAGGGCCGGCGTTCGAAGCGAAGCCGGTCCACCGCTCTGGCCCGCGCCAGCAGGGCGAGAGCCGCCGGGACGCTCACTTGTTCCCTGCTCAAACGGCGTGCGTCTACCCACAAACGCAGGAATACATCCTGCAACGCGCATTCCGCCGCTGTTCGATCGGGAAGAATTCGCAAAATCAGACCGAGCAGGCCGGGCGCCAGGCGATCATACAGCTCACCGAGCGCCGCCTCATCGCGGCCGGCCATGCGGGCCAGTAAATCCTCTGCGGTTGATTGCTGCGTCATCATCTGCTCGCATAAGCCTTTCCGCCGCGGCACGACCTCCCGGCGCCGGGCGAAAGCAGGGGTTTCCGTTAGTATTCGTCTCTCGTCGGGCGGAAAGCTTCCAGGGGACGAATGAAATGGCCCGTTTGATTTTATATCATCCCCTGCCTGGCGCTGGGCAAAATCGACGAGTCCACAAAGGCAGGCTTTTGTTGATAGAAACCATAAAGAGATACGATTGGACAGGAAAAGCAGGGTTGGATAAAAGTGTTACACGTCCCTTGAAGCATCGGAAGCGCGCTTGGAAGTCTTTGCCCCCAAACCTTTCAGGCGCGTTCCGGTGCGGGATTCAATCTATTTCAAAGCCTCAACCAAAATCACCGCATGTTTGATCCGCTCCCGTTTCCAAGTATAAGTAATGTGGACGTCGCCACTTGAGGCTTGGATGACGGCTGGATAACTGAATTCACCCGGATCAGTCTCCAGATCGGCGAAGTGCGCCCAATTCTCTCCGCCGTCAGACGAAATTGCGACACTGAGGGGTGACCGGCCGGTCGAGGTGTTGTTGTAAACCATCAGGATTCTCCCGTCCTTCAGCCGCACGCAATCGATCCCGCTGTTCGGATTGAGCAGGGATGTTGGGCGCACATTCGTCCAGGTACTTCCTCCATCGGCGGAGTCTGCTGTATAAATAAAACCCTGGCGGGAGCGCGCAAACAATCGCAATTGATTTGGCCGAAGCTCAACCAGTGTCGGTTGGATCAGGCCGTAGGGCTGCTGCGGAATCACAATGGGGCCGTGCCTGGTCCAGGTCTTGCCATCGTCCGCGCTGCGCTCCACCCAGGCTGACCAGTTTTGGTAACTTTCCACGGAACTGCCGGCGACAATGTTACCGTTCATCAATTGGATGGGTTTGTCTTTGATGGGTCCCAGCATTCCGGCCGGGAGGCGAACGGGATCGCTCCAAGTTTTTCCGCTGTCGGATGAAATTTTGTAGGCGCCGGTCCAAGTCTCCGGCGAAGGTCCAAATTTATAGAAAAGCCAGATACGGTTATTCTGGCCGCGAAAAAGAACCGGGTTCCAGGAAGGGACTCCGCGCTCGAATGCCACCTTATCCGGCGGGGACCACTTGCCCCCGGACCATCGAGCCATCCAGATGGCCACATCGGTTGCGCCTTCATGCGAGCCGCCAAACCATGCAGCCAGGAAATCACCCTGGGCGGTCTCCACCAGAGTCGAAGCGTGACAACTCTGGAAAGGCGCGCGCTCAAATATGAATTCAGAATGGATTTCCGGACCAGGGAGAATTGGAGCGCCCATACAACAAGCCCTCCCACCGAGCCACAGGCCGAGCGCCCAAGCTAATCTCGCCTTTCTCATTACCCTTTGATCTGCTTTCCCGCCGCATCCCACACGGCAATCGTCTTCTTAAAATACGAATGGTTTGCCATGTGGCAGGCGATGGCAGTGTGGTTGCCGAAGGTTGCGTCTTCCACCGAAGGCCGGCGGGTGCGGACGGACTGAAAGAAATTCCACAAGTGTTCGCGATCTTCATTGTAACCAGCCGGCGTGGAAAAGCTCTTGCTGGGGATTATCGATTGCGCTCCGGGTGGTTTTGGCGCGTGGTCCGCCTCCCACTGCGCCACGTAATCCGCGCGCATTTTGGCGGGATAGCTGGCGGTGTAGTAGCACGGGTTGTGTTCCTGTTCGTCCTGCGCCAAGACGGTCACCGTATTGTAGTTAATCTCGATTACGCCCCCGGTGCCCATAAAGCGCGTGGCTTCCGGAGCCTCCGTATTCAGAGTAACGCGAATCATGGCGCGGAATCCGGGGTACTCGAAGAGCGTGGTGAGCGTATCCGGAACGTCGCGGCCGTGATCTTTCCACCGGATCTGGCCACCGGCGGCGAGTGCGCGCTCCGGCGGCGCCGTCACTCCCTTGATGTAATGAATTCCCGTCAGCAGGTGAACGTAAAGGTCGCCGGGAATGCCCTCCCCGTAATCCTGGTAGGCGCGCCAACGGGCAAACCGGATGGGATCGAATTCGCGCTTGGGGGCGGTGCCCAGCCAAGTGTCCCAATCCAGGTTGCCGGGCGAGAGGTCGGGCGGCGGCGGATATTCCCACGCGCCGCAGGGATCGTTGCGGCCCATGGTGCCTTCCACCAAATAGAGCTCACCGATGGCGCCCTGTTCCACCAGTTCTTTCGCCTTGGCGTAAACAATCGAACTGCGCCGCTGGCTTCCGATTTGGACGATCCGGTTGTTCTTCTTTTCCGCCGCGATCATCTCAAACCCTTCGCTGACGTGGTGGGTCATGGGCTTCTCGCAGTAGATGTCCTTGCCGGCATTACAGGCGTCCACCACCATTTGCTTATGCCAATGGTCGGGGAGCGCCGCGACGATGCAATCAATCTCTTTATTCTCGAGCAACTCCTGATAGCGGCGCGTGGTGAGAATGGGCTTGCCGACGATTTCCTTGGCCAGAGTGTGGCGCCCGTCATAGAGATCGCACGCCGCAACACACTCAACCCCGGGAAGCTGAATCGAAGTCCGGAGCAGACCGTTGCCCTGCATGCCGATGCCCACCATCCCAAAGCGAACCGTGTCGCTGGGGGGTACGCGAGAGCCGCTGGCAGCGAAACTTGCCGGCTCCAGCATCACCGCCCGCGCGGCGGCCGCGGCGCCAGCGGTGGTACGAATAAAGTCACGCCTAGTCAACCGATTCTTAGGGATCATTTTAGTTCCTCCTCGTGGGTGAGAGCAGAGTGGGTCACGGAGTTTGCGGTGTGAATTGGGGATTCAAGCACACTTCGAAAGGGTAAGACTCTTCGTGATTAGAACTGGGCGATAGCGCTTCGTTCTATGACTGCTCGCCTTGCGGGATGCTCTCCGCCAATCTTGCCGAAGACTCCTGCGCCAACTCTTCCATGGCGCGGCGCACCAGCCTTTGCGTGTCAGGATCGAGCCGCTGCTCGACCAAAGGAAAGAGCCTTCCATTTTCATTCAGCAGGTGCCCGCGCACCCACTGGATGTAGCTGCGTCCGGCCTGCACCACTTCCGCGCGGGTCCTGCCGTTCTTGGCCAGACGCCCCAGGGATTCGAAGAGCACTTTCTCCGCCGCTTCGCCTGCATCGCGCGCGTGACGCATGCGCTCGAGCGTGGTTGAAATCCCTTCCACATGTTCTTCAAGCGCCGGGTAGAGGACTTGTTCCTCCTCCTCCAAATGTGCGTGGAGCGTCCGGGAAATTTGCCGGCAACATTTCTCCAGGCGTTCAATGGTTTGGTTGGCGTTTCGCGAAACGGGCAAGGCTTGAAGTTCGTGAGAGAACTTATTCAGGAGCTGAGATAGATTTTGGTGCTCCACCAAAAGATATTCGGTGATACATTGCGGCATCGGAGTGAAGTATCCTCCTCATGAAAAGAAATGAGGCCTTTTGAGTGGCTATTTCGAAATTCTGCGAAGGATGTCCGGTCTCATTCTTTGGATAAGCTAAGAGTAACATCTGAGGATGTAAATTAAAAGCATATACTTTAGGAAAAGACGTGCGCGCGCCGGTGCGCGCCGATTCAAACTGAATCATGACGGCAACGTATCGAAACGCGCCCGTGAGCGGCCGACGTATAATCGGCAGATTTGTTCGCCGGATCGCGATTGGGTTCGCCTGCGCATTTCCCTTCGCACTCTTCCCTGCCCCGGGATTGGCCGGGCAGGCGGATCCCACCGCAATAACACTGGTGAAATCCGGGCATTGGAAGCGCGCGCGGCCTTTAATCGAGCGGGAATACCAATCGAATCCGAATCGCGCGGAATTGGCGTGGCTGCTCTCCCAGGTAAAGCTTGCCTACGGGGATTTGGACCAGGCCTTAACGCTCGCGGAAAAAGCAGTGGCCGTGGATGGCAAGAATTCGGACTATCATTACCAACTCGCCGTGGTGTGCGGCCGGACGGCGGAAAAAGCAAGCCTGTTCAGCAAAGGGCATTGGGCCAAACGGTTCAAAGAAGAAGCTGAGACGGCGGCAAGCCTGGATGCGAAAAACCTCGACGCGCGTTTTGGCCTGCTTGAATATTATCTCCAGGCGCCCCGGCTGATGGGGGGAGGCAAAGACAAGGCGGGGGCGATGGCGGAGGAAATCGCGCGCATTGACTCCGCCTCCGGCGACCTGGCGCGGGCGCGCATCGCGCGGGACCAAACGGACCAGGCGAATGAACAGGCATACTTTGCCAAAGCTGCCGCCACCGTGCCCAAAACTTATGACGGATTGATATCCGTCGCCAATTTCTATCTGCGCCACGCAATAAATTCTGAAGGCTCCGCCGGCCGGACCGATGGTGGCGCTTCCGCCGATCTTGCCACCGTGGAAAAATTTGCCCAAGCGGCGGAAAAGTTCGCACCCGACCGTGTAGATGCCTACGTCGCGCTGGCGAATTTATATTCAGCGCAAAAGAGATGGAAAGATCTTGATTCGATGCTGGCCGAAAGCGAGAAGCAAATCCCGGATAACCTCGAACCGTTCTACCGCTCTGCGCACGTCCTGTTGGTCCAAAGCCCCGATTCCATCCACGAACTAATGCGAGGGGAAAAGTATTTTCGCAAATACCTATCACAGGCTCCGGAACCCGGATCGCCGACTCCGGCCGAAACGCATTGGCAGCTTGGACTGGTCCTCGAAAAGGAAGGCCGGAAGCAGGAGGCTGCCTCCGAAATTGAAGCGGGGATCAGCCTTGATCCGGACCTCGCCCAAGCCAAAATTGATTTGAAGCGAATTCAAAACGGAAAATAATCCATTTAGACGCAGACCTGAAGGTCTGCACCAGCCAGCCTGCGTTTTGGAAAATTGATGGTGTGAGTCAATTACGCATCCATGCCAGGCGCAATCCAAATCCGTCTAATCGGACTTCCCGCCGTGTTTCCTGAACAGCCCGCCAATTCCTTTGCCGATTTTGTAAGTCCCTTTGGCCGTGCCCACACCGACATTCTTTCCGAACCCGACGGCGCCTTTGCCTAATGAGGTTCCGGCGTTAACCGGGTGGCCGGTCACCAACTCCCCGGCGCCCCCGGCCGCTCCTTTGCCGAGGTCAACCGAGCCCTTGGCGGCGCCTTTCCCGATGTCTTCCCCTCCATGTCCGATTTCTTTTCCGGGTGTGTTGCTCTTGTCTTTGCTGTCACTTGATTTGGGGGCAGAGCTGGATTCTTGTCCAGTGTTCGATTGGCCTAAACCGGGCTGGCCGAAAACCAACAGCAATGCCATGCAACTAATGACTAAGAATTCAAACTTCATACTTGATCTAATCCTCATGATGGCCCTCCTATTCAAAATAATGCTGCGGGTTGACTTGATCTCTCCCGCCCTTATTTGATGCAGTTCATCACCAATAGAGACAGGTGAATCATAGCTTCCAGCCTGAATGAAGACGGACACGGAGGCGATAATCCGCGTGACCAGATTAGAGATACAAATCGATTTGCGGAGCCGCATTGTGTGTGGTAGACTTCGGGTCAGTGGAACCCAACTTCATATGTTGTGCCAGTCAGCCGAGCCGGTAGCGTGAGACTCAACTGACTTTCCGATTTTTGTTTTTATTCGAGTGTAACCGAGCCACTCTGAACGCCATCTATATGTTTGGGTGTCTCGCCCGGCAACATCATCTTTCTTCAGTCGAACTTTTAGCCCCGCTGATCGGGGCGCAAGGAGCGTGCCATGGTGAACCGAAAACTGATACGTCCCTCACTGTCCGATATACAAGACCAGATGGGTGCGCGCATGCAACGGAAGAAACCCGCCCCGCCAGATCAAACCAACGCCGAAAACTTTTATTACATCAAACAGATGCAGGCCCGCACTCCCATGGTGGTGGTGCTGGAAGGCGAAGAAGAGATTCGCGGCGTCATCGAATGGTATGACAAGGATTGCATCAAAGTACATCGCGCCAATGAGCCCAACCTCCTGATTATGAAATCGGTCATCCGGTACATGTACAAACAGGCGGAAGGAAAGGACGGCGGGGATGGACATGGCCGGGATGACGGCAATTCTGCGAGGAGAGAGCGGGACGAGTAATCCTACGCGAGTTTAAGGCAATATCATGTGTGTGGGGGCACCATATGATTACTTTGATTACTTTACGGGGCCGGACAATCATGCATTCGACTCTACAAGGACTCCCGCCGGGAAGGCCTGAGTCAGGAAGTCCAAGATTCAGCCATTCATTTAGCGCTTCTGGGCGCGCGTGCCGGCTATTGGGCTGGGGCATGCCCTTGATCGTCATTTTTGCCATGGGCTTCCAAACGGCCCGGGCGCAAGACCAGCACAAACGCAAGGTCCCCATTGTGGACAAACTGACCGCCGGAGGCAACCGGCAGGCTTTCACCGGAAAAGTGGAAACACTTGACCTCGAGCATCACGTCATGGAGTTGAATGCCAAGGAAAGCAAGTCATTGGAAATATTTCCTGTAAAAAAGGGTATTTCTGTGACTTCGGCGGACGGTGAGAAAATGAGCCTCAGCCAATTGAAGCCCGGCAACGAAGTCATCGTCTACTATGAACAAAAGGGGGATAAGCGGACCGTAAAAGACATTGTTTTGTTGACAGCGGGCACCGCGGAAAAACCGAAAGGGTCCGCTCCTCCTTCCTAGGCCGGCCCGACGGCCTCGCGGGCGGGCGAGAATCTTCACACCTACATGAAAATCGGAATCACTTGTTATCCTACATATGGCGGGAGCGGCGTAGTCGCCACGGAGTTGGGCATCGAGCTGGCGGCGCGAGGGCATGATGTCCACTTTATCAGCTATGCCGTCCCGGTGCGGATGACCTCGGTTTCAGAACGGCTCCACTTTCACGAAGTGGAAGTGATGAGTTACCCTCTCTTCGATCATCCGCCTTACACCTTGGCGCTGGCCAGCATGATGCGCAACGTAGCGGTGAATGAGTCCCTGGATTTGCTGCACGTCCACTACGCCATCCCTCACTCGGTCAGCGCCTATCTGGCACGCGCCATGGTGGCGCCCTACAACCTTCCCTACGTCACCACCCTTCATGGCACGGATGTCACGCTGGTGGGAGCGGACCGGTCGTATCTGCCCATCACCAAATTTTCCATCGAGGAAAGTGATGGAGTCACGGCCATTTCGG
Organism: Terriglobia bacterium; assembly: GCA_035308965.1. Classification (GTDB taxonomy): domain Bacteria; phylum Acidobacteriota; class Terriglobia; order UBA7540; family UBA7540; genus DASYXZ01. The sequence goes on along the minus strand of DATGFN010000023.1, from coordinate 360,951 downwards.
AATACCTGCGCCAAGTCACGGTGAATGAATTTGAGATCAAGCGCCCCATTGAAATGATTCCAAATTTTGTCAATTGTGACGTATTTCAACCTGCTGACGGCGACTGTCGTCGCGAGGAGTTCGCACGCGACGACGAAAAAATCCTGATTCACCTTTCCAATTTTCGTCCAGTCAAGCGAGTGCCCGATGTCATCGAAATTTTTGCCATGGTACGCAAAGAGATACCCGCCAAGCTGATGATGATTGGAGACGGCCCGGAACGCACCACGGCGGAATGGATGGTGCGCAAAAAAGGCTTGTCCCAAGACGTGATTTTTATGGGCAAGCAGAATCAAGTGCAATCGCTGTTGAATTGCGCGGACGTGCTCCTGCTGCCGAGTGAGTTGGAATCGTTTGGTTTAGCGGCCCTGGAAGGCATGGCAAGCGGCGTCCCCGCAGTGTGCTCGAATGTGGGCGGAATTCCGGAAGTCATTACCGATGGAGTGGAAGGCTTTCTCGTCACGCCCGGGGACGTCAAGACCATGGCGGCGAGGGCGCTCGAAATCCTCACCGGGCCGGGCCGCCGCGAGCAAATGGGGAAGGCGGCGAGGGCCCGCGCCATCAGCCAATTCTGCACTACCAAAATCATTCCGCTGTATGAGAGTCTTTACCAACGGGTGCTGGAGGGCAAGCAGAGCAAGATGCAGACCGCTTGAATGGTCCAGCCCGGAATTTATCCACGAGAGGAGATATACCCATGAAGAAGCTGTCGATTTTCACACTCGGAGTTATTCTATTCACCGCCGCCACCATGGCGATTACCTCCGGACAGGATAAGACGAATACCGGGCCCATCACCGGGTCATGGACGTGTATTTCCCATGGCGGACCGGACGGAGATACTAAATTCAGCCTGGATTTGCTACAGGACGGGGAAAAGGTGACCGGCTCCGTCGATTCCGACCAGGGTGGCATGGATATTACTTCCGGAACGTTCAAGGAAGATACGCTGGAAATCCGCCTGGAAACTCCCCAAGGCGACTACGTCATCAAGGGTAAGCTGAAGGACGGCCAATTGGCGGGCGCGATCACATTAGACGGCAAGCCGCATGCGAATTGGGAAGGCAAGAAGGCCGCCCCGGCAGGTACCAAGTAACGGTCAGGTTCCCCCCCATCTTGGAGAGTCCCCCAACGGATATTTTCTTCAGGGGGCCGCGGGATTGGGCCGTCCATCCGGCAGGCTGTCCAAAAACTGTTTCACCGCCTCTTCGTATTGCTTGGTCGCCATCGTAAAACCTTCGCCATGGCGCGATCCGCCGAGTTCCACCAGCTTCTTTAGCGGGCTGGTGGCATCCGCATAGAGCGTTCGCGCATACTCGGGAGGCATGCGTTGGTCGCCTTCTACGCAAACGAATAGGATGGGGCGCGGATTGATTTGGCGCACGGCTTTTTCCAAATCGAAATCCGACGGCTTGAAATGACCGCGCCAGGCTGCCCAATAAAGGACTTCATCAGCCAGCGGGAAACTGGGTAATGCAGGGAACCACCACGCGCGCCGCCGGATGATTCCGAGGAAAAGAGTATAGTGATGCCTGATTAATTCCTTGTAGTTTAGAAATGTGCTGTCGGAGATGACCGCGGCGACATCTTGCGATTCGGCGGCAGCCATCAACGCCGCCGCTGCACCCATCGAAACACCCCACAAGACGACCGGATGGCTGGCCTTCTCTTCAGTGAGAGCGTAATGAGCGGCAGCTTCCACATCCAATCGCTCCTGGTAGCCAATAGTCGTGACTTTTCCACCGCTCGCACCCTGATGGCGAAGGTCGAAAAGCAGCCCGTTGTAACCCAGGCTATGGGCAAACACCGCATCGGGGAGCATCTCCACCCGCGTTCGATTAAGTCCGTGGGCGTAAATGATGGTTCCGCGTGCCGGGCCCTGGGTCACATCAGCAGGAACATACCAACCTTTCAAGAGAATGCCGTCGGCCGAATGGAATTCCACAGCATGAAAATCCACGCCGAAGTCTTTAGGTGTTTTCCCATCGTTGGGGTCGCGGAAATGAAATCCACTTGACGTGGTGATGCCGGTGAGAAACCAGGGGACAACTCCATAAAAGAAAATGAAAAAGCAGCACAGAAAAACAAAGAGGAACCATTTCGTAATTTTGCGGACTTTTGACGCTGCGCTCAATGGCGGCTCCTGAGGCTTTCAATTTTCAAATTGACTTCCAGACCGCGCCCGCTGCGCGCGCCAATCGTTACGGCGCGGACTCGTTCGCCGCCTGGGGCTCCACAATGTGCGTGGTTAGCAGGACAGCCACCAGCAGCGTCATCGCGGCACAAAGACTGGTGACCGCAACATATCCGCTGTGCTGGTAGAGAATTCCACCCACCAGAGCTATGGCGCCGATTCCCAGTTGCGATGCGATGTTGCGCAGCGCAATAAAGAACCCGCGTTGGGACGTGGGAACCATCTCCGTCATCAGAGCCGTGAGAGGCCCCTGGCGGAATGCCGCACCCAGTCCCGTGGCCCCAAAGACCAGGAAGAGCCATGCGCCCCAATGAAGGAATGGAACCAGAGCCACAGCCAGCCCCAAAAGGATATTACTACCAATGGATACAACCCGCTTGCCCCAACGGTCGGCGAGGATTCCGCCCAGGGGCGCCCCCAGCAGCGACGCGACGCCCCCCGCCATAAAAACAAGGGTAATGCCGCCGGTGGGAATCTTAAAATGGTCGCTGAGCCACTGGCCGATATAAGTAATGAATCCGACCAGCCCGGCGGAAACCAAGAATGCAACACAAAGGGCCGCCACAATATCCCGCCTCTTAAGAAAAGAGCGAAAAACATGAAGGGTGGCGGTCAATTTGCGAGTTGGTGATTGAGTCGCTAATTTTTCTTTCGGAAGCAGGAAAGAGAGGCAAGCCACGATGGCCCCGAAGGCGGCGAAAAAAAGGAACACCCGCCGCCATCCGTAGTGGTCGGCGATTTGCCCTGCAAGCGGAACGCCGATGATGGGGGCGGCAAAGTATGCGGAGGATACCAGGCCGATCGCCTTTCCCCGCACGCGATAGTTGAACCAGTCGCCCGCGAATGCGATGGAGCAGGTGGAAATGGTTCCTGCCGCAAGCCCGGTCAGGGCGCGCGCAAGCAGGAGTTCTTCATACGTCTGTGTTTGCGAAGATATCCAGGAAGCTACGGCAAATACAACAACGCCTGCCAAAAGAAACTTGCGGCGCCCGTAGTGGTCGGAGAGGGCGCCTGCAATAAACGAGGCCAGGGCGGCCGTCACCGAGTAAACGACAACCAGCAAGCCTGCCGCTTCCACGGTCTTGTTCAGCGACCCGCCCAGGACAGGGAGCAGGGCGGCAATCATCTGGTTGTCAGCCACGCCCAGGAAAAGCAGCAAGAATAAGTTGGCGATAACCCGATAATCCACTCGCTGCCTTCCATCGGTTTTTTTGCCGGATTCATACGCCGGCAGCCAGGCGGGGCGATAAGCAATCCAGGAACTTCGTCCGAACGAAAAATGAAATGAGGCCGGATTACCCGCTACTCAAAGTGATGAAGGTCCAACTTGGCGGCGACATGGTCCGACATGTCCACTACGCCGGCAGCGGCAATGCCCACCGCAACTACAATGGCGTCACTGATTTCGGCTTTGGTCACGCCAATTTCGAGCGCCTTCTTAATGTGACCCTGGAGGCACCCTTCGCACTTGGCCACCAGCGAAACTCCGATGGCGATCAGTTCTTTGGTCTTTAAATCGAGATTGGTGGGAGTGAAGTAAGTCTCTTTGTAAAATGTCTTATATATATTGCGGAACCGCGGCTCGATCATGCTCATCGAGATCGGACTCCTCCGCCTGCCCTCTTTCGCGGCCTGCGGAGCGTTCTCTTCGGTGGTGTCGGGGGTCATTTTTTCGACTTCGGGGGTTTCATTTTTCGCCATACGGGATACTCACTCCTATAGATTCAATTGTGGAGGTGAAGTTTCAGCATCAAAACCCCACACCGGACCCAGCTTCGAGAGAGATAGCTTTTCGCCCGCTTTGGTTGCTCGCGGGCTCTTTCAAATCTCAGGCCTCCCAATTCTTCTACGAACAGCAAGAAACTTCAGGGCAAAAGTCTAGCATACCTTGTTCTTACCTGAGAGGATGAAAGTTGGTGGGCTTCAAAAGGAATTGATGATCAAGATGATGCGTGGGCTGGCACTACCTGCGCAGCGGGCTCGGCGGTAATCAGCTCCGGAATTTCGAAGCGAATGGAAGTTCCCTTTCCAGGCTTGCTTTCGATCTGGAATGTAGACTCCTGACCGTAGAGGACTTTCAACCTCTCGCGGACGTTCGAGATTCCGATGCCTGAGTCGTACACTTCGTGCTGCCTATCTTCCGGGATTCCCACCCCGTCATCGATGACCTCCACGGTGAGCCGCCCATTCTTGCGCGATGAGCGCAACGTGATCGTCCCGCCTTCAATCTTGGGTCCGATTCCATGGCGGATGGCATTTTCAACCAGGGGCTGCAAGATCATGCTGGGCACGACCACTTCCAGCGTGTCGGCGTCAATTTCCTTGCGTATTTGAAGTTTGTCGCGCCCGAATCGCACCACCTCTATATCCAGATAGTCGTCAATAAACTCGATCTCCTGCTTAAGTGGTGAGAAGTGAATCTGGGTCTTCAAGCGGCGGCGAAGAATATTGGATAGCTTCAGGACCACTGTGCGCGCCGTGTCCGGATCAAAACGGACCAGCGAGGATACCGTGTTCAGCGTATTGAAGAGGAAATGGGGATTGATCTGGCTGATCAGGGCATCCACGCGCGCCTGCATCAAAGCCAATTCCTGCTCTTCGAGTTTTCTTTGTATCCGCGTGTTGTTCCAAATGCGGACTGGCAAACCCACGGCAACCAGCGTGGTGACGACGATCAGGACATTCGACCAGGCATGGTTTGAGTTGAGGTAGAAGAGATGGCCCTTTGAAATCCGCCCGATAGTCAGCCGGGTGATCTCGAGAATTACGCACACTAACCAAAATAGAACCTGCCAATCGAGGGCCGGATGCTTAAATCGCTGTTTGATGGAACGGTAAAGGCTGAGATCAATGAAGGGTGAAAATTTCCAGATTTCCTCTTTGTCGGGACAAACGTAGCGCGCCGAGCCTCCCACAACCGCGTAAAGGACAGCCAAAAGAGGAGCGACAAATTCGTGTCCGATCAGCCAGGCGGGCAGGCTCACCATAATTCCCACACCCAGCCCCACGATGGTACCGCCGAGCAACCCGGCGAGGACGGTAACTTCAAGGCTGAGGTCGGCGCCGTCATAGTGGCCCACCAAGCGCGCCAAAACACCCAGGGCAAAAGGCACCCCCAAAAAAGCGGCAAATTGCAGCTTTTGACGCGGAGAGCGCCGCTCTTCCACAATTAAACGGCGGAACAGAGGGAACCGTGCGATGAAGCCTGCCAGCAAGGCGACCAATCCCAGCTTGATCAGAAGGGTAACGAATACGGGCGCGGAAGCACTATTGGGGTTCATGAGAAGTGAGAGTCTTTAATTTTCGGCGGATTCGCGATGCTGAAAGTCAGATTCGACGAGGTGAGGAATCCAAGCCGGCAGCCCGCCAATCACAAATCTAATATTCAAATTCGGAACCGCCACCGACGAAATGGACCACTTCCAAACGATCTCCGCCTCGGATTTGGGTGTTGCCCCACTGGTTTCGCGGCACGATTTCGAGATTATGCTCCACAGCAACCCGATCGCCGGGAAGTTTGAGCAATCCAAGTAAGGCGATCAGCGTCAAACCTTCAGGAATCTCCTTCTTTTCGCCGTTGACCTGGATGGTAATCAAAATTCTCTCCGGACTACGAGCCGGCGGCCGGAGGGGCGGGCGGCTTGATCTCGCCCCCGCGGATGCGCCCGATAACCAATCGGTGCTGGCTTTCCAACATGCTTTTCAGCTTGTCGTCACTGTAATCGGGCGAGTGTAGGAATTCCTCGTAAGAGGTAGTCAACGAATGGATGACGGCTCCGCGAATGTAAACCATCGTCTCGATTCCCGCGTCTTTTTTCCGCGGCTCGGTCTGGATGTGGTAAACCACGCCCTCGTGTTTGATATCCGTATTGAAGCCGGTAACCATATTTCAGCGCCTCGGCGGGGGGAAGAGATTACGGTCCCCGCCAGAATGTTAGCGGCTTAGAGGGCGTGAGGCAAGAAAAAACTTGACACAACTATTTCCAGGCTCTTATAGTGTTGGGCTTAGAAACGCACCCGAAAGTTGCCTGTAACCTATTGCAATGCTTGGAGATTATCTCCCCATTCTGATCCATCTAGGTGTCGTCGCCTTTGTGGCGGCGGCATTGCTCGGCTTGTCATCCTGGGTGGGGGTCAACAGACCAACAAGGGAAAAGCTATCGCCCTACGAGTGCGGCATTGATCCGGTTGGAAATGCCCGTGAACGCTTCTCCGTCAGTTTTTACCTTGTCGGCATGCTATTTATTTTGTTTGACGTGGAAGCAGTGTTCCTTTATCCGTGGGCGGTCGTCTACAGGAGCCTGAGATGGCCCGGATTTGTGGAAATGTTGATTTACATCGCCGTCCTTGGCGCGGGATATGTTTATATTTGGAAAAAAGGTGCGCTGGACTGGAAGAAGTGAGAAAAAAAGGGTAAAGGTTAAAGGGTAAGAATAAAGTTTCGTGGGAAGTCTCTTAAGAAATATAGGCTGGCTACAGATTCAGGGACTGAATTCAGCTTTTTGTTTTGGGAACCATGTTTCGCTTTTTTCGAAATCGCACTGCTTTTTCTTTTTTTTACCCTTTACCCTTTAACTTTTAACCTTTCTCGTTTTCTCACACTCTGTAAACAAATTTATGCCATCCGACCCCGAATCAAATCCCGCCATCCAGAAGCTTCGGCAGTTCGCTCCGGACGCGGTGGAAGACGTTTCAACTTTTCGCGACGAAATTTCGGTCCATATTAGAGCGATTCAATTGCGCCACATATGTGAATTTCTGCGCGACGAACCCGGCGTGGCTTTTAAATATCTCTCCGACATCACCGCCGTGGATCACTACCCGGCGGAGCCACGATTTGAGACCATTTGTCACATTCTTTCAATTGATACGAACCAACGCTTGCGGTTGAAGGTGAGAATTCCGGGCGAGGATCCACGGGTGGATTCGATGGTCCCGGTTTGGCCGTCCGCCCAGGCCTTCGAGTGCGAAATATTTGACCTCTTCGGAATTCAATTCACCGGGCACCCCGACTTGCGGCGGATTCTTTTGCCGGAAGATTGGGAAGGACATCCCCTGCGCAAAGACTATCCCGTTCAAGGGAGCATCACCCGATGGCCGTGACCCTTGAAAAAGTGCCAGGCCAGGAGGAAAAGGTCATCCTCTCCATGGGTCCGCAACACCCGTCCACGCACGGCGTGTTGCGCCTCGTCCTCGAGCTGGACGGCGAAACGGTGGTGCGCGCCATCTACGACATCGGGTATTTGCATACCGGCTTTGAGAAATCTTTCGAGGATAAGACTTACTCGCAGGGCGTCACCCTCACCGACCGGATGGATTACCTCGCGCCCCTCTCCAACAACCTGGCCTATTGTCTGGCCGTGGAGAAACTGCTCGACTTGGAAATTCCCCCCCGCGCTCAATGGATTCGTGTGCTCCTGACCGAGCTGACTCGGATCGGCAGCCACCTGGTTTGGCTGGGAACGCATGCCATTGATATTGGCGCCATGTCCGTCTTCCTCTACTGCTTTCGGGAACGCGAAGACCTGATGCACATTTTTGAGATGGTCTCGGGCCAGCGCATGATGACCAGTTTCTTTCGCATTGGAGGACTCGCCCTCGAGCCCCCCATCGGTTGGCTGAAGTCAGTGGAAAAAGTTGTAAAGAAGTTTCCCGCGCGCTTCGACGAATACGAGGGTCTGCTCACCCGCAATCCCATTTGGCTGGGGCGAACCAAGGGCGTGGGTGTGATTTCCAAAGAAGACGCGATAGCCTACGGCCTTTCAGGCCCGTCGGTTCGCGGCTCCGGCGTGAATTGGGACGTGCGAAAGAACCAGCCCTATTCGAGTTACGATAAGTTTAATTTCAACGTTCCGACGCGCAATGAGGGCGACGTTTACGCGCGCTACCTGGTGCGGGTTGATGAAATGCGCGAGTCGCTGAAAATCGTGAAACAGGCGATGGATGGCTTGCCCGAAGGGCCTATCAAGGCCAACGCGCCGCACATCGTGATGCCCGACCGCGAGAGCATGAAGACCAGCATTGAGTCGCTGATCTATCACTTCAAGATTGTGACAGAAGGTTTCCACCCGCCCATCGGCGAGGTCTATCATTCAATTGAATCGCCGCGCGGAGAGCTGGGGGTGTACGTGGTCAGCGACGGATCGCCCAAGCCGTGGCGATGTCACGTGCGGGCGCCCTCATTTGCGAATCTCCAGGCGCTGCCCAAGATGATCGAAGGCCGGCTGATTGCCGACGTGGTGGCTTGCATCGGAAGTATCGATGTTGTGTTGGGAGAGATTGATCGATGAGGACGTCCCAGGTCCTTTGTCATTATTCAAAGGCTGCAAACAGGCGATAAAATTGCCGGGGCAAATGACTAAGGACCAATGACAAAGGACAGAAGACAGCGGGAACCGAATGCTATCGGAATCTTTAAGAGCTAAATTCGATCAGGTCATTGCGCGTTACCCCTTAAAACGCTCGGCCATTGTGCCCTTGCTGATGTTTGGGCAGGACGAGATTGGGTACGTCAGTGAGGAATTGATCCAGGAGATCGCGCGCGCCGTGGAAGTGCGCCCCATCGAGGTCATCGAGGATATCGGCTACTACTCGATGCTCCATCGCCAGCCCATCGGCAAATATAATTTCCAGGTTTGCACGAATATCTCCTGCCTCTTGCGGGGCGGTGAAGCGATGCTGGAACATTGTTCCAAGAAACTCGGCATCGGACATAAGCAGACCACCGCTGACGGAAAGTTTTCCCTGGAAGAAGTGGAATGTCTGGGCGCTTGCTGCGGGGCACCGGCCATGCAGGTGAATTACGATTTCTTTGAAAACCTTACGCTGGAAAAAATCGACGCGTTGATTGAAAAGTTGCGGAAGGTCTGAAATTGGTTTTACCTTGGCGACTCTGCGACTCTGCGTGAGAATGTTCTGAAGACAAGAACAATCTCTTGCAGAGGCGCCAAGACGCAGAGAAAAAGTTGAAGACATGAGCGATTACGAAAACTACCTGAAAGGCTCGCCGCTCGAGGTGAAAGTCATCACCCGGCGGATTGGCATCCCCAATTCCGCCTCCATTGGCGTGTTCCTTCAGAACGACGGCTACAAAGCGCTGACCAAAGCGCTCTCCATGAAGCCCGATGAAGTTATCAATGAGGTCAAAAACTCCGGCCTTCGCGGCCGCGGTGGCGCGGGCTTCAATACGGGGATGAAATGGAGCTTCGTGCCCAAGCAATCCGCCAAACCAAAATACGTGGTTTGCAACGCGGACGAAAGCGAGCCCGGCACTTGCAAGGATAGGCCGCTGATCGAGTTTGACCCGCACCAATTGATCGAAGGAATAGCCATCGCCGGATACGCGATTCAATCCAACCAGGGTTACATCTATGTGCGCGGGGAATACCGGTATCTGCTGGACATCCTCGATCGCGCTCTTGAGGAAGCCTACGCGCGCGGATATTTGGGCAAGAACATTTTAAGTTCGGGCTTCAATTACGATATCGCCACCCACACCGGCGCGGGCGCTTACGAATGCGGAGAAGAAACCGCGCTGCTAAATTCGCTCGAGGGTTTGCGCGGATATCCCCGCGTCAAACCGCCCTTCCCTGCCGTGGTGGGCTTGTATGGCGGGCCCACGGTGGTGAATAACGTTGAAACCCTTTCCAATGTCCCTTCGATACTCCTGAACGGCGCGGAATGGTATTCAAAACTGGGCAGTCCGAAGAATGGCGGGACGCGGTTATTCTGCCTGAGCGGCCACATCAACAGGCCCGGCGTTTATGAACTGCCCATGGGATTTCCCCTGCGCCGGATTATCGAGGAGGTGGGTGGAGGAATTCCGGGCGGCAAGAAATTAAAGTGCGTTATTCCCGGCGGATCGTCCTGTCCGGTTCTCCTTCCCGAGGAAATCGATACACCCATGGATTTTGATTCGCTGGCCAAGATTGGCTCCATGCTAGGTTCGGGCGGCGTGGTGATTATGGACGAAGACACCTGCATGGTGAAGGCTGCGCTGCGCATCTCCAAGTTTTACGCCCACGAATCCTGCGGTTGGTGCATTCCCTGCCGCGAGGGAACGTCCTGGCTCAAGACCCTCCTTACCCGCCTTCACGGCGGCGCAGGAGTTCCGGAAGACCCGGACACGGCGCTGGACGTAGCTTTCAATATCCTGGGGAAGACGCTTTGCCCGCTGGGCGACGCGGCCGCGCTCCCCGTAATCAGCATCCTCAAGAAATTCCGGCACGAGTTTGAGGAGCACGTGAAATTGGGCGGTTGTCCGTATGAGCGAAAGGAAGCGACGGTAAGTTAAATCGGAGTGTAAAAAATTATGAAGTATGAACTATGAAGCATGAAACAAAGGCACCAAATTCGTTTTGTTGGTTCATACTTCATAATTCTGAATTCACAAATTGAGAGAAGAATGCCAGATCAAGTAGCATCAGCCCCACCCACTACCGTAAACCTGACCATCGACGGCAAATCCGTTTCCGTCCCGCCGGGCACGCTTCTCATCGAAGCCGCCAAGCAGAGCGCGATTGACATTCCAAGTTTCTGCTACTACCCGGGCCTGGCCTTGCAAGGCGCCTGCCGGATGTGCGTGGTGCTGATCGAGAAGATGCCCAAGTTGCAGACGGCGTGCACGACGGTGGTAACCAACGGCATGGTGGTTCACACCGCCAATGAGGAAGTGAAGAATGCGCGCAAGGCTATGTTGGAGTTTTTGCTGACCAATCACCCGCTGGACTGCCCGGTGTGCGACAAGGGCGGCGAGTGTGAACTCCAGGACATGGTATTTACCTACGGCGCGGCGGAAACGCGGTTCCTCGAAACCAAGCATCACGAAGAGGAAAAGAAATTCTCCAATCTCGTTTATTACGACCGGCCCCGTTGCATCCTCTGTTATCGCTGCATACGGGTCTGTGATGAAGGGATGGATGTGAACGCCTTCGGCATCGGCTTCCGGGGCGGACATAGCGAGATCATTCCCAACCAGGGCGAAAAACTGGAATGTGAAGAATGCGGAATGTGCATTGACATTTGTCCGGTTGGCGCGCTTACCAGCGGCACTTATCGGTATAAAACGCGCCCGTGGGAACTGACTTACACCGGCACGATTTGTAACCACTGCGGCGACGGTTGCAAGACAACTCTTTCCATCCGCAACAACGAGATCATCCGGGCCAACAACCGCGACCACTCGGGAATTAATGGAGAGTTCCTCTGCGCCAAAGGGCGATTCGGCTGGGACTTCGTCAATAACGAAAACCGCGTGACAGCGCCGCGAATTCGCAGGGATGGAAAGCAGGAAGAGAGCACCTGGGAGGAAGCCCTGGGCACGACGGTGGCGCGGTTGAATGACGTCATCACCCGCCATGGCGCCAACTCCGTCGCTGTGATCGGGTCCAACCACACCACCAACGAGGAGAATTATCTATTATCGAGATTTGCCCGCACGGTTCTCGGAACCAATAACATTGATCATCACCGAACCGCGGACTTCTCATCGCTTGTCACGGCACTAACCCAGTCACACGCCGTCGATCGTCACGCCACCATGCAGGACCTTGGCGAAGCTTCCAGCATTCTGTTGATCGGCAACAATCCCACGCCCCAGCATCCCCTGCTCGCCTATCAGATCAGGCAGGCGGTTCGCCAGCACCGGGCGCGCCTTTACATCGTCAACAGCGCCGATATAAAACTGCGCCGCCAAGCGAGCCTTTACGTGCAGGTGAATCCTGCCGGAGAGGGCCAAGCTCTCCGGGCTTTGATGGGAACTCAATCGCCCGGTCCTGACATGGTGGTTGCGGGATCCGCGTCGGTCGGCACACTGGCGGATGAGCTCAAAGCGGAATCGGATACCATTATTATCTTTGGCGAGGAAGTACGCGGCGAGACCATCGGTGATCTGGTGCGATGGGGACTGGCACTTCCGGGCCTCACGCGATTCATTGCTTTGGGCGATTACGCCAATTCACGTGGCGCGGCCGATATGGGCCTGCTTCCCGGAAATCTTCCCGGCTATGCGGCCCTCAGCGATGCGGATGCGCGCCGGCATTTTGAGACTGTGTGGGGAACCAAACTCGCCACCCAGCCTGGGCACGACTTACGGGGAATCCTCGGTGGCATTCAAAATGGCGAGATTAAGGCTCTGATGGTTTTTGGATCCAATCCTGTGAAGACATTCAATTTTGACCGGAGCGCGCTGAGGTCCGTCGAATTTCTGGTTGTGGCCGACCTCTTTTCCACCGAAACGGCGGAGGTCGCGGATGTTTTCCTGCCTGCCACCAGCTTCGCGGAGAAACCGGGAACCGTCACCAACACTTGCGGACAAGTACAGGCCGTCAAGCGGACCATGCGCAAGCCGGGAACCAGAAGTGATTTGGAAATCATCCTGGCGCTCGCCCGCCAGTTCGGCCACCCATGGCCTTACCAATCGCCCGACGACGTTTTGCGGGAGATCATCACCAATGTTCGCGGATACTCAATTGCCCTACCCACATTGCTTTTGGGCGGAGCCGTGGCCACCAGTCCAGAGGGAAATCCGCCTCGGCTCGAGCGCGAGGATCTCATCTTTTCCTCACACGATTCCCTGTTCACTTCGGGAACGCTCAGCCGATATAGCCATGCGTTGAATTCAGTGGAAGAATCCAAGAGACCTCATGATCACATTTTCTGACACTACGTTTTTGCTGCTTGAGAGTTTCGTGAAAGTGGCGGTCATTCTTGGCGTGGTGCTCACCGCGTTCGCTTATCTCACCTGGCTGGAGCGCAAGGTCATCGCGCACATTCAATCGCGCTGGGGACCTTACCGGGTGGGTCCGCACGGCTTGCTGCAACCCCTGGCTGACGGGCTTAAGTTTTTGTTCAAAGAAGATATCGTGCCCCTCGAGGCTGACCAATTCATTTATTGGCTCGCCCCTTTTCTTTCTTTCACACTCGCTTATCTCTCTTTCGCGGTGATTCCCTTTGGCGAGTCTTTCAAGATTGGCGCGCGAACGGTTTATCTCCAGGTCACGAATCTGGACGTCGGATTGCTCTTCATATTTGCCGTAACTTCGCTGGGTGTTTACAGCATCGCTCTGGCGGGATGGTCTTCGAACAGCAAGTACCCGCTGTTTGGCGGCCTTCGCTCCTCCGCGCAGATGATTAGCTACGAGCTGTCGCTCGGTCTGGCAGTGATAGGCGTCATTATGATTTCGGGCACTTTAAGCCTGCGCGGTATTGTGGAGTATCAGCAGCACCATGGACTTTGGAACATCATTCTTCAGCCCGTCGGATTTCTGGTGTACTTTGCCGCTGCCATCGCGGAAACCAACCGCGTTCCGTTTGACCTGCCGGAGGGCGAAACAGAATTGGTGGCTGGATTTCATACCGAGTACAGCAGTTTTAAGTTCGCCATGTTTTTTATGGCCGAGTACGGGAACATGATCACGGTCTCGTGCATTGCCACGCTCCTTTTTTTCGGCGGCTGGCTCGGCCCCGTTTTCGGTCCCGCGTGGCTACAGGTCTTGTTGCCCGTTGTCTATTTTGGCGCCAAAGTTTTTTGCTTCCTTTTCTTTTATATGTGGATGCGCGGCACTCTGCCCCGTTTTCGGTATGACCAACTGATGGCATTCGGATGGAAGGTTTTATTGCCCATCGGATTTCTAAATATTCTGGTGACGGGATTAATTTTGACGTGGTGGACGTCGTAAGCGCTGATGGGCATGTTCGATATTATTTGGTCTAATCTTTGCGCCCTCGCGCCTTTGCGAGAGAATGTTTTGTTCTGACTGAGAAAACAATATCGCGCAATGGCCCTAAGGCGCAGGGAAAGCGCCAAGAGGAAGGGATCCAACTCTTGGCAAGGTAATTTGCCGTGAATCTGTAAAGTCTATGCCTATTCTTTTTTACATCTTCGGAGGGCTCGTCATCGTTGCGGCGCTGGGAGTGGTCCTCCAACGCACCCCGGTTTACAGCGCGCTCTCGCTGATCGTGGTGCTGTGCGCGCTGGCAGTGGAATATCTTTTGCTGGGCGCTGAATTTATCGCGATGATTCAAGTGATTGTGTATGCCGGCGCCATCATGGTCCTTTTCGTCCTGGTGATCATGCTTCTGAACGCGGGACACGAAGTTCCCAGTTCGCGCAGCCGCGTGGCCCGTTGGATGGGCGCGCCGTTGCTGATGGCATTTCTGGTTGAAATGCTTTACGCCCTATGGAAATACCTGCCGGAGGAGAGCGGCCAATGGCCGGTGGCCAAGCCCGCTGGTCCGGCGCCCATCGGCCATTTGCTTTTCCAGAATTATATCCTCCCTTTCGAGGTCACTTCAGTCCTGGTTCTGGTGGCGGTGCTTGGCGCCGTGGTGCTGGCCAAGAAAGAATTGTGAGGGTTCGAGAATGGTCCCGTTATCCCATGTGCTGGCGCTGAGCTTGATCCTTTTTGTGCTGGGCGCGGCAGGATTTATATTCCGCCGCAACATCATCACCATTTTCATGTGCATTGAGCTGATGCTCAACGCCGTCAATCTGGCGTTTATCGCCTTCGCCCGTCAGCACGGCCAATTGGATGGGCAGCTTTACGTTTTTTTTGTCATCGTAGTCGCCGCCGCCGAGGCCGCTGTGGGATTGGCCATCATCATCGCCTTATACCGGAACAAGGAGTCGCTGGGCGCTGACGATTTGGATTCGATGAAGATGTAGGTGGGATCAGAGAGAAGGTGGTCAGTATTTCAGTGGGTCAGTATTTCAGTAAGGTAAGCCTGGATCCAGAAGTGCTGACGGACTGAAGCACTGACATCCTGAAATACTGAAAAGCTTTTAACCATGGAAATTCAGCTTCTACTCATGCTGTGCCCTCCCCTCGTGGGAGCGGCGCTCAATGGCATCCTGGGCCGGCGTTTTTCGCGCGGGACGGTTTCCGCCATTGGTTGCGGCGCGGCAGGGATTTCCATGGTGTTCGCATTGACCGCCGCGCTGAACATGTTACTCCATTCCGGCTCGGCTGATTATTTCCGCCATTCATACTTCACTTGGATCCAATCTGGAGATTTCACGGCGGACTTTGCCCTTTATTACGACCGCCTGACCATGGTGATGACGTGCACGGTTACGGTGGTTGCCTTTCTAATCCACCTCTACTCCCGCGGCTACATGGAACACGAGGGTGGATACTATCGCTTTTTCACCTACCTCAATCTTTTCCTTTTCATGATGCTCACCCTCGTGACCGCCGCCAATTTCCCTTTGATGTTCGTGGGCTGGGAAGGCGTGGGCTTGTGCTCTTACCTTCTGATCGGTTTCTATTTCCCCAGGAAATCCGCTTCGGACGCCGGCAAGAAGGCATTCATCGTGACGCGAATCGGTGATATTGGATTCACGCTGGGCATCGCGCTGATCTTCTGGACTTTCAACTCAGTGGACATGACGACCGTATTTGGTTATGCCTCAGGAATGGCCATGCATGAAAAAGAAGGCGTGTTCACCGCCATCTGCCTGCTGCTGTTTTTGGGCGCGGTGGGAAAATCCGCCCAGCTCCCGCTCTATGTCTGGCTGCCCGATGCCATGGAAGGTCCCACGCCCGTCAGCGCCTTGATTCACGCCGCCACCATGGTGACGGCGGGCGTTTATATGGTGGCGCGTTCCAGCATTCTCTTCGCCCACGCGCCCGCGGCTCTGGAAGTGGTCAGCGCCATCGGGTGCCTGACCGCTTTTTTCGCCGCCACCATCGCCCTTTGTCAAAACGATTTGAAGCGCATGCTCGCCTATTCCACCATCAGCCAACTCGGTTACATGTTTGTGGGCTGTGGCGTGGGAGTGTTCGCCGCCGGCATATTCCATCTGATGACGCACGCATTCTTCAAATCGCTTCTGTTTCTCGCCGCCGGCAGCGTGATGCATGGCTTGAATGGCGAACTGGACATGCGCAAGATGGGCGGCCTGCGGCACAAAATGCCAAAGACCCATTTCACTTTTCTGGTCGCAACCCTCGCTATCAGCGGCGTTCCTTTTCTTTCCGGCTTCTTCAGCAAAGACCAAATTCTTGCCGGCGCATACTTGGGGCCGCTGGGCAAAGGGTGGATCTACTGGCTCGCCACCCTCACCGCCGGGATGACCGCTTTCTATATGTTTCGCGGATTGTTCATGACGTTTTATGGCGAGTCCCGCCTCGACCATGAACTCGAGCACCACGCCCACGAAAGTTCATCCAAGATGACCGTGCCACTCATCATCCTGGCGATCTTTTCCGTCATCGCGGGGTATGTCGGCATGCCTCACCCTCTCGAAGGTCTCAGCAGTTTTCTCGATCCGATCTTCGGTCCGGCACAGGACATGCTGAGGTCGGCATTCCCTTCGTCAAGCGCGGGCGAGATGGGCGAAGTCACTTTGATGGGATTCTCTCTGGCCGCCGCGGGACTAGGCATCCTGCTGGCTTGGTGGTTTTATCTGAAGTCCCCGCAAATTCCCGCCCGCATCGCGGCGAGCCTGAGCGGGCTTTATGAACTTTTGATTCACAAGTATTACGTCGACGAAATCTACAACGCCATCATCGTGCGGCCCATCCGAGTAGGGTCTGAAAAGATTTTGTGGCAGGCCATCGATGCCGGACTCATCGACGGCGTCGGCGTTAATGGAACCGCGGCAAGAACCATGGATGCCGGGGGCGTGTTGCGGAGAATTCAATCCGGCAATTTGCGCAGCTATGCCGCCTGGGTTCTGCTGGGCGCCGTCGCCTGGCTGGGCTACATTTTATTTTTTCATTAGAGACGCCGTGGGAGCGGAGCCGCTCCCCGAGTTTTAAATATGGTCGAGCCTTTCCCGCATTTTCTGACCGTCCTGACGTTTCTGCCGCTGGCGGGCGCCGTGTCCATTGCCTTCACCCGTCCTGAGGCCGCTGCGCGCATCCGCTTGATCGCGCTCCTCTACTCGGTGGCCGCCCTCGCGCTGGCCATTGTGGCGTTTGCCGGTTTCGATCCCGGTCAG
Organism: Terriglobia bacterium; assembly: GCA_035308965.1. GTDB lineage: Bacteria > Acidobacteriota > Terriglobia > UBA7540 > UBA7540 > DASYXZ01. The sequence continues at coordinate 343,774 of DATGFN010000023.1, read as the reverse complement.
GCGGGCTTTCAGTTTACCGAAGTGGTCCCATGGATCGACTCGCCCTCCATCAGCTATTCCGTGGGTCTCGATGGATTGAGTCTGTTGCTGGTTCTGCTTTCCGCCTTTCTTACGCCGCTTTCCATCCTCGCCTCATGGAGGAGCATCCAAAGCAGGCCCAAGGAGTTTTATCTCTTCCTTCTGGCGCTGGAAACGGGAATGATCGGCGTTTTTGTTTCACTCGACCTATTCCTCTTTTTTGTATTTTGGGAAGTCATGCTCATCCCCATGTATTTCCTGATCGGTGTGTGGGGACACGATCGGCGCGTCTACGCGGCCGTGAAATTTATTCTGTACACAATGGTGGGTTCGGCGCTCATGCTGGTGGGGATTCTCTACCTTTATAAAGTCACGGGCACATTCGATCTTCAAACCATTCTGAGCACATTGCCGGGGTTGTGGGCCTCAATGCCGGGCTCGGCGCAAACATGGCTTTTCCTCGCCTTCTTCCTGGCTTTCGCCATCAAGGTTCCCATGTTTCCCTTCCACACCTGGTTGCCGGATGCGCACGTGGAAGCGCCCACCGCGGGCTCGGTGATCCTGGCCGGCGTGCTCTTGAAGATGGGCACATACGGGATGCTGCGTTTCTGCCTGCCGCTCTTTCCTCAGGCTTCGCGGGATTTTGCGCCCATCATCAGCGTGCTCGCCATCATCGGCATCATTTACGGAGCACTGGTGGCCATGGTTCAGCCCGACATGAAGAAGCTGGTGGCCTACTCCTCCGTCGCGCACATGGGATTCATTGTGCTGGGCATTTTCGCTTTCAACATCAATGGCATTGAAGGGGCCATCTATCAGATGTGCAGCCACGGCGTCTCAACCGGCGCGCTCTTTCTTCTGGTGGGCATGTTGTACGACCGCCGGCACACGCGCCTGATCGCCGAGTTCGGCGGTCTTGCCACCGCCATTCCCGTTTTCAGCACCTTTTTTTTGATCGTCACACTCTCCTCGCTTGGCCTGCCTGCGCTAAATGGCTTCGTGGGCGAATTCTTGATTATCGTAGGCAGCTTCCATGTGAAGGCAGCCTACGCCGCGCTGGCCGCCGTGGGCGTGGTCCTGGCCGCCGTTTACTTGCTCTGGATGTACCAACGCGTGTTTTTCGGCGAGGTGACCAATCCCAAGAACCAGAACCTTCCTGACATTGACGCGCGGGAAAAATTCATCCTGGTGGTTCTGGTGTTGGTCATTCTTTGGATGGGCGTTTATCCCAACCCATTCCTGCGGAGAATTGACGTGAGTTCGGCTCAAGTGATCCAGCGTGTGGGCGCGGGTGCGACCCAAATGGCCGGCGGCGCACCGGTGAAAATCGGAGGGCAGACTCGATGAACTTCGTTCAGCCCGACGAAATGCTGCGCGTCCTCCCCGAAATCGTTTTGGCCGGATTTGCAATACTGGTTATGGTGCTCGACCCGTTCGTAAGCGCGCGGCGAAAATCCGCGCTGGGCTGGCTGGCATTCGTGGGGGTGCTAGCGGCGGCTTATTCCACGTCCTGGACTTTCCTCTCGCCGGGAACCGCGTTCAATGGCAATATTTCCTCCAATGAATTCAGTTTGTACTTCACCCTGCTGTTCCTCTTTGTGGCGGGCGTTACCCTGCTCGGCTCGGTGCATTATCTCGAGCGCGACGGGATTAATCACGCCGAATATTATTCGCTGGTGTTGATGGCCACTCTTGGCATGTGCTTTATGGCCGCTTCCACTGAGCTCATCATGATTTTTCTGGGGCTCGAGATTTCTTCCATCTCCACTTACATTCTGGCCGGATTCAAGCGCGCGAACGCCCAGTCCAATGAGTCTTCACTCAAGTATTTCTTGCTGGGCTCATTCGCCACCGCTTTTTTCCTTTATGGAATCGCGTTTATTTATGGAATATCGGGCTCGACCAATCTCAACGATCTGAATGCCCATCTCGACCGCTCGGGAGGATGGGCCTCCATGACTTCGATCGCGTTGATCCTGATGTTCATCGGCCTCGGTTTTAAAGTGTCGGCTGTCCCCTTCCAAATCTGGACGCCCGACGTTTACCAGGGCGCGCCCGCGCCGGTCACTGCCTTCTTAAGTGTGGGGCCCAAAGCGGCGGCCTTTGCCGTGGTCTTGCGGGTATTCGTGGTGGGGTTTGGCGGGGTAAGTTCGCTCACCTTCTGGCTCATTTGGACTACAGCGATTCTCACCATGTCTTTGGGTAATCTTGCCGCGCTCTGGCAATCAAACGTCAAACGCTTCCTGGCTTATTCTTCCATCGCGCACGCGGGCTATGTTCTGGTGGGCATTGCCGCCGCCCTCGCCGCAGGCAATGATGAAATCACGCGGGCTGAAGCCACTTCGTCCGTGCTTTTCTACCTCACCGCTTACGCACTGATGAACGTGGGCGTATTCATCCTGATCGCGCACCTGGCCGGACACGACGAGCGATATACCAACGTGGATGATTTTGTCGGTTTTGGTTTTGAGCGCCCGGGCGCGGCCGCTTGCCTTGCCGTATTTATGTTTTCCCTGGCCGGCATTCCCACCATGGCCGGATTCTTCGCCAAGTTCTACGTTTTCCGCGCCGCGATTCACGCCAACTTGATTGGCCTCACGATTATCGCTTTGCTGAACAGCGTGGTCTCGGTCTATTACTATCTGCGCTTGGTGGTGGTGATGTATATGCGCGAGGGAAAAGCAGAAGCCTCGCATGTGGATATGCCCGCCTCGCTAGGCATAGCCATGGCCACTAGTCTTTTTGGAATTTTCTACCTTGGACTGTTGCCCGGTTCCTTCCTCGATCTAGCCAATCTGGCGGCTAATCGTTTGCCGTAAGAATTCACAATCAGAATATCGAGTGCTGTCGCGGATGTCGCGCGGGGTGGAATGTGTATAAAAACCGTCCTCGTTCCTTAATTCAGCGGTATTTCGCTGAGATGGCTCGCACACCGTCGACGAGACGGGATACTTCCTCACCAGTTGTGTAGCAAGCGCATCCGGCGCGGACCAATCCTTCATCCCCCAGGCCAAGCCGCTGAGTAATAGTTGCGGCGTAGAAATCCCCGTGCGACACAAACACTCCTCGCTCGGCCAAGCCTGCTGCCACTTTGCTTGAGGAAACTTTCTCTAGGGTGAAGGAAACCGTGGGAGTTCGTTGCTCTTTTGGAGGAGGCCCATAGACCGTTACGCCCCGAATGCCGACAAGTCCATCCCAAAGTTGCTTCAACAGCGCTTGGTGTGACGTGTGCAAGCCATCGAACGCGGCACACAATCGCTCCCGTCGAGTTGAGCCGATGGCAAGAGAGGCAAGGAAATTCGCCGCCGCTGCCGCGCCCACGATGCCTTCGTGATTCTGCGTACCTGTCTCCGCGCGCTCGGGAGCGGCATCGGGCGCGGGAATCAATTTGGGGAAATCTGTTGACTGAAGTAAGTGCTGCCTGCCGTAAAGCACTCCAATGTGAGGGCCGTAAAATTTATACGCCGAGCAAGCCAGGAAATCGCAATCGAGCGCGCGAACGTCAGTCAGGACATGGGGCGCGTAGTGAACGGCGTCCACGAACATCAACGCCCCGGCGGCGTGTGCCATCTTCCCCGCCCGGCGCACATCGCTGATGGTGCCAAGGGCATTCGAGGCCGCTCCCATGGCCACCATGCGGGTCCGGGCTCCGATCTTGCTTTCAAGATCCTGCCAGTCAAGTTGCCCCGTCTCAGGAATCATCCTCACTACACGGAGCGTGATCCCGCGCTCGCGTTCAAGAGCTTGCCAGGGCGCAAGGTTGCCGTGGTGGTCGAGCTCGGTCACCACAACTTCGTCGCCCGCACTCCACTGCCTGCCGAGCGCCCTCGCAAGGTGGAATGTGAGCGTGGTCATGTTGGCGCCAAAAACAATTTCAGAGGGCGCGGCGTTAAGAAAATCCGCCAGAGCCTGGCGCGATTGTGCGATGGCTTCATCTGTTTCCGAGCTGGTGGGATACGCCCAATGAGTGTTGGCGTTGTGGTGATAAAGATATTCGGCGACGGCTTCCACTACTTCGCGCGGCACCTGGGTGCCGCCGGGACCGTCAAAATAGGCGACAGGGTAGCCGTTGTGGCGTCGTTCGAGCGCGGGGAAATGCGCCCTCGTCTGTTCTGTGATGGACAGACCTTCTTCTCCTTGCCTGGTTGCAGTCGCTGTCATAATTCCCTCATGGAAGCTGGGCCGGTTCGCGAACCGCCTCTACGAATTTATGGAAACTCCACCACCAAACGGCCCGAAATGGTTCCGGCGCGAAAGCAAAGCGCGACCGGAGCAGTGTTGCTATCCCTATAGGCGTTGCAGAACTCGAGGGGATGCCTCTGGCCTTTGGGGGAAATGATTGATGGCTTTGCCGAGCCGCTGACGAGCAAGATCGAGGTCGTAGTTTTTCTGCAGATTCATCCACAGGTCCGGGGAAGTTCTGAAGTAACGGGCCAGGCGAAGTGCGGTATCCGCGGAGATGGCCCGCTTGCCGGCGATGATCTGCGAAATCCGATTGGGTGGCACATCCAAAGCGCGAGCCAATTGGGCGGCGGAAAGTCTACTCTCCGTCAATTCTTCGGCAAGGATCTCTCCGGGATGAATGGGTGTCCGTGCCATAATTGAACCTCCTAATGGTAATCCACAATTTCAACTTGTTCCGCGCCATCCGCTCCTTGCGGCCACTTAAAGCAGATGCGCCATTGCTCGTTTATCCTGATGCTGTATGCACCCTTCCTGTTACCAGACAGCGATTCAAGATGGTTGCTATTAAGCTGTGCCAGGTCGTGTAAACCAGCTGCCGACTCAAGCACGCGCAGCCGTTTCTCGGCCTGATGGCGAAAGCCCTCAAAGGCGGGAACCCGTTCGCCGTCGGCGAAACGTTCGGTTCTTTGGTCCTTGAAGCTCCATATCACAAGTTAGCCTACCAGAAAGTACGCGGTACGTCAAACGTACGGCTTGGATTCCACCTGCCTACCGGAACGGAGCTTGGGTGGCAGTCAACAGGCAGGGGACCGCGTTCAATTTCAGCAGCAAACGTGCACCCTTGCGATGGTGCCAGGAGCTTATGGAAACTCCACCACCAGCCGGCCAGAAATGGTCCCGGCGCGCATTCGATCAAATGCCTGGTTGATGTCTTCGAGCGGGAGCGATTCTCCCACCGTCTTGATCTTGCCCGCAGCGGCGAGCGCGAGAACTTCGCGCAAGTCCTGCCGTGTGCCGACCGCCGAGGTGAGCACTCGAATCCCTTTGGCCACGCTGCCGCGGATGGGGAGGGTGAAATCTCCGGGCGGAAGGCCTACCAGCACCAGCGTCCCGGCGCGACGGAGCGACCCGAACGCCTGGGTGATGGTTTCCTGACTGCAAACAAAGTTCACAACCTCGTGCGCGCCACCCAGGCGGCGAATTATCTCAGAAGGTTTCTCTTGCGCAGCATCAATGACAATCTCGGCGCCAAGATTTCTTGCCAGCTCCAACTTGGGTGCGGCAACGTCCACCGCCACCACTTTAGCGCCCATGGCGCGGGCGCCTTGCACCGCGTAATGACCGAGTCCTCCCACTCCCCAAATAGCCACCGTATCGCCCACTCGGGCGCCGGAAATTTTGAGGGCGCGGTAGGCCGTGAGCGCGGCGCAATAAAGGGGAGCCGCATCGGCAAAGCTCAGCTCAGGCGGAACCACGACGGCGTGGGAGGCTGGCACTTTCACGTACTCGGCAAAGCCACCGTCCACCATGAAGCCGGTCACCACGATGGCCGGGCAAAGAGGCTCGCGCTCGCTGGTGCAGAATTCGCACTCGCCACAGGTGGAATAAATCCAGGGAATGCCGGCACGATCGCCCGTCTTGAAATTTTTCACGCCCGCTCCGACGGATTCCACCACGCCCACCGCTTCATGACCCATGACGAGCGGCAGCTTGGGCAGGCGCCATTCGCCCGACATCAGATGCAGGTCCGTGTGGCACACTCCGCAGGCTTTCACATGGATCAGGATCTCGCCCGGACCCGGCAGGGGTTTGTCGATCTCTTCAATAACCAGCGGCGTCCCGGCTTGGCGGAGGATGGCGGCTTTCATGATGGAGAAGAAGGATTCAGGATCCAGAAGTCAGTAGCAACCCACATTCACCTTGGGTTTACTGAAAACCGACAACTGAGAACTGAAAACCAAAAGGGGGAAAGCCGAAGCCTTCCCCCTTGGTCCGAGCTGGCGCAGGATTCAGGCTACTTTCAAATAGATGATGGCGAAGGTGTAGAGCGCCATCGACTCAATCAGGACCAACGCCAGGATCAGGGCAAACCGGATGGCAGCTCCTGCTCCCGGATTGCGCGCCAACCCTTCGCAAGCTGCGGCGGTTGCCTTGGCCTGCGCGTAGCCGCAAGACCCCGAAGCAATCGCCATGGCGAACCCGGAGGTGATCCAGATCCACATGTGCGATTCAGGGGCCGCGCCTCCCGCCGGCGTCTGCGCGAACGCAGGCGCTGCCAGAAGCAATCCGGCGACGGCTGTCAACAACATCACAATATTACGTTTCATTCGTCGTCTCCTTCGTGCCCGCCCCGCAAAGCGGGACGAGCCGTTTGAATTCCGCCAGGAGGTGGTTTCCCTCCACCCCTCGTGCAGGAGGGACTCACGCTAACGGATAAATTAGAAAGCAGAAATCAGAAGGCAGAATGCAGGCCACTTAGGTGCAGATTCATTCTTCGGCCCTATTCTGATTTCTAATTTCTGATTTCTAATTTTCACTTTAGTGCTCTTCCGAAACCGCCATGCCGATGTAAATGGCCGGCAACAACATGAAAATATATGCCTGCAAGAGCGAAACAAAGATGTGAAGCGCCATGAAAATTACAGGGACGAGAATTGGAACCATTCCGCCAAACACTTTCTCGAGAATATCTCCCACCAGCATGTTGGCGTAAAGACGGACGCTCAGGGAAAGCAAGCGGCCCACATTGCTGATGACTTCGATGGGAAACATGAGAACCGCAATGGCGAGCATGGGCCCGCAAAGGTGCTTTAAGTAGCCCAGAATCCCATGCTGGCGGATGCCGTGAAAGTTATAGTAGAGGAATGCCGCCACCGCACTGCCCAAGGTCACCTGAATCATGGCCGTTGGAGTGGCCAGACTTGGGATGAGGCCGATTAAATTGCAAATGGCAATAAACAGAAACAGAGTGCCCAGCATGGGGACGTAGCGCCGGCCTCCGTGGCCGATAATTTCGTCGGCGGTGCTCTGAACAAACTCCACCACCACTTCCATCAAGTGCTGAAACTTGCCCGGGTTTTCCACGGAGAGGCCCGAGCGAAGAATTAACCCCGCCCCCACCAGGATCAGAACCACCAGAATTTCCATAGCCACATAATTCGGGATGGGATTGGCGGGGTCTGCGGGGCGGACAAATTCAAACCACGGGTTGACCAGCGCGAGTTGACCGAGCAGCGCGGCCACAACGCCACCCAATAGTTTATTCAGGACCCAAGTGAACCAAAGTTGATGTTCCATGATTGGTTATGTAAGGCCAGCCCTTGGGCCAGCCTCGTGATCAAAGCTAGGTGCGCAATCCCTCGTGAATTTGGAAAACCGCCTCGATCAAGATTCCACCCACGGGCACAAAAAGTCCGGCAATGATTGCGGAAAAAGGCAGCCATCCAGTTCTATAAAATAAATAGAGAGCCGCAAAAGCCAGCGGATAACGAACCACAAACTTGGTAATCACGAGCCAAGGCAAACGAGTTTGACCGGCGGCAAACAGATGTCCAATGGTCTGATGAAGCCAGTGGAAATTCAGAATGGCCAGGGCCGCGCCGAAGGCGAACCCCGCCGCGAACAGGAAGTGTCCAGTCGACACGGCGGCAAAACTAACCGCAACGCAGAGGTCGATCATCAACCATGGCAGCCGCGCCTGGGCGCGGGCCAAGTCAAGGTTTGGGTCCGAGGTCCTGATTATCTCCGTCTGCACGTTTCTCCGCCCTGGTTAAAATCCGTAGAATTTCCACCAACCCGCCTGCCGCGCCCAGTAACCCGATGATGAGCGAAAATATGTGGGTGGTGTGAACCCATCCATCCACCAGCGATCCCAGCGCATAGCCAACCACAGCCGCGCCCGGAATGATAAAACCCAACCCCGTATAGAATCCTACCTGCGCCAAAATCTCGCTTTGTTTCCCTCGCTGCGGAGACAAGCTAACCTCCGGCTACGGGGAAAAAGGGCGAAATCGCATTTCGCGCCGCCAGGATAAACGGCTCCGGATAAATCCCTATGGCCAGCGTAAAACCGATCGTAACCCCCAGGGCCAAAGTCAGTCCGGGACTGGTGGCCAGGGGAATTTCGTCAGGCGCTTTTTGCATGAACATTGCGACGACGATGCGGAAGTAATAATACAACGCGACGACCGCGTATGCCACTCCCAAAACAGCGAGATAATAATGGCCGGTCTGAATGAGGGAGAGAAAAATATAATATTTCCCGATGAATCCGGCGGTAGGTGGAATGCCGGCAAGCGAAAGCAGGAAAATGAGCATCAAAATGGCCATTCCGGGGGCGCGCGCCATCAGTCCGGCCATGTCGTCAATCTGATCGCCCACCAGGTCCTTCCGGCGCATCAGGATGATCACGGAAAACGCGCCCAGGTTCATAAAGGTGTAAACCAATAAGTAGATCAACACTGCCGTGAGTCCCTCGCGATTTCCGTCGGCGGCGGCAATCACTCCCAGCAACAGGTAGCCTACATGGGCAATGGTGGAATAGCCAAAAAAGCGTTTGATGTTGGTGGAACTGACCGCCGCCAGGTTGCCCACGGTCATGGTGGCGATGGCCACTCCAATCATCAGCGACTGCCATTGCACGTGCATCGAACCCATTCCCGTAAAGAGCAGGCGCAACAGTATGGCGAAGGATGCCACTTTGGGCGCTACGGAAATGAAGGCGGTAATGGAAGTGGGCGCGCCTTCGTAAGCGTCCGGAGTCCACTGATGGAATGGCACCGCGGCAATCTTGAAAAAAAGACCCGCCAGCAGCGTGATCATGGCCACCCAGGAAATGGGATCGGAGGCGGGGCGGGAAGCGAGGCTGAGTGAAATATCGCTGAGCTTGGTGGATCCCGAGATCCCGTAGAGCAGGGACATCCCGTAAAGCAAAAGCCCGGAGGAAAACGCGCCCAGCAAAAAGAACTTCATCGCCCCTTCATTGGATCGCCGGTCGCCGCGCAGGAAGCCCACCAGAACGTATTCGCACAGCGCCATCAATTCCAGACCCAGGAAAAGAACGATGAGGTCGGTGGCCGAAACCATGAACATCATGCCCACGACAGAAAAAAGAAGAAGGGCGTAGTACTCCCCAAAATGGGCTTCCTCAATCTCCAGGTATTGGCCGGAAATCAGAACCACCAGAAAGGCGGCAAGCACGATGACGATCTTCAGAAAGACCGCGAATGAATCGATGGCAAATCTGCCATCAAACGCCGCGTAGGGCATGCCGCCCGGGAATCCATCTTTGACGAATAGGGCGAGCTGAAGAAAGGCAAAGCCCAGCCCCAGCATGGCAAAAGCTGCGTTCCAGAACTTGTCCCGCTTATCGCGAAAAAGCAGAGGGTCAATTAACAACACCGCCAGGCCGAAAATCGTGAGAAGGATTTCCGGGTTGATGGCCTTGTAATCGAGAGGGCGGAAGAAGTTATTCCAAACATTCCCCATTAATGGTTCGCTCCTGAAGCGTGTTTGGTGTCTGGATGCTGGATTTTTGAGGTTAACGAACGTTCATTCAGATTCGCTGTCATTTTTTCCGCCGCTGGTTTCGGCGCCGCGACGGTAGCCGCGACCGTTGGCGCAGCCGCCGATGGTACCGCTAATTGCGCGGCCGCGGGCTGTGGCTGCGATTTATAGAAGTCCGGGTGAACGCTTTGCACGATGGCCTGCACGGGCTCCTCGAGCACGTTAAAGAACGGCGTGGGATAGAGTCCGATCCAGAAGGCGCCGATGATCAGAGGCACCAGAGTCATGACCTCGCGCAGGTTAAGATCCTTCAACGCCTGATTCTTAGGATTGTCACACGGCCCAAACATGGTGCGCTGATACAACCAGAGCATATACGCGGCGCCCAGCACAATGCCCGATACCGCCCACGCAGCCCATTGCCAGTGGGCTTCAAACGCGCCTTGCAGGATGGTGAACTCTCCAATGAAGCCATTGAGCAGCGGCAAACCCACGCTCGAGAGCATCACAATCATAAACAGGGTGGCGTAAACCGGCATCACGTTTGACAGGCCGCCGAACTCCTTGATCTCCCGTGTGTGTCGGCGCTCATAAATCAAGCCCACAATCAGGAAGAGCGCGCCGGTTGAAATACCATGATTGATTTGCTGAATTACGCTTCCTTCCAGGCCGTGCGGATTCAGGGCAAAAATGCCCAGCGTGCAAAATCCCAGATGGCTGACGGAGGAATATGCAATCAGCTTCTTCATGTCGCGCTGCATTAAGGAAACCAGCGCGCCATAAACAATTCCGATGATGGAGATGTAGACCATCACCTTCACCACGCGGGGGTCAGAGCTTGCCTGGGGCAATAGCGGCAGCGAGAACCGAATAAAACCGTACGTCCCCATTTTCAGCAGGACGCCCGCCAGAATCACCGAGCCCGCCGTGGGCGCCTCCACGTGCGCGTCCGGCAGCCAGGTATGGAACGGGAACATAGGCACTTTGATGGCGAAGCCGATGGCAAAGGCAGCGAAAACCCAAAGCTGCAAGCCCAAGGGCCACAAACTGGCGTGGCTGGTGAGGTCAATTAAATTGAATGTGTAAACACCTTTGTCCGTGTGGTACTGGAAGTAGAGCGCCAGAATGCCCAACAACATCAGCACCGAACCGGCCAAGGTGTATAAGAAAAATTTGATGGCGGCGTAAAGCTTTCGCGGGCCACCCCATACGCCGATGATAAAATACATCGGCACCAGCATCACTTCCCAGAACACATAGAAGAGGAAAATATCGAGCGACATGAATACGCCCAGCATACCCACTTGGAGCAACATGAACATGGCGTAATACTCTTTCACTCGGTCCTGAATGGCCGACCACGAAGAAAGGACGGAAATGAATCCCAAAACGGTGGTCAGCATGATCAGCAGGAAGCTGATGCCGTCGATGCCCAGGTGATACTGTGCACCGATGGAGGGAATCCAGTCATGTCGCTCCACGAACCTGAACAGTTTTTCGTGGACGCCGGACTGATCGGGAGTGGAAAACCAAAAGACCAGCGGCAGGGAGAGGAGGAAATCTCCAAACAGGACGATGTTGCCCCACCAACGGATGGCGTTCTTGTTTTCACCCGGAATGAAAAGCAGGATGCCCATGCCCACTAGGGGGGCAAAGAGGATGATGCTCAAGTAGTTTTCAGAAAAGAATTGCATCGTAGCCTCAAGCGATTCTTGAATTTGTCATTGGTCCGTCGTCAGGAGTCCGTCGTTCTTTGCCTTTCCCGCCTAACGACGCGAGAATTAATCGATCCAAAATCAAAAATGAATCAGGTAATACGCCATGAAAATCAAAACCCCCATCACGATCAGGAGCGCATACGACTGGACCAACCCGTTTTGCACCATGAGCACGGGATAGCTGATCAGCTTGGTGGCATAGGCTGCGACATTCACGATACCGTCCACCACCCACTCATCCCAAAGCCGCGAAATTGTAGCGATGGTGCGCGTGAGCCAGCCCGCGCCATTTACCGCGCCATCCACCACGCTCATATCAAACGCGGCCAGGCCGTTGCCGAGATCTTTAGTGCGATTCACAAAAAGCGCGTCGTAGAGTTCGTCCACGTAATACTTGTTAAGCAGAATAGTCTCCGCCGTGCCGGGTGCGGCAGCCAAACGCTCCGGGGTAGCCGCCCGCTTCACGTAGAAGGCATAGGCCACGCCGATTCCGGCAAACGCGATGGCGATCGAAAGCCCCATGAGCATAAGTTCAGTGCTGTGCGAATACTCTACTGCGTGAGCTGCGGAGGGGTTATCAAAAACCGGTTCGAGGAATTTGCCGAAGCTTTCAACGGGCCAGTTCAAATACCCGCCGACCACGGAGAGCCCAGCGAGGACAGTCAGAGGCCCTAGCATCGTCCAGGGCGATTCGTGGATGTGATGCTCAACTTCGTGATCCACGCGTGAAGGGCCTGCGAATGTCATGAAAAGCAGGCGGAACATGTAGAAGGCCGTCATGCCTGCGGTGATCCAACCGATCGCCCAGAGAAATGTGGACCCATGCGGGCTGGAGAACGACTGCCAAAGGATTTCGTCTTTGCTGAAAAATCCCGCCAGTCCGGGTACGCCGCTGATGGCCAGAGTGGCCGCCAGCAAGGTATAAAACGTGATGGGAATTTTCTTCATCAACCCGCCCATCTTGCGCATGTCCTGCTCGCCGCTCATGGCGTGAATCACACTTCCGGCGCCAAGGAAAAGGAGGGCTTTGAAGAACGCATGGGTCATCACGTGGAAAATTCCGGCGGCAAACGCGCCCACGCCGCAAGCCAGAAACATATAGCCGAGCTGGCTCACGGTGGAATAAGCCAGGACTTTCTTGATGTCATTCTGCACCAGAGCGATGGAAGCCGCCCAGATGGCCGTGGCGGCGCCAATTACGGCCACGATTTCAAGCGCCGTGGGCGCCAGCACAAAGAGCGCGTTGGAACGCGCCACCATGTAAACTCCCGCCGTCACCATGGTGGCGGCGTGAATCAAGGCGCTGACCGGCGTGGGCCCTTCCATGGCGTCGGGCAGCCAGATGTAGAGCGGAATTTGGGCGGATTTCCCCGTGGCGCCGATGAAAAGCAAAATGCATATGGCAGTGATCACTCCGTTCCCTACTGCGTATTGACCGCTGCGCGCCGCTTGTGTGACGTCCGCGAAATTCAGCGTGCCAAAAGTCACCGTCATCAGCATGACGCCCATCAGGAATCCGGCGTCACCAATGCGGTTGACGATGAATGCCTTCTTGCCCGCATCTCCGGCGGACTTACGCTGAAAATAAAAACCGATGAGCAGATAAGAGCACAGCCCAACGCCTTCCCAGCCCACAAACATCATCAGGTAATTATTTGCCAGGATAAGGACGAGCATGGAAAACATAAAGAGATTCAGGTATCCGAAAAAGCGGTAGTAGCCACCCTCGTGCCCCATGTAGCCGATGGAATAAATGTGAATAAGAAAGCCGACGCCCGTGACAACAAGCAACATGACGGCGGAAAGCGGATCCAATTGGAAGCCCACGTGGACCGTGAGATTGCCCATGGATCCGTTAGCAAGATGGAACGCACCGGCGGGCAGCCATGTGTAAAGATTGGTGACAACAGTGTGCTCCGGCCTGCCCAGAAGCTCGATAAAACATCCGACGGCCCAGGCAAAAGAAACTCCCGGCAATCCCACCGAGACCAGGGAAACCTCGGAATTCCTAAGCTTGCGCCCAAACAAAAGCTGAATGAACGCGCCCAGCAGGGGCAGCAACGGGATGAACGCAATGTGGTCAAGAAAATTCATAACTCCGGCCGCTTCGATTAAAGTACTTCGCTCACCACTTCAGAAGATCAATCTCATCCGCGTTCACCGTCTCTTTGTTGCGGAAGAGGGCGATGATCAAGCCCAGGCCCACGGCGGCTTCGGCGGCGGCGTCGGTAATCACGAAGATGGCGAACACCTGACCGTCCACGTTATGAAACATCTGCGAAAAAGCCACCAGGTTGATGTTCACCGCGTTCAGGATCAATTCGATGGACATGAGAATAATGATCACGTTGCGGCGGGTGAGCACGCCGATCACGCCGATGGTAAAAAGTCCGGTGCCGAGATAGAGATACCAACTGATGGGAATCATTCAAATTTCCTTTTGGCCATAACCACGGCTCCCACCATCGCCACCAGCAGAAGGAGTGAGGCAATTTCGACCGGCAATGTGTACGTCTGGAAGAGCCCCACCGCGATGGCTTGCGTATTGGTCACAGGCGCCGGCGCAGGGAAGATCACCGGTTGTGACGCTTTAAATTCCGCCCGCCCAAGGTAGATGCCATACACCAATTCTGCCGTAAGCGCGCCAGCGGTCAACGCCGCCACCAGCCAATGGCTGCTGAATTGGGCCTGCTTGGCCGCTACATCCAAATTGACCAGCATGATGACAAAGAGGAAAAGCACCATGATGCCGCCGACATAAAGAATGATTTGGACGGCGAACAAGAATTCGGCATGGGTCAGCAGAAAAATGCCGGCCACGGAGAAAAGCGTAACGATCAGGCAGATGACGCTGTGGATGGCGTTCCGGCGCGTAATCACCAGCACGCCGGAAACGAGCGCCATGGCCGACAAGGCAAGAAACGTGATTTGAGGCAGCGAAATCCCGCTCATATTTTAACCATCAACGGGTCATTATCATTGACGCGGCTGCGGACGCAGTATGGCTCGTCAAAACATAACTAAGGACAGCGGTGGCGATGACGTTGGCGAGGCCGAGAGGGATCATCACTCGCCAGCCCAGATTCATTAATTGATCGTACCGATAGCGCGGGAACGTTCCGCGATACCAGATAAAGGCGTAAAGGAAAACAAAAACTTTGGCCGAAAACCAGAAGATTCCCTGAATGGCCGCCGTCACCACAGGAACAGCCAGACCGAAGGCAAGCAACACAAAGGCTGCCGCGATTCCAAAGAGGACCAACTTCTCCATCGGAACTTGATTCTTCCGCGCCCCCAAGACGATGGCCACTGCGGCCGCAAGTAGAACGGCTATGGGTGTGTAGTCGAGAAAGTCGAATCTATGATAGCTCGAGAACGGGCGCAGCCATCCTCCCCAAAACAACGTGACCGCAATGCACGAGACCAGAATCATGGCTGTATATTCGGCCATAAAGAAAAGCGAAAAGCGGAAGCCGCTGTACTCGGTGTGAAAGCCGGCCGTCAATTCGGATTCGGCTTCGGGAAGGTCAAAAGGACTGCGGTTGGTTTCCGCGATGGCCGCTACCAAGTAGACAAAAAATCCCACCGGTTGAATGAACACATTCCATACGCCCATTTGTTGCTGCTTGACGACAATATCTCTCAAGCTCAGCGAATTCGAAATCAGGAGCACCCCGACAATCGCCATTCCGCCCGCAACTTCATAACTTACCAACTGCGCGGCGGAGCGAAGTGCGCCGAGAAGGGGGTAGTGACTGTTGGACGCCCACCCGCCCAGGATGATTCCGTAAATCCCGAGAGAGGAGACGGCCAGAATAAACAGGATTCCGATATTTATGTCACTGATGATGAAGCTGCTGGTAAATGGGATGGCCGAGAAAACGGTGAACGCAGCCGCCACGCTGATCACCGGCGCCAGCAGGAAAAGCGTGCGGTCGGCCCCCGAGGGAACAATGTCTTCCTTGAGCATCAGCTTGATCGGGTCGGCAAGCGCCTGGAGGACGCCCCAGGGTCCGACGCGCATAGGACCCAGCCGCGCCTGCATAAAAGCAAGCACCTTGCGCTCCATGTAAACGATGTACATCAGAACGGCGGACATCACGTTAAAGACGATCAGAATCTTTATGGTGGCAAAGATGAGAGGATGCGACAGCAGAAATTGGGTAGCGGTATTAATCATATTCTGGAAACGGTGAACTTTGAATGATGAACGATGAACCGGGAAGACTCTATTCGTTCATCAGTCTGAAAAATAGCTTTATTCTTCCTTCATACTTCATCATTCATACTTCATAACTTCTTCAGCGGTCTACTTCCCCCAGCACAATATCAATGGTTCCGATGATGGCCACAATATCGGCCACCAGGTGCCCGCGCGACATGATGTCCAACGCTTGCAGGTTCACAAACGAAGGCGGGCGGATGCGCACGCGATAAGGATGTGTGGTGCCGTCACTGACCACCAGATATCCGAGTTCGCCCTTGGGCGCTTCAATGGAATGATAGACCTCAGCCGCGGGCGGCTTGATCACTTTGCCCACTTTCCCAAAAATCGGGCCGGGGGCAATGCGCTCCACGCACTGCCGGATGATGCGAATGGACTGCCGCATTTCCTTGACGCGCACGATGTACCGGTCATACGTGTCGCCATGCTCGCCGAGCGGGACCTCGAATTCCACCTGGTCATAGGCCTCATAGGGCAACGCTTTGCGGAGGTCCCAATTCACACCCGAGCCGCGCAGCACGGGCCCGGAAACTGCCAGGGCGATCGCATCTTCCGCCTTAAGCACGCCCACGTTTTTCGTGCGCTCCATCCAAATCCTGTTGGTGGTGAGCAACGTTTCATATTCATCGACGCGGGCGGGAAAAGTGTCGCAGAACTTGATGACGTCTTTCTCAAAACCGTCGTACAAATCGTATTGCAGTCCGCCGATCCGGAACGCGTGGGTGGTAAGCCGCGCCCCGCAATAATTCTCGAAAATCTTCAGGATCTCTTCGCGCTCGCGGAAAGTATAAAAGACGGGCGTCATGGCGCCCAGGTCCAAGGCATGCGTTCCCAGCCAAAGCAGGTGACTGGCAATGCGCTGAAGTTCCGCCAGGATCATGCGCGTATATTGGGCGCGCGGCGGCAAATCAACTCCCAGCAATTTTTCCACCGCTTCGCAGTAACCCATTCCATTGGTTACCGCTGCCACGTAGTCCATGCGATCCACGTAGGGCGCAAACTGCACATAGGTGCGGTTCTCGGCGATCTTCTCCACCCCGCGGTGGAGATAGCCGATGATGCATTCGGTCCCCATCACCCGCTCTCCGTCAAGCTTCAGCTTGACCCGCAACACGCCGTGCGTGGCGGGATGCTGCGGCCCCATATTCAGGACTAGCTCATCGGCATCGAGATACGTTGTTTGGGGCATAAGAAATCAGAAATTAGAAGTCAGAAGTCAGAAGCTTAAAAAAATCAACTCGTTTCCTATTCCCTGCCTCTTCTGTTTTTGCTCGTCACTCATCACTTGTCACTCGTCACTGCTTTTCTACTGCCCGCTCTCAATATGCAGATTAGCCTTTACCCAGGCAGCGTCCTGGTGAAGTATGTCGTAATCCTTCCGCAGGGGGTGGCCCACCCATTCATCGGGCAGAAGGATGCGCCTTAAATCCGGATGGCCTTCGTAGGCGACGCCGAACATGTCAAACACTTCACGCTCCAACCAATTGGCAGCGGGCCAAACACCTGCCACGGAAGGAAGCTTCTCGCCATCCCCCAGCGCGACTTTCAACCTCAACCGATTGTTGCCTTTGAAAGTGTAAAGGACATAGAAAATCTCGAATCGCTTTTCGCGCTTGGGATAATCCACCGCAGTTTCGTCGGCGAGATAGGTGTATGCCCCGCCCTCCTCACTCTTCAGAAACTCGCAGATGGCAACCAGTGATTCCTTTAAGATGGTGATGGAAGGCTGACTCCGAAACGTGGAAGCATCGACCACAGCCCCGGGAAACTTTTCTTTCATCTTGTCGAGCAGCGGACTTGTCCACGGCTCGGGTTTTACCGGAGGCTTTGGAGGGGCTGGCGGTTTGGGTGGCGCAGCGACGGCGGGCTTGGCCGGGGCCGCAGGCGCAGGTGGCTTGGCGCCCCCTTCCGATGTGGGAGGCTTGGGTTGGACTGCTTCCGCCGATTTTACAGGTGCTGCCGGCGTAGTTGTGCCCTCGCCCTCTGCCGCAGGACTCTTGGCCGGATTTTGGCCGGGTACGTTGGGGTCTGGCGGCACCTTGGGTTCGTCAGCCATTTTCGATTGAGTTTGGAAGTATCCTTTTCTGAGTTACTTCTGCTTTTAAAGGAGACAATCTATATCACCCCGTCAATTCTTGTCAACCAAAGGAAGGCCAGCTCATGCGAAAATAAATGATGTCTTTCGCGAGAAAATTACTTAATATGCCGGAAAAACGAAGGAGCTTCTCGAGCGTGAACGAGTCACCCATGAATGAGGGGAAAGCCAAACGTAAGTCTGATTTCTTCCACCGCTTTAGATTATGGACCTCTATGCTCCATAACATGAACATGTCGATGGGCCAACTTGACCTGGAAAAAAGGACTAGAACGCTCCTGGCGAGCGTGATTTGTTTCGTAGCGATAGGCCCGGTCTGCGTCAAGACATCACAGTCCCAGGCAGGAACACTTTCCGCCACGACCTCCGCCGCCGCAGCGGAACAACCGACTGGGGAGGCGATTCCCGCCGGAACCCGCCTGTTCATCCGGCTGGACACGCCGGTCAGCACAGAAACCTCGCACTTGCACGCGCCCATCGCAGCACACGTAGTCCGCGAGGTTGCAACAACAGATGGGGTACTGATTCCACTGAGTGCCACCGTCAGTGGAAGCATCAGCAAACTCATTCCCAGTTCGAGTCCCACGGACCGGGCGCGTCTTAAACTGCAATTCGATCACCTGGGAATTCCCGGCCAGCCCGCCATGGCAATTTCAGGACACATTGCAGAAGTCGAGAATGCAAAGGAAAGTACTTTGGCGGACGGAACAATCCAGGGCGTGCTGGCCAGCGAACTGCCTGTCTCGTTCATTGACGGGGCCTTGGGCAAATTCGGGAGCCTGGGTGCAAATGCCGAAAAGAAAGTAGGTAATCCCAAAATTTCCATCGATTTTCCCGCCGGAACTGATTTACAACTTATTTTGGACCAACCCTTGGCGCTCAATCAAACCTTTCCCCCCGCAGCGGCGAGCGTGCTGCCTCCAGACGTACAAAATGCAATTACCCGATTGCTGGCCGACGCGCCGCAACGCTGCTCGGGTAAGACGGGCAAGCCTGGAGACCCACTGAATCTCATCTTTGTGGGCTCCCAGGCAGAAATACTCCACGCCTTCGACCAGGCAGGCTGGGCTGTCCCCGCGCAATCGTCGCGGAGTTCCCTCACAAAGACGGCGCAAGCCGCCATGGGGGATGTGGGGTACGGGCAGACTCCAATCTCAGACCTTTACCTCTACGGGAAAAAAGAGGAGCTGGGCTTCGAGAAAATGTTCAACACCTTCGCCAAGCGGCACCACTTGCGCCTTTGGCGGGCGCCGGTGAAGACAACCGACGGGCGGGATATTTGGCTGTCTTCGAGCACGCACGATGTGGGGATTGACATTCACCCCGGCGTGGTTTCCCATGCCACCGAAGCCAGTATTGATCTGGAGCGGGATAAGGTGGGCGCCGACCTTGTGGATGCTGGCGACGTCGCGGCGGAACAGCTTGTGACCCGCCCCAATCCTCTGAGCGAGGGCGTCACCGCCACGGGCGGTAAGTGGAATACCGATGGTTTTCTGCGCGCCATTGTCTTGAAGCCCGGCTCCTAGAGCGCTGGCAAGTGGCCTATTTTCGCCGGGAGCGCGGGCGTCTCGCCCGCGAGAGGATGACGAGGAAAGAGCGGGCGGGACGCCCGCGCTCCCGGCGAAGCAAATCCGGGTTCAACCGACCGCTGCATCAGGTTGACGGATGGGCGTCTCTCGATGTATCTTTCAGTCGCTGCACCCTGAGACAAACTGATTTTCAAAGCAGAAAGCACCATGAGTCCTTCGCCAACCACCACTCCAGCCGCCATCACTAATATTAGGGGCAAGATTGTGGAAGCCGAAGTCAAGCCCTCGGTGGACCCGGCGCGCCCGCTACCGTTGGTATGCGGCCTCTACTGCATTGAAACTTCTGAAGGCTTTTGGCTGTGTGCGTACTACGGAATGAATCGCAGCGTCTTTGATTTCCTTCCTCAAAAGGGCGCCGAGATCGAGGAAATGAAGCTCGGCATCACATTCAAAGTCCGCGAATTTATTTCCAAGGAACAATTCACACCAGCGGTGTGGGAGGAATTCAAGAAAACCCGATTCATGGGTCTCAAAGGGCCGTGAGCCGCTTGCTTTGGGCATCCCCAGCCCTGCGATTCAATTCATCCTTTTAAAGGAGAAACTCAAATGAAAACGGCGAGGAAAATGGTCATGGTTATGGCAATGGCGTTAGCGGGCGCATCCGCGTTGTGGGCGCAGATGATGGGCATGAGGCCGCCCCAAATTCCCGGAGAATTCAAACCTGTCGTCGGTTCCGGATCCCAGTACACCATGACCACAAAAAAAGACTCCTCTTCGATGGATATGGCATACGCCATCGTGGGTAAGGAGAGCGTAGATGGCCAAGATGGATACTGGATGGAAATCCGCATGCTCAGCGGCAAGGGTGGCGGGATGATTATGAAACAACTGATGGTCATCGGAGGCGATCAACCCGGGATCAAGCGGATGATTATGCAAATGGCAGGACGCCCACCCATGGAAATGCCGATGAGCATGATGAGCATGATGAAAAACATGCCCAAGGCCCAGGAGAGTGGCCAGGCAAGTGGTAAGAACCATGGCATGGGAGAATTGGTTGGCACGGAGAGCGTAACCGTCCCTGCCGGAACTTTTGAATGCCAGCACTACCGGAGCCAATCCGATCGAGGGTCGGCAGACGTTTGGATCACCACCAAGATTTCGCCATATGGCCTGGTGAAGATGACTTCCACTGACTCGACGATGGTTCTGGCCAAAGTACTCTCAAACGAGACGTCACAAATCAAAGGCGAGCCGCAGCCGATGCCGGGGATGCCTCACTAATCCGGGTGAAATTCAAATCTCAGCGGCCCTGGCTGCCGGGCCGCATCGATGCGCGGAAAGCCTCCGGCGGCCCTTTCCGATTTATTTGGTAATGTCCTGATTTCCCTGGGAGCGCGGGCCGGGGCCCCGCGTTTGCACAGGGGCTCGCCCCCAATTAAAATGATCGGAAAGAGCGGGCGAGACGCCCGCGCTCCCGGCAATGCAAATCCGAAGACTAACCCTTAGTTCCTTCACTTGCCAAAAACCTCCCAATAGAGTATTTATAAATTGTCTGTATAAAATTACATGGACAAACTCTATCGGCGCAACCAGATCCTGGAACTTCTAAGAACGGAGGCCGTGGCAACGCAGACCGCTTTACGCCGCAAACTCCAGCGGCGCGGCATCCGGGTGACCCAGGCGACGGTATCACGCGATATCGAAGAATTGGGAGTGGTTAAAACGCGTGAGGGATATCGCATGCCCAATTCTGCGCCTGTCTTGACGCCTCCTCAGCCCGCGCTGGCCGTTATTTTGAAAGAATTCGTCCGGGATGTCCGCCAGGCTTCGAATCTTGTGATTGTCAAGACCCACCCTGGGAATGCCACCTCGGTGGCCGCCGGCCTGGACGCCGAGCAATGGCCGGAAGTCCAGGGAACTGTGGCTGGGGACGACACGATTTTTATCGCCACCGCCGGCCCCCGGCAGGCTTCACACGTACAAAAGAAAATTCTGGGACTGCTGGCGGCATGATGATGCGTGATTAAGATAGCTTCATTTATGGTCCTTGATCTCCAATATCGGTCTTAAGGGAACTCGCTTGTGAGCCACCTGATTCCAGATAGCTCGAATAGTCAAAGTCTTTACTGTTAGCTGTCGACTATCAACTGTCAACTTCTTCCAAAGGCAGGCATATGTCTTCTTCGCGAACTCAAAACGGAAATGTGAAAAGAGCGGTCCTTGCCTACTCGGGAGGCCTCGATACTTCCATCATCGTGCCCTGGCTGCGTGAGAATTATGGATGCGAAGTCGTCGCCATGATCGGGGACGTGGGCCAAGGCGACGATTACAATGCGGTTCGAAAAAAGGCTATCCGCAGCGGCGCCGGAAAAGTCTTTGTAGAGGACCTACGCCAGGAGTTCATCACGGACTACCTTTGGAAAGCCTTGCAAGCGGGAGCCGTCTATGAGGGCAAGTATCTGCTTGGAACTTCACTGGCGAGGCCCGTGCTGGCCAAGCGTCAGGTGGAAGTGGCGCTGGCATGCGGCGCGGATGCCGTGGCCCACGGATGCACCGGCAAAGGCAATGACCAGGTGCGATTCGAGATGGCTTACAAGGCGCTCGCTCCCCAATTGAAGGTGATCGCGCCCTGGCGGGAATGGAACATCAAGTCGCGCGAGGACGCCATTGATTACGCGCGCCAGCATAAAATCCCTGTGCTGGTCACAAAAAAGGAACCTTACAGCCGCGATCAGAACATCTGGCACTTAAGCCACGAAGGCGGCCCGCTCGAAACCAAGCTGGGGGAGCCGCCCGAAGAGGCGTGGAAACTTTCGGCAAGTCCGATGCGTGCCCCCCACCGCGAAACCGTGGTGACCCTTGGATTTGAAGCGGGAGTTCCGGTTGCCTTGAATGGCAGGAGTCTTGGGCCCATCCGTTTGCTGGAAAGCTTAAACACTTTGGCGGGCAAGAACGGCATAGGCCGGATCGACTTGGTGGAAAACAGGTTGGTGGGTATCAAATCCCACGGCGCGTACGAGACTCCCGCGGGGACGCTGCTTCACACCGCGCACCACGAGTTGGAAGCGATTTGCCTAGACCGCGAGACGTTCCACTACAAACAGCATGTGGCGCTGCGCTACGCCGAACTGGTTTACTACGGGCAGTGGTTCACACCTTTGCGCGAGGCCCTGGACGGTTTCGTTCACACAACCCAGCGCCATGTGACCGGAACGGTGACCCTGGGCCTCTATAAAGGTAACGTCCGGATCATCGACCGCCGCTCGCCGCACTCGCTGTATGACACCAGCATTGCAGGCTTCACCATGAAGTCCGACTACG
Source organism: Terriglobia bacterium (assembly GCA_035308965.1). Classification (GTDB taxonomy): domain Bacteria; phylum Acidobacteriota; class Terriglobia; order UBA7540; family UBA7540; genus DASYXZ01. The sequence goes on along the minus strand of DATGFN010000023.1, from coordinate 321,175 downwards.
ACCAGAAGGACGCCGAGGGTTTTATCAACATCCTCGGACTTCCGGTGAAACTTGCGGCGGCCAAGAAGCAATTATTCAAGCGCGGGGCTGCACGCGCCCGCAGGAGCGCAAAATGAAGTTGTGGGGTGGCCGCTTCGCTCATCACCAACGCGACGTGCTCTTTGAGAAATATTCCGAGTCTTTTTCCCTCGACCAACGCTGGATTCTTTACGATCTTCGCGTCAACCAGGCCTACGTAAGAATCCTGGGGAGGGCGCGAGTATTGGGAGCCGGCGAAGTCCGAAGCCTGATTCGCGGCCTGGAAAAGATTCGCCGTCATGTGGAAAGTCATCCCCAGTGGGCGCGACGCGAAACCAGTGAAGACGTTCACACCTGGGTGGAAGCGCGGCTGATCCGGGAAGTTGGCCCGGCGGCCCGAAAACTTCGCACCGGGCGCAGTCGCAATGATCTGGTGGCCACGGAAGCCAGATTGTATGTGAAGGACGCGATCACAGAACTTCAGCACGCTGCCTTGGACCTTCTCCGGGCCCTGTACGATCTCGCCCGGCGGCACATCCATGCCGTGATGCCCGGATTCACGCACCTACAACCTGCCCAACCTATACTGTTTTCCCATTACGCACTCGCCTATTTCGAAATGTTTTTGCGCGATTGGGACCGTCTGGAAGATTGCCGAAAGCGCGCCGACGAACTTCCCATGGGAGCGGGCGCGCTGGCCGGAACTTCTTTTCCCATCGACCGCCAGCGGTTGGCCCGCGAATTGGGATTTGCGCGCGCCGCTCGCAACAGCGTGGATGTGACCTCGGACCGGGATTTTGTCTGCGAGCTACTATTCGTTTGCTCGCTGACCCTCGCCCATTCCAGCCGGTTGGCGGAAGACTTGGTGATTTATTCCTCACCGGGATTCGGATATGTCGAACTTGCCGATGCCTATTCCACCGGGAGCAGCATCATGCCCCAAAAACGGAACCCCGACGCCATGGAACTTGTGCGCGGCAAGGCCGCCCGCGGAATCGGAAGGCTCACCGGCATGCTCGCGCTGCTCAAGGGCCTGCCCCTGGCCTACAATCGCGATCTTCAGGAGGACAAGGCGGCGCTCTTCGATGGTGTTGACACCACTCGCGATACCCTTCAACTGGTCACGCAAGTTCTGGCCACGCTTCGTATCCATTCGGAACAGATGAAGTCCGGCACATCGCGCGGTTTCCTGACCGCTACGGATATCGCGGACGAACTCGTTGGGCGGGGGATACCGTTTGCCCAGGCTCACGAGCAGGTGGGCAAGCTGGTCCGTCATTGTGTGGATCACCAAAAGACATTTGAGGAACTCTCCACCGAACAGGCCCGCGCTTGCGTCCCTTCCTGGGACTCGCGATTGAATCAGGTGGCGATCTCACCCAAGAATGCTGTGAAGCGGAAAAATGTGACAGGCGGTACCGCTCCCAACCAAGTTGGGAAGCAGATTCGGCAGGCAAGAACCACGATGGTCAGGCTTAATCGCTTGCTGGCGAGGCGGAAGTAAGATGGCCGAAGAGGGTCCTTTACCGTAAAGGTGGAGAGACTCAGCGACTGGCAAACCTAATTCACACCCTCAATCCAAATCTCTGTTTGTGTGTTCCGCGGCTCAAAATCGGGCGCAAGAAATTGAAGGAGGGAGCGATGCGGGTGTAGGGTCCGAACAGCCACACCACCATCATCGCGTAGGCCAATAGAAATTGAAAACGAAGGGTATAAAAGGTGGTGGCCCATCCGCTGGACTCGCTGTCGTTCTCACTCGAAGTCCCGGCGGACTGTGGAATACGAACCAGCTCATTGAACGAGGCCCGCAAACAGCGCAACCACAAGAGCGCCATCTCTTTTCGTTGGAGGGCAAGAACGGTGGCTTGCTCGGGGAATTTGAGCTCATCGCGCAGCCAGCAAAAATCGGCAGGATCAAAAATACGCTCGGCGAGATCCAGTCCGGGATTTTCCAGAAACCGGAGGTTGATTTCACGTTCACTATCAGATCGGAGTGTGGCTTGATTGCGCCCCCTAAATATGAGTAACAGAGCGCTGGCGAGCAGCAAGGCAGCGGCCGCAATGTAAGCAATGAGGGGTATCATCTTCGAAAGCGCCTCGACAGTTCACTGCTGTACCTTCCCAGTTGCACGCTTAAAGGTTCCGAAAAATTATCCCCGCCTCTGGAAAAATTGCCTTGATTCGGCAAGACGGGCTCATATCGCCACAGTGCTGCGGTCCAAATGGATAAAGCCAGGAAATAGGCCAAGGGGGACACCAAACTAAAAATCGTGGCGTAACGCGCCCGGCCCAAGCCTTCCGCCAGAGCAACATTGGCGATAGACGCGGCGAGGTAAATGGCAAAACCCAGCATCATTCCGGAGATGTTCCTGCTGAATGAGATTCGAAATGAGCGCGCAACCAACAGGAGAACAATAATCAGGACCACTTTAGTCAAAGAAGTTCTCTTCTCCAACTCGAAGAATGCAATGCTCGAAGGTTGATGCCGCCACAGGGCGGGAATAATATATACCAGCAAAAATGCCAGGCAGACGGCTCCGGTCAGCAACTGGCCAAGGCGCCGGATGCCAGGATAAGGTCTAAAAATGTGATCCGACAATTCGAAGAGAACAGCAAACTCCGCCAGCAGCATCATGGAGTAGGAAAACCAGTAGACGTACGGGTAAAGCTGGGGCATGAAATAAAAGAACATCAACGTGAATATCGTCCAGACGAACACATAAGAAAGATATGAATAAAAAAAAGGAAAGTGGGAAAGATACCGGCCCTGCCTTGCTCTCAAGATAAGAGCGGCCTCGAGACCCAGTCCAAGAACAGCCAAAGTGAATTGAACAAAACCCATGCAGGCAGCCTCGGAAGGGCGGAGGAATTTATATTCCGGCCGCCCCCTTCCGGACTGCCTTGAATTCAGGCACGAGGCGGCCACGGGTGCGGACCTGTCCCGTTAGTTCCGTTTCGATACGTTACCATAGTCGTCACCTCCTTTCCAGAGGATTATTTGCCAGGAGATGGATGGGAGGGCTCGGGCGGGAAATTATTCAAGCGCGCTTGAATTGGGGGCTTCTGCACGCGCCAGGCAGTGCGGAGTTTGACTGGTCCTGGGAGCTTGCCGTTAAAGGGGAAGGAACGATCTCAAAGGGAGGCTGACCGGGGGCGTTGCCATGGGGAAGATAGGTCGGAGAAATTCACCCATCACCACGAAATTCAAGCTAGCGTGACACGGATGACTAACGAACGCCCTTGACATGCGCGGCGCAGATTGTCTTCATGTTCCTGGCGAGCGACGCAATTCCCCCGCGCGCGCCGGGTACGGAAAGAGCGAACACTTTCCATGGAAGAGGCAGGGTGCTAATTGCCGGAGACGGCGGGTAGGGAGAGGTGATGAAGATGTGGCTGAGACTTCTTAATGGTAAAACTTCCAACCAGAATCTTTGGATTAAAGTCTTAGAGCTGGCGATATGAATTCCGCTCCAGAGCAAATCGGAGATGAATCTCACCGAATACAAACGCAAGAAGTCATTATGAGACACGTCCGTCACCACCCCCTCACCCGGTCGCCTGCGGCGAACCACCCTCTCTCTCCTGGGCGACAGAGAGGCCGGGGGTGAGGGGGTTCGTAACAATTGCAATCGTCTTTGTGTTAGGTCGCCCGGGCAACTGAACGGACCGCACGAATGATGCGGCTCAGATCCCCCTCACTCAAGTTCGGATGGACAGGCAATGAAATGACGGCCGCCGCCAACCTGGTGCTCACCGGGTAATCCGAATCGCTCCCCGCCCCGATGAAAATAGGCTGGCGGTGCAGAGGAAGCGGGTAATGGACAGACGTCGCCACACCGCGCCGCGCGAGCGCCAGTTGAAAGTGATCTCTGGTCATACCTATTTGTTCGATTTCAATCACGATGGTAAACAAGTTGAAAGAAGGCCAAACACCAGGGGGAATCTCCGGGATGACGAGGCCCGGTATATCCCTGAGGCCGCGAGTCAGAATTGCGGCGTTCCTTCTGCGCCTTCGCACCGCGGAGGAAAGTTTCGCCAGTTGAGCGCGGCCGAGCGCCGCGGCGATGTCCGTCATACGGAAATTGAATCCGATTCGGACGTGGCAATAACGCCCTTCTTCGCCATGCGAACGCAGCATCCTGAACTCTCGTGCAAGCGCCGGGTCCGATGTTGTGAGCATCCCCCCTTCGCCCGTCGTCATGTTTTTGGAAGGATAAAACGAGTAGCAAACAACATCAGGGAATGAACCTACGTCACGCCCCCGAAAGCGGGCTCCGTGGGCTTGGGCGGCGTCCCAGATTAACCGCAATTTGTGGCGGCGGGCGATGCCCGCGAGCCTGGTTATGTCCGCCGGATGCCCGAACAGGTGAACGGGAGCCAGCGCGCGCGTGCGGCTGGTAATTTTTCGTTCCACATCACCGGGGTCGAGATTGAACGTCCTGGGGTCTACGTCGGCGAAGACGGGCGTGGCCCCGGCGGCGGCCACCATGGATGCGGTGGCGGCAAAAGTGAAGTCGGGCACGATCACTTCGCCGCCCGGCTCGAGCATCACCCGATAGGCCAGAAAAAGCGCCGCGGTTCCGGAGTTGACGGCCACGGCATGCCGGGCCCCAACCGCCCGGGCAAAACGCTTTTCAAAATCTTCCGTAACCCGCCCTTGCCGAAGCTGGCCGCTCCTGAGAACACGTTCAACTGCGCGAAGCTCGCCCCGGTCCAATCGGACTTCGGCTATCGGTATCTTACGAATGGAGAACCCTCCGCTCAGCACCTGACAATCTTTTCGCGGTCTTCCTTAACGTGGCTGGTGGAGTTGCGGGTGTCGATCACCAAACGGCTGCACCGGACAATTTCGCTGTAGTCGTAACTCGAGTGGTCGGTGGAAATCACCACCGCGTCATACCCGGCCAAGGTCGCGGGCGTAAGATCAACGGACGCGAGTTGAAAATCATAATGGCGCATTTTGTGCAAGCGCGGAAAATACGGGTCGTTATAATCCACGTGGGCCCCGCGCGCCTGCAACAATTTCATGATGCGCAATGAGGGCGACTCGCGCAAATCATCGATGTCTTTTTTATAAGCCACGCCCAGCACCAGCACCCGCACTTCCTTCAGGCACTGTTTGCGCTGATTCAGCGCCTCGGCCAACGCTTCGATGACGTGCTCGGGCATGGCTGCGTTGATTTCCCCGGCCAGCTCAATGAACCGAGTCGGCACATCGTATTCCCGTGCTTTCCAAGTCAGGTAAAAAGGATCGATGGGAATGCAATGGCCTCCCAGACCCGGCCCCGGATAAAACGGGGTGAACCCGAACGGCTTGGTTTTGGCGGCCTCGATGACTTCCCAAATATCAATCCCCATTCGCAAGCAAACCAGCTTCAATTCGTTGACCAGCGCGATGTTCACGCAGCGATAGATATTTTCGAGTAACTTGGTCATCTCCGCGGCCCGCGACGAACTCAGCACCATGGTTCGATCAAACACCTGCGCGTATAGCGCCTGTGCCGCCCACGCGCTGGCCGCGTTTACTCCACCCACCACTTTCGGAATCTGGTGCGTCTTGAACTGCTTGTTGCCCGGATCCTCCCGCTCGGGCGAGAAAGCCAGCAGGAAATTTCCGCCCTCGGTGGTCACCTCCACCTGGTTGTTCGCCACTGAATAGGGCTGAACAGAACAGTGCAAGCCGGAGCGCGCCAGGATCGGCAACACCAACTCTTCCGTCGTCCCCGGATAAGTCGTACTTTCGAGCACCACCAGTTGTCCAGCGTGAAGATGGGCGCTGATCGCTTCCGCAGTATTTCGTATATAAGCCAGGTCGGGCTCGCGATGTTCGTCGAGAGGGGTTGGTACGCAGATGATCACCGCGTCCATATCATTCAGTCCGCTAAAGCCCGCACTGGCCCGGAAGCGCTTCGCCTTGGTCTGGGCCCGAATTTCAGCGGCCGGAATATGGCGAATATAGGTCTCTCCCCGCTCCAACTTCTCAATCTTGGTCGCATCGATATCAAACCCGGTAGTCCGCAATCCTTTGCGTGCGAACAGCAAGGCCAGAGGCAGGCCCACATAACCCAAACCGACCAGTCCGACTTTCACATCTCGCCCGTTGAACCTGGAATGTATCCCTGCTTCGGTTTCCTTCATTTTGTGCGTCCCTCTTCTCTTAGCCATGAAATCCTTCCTATTTCCGACGGGGTTTATGAAGCTGGTTTACTTCGCAATTCTATCATCCCTGATCAAGCTTCCATGAAAGGAATCCTCAATATTCGGGCATACTGGAGAGCCACGATAAAATGTTCACATGATCGAAACCAGGGAAAACCGATGGGGCAAGGCGCTGCGCATGCCCGGTGATTATTGTAGAACCCGCGGCGGCTTTCGATTCAACCGGGTCAAGTCTCTACTTGATTGTGGAGAACTTGTAGATCGTTATGTAATGGTACGTCTCCCCCGGCTTTAGTTCGGAGGTCGGGAATTTGGGATGATTGGGTGAATCCGGGAAGTGTTGGGTCTCAAGGCAAAACGCGGACCGGCGCGTAATCGCCTTGCCTCCTTTGCCCTGGATCGTGCCATCCAGGAAATTGCCCGTATAAAACTGGACTCCAGGCTGTGTGGTCAGAACTTCCAATTCGCGGCCAGACTCGGGGTCGAAGACGCGCGCGGCCAGCGAAGGGCCGGACCCGGTCCGGTTGAGGACAAAGTTGTGATCGTAACCCCCGCCCAGTTTTATCTGCTCATTGTCACTGTTGATGCGGCCCCCGATGACGGTGGGCTGGTGGAAATCAAATGGGGTTTCAGCCACATTGCGTAACTCGCCGGTGGGGATCAAATTCGCGTCCACCGGAGTAAACCGGTCAGCGTTGATCATCATGACATGCTTTAAGATATCGCCGTTTCCCGCGCCCGCCAGGTTGAAGTAGGAGTGATTGGTCAGATTCAAGACGGTATCCTTGTCCGTGGTCGCGTGATATTCAATGCGAAGCGCATTATCGGGTTCGAGCGTGTAGACCACTTTAGTGGTCAGGGTACCCGGATACCCTTCTTCGCCATCCTTGCTGATATACGTCAACTCAAGTGCGGGAGGATTCTTTGAGGATTCCCTTGCTGTCCAAAAAACCTTGTCAAATCCCTTAAGGCCTCCATGCAGGCTGTTAGGGCCGTTGTTTGCCGCCAACTTGTACTCCACGCCATCGAGCTTGAAACGAGCATTGGCGATTCGATTTCCATAACGCCCAACCAGCGCGCCAAAGTAAGGGTTGGTCGCCAGGTAGCCATCAAGATGATCGAACCCGATCACCACGTCGGCCATCTTGCCTTGCCGGTCAGGGACCAGAATTGAGACCACCCGGCCTCCATAATTTGTAATGGCCACCTGCATCCCGTTCGCGTTCGTCAGCGTATAGAGATCGCTCACTTGTCCCTCCGGAGTCTTTCCAAAATCGCTTTTCGTTATGCCTGGCTTACCCTTCTGCCCGGGCGCAGCCAACAGAACCGCAACGCCCAGCCCAAGGGGTAACAACCCGATAATATACTTGGACCGCTTCATGATTTCTCCTTTAAATTTGCCGGTCTAAAATTAATAGTAATCCTGGCCGGTCGTGCCGAGGTGCTTCTCGATCGAGACTGACTTGTTTGCCCCGCCCCAGGACGGTCCATAAGGTCGGACTTACGCCCACTGAAGCTTCAAGCGCCTATCAGGCTCTCGCCCTCTTGAGCCGCGAATGTTATCCCACTTTCCAGAAAAGCTCACACCGAAAAATGGCGCCGGCAGAAAAAATCAAGTAACGAATCCCCGGCCGCCATCGGGTAAATCGCGTGAGATGGAAATCCGGCCCTTCCTCAAGCCATGATTACGGCTTCTGCTCGCCCGGGCCGGCTTCCGCAGCGGGCGTGCCCGCAACTATGGGCATGATCCCATGTTCCGCAAGTGAGTGGTTGAATGGAGGAACTTCCTTTTCCACCAAATTGCGATAGGCCGTTTGCGCCACGCCCAACTCCGCCTCAATCTCGTTGAGAATGGCCGGGGTGGTTTCGGTGGGGGCAAAGTCTGCGCCCCCGGCCACGTCCCCTGCCCCGGTGCCAACCTCTCCGTTAAGCCAGATCAGGTTTAGATATGGTTTGTAAGCCTCCGCGTAATACTTGTCATCGCTATTCAGTGGTTCTCTGCCAGCCAGTAAGGACTCGATCGAAAGCATCTTTTGACCCATGCTTTCGACCAACTTCGACAAATCGCCTTCTTTTTTCTGGCTGGGCAGCATTTGGCGCACGACATCGAGCTGCTTGCGCGCCCACTCCAATTGATTCACCATATCGGAAATTTCGTTGATGTCATCGCGGATGCGAAGTTGCAATTTAACCGTGGCTTCAATATCCGCATCCGAGCCGGGCGCTCCGGGACCCTTGAGCACGCTGATCGGCTGGGTCAATGTTTGGCCGTCCACGGTCAAACGAACAGTGTACTCGCCGGGCGTGACAACCGGGCCGACCTCGGCTTCCTCAATTCCCCAATGCAGGATGGGCCGCGAGTCCTTATCTCGAAACCGCGGCTCGTCCCAGATATGCGGGTTGTCCGGGGCCTCCGTGCGCAGCGCAATCAGTCGCGGCGGTTCGTGGCGCATATCCCAGGTCACACGGTTGATTCCTTCCTTTCCTGTCGTCTCGATCTTGCGAATCGCATGACCGGTCAAGTCAAGAATCTCGACCTGGATTGGGTTTTTGGGGGCCGCCTTGAGCGAGAAATTGACAAAGGCTCGAGCGCGCTTTGCAGTGCGATAAGCGGGACGCGGAGCAAACAGCCGCACTAGCGCTTCCGACGATCCCTTGGCCATTTGTTCGAGTGGTGTGATGTCATCCAAAATGTAAAGTCCCCGGCCATAGGTCGAGACCACCAGGTCATGAAACTGCTTCTGAACAACCGCCCAGGTAACGGGCGCGTGGGGCAAACCCTCTTGAAGTGACTTCCAGTTGCCCCCATCATCAAGAGAGTAGAAGAGGCCGTTACCGGTCCCGGCGAACAGCAACCCTTTGCAATTTGGGTCTTCGGCAATGATGCGCACGTATGACAATGCATGCCTGGGCAGCCCGCCGCTTATCCTGGTCCATGTTTCTCCAAAATCAGTGGTCTTGAAAATGAACGGGTCCCGGTTATCGGCAAGGTGAAAATCAACCGAAATGTAGGCCGTGCCGGCTTCAAAGAAAGAAGGTTGAATGCTGGTAACGCTACCCCATGGCGGCAAGCCGCTAATATTCCTGGTGACGTTGGTCCAGTGCCCTCCCCCGTCTTTTGTGCACCAAACCAGCCCATCGTTCGTCCCAGCCCAAATCAGGTCTTTCTGGATGGTCGACGGGGCGATGGAGAAGACCACCTCGGCATAGAACTGGCCGAGATTGTCGCCCACCAACCCTCCTGAGGAAGTGTTGTGGGCAGGATCCTGGGTGGAGAGGTCGGGACTGATCACCTTCCAACTTTGGCCGCCATTCGAAGTCTTAAAAATAACCTGGCAGCCGTAATAAACCGAGTTGTGGTCAAACGGATCGATAGCCAGGGGCGGCGTCCAGTGGCAGCGATACTTGGCTTCGTTGGGGGGCGAGTCAATGGTGTGCATCCACGGGCTCACCGAACGGGCCAATTTGGATTTAGCGTCCCATCGTGAAACCTCATTACCGTAACAGGTGGCCCAGACGATGTCAGGGTTGGTGGGATCAGGAATGGTAAAGCCGGACTCGCATCCGCCCATTGCGTGGTCCCAGCCTGTTTCCGAATCATTAGGTCCGCGCATGTTGCCATCGTCCTGCATGTTCGAATACACGTCATAGGGGATCTGACTGTCCACGGCCACGTGGTACATTTGTCCGATGGGAAGAACAACGCGCTGGAATCCCCGGCCATGCACGGTGGTAATGCCCAAGCCCGCGTCATCGGTGATCACTATGCGGTCAGGGTTGAGAGGGTCCACCCAGATGTCGTGATTGTCGCCTGCTCCCCAGTGAACCGTTTGAAAGTTCTCCCCGCCGTCCAGCGACCGGAAGAAACTGCTGTTGGCAACGTAGACTTCATTTTCGTTCCCGGGTGATACGGCGATGCGAATGTAATAGCCCGCCCGGCCAATCATTGTCCGATCGTGACTCTCGGCATGCCAGTTTTCACCTCCGTCATCCGAACGCCAGACTGCGCCCTCGTCCTTGGTCTGGATCAGAGCATAAATGCGGCTAGAATCGGTGCCCGCGATGGCAACATCGATTTTGCCCACCGGCGGCTTGGGCATTCCGTGACCGTCTATTCGCGTCCACTTCAGGCCGCCGTCGCGCGACACGTAGACTCCGCTGCCAGGGCCGCCGCTGAATTCGCCCCACGCGTGCAACTCCACCTGCCACATGCCGGCGAATAACACACGCGGATTGCGCGCATCCATGGCCAGGCCGGAGCAACCCGTGCTCGCGTCGGCAAAAAGTACCCGGGTCCAATTCTGGCCTCCATCAACCGTGCGGTAAACGCCGCGCTCCTGCTGCGGACCGGTGGCGCGTCCGAGCGCGCAAACGAAGACCGTATCGGGATTCCTGGGGTCGATCACCACTCGGCTGACGCGGCCCGTCTCATCCAGTCCCATGTGCGTCCAAGTCTTTCCAGCGTCCACCGATTTGTAAACACCATTGCCCATCACATCGCTGTCGCGGATCACCCAGGGCTCTCCTGTTCCCGCCCAAACGACGTTAGGATCGGAAGGAGCGACGGCCAGGGCGCCAATTGCCGCCACGGGTTCGTGATCGAAAATAGGCACCCAGCGGTTGCCGCCGTCGCTGGACTTCCAGATGCCCCCGGATGCGGCGCCGGCATAGTAAGTGCTTGGGTCACCTGCGATCCCCGCAACCGCGGCGATTCGGTTGCCCTCGGCGGGGCCCACAAAACGGAATTGAAATGTCGCGCCCTCGCCACTTCGCCGCCCACTTTGAGCGGACAACTGGATCGCGCATATGAGAATGCCGAACGCACATCTCAAATTACGCCCGGAACGGCCCTTTGTCAGTTGCATGGATTCATGACCCCGATAACTTAAAGCGTGGACTAAAGCACACTATGAATCTGTCCGCCATCCACTTGAAGAGTTGCCCCGGTAATGTAAGACGCGGCGTCGGAAAGCAAGAAAACGACGGCCCGGGCAAATTCATCCGGCTGCCCGTAACGGCCCATGGGAATGCTGGCCGCCGACTTCGCCTGCTGCTCGTCGAGCGAAATGCCGGCTTTTTTGCTGCTGATCTCATCCAGTTCGCGCACCCGGTCGGTGGAAATCCGGCCCGGGATCACATGGTTCACTCGGATCCCGTCTTTGGCATGGTCGTTGGCCAGCGTCTTGGCCAGAGCTGCAACGCAGGGCCGCAGCACAGTGGATAAAGTGAGATAGGCAATGGGTTCTTTGACCGAGGAGGATGTGAGCATGACGATGCTGCCTTTTTTTCTTGCGATCATTGAGGGAAGCGCGGCGCGCGCCATGCGGATGGCGCTCAAGACCAATAACTCAAAAGCACCTTGCCACGCGGCGTCATCGAATGCGCTCGCCACCCCCGCGGGCGGCCCGCCTGAATTCGTGACCAGAAGATCGACCGGCCCAAAACGGTCCACCGTGGATTGATGCCAGCGGGCAATAGCATCTGCGGTTGCAACATCGGCGGCCATTCCCAATACGGCGCCTGGTGCATGCTGCTCAATTTGGTTGGCAGCGCGCGCAATGGCGGCAGAATCGCGCGATGCGATGGAAACCAGCGCCCCTTCGGCGGCAAGCACGTTGGCAATGGAAAACCCAAGCCCGCGGCTTGCGCCCGCAACCATGGCTACCTTGCCTTTCAAACCGAGATCCATGGCACCTCCTGCTTGTCCCTCATCCATCCGAGCAACACGCGCGCGCCGCTCGCGCGGCGAGGTCGCGTCTGTTGATTGGCCGTCCAATTGACGGTCACGTATTCTACTGCCGCGACGAAGCGGCGGCGTCCTTTTATTTCAAATCGAGATTTATTCATTACGCCCCAACTGCTGAAACGGCATGTAAGATTGAGCAAGCCGGAATTCGCCCTGTTAGAGCTTCCCTTCTGCCGTGCCCCAGCCCGCCCCCTCCAATAAAACTCCACCCATCATCGTTTTTTTCGCCAGCCATTTGCCCCTCCTCTTAGGTTACACTTCGTGGTTCGGTTTCCCGGCGCCGGAGATTTTTTTCGGATTGCTCTTCCGGCCTTCACATTTACGAACGCCACTTCAGGCAAATGGTCATGCCGCAAATGAACACAGGGGGGAACATTATGGGAAGAAGGAGTTCAAACTGGGATGCGTACTTTAAGACTCTTGAACTGATTCAGCACCGCCTATTTCCGGCTGCGATGGCCGCGTGGTGGTTGGTTGCCTGCGCGTTGACGGCGCCGCGGCTGAACGCCCAAGTTTCACCCCAACTCGATGCGACGCTTCGGCGTATTTTTGTGGGCAGGGAATTGAACGCTAAATCGTTTGGTCCGGCGCGCTGGCTTGAGGGCGGGAAATCCTACGTGACCGTGGAGCCTTCGGCGGCCGTGACCGGTGCGAAGGACTTGGTTCAGTATGCAACGGCTACGGGCAAGCGCCAGGTGCTGGTTCCGGCTTCGCAGCTCATTCCGGTGGCGGGCAAGACTCCACTTGCGATTGAGGATTACGCCTGGTCCAAGGACATGAAGCGACTTCTGATATTCACCAACACCGCCCGCGTGTGGAGACAACCAACCCGCGGGGACTATTGGGTGCTGGATCGTGACACTGGCACGTTGCGCAAATTGGGGGGCGATGCTCCGCCCTCCAGCCTCGAGTTCGCCAAGTTTTCGCCGGACGGCGCGCGGGCAGCTTACGTCAGATCGAATAATATCTATGTTGAGGACATAACTTCCGGCCATATTATCGCGCTTACTTCAGACGGCTCCCCTACCCTCATTAATGGAACTTCCGACTGGGTATATGAAGAAGAGCTGGACGTTCGAGATGCGTTCCAGTGGAGCCCGGACGGCAAGCGCATCGTCTTCTGGCAGTTTGACACGCGCACGGTGCAAGACTTCCCCCTGATGTACTACACCGGCGAACAGCATCAGATCGTCACCCACCTGGCCTATCCTCAATTCGGAATCTATCCGCATATCCAGCACGTGGGATATCCCGAAGCCGGAACTAAAAATTCCACCGTACACATCGGAGTGGTGAACGCTGACGGCGGCCCCAAGCGCTGGATGGACGCAACCGGCGACCCGCAGTCCGGCTACATCGCTCGCGTGGAGTGGGCGGAAAGTTCCGATGAGCTCGCAATCCAACATTTAAACCGCCTACAAAACACGGACGACGTTTTGCTGGCCGACGCCGGGACGGGCGCGCTACGGCCAATCCATCATGAGCAGGACGCCGCCTGGGTGGACGTGGTGGACGATTTGCGCTGGCTTCATGATGGCAAAGACTTCCTCTGGGTCAGCGAACACGACGGATGGCGGCACGTTTACGTAATCTCGCGCGACGGCAAGACGGTCCGCTTGGTCACGCCCGGCGATTTTGACGTGATCCACATTGAGGCGGTGGACCCCGCAGGCCAATGGATGTATTACATCGCCTCACCCGATAACGCAGCGCAGCGATACTTGTATCGCGCTCGCTTGGACGGCACCGGCGCGCCCGAACGCCTCTCGCCTGGGAGCGCGCCGGGAGTTCACTCCTATCAAATGTCGCCGGACTGCGATTGGGCCATCCACACTTACTCTTCTTTTGACGTACCCCCGGTCATCGACCTCGTCCGCCTGCCGGACCATTCTGTGGCGCGGGTGCTCGAAGACAATCACGAAATGAAGGCCAAGGTAAAAGATTTGATTTCCGTGCCCTCGGAATTCTTCCAGGTCGAAGTGGAGGACGGAGTCAAGCTGGACGGCTGGATGATCAAGCCTCCCAATTTCGATCCATCAAAAAAATATCCCGTGCTTATTTTTATTTACGGTGAGCCCGCCGGGCAAACGGTGATTGATTCCTGGGGTGGCGCCGGCCGACTTTTTCACGCCGCGCTGGCGAACGAGGGCTACATCATTGCCAGCGTGGATAATCGGGGAACTCCCGCGCCCCGGGGACGCGCCTGGCGGAAAATCATTTACGGTTCGGTGGGCGTTCTCTCTTCCAAAGAGCAGGGCCTGGCGCTCGAAGCCATGGAGCATGCGCGCCCTTACTTGGACGCCAAGCGGGTTGCAGTGTGGGGATGGAGCGGCGGCGGCACCAACACGCTTAATCTCATTTTTCGCCACCCCGAGCTTTACCAGGTGGGCATGGCCGTTGCGCCGGTGCCGGACCAGCGGCTTTACGATACGATTTACCAGGAGCGCTACATGGGCCTGCCACAGGACAACGCGGAGGGCTACAAGTCAGGCTCCGCCATCAATTTCGCCGAAGGCCTGCGCGGCAAACTCCTGATCGTCCACGGCTCGGGTGATGACAACGTACATTTCCAGGGCACTGAGCTGCTCGTGAACCGGCTGATTGAGCTGGGAAAAACTTTTGATTTTATGGTCTACCCCGACCGCACTCACGGTATTTCTGAGGGAACGGGAACGTCGCTTCACATTCGCGAGTTGTTGGCGCGATATTTGGAAGAGCATTTGCCCGCCGGCCCCATGGCAAGGTGAGGGGACTGAAGTTAGAAGTTAAGAGGTGGGCAGCGGGGATTTCGAATCGCGCCAGGCTTCATTGCCTCCGCCCGCCAGCCGCACTAGCGCCTGGCCAAACGTTTCGAATTGACCACCCGACGAACGCTCCCAGGTAGGCGCCCGCGAAGCAGACGACCATCACCAAGCCCGTAACAGCAAGCGCGGAGAGGAAAGTGAAAGACTCGCCCGGACGCTGAGGTACGAGGCCCAACCGGGGCAGCACTGAGTCGAGCACGGGCACCCAGATGCCCACCAGCGGCGCCCAAAGCCAGGGCCGGCGCGGCCCTGCCAGCCCCAATAACAAACAGAAACCAAAGAGGAGTCCAAGCGTGATGAAGACGTCGTCGCTGCGCGAATCCGCGCAGCCGATCCAGGCTCCGCCCGTCAGGGCGATTATCGGCGACAGAAAGGTAGTGACATAGTTTCTATATTGCATGGTCCCATCTTCCAAGTGGTCGCCATCCTGGTGAGTTGTAGGGGGACGGCTTGCCGCCCCCTCTTGTTCGGCTATCGATCCCGCCAGTCCAAAGGACTATTCTGTTCCCCACTCAAGAGGGTAGGGCAAGCCTTACCCCTACGCGCCATTTCACTTTTTCGAACTCAAATTGGCGCGCAGCAGGGTTTCGTTTTCCTTCACGGCGCGGAATGCCTGCGCGCGAGCCAGGCTCCAAGTGCGCCAGTCGATGTCATTGGACGGGGACCAGTCACGCAGAATTCCGGCGGATAGTTTGCGGCGGTTTTCCAGTCCCATCGACTTTGAACCGGCGCTGGTCAATGCCTGAACAAGAGAGGGCACGGCGTCAGCACTCAGCGAGCTGACATAGGTTGCGTCAAACCTGCGCTCGGCGAGAGCCCGGGCGGTGTTGGTACGGGCGATCAGCGCATCGGGATTTAGAATAAGAAGTGAGAGAACAAGCAGGAAGCCGGAGCTCATCGCTCCGAACGCGAAGGGTTTCCTATTACCACGCAACACCGTCAGGGTGAACCAGACAAATACCACCGCCAGCCAGGCCATGAAGGCGGTGGTGTAAAGCCGAAGCTCGGTCATGCCGTACTCCTGCTGGTAGAGGCGCATCCGCTGCCAGGCCGACGCCATGATTACAAAGAGCAGCAGGATTTGCGCCCCCGCCAGCGCGCGAAAGATGCGCTCGTTGCGCGGATGATCCTTGCCAAGCAGCCAGTGCGCCGCCAGCAGCATCGGCATCACCAGGGCGGCCACCGTTACCAACTCGAAGAAACCGTGGCGGGCGTATTCCGCATAGGTCATGCCAATAGTCTTCTGCACAAACCCATCTCCGCCGAAAAAGTAACGCAACTGCACGATCACGAATCCGAGAAACAAAATGTCTACGGCGCCCAGAACGATGGAAGCCTCTGCAATTCCAAGAGAGGGAAACTTGGGGACCTGGGTCGCGAGCGACCCGGCATCTTTTCCAAAAAATATTCCGCGCAGATAACCGCTGACGCTCCAGGCGAAGAAAGCGGTGAAGAATAGGTGCAGGAAAAGACTCACAAATCCTATGTTCAATGTGTTTTCGACAATGTCAGAGAAGACAGGATCGGCGGACACAAGCAGCCCTCCAAAGATAAGAACAGGGGGAACGGAAAAAAGGACTCCGCGGCAGGCGGCCAGGATCGGTCGGGATGCCTGGTGGCCCTTGAAATCTTTCCAGTTCATATCTTTGAAAACCAGCAGGAACGGAGAAAACATGGCATTGATGGCCGCGAACAAGCTTCCCAAGCCGTATTCGAGAAGTCCGGCCGCGAGCACTTTTCTGCCCTGCGCCCGCAGTATCAGGAGGGAGAGAACGATGCCGAGCGCGAATATGTTTAGCGATTTCAGAACCAGGGAATCTCTCCAGACCAATCCGATGGAAAAAACGGCGGCGGGCACAAGGAGCCAGTAGCCTCCTTTGGCCAAAACCTCACGCCGAAAAGGCGCCAACGCCAGGACGATCACCGCGAATGCCGCCACCCACAGCGCGGCGTTCAGCCCCCACGGGAAGGTGCGAAGAAGTTCGTCGCCCAGTACCCCGAGCAGCATGGCTCCGGTGAAGATTTTCAACACAAGTTTGGTGGTTTCGCTCATGCGGATTTAAGCGCGACGACATGATCAGTCGCGTCCTGATGATCGGTCAATACCGTAAGAGAATGCGTTTCCGGAATGCGGCCAAAACGCCTTTGCCGGGATTGGAACTCCTGCAAGGCGGCTTCGAGGTCGGCGGCATCGAAATCGGGCCACAGGCGCGGAGAGAAAACCATTTCCGCGTAGGCGCATTCCCACAGCAGGCAATCGCTCAATCGCTGCTCATCCCCAGTGCGAATCAGCAAGTCGACGTCCGGAGCCACACCCCCGGCGTGGCTGACTTCCGCCAGAACGCGCGTGAACTCATCCTGAGAAACCTGGACTTGAGCGTTCAGGCGGCTGGCCGCGCGCAGAATGGTGTCGCGGGCGGAATAATCCACTGCGATGCGCACGTGCATGGCGCGCCTCCGCTCCGTCGCCGCCTCAATGGCATCCACTGCCTCACGGAGATCGGCAGGCAGGCGGTCGCGGCGGCCCATCACGCTCACCTGGATTCCACTGGTGACGCACGCGTCTTGTTCCTCACGGAAGAAGTCACGGAAGATCTCCATCAGCATGGAGACTTCGCGGGGAGGGCGATCCCAGTTGCCGGCGGTAAAGGCGAAGAGCGTCAGGGTGTCAACGCCCAGGCCCAACGCCGCTTTGATGGTCCGGCGCACGGCATCGGCGCCGGCGCGGT
The DNA here is from genome assembly GCA_035308965.1 of Terriglobia bacterium. Taxonomy (GTDB): domain Bacteria; phylum Acidobacteriota; class Terriglobia; order UBA7540; family UBA7540; genus DASYXZ01. The sequence continues at coordinate 303,719 of DATGFN010000023.1, read as the reverse complement.
GCCCGGCAAGGCGCGGAAGCCCCCGGCGGGTGGCCCAACGCCCGTTGCCGTCCATGATGAGGGCGACGTGCAATCCATAAAGAATCGACTCATACGAAGTGCTTTGTATCATAAAGTATAACCTCCAAAAAAAAATGCCGCTCTTTTCAGCGCTCGCGCATGGCGCGAATCAACGCTTCCATATGATCGAGATAGCGTTCGAGAGCCCGGCGGCCGGCGGGCGCCAGGCGGTACTCGGTCTTGGGCAGCCTCCCGCTGAAATATTTTGAGCAGGTGATGTACTGGGCTTCCTCCAGCCTTCGGGCGTGGACGCTCAAATTTCCATCCGTGGTCTTCAATAATTTTTTCAAGTCGTTGAAGCTCAGCGATTCATTCACCGCCAGGGCGCTCACAATCCCCAGTCGAATGCGCTCATGGATCATGCGGTCAAGGTCACGCGGCCGATGTTCAAGCGTCCGGCTCAAAACGGTCTGCACTCCCCTCACGTCAGGGCGCGCGCTGGATTCGGTTTCGCGCAATAGCGCTCGTTGCTTAGCCACCGTACCTCCTGGCAATGATGATGCCAAACAAAACGTGCAACCCGCCAAATCCCGCCGCCATAAATCCATTGCCCCATCCCGCGGGAGCAAAAAGCGCCAAGGCGCCGGCCAGCATGAAACACAATCCCATGACAGGAACAACCTTCACCGAGAAAGCCCCTCCGGTCACCACACCCACGCCGTAAAGCAGAAGCCACATGCCGGGAAGGGCATTCACCAAACCGCTTTGATAAAGCACGACGGTGAGCATAGCTCCGGCCACGAGCGGCGGCGAAAGGCTGATGGCAAACTTGCGGCCGGGCCCGGAAAATAGCGGCAGATTCACCGCGCTCGCCTTTTGATAAGTGGCCCATCCCGCGATGAGAAGTGCGACCAGCACTTCAATCAGCCAAATTGCCAGCCACGCTCGCGGCCCCGTTTGACGCGACGCTGCGAACGCCGCTCCCAGAGCTGTGGCTCCGATGATCACGCCTCCCCAGCCCGGCACCGCCGTGAAAGCACCCGAGCGTTCCATGGTTTCCCGGATGAAGCGGATGTTCTCCATGGCGTGATTTTCAATGGGGATGGGTTCGACAAAGCGCGGGCGTGGCCGAAGGTTTCCGGACATTGAAGAAACATATCCTGACGGAACGCTCTTGTCAAGTACTTTGTGAAATAAAGTAGACTTGATCAAGCCGCTGATTTCCGGGCTCCAATGAAGTCCGAAAATGGTCTTGGTGTGCGTTCACTGCAAACGCTGATCTGCGCGAGTTCGGTGATCCCGTTCCGGCGGAAGATTTTTTTGCGGACAGCCAACCGTTTTCGAGTTTCGGTCTTCTAATGGTTCTGACCGTCTCGAAACTGCTGGCTTTGTCCTGATTACTGATTTCTTCTCTTATTGCGTCGGATATGGTTCTGGGGAAATTCTCAGACAAGGACAGGTGTTTTTAATGCCAAAAATAGCGAAATCAGTTCTGCTGGTAACGGCTCTAACTTGCCTTTCGATTCTGACTGCCGGGATCGCCTCCGCGCAGGAGATCACTGCCAGCTTGACAGGTACGGTAACAGACTCGTCCGGCGCCGTGGTGCCGGGAGCCACAATCACGATCCATGACAACGCACGGAGTGTTGATGTTCGCACCGTGACCTCGGACAGTTCCGGCGCCTACACGGTATCGGAGTTGCCGGTTGCGACCTATACGGTAACGATCGAGGGGACAGGTTTCCGGAAATATGTCGCCAAAGATGTGACCCTGCACGTCGGAGATCACCGGACACTCGATGCGGTTTTGCAAGTGGGCCAGGTTTCCCAGGAGGTTACGGTTTCTGCCACAACTACTCCGGTAGAGACTTCAAGCTCTTCCCAGGAAGGAACCGTGGTCGCCGCGCAAGTTCACGAATTGGAATTGAACAATCGTAATTTCGAACTTCTACTCACTCTGCAACCGGGAGTTTCATCCACTCTAGCCGACCAGGTCGGTTTTGGCGGAATTGCCAACACCAGTTCGATTTCCGTCAACGGAGCGCGCACGTCGGCCAATAATTGGATGGTAGACGGCTCGGACGTGAACGACAGCGGCTCCAATCTGACGGTCCTGAACGTGCCTAGCATTGACGCATTGGATGAGTTCAAGCTTGAGCGTAGCACCTATGATGCGCAATTCGGGCGTAGCGGCGGCGGCCAGGTGAATGTGGTCACCAAGTCGGGCAGCAGCCAGTTCCATGGCAGCGCCTATGAGTTCTTTCGCAACGACGTTCTGAACGCCAACAACTTTTTTGCCAACGCCGTGAAACACGCCCCCGGGCAAACCCAGGCAGTGAGGCCGGCGTTCCGCTACAACGATTGGGGATTTACCATCGGCGGTCCGCTCTACATCCCCAAATATCTCAACTCCGACAAGTCGAAAACTTTCTTTTTCTGGTCGGAAGAATGGCGGCGAACCCGCACTCCCGCCACAGGCATCGCCACCTTGCCAAACCCTCAGGAGTTGACCGGTAATTTCCAAAATCTCCCCGGCATCACCCTGAACCCGGCCAATGCGCCGGCCGGCTGCATTACAAACAACCAGATCAGCCCGTCGTGTTTCAGTACAAACGCGCAGGTCTATATCAGTCAGATTTACAGCAAGCTGACGCCAAACCTGATAACCACAAATGCCTCTGGCGTTACCTCATATCAGGACATAACCTCACTCGAAGGTGTTAATAACTACCGGCAAGATATCATCCGTCTGGATCAAAAGGTGACGGACCGGGTGCAGTTGTTCGCCCGCTACATGGAAGACGTCATCCCCACTACGGAACCGGGCGGGCTCTTTACCACGTCACCGTTGCCGGGGATTTCTTCCACGGCCACCAATTCGCCGGGAAGAAACCTGGTGACCCATGCGACCATGCAGCTCAGCCCAAGAATTGTGAACGAACTGGCTTTCAACTACACCTGGGGAGCCATCAATAGCAATATCACGGGACTGATTGGCAGCCCGACACTCTTCGGTGCTGTGAATCAAAGCGGCTTCCCTTTCAAGGATCCTTATGGCCGCGCGCCCAGCGTCACGATCTCCGGTGGAACCACTGCGGTCAGCAGCGCTCTCGCCCCCAGCGCCCCCTACCACGAGCGGAACATTGACAAAAACATCTACGACAATTTGGCGATCGTGAAAGGCAACCACACCATCCGTACCGGGGTGGACAATCAATGGATCCGGAAGAGTGAAAACGCACCCGAGCCCACCAACGGGAGCTTCACATTTAACAATACCAGCCCGGCAGAGCCCGCTTTCGCCAACTTCCTCCTGGGGCAGGCCTCGACCTTCTCGCAGGCCAACCATGACGTGATCCCCGACATTCACTTCATTAACTTCGGCGCTTACGTGCAGGATGACTGGAAAATGCGCTCCAACCTCACCCTCAATCTTGGGTTGAGATACGATTTCATGGGAACACCCCATGACATCAATGGAATTCTGACCAACTTCGATCCGGCGGTTTACAATTCTGCCGTGGCCCCGGCGATTTCCGCGGCGACCGGGAATTTCGTGGCGGGCCAGGCGGTGATTCCCGCTACCTATGGAAATGGAATTATCGTGGGCAGCAACGGCTGCGCCAATCTCCTAAACGGGCAGGTTCCCACTTCTCAGGGCGGACCGGGCTGCTCGAGTTACGGCCAGGAAGTAAACCCCAATTACACCACCAACTTCTCCCCCCGTGTCGGATTCTCCTACGATCCGTTTAAGAACGGGAAAACCGCAATCCGCGGTGGATATGGAATCTTTTACGACCGGACGCTCAACGGCATCTGGGAGCAAAACCAGTTTGCCAACATTCCGGTGGTCGCCAATACCGTAATCAACAGTACCGGGAATCAGAATCTCTTTGACAATCCTTCGGGAGGTTCATTGGCCACCAGCTTCAGTCCGCGTAACCTGCATGGGACTGGGAGGCCAGATTTCAAAGTGCCTTATGATCAGTCCTGGGATCTAACCATCCAGCGCGAGATCATGCCCAACACCGTGGTTGAAGTGGGCTACGTGGGCGGCAAGGGAACCCACTTGCTCGGCGAATTGGACCAGAACCAGGTTCCTATCGCTGCGCGCATCGCCAATCCAACGGTCAGCCTCAACGCACTCCGGCCCTACCTGGGCTATGGCGTAATTACGATGATCACGCCGGAGTTCCGATCCAATTACAACTCCTTGCAGATCTCCGCAATCCGGCGCGTGGCTAGAGGACTGAATCTCGGGCTGGCTTATACCTGGTCGAAAACCTTGACCAACAGTCCGACAGACAGAAGCAACGCACCTTATGACACTTACAACTGGAACTTGGATTACGGCCCGGCAACCTTTAGCCGGCCTAATATCTTCGTCTTCAATTACGTATATGATTTGCCTTTCCACCAAAGTCAACAGGGTCTTGTGGGACGCGTTCTCGGCGGATGGGAGATTTCGGGAATCACAACTGCTGAGTCCGGAGTCCCTACCACCATTCGCCAGAGCAGCGATCCTTTCGATAACTATGGGCCCAGCAGCGGCCGTGGAATAGGAATCGACCCCAGCCCCGTCGTCCCCCGGCCCGACCAGACTGGGTCCGCAACCGGCCCCAAGACAGTCGCCGAATGGTTTAACCTGTCCGCATTTACGCCTGCCGTGGGTCACTTTGGAACCGGCAGCGTAGGCAACGTCCTCGGACCCGGCCGGTTTGATTGGGACTTTGGACTATTTAAGAATATACGCATCAACGAACGCTTCTCAACCCAGTTGCGCGGCGAGTTTTTCAACGTCTGGAACCATACCTCGTTCAGCGCTTTCAACAACAACATAAGCTCAGGCACCGCAGGTCAACTGACCGCAGCTCATGATCCGCGCATCATCCAAATCGGATTAAAGCTCTACTTCTGACGCGGCGGCCAGTTCACCGATGGAGTTTGAGTTTCATGAGGGCGTCCCGCTGGACGCCCTCTTTTTTTCTGTCGCGCATGCCGCCGAGGGGCAAAGGGCGCTCAATGGCAATTGATCAGTCGGGTATAATCTTCATGAGATGAACCATCCTGAAAGAGTCCGGTCCATGAGGATCCTAATATTCTTTGGGCTATGGAAATGGATAGCGTTCGGCCCCATTTCACTTTCGGCCGGCGCAGTGCCTCAGACCTCTTCCCCCGCACTGGCACAGCGAACAAACCCGGGCAAACAGCAACAGACATTGTTAGTGGAAGGCTCTGCCGCGCTCAGCCGGGGCGACGCTCCAGAGGCGGAAAAACTGTTTCGCCGGGCGCTCGCCAACGAGCCAAGATCGGTGGGAATTTTGAACGACCTCGCCATAGCCCTGGTCAAACAGGAAAAGATTGACGACGCAATCCCGTTCTACCGCCGCGCTCTTGCCATTCGTCCCCACGATCCCACCACCGCCCGCAATCTTGCCATCGCTTATTTCCGCAAGCAGCAGTACGCCGCGGCTCTTCCGCTGTTGAAACCGCTGGCCGCAACGCCCTCCGCCGATTTCCAGGTGCTGGACCTGGCTGGATTAAGTCTTTTTGGCCTCGACAGGTATCGGGAAGCGGCCCTATATCTCGAACGCGCGAGTGTCGCCAATCCCTCCGATCTGCCCACGCTTTATACGCTAGGCCAGGCCTATTTGCGGGCCAAGAATTACTCCGCCGTGGTGGCGGTCTTCCAGCGCATCATGACGATCAACCCGGATTCCGCCGAAGCACACGTGATGATGGGCACATCTGATGACAAGATGTTTAAGGAGGATGACGCGCTGGCCGAATATCAGTCGGCGGAAAAAGCTGACCCGAATTTTCCCGGTGTCCACTCCGGCCTCGGACTTCTCTACTGGAAACGCGACCAGACGGACCAGGCCGCCATCGAGTTTCAGGAGGAACTGAAGCGCTCCCCTTCCGACCCGATTGCAAACTGCCTTCTGGGGCAAATAGCCATGCGTCAGAATCAGCCTGCCGAGGCGGAGAAACTATTTCAAACCGCGCTCCAAGCCAACCCTCAATATCAGGACGCGCTGCTTGGAATGGGTCAGGCGGAGTTGGCGCTCAATCACCCGGAGACCGCCGTCACGCCTCTGCGACGCGCAGTCGCGGTGAATCCGGACTTTGCTCAGGCACACTTTATTCTGGGGAACGCGCTGGCTCGACTGGGCCGGACCAAGGAGGCTGCCCGCGAACATAACATCTCGGCGCAGATCCAGGCGCATCAACGGGCCGCTTATACACAAAAGTTAAACGCGAAGCCCAAGAATCAATAGCAGTTCGTTGAAAAACGTTTTCCACCACCGTCATTCCGATCCCTTCGGCTGTCATCCTGATCCCGGATTCGCGGGAATGGAATCTCGCTCTGAGCCCTGAGGCCCCAGATTGTCATCCCGAGCGGCAGCGAGGGATCTCGCCTCGGGGCTGGATTCCTCGCTGCCGCGCGGAATGACAACGGGACAAGCTTTTCAACGAACAGTTAGGAAGGTCTGACAGCAGAGGTGAATCAGGGCTCGGGAATCCCCAAAGCCTTGCTGCCCAGCGGCGACATTTTGGCTTCGGGCGCGTAGCGCGCCATCAGTTCGAGGGCGATGTGGGCGCGGCGCACGCGCTCGCGGCCCATTTTCACTGCCAGGTCCTCAATGTGCAATCCGGAAGGATAAATGTCCGGAGCGTTGCGCAATCCGAATTTGAAATAAATCGGCGCAGCCACGCGAACGAGTTGCGGCATTTCGTAGTAACGGATAAACCCGCCGAAGTTGTCCGGCACCTCGATGTAGGTGTCGATCGGAATCTCCACCGCCTGCCGGATGGCGCCGATTTGCGCCGGACTGAGGTCGGTGGGGATATTCATGGTGGAAACTCCGACGCTCTCAAAAAGTTTGGCCGTCGCCGGATTGGCGGCGGGAAGTGTGACCGAACTCTTAAGGATGAGGTTCTTCGGCAATTCGCCCTTTTTCTTCATTTCATTCAAGACCCAGATCAGCCCGATGTCAGCGGGCAGCACGCTGCGGATGCCCAGGTCGCACGCGCGGCGAACGTCTTCGATGGCATACACCAATTGGTCCGCGCCACGATGCTGCAAGCCAATTACTTTGCCCGCCGATGAGCTGGTCTGGCCGCCGGTTTCGAATGTGGCACGCGGGCCAATGAATAGGCAAACTTCGATTTTGTGGTCTGCGCCAATGCGCGCCATCTCAGAGATTTCATTCTTAGTTAGCAGCATGATTCCGCTGCCCTGGCTAACGCGGTGGATGGGGACCTTTAGCTCTTTGGCTGCCGCCAGCACTTCGCGAAAAACGCGCGGCCCTTCCACGCTCGGAATTTCGATGCGGTATTGCCCTCCATCCGCAAAGCGCTTCTTGCTCGGTTCGAAGGCGTGGTTGTCTCCCCCGGGAAGTTTAAGTTTGGCGAGAAATCTCCGAGTTTGCTCCATTGTTTTGCCCCCCAGATTTGTCGAAGTAATTGTAACCGTATAAAGAAATTTCAAATTCGGTGTCAGAAATGGTAATTTGTCTAGCCCACGCCTATAATCATCTTCGGAGACGGGAATGACTGACCACGACCCGAAAGCTAAACATCTCAAAGCCTACTTCCAACAGCGCAAGCCTGACTGCCAGATCAGAAGCGAATATAAATTTGACGAAATGACCTGGAGATTTTATTTTGTAGCCGATTCGAAGAATCGGTACATTCTGGATGTTACTGAGGCCCTTTTGGACGATTCCAGCGTGGAACAGATCATTGGACGGCTGGAAAGCGCCAAATGGGAATCCATCTTGAAGGAAAATGTCATGAAAATTATAGTATTTGGTGAGCATGGGTTTTCCCTTGGTGACCGTCCGCAATCTTAGGCAGAGCGGGACAGGCCGTGATATCTCACGGATATTCCAGTCGTTCACCTAGTTCTTTTCCTTCATCCGGCGTTGGCCGTCACCGATGCAAGGGAAAGCCTCGTGCATTGAGTCCAGAACCAGATGGTCTGCGAATTGGTGCAACCTTTCCGGGTGATCTCTCAGGAATTTGCTTACCACTCTTGCCACTTGGTTCATATTGAAATGCTCTGCAGGGGGGCATATTGCTTGCTCGCCTCTTGCACCTGACGTGAGACCCTGCCCAAAACCATCCAGAAACCCGGCCAGATAGCCGAGGCAAAGCCCTGTTGACATCCGATCTAGCGCGGCTGATTGGTCCTCGTCGATGGACTTGACAGCTATATTGCAATCTCTCAAAAGGGATTCACCGGTATATGGTTGAGTTTGCTGATCGGGCGACATGGAGGCTGGAAGTCCGACTAGCCATATCACGAGAAAACACGGCGCGACTTTGCTCATAAATACCTCCGCATCGTTATTTTGGCCAAGCTTGGCATTGGGTTGAAGCCATTCGGATGCCCTTCCGCTGTCTAATCGATGCGCAATGCGTCTACTGCGTGTATTTCAGATATACCGTGCGCGTTTCAGTGTAGAAATCGAGCGCCGCCGGGCCCTGCTCTCGCATGCCGAAGCTCGATTCCTTTGTGCCCCCAAAAGGCAATTGGTATTCCACGCCGGCCGTGGGCAGATTCACGGTGATCAATCCGGCTTCAATCCGATTGATAAACTGGTGCACCCGGGTGAGGTCTTTTGAAACAATTGACGCCGATAGACCAAACCTGACACCATTGGCCAGGCGCATGGCGTCTTCAAAATCCTCCGCCACCTGAAGCGCCAATACTGGACCGAAGATTTCCTCCTGGGCGATTCGCATTTCGGGTTTGACCTCGGCAAAGATGGCGGGCTCGATAAAATACCCTTTGTCGTAGGCGCCGCCTGCCAATCGATTCCCGCCGCACAACAACTTCGCGCCTTCGCCCTTGCCGATTTCGATGTATTTCAAATCTATCGCGAGTTGTGCCTCATCAACGGCCGGCCCGATGTGAATACCTTCCTCAAGCCCGTTGCCCACTTTGAGATTGCGGGTTTTTTCCAGAAGCTTGGCCAGCAAGGGCTCATAAATGGATTTCTCAATAATGGCGCGGCTGCACGCCGTACATTTCTGTCCGGTGGAGAAAAACGCGCCATTCACCAGGATGTCCGCGGCATAATCCAGATCCGCGTCCTTCAGCACCACGGTTGGATTCTTCCCTCCCATTTCAAGCTGGACGCGAATCTTTCGCCGCAAGACTTTTTCGTGCAACGCATTGCCCACGTCGCAGGACCCGGTAAAGGAAACCGCCCGTACCGCCGGGTGCTCGACAATGGCGTTGCCAACCGTTGCGCCGCCGCCTGTTACCAGATTGAGGGCCCCGGCGGGGATTCCGGCTTCATGGAGAGCCTCAACAAGCTGCAACCCGCTAAGGGGTGCGAGTGATGCGGGCTTGATCACCACCGCATTCCCTGCCACCAGCGCCGGCGCCAATTTCCAGGCGGGAATGGCGCTGGGAAAATTCCAGGGAGTAATCAGCCCCACTACGCCCAGCGGTTTGCGCAGGGTGTAGCAAAAAACGTTTTCGCGTTCGGAAGGAATCTGGTAGCTGAACTGGCGCGCGCCTTCGCCGCCAAAGTAGCGCATGATGTTGATGGCGCGCTTTACTTCGCCTTTCGATTCCGGAAGGGTCTTCCCTTCTTCGCGCGTCATCTCCTCGGCGAGTTTCGGCAGGCGGCTCTCCAGAATTTCCGCAGCCTTAAAAAGGTATTCGCCGCGCCGGGGCGCGGGCAGCGCCGCCCACGCGGGTTGCGCACTCGCGGCTGCCTCGCATGCTGCCGCGGCGTCGGCGGCGCTCGATGCCTGGAAAAGTCCCACAACCTCTTCCGTATCGGCAGGATTGATGTTCGAAAAAGTCTTCTTCGACTCGCACTCGATCCACTTGCCCGCGACGTAGTTGTAAAAGATTTGTGGCATGGTTATCCCTGGAGGAAGGTCGTTTTCATATCAAAAGGCGAACGGGGTCATTATGGTGAGAGCGCGAAGCAGGTGTCAAGCAAACCTTGCAATGGGTGGTATCCGGGTTTGTTTGGCTGGGAGCGCGGGCGTCCCGCCCGCTCTTTCATGATCATTTATTTGCGGGCGAGCCCCAGTGCAAACGTGGGGCCCCTGCCCACGCTCCAGGGGAGATTAGGGCACTACCTTGCAGCGGTGGTCCCCCAAAAGGCGGAAGGCCGCTGCATTGTCTGTGTACGCCTGCGTGTCCTCGCTCGCCCAAGCGAGCAAGGACACGCTGGAATAATAGGCGTGCATCTAAATGGGCGCCGTGCAACCCGTAAATACCAGGACAGTACTCACCGCGGTTGCAGTTGCCGGGGTCACCGCGATTGCGGTGACCAGAGCCGGGCTCGGGACTGATGCCGTGCAGGGAGTGTTATCTGCCGACTCCGCCAGCAAGCTGAAATTGGCCACTCCCGTAGCCGGCACCGAATAGGTTATCGCGCTGCTGCTGAACGTCCCCACTGACGGATTGTGTGACGGAACCATCAGCGCATAATTGAAGCAATCCGTCCCCACTGGGCAGGGAGGAGTTGCGGGAGTAGGCGAGGCACTGGTCACAAACGTCGGTGGTTGGCCGGTAACGGAAAAAACCGGTATGGTCACATGAACCAGTGAGCCTCCCGTAGGTGTTGCATCCTGGAGCGCGGAGAGTGTGATGTCCTGCGTTGTAGCGCCGCCTGAACCCGCACTTGTAACCTGGCCAGTGATGGTTGCCCAGGGAATCGTCAAGGCGGCCCCCGAGCCCTCCGAAACCAGAGGGATGTTCCCTAGCGCCGTTCCTGATGGCACATTGAAGGTAATCGTGGCGCCGTAAACCGTGGTGGTCAGGGTGCCCGTGGTCGCGTCCACAACCACATCGTAATTGCCTGTGGCTGGAAGCGGACAGAAATTAAACATGCCGTTCGCATCCGTCACGCCGGCATCCTTGACGCGATCATATCCATTCGAGTCGCGTTGCTCGAGCAATACCACCGCGCCCGGAATGGCGTTTGAACTGACGCTATCCACCACTTTCCCGCTGAGGGCATTGTTATTCACCGCCACTTCTCCCGCGTGCAAAACTGGTTTCAATCTATAGCTCCCGTTGCCCTCATGCAGGATGGAAGCGCACGCGTCAAAATTGATGTTCAGATCAGCGGCTTGGCCGGCTGTCAGATTGATCCCTCCGCCGTCAATCTGGCCCGGAGGAATTTTGATTCCGGTTTGGGCTTCACTACTCAACAGCAGTTGCTGCGGTTTGCCCCCGCTGGGTACCACGCAGTTAAAGCCGTTGCCGCTCCCGCACGCGTTCGGGGACGGGCCACTGGATGCGTTGTTGGCCAAAAGTATGACGCGGATCTGCTGATAATTTCCCGGGGGCAACCCGCTGGTTGATCCCAACTGGGCCAAGAGGCATGTGGTGGATGCCAGGCTCAGAAGGTCAATCTGTTTGGGGCTGCTGGTGAGATCCACCAAAGTCGTCCAGCCGCTGTCCGTGTCGCCTGCCGAGCTCGAAATATTGGCCTGGACTTTGGTAACGGTCACATAAACGTGGTCAAACGAAGCCGTGCAAGTTGGCGGGTCAGTCATACTTGTCGTGATGACCCCTGTGGTCGAGCTCGTCTCTGTAACCGGGGCACTGTTCCCTCCGCAACTGATAATCCAGCCTGAGGCGATCAAAAGCGCGCTAATGACGGCAAGCATGATCAATTGTTGAGATTTCTTTCTTGGCATTCGAATTCTCCTTATTTTAGTCCGTCTCGCATAACTTCCCGATTGTTTGCAGGGAAAGTTTGTCAAGTTTCATGTGTAAAGGAACCACAATTTACTGATCAATCCGTTGGACCTCTTTCCAGAAATATGGATACCATGGATACATTGTGAGAAGAAAACACTCCTCACCCTCTGTCTGAACTACCTTTGTTGAGCAAACATATCTCCAAATTAGGACCTCGATAAAGCCTTAAAAATCATTCAGTTAAATCGCAATCGCGGTCTGGTTCTTGAATGTAATGGCCTAATCTGTGTAAAATCTTCATGATAGAGTCAAACAGCCCACTGATAGTATCTTCCGTTGCCCCCCTCAGCAAGGTCATGTTGCTCGACGGACAGTTTGCTTTTTCGGCAGGCTTATGCCCCCCCTTAGCCACATTTCGAAACTTCCACTCGCCGATCTTCCGCCGGGGAAGCACGGTGCAATTGCCTTTAGATTCTGCGAACACACCTTTTGATAATTATCATGTCAAACCAGACGACTCAAAGAGTAAGTACATCTGTGAGCGAGACACCATCGGGTGCTTTACTTAATTTCCACGGGGAAATTACCCTATTGCAGAGCATCAAGATTGCTATCTGGAACCTGCCACAAAAACAAAAAGGTTGAGACAACCCTGCAAAAAACAGTTTAGTAAAAATCCTTTACTTTAGGGTTTGTTTTTAAGAGACTATGGCGCTTGACCGGGCACTCTGCAAAATAATCGGGCCAACACTGAGGGAGTTAGGTCGCTTCGATGGCACAGATATTCCATCGCAGTACCAACACGCTTTCCAGGCTCAGCATCTACGGCGCGGCCTTTATCGCGGCGGCCCTCGGCGGCGTGATTTACCAGGTGAACGAATCGCCCTATTTCACCGAGGTCAACGTGGCGCAGCCACAGCCCGTACCATTCAGCCACAAACACCACGTGAGCGAATTGGGAATTGATTGCCGTTATTGCCACACCTCGGTGGAGAAATCTTCTTTCGCCGGCCTTCCGCCCACTTACACCTGCATGTCTTGCCATTCGCAAATTTGGGTAAACAGCCCAATGCTGGAGCCGGTACGCGACAGCTTGCGGACCAATCGCTCCATCGAGTGGACGCGGGTAAATGCGTTGCCTCACTTCGTTTATTTTGACCACAGCATTCACATCAAGAAAGGGGTGGGATGCACCACCTGCCACGGTCCCATCGGGGAGATGCCCATCACATGGCGCGCCAACACGCTTTATATGCGCTGGTGCCTGGGGTGCCATCGCCAGCCGGAACTTTATGTGAGGCCGCGGAGCGAAATTTTCAACGCCGCCTATCAGCCTCCCAATGACCAGCTCGCGATGGGACAAAGATTGGTGAAGGAGTACAAAATCAAGGACCAGAAACAGTTGACAGATTGCGTCACCTGTCACCGTTAATTTTCAGCAAGAGCTCCAACTTATGGCCGCAAATGATAACCCGCACCAACGTTTGGACCTGGTAACCATCCAGGCGCGCCTGAAGGAAGGTTCCGGCCGGCGCTATTGGCAGAGCCTGGACGAACTCGCGGATACGCAGGAATTCAAGGATTATTTGCACCACGAATTCCCCCACGTGCCGGATCAATCGCCCGGCCAGGTCAGCCGGCGCGACGTTTTGAAGTTTATGGCTGCCTCGGCCGCCTTTGCCGGATTGACTGCCTGCACGAAACTTCCCACAGAAAAAATTGTCCCCTACGTGAAAGCTCCGGAGGAAATTGTTCCGGGCAGGCCGCTCTTTTATGCCACCGCCATGCCTTTCTCCGGCATTGCCACCGGCGTGCTGGTGGAAAGTCACATGGGACGGCCAACCAAGATTGAAGGGAATCCGGACCACCCTGCCAGCCTGGGAGCCGCGGACGCCTTCGCGCAGGCTTCCATCCTCACGCTTTACGACCCGGACCGTCCCCAAGTGGTGACGCGCCAGGGGAGGATCAGCACGTGGAGCGCCTTCCTCGACGCCGTGAATGAAGTGCGGGCTGAACAGCAGGTGAAAAAAGGCGAGGGCCTTAGGATATTAACCGAGACCATCACGTCACCGACCTTGGCCGACCAAATCCAAAATCTTCTGAAGCAATTTCCCCAAGCTAAATGGCACCAATACGAACCCGCCGGCCGCGACGCCGTGCGCGAAGGCTCACGTCTGGCCTTCGGCCAATACGTCAACAGCTACTACCGCTTCGATCGAGCGGACGTCATTCTGGCACTCGATTCGGACTTCCTCTGCTACGGTCCGGGTGCTCTGCGTTACGCGCGCGATTTTGCGGACAAGCGCCGCGTGGTGGACGCCGCGAGCACCATGAACCGACTGTACGTGGTGGAGAGCACGCCTTCCAATACTGGATCCATGGCAGACCATCGATGGGCACTGACGCCGCAAGGGATTGAAGGATTCGCCCGTGCGGTCGCGCAACAGTTGGGCGTAAGCACCGGCGGAGGAGCGACCGCGGCGCCTGCCGGGATTCCCGCCGATGTGATCCCCGCTCTTGTCCGTGACCTCCAGAACCATAAGGGCACGAGCCTGGTGGTGCCGGGCGATCAGCAGCCGCCTGCCCTCCATGCGCTCGCCCACGCCATCAACCACGCGCTGGGGAATGACGGGAAAACGGTGATTTACACCGATCCGGTTGAAGCCCATCCCGTGGACCAAACCCAGTCACTGGGCGAACTCGTTGCCGCCATTCGCGCCGGTTCGGTGGAAACGCTGATTATTATTGGCGGAAACCCGCTCTACAATGCGCCGGTGAATTACGAGCTTCGCAATCTATTTTTCCCGCTCCCCACCACACCTGGCGGAACCCGGCCGCCGTCCAAGGTGAAACTCAAAATTCATCTGAGTCTATACAACAACGAAACCTCGGAGTTGTGCGATTGGCACATTCCGGGGGCCCACTTCTTAGAAGCGTGGGGTGACGCGCGGGCGTATGACGGCACGGTGTCCATCATTCAGCCTTTGATCGCTCCCCTTTATGACGGGAGGTCAGCCCATGAGCTATTTGCGGCATGGTTGGGCGAACCCGGCAAGAGCGCGCACGATATCGTCCACGATTTTTGGAAGAATCAAAGGCCGCCCAAGGATTTTGAAGTTTTTTGGGAAACTTCGCTGCACGACGGCGTGATGGCGGGCACAGCTTTGACTCCCAAAGTATTGAAGCCTACGGCGAACTTCGGCGTCGGGAGTGGCTCATCATCCTCCGCTGCCGGTGACCTGGGCATTATCTTCCGCCCCGATCCCACCGTCTGGGATGGCGCATTTTCCAATAACGGCTGGCTGCAGGAGTTGCCCAAACCCATCACCAAACTGACTTGGGACAACGTGGCCATGCTCAGTCCGGCCACAGCTCAGCGTCACGAAGTTTCGAACGGCGATGTGGTGGAACTACACTATTCAGACCGGTCGCTGCGCGCTCCAGTTTGGGTATCACCCGGCCACGCGGAAGAAACCGTGACGGTTCACCTGGGCTATGGCCGCACGCGAGCCGGAAAGTTGGGGACAGGCATCGGGTTCAATGCGTACGCGCTGCGTACGTCGGACGAGGTCTGGTCCGGGTCGGGGCTCAAGATCGACAAGACCGGCGAGCGCTACGCGCTGGCCTACACTCAATTCCACCACATGATCAGCCAGGATAATAAAGAAGTTGAGGAAGAGAGTGTGGCGGCATTTGCCCGCGACCTGGTGCGCGTGACCAACCTCGACGATTTTCGAAAGAATCCGGATTTCGCCAAGGACAGTGAAGAAAAAACTGCGGTGGGCGATACGCTCTACCCACCCTTCAAATACGAAGGCTACTCCTGGGGCATGGCCGTGGACACCAATAGTTGCATCGGCTGCAACGCCTGCGTGGTGGCCTGCCAATCGGAAAATAATATTCCCGTGGTGGGCAAAGAGGAAGTTGCCGTTGGCCGCGTGATGCACTGGATCCGCATCGACACTTATTTTCAGGGCGGGCTCGATAATCCCGGGACGTATTACGAGCCGGTGTTGTGCATGCATTGCGAAAATGCGCCGTGCGAGGGCGTATGCCCAGTGGGCGCCACCGTGCACAGCCCCGAGGGCTTGAATGAGATGGTCTACAACCGCTGCGTGGGCACGCGGTATTGCTCCAACAATTGCCCGTATAAGGTCCGGCGCTTTAATTTCAAACTTTATTCGGATTGGACCACACCCAGCCTGGTGCCGCTTCGGAACCCGAACGTCACGGTGCGCAGCCGCGGCGTGATGGAGAAGTGTTCCTATTGTGTGCAGCGGATCAACGCCGCAAAAATCAAATCAGAACTCGAAGACCGGGACGTGCGCGACGGAGATATCCAGACGGCGTGCATGCAATCGTGCCCAACCCAAGCGCTCGTCTTCGGCAATATCAATGACCCGAACAGCCGGGTGGCGAAACTTAAAGCGCAATCGCGTAATTACAGCCTGGTGGCGGAATTGAACACCCGCCCGCGAACCACTTATCTGGCCAGGCTTAGAAATCCGAACCCCGAAATCAAGGGATAACGATGGGACCGCTGAATACCCAACCTCCCGTGGAGAATGAAGGCCGGCCGCTGATCGCGCCAGGGCATGACTTTGCCTCGGTGAGCGACAAGATCAGCGCCATCGTCCTCACCAAAGGGACGCCGCGCGGCTGGTATTTCGGGTTTGCTATCGCGTTCGGTTTGATGATGCTTCTCCTCTTCGCCGCCAGCAACCTGCTGATGACCGGCATCGGAATCTGGGGAAATAATATTCCCGTCGGATGGGCGTTCGACATTACCAATTTTGTGTGGTGGATCGGAATTGGCCACGCCGGAACGCTGATCTCCGCCATCCTGCTGCTCCTGCGCCAGAAGTGGCGCACCTCCATCAACCGTTTTGCCGAGGCGATGACGCTATTCGCAGTGTCCTGCGCAGGCACTTTTCCTCTTCTCCACATGGGGCGGCCGTGGCTTGCTTACTGGTTGTTTCCCTATCCGAATCCGATGGGAACCTGGCCGCAGTTCCGCAGCCCGCTGGTGTGGGACGTTTTTGCAGTGTCCACCTATGCCACCGTCTCGTTGCTGTTCTGGTTTGTGGGTTTGATTCCCGATCTCGCGACTTTGCGCGATCGGGCCAAGAATCGCGCCTCGAAGATTGTCTACGGCGTGCTCTCCATGGGATGGCGCGGCTCAGCCGTTCACTGGCACCGTTACGAAACTGCTTCATTATTGCTGGCGGGACTGGCCACGCCCCTGGTGGTTTCCGTCCACACTGTGGTGAGTTTCGACTTTTCCGCGGGAGTCATCCCAGGCTGGCACAGCACGATCTTTCCCCCCTACTTTGTCGCCGGCGCCATCTATTCCGGATTCGCCATGGTGATGACGCTCGCCATTCCCATTCGCGCCTTCTATAAGCTCGAAGATTTCATCACTATGCGCCATCTGGACAACATGGCCAAAGTCCTGGTGGCCACCGGAATGATTGTGGCCTACGGCTACATGATGGAAACGTTTATGGCTTTTTATAGTGGAAGCCAATATGACCGTTACATGATTATGAATCGGATGACCGGGCCTTATGCGGTCGAGTACTGGGCGCTGATTATCTGCAATATCGCCATCCCCCAGGCCTTATGGTCGAAGCGGGTACGCAACACCATCCCCGCTCTGTTCATCATCTCATTGATTATCAATGTGGGTATGTGGCTGGAACGATTCATAATTATAGTTACGAGCCTGCACCGGGACTTTTTGCCTTCATCATGGGGCATGTATTACCCCACCCGGTGGGATTGGGCTACTTACGTTGGCACCATCGGATTGTTCGTCGCCCTTCTTTTCCTCTTCCTACGCTTCCTGCCCATGATTTCGATTTTTGAGATGAGGCAGTTGGTGGCGGAAACCGACGAGGGCGCGAAGAAAGAGTGACGCGGGACGGGATTTGAAAATATGAGAAGACATCCCATCTATGGGCTGATGGCGGAATTCGGTACTCCCGAGGATTTATTGTCCGCGGCCCATAGCGCCAGCAAGGCTGGTTACAAACGCATGGACGCCTTCACGCCCCTCCCCATTGAAGGCCTGTCGGAGGCAGTGGGGTTCCATCGCACTCTCCTGCCTGTCATCGTATTGATAGGCGGAATCATGGGCGGCAGCACTGGATTCTCCATGCAGTACTACGCCAATGTGATCGGCTTCCCGCTCAATATTGGAGGCAAACCCTATGATAGCTGGCCGGCTTTCATCCCCATCACTTTTGAGCTGACAATTCTGGGCGCGGCGCTTTCGGCCGTCCTCGGCTTGCTGGCCTTGAACGGCCTGCCCACGCCTTACCATCCGGTTTTCAACGTGCCTGAATTCGAATTGGCCAGCCGCAACCGTTTCTTCCTCTGCATCAAGGCGCGCGATCCTATGTTTGATTTGGTCAAGACGAAGGAATTTCTGGCAGGACTGAATGCACGCAAAGTCTCTGAAATCGAAACGTAAGAGCAGTGACGAGTGACAAATGACGAGTGACGAGTTAAGACAAGAAAGAGGATACAGGCGCGGGGAGATAAGGCGAGCGGATTTCTTTCCGCTCGTCACTCGTCACTTGTCCCTCGTCACTCGCCTCCTGCTTTCTGCCTTCTGCCTTCTGATTTCCGCAGGCTGCCGGCAGGACATGCACGTCCAGCCCAGATATAACCCGATGGAGTCGAGCACGTTTTTTGACGATGGCCGCTCTGAACGCCCGGTGGTTCCCGGAACGGTGGCGCGCGGTCAGTTGAGGACGGACGAAGGTTTCTTCACCGGAAAAGTAAACGGGGTCGAAGTGAATACTTTCCCCTTCCCTGTCACCCGCGAAGTTCTGGCCCGCGGGCGGGAGCGTTACAACATCTATTGCACGCCGTGCCATGACCGGGTGGGCGATGGACACGGGATGATCGTGCAGCGCGGGTTCCCGCCACCGCCTTCCTACCACATTGATAGGCTGCGCCAGGCGCCGGTGGGCCACTTCTTCAGTGTGATGACGGATGGTTACGGGACCATGTACAGTTACGCCTCGCGCGTGTCCCCTGAGGATCGATGGGCCATCGCAGCTTACATTCGCGCCTTGCAGTTAAGCCAAGCGGCCAAAGTGGCGGATTTGGAAGAGGTCGACCGGAAGCAAATTGAGAGTCTGCCGGCCGCAGCCGGAAAGCCCGCTGAAGGAACGCAATGAGTTCAGAAGAATTACAACAATCCGACTTCAGCCGCGCCCAACAACGGGCGCTGGTGATCGGTGGCATCGGTCTGGCGGCCTGCGCGGCGGGCGCGTTTGTGAATGGGCAGGAGTTTTTCCGTTCCTACCATATCGCCTATATGTTGTGGCTGGGAATCGCTCTGGGCTGTACTTCGCTCTTGATGCTACATCACCTGGTTGGAGGTGGATGGGGCTTCGTGATTCGCCGCCTGCTCGAATCAGGGGCCCGTACTTTCCCTGTGCTCTTGATATTGGCCATCCCCTTCCTCATTGGAGTTTCACCGTCCCATGCCTGGGCGCGCGTGGAGGCCTTCGATCCTGCTAAATTAACCTATTTCAAGCGTGTCTACATGGACTCAAGATTTTTTTACATGCGAACTACGATTTATTTTGGAGCGTGGCTTTTCCTGGGCTACCTTCTGAACAAATGGTCGTTTGAGCAGGACGTTACGCGCGAGCCGGGCCGCGTAGGCATTCGCCTGCAAGCCCTGAGTGGGCCGGGGCTGATAATTTATGGCATGACCATCACTTATGCCTCCATCGATTGGGTGATGTCGCTCGAGCCGGGCTGGTCTTCGACGATATTCGGCATGATGTTCATGGTAGCGCAGGCGCTCTCTGCCATGGCTTTTGTGATTATCGTGCTCATGCGCCTGACCGACCGCAAACCGCTTTCCGAGGTCGTCCTTCCCTCGCATTTTCACGACCTGGGTACGCTTCTTTTTGCCTTTGTGATGCTCTGGGCCTATCTCTCCTTTTCGCAATTCCTGATCATCTGGTCGGGAAATCTTCGCGAAGAAATTCCGTGGTACCTGAGCCGGAGTCGTGGAGAGTGGGCGTGGCTGGCAGTTTTCCTGATCGTTTTTCATTTTGCAATTCCCTTTTTCCTACTCCTTTCCCGGAACTTGAAACGCAAGAAGCAAACCCTTTCCCTGGTGGCGGCGGCCTTGATTTTTATGTCGTGGGTGGATCTCTATTGGATTGTGATGCCATCTTTCGATCACGCCGGGCCGCAGTTCCAGTGGCTGTGGTTGAATCTTGCCGCGCCCATTGGAATCGGAGGAATCTGGGTATCGGCGTTTATCGCGCAATTGAAGCTCAGGCCGCTTTTGCCGCTGAACGATCCCGAATTTGCAGGAGGCGCCGGCCATGGCGAGTGAGCATCACGCTCCCGGCCGTCACGAGCTGACGGATGCCAGCATTTCCGGGCTGGTGAAATTCGGCATCGGACTTTTCCTGCTGATTGTTGCCGTCCTGGTGGGCATGCGCTGGATGTTCAACTACTTCAGCGCCACGCAGCAGTTGGGTCCGCCCGCCTCGCCCTTCGCCGAAATCCAGACGGCTCCGCGGGGACCCGTGCTGCAGGTTCACCCTGCGGTGGAATTGAGAGATTTGCGACAAGGCGAGAAAGACAAATTGGATAGTTATGGTTGGGTGGATCAAAAGGCCGGGATTGTAAGAATTCCGATCGACCGCGCGATGGACTTGCTGGTTAAGAGTGGTCAGCCGGTGCGAAACAGCAATCCCCCAAAACCGGCGGGAAAACAGAAATGAATTTGTCCAGATCACAAAATGGGAGATGCCTCGCGCGCTGCGCTCTGGTTGCCTTTGGCTTGGCAGTGCTTACCGGTCTTCCCGCCGGCGCGGAAAATCAAAACGAAAAGCCGAGCCTGCTTCGCAGTGTTGGAATCGACCAGAAGCTGAACGAGCAGTTGCCTCTCGATCTGACTTTCCGGGACGAAACAGGCAGTACCGTCCAATTAGGCGAATTCTTTGGCGACAAGCCCGTGATTCTGGCCCTGGTTTATTATGAGTGTCCGATGCTTTGCACGCAGGAACTGAACGGCCTGCTGCGCAGTCTTCAGAATATCCCTCTCGACATTGGAAAACAGTTCAACGTGGTGACCGTGAGTTTCAATCCGCGCGAAACACCCGGTCTTGCCGCCAATAAGAAAAAAGTTTACGTCGGCATCTATGGACGTCCAGGCGCCTCCGAGGGCTGGCACTTTCTTACCGGCGATGAGGCGATGATTCAGAAACTGACCAGCGGTGTTGGGTATCATTATGCTTTCGATCCCGCGTCTGACCAGTACGCTCATGCTACGGCCATCATGGTGCTGACCCCGCGGGGCAAACTTTCCCGATACTTCTACGGGATCGATTATCCCTCGCGCGATCTCCGCCTCAGTCTGGTGGAAGCGTCGAACAACAAAATTGGTTCGCCGGTGGACCAGGTCTTCCTTTACTGCTACCACTACGACCCCGCCACCGGCAAGTATGGCCTGATCATTGCCAACGTCCTGCGAATTGCAGGGTCCGTGACCATCCTGGTGTTGGGCGGATTCTTGTGGATGTTGTTCCGCCACGAACGGCGCGCTGGGCCGATCCGTCAACTGACGGACCGGCCGGTTCGAAATGCAGGTTCTATGTCCCAATCGTAGACGAAGGGAGTTTCCGTCCTCCAATCGTAAACGAGGGGACTTTGATCGAGGCCGAGCGCCGCTCGGCCCTACCGGTGATCGATAACTATGTGGTCCGGGTTTCCATTGCGTCCTGATCAGGCCTCCACAATTGCGGAGGGCTTTGACCATCTCTTTTATTTTGAGACGGCGGTGGCCATTTTCTTCGCCACCTTCATTTTTGGGACGATTTTTTATTTTGCCATCAAGTATCGCCGCCGCTCCGATGACGAACGCCCCCCGGAAATCGAAGGCTCATTGGCGCTTGAGTTGACGTGGACGCTCATCCCATCAGCACTCTGCGCCATCATGTTTTTTTGGGCGTCCAGCCTTTATTTCACCAATTCGCGGCCTCCCACCAGGGCGCTTGAAGTTTTTGTGATCGGCAAGCAATGGATGTGGCACCTTCAGCATGCCGAGGGGCCCCGCGAAATCAACGAACTGCATGTGCCTGTCGGGCGCCCGGTTAAATTAACCATGACCTCGGAAGATGTCATTCACGATTTTTTCATTCCCGCGTTTCGCGTCAAACACGATGTTGTTCCCGGACAATATCATTCCATCTGGTTCGAGGCCACCAAGACAGGGAAGTACCATTTTTTCTGCGCGCAGTATTGCGGCGCCCAACACTCGGGAATGATTGGCTGGGTTTACGTGATGTCGGAAGTGGACTACGAGCAATGGTTGACGGGCGGGGCGAAAAATGAATCAATGGCCGCGTCGGGCGCCGACCTCTATCAGAAACTCGCCTGCATCACGTGTCATGGCACCGGCCGCGCGCCCGCCTTCAACGGCATCTATGGCAAGCCGGTCAAGCTGACGGACGGGCAAACCGTGACCGCGGATGACGCTTACATCCGCGAGTCCATTCTCAATCCTTCCGCCAAAATTGTGGAGGGGTACACGCCCATCATGCCCACCTTTAAAGGACAAGTGAGTGAGGAGGAGTTGTTGCAACTGATTGCGTTTATCAAGTCTTTGGGAACGGAGCCCCAAAAGCCATGAGCACCACAACCCTTGAACCTTCGATTGAGACTCACGTTCATTACCTGAACGTGAGCTATGGCATCAAGTCGTGGCTGCTCACCACAGACCACAAACGCATCGGCTTGCTCTACCTCGCTTCGATCACGCTGATGTTTTTTGTGGGCGGATCCGCTGCCGTGCTCATGCGCCTGCACTTGATTGAACCTCAAGGCGGTCTGGTGGAACCGGAGACCTACAACAAGTTGTTCACCATGCACGGCATCATCATGGTTTTCTTCTTCCTCATCCCATCCATTCCCGCCACGCTTGGGAATTTCCTGGTGCCCATGATGCTGGGCGCGCGCGATCTGGCCTTCCCGCGCCTCAACCTGATGAGCTGGTATCTTTATATGATCGGAGCGATCTTCACGCTTTCCGCCATCGCCGCCGGCGGCGTGGACACCGGCTGGACGCTCTACCCGCCCTACAGCAGCGCCTATTCCCACACGCACGTCATCATGGCCGCGCTGGGAATATTTATCGCCGGTTTCTCCTCCATCCTGACCGGGTTCAATTTCATCGTGACCATCCACAAGATGCGGGCCCCGGGGCTCACCTGGTTTCGCCTGCCCCTGTTCATCTGGGCGCACTATGCCACCAGCGTCATCCAGATTCTGGGCACTCCCGTGGTGGCCGTCACCATCGCGCTGCTGGCGCTCGAGCGTCTCTTCCACATCGGCCTCTTTGATCCCAACGTGGGCGGCGACCCCATTCTCTTCCAGCATCTTTTCTGGTTCTATTCGCACCCCGCCGTCTACATCATGATTCTGCCCGGAATGGGTGTGATGAGCGAGCTGATCACCTGCTTCTCCCGCAAGCGCGTTTTCGGTTACAGTTTCATCGCGTTTTCCAGCGTAGCCATCGCCGTGCTCAGTTTTCTGGTTTGGGGCCACCACATGTTCGTTACCGGGCAATCGGTTTACGCCGGGCTGGTTTTTTCCGCATTAAGCTTCATGGTGGCCATTCCTTCGGCCATCAAAGTGTTTAATTGGATGGCCACGCTCTACAAAGGCTCGATATCCTACGACGCGCCCATGCTCTATGCGCTTGGTTTTGTGGGATTGTTCACCATGGGCGGCGTTACGGGATTGTTCCTCTCTTCACTGGCTGTGGACGTTCACGTACACGATACTTATTTTGTGATTGCCCACTTCCATTACATTATGGTGGGCGGCGCGGTGATGGCCTATCTCGGCGGTATTCATTTCTGGTGGCCCAAAATTACCGGGCGTATGTATCCGGACGGCTGGGCGCGCTTTGCCGCCCTGGTGATATTTGTGGGTTTCAATCTCACCTTCTTCCCGCAATACATGCTCGGTTACCTCGGAATGCCACGGCGTTACGCCGTGTATCCAGCGGAGTTTCAGGTGCTCAACGTAATGTCCTCGGCGGGCGCGTCCATCCTGGGCATCGGCTACCTGATCCCGCTGATCTACCTCACGTGGTCCATGCGTTATGGCAAGGTGGCTGGACCCAATCCCTGGAAGGCGAAGGGTCTGGAGTGGACGACGCCTTCTCCGCCACCCACCGAAAACTTTGAGGAAACACCCGTGGTCACGGAAGAGGCGTACAATTATTCCGCTGTCGGCGAGGAGGCGTGAGTTGGCTGAACATCAGGCCCAGAGCGCGGTGATGGACCCGCTCGCCCACCAGTTCGACGATCTCCAACAACAACACGAAGCCTCCAACTTCGGCATGTGGATATTTCTGGCAACTGAGGTCATGTTTTTCGGCGGAATGTTCGCCGGCTATACCATTTACCGCCACGAGTACTTCACCGCGTTTGCGGCCGGAAGTCATCTGCTGAACTGGAAGTTTGGGGCCACCAACACAGCCGTGCTGATTTGCAGCAGCCTCACCATGGCGCTCGCCGTCCACGCCGCGCAGACCGGAAAGCGTAAGGCGCTAGTGACGTTTCTCATCCTCACTATCCTGCTGGGCATGGCATTTCTCGGCATCAAGTTTACTTTTGAATGGAGCCGCGACTGGAATGAGAACCTCATCCCTGGCGAGTTGATTGCCGGACACCCATTCGCGCCGCAAGGCGAAATCCTGAAGCAGTTGCAGGAAGCGCACGCCGGATTGCCTCAAGTGGAATTATTCATGTTCTTTTATTTCGCCTTGACCGGCTTCCATGCGCTCCACATGGTGGTGGGCATCGGCCTGCTGACGGTGTTGACCGTCATGGCGTGGCAAGGCCGTTTTTCCCCCGAGCGATTTAATCCGGTGGAGGGCTCGGGCCTTTATTGGCACTTCGTCGATATTGTTTGGATTTTCCTTTTTCCCTTACTCTATTTGATCGGGGGAATTTCCTGATGGCCGGACACGTAGTCCCGCAAAAAGTGTATTTCGTCATTTTCGCACTCCTGATCGGCCTGACCGGACTGACCACGTGGGTGGCCACATTGGATATGCCCTCGCCGTGGAACACCGTGGTGGCCCTGGCCATCGCCATCTTTAAAGCCTCGCTGGTCATCCTGTTCTTCATGCACGTTAAATACAGCAGCAACCTTACGCGCGCCGCCGTGGTGGCTGGTTTCTTCTGGCTGGCTATTCTCCTGGTTTTCACTTTGAGCGATATCCTTACACGCCAATGGATTCCCCAATCCACGGGCTGGACGACGACCATTGAATCGCCTCATTAACCGCCTCCTTTTACCCGCTTTTTAAAACTTACCCGCCGGAGATTTGATATCGGCCCAAAGCAGTGTAATATGTGGTACTTGTGGGGAGGGCCTGTCTGAATGACTCTGAACGTCAAAGTTCTGGTGGTCGACGATGAGGTCAACGAGCGCAAGGGGCTTGCGGAGTTGCTGGCAGCCTGGGGCTATGAAGCTGAAATGGCTTCGGACGGCGAAGAAGCGCTGGAGAAGATCTCCGCGTTCAACCCTGCCATCGTCATCTCCGACCTCCGGATGCCGCGCATGGGCGGGATGGAGTTGCTGAAGCGCCTCCACGATGAAAACCCCGTGTCGAGTTTCATTATCCTCACCGGCCAGGGCACGATTGAGGAAGCCGTTGAAGCCACCAAGCTGGGTGCTTTTAATTTTCTTGAAAAGCCTGTGGACCCCAAACGCCTCCGCGTGGAATTGCGGAATTGTTTGGAGAGAAACGAAAACAAGCAAAACCTGGAGATTGCCCAACGAAAACTTCGGGCCATGGGCGTGCTCGGAACGCTGGTCGGCACATCAACCAAGATGCAGGAAGTGATGTCCCTGATTTCCATGGTGGCGCCTTCACGCGCCTCAGTGCTGATCACGGGAGAGAGTGGCACCGGCAAGGAGCTGGCGGCGCGAACGCTGCACGAATTGAGCCCTCGAAAAAACAAACCTTTTGTGGCGGTCAACTGCGCGGCCATTCCTGAAACTCTGATGGAAAGCGAAATCTTCGGTCACGAAAAGGGGGCGTTCACGGGCGCGGTGGAGCGCCGCCTGGGTTGCTTCGAATTAGCCGACGGCGGAACTTTGCTGCTGGATGAGATTGGGGAAATGCCTGTTGGCACCCAGGCCAAACTCCTTCGAGTCCTCGAGGACGCCAAGGTCCGCCGGTTGGGTAGCAAGTCCGAGATTTCTGTCGATGTTCGAGTTTTGGCCTCAACCAACAAAGTCCCCGAAGAAGCGGTGGCCAAGGGTTTGATGCGGAGCGACCTTTACTTCCGCCTCAATGTGGTTCAAATGGCGATGCCCCCGCTGCGGGAGCACCTGGATGACTTGGAGGAATTGACCACCGCCATTCTCGAGGATTTAAGCCGGAAACATAATTCCAATGTCAAGCGAGTGGATGAGGAAGTGCTCAAAATGTTTCGCCAGCACGCATGGCCGGGGAACGTCCGGGAGCTGCGAAACATGTTGGAGCGCGCTGTGGTCACGAATCCGGGTGAAGTTTTGCAGAAGAAAGATTTTTCGGCGCAGTTCGACCGCCCGGTACAGGCCGCCGGGAATGAAGATGGACTTCGCCTTCGCCCCGGCCTGACCGTTTCTGAAGCCGAACAACGGCTGATTTTCGAAACTCTGGCAGCGACTCAGAATAATAAGACTCGTGCCGCGGAAATGCTGGGCATCAGTCTAAAAACCCTTCATAACAAGCTGAAGGAATATGAGAGTCAGCCTCAAAAGTAAGCTCACTGCACTCATATCCTTTCTCGTCATGCTGGTGGTCCTCGCGACATCCACCCTCTATATATCCAGCCTGACCAGGCAGGATTTGAAGGAAATCAGGACGCGCGGCGAAACCGTTGCCAACGAAGTCTATAACCAGGCGCGGAGCGCTTTGGCTCAAAGCCGCATGCCCGCGGGCGCCAATCCGGACGATCCCCAGGAACTTCGCCATTTTGTGCAGGAGACTCTGAGCACCGATCCAGGTCTGGCGTCTCTGATGGATTCCGAGATCGGCTACTCCCCCACCATTTATTATGTCGCCATTACGGATGGAGACTTAAATACCCTCGTCCACTCCAATCCGGATGAGATCGGGCATCGCTTTTCGCCGGCCAGGCCCTATGACGAATTGATGAGTGCGGGCTTATATCACCAATTGCGTGTGATCTACGGTCCCGCACAGATTTACGAAGTTGTGCTGCACCTCGACATGGGCGACAAACCCCTGGGCGACATTCGGGTTGGTTCTTCCACCCTTTTTCTGCGCGACCAGATCACTCCGGAGTTGCGCCGGGCCCTCATCATTTCCGTTTGGGCCATCCTCCTGTCCACCATTACCGCGGCCATCCTTTCGTTTGGACTGTTGCGCCCTCTGCAAACGATTTCCCAGAGCCTCGATCGCATGAGTCGCGGAGAATACACCGAGGCACTTCGCCTTCAACGGCAAGACGAGTGGGGAATTCTGTCTTCCAAACTAGATCTTTTGGGTGAGCGGATGCAGGGCGAAAAAGCTGCGTACACGGCACTCCAGGAAAACCTCGACCATCTTTTTTCCAAGCTCACGGACGGACTGATGCTCTTTGACAATCATGACCGTCTGGTGGTGGCCACCCCGGTGGTCGGACGCTTCCTCAATCGAAAAACAGAAGAAATAGTGCACCGCAACGCTTCAGAACTCTTTACCACGGACCATCCCCTGGATCAGCACCTCAAGGAAGCCTTTCGCGGGCGACGGTCTCAGCCGTGGCAAAGCATCGAATTGTTGATCGACGGAGAAACGCAATACATTCAAGTCAGCGTTCAGTTTGTCGAGGAGGAGGGCGAGGCGGTTGCGAGCCTGGTGACCCTTCGGGACGCAAGCTCACGGGCCCAGCTTGAAGATCAACTTGACGTCGCCGCCAAGCTGGCCGCGATAGGCCGGCTGACTTCCGGCGTGGCCCACGAGGTCAAGAACCCGCTCAACGCGATGATCCTGGCGCTCGAAATTCTGAAGACGAAACTCCGTGGAGACAGTGAGCTCGTAAAGCCGCAATTGGACATTCTCACCGAGGAAATCCGCCGGCTGGACCGGGTGGTAAAGACTTTCCTCGACTTCACGAGGCCCGTGGAGTTGCGCCCCTCTTCCACCGACCTTACCAATCTGGTGACCGAGGTGTTTAACCTCGCCGCGCCTCAAGCCCGCCGGAACAATGTCCGGCTGGAGGTCACTCCCAACGGTAAAATACCCGCCATCCGTGTTGATCGCGACCTGATGAAACAAGCATTGCTCAATTTGGTTTTGAATGGATGCCAGGCCATGCCCAAGGGTGGCGAATTGCGCGTCACTCCGCGCGTGTCCGCCCAGCATGTCATCTTGGAGATTGCCGACCGTGGAGTGGGCATACCTGCCGAGGTGCGGGATAAAATATTTTCCCTCTACTTTACCACCAAGCCCGGTGGCACTGGCGTCGGTCTGGCTATGACGTCGCGGATTATTCAGCTCCATAATGGCAGCATCGATTTCTCGTCGGAAATCAATCGCGGTACAACCTTTCGAATCACGCTGCCAAGGTGACCGGGGCGGTTGGCCGTAAACTCCTCTTCGGATCCTGCTGTAGTGATACAATCATAATTGGTATGGGTCGGCATAGTTTATACCCGTTGTTGAGCCTGGCACTTTTGTTGATGGGCTGCCCGAACCGGCAGACTAATCCCCGAGTGGTATACGTGCCACCCCCAGCCACAGCGGCCACTATCGCGGACCAGAAACCAAGTGGCGAACTTGTGATTGAGGAGCCGCTGCCGCCCGAACCGGAGGAGCATCCGGTCGAAGTCCCGCCGCAGGAAACGACGGCGCAAAAAACTCCGGTCCGACCACGCCGCCGTCCGGCGCCTTCCGAACCTGCGGTGGAACCCCCCGCACCAACCCCGGAAATTGTGAGCCAACCGACGCCCTCAGCTCCTGCACTCGAGCCTCGAGAGAGCCCTCAACAACAGTCCGAGATGCGCAGCAGAGTCGTGCAAATGCAGGAATCCGTCAGGGCAAGAATCGCCGCTCTTGGGCATACCTCCATGGCCAGTCTCGACAAAAAGACCCTGGAGGGCGCGCGAATGTTTCTCATTCAGTCTGAACATGCTCGCGACAGCAACGACCTTCAGCGATCATTTAATCTGGCGCGCAAGGCTTCCCTGCTGGTTGATGCCCTGGAACAGAAACCGTAGGAACTTGAGATTGCGATTCGGAGGTTTCGCCGCGCCGTAGGTGCTCATCACCCCTGTTGAAGCCGATAAATCCAGCCCCGCCGGTCATCTGCTCAATGGACATAATTTGTGTCCGAATGAATTTGCAGCATAAGTCTTTCACGGAGAGGGCAAAACAGAAGACGGTAGGCAGTAGATGGTAGACAGAGAGCCCACTCCCGGAAGAGTTTTTTAATTCAGAGTTCATCATTCATACTTCATCCTTCCACCGTCACATCCACTGATTTCGATTTGAGTAAAAGGTCACAGGCCGTTCCGGGAATTTTTTCTTGAAAGCAATATATCGGGAATGAAGAGTGCGGTACCGCCGGTCGGAAATCCCAATCTTTTTGTGCGGCATGGCAATCAGGGCTTTCTGAACCGCCCAGACATTTTTCTCCGACAGCCGCCAATCCACTTTCACCAGGGCACGCAAATCAGCCACCCCATATCCGACGATGCGCCCGGTGAAGTCCACATAAGGGTCGGCATAACTCATCACCAATTGCCGGATCGCCTGAAAGACGGGCTTGCGGCCGTGTAATCCCGCGTCGCGCGAACGCGCCACCGTTCCATAGTGGCCCCGGTGTTTAAACAGAAACAAAACGTGGTCGATATTGTCCTGGGACTCGATGTCCAGCACCCAGGGCGGGAACCCGTGCTGTTCCAGGATAGTGGCAGCCGCCAGGACGGCCTCCAGACAATGGGCGGTATTGCTGCGAACAACGCCGCGGAAAGTGCGGAGAGTTTCGCCATTCTTTTCCCAATTGTAACGAAGCCCGCGCAGATAACTTTGGACCTGCCGCGGGGTTTTGTATTTTTGAATAATATCCCATTCGCGTTTCCGGAAAGAATTACGGCCGGGAGTCGGGGGCGATTTTGGATTTTCGATTTTGGATTTTAGTTTGGTGATTTTTGATTTAATTTTCATTTATTGACGGCCGTACAATTTCTTCCCTTCCTTTGCCTGCCTCCCAAGAACCGATTCTATCCAAATTCATGCAATCCAAGGTCACTTCCGCCAACGATCTGACCAGAGCTGAAAACAAAGAAGAGTCCAAAGGGGTTTCCGGTAGTCAGAGCGACCCGACCAATGATTTTCCAGCATTTGACGCACATAGGTTGCGTTGAATATTCCCTCGCGTTTTAATTTCTCTGAATTAAGAGTCTCATCAAGCAAAGGCCGCAACTCCTTTCTCATCCATTTGGAGATAGGCACGGAAAACCCCCGCTTTTGCCTGTGCACAATCTCTCGCGGAAGCCATTTTCCCACGGCGCGTTTAAGCAGGTATTTGAGCTTAAAGCCCCGCACCTTAAGCGAAGCTGGCATTTGGGCGGCAAATTCCACCAGCCGGTGGTCAAGAAATGGAGTGCGTAGTTCAAGTGAGCACGCCATGCTGGCGCGATCGATTTTAACCAGGAGATTATCTTCCAGGTACATGCGGAAATCGAGGTAAAGCATTTGCGCTACGGTATCATCAAACTGAGCGCCCTCCATAATTCGGGCCAACGGTGAAAATATTTCCCCTCTCGCCGAATCGCGCCCTCTCCACTCCGGCGAAAAGAGTTGATCGAGTTCGGTCGGCGAAAACATTCCAAACCAAATCTGATGCCGCTCGGCAGGATTTCTTTCCGCGTGGGAAAGGAAACGGCGAAGGAACATGCCGATGGGAACGGCGGAGGACGAAACGGACAAATGCATCCCCAGCCTGTCGAATAACTGGTGGCGCAGAAAGCCCGGGAGACGAAGATAGGATTCCGCCAGACGGGCGCCCATGTAGGTTGGGTATCCTCCAAAAAGCTCGTCGCTGCCTTCACCGCTCAACGCGACTTTTATTTCGCCACGGGCGAACCGTGAAAGGAGAAAAGTGGGAATCACGGCGGGATCGGCAATCGGCTCATCCAGGCGATCGGCAAGCGTTTGCAACCCTTCGCGCAAACCGGGCTCATCAGCTTGCACCACGTGGTGGCACGTTTGAAATCGGCGGGCGACCAAATGGGTGTACGGCTCCTCATTGAAACCCTTTTCCGTAAACGCCACCGAGAAGGTGTTTACGTTTCCGGGAGTCAGCTCGCTCATGAGGGCAACCAGGGTTGACGAATCCACGCCCCCGCTCAGGAAGACGCCCAATGGGACGTCGCTCACCAGCCGCGAAATCGCCGCCTCCCGCAGATGAACGCGCAAGTCTTCCACCAATTGATTCTCTTCGTCCCGGGCCGGTAAAGGGAGGCCCGGAGACCTCTGATAGTCCTGAAGTCGCCAATAGGAATCTATACGAACTTTCCCGTCTTCTGCGATCAAACAGTGGGCGGCGGGAAGCTTTTGAATCTCCGCGAAGACGCTCCGTGGAGAGGGGAAATATCCGTAAAAGAAATATTGGGCGAGGGCTTGAGGATCAAGCTCGCGGCTGATTCCCGGGTATTCGAGGAGCGATTTGATTTCCGAGCCGAAGACCAGGGTGCGATCGCGAAGCCAGTAATAAAGAGGTTTTTCTCCGGCCCTGTCCCGCGCCAGAACCAACTTTTTGGCGCGATCATCCCAAAGAGCGATGGCGAACATCCCGTTCAGCTCGGTCACAAAACCGGGCCCTGATTCTTCATAGAGGTGAACGATGACTTCGCCGTCAGACTGCGTCCTGAAAATATGCCCACGATCCAGCAGGCCCTGACGCAACTCGCGGTAATTATATATTTCACCATTGAATACCAACGTCACGTCGCCGGCTTCATTGGAAAGAGGTTGGTTTCCGGTCTCGAGGTCAATGATGCTCAGCCGCCGGATACCCAAGGCAAGGTAGGGGAATTCGAATTTGCCGCTGCTGTCCGGGCCGCGATGCTTCAGCCTCTCCGACATTTGGTCGATTCGGTCGCGGTGGGCCGCCGGTTCGAGCGCCAGGTTGAGGATTCCGCAAATGCCGCACATAAGAAACCGGACCTGATGGAAGAAATTCAAACTGTGATGGCCGCAATCTTTCTTGACCTGCTACTTTTGCTGTGGCGAGGGAACGGCCGACGCCGGGATTTTCCAAACCGAGTCTTGCCAATAAGACCACAAACCAACAGGCGTTTTTTCGTTTGGGATTGAATTAGTCAATAAATCCACTTCATTGTTCCGGACTAGTACCAGGACTTCCGATGCGGGATTTTGAATCCGGGCGCGGAACTCCACAGCATCAAGCAGCACTTCATTCAAGGGGAGAGGTTGCTGCTGGCCGATTTGCGATGATCCCCCTGCGGCGCCATTTAAATTGGCGCGAGACCTGGCGCCGCGCATTTTGGCAAACTCCGCAATGACATAATTGCTCGTCATTTCATCCCCATCCGAGGTGACAAGGCTTACGGGTCGGCGCAGGTAGAAAGGCAGGCCAGTGCGATAGTAATAAAAACCATAAACGGGCAAATCTTTCTCGGGACTTGCCAGGATGCGATCCGCAATCCGTCGGGAACTGGAAACTTCGGCATAGGTTCTAAGCGGCGGGAGCCAACGGATGAGCAGGGCGGGCGCGGTCAGAGCCAAAAGGGCGAAAGTTGCATGGGCGAGAACTTGCCTGTTTCGCCGTTCAGCCAGATTACGGCCTAGAATGCCCATGGCAGCCAGGATGAGTCCGGTATAAAGCAGCGTCGGCTTGAGCAAATCAAGAACTCTCGGGTCGATCTTCTCCACGGCGCGCGCTCGAATGCTGACAAAGTCGAGGATTTTCCAGGCCGTCAGGGCGACCAGCAATCCCGTGCCAATCAGGGCTGCGAACCCCGCCGCCATCCAATCCGGCCTACGGGTGTTTTCATTTGCAGCCGCATCCAATTCTCCCCAGGCATGGGCCATCAGAATACTGAGGGGGACCGTCGCGGGCAAAACGTAGGCGGGTAGCTTCGACCTTGAAATCGTGAAGAAAACAAAAATCAGGCCGGCCCAAGAGAGTGAAAACAGCACGGGCTTGTTCGTATCATATAGGAGTTCTTTCCACCGCCTAATCCGATTCCATATGACCAGGATGAGAAAGAGGCTCCAGGGCAAAAGTCCGCCGAGAAAAACCGGCAGGTAATAGAAAACGCTTCCACCGCGATGGGCGCTCCCGGTGGTAAAGCGCCGCAAACTCTCCTGCCACAACGCATAGCTCGGGAAATCGGGATTGCGCATGGAAACCGCCGCGAACCAGGGGAGCGTCACAATCAGAAACACTATGATGCCCAAACCCCATCGAATTCGCTTTAGCTCCCCAAGCCTTCCTCTCAATGCTTGATAAACGAGGATCGAAAGAAGCGGCAAAAGAAATCCCACCGGACCCTTGGTAATGGTGGCGATTCCGCAAGCGGCGAACATGGCCATTTCGAGCCATGCACGCCGAAAATCGCACGAGCTTGCCAGCCAGAATGCGGCCATGGCCAAAGTGACCAGGAAGGTGAGCGTCATGTCAAAAATAACCGTGCGCGCGAAAATGATGGTCAGGGGCATGGTGGCCCAGACAATGGCGGCCCTTAGTCCCGCC
This sequence comes from Terriglobia bacterium, assembly GCA_035308965.1. Lineage (GTDB taxonomy): Bacteria > Acidobacteriota > Terriglobia > UBA7540 > UBA7540 > DASYXZ01. The sequence continues at coordinate 270,254 of DATGFN010000023.1, read as the reverse complement.
GAGCCGCCCAGCATTCCCCCCGCCAGGAACCAGGTGAGAAGCATGGTTCCCATCGCCATGAGAGCCGATGGAAGTCGCGCCGCGTATTCTGAAATACCCGCGATTTTGAATGACCCGGCCACCAGCCAGAAGAAGACCGCAGGCTTATCCAGATACGCGAGGGTATTGTAGTGCGGTGTAATCCAATCCCCGGAGACGAGCATCTCCCTCGCTACTTCTGCATTGCGGCCTTCATCGGGCTCAAGAAGCGGCAGGCGGCCCAGGCCCGCGAAAAACAAGCAGGCTGCAACAAGTAGTAGGGTGAGGAAATGAGTTATGGGAAAGGGCAAAGGCTTCGTAAAGTTCGTTGCTTGCGGTGGGAGAGGGTTTTCAGTCTTCAATTCCGTCTGATTTAGTCCTTCACTTCACGCTTTTCCAAATCAATCAACGCTGATGAAACTATCGTCACAGAGTCATGGGCGGATTTTCCTGCGCTCATGGATTGGGCGAGTTTTGCACCTGGGCGTTGCTATGCGCCGCCCCGTTTGATTGCACTCAAGGAATCCTGCCCTTCCGGCGTCTCTTCAGTTCTCTCAAGCAGTTCAAGTTCGGTCTCGTAGTCCAGTCGATTGTTCTTCATCCAGCGCACCGCCCAGACATCAGCCAGACCCTTGACCAGCCGCCCCCAAGTTCCGTACTTGGTCTTGCCATGAAGGCGTGGATGATGCTTTACCGGCACCTGAGTTACCCGGTAGCCGCGCATTTTAAGCAAGGTCGGAAGGAAGCGGTGCATGCCGCGATATAGTTCCAGGCGATCGAGACAATCTTTTCGATAGGCCTTCAGCGTGCATCCCGTGTCTATGATGTTGTCGCCGGTCGCCCAATTGCGGAAGCCATTGCCGATGCGCGAAGAAAGGCGTTTCCATCGAGTGTCCTGCCGATGGGCTCGAACGCCACAAACGACGTCCCATTCTTTCAACATTTCGGCCAGGCGGGGAATTTCTGCCGGGTCATTTTGCAAGTCGCCATCCAGCGTAACCACCCAGCGCCCTTGCGCCAGGCGGAATCCCGCCGCCATGGCCGCGGTCTGCCCTTGATTCCTTCGAATGTGGGCGATGCGAATGCGAGGGTCAGTATCCTGCGCTCGCTTCAAGTTTTCAAGAGTCAGATCCGTGCTTCCGTCATCCACGAACAAAAACTCAACCGGATCCGACCAATCCTTGAGACCCGCACGAAGCTGTTCGAGGAGAGGCTGAACGTTATCGGCCTCGTTATACACCGGGATGACGACGCTTAGGGAAGCATTTTGCATTAAGATTTTTCTTAGCGCGGAAGAGTTTCTCAGGAACCGCGGAAGGACTTGACTTTCGGCCTCTCGCGGCCCATCCGCATTATCTTAGCATGCCTCACCAATAAACCTGCAAAAACGTCATCCAGAAATGCTCAGACACGCTTTGGACTTGCCGCCCGCATTTCGGCTATGATGAATCCGGAAGCGCTGGTGCATCCTGAAGTATCTTACATGAATCATACTGTTAGGCGAGCGTCCACATCGAGACAATGGAGGGAAGTATGCGAAGATCGTCGGCGGGGTTCGGCGTGGCAGTTTTGGCTTTGTCCGTGTTGCTGGCCGCGTGCAATGTCCAATCTCCCTTTAGCCCGGACGATAAAGCGATCGTGTCGGATATCCAGGCCAAATTGTTTCAGGACTCCGTCCTCAAGACTCGCGACATTCGGGTTTCGTCGAGCAAGGGTGTTGTCGAACTCAGTGGCAACGTCCAAACCGACCTGGAGAAAGCCGCGGCTGAACGGGTGGCAAGCCAGGCCAGCGGCGTAAAGAAAGTGGATAACCAGATCGAAGTGGCGCCGCAAGCATCGGCCAAGGCTGAGCCAGCCCCAGAGGCGCCGCCCGCCAGGCTACAGTCGAGAAGTGAGGAGCCCTCTGCCCCCCGGCCCAATAAGTGGAAGGCCAAACATTCATCCACCCGGCGGGTAGATCGCGCCGCCGAGCCGAGCAACGAATCCACCTCCTCAGTTGAACAGAGCGCGCCCAAGGAAACGGAGAAGCCGTTGGCGGCTCCCGAAGTAGCCTCTACTCCACCTCCACCATCTCCGCCGCCTCCGCCACCTCCACCGGTTCAAGTCACCATTCCCGCCGGCACGGTCATCACCATCCGCATGATTGACGGAGTTGATTCGTCGCGCGATCAAGCGGGCCAGGAGTTTGGCGCGAGCGTTGCGGCTCCAATTGTGGTGGATGACCAAGTTGTGGTTTCGCAAGGGGCGGACGCGCGCGTGCGCCTGGTTAAAACCGCGAACGCCGGACACATGACGGGGCGATCGGAAGTCGAGCTCGCTCTTTCAAGCATCACCGTTGGCGGGAGCAACTACGACGCTGTCTCGACAACTTACAACCAGGCGGGATCATCTCGCGGCACGCGGACGGCGGAAACTGTGGGCGGCGGGGCGGTCCTGGGCGGTTTGCTAGGCGCCATCGCCGGCCACGGCAAAGGCGCAGCCATCGGCTCAGTTGTAGGCGCGGGCGCCGGGACGGCTGCGCAGGCCGGAACGAAAGCGCCGCCGATGAAGATAGCTCCCGAGACCAAGATTGACTTCACCCTCAAATCACCCATCAGGGTGACGCTTCCTCCCCGATAGAATGATTCGGCGGAGAAACACCATAGGCCAAGGCGTCTAATTCGAAAAGGCGTCCTTCGATCATCTCGAGGTCAAGCTTCGCATGGAGGCTGTCGAAGGCAGTCTCCTGCCTGTACGGCCATTGAAAATACATCGCAGTGTGATATAATTTGAATGGATGAGAGCCCGATCTAAAGTCGCATTATCCGTAGGCCGGGGCTTATTGCATAAAGTCGCTCGGTTCCGTTACGAACTGCGATGCTTCCTCCGGTTCAGCGAACGAGCCGCTCGCAGCCAGGGATTAACGCCGCAGCAACACCAACTACTCCTCGGAGTCGCAGGGTATACCGCCCACGGAACCGCAACCATCTCTGAGTTGGCCGAGTTTTTACAGGAGCGTCATAACGCCGTGGTGGGGCTGGTGGCGCGTGCAGCCAAGAGGGGTTGGGTCAGCAAGAAGCGCGACGCGATTGACCGTCGCACTGTCCAGGTCAGGCTCACGGGTTCCGGCGCAAAGTTGCTGCGTAAGCTGACCTCACTCCATCTGAGTGAATTGCGCAGGTTTCAAGCAGCCGCTGCGGGCGGTAACGAAATCGTAGGAGTGTCCGATGTACGACGCCAAGGGCAATAGGTATTCCCCGCCTCGTAAATTCATGGGGCTTCGAGAATTTGGCATTGCTCTCGATCCCTCAGTCCTCAAGGTCTCCTTTTATGCGGTCGCGGTCGGCTTTGTTTCAGGGATCGTCGCCCAAGGTTTGCTCGAACTTATTTATCTTTTCACCAACATTTTTTTCTACGGCCGGTGGTCGTTCTCAGTCACCTACCCGGTCCACAACCACCTTGGAGCATGGGTGATTCTGATTCCTCCCATCGGAGGCTTGTTGGTGGGCCTTATGATTCATTTCTGGGAGCCGACGCTAAAGGGCCACGGGATCCCTGAAGCTATGGAAGCGGTTTTGGTGGGCAAGAGTCGCGTACGCATGCGCGTGGGCTTCCTGAAACCCCTAGCCACCGCTTTCGCGATTGGGACAGGCGGGCCCTTCGGAGCGGAGGGCCCGATCATTCAGACAGGAGCTGCGTTGGGGTCGATACTCGCACAGGCTACTCGCTTGTCTCCCTATCAGCGGCGCGTCTTATTGGCATCCGGTGCGGCAGCGGGGATGGCCGCAACATTCATCGCACCATTCGCGGGAATCCTGGTGGCCATCGAACTCCTCCTTTTTGAATTCCGCGTCCGCTCGTTCATCCCTGTGGCTTTTTCCTCCGCAACCGCCACAGCGGTGGCAGTGCACTTTCGAGGTTGGGACCCCTTATTTCCAATGCCGGCTTTCACATTGAGCGGCATGCAGGAATTATGGCTCTTCGCGCTCATGGGAGTGATTATGGGGATCGCTGCCGTCGCCATGATTCGCGTGCTCTTTCGTCTCGAGAATCTCTTTGACCGCTTTCCGCTGCAACCGGCGGCCATTTGGGCCCCGACATTCGGCGCCCTCCTATTGGGCATTATTGGGTACTTCTATCCTCAAGTTTTTGGGACAGGGTATGACACCATCCGCGATATGTTGAACGATCGATTGTCCGTCGGGACGCTGCTGGGGGTATCCGTCGCCAAATTCTGGGCCCTTGCCCTGTCGCTTGGCTCCGGGACAACCGGTGGTGTTTTTGCTCCATCGTTAATTGTGGGCGGCGGAATCGGCGCCGTATTCTCCGATGTCCTGCGCCATTTCTTCCCCAATTTCGTTAGCGATCCCGCCTTATACTCATTGGTGGCGATGGCAGCTATCTTTGCCGGCATCGCACGCGCGCCATTTACATCCATCGTGTTTTTGTTCGAATTAAGCCGCAATCCCAACGCACTTCTTCCGCTCGTGGTGTGCTGCATGGTCGCAGACGGATTTGTCCGCCTGTTCAGCGCCGAATCCATCATGACGGGCAAACTGGTCAAGCGCGGCCTGATCGTGCGCCAGGATTACTCCGTGCCGGTTCTCATGCGGGCTCGGATTGAACAGGTGATGCGCAAGAGTTTTAACACGGTGCAGGAGGACGCGGACGTCCTTTCCATCGTTCGTGAGATCATGGCGCCGGAAGACTCGGGCGTGTTACCCGTGGTCGAGAAAGACGGCAAACTAATGGGAATTATTGAAGCCCACGATCTGCTGCGAGGAATCGACAAGGCGGCGAAAGCACGCGACATTGCCCATCAGAAATATGTGGTGGCGCACCTCGGTGATAATGTGGATGAAGTATCCCGAGTGATGATAACAAGGCAGGCGGAAAACGTGGTGGTGGTCGAAGACGGCGATCAATATAAACCGATAGGCGTAGTTCGCGCCGCGGACATCTTACGCCTGCGACGATGGACGATCGAAGAAGAAACTGAAGAGATCCCTGCTTCGCATTCGGACGCCCGCGGAGTAGCGTCAAAGACGAAATTGTGAATTGCCGGACTGAGCCGCCCCACTCACCGACCGCAATTATATTAGTCCTTCAATGCCGCCTGAAACCCGTGCCCGCCAAGCAGATCTTCTTGTACAATAGCGGTTGAATTCATCCTCCGTGAGGTTGCATGGCGGGTACAGCCTGGAATGTTGACGTGCTTCTTTCGGGAAGCTGGCGCGGGGCAACTTCGGTGCTTCTTTCGAAGGGCCGCCTGCATGCGGTCGTAGACACAGGCCTCCCTCACGAGGCCCACCAGTTGCTTGGGGCTTTGAATAAGAAAGGACTCGCTCCGTCCGATATCCGGATGGTCATCAACACTCATTTCCACGTAGATCACGTTTTAAACAACTGCCTCTTCCCTTCCAGCGATATTTACGGGACGCAGGAATCCTACCAATGGTGCACGGCGCTGTATGCCGACATGATGAACGAGGTGGGATGGGTAAAACGGGTCTTGAAGTTTTATCCCGAAACCTTCGCTTACGAGCACGCCGAGGCCAACATGGGCAAGTTGCGCAAGTTCACCCTGCGTTGGTGGGACAAGTCTCGGCTGGGATCCCCTGCCCAATTCCACTGGACCGAAAACAATACCTTTCCGGAGGGCCTGGAATCCCTCTTCACGCACGGACATGTGCCGGGCCATGTTTCTCTGATTGTGCCCACCTCCGGGCAGAGGACGGTCGTCGCCGGCGATGCCTTGCTTACGCGCGATCACGACGACCAGGTGTTGACCATGATCCCTCAGAACCGCAATCAATCCATCCGCGACCGCAACCTCATCCTCACTTCAGGCGAGCGGGTCATTCCCGGGCATGACCGCGAATTCCTTGCCTCGGAAAGTGGCGCCATCGAGCCCGCCGCCCGAAACTAGGCCCCTGGCGCCGGTTGCTGCGGGAAAGGTTGAGCGGCAATACAGTATTACATTACTATTGAATATGTTTATAGGATATACACCGCCGAATGAACTTGACTTCCGCAATGCCAACCTGCATACTACGGCCCGGTTGGACTGTGGTAGGTATGGAGAAAACTTAACGGCACAATCGAACCCCTCGGCGGGTTTGAAAGGCGGTGAAATGACTCTCGACCATCCACGCCGAAAAGTTTTGATCATTGAAGATGAGCCTTCCATCCGCAACATCATCTATGTCTTGCTGGCCGGCGCCGACTGCGATGGGGAGATTGCCTATAGCGGCAAACAGGCGCTGGGCATGATTTCGCGAGGCAGTTTTGACGCCGTCTTGCTGGACATCCGGTCCTCGGATACTCCCCCCGAAGAAATGGTCTCGCAAATGATGAGGCTTCGGCCCAGTCTGGTGGGGCGAGTGCTTGTGATTACGGGCGAAATTTCCGACTCCAAGATCTTGGATTGGCTCGAAAACCAGCGCCTGCATCATCTCCCCGGCAACCGGTTAATGCAGGACCTTTGGGACCGATTGCGGGGAATTCTCGGCCTTGGGCCAGCCGCAAATAAAGCTTCGGAAGAGCGATAGCAAGCCCCTGGCAACCTGCAAGGACTCTTTCAGAGAGAACATCTCGAAAATGCAATCAAGAAAAGCCGGGCCGGCAAGTGCAAGTTCATTCCCGGCGCAAGCGCGCCATTCGCTCCGTCGTCAACATTTGCCGCGGATCATTCGATGTCTCGAAACACTTTCCCAAAGCCAGATCTGGTGGCGTCCGCATCGGACGTCCAACAGTATTGGAAATCTCGTGTTACATCTGGCTGGAAACGTGAGGCAATGGATTATTTCCGGATTGGGCAATCAGCCCGACCGCCGCGACAGAGACAGTGAATTTGAAGAACTTGGACCCATCCCCCGCCGCAAGCTGGCCCAACACCTCGAAGAAACCGTGACGGAAGCCTGCCGCGTTTTGGCGCGGATCTCCCCGCGCGATCTTAGCCGGGAGTTTCGCATCCAGGGCTTTCGCGTCACTGGACTCAGTGCCATGACCCATGTCACTGAGCATTTTGCCTATCATACCGGCCAGATCATTTACGCCACTAAATTGTTAATTGGAGCGGACCTGGGCTTCACACGGTTGCCGGGAGAGAAGCGAAACAATCGGAGGACGCGAAAACTGTCCCAATATTGAGTGTGGGATCGGCGGGCATATTGCTCCCGATGGTCCTGAATGGGCACGGGAACACCGGAAAAATCGGGCGGAGGGAGGCGAAGGGAAAGAGGCGTCCGCTTTCCCGGACTTTTTGAACAGGGTGCAGGGGAAAAGTAATGTAGGACCTTTGCTCGACGAGAATCTCCATTTACGCCGCTTGATGAACCTGTTTAGCCACAAACACCAGGGTCCCGGGAGGAACGGTCACTCCATTAACTTGACCGCCCTGAAGATCGTAAAATAACAACCCTTTGACGACCAACGCGGGCTGCGGAGTAAGAGCGCTTAACCCACCAAGATTGAGAAAAACGGTTTGCGAGTTTGTCAGGACCAGGATTGGCGCACCCGGAGAGCCTTGAAAAAGGTTGTCGCAGGCCGCCATCCAGAACCCCCCCGTGCGATCATCGGGATTGGCGGCGACCAGCGAAGAAAAATTTCCGGAATGCGACTGCAACTTCAAGAAGACCATGTCCGCAGCGACCGTCGTAGGTGACACCGCGCCCGTGGAAGAAATTGGAGGTGCCTTGAAAACGCCATGCACCACCAATTCCTGGCCTTCCTTGATCGAAGCGGCGCCAAACGGCAGGTTTACAAAGTTTGTGGAAATTGTTGACCCGGGGATTTGCGGCCGGCTGTCTGCCTGATAGATTGTCGACGACGAGAGATGCACGGTTACAACCGTGTCCAGGGAAACTCCGGTGGAATCGTCCGGCTCTGTTTCGCTGACGTAGAGATCGAACTGGGAGACATTTCCATTGGAATCTCTTGTAATTGAATTGGGCATTACGTCCCCAAGAAATGCCAATTGGTTGTTTTCGGGCGCCTCGTGGTCCTCGACTTCAATGGAGTTGGCCACCAGGTTTCCTTTCGAGTCCACAAATCCGTCCATTTCAATAAAGCTGCCCGTCAGAAGTTGATTTAACTGTATGGGCGTACACGCCTGGTTCGACGTCGTGGGAGGACCGCATATCACCGTCGAACTGGTAAGATTTGCGGTGATGAGTGGACCGCTGCCCGACAATGTCTCGAGTCCGAAACCTCCGGTAAAACCCGTAGAAGTTGAGATGGCATTGGTGACGCTGGTGACGAATCCTTTGACGTCATCCATGTTTCCAAAGCCCCCGGTCGTGGTTGGATTGATGGGGACAAAACTCATTACCGGGGTCATGTTGGGGGTAACTTGTCCGTTGCTATCCAATGATAAGGACTGCTGCAATTTGAAATCAACTTGCATGCCACTCAAGCCTCCTGGGGTTATGACTAAGGGAGGATTAATGGAAAAAGTGGGCGACGTGGTCGGGAATATAAGTTCGATGAGTTTGATGGCCGGGTTGGAATTCCCCTCGTAAGTGGCGAGCTGGGGAGAAAGAAAACTGAATGTCGCCTGGTCGTAGGTCCCCGCGGCGAGCGGTCCAATATCCAAGAAGGTCGAAAAATCTTTCAGCCTTCCAAAGTCGACTTTATAAATCGGCGACCGCGTGGAGGTGCCCCCAAACACTGTATAGGCTAAGGTACTACCTTGGGGCCTCACGTATAAACTATCGACTGAGGAACGAAAATTCACCACGCCGCAGGCAGGGACATCTTCGACGAAAGTGATTAATGATCCCGCGGTAGTCGTGGTGACTTTGTTGGAGCTGCCGCAACTTGAGACGGCCAACGCGGCCAGTCCCACGGTCAGACCCAGCACCAGCATACGTTTCAGCATCGATCTCTCCCTCTGATAAACTCCAAGGCGCTGCCAAACTGCTCTAACTTTCAGCCGTTTCGCCCAGTGCTTTTGCGCAGGCCCCCGTCCCACGGGTCTTATTGGCTATCGCATCCCAAACCTTTACTTCAGATGGTCGAAACCTTTGGTCGGGTTATCCGGGATTTCAGGAATCTCCCGCAGCCGATGGGGGTCTATTCAAAATTACAGTGAATTGCCCAATTATGGCAAGTGAGAAGAATTGAGGGAAGAGGGGTCATTTGCCTGGTGCGAGCTCTGCCGCGCAGTCATTTTCGCGAAGGCGGGAATACATTTCACTCAATCAATGGAAATGCCCGGAACAAAGACTGGATTCCGCCTTCGCGGGAATGACCAATTCCTCGAATGGAATGCAATTCCAAATGACACCACTACCGCATTGAGGGCCAAAACTCTTCAAAGAGGTCTGGCCGGGCGGCCGGAAATTCGAGTATGATGCCCTGCACCGATAAGGACACAAACTTATGCGCTTTCTGAATCGCATCGCATCCGCCGCGTTGGCCCTATTCATCTGTGTTCATGCGAGTGGGCAATTACCGCCCGCCACCACCAGTGCCATTGACGGCGCCGTCACCAAAGCTTTGGCCGATTCCGGAACGCCCAGCGCTTCCATCGCGGTGATCAAGGACGGTCAGATCGCCTATGCCAGCGCTTACGGACAGGCGCGCCTGGAACCCGCCACCCCGGCCAGCGCGGAGATGCGTTACTGCATCGGCTCGGTCAGCAAGCAGTTTCTTGCCGTGGCCATGCTGCTGTTGCAGCAGGATGGCAAGCTTTCGCTCGACAGTCCGGTGTCGCGCTATTTGCCGTCGCTCACGCGCGCCAAGGACATCACTATCCGCCAACTGCTATCCCATACCTCCGGCTACCAGGATTATTACCCGCTGGATTACGTGGCTCCGTTTATGCTCCAACCCGTAACTGCGGACGGCATTTTGGACCGCTGGGCCAAGATTCCCCTCGATTTCGAACCGGGCACGCAGTGGCAGTACAGCAACACCAACTTTGTTGCGGCAGGCCGGATTTTGGAGAAAGCCTCGCGCAAATCGCTTTGGGCATTTCTCGAGAGCCGGATTTTCGGTCCGCTGGGCATGCACAGCGTGATTAATTTGGACGCCCAAACTCTTTCCGGCTCTGACCCCATGGGCTACACGCGCTTTGGCCTGGCCCCCGCCCGCCCCGCTCAGCCTGAAGCTCAAGGCTGGCTATTCGCCGCAGGCGAGCTGGCCATGACGGCGCGCGATCTCGCTTTGTGGGACAAATCATTGATGGACGGGAAACTCCTGACGCCCGCTTCTTTGAAAGAATTCATTACGCCCGTGCGACTGAAGAACGGAGCCCCCACCAACTATGCCTTGGGCGTGGGTGTCTCCAATGCTTCCGGACACCCGCGGCTCGGCCATGGAGGCGCGGTTTCCGGATTTACCAGCAGTAACACCGTCTGGCTCGATCAAGGCGCGGCCGTGGTAGTGTTGACCAACATGGATGGATCGAGCGTGACGGGCTCCGTGACCAATCAAATCGGCCCACTGCTGCTGGCGGAAAAACAAGACCCACAAGCCGCGCAGCAACTCGACCAGGCCCGCCGGATTTTTGGCCAATTGCAGGATGGAAAGATTGACCAAACCCTACTGACCTCGGACGCCATCGCTTATTTCACTCCCCAAGTTCTGTCCGACGCCGCCGAGAGCCTGAAACCTCTCGGGGCGCCGGAAACCTTTGAACAAACCGGCTTCGGCCTGCGCGGCGGCATGACTTTCCGTGGATTTCGTATCCGGTTTGCTTCGGGAAAGACGCTGAGCCTTACAACGTTTTCGGTTGCGGATGGGAAGCTTGCCCAATACTTGATTCAGTGAGAACGGGGGGATTAGCGCGTCAGGGCTTCGCACGGAGATGACCCGACGAGGCCGGGAACTTCAACTATTATGTCTGGCGTAACCAGAATAATCTTGGCGTCCGGGACTTTCTGGACTTCTGCTACTGCTTCCACGGTTAAGTAATACGGATTTGAGTCGGCCGCATCCACAAAGACAGTCTTGTCACCGCGAACGCGCAGGAGATCTCCCAAGCGTTTTTCAAGGTCAGATTGTGACACCTGTAAGCCGTTCAAATACCAGAGGTGAGACTCACTAACACAAAGTACCAAGGGCTCGCTCCACGGCTGGTTGAATGAAGCGAGCGTTCCCGACTTGGGAATGGAAACCTTGAAACCCTTCGGGGTTAGCCGTGATTCGATCATAAAAGAATACAATAGTATGGAGAATACCATTACTATACACCGGGATGATGTAAGGAGACTCGAAATTGGCTTCGTGAGCACAGCTTGCAATGGGAGGGGGTAACGCCTGCCGCCCTTTGGCCGAAAAGTTGCGCGGATTTCACCTTGCAATCTGATCTCGTCGGTCTGCGCGACCGCTGGCCAGAACACCAAGGCGAAACCTACAGCTACGAGCACTCCGCTCAGTAAGCTCCATTGGTGAAAGATTCCATACAAAAGAATCGCCAGTAATATTAGGACTTCCCCGACCCCCTTTAATGGCCTACCGCGCGATTCGGATGGGGTCAGTGACAAATGATATGAAGGAATCCCGGCGGTTTGAATTGCACTTGCTGGAGTCTTTTCCGGCACATCTCCTTGCACCAATTCACCGCGCTGAGATCCCGCCCAGGTCAATGAAAAACTTGAGATCCTAGCAGCCTGTTTCTCCTGAACCGTGAGGAAGATTGAGTGGAGTATTAGGACAATCCCCAGGAACAGGAGAATGAGCAGGTAAGGATTGAACGGTTCCCAAATTCTGTAATGAGGATATTCAGGTTTCCAAATTAACTGCAATGCAAATTCACTGACGAGCGCAAACAGGATGAGATAAGCCCCAAACCGGCCTGAGGAACCTATCCGCATATAATTAGTGACACCGCATAGTCCCGGAAAGTTCCAGCATTCCAAGTTACTCACGTGGCTAATACGCCGCGTTTCTTGTGATGTATGGGTTTACAGCAGCTCATGGAATGGCAAGATTTAAAAAGAAAGCTTCCCCGTTTTGGCTCCATGGAGACGCCTGCATTTCACTCTTCGGACCGTAAGCGCCACTCACAGGGCATACAGGCCAAGCCACGTCATTTGTGCAAGGCGGTGTTGATCACACCAGGCGCCCTGAATCACATCACTCGTTCATGCAAGTAGCGGCCGGCGTGCAAGGCGGCAACGATCTCGGCCACGTGGTCAGGGCCGCGGGTTTCCAGGGTAATATCAATGACGGCATCGCCCAGGCTGGCTCCGTGGTAGGCGCGGTCGTAAGAGGTCTCCACAATGTTGGCGCGATGCTGCGCCAGGACACCGGTAAGTTTATGCAGAGCGCCAGGATAGTCCGGCAAGTGGATGCGCAGCCGCACCAACCGGCCATCCTTCACCAAACCGCGTTCGATAAGGCGTGAGAGCAGGGTGACATCAATGTTGCCGCCGCTCACTATGACGGCGACCTTGACGCCATGGCACCCAGCCTTCCGTTGCAAGAGAGCGGCCAGGGCGGCCGCGCCCGCGCCTTCGGCCAAGGTCTTTTCACTTTCAAGAAGGAACAAGATGGCGTTGGCGATCTCCTCTTCCTCAACCGTGACGATTTCATCCACGTACTTGAGGGCCAGCGGCAACGTCCGTTCGCCGGCTTTCCTTACGGCGATTCCGTCAGCCATGGTGGCGGCCGGCATTAGGTCCACCGGTTTCTTTTCCTGGACCGCGACCAGCATGCAGGGAAGGCGCGAAGTCTGCACGCCGATAATTCGCACCTTGGGATTCGTTTCTTTGATTGCGCACGCGAGACCGCCGATTAATCCTCCGCCGCCGACTGGGACCACCACGGCCTCTAGATTCGGGACTTGCTGCAATAATTCCAGGCCTAATGTGCCCTGGCCGGCAATCACCGCATCATCATCGAAGGGATGAAGAAAGGCCAAATTCTCACCACGGGAGCGGCGCAGAGCCTCTTCGCAAGCCTCGTCATAATTTGCCCCATGCAGGATCACCTCTGCTCCATACCCGCGGGTGGCGGAAACCTTGACCAAGGGAGTGGTGACCGGCATCACGATTTGCGCCCGAATTCCATGGCTTGTGGCGTGATAGGAAACGGCCTGAGCGTGGTTGCCCGCCGAAGCTGCAATCACTCCGCGTTCACGTTCGCCCTGAGTCAGACTGAGAATCTTGTTTAGAGCGCCGCGCTCCTTGAACGCTCCCGTCATTTGCAGGTTTTCCAGCTTGAGATAGACCGAGTTCCCGGTAAGGTTCGAAAGAGTTACCGAGCAGGCGCAAGGCGAAAGATAAATGCTTTCGCGGATCCGGACCAGCGCAGCTTCAATTTCGGCGAGTGTAATCATTCTTGAAAACCCGAGCCTCCAGACTCGATTGACCGTAGAGAAGTTTTAACCCAATTTCGCCCAATCTCCCAGCGGCACCACCGCAGGCTTCAGCTGTCGTCCCTTGGGAACCTCGCTCGGCGCAGGGGCTCGGCCTCGGTGAAAATCAACCGCCGGCGGAAGGCAATGGGACTGTCGCGCAGGAAAACCGGTTTGGCAAATTCCATGTAATCGGGGAAATGAGGCGTTTGCAGGAACCTATGCGCGTTGTCCGCCCACGCCGGGATATCCAGCCCCCAGCGCCTGGCAAGGTGCTCTCCGACAGCCCCAACGTAGGCATCCTGGAACGCCACTCCCGTGAGCCCCGGTTCTTCGCCGATCATGCGCTGTCGCTCGGCGGGGTTACTCAGGTAGAACTCGTCGAGGAATTCCTTGATGGCATCCATTCCAATTTCGCCGCTGATGATGCGGTCCACTGCTTCCTTAAGGCTTGTGGGGCGCATTGATTTGCCTCGCGATGCTCTGAATCTGCGCAACTTTCTCAGGGATCACTTGCTCGTCAGGGTAGTAGTGCTTGATGAGTTGCAGGAAGCCCTCGGCGGTCGTAATGCCCAACCCCCGCGCAAGCAGCACAATATCCTGAATGTCATCCGACCGGAAAGCGAGAAGTTTCATTGCCAGCAGGTACTGGGGGGTTGCCGTCAGCACCCGAAGCCCAAACTGGCCTTCAGAGGGGTAGGTCTTGAACATCTCAAAATCTTTGTGCTTGGAAAGGTAGCTAGTGCCCTGCTCGTTCAGCCAGTTCGGCGGAAGCCCCAGTTCAAGCCCGACTTCCTCCTGGGCTTTCACCACTTGCCCGTGGCCCTGGGTAATCATAGCATCCACGTCCTCGGTGGCCGTCCTGAATTCAAAGCCGAGGACAATCGCGGCGCCGCCAAACACCGCTATTTCGCCCGCCACCCGCCTTTCCCGCAGGAGCTGGCCCAGCCGGGCGAATGCCCTATCTAATTTCTGCTTGTCCATTGCCCCCGCTCGCTTCTGAGATTCGGACGTGAGCTCCAAATTTCCACCTAACGATAACACCTTTTTATCAGGTTCAGAAGGTCGGGCATTTTAGAGGTTTTGGCGGAATTAACATTTGCAGCCACGGATAAAATGGCGGAGAGAGAGGGATTCGAACTTGAGGCGCATAGGAGGCGTGAGCGAAGCGGGAGCCTCCTGCCGAAATCCTGAGCGAAGTGAAGGATCGTGGTCCGAAACTCAAATAGAATTAGCACTCCCATCTCTGGAAGATATGGCGGAGAGAGAGGGATTCGAACCCCCGAGCACCTTTCAGCGCTAACGGTTTTCAAGACCGCCGGTTTCAACCACTCACCCATCTCTCCGCGCGATGACCGTTCGTGGCCAACACTTATTGTAAACTAAAACCGAGTTTTGCCTCGGAACTTCTGTGGCACTTAACGCAACAGGGTAGCTCGATTATCTTGGCGCCGTCCTCAAGCCGGGAGCTCAGTAGAAACTCAATATGCCGATCTCCAAGCAGGATCAGCACTACTTGAAAGCCAAACTCCAAAGCTACGTTGACACTTCAAAATCGTATGCTATACTGAGTTTTCAACGGGGCCAGCGTTGCCCTCAACTCATTTGAAGTCTGTGGCACGAACTCCCTTTGCAAAGCCCCTGGGATTGATATCAGAAAGAGGGATCGCCCGCCCTCTCATCTCACCGTAACTTCACCAACGAGGAACCGTGGAGGCAGAAACCTGCAAGAAAGAACTGGTAATTGAAATCCCCGTGGACGTCCTTCGCAAGGAAGCGGAAACCGTCACGGCCCAATACACGCGTGTGGCTCGAATTCCCGGGTTTCGCCCCGGACACGCCCCCGCTTCAATTGTCCGCACCCGTTTCCGCGAGGATATCAAAGGTGAGGTAGTCCAAACTCTTCTGCCCAAGTTTTTCGACAACCTGGTGAAAGACCAGAAACTAACCGTGGTGGGCAAGCCTCAATTTGAAGATCTGAAGTTTGAGGACGACAAACCCCTGACCGTCAAAGCGACTTTTGAGGTCTATCCGGCGTTCGAATTGAAAGAGTACAAAGGACTGGAAGCCGAGGAAGATCAGGTTACCGTTAACGATTCGGACGTAGACCAGACGCTGGAGAAACTGCGCGAGCGCGCCGCGACTTTCGAGGCCGTTCCGGACCGTCCGGCTCAGGATGACGACTATCTCGATGTCAGCTATCAGGGACGGGATTTGAAGGACGCGGGGACCAACCCCGTAGAGGCTCGGGAAGCCATGATTCACCTGGGCGGCAAAGGTACAGTGGCTGCCTTCAACGAGAACCTGTTGGGCGCCAAGGCCGGAGAAGTTCGCGAATTTACCGCCTCCTATCCCGACGATTATCCGCAGAAAACCCTGGCGGGGAAAAGCTATATGTACCGGGTTGAAGTTCGAAGCATCAAGAAAAAAGTGCTCCCGGCTTTGGATGACGACCTGGCAAAATCGGCCAGCGAATTTTCAACCTTGGAAGAATTACGCAACAAAGTCCGCGAGGATCTAAAGGAAAATCGCAAGCGCCGCGCTGAAGCCGCGACCAAGCAGAAGTTGGTGGAAAAACTTTTGGCCGCGCACGAATTTCCCGTGCCGGACGTATTGGTGGAAGCACAACTCGACCACAAACTGGAAAACACTTTATCTCAACTGCTGGGCCAGGGAATAGACCCCCGAACGGTCGATATCGATTGGAAAAAGATTCGCGAAGATGCAAGGGCTGACGGAACCGAGGAAGTTCGCGCCGCCTTGATGCTCGAGCGGATTGCGGATGCGGAAAAAATTGAGGTGACCGACGAAGAGCTGGATGAAATCGTTCGCGAGATGGCCGCCGAGCATCGTGAGACCCCCGCCGCCATGAAAACACGCTTGACACGCAACGGCGCGCTGGCTAGAATTAAGTCTAGCCGCCGAAACCAGAAAGCGCTTGATATCATCTACCGCAGCGCAAAAATCATTCGGAAAAGTGAGTGACCCCTTGCGAACCCCGGCAGAATAAGAGTGGCTATGAACGAAAATCAGCCGAACATGACTCTCGTGCCCATGGTGGTCGAACAGACCAATCGGGGCGAGCGTGCTTACGACATTTACTCGCGCCTTCTGCGGGACAATATTATTTTTATCGGCACCCCGATTGACGACAACGTCGCCAACCTGGTGACGGCGCAACTCCTGTTTCTGGAGGCGGAAGACCCGGAAAAGGATGTGTCGTTGTACATTAATTCGCCGGGCGGAGTGGTGACCGCCGGCATGGCGATTTACGACACCATGCAATTCATCCGCCCCCACGTGGCCACCATCTGCATCGGCCAGGCGGCCAGCATTGCCGCTCTCCTGCTTGCGGCCGGCACAGCCGGCAAGCGGTTTGCATTGCCGAATTCCCGCGTCCTGATTCACCAGCCCACCATGGGCGGACTGTCAGGCCAGGCAACGGATATTGATATTCATGCTCGTGAAATTTTGAGAATTCGTGCCAACCTGAATGAGATCATGGCCAAGCACACCGGCCAGACCATCGAAAAAGTCGAGCACGACGTTGAGCGTGATTTCTGGATGGGCGCCCACCAAGCCAAAGATTACGGCATTATTGACGAGATTATTTTTAAGCACAAATAATCTCCGGAGCCCCTTTGAAACGCACCAGCCCTGACGAATCGCTGCGCTGCTCGTTCTGCCACAAGGCCCAGGACGCGGTTAAGAAACTCATCGCCTCGCCCGGGGAACACGTGCGCGCCTACATCTGCGAAGAATGCGTTGCGATTTGCAACACCATGCTCGAAGAGGGCGTGCCCGGACACTCCGCGGCGCCGCAACCGGCCTTGCCGCGGCCCACGGAAGTGAAGGCGTTCCTGGACGCGTATGTGATCGGGCAGGAAAAGACCAAGAAAAAACTGGCGGTGGCCGTTTACAACCATTACAAGCGCCTGGCCATGGCGCGCCAGCGCAATGACGTAGAGCTGACAAAATCCAATATTCTGCTGATAGGACCCACCGGCACCGGCAAGACGTTGCTGGCTCAGACCCTGGCGCGGCAGTTGGACGTGCCCTTTGCCATCGTGGATGCCACCACGCTCACCGAAGCTGGATACGTAGGCGAAGACGTCGAGAATATTATCTTGAAGTTGCTGTTGAACGCGCAGAACGACGTGGCTCGCGCCCAGCATGGAATTATTTACATCGACGAAATCGATAAGATTTCCAAGAAGGACGAAAACCCTTCCATTACGCGCGATGTTTCGGGAGAGGGCGTCCAACAGGCTCTGCTGAAAATTCTGGAAGGGACGGTCGCCAATGTTCCCCCGCAAGGCGGCCGGAAACACCCTCACCAGGAATTTACGGCGGTCGATACCACCAATATTCTTTTTATTTGCGGCGGGGCCTTCGTGGGCCTCGAAAGGATCATCGAACGGAGAGTGGGCCGGAAGACGATGGGCTTCCACACGGACGCGCAAAAGCATGGGCCCGTCACCGACAAGAGAAGGAACATCGAAATACTGGAACAAGTCCAGCCCATGGATTTGATTCGCTATGGAATTATTCCGGAGTTTGTCGGCCGGCTTCCGGTGGTGAGTGTGCTCAACGACTTGGACGCATCGGCCCTGGTCCAGATCCTGACCCAGCCCAAGAACGCGCTGGTCCGTCAATATCAAAGGCTGTTTGATTACGAAGATGTTAAATTGACTTTCAGCGTGGACGCCCTGGCGACCATTGCGAATCAGGCGCTGGAGAGAAAGGTTGGGGCCAGAGGCCTCAGGATGATTCTTGAGGATCTGATGCTCGATCTAATGTACAACCTGCCCGGCCAGCGTTCGATCCGGGAGTTTGAGGTAACAGAAGAGATGGTGAAGAATCACGAAATTAAGTTCACATCAAATATTCTTGAAAAGGTGGGTTAACGGGTCCCCTATGTTCTCAGGCCGCGAAAAAAGCGATACACGCATGTTGCCCATGATGCCCATCAGGGATGTGGTGATTTTCCCCCACATGATGACCCCCTTCGTGGTGGGGCGCGACAGCTCCATTCGCGCGCTCGAAGATTCGTTGGCGGGCGATAAAAAGATCTTCCTCGCCACCCAGCACGACGCCTCGGTGGATGAACCAAAACCGAACGACATTTACCAGGTGGGGACCATCGCCAACATCGTTCAAAGCCTGAAGCTTCCCGATGGAAACATCAAAGTGCTGGTGGAAGGCATCGAGCGCGGCAAGATATTGAAAATCTCGGCCGAAGAGGGCTACTTCCGGGTTTCCGTCAAAACGGCGGCCTACCGCCCTGTTTCCACGCCCAGTCTTGAACAACTGGTGCAACGCGTCACCTCGCTCTTTGAGCAGTATGTGAAGCTGTCGCAAAGCCTCAACTACGAAACCATGATCGCCGCCATCAAGGTGGAGGAGATTGGCAAGTTCACCGACACGGTGGCCGCCAACTTGAATGTCAGCATCGAAGAGAAGCAGGAACTGCTCGAAATTTTTGACCCGGTTGACCGGCTTACACGCCTCGCCGATATCCTGGACATTGAAATTGAAAAACTGAATGTGGACCGGACCATTCAGGGCCGTGTGAAGCGCCAGATGGAACGCGCGCAGCGGGAGTATTACCTGAACGAGAAAATCAAAGCGATACAAAAGGAACTGGGCCGGAACGAAAAGAGCGAAATTGATGAGCTCAAGAAAAAGGTTGAGTCCGCGGGCATGACCAAGGACGCTCTGGAAAAGGCCTCGGCTGAACTCAAGCGCCTGGAGATGATGCCGCCCATGTCGGCGGAGTCCACCGTATCGCGCAATTACCTCGACTGGCTGCTGGCCGTGCCCTGGAAGAAAAAATCGAAGGAAATTCGGGATATTCGCCGGGCGGAGAAGATTCTTGAGGATGACCACTATGGTCTGGAGAAAATCAAGGAACGCATCCTGGAGTTCCTGGCCGTCCGCCAGTTGGTAAAAAATCCGCGAGGGTCCATTCTCTGCTTAGTCGGGCCTCCCGGTGTCGGCAAGACTTCACTGGGCAGGTCCATTGCCCGCGCCACGGGCCGCAAGTTCGTGCGCCTGTCGCTGGGCGGAGTCCGGGATGAAGCCGAAATCCGCGGCCACCGGCGGACTTACATCGGCGCCCTTCCCGGGCAGATCCTTCAAATGATGAAGAAAGCCGGCACGGTTAATCCGGTTTTCCTGCTCGATGAAGTGGACAAAATGAGCATGGATTTCCGCGGCGATCCCTCCGCCGCATTACTGGAAGTGCTCGACCCCGAGCAGAATTACATGTTCATGGATCACTACCTGGATGTCGAGTACAACCTCTCCAAAGTCTTTTTCATCACCACGGCGAATGTGATCCACACCATCCCCCAGCCTCTTCAAGACCGCATGGAGATTTTGCGCCTCTCCGGATACACGGAGCCGGAGAAAGTGGAAATCGCCAAGCGCTTCCTGATTCGCAAACAACACGAGCAGGCTGGATTGAAACCCGAAAACCTGATTTTCACGGATGATGCGATCGCCAACATCATCCGCGGATACACGCGCGAGGCCGGGGTGCGCAACCTGGAGCGTGAAATCGCCAACGTCTCGCGCAAGATTGCGCGCAAAGTCGTGAAGGAAGGCAAGACACTTCAGACGACGGTGCGCAACGAGGACTTGCAGGAATATCTTGGGGTGATCAAATTCAGGGACACCAAGTCGGAAGAGAAAAACGAAATCGGCCTGGCCACGGGCCTTGCCTGGACTGAAGTGGGCGGACAAATTCTGCACATCGAAGCCACCACCATGCAGGGCAAAGGCAAACTCACCCTCACCGGCAAACTCGGCGAGGTCATGCAGGAATCAGGGCAGGCGGCGATGAGCTACGTTCGCTCGCGCGCGGCCCGCCTCGGGCTCCCCTCCGACTTCTATCGCAATATCGATATTCATATTCACATCCCCGAAGGCGCCATCCCCAAGGACGGGCCCTCGGCGGGAATTACACTGGTCACCGCTGTGGTCAGCGCGCTCACCCGTATTCCCGTGCTGCGCAGCCTGGCCATGACCGGGGAGATCACTCTGCGCGGAAAAGTCCTGCCCATCGGCGGCGTCAAAGAAAAAATTCTGGCGGCGCACCGATTCGGAGTTCAGACCGTGCTCTTGCCCCGCGACAATGAAAAAGACTTGTCCGAAATCCCCGCAGGCATCCAGCAGGAATTGGCCATCCGATTCGTAGAGACCATGGACGACGTTCTGGACCTGGCGCTGGAAAGGAAAATCGAAACCATCGACGCCCTAGTGACGGAGCCCGAGGCGACTCCGGCTCTCGAACCCCCAACATCACTCGAAGGCGACCGTGAACCTTTGACTCATTAGATGGGAATGATCGCCATTTCAGAAACCGCCGCGGGGTGTAACTTTTTGGCGGGAAGGTGCATCAGAGTATCAGGGAAGCAAAAATTCCCTGCTTCGCAAGTTTGGTAACTCACTATCCCTGACCATATCAGGATCGAGAGATTAATAGCCGCGAACCAAGACCTCGACGCCAGTTTCACCGCTCCCTAGTCGTTGTGAACCACCGAACGCATATCTCGAATGGTTAAACGAATAGGGGCAGCGACCGGGGCCACCCATGATTCAGAATTATTTCAATGAACTCGCTACCGGGTTCAAACCCTATACCAGATGAAAGAGAAGGATTATGCCCGCAAAAAAACAAGACGAAATGCAGGAAGAAAAAATACAGGAGCTCAAGGAAGGTGAAGTTCTCGACATTGCCAAGCTCAAGGAGATGAACATTGCCACGCTCGTTCAGGTGGCGAAAGATCTCGCCGTGGTCGGCGCCAGCGGCTTGCGCAAGCAGGAACTGATCTTCAAGATCCTCCAGGCGCAAACGGAGAAAAGCGGCCTCATCTTTTCAGAGGGCGTCCTGGAGTGCCTGCCCGACGGCTTTGGCTTCCTGCGCGCGCCCGATTACAACTACCTTCCCGGGCCCGACGATATCTACGTCTCGCCGTCGCAAATCCGCAAGTTTGACCTGAGGACGGGCGACACGATTTCCGGGCAAATCCGCCCGCCCAAAGACGGGGAACGTTACTTCGCCCTCATCAAAGTGGAGGCCATTAATTTTGAGCCGCCCGACGAGTCCCGCAACAAAATCTTTTTTGACAATCTCACGCCCCTTTACCCGCTGGAGCGCATCCGTCTCGAGACCAGCAAGGAGAATATCTCCGCGCGCGTGCTCGATCTGCTGACGCCCGTGGGCAAAGGTCAACGCGGCCTGGTGGTCTCCCCACCGCGTACCGGCAAGACGATGCTGCTGCAGGCCATTGCCAATTCGGTGAGCACTAATCATCCGGAGATCACGCTGATTGTCCTGCTGATTGACGAGCGGCCGGAAGAAGTTACAGATATGCAGCGCACCGTCAAGGGCGAGGTCATCAGCTCGACGTTTGACGAGCCCGCCGCCCGCCACGTCCAGGTAGCGGAGATGGTGATTGAAAAAGCCAAGCGTCTGGTGGAACACAAACGCGATGTGGTGATCCTGCTCGACTCGATCACCCGTCTGGCGCGCGCCTATAACACGGTCGTGCCGCCCTCGGGCAAAGTGCTGTCCGGCGGCGTGGATTCAAACGCCCTCCAGCGCCCAAAGCGGTTTTTTGGCGCCGCCCGCAACATCGAGGAAGGGGGCAGCCTGACGATTATCGCCACCGCCCTCATCGATACCGGCAGCCGCATGGATGACGTGATCTTCGAAGAATTCAAAGGCACCGGCAACATGGAAGTCCACCTGGACCGCAAGCTGGTGGACAAACGCGTCTTCCCCGCCATCGACCTGAACAAGTCCGGGACACGAAAAGAGGAGTTGCTCGTTCCCAAAGACGAACTGAACCGAATTTGGGTGCTGCGCAAAATCCTGAACCCTTTGTCACCGGTCGAAAGCATGGAGCTCATCATCGACAAGCTTTCAAAATCATCCAACAACTCCCAATTCCTTTCATCGATGAGCAATGGTGGGCGGCAATAGGGCGATGATTGGTGGGACCCGATGTGGCAAGTCAAATTCCTGTGATCAGCTTTTTCTCTAATGCCAATTTTACGATGCGTTCCACCACCTCGTCGGCGTTGAGGTCCGTGGAGTCAATCTGAAAGGAATCCGCGGCCGGAACCAGCGGTGAAATCTTTCTCTCGGCGTCGAGCTGGTCGCGGCGGCCGATCTCGTAAGCCGTTTGTTCCAGAGTCGCTTCCCTTCCCCTTTTTTCTTCGTCCCGCAATCTTCGTCGAGCGCGCTCTGCCGGATCGGCCTTCAGAAATATTTTCAGGGGCGCGTGGGGAAATACCACGGTGCCGATGTCGCGCCCTTCCATCACCACGCCCCGGCCCCGCGCCAGGCTTCTCTGCAACATAATAAGTTTTTGCCGGACTTCGGGCAGGCGCGAGACTTGGGCGGCGGCCGATGTTACTTCCGGCGTGCGAATCTTTTCTGTCACGTCTTTCTCATCCAGCAGGACCTGGCTCCGGGTTCCATTGGTCTTGAAGGCGATCGCGGCGCGGCCAATCAAGTCAATCACCGCACTCGTGTCTTCGGTCGAAACCTTGGATTCAAGCACGTGCAGGGCAGCCGCCCGGTAGGTGGCCCCGCTGTCCACGTATTCCAGACCCAGGCGCTCCGCCAGCTTGCGGGCCACCGTGCTCTTGCCGGCCCCGGCCGGGCCATCAATGGCGATTACCAGGGGTTCTGACATGGTTGAGTATTATATGGGCTTCGTGGAATTTGGGAAGAGGAAGTCTGTAGACACTTTAATGATTGCAGAGCTCAATGCGTGTGGAATCGTGATACTCCCTCACCCCTGCCGCCTCTCCCCCAACGGTGCGAGGGGAGGCATTAATTTTTGATTTTGTAGGATATTTCTTACCCTCGATCGCCGCGGCGATAGAGGGTGGGTCGCCTTGGCGACACGGGTGAGGGGGTGCTCTCGTTAGGCACCCTTTATTTTCGCAACCCGGGCTAAATTCGTTTGAAAGCCTTTTGAATTTCCTTCAATCCGTAGCGAAGGACAATGGGCCTGCCGTGCGGGCAGGTCATGGGGCAGTCTGTTTTGGCCAGCTCGCGCAGGAGCCATTGCATTTTATTTCTTTCTAGACCCATATTGATCTTCACCGCCGCGTGACAGGAGACGGAGGCGGCGATTTTCAATCGCAGGCCTTCCAGCGAAATCTCCCTCGCCTCCCTGCCCACGCCGTCCAGAATTTCAAGGAGCAAGCGGTCGACGTCGTCCGCGCGAATATCGGCGGGCGCGGTCTTGATGGCCACCGTGCGCTGCCCGAACGGCTCCACTTCAAATCCATTGGCGTTGAGTTCCGAGGCTATGTCCTGGAAGGTGGCCTGTTGTTCCGGTTTCAGCTCCACTACGATCGGCATCAGAAGCCGCTGCCCTTCCACCCTTTTTTCGCGCCGCATGCGCATGTGATGTTCAAAAAGAACGCGCTCATGGGCCACGTGCTGGTCAATGATCCAGAGCCCGGAAGCGTTGGTGGCCACGATGAAACTCTCCTGCACCTGGCCCAGAGGGGTGAGGTCGGCGGGAAATTCGGATTGGCTTGTTGCCGCCATGGGCGTTTCCGGCAGGCCCGAAAGCCCCGCTCCGAATTCGGGCGGGGCATCAAGGTCCATACCGGCATCTGAGAGAGGCAAACTTCCTGTAGTCGGCTGCGGGCGGGGCGCGGACAAGTGAAAATCCGCGCCGGCAGATTGTGCGCCTTCGAAGCTCAGAGGATCGGCAGTCTGCGGCCCCGGCATCACGAGCGGATCATCCCCCAATTTCTCCTTGATCTCGGCCTCGTCGCCATCGCGCTTGGAGCCGGAAGCTCCCTTGGGCTGTGGAAACGCGGCCACGGGCTGCGCCGCGATCAATCCCTGCCGGATGGAATCGCGCACAAAGTCGTGGATAAAACTCGAGTTGCGAAAACGCACTTCGGTTTTCGAGGGATGGACGTTCACGTCCACCTGCGAGGCGGGGATGTCGAGAAAAATCAGCGCCACGGGGAAGACGTTGGCGGGAAGAATGTTCCGGTAGGCCTGGGTGATCGCATGCAGGATCAAGCGGTCCCGCACCAGTCTTCGATTCACAAAGAAATAAATGTTGTTGCGGTTGAGTTTCTGCACTTCGGGGCGCGACACGAAACCCGAGGCGCGCACCACCGCCGGTTCATCCTCCGGCTCGTCGGGCGCGCCAGTGGGTGCGACCGGGGGGACTCGCCGCTCGAGCGGCGCGATGTCCACCAATTGTTCCAGAAGCTGGCCGCCCATCACCTGATAAACCCTCTCCCGGCTGGTGGAGACGGGTGATACATTCAGGATTTCGCTGGCCAGCGAGGTGAGCCGAAAACTTTTTTCGGGATGGGCAAGCGCGTAATGCGTCACCAGCGTGGCAATGTGGCCCAGTTCGGTGGACTCGGATTTCAGGAATTTGCGCCGCGCAGGGGTGTTGAAGAAAAGATCGCGAACTTCGATGCGCGTCCCTCCCGCCCAGGCTTGCTCTTTCACATCGCGCAGTTTTCCGCCGGCAATTTCCAGACGCGTGCCCGCGCTCTCTGAGGCGTGGCGGGTTTCGAGCGTGAGCCGCGAAACCGCGGCAATGGAAGGCAATGCTTCGCCACGAAAGCCCAGGGTCGAAACTTCAAACAAATCGTCAGCGGAGCGAATCTTGCTGGTGGCGTGGCGCTCAAAGGCGAGGAGCGAGTCGTCCTTGCTCATTCCGCAGCCATCATCCACCACGCGGACCAGCCGCTTGCCGCCCGACTCGAGATTTATTTCAACCCGCTGCGCACCGGCGTCAATTGAATTCTCCAGGAGTTCCTTAACGACCGACGCCGGCCGCTCCACAACTTCGCCCGCGGCAATCTTGTTGGCGACGGCTTCGGGCAAAATGTGAATTACTGACATTTTCAACTTTGTTTGTGAGGGCTGCTTCGCGACTTCACTCCCGGGGTCAGCAGTTGTGATGCCTACCGTCGACGTCAATGCTTCGGGTCAGTCACGATCTTGGAAACCAACGGGAATCGTTCGGGATGTTCGATGGACGCTACGGCCAAGTCCACGTCTAAGTCAGGCCAAAATAGATGCTCAGCGTGAGGCCGCTCGACTTTCAAAATTGCCGATACAGGTGCGCCTGAGAACCACGGAAACTCTTCGAACGGCACAAACAACTCGCGCTCATCAACCAGCAGCCAAAAGCCGTGCCTGGAAATGTTGGTAACTTCAACCGCCGAAGTGTTCCGCCCAAGCGTTTCTGATTTCATCTTCATGTTCCTCCACCAATTTTAACGCCGCATTCAATTTCACGGAACTGAGGCCATAATTTTCCGCCATCTCAATTCTCGGCTCGATCCAAAACTTGGCCTCCCCGTCGGAGGACGCGACGTGTACGTGAATTCTAGGCTCCTCTCGCGAGAAAAAAAAGAAGCGAAAGCCACCATCCCGAAATACCGTTGGGCTCATTACAGTTTAGCCTTTTGCTGGTCATTAATCGCTATCCCTAGATCGTCTAATTGTTCAGTGTCCACTTCCGCGGGCGCTTCGCACATCAGGTCCATGGCGCTGGCAGTTTTGGGAAAGGCAATCACCTCGCGGATATTCGATTCGCCGGTCATCAACGCAACCAGGCGGTCAAAGCCGAGTGCGATTCCGCCGTGAGGTGGCGTGCCGTATTCCAGCGCATCGAGGAAGAAACCAAAACGGGCGCGAGCTTGTTCGGGGCTCAATCCCAAAATCTTGAACACTTGTTCCTGGATATCATGCCGGTGAATTCTGATGGACCCGCCGCCAATCTCCGAACCGTTCAGCACCAGGTCGTAGGCGCGCGCCCGCACCGCGCCTGTATCCGATTCCAGTTTTTCGTAATCTTCCTCGCGAGGCGATGTAAAGGGATGGTGCATGGGCTGGTAGCGGTTTTCTTTGTCGTTGTACTCAAACATGGGGAAATCGACCACCCAGGCAAAGCTCCAGGCGCCCGGTTTGATCAGGTTAAGCCGCGTTGCAACTTCCGTGCGCACGTCACCGCTCGCCACGTCCAGGCGACTCTGTGCTGTCCGCGAGGAACCAACGCTGGCCGATTTCAGGCCAAGGAGAATCACAAGATCGCCCGCTTCCGCCCCTGCGCCGGCCACCAGCGATTGCACGGCCTCATTGCCCACAGCTTTGACTAAAGGTGATTGAATTCCTGCACCTTCGACCTTGATGTAGGAAAACCAATCGGCCGCCGTTGAGCGGGCCATTTCCTGAACCTTGTCGAGCTGGCTGCGCGAGGCTGACGCCCACCCGGGAACGCGGAGCGCCTTCAGGGGCTGCGCCACATTCAACTTTTCGCCAGCTCCGCCCTCAAAGCTGATGCGCTTCCAGGCCAAGCCAAAGCGCAAGTCAGGTTTGTCCGACCCGTATTTTTCCATGGCCTCGTCATAGGTCAAATGAGGAATCGGCCGTTCCACTTTCACATTAACCAAGGCAAAGAGTTTTCCCACCAGGGCCTCGATGATATTGAAAAGGACTTCGCGCTGCGGGAAGGCCATTTCAACGTCGACCTGAGTAAACTCCGCCTGGCGGTCAGCGCGGAAATCTTCATCCCGAAAGCAGCGAACGATTTGGAAATAGCGGTCCAGGCCGCCAATCATCAGAAGCTGCTTAAACAGTTGGGGAGATTGGGGCAGAGCGTAAAAGTGCCCATGGTAAAGGCGGCTCGGCACCAGGAAATCCCGCGCGCCTTCCGGCGTCGATCGGGTCATGAATGGAGTTTCAATCTCAACAAAACCGTGCTCGCTCATGTGCTGGCGCACGGTGAGGCTGGCTTGGTGGCGCAGGCGGAGGTTGCGCTGCATGCGGGCGTGGCGCAGGTCGAGATATCGATAGCGCAGGCGCGTCTCCTCGCTGGTCTTGCCTTCATCGTTAATGGGAAACGGCGGCGTCTTGGCTTCATTCAGCAACAGAATGGTACGCGCGCGGACTTCCACCTCGCCACTGGGGTTTTGCTTGTTCACCGTCTCCGGCGACCTCAACACAACTTCGCCTTCCACCCCCACCACGTACTCGGAGCGCACTTCCTTTGCTTTGTCGTGCGCTTCGGCGCTGAATTCGCGGTTGCAGACCACTTGCGTGATTCCCGTGTGGTCGCGCAATTCAAGGAAAATCAAGTTGCCCAGATCGCGGCGCACGTCCACCCATCCGGCCAGAAAAACAGTTTGGCCCACGTGTTCCTTACGAAGTTCACCACAGTGCTGTGTTCGCTGCCGATTGCCAAGAAGGTCGAGTTTCAAATCTATTCCCTCACGGTTGTTATTCTGTCAACGAATTTGCCATGCCCGCAATCTTCGCTCTTATATATTCGGGAATGCGGTCTGGTTCCACCGCCTCTTGCTGACCATTTGCCATGTCTTTCACCTGAAACTTGCCGTCAGCAATCTCCGCGTCTCCTACGATGATAGCGAAACGCGCGCCAATTTTATTGGCCATGCCCATGGATTTCTTCATCGAGGCAGGCTCAAAGCCAATGGCCACCTTCAAATTCCCCTGACGCAATTTGCGAGCCAGTGCATTGGCGGGTCCCAGAGTATTTTCCCCCAGCCACACGACATAGGCAGTTGGCGATTCCTTCCACTCCGTCAGAGGGGCTGCCTGCCTGGCTTTTTCGTTGACCACCAGGATCAACCTGTCCTGCCCGATGGCAAATCCGATTCCCGGTGTGGACGGGCCCCCAAGCATTTCCGAGAGGCCATCATAGCGCCCGCCGCCGAGTATTGCATCCTGCGCGCCCAGTGCGGAACTGGTGATCTCAAACGTAGTTCGAGTGTAGTAGTCGAGACCCCGGACGAGGCGGGGTGTAATCTGGAACATAATTCCGCGCTGGTTCAATTCCGATGTGACCGTGTTGAAGTGCTGACTGCATTCCACGTCCAGGCTATCCAGTATCGTCGGTAGTTTCGCGATGATGGCCTGGTCGGCCGGCACTTTGCAGTCAAACACGCGCAGCGGGTTGGTAACGGACCGGCGCTGGCAATCGGCGCACATTTGGGATCGGACCGGCTCCAAAGCCTGTTTGAGCGTCTTCAAGTACTCCGGCCGGCATTTGGCGCAGCCTACTGAATTAATCAGCAGATTGTATTCACCCACCCCGCAGCCGCCCACCTGCCCCAGGAACTCGCACAACATTTCCAGCAGTTCGGCGTCCACGAGCGGCGAATCCGAGCCGAGAACTTCAGCGCCGATTTGGTAGAACTGGCGATAACGGCCTTTTTGCGGGCGCTCGCGGCGGAACATGGGGCCCATATAATAAAGTTTGTCGATTCGTCCTTCGTTGTAAAGACTGTGTTCGATATAGGCCCGCACCACCGATGCCGTCGCCTCGGGGCGGAGCGAAAGTGTTTCACTGTCTCGATCGGCGAAGGTAAACATTTCTTTGGCCACGATGTCCGTGTCCGTCCCTACCGTGCGCGCGAAGAGCGCGGTTTGCTCCAGAATCGGCGTGCGAATTTCCCCGAAATTGTAGGCGCCGAAAACACGGCGGGCGTCCTGTTCCACCTGCTGCCAAAGGAACACCTCCGCCGGCAGAAGATCGCGCGTGCCTTTAACCCCGCGAATTGTTTCGTTTTTCGTTGACACGTTTTTGAACCTGACTCGCAGGGCTCGCCGCGGCGAGCGTTTGGCCACTTGTTGAATGCCTTCTTCACTACAACCAGGACGAACGCCGTTCGCCCCTACGTCAAGCTAGCGCGGGGTTTTCTTGCCTGACTCGGCGAGGTAATTCTCCTTATATTGAAGGTAGTGCGTGGCGTGCATATCGATAAAGCGCCGGTCAGATTCACCGAGTTGTCTCTGGAAATGCGCGGGCAATCCAAGATACAGACTATTGGGCGGAATCACCGTATTCTCGAGCACCAGGGCGCCCGCGGCCACAATTGAACCTTCGCCCACCCTGACGTTATTCAACAGAACCGCGCCCATGCCGATCAAGCAGTGATCCTCAATGGTGCACCCGTGCAGCACCGCCCGGTGGCCCACCGTCACCCAATCACCCACAGTCGTGGGCGAGCCCAGCATCGTATGCACTATCGTCCCGTCCTGAATATTGCTATTGGCGCCCACACGGATCGGATCAATGTCGCCCCGCAGCACTGACTGAAACCATACGCTCGAGTTTTCACCAATTTCAACGTCGCCGATTAAGTCCGCGCTCTCGGCAATGAAGGCCGATGCGGCAATGCTTGGAGTGTGGACGCCATAAGCCAGTATCATGGAGTAACCCGCCCAGTCTGCTTGATTGAGAATTATGGAGCCTTCTGAAAATAACACAGACGCGCGAAATGGGGCAAGGAGTAGACGCTGAGCGATTCGGCGATTAAGTGATGGCGGAAGTTTTGTTAAATTCGCGCGATCGCCCTTTCACTCCATCACTCAATCATTTTGGGCGCACCAATTCCATGGGCTTGCCTTCCGCCCAGGGCTTGTAGCTTGTGGCAAAGCGGATGCGCTCATCGAGGGGTGGATG
This sequence comes from Terriglobia bacterium, assembly GCA_035308965.1. GTDB lineage: Bacteria > Acidobacteriota > Terriglobia > UBA7540 > UBA7540 > DASYXZ01. Next base: position 240,449 of record DATGFN010000023.1, on the reverse strand, counting down.
GGTGTAAAGCCAAAACTTGAAGAACGCCGGCGGGTCCGGGTCTTCCAAATCCTGCTCGCCGAGGATTTGCAATGACCGCGCTTCGGCGGCATTCGGGTCCGGCACCACGCCATAAGCCACTTCCAAACCGAACTGGTCCGCCTGCTGCTCCACTTGCCTTGAGAGAGCGCAATAAACCGGGGTGGACGCGAAAGTCAGCACGGTCAGAACCAAGAGCAGGACGGGAAGAGATGCCAGGTCTCCCACGCCTTCAAGATTCTCGGCTGAGTCCGGGCGCTTGAGGATTCGCTCGACGACATAAAAACCTATCCAGAAAGCAAAAAACGCGCCAGCCTCAAATTCGACAAACCCTTTAAGTACGTGGCCGAGAACGTAATGCCCTGTTTCGTGTCCCAGCACCAAAAGCGTTTCGTCCTCGTTCATCACCCGAAGCGTGGTGTCCCAAACCACGACCCGCTTGCTGGATCCGATTCCGTTCACATAGGCGTTTACGGCATTGGTTTTTGTGCTGGCATCCATTTCAAGAATTCGTGATTCCGGAATACTCAAGCCCGCGCGGTGAAGCATCAGTTCTATGCGCGCGGTCAGCGCCGGATGGGTTTGCTCGAGCGGAGTGTATTTGTAAAAGAGCGGATCGATGACCAGCGGCTCAACCAGGATCATGCCCAGCGTGAGCGGTACGGTGACGAGCCAGAAATAAAGCCACCACCTCCGCGGGCTGCGCCGGATGACTGAATAAAGTATCCAAACGACAAGAACGCCGGATACTACTGTGATGCCGAGTGCTTTCCCCCAGTCAGCAAGCCACCCCAGGAAGGTTTGATTGGAGAAGCCAAAACGCTTTTCCAGGGCAAAACCCGAATAGTATTCGAGCGGAAACTCGATCAAGCTCACCGAAACAAAAAATAACGGGACGAAAATAAGACACTGGACAAAATGCCGCGAGGAAGCCCCGCGCGCCCAATTTCGGAAGGCTATCGCTACTTTCGCGCGCCAAAGGAGAAAATAGACTCCCAAGGCAAACGCGGTGCCCAAAAAATAGAGGATGTATCGTATGTGAGAGTAGGCAACGGCACGCGCGCGTTGTTCAGGCGCAAGGGTGTAGCGATCAGGCGGCGGGGAATTCTGATTCGCCACGCCCTGCAAGGAGGATTGCGCCGGCGCGGCCTGTTCTGAGATTGCCTTGCCCGTGAACGCACGAGCGCCTCTACCCCCGCCCATCACGAATAGCACCAGGCCCAGAGTGAAACAGCCCCACATGATCAGACAATCTCGGCCCGCCTTGATGGGATCGCCCATTTAAATCCTGGGCAGCACAATGCCCTGCTGGGACTGGTACTTGCCCTTTTTGTCCTTGTAGGAAACCTCGCAAAGCTCGTCTGACTCAAAAAACACAATCTGGCAAAGCCCTTCATTGGAGTAGACGCGCGCTGGCAAGGGGGTGGTATTCGATATTTCTAGCGTCACGAATCCCTCCCATTCGGGCTCTAGGGGCGTTACATTGACAATGATGCCGCAACGCGCGTACGTGGACTTGCCCACGCAGATGGTGAGCACGCTGCGGGGGATTTTGAAATATTCCACCGAGCGCGAAAGGGCAAACGAGTTGGGCGGGACAATACATACCGGCCCACGAAACTCGACAAAAGATTTCTCGTCGAAATGCTTGGGATCGACCACGGAGCTGTTCACATTGGTGAAGATTTTGAACTCATCGGCCACGCGCAGGTCATACCCGTAGGAAGAAACTCCATAGGAAATAACGCCCTCGCGCACCTGACTCTCGGCAAAAGGATTAATCATGTCATTCTCTCGAACCATCTTGCGAATCCACCGGTCATTCTTTACGGACATTCACACCACCTCGTTTGGATTAGGAATCCGAATCACGATGAACCACTAATACTACCGCGCTGCCATCGCCATGAATGAGCCAAGCATGATATTACAGGAGAAAAGCCTTGACAATGAATAACCCCTAATCTAGTATTAAGGTTCCTGTTTTCAGGAGGTTCGCGTGATTAAGCTCGACATCATTTCCGAGGTCGTGACCCGGACCGGCATCACCAAGACCCGGGCAGAAATTGCGGTGGAGACGGTTTTCGAAGCCATGAAACAAGCTCTGGCGAAGGGCGACCGCATCGAACTGCGAGGTTTTGGGGTTTTCAACGTAAAGCCCCGCAAGACGGGCATCGGTAGAAACCCGCGCACAGGTGCTGAAGTCAACATCCCTCCCGGCAAAGCGGTTAGATTCAAGCCGGGCAAAGACCTTCAGTCACTTCAATAAGAAACCGCCTGACCGTCCAATCGCCGATCCCGCAAGCCTCTGCCACCCGGTCACATTAGATTTACGGGATCCATGTCAATCATTAGATCCCGAGGCGCGACTCCGCGCTGCTCGCAATGGTCCACCAGCCGGTGCAAGACCTCATTGAGTTTTGCCCGCGAGCTGCATTTCACCAGGCATTGAATGCGGTAGCGGCCCTCAATCCTGGCCAGGGGCGCCGGACTTGGCCCCAAAACCTTCATACCCGGCGTGGCATCTTCTATTCCATCAAAATACTCTTTAACTTTCCGCGCAACGCCGGCGGCGCGCTCCAGGTCCTCGTGCTGTGCAATAATATTGGCGAGCGCAGTCCAGGGCGGATAATGCATCAAGCGGCGGAAGCGCATTTCTTTGGTGAAAAACACTTCGTAATTTTGCTCCGCTGCCATCCGGACCGCGTAATGTTCCGGATAAAAAGTTTGCACCAGAACGCGCCCGGGCATGTCTCCTCTCCCCGCGCGTCCGGCGGCCTGGGTGAGCAATTGAAATGTCCTTTCCGCGGCGCGAAAGTCCGGCATGCTGAGCCCGGCATCCACGGAGACGACACCCACCAACGTGACCCCGGGAAAATCGTGTCCCTTGGCGATAAGCTGTGTGCCCACCAGGATGTCAATCTTTCCCGCCCTGAAATCAGAGAGAGTCTTGGCGAATTGTCCCTGGCGGCGCGCCACGTCCCGATCCAGGCGGATTACTCGCGCACCAGGAAAAAGTTCCGCGATCTTGTCCTCAAGTTTTTCCGTCCCTTCGCCGACATATTGAAGATGCTCACTGTCACAAGCCGGACAACGGGCAAGCACCTTGGCTGTGTAGCCGCAGTAATGGCAAACCATCTGATGCTCGCGCCGGTGATAAGTAAGCGAGATGGAGCAATTGACGCAGCGCTGCGTCTGACCGCAACTCCGGCAGAGGACAAACCATGAGTAACCGCGACGATTCAATAGAATCATTGTTTGCGAACCGGTCGCGAGCTGAGCGTTGATCTCTTCCTTCAGGCGGCGCGAGATGGGCACCTGGGTAAAGGTTTCGCGAAATTCCTGGCGCATGTCCACGATTTCCACGCGCGCCAGCGGCCGCCCACCAATTCGCTCCTCAAGGGTCCTAATGCGGTACTTTCCGGTGCGCGCATTGTGCGCCGATTCCAGTGATGGCGTCGCCGAGCCAAGCACGGCGAGCGCCTGGGCCAGCCGGGCTCGCACCACGGCGGCGTCCCGTCCGTGATATCGCGGCGTTTCTTGCTGCTTATAACTGGGATCGTGCTCCTCATCCACAATCACCAAGCCGAGGTTTGCCAGTGGAGCGAAGACGGCTGAACGAGTTCCCAGCACGACTTTCGCTTCGCCCAAGCTGGCGCGCCACCAGGCGTCGTGCCTCTCCGCCGCGCCCATTCCGCTGTGCAGCAACGCCACGCGTTTGCCAAAACGGGCGGTGAATTGGGACTGCACGCCCGGAGTCAAAGCAATCTCCGGCACCAGCATCAGCGCATCGCGACCGCGCTCCAGGCACTCCGCGATCAGCCGCAAGTAGATTTCTGTTTTTCCGCTGGCGGTGATTCCCTGAAGCAACACCACTTCGAACTTCGCCGCTTCAAGGATCTGCGCAAGGTCCTTCATGACGGCAGATTGTGCGGCCGTCAGCGTCGGCAGACTGAACTCTTCGTTGATGGAGCCGGCGGTTAGGGAATCATGCGCGGTACCCGCCTGAGCTTGTTCCAAATGAATTCGCCCGGACTGTTCGAGTTTCTTGAGGGAGGCAAGGTCCCCGCGCGCCGATTTTAGCAGCACGCGGTGATCGCCCGCCGAGCCAACTTGTTCGAGCGCATCAAGAATCCGCTGCGCCACCGGCGAAAGGCGCTGTTCCGGCGCCGCCGGTAGCGGCCCGGAAACCAGTCGCACTGCAAATGTTTCACGAGGCTTGCGTTGGCGCGCAATCGCTTTGATGCTCAGGAGACCCTCCGCCAAAGCCCTGGCAAGAACTTCCGCCGAGGCGGAGAAATTCCGCCGGACACTTTCATAGGTGACGGTCCTGGGGCCGCCATCTCCTTCTACGTATTGAAGCAGGCGCGCCTCCTCGTTGGTTCGTGCTTCTTCGAGAAGGCTCAAAGCAAGGTCGTCCAGCCTCGCCCGCCCCGCTTCCGTGAGCGTGACCACGCGGGTCTTTGTGATTTCAGACTTGAGTGGCAGCATGGCGCGGAATACTTCGCCCACAGGAGCAAGGTAGTATTCGGCAATCCAAAGCCCAAGGGTTAGAAGCTCGGGCGAGAGTAGGGGCTGGGGATCGAGCACGCGGGAAATCTCACGCACCTTCACGCCCGGAGCAGGGCGCATCCTCGGCTCCAGAGCGATGCCGCGTGCCTGGCGCGCCCCCAATGGAACCATGACGCGGTGTCCCGGGCGCACATCCATTCCTTCCGGAACCCTGTAGGTCAGTGGATGGCGAATGGCCGCAATGACGGCAACATCCACCAGCCTGTCTGTTGTTTTTTTTCGCGGCATGTAGACTTTGATTTAAGCACCGAATTCATACGGCGCGGGGAGAATTTATTGCTCCGAGTTCTTGCGATTGGATTGCATCTGTTGCGGAACCCGTCGGGATTTTGAAAAAGTAAAGTTGCCGGAAAGGCGCGTTTTCGTTAATCTTATTCGATGCAACCATCACTCTATGACGTTGACCCGGGACCGCAGTGCCCGGAACTTGTCCGTATGATTGTGGAAATCCCGAAGAATTCAAGCAATAAGTACGAATACTCCGCCGAATTGGGTGTTTTCCGTCTGGACCGGGCTCTTTACTCTCCCATGCATTACCCGGGAGACTACGGCTTTATTCCTGGAACCCTTGCCGAGGACGGCGATCCCATGGACGTCCTGATTTCCGCCGATGAGGCAACTTTCACGGGCTGCATGATTGAGGTCCGGCCGGTAGGCGTATTGAATATGGTGGATGAACACGGGCCGGATCAAAAAATCCTGGCCGTGCCCGACCGAAATCCCCGCTACGAACAAATTCACACCATCGACCAGATTTTCCCCCACATCCGCGTTGAAATTGAGCATTTTTTTGCCATCTACAAAGAACTGGAAGGAAAGATGACACAGATGAAAGGATGGCGGGGCCCCAAGGAAGCCCGCGAAGCGATTGTGGCGAGCCGGCTACGCTATCAGCAGACCAGGCCTGAGCCAAAGTAGCGGAGGGTCCAGTTTCTACCTGCCTGCCGGAACGAAATTTTTATCCCACGCCCCGCGTGCGGGCAGCCACCAAGCCCGCATAGAGCTTGCCGAGTTGGTCCAGCATCTGAACGGCGGAGCTGAAATTCCTGCGATTGATGTGCTCAATGTTCAAGCCCAACGGAGGCGGGTCTGGGGGCAGATTGTCAAATACATCCATCAAAACATGCTGTGCCAATTTCAGTGAGCGGTCGAATGAGGAAAGCTCAGGCGAAGGCGCAACCTTGTTTTCCGGACTATCGCCGCGCAAGAGGAAACGGTCCAGATGAACGGGCAAGTCAACTCCCAGCCAGCGCAGCACCTCCAAATCTCGTGGGTGCGAAACTGGGGCGAAGCTGAGAAAAATCCGCGCCTCGACCCCGTTCAAGCGCTGGATCAGGCCCACAATGTCATTCGAATCAAACAAGACCTGAGTGGTAAAGAAATCGATGCCCGCATCGCACTTGCGACGAATTCTTTCCGCCTCATTCAGCCGGCTGGGGATGGTAATGCCTCCCAGGCTGACCGGCAAATGGGCGGCACGCACTTGTTGCGCGGCTTCCATCACGCTCGGTCCGGGGTAACGGATTTTGCTCGATTCGCCACCGACCAGGATGAAGTTCTCAATCGAGAATTCGTCCAGGGTTTTTCTGAACCAATTCGACTGGTCGGGCTCATAAACAACGCACCGGTTCACAACAATTTCGGTCCGCGCTTTACTCAGAATTCCTGCGCCCAGAATGCGGGGCTCCACACGGTGAACAAAATTGTGAGTTCGGGGAGAGCCGCGGTCCTCGTCATGGATTTCAGGTAGATTTATTCCATCCACCAGGCCGGCGATTTTCTCCACTTCCGCGATGGTGGACGCAATGGATTCGGGCTTGGCCGCCGGTGGCGGGACCACCTCAAATAGTGTGACGGGAACAGACCAGTTTGGAATTTTGTCTTTGAGTTTCATCCCAAATTTCCCCAGAGACCCTGCACGGGCCGTGCGCCTGCTCTATTCAGCTTAGAACGGGGAACGCGAAACCACAAGAGCGTGACGCGGCCGGTAGTGGATCAGTTTGATGTAGAGGAGGCTTTACGCCGCCACAAGGCGGGGTAAACCCGCCTCTACTAAATCAAGCCCATGTGACCTAGGGTTTGGGAAAGGCAGAGGTGTGATCGTTGATGATCCGCCAACCCTCCGGAAATTTACGGAAGACCAGGGTGAACACACCTTCGGGATGGTCGGACTCACGGACAAGGTGAAACTTGCCCACCACCAGAGCGGTGCTGGAAGAAAGCACAGTGACTTCAAGATCGGAAAACGTGAGCGTCCCCATGGCGCGCCGGTCCGGGTAAGACTTCCGGTATCGTTCGAGAACACCCTGCCACCCGCGAACGATTCCGTTCGAGCCCACGAACTCAGTCGCCTCCGAGTTCCAATAGCCTTTCATAAATGCGTCCACATCACCGCGATTCCAAGCCTCCACTTGGGCGTCCATCACGCCGCGTATCGCCTTTTCCGCGCCGCCGGCCGGTGCAAGAGCCCATGAATTACCTATGACCATCACAGCGAAAGCGAACCATGGAATCAATAATCTGGAAGATCCCTTCATCGCCCCACCTCTGGCAAAGTCAAGCTTCCATTCTGGCCTTTCAGTTCTTGACATTTGCCATTTGCCATTTAACATTTGCCATTTGAAATTCTCTTACCTCTCCAGCACAACGATTCCGCCCTTCATCACAAACTTCACATTTTCAAGCAAGGACACATCCTGAAGCGGGTCGCCATCCACGGCGATGAGGTCGGCAAACTTCCCCGACTCGAGGGTACCGACCTTATCCTGCCAGCCGAGCAGGTCCGAAGCGTTCAAAGTAGCAGCTTGGATGGCGGACAATGGCGACATCCCAAGCTTGACCATCACCGCGAATTCGTGCGCATTCAGGCCGTGCGGATAGACCGCTGAGTCGGTTCCGAAAGCGATCTTCACGCCTTCGCGAATGGCGTGCTCTTCATTGCGGCGGGCGGCGGGCAAAACCATTTTCGCTTTGGCCACCATACTGGGAGTAAGCCCGAATTTTTCGAGATTTTCCCCGAGCCAGTCTTCCAGGTACAGTGTAGGGACAAGATAAGTTCCGCGCTGCTTCATCAACTGAATGTCCTCATCATTGATAAAGCTTCCGTGCTCGATGGAATCAACTCCGGCCAGCGTCGCGTCTTTGATGCCCTGTGCGCCGTGGGCATGCGCCGCCACCTTGCGTCCCAGCCGGTGAGCTTCGGCGACGATGGCTCGCATCTCCTCGGGGCTGAACTGCTCGAAGTTCGGATTGTCACCCTCGGAAAGCACGCCGCCGGTGGCCATGAATTTAATGACATCGGCTCCGTACTTGATATTTTCGCGCACTTTGGCCATCACCCCGTCAATTCCATTGGCCACACCCTCGCCCTCGGCGTGGAATTGGGGAGCGAGCAAGTTCTGGTCGCCGTGGCCGCCGGTGATGCTCAAGGCCGGGCCCGAAGCAAGAATTCGCGGCCCCGGAACGTCACCCGCATTGATGGCATCTCGCAAGGCGATGTCCGCGTAACCGTTGGCATGGACGTTTCGAACCGTGGTGAACCCCGCTTCAAGAGTGATGCGGGCGTTTTTCGCGCCAATCAGGGCCTCGCGAGGGATGGAAACGCTCAGCCCCCTGTAGCTGGTTTGGCCCACGTTGAAGGTGAGGTGCGTGTGCGCATCAATAAGTCCCGGCAACACGGTCGATTGAGACAGGTCAATGATTCTTGCACCCGATGGCACGCGTGACTGGACTTGATTTTCTGGACCGATTTCTTTAATCCTGTCGCCCTCGATTAGAATTATCTGGTGTTCAAGGTATTTTCCGGAACGGACATCAAGCACCCGTCCCGCTTTCACCGCAACCGTCGGCGAGTGTATTGTGGCATCCTGGCTCCATCCTGGGGCCGACACAAAAGCTTGCGAGGCGAAAAGCGATATGCACAGAATCAACCTCTTGATGCGCCGCATGGACAATCTCCTTGTCGATTGAATAGGGGTGAAAATCAAACTTCTCGAAGACGTTGGCGCGCCAATACTACGGCGCCCAGTGCGCCCGCATTGTCCCCCAGGGTACCACCCACAATGCGCACCCGGTGCACGTCCTTGGGCCGGAGGAAATATTCATAGGCAGTGGCGCGGATAGGCCCGACGAACTCTTCGCCCAAACGCTCATTGATGCCGCCGCCAATCACCACCCGGTCCGGGTCCAGAAGGTTCACCACGTTCGCCACCAGAATCCCCAGGTAGTGCTGGGCATTTTGCATTACCTTGCGCATTACTTTATCGTTTTTCTTCAGCGCTCTCGCCACGATGCTGCTGGTCATGCGCTCGTGGTGAGTTTCTCTCATGATTTTCAGCACTATACTTTTGCGGCCATTCTTGATGGCGGCCCGCACTTCACGCTCCATGGCCGTGCGGCTGGCGAGCGCCTCCACGCAGCCCCGATGCCCGCAACCGCAGACGGGTCCATCCACGGCAATAACCATGTGACCGATCTCGCCGGCCCCGCCGCTCGAACCGTCGTAGAGGCGGCCGCCGGAAATAATCGCGCCCCCAATCCCCGTGCCCACGAATATTGCCACCATGTCTTTCGCGCCACGCCCCGCTCCCAGCGCGTACTCGCCAATACCGCCCACGTGAACATCGTTATCCACCACCACCGGAACGTGAAGTAATGCTTTCAATGCGGAAGCAAGCGCCACTTCATGCCATCCCAGGTTGGGCGCCTTATGGACGATGCCCCGCACCGGGTCCGTGGGCCCGGGAGCGCCTACGCTCACCGCCCGCACTTCGCGGATCTTGAGTCCCGCCGTCCGGGCTGCCTCCTCCACCACTCCGGCAATGTCTGCGATCAGGCGGGAAGGTCTTTGCGCTTTGTTGGTGGGAATCTTTTCCATTGCCAGGATCTCGTTCCTGCCATTCACCGCCAGCGCGCGCAGGCTGGTACCACCAAGGTCAACTCCCACAATAACGTCTTTGGTTCTTGGCATGGGCGTCCTCCCGGGGCTGTCAGTCGAGTAGCCGCGACAGTCTATCGCAACTCGCGAAAATCAAAAACGGAATTTGCGGCCCGGGCGCACCCGGCCAAATGTATAATACGCAGACTCGCAGGGAACCCGGCGCAGGCACTGGCCTTTTCTCCAGGCTCGTCACGGGTATCAACGGAACGGGATTGAGGATGGAAGCAAGAGCAAAATCCATAAGTGTTTTTGGCCTGGGGTACGTAGGCTCGGTCACCGCGGCATGCCTCGCTCACCTGGGCCATCGTGTGATCGGTGTGGACGTCAACTCCACAAAAGTGGAAATGACGGCCGCGGGCAGGTGCTCCATCATCGAAGCGCGCATGGATGAGCTGATGACGGAAGCGCACCAGTCCGGCAGGTTGCAAGCCACCGGGGACGCCGCAGCGGCCATTCGCGATTCCGAAATTTCCTTTGTGTGCGTCGGCACTCCCAGCCAGAGGAACGGAAAGCTGGATCTCAGCCACGTGGAGCACGTGTGCGGCGAAATTGGCGAAGGTCTTCGTGGCAAGATTTCGCCCCACTTGGTTGCCATTCGCAGTACTGTCCTGCCTGGCACCACGGGATCAGTGGTGATCCCGAGGATTGAAGCCGCCAGCGGCCGGCGGGCCGGATCAGGCTTCCAAGTTTGTTACAACCCTGAATTCATGCGGGAAGGCAGCGCGGTGGAGGATTTCTTTCACCCTCCCTACACCATCCTCGGCACGAGCGACCCTGCCCAGCTCGCGCCCATGCGCGAGATCTATCAATGGGCCTCAAGCGGGATTCTCGAAACTTCGCTGGCTGTCGCCGAAATGGTGAAATACGCCTCCAACGCCTTCCACGCCTTGAAAGTGGGTTTTGCCAATGAGCTTGGGACACTTTCCAAGCATTTGGGCGTGGATACGCACGCGGTTACGGAGATCTTTACATCGGATAACCGCCTCAATATTTCACCCGCATATCTCAGGCCCGGATTTGCCTTTGGCGGTTCATGCTTGCCCAAGGATCTTCGCGCCCTCAGTTATCGCGCCCGGGAACTTGATTTACGTCTACCTCTGCTCGACGCCATTATGGCCAGCAACCACGAGCACATCGAGCGTGCCGTCGAAGCAGTTCTACGCACCAAAAAGAAAAACATTGGATTGCTGGGGTTGAGCTTCAAAGCGGGTACGGACGATTTGCGGGAGAGCCCCCAGGTTCAACTCACCAAGCGACTGTTGGGCGAGGGATGCCAAATTCGCATCTGGGACCAAAATGTTTCCCTGGGACAGCTCACCGGATCGAATCGGCAGTTTATTCAGGAAGTTATCCCCCACATCGGTTCGCTGCTCACTTCAAGTTTGCAGGAGGCGGTGGAAAATTCCGAGGTTATTATCATCGGGACTGCAACCGTGAGTCATGAAGCGCTGCGCACTTTCCTGCGTCCGGGGCAAACCGTGATCGACCTTGTCAACCTGGATAAGTCGCTCCGCCCAGAAGGGCCGTCTGAATATGAAGGGATCTGCTGGTGATTAGACGGAGTGCATTCACGCCCATTTCAGCAAAAGCTGCGAGATGTCATGGGCCAGATTTCGTCCGCAGGCAAACAAACCCGGGATGACTGGAGACTTTCTGTTAAACTCCAGCAGCGAATTTGCTGAGCTTCGAACGATTCCCCCCGCAGCCTCGATCAGTGCAACACCGGCGGCGACATCCCACTCGTTTTTTGGAGTCAGCGTCCATGTGGCATCCGCGCGGCCGGCTGCCACTAGAGCCAGCTTGTAAGCCACCGAACCCATGGGGCGAATTTCTAAATCGCGACTCCGAAATCGCTCCCATTCGCCCCGCTTCAGTTCACTCCGGCTGGCAAGCACCACCGTCCCGGCGAGGCCCGCTTTCGCACTCGCCGCAGCGGGCTGGCCGTTATAAGTTATGCCCGCCCCGCGCGCGCCCAGAAAAATTTCTTCCGTAACAGGATTGCAAATGCCTCCCGCCACTGGATTTCCGTCTTCAACCATGGCGACGGACACGCACCATTCCGGAACACCGGCTATAAACTCGGAAGTTCCGTCCAAAGGGTCAACCACCCAAACGTGTTTTCGACCCAGTCGCGCGAGGTCGTCCACGGTTTCTTCGGAGAGCCATCCTTCCTCCGGGCGGACCAGTGCTTCGTGCAGGACGCGGTTGGAAACACGGTCAGCCTCGGTGATTGGCCCTCGGCCTCCTGATTTATGTTCGGCCTGGACTGCGCCTGGAATAAACGAGGAGATGGCCATTACAGCCGCCTTCAAGGCGCCATTTATTCTGATAAGTAGTTCTTGAGATGAAGTTTGGGTCATCCACAGTTTTCCATGAGTCTCCACTTCTGATTCGGCCAGGAAGGAGGCATGCTCGCGCACGCTTTGCCTCACCCCCTCGCCACGGCCGTCTGGGTCTCTTCCCCATTCACCCCCACAAACCCCTGGCGTTCGAGATGCAGGAAGATTTCCTGAGCCACTTCCTCGGGAGAAAGGTCTGTCGTATCGATCACCACCTCCGCGTCGGTTGGCGCTTCGTAGGGATCGTTCACGCCGGTAAACTGCTTCACCAGGCCGGCTCGCGCTTTGGCGTAAAGACCTTTCCGGTCTCGCGCTTCGCAAGTTTCAATGGGAGTCGCCATGTGCACCAGCACAAAGCCGCCGTAAGGTTGAATGGCCGCCCGCACTTCCTTGCGAATGGCATCAAAAGGGGCGATTGGAGCGCATAGAGCGATGCCGCCATTTTTGGTGATTTCAGAAGCCACAAAGCCGATGCGCCGGATGTTGATGTCGCGATGCTCGCGCGAAAATCCAAGCTCGGAGGATAGATTCTTACGAACTATATCACCGTCCAACAAAGTGACGGGGCGCCCGCCCATCTCCAGGAATTTCACCCGCAGCACATTGGCCACCGTGGATTTTCCCGAGCCCGAAAGTCCGGTAAAAAATACGGTAAAGCCCTGGCGATGCCGCGGCGGATAACTGCGCTGCAACTCGCGCCCCACTTCAGGGAAAGTAAACCAGGAAGGAACTTCCCTGCCCTCGTTCAGCCGGTTGCGCAGGTCCGTGCCTGAGAGGTTCAGGGTGCGGGCGCCCTTGGGCACTTCGTTATCCGGCACGTAGACGTCCTGGTCTTCCAGGTAAACCATCATCTGGAACGGCACCATGGTAACGCCGATCTCTTCCTCATATTTTTTCAAGAGCTCTTGCGCGTCGTAGGGCCCGTAAAAGGGTTTGCCATCCGCGTCATTGCCCGGACCCGCGTGGTCTCGCCCCACAATAAAATGGCTGCAGCCGTGGTTCTTGCGAATAATGGCATGCCACACCGCTTCGCGCGGACCGCCCATGCGCATGGCGAGGGGAAGGAGTGACAGTTTAACGGTATCCTTGGGATATTTAGATAGCAGCATTTGGTAGCAACGCACGCGAACGTAATATTCCACGTCGCCGGGCTTGGTCATGCCCACCGAAGGATGAATCAGGAGATTGGCGCCCACTTTTTTGGCGGCGCGGAAGGTTAACTCCTGATGGGCGCGGTGCATCGGGTTGCGGGTTTGGAAGGCCACGATTTTTCTCCAACCGAGGCGAAGGAATTCCGCCCGCAGCTCGGCCGGAGTCAGGCGCAGAGTTCGAAAATCGTAATGCGAGGGCCGTTGTACTCCTTCCAAACGCCCGCCCACATACCAGGGATGGGTTCGTTGCAACAAATGATCCACGCCGGGATGAACGCGGCTGGTGGTCCCGTAAACGGATTGCGCCTCCGCCGGCAAATCGGGCTGCCAGACTTCGTCCACGTGCAAGACGGCCAGCATCACGCCCTCGGGATCGCGCAGTGCCACTGGCTTGCCCGCCGCGAGCGTCTTGGCAAACGCCTCGGGCACGTCGAGCGTGATGGGAATGGGCCAGACCGTGCCATCCGCCAGACGCATTTCACTGCATGTCCGGTCGTAATCGGCGCGCGTCATAAACCCGCGCAGGGGCGAGAAGCCGCCGGACAAAAGCAGCTCCACATCGCAGAGCTGTCGGGGAGTCAAATCCCAGGAAGGCCACTCGCGCGAATGAGACCGGAGTTCGAGCACCCGCTCCGGCTGTGCCATAAGATTAACCAGCGCCCCGCCATGCGGCGGAGTAAGATGATCGTGCATTTCAATTTTTCTCCTTCTGATGGATTAGGTCTTGACTAGAAATACTTGGGGTGCGCCCGATTCAACAGATACGGCAACAACAGGCGCTCGGTGTGTGTGGACACGACGAAGCAAAAGGCGCGATGGTGCATCGCGATTGGAGTGAGTTTTGAAGGTCTTTGCCCATCGTTAAGTCTCAAACAGGATTGTACCAAGGATTCGAGGTTGTGACCAGCAGGAATTTCGCTTCGCCATGAGGCGTATAATCCATTTTCACTTTCCTTCCGATGAACGCTTCAAGCCACGAACCTGTAACTGCTGCAAGCGAGTTGGAAGTCATCGCTTGTTCTCTGCGCGATGCACTGGCGGCGCATCGCGGCGGGGCAAGCAGGTTGGAAGTGACTGTCCGGCTTGATCAAGCCGGATTGACACCGCCGTTGGACATGGTGATGGAAATCATTCAGCGCGTCCCGCTGCCCATTCGCATCATGCTGCGCGACCGCCCGGATTTTTCCGCGGGTAGAGACCTGGAGCTTGAAGGATTAGTACGGAAGGCCGGCGAATTCGCCTCAATCGACATTGGAGCTAAAGCGGGAGGGAGCATCGATGGGGTCGTGGCAGGGCACATCAGAGATGGGATGCTGGACGTTGCGGCCCTCGAAAGAATCATCAATGCTGCGCCAAACCTGCATGTGACAGTCCATCACGCCATCGAGGCAACTGCCGATCCTCTTGAAACTCTGCGGACCTTGAGAGGATTTGAGGCCGTCGACCGGGCACTGGTCTCTGGAGGCGCGGGCAGTGTCGAAGACCGCATCGATCGGCTGATTCAGATGCGTGCGGCTTTCGGCCCGGAGCGCTCCTTGATCGCCGGGGGAAAATTGACCTTGGACATGCTCAGGCCCCTTCGCGACGCAACGGGCATCCGCATTTTTCATTTGGGACGCGCGGTGAGAACCCCCGAAGCACCGGGCGGACCGGTAGACAGTGAAAAGGTAAAGATGGCCGTCGACCTTTTGGGGGTGAGGTAGCTCCGGCTTTAGGTCGGCACGAAGAATGTTGAAAAGAAGATGCCGGCCTGAAGGCCGGCGCCACGTAGAACCTTTGCCACGCCGAGCGGGAAACTCATCTATAATACGAGATTGTGTAACAAAGGCTGGCGCAATGAAAGAATCTGGTCCGGCGTATTGACCCAAAATTAAACGGTTTGCACGGGAGCTGCCATGTGCGGAATTGTAGCCTACGTTGGGGAGCAAAACGCGCGCAACATTCTAGTGGAAGGGCTGAAGCGCCTCGAGTATCGCGGCTACGATTCGGCGGGAATTGCCATCCTGAACTCACCTTCCTACCTGGCCCGGGAGGTAGGCAAAGTGGCGATGCTGGAGGCGCACGTTCTTCAAGATGTTCCTGCGGGCACGGTGGGCATTGCGCACACGCGCTGGGCCACGCACGGCAAGCCGACGAAAGCCAACGCGCATCCGCACTCTGATTGCACCGGAAAACTATTTCTGGCGCACAATGGCATCATTGAAAATTATCAATCCTTAAAAAAGCGCTTGCTGGCCGAGGGTCACAAGTTCGTCTCCGAAACCGACACCGAAGTGCTGGCCCACTTGATTGAGAGCGCCTACAAAGGAAACCTGGAAGCTGCGGTGCAGAAGGCGCTTTCCCAGGTTGAGGGCACCTACGGCATCGCCGTGATTCACACCGAAAGCCCCCGGCAGGTCATTATGGCGCGGAGGGGCAGCCCCATCGTGCTCGGCATCGGCAAGGGTGAATCACTGGCGGCTTCGGACGTGTCCGCGCTCGCCCAGCATACGGACCAGGTGGTTTACCTGGAAGATAATGAGGTGGCGCGGCTTGAAGCCGGCCAGTTCTACATCACCACTCTCGGCAACCGGTCGGTGAGCAGGGGCACGACGCAGCTTGAAGTGAGCCAGGAAGCAATGGATCGCGGGCCGTATCCACACTTCATGCTGAAGGAAATTTTCGAGCAGCCGGAAGCGGTGGAAAATGCTTTGCGCGGGCGTCTGAGCCACTCGGAAGGAGTGGCGAAGCTGGGCGGGCTCGAAGCCGTGATGGATCGCCTTCAGCAGGCGCGCCACTTGATCATCATCAGTTGCGGCACCAGCTACTACGCCGGATTATTCGCGCGCTACGTTTTTGAGGCGCTCACCGACTTGACGGTGGAGACCGAGCTGGCGTCGGAATTCCGCTACCGGAAACTGAACCTTCGGCAGAACACCGTGGTGCTGGCCATCAGCCAGTCCGGAGAGACCGCCGACACCCTGGCAGCCCTGCGCGAGGCCAAGCGCAAGGGCGCGCTGGTGCTGGGCTTGGTGAACGTGGTGGGCAGCTCGATCGCGCGCGAGACACAAGCGGGAGTATATTCGCACGCCGGGATTGAAGTGGGGGTGGCCAGCACCAAATCGTTTGTCTCCCAGGTGACCATCCTGACACTGATGGCGTTGTTGGTGGGGCGCGGGCGCGATCTTTCCTATGAAGAAGGGTCCACCCTGCTGCGCGGTCTCGAAAAAATACCGGACCAGATTCGCACCATCCTCAAGCAATCGGACCACATTCGCGAGCTGGCACAAAAATATTCCAAGGCGTCCCACTTCCTTTATATCGGGCGGAAATATCAATACCCCATCGCGCTCGAAGGTGCATTGAAGCTGAAAGAAATTGCCTACATTCACGCAGAGGGCTACGCCGCGGGCGAGATGAAACACGGTCCCATCGCACTCATCGACCCCGCTTTCCCCACCATGGCGCTGGCGCCCGAAGACGGTTCCTACGACAAAATTGCTTCCAACATTCAGGAAATCCGGGCGCGCGAAGGCCGGATCATCGCGGTGACCTCCGAAGGCAACTCAAGACTCGGAGACCTGGTGGATGACATCATCGAGGTGCCGCACAGCCACGAAATCCTTACCCCGCTGCTTACGGTTGTACCCCTTCAACTTTTCGCCTACCATTGCGCCGTGTTGCGCGGCTGCGATGTGGATAAACCCCGCAACCTGGCCAAGAGTGTGACGGTGGAATGATGAAGTATTGAAGTATGAAGTATGAACTGAAAGGGATTTCGAGGAGTGGGTTGCCTGTCTCCTGTCTCCTGTCTCCTGTCTCCTGTCTCCTGTCTTCTGTCTACCGTTTTATCCTCTCCGTGATAGACTGATTCTGCAAATTCATTTGGACATAAACTATGGCAACTTACCTGATTACGGGCGGGGCTGGTTTTATCGGGTCCAACATTGTTGATGAGCTCCTGCGGCGGGGCGAAACCGTCCGGGTAATAGACAATCTTTCCACTGGCCTGGTGGAAAATCTGGCGGGCACGCGCGACCGCATCACTTTTTGTGAGGCAGACATTCGCGATCTCGACAAGATTCGTCCTGGTTTCGAGGGCGCGGATTATGTCATCCACCTGGCGGCGCTGGCGTCGATTCCGCGCTCCATCGCCGACCCTATCACTTCAAACGCCGTGAACGTGGACGGAACATTGAACGTTTTGGTGGCCGCGCGAGACGCGAAGGCAAAGCGGGTGGTGTTTGCAGCTTCATCATCGGCCTACGGTGACAATCCCATTCTGCCGCGGGTTGAAACGCACGAGCCGCGCCCACTCTCACCCTACGCTTTGATGAAATTGACGGGCGAATACTATTGCAAAGTGTTCACCAACATTTACGGGCTCGAGACCGTTTCGCTCCGTTACTTCAATATTTTCGGCCCGCGCCAGAATCCGAACTCGCCTTACACCGGCGTACTTTCACTATTCAACGCGGCCTACATCCGCGGGACCACGCCGACCGTGTATGGCGACGGAGAGCAGTCGCGAGACTTCACTTACGTTTCCAACGTGGTGGATGCCAGCCTGCGCGCGTGCACCTCCGCCGGGGCCTCGGGTGGGGTTTTTAATATCGGAGTTGGAGAGCAGTACTCCATCAACCAGGTCATCGCGATGATGAATAAAATCTTTGGCCGCGAAGTGAGGCCCAATTACGCCCCCGCCCGCAAGGGTGACGTTCGCGAATCTCTGGCGGACATCGCGCGCGCGCGCGCCGTCCTCGGCTACGCACCCATTGTTTCCTTTGAGGATGGATTGCGGCGAACGGTGGAGTGGTACCGGGCGGCGCTTGGAAATCAGTAATCAGGAGTCAGTCTTCAATGGTCAGTAATCAAGGGCGGCTGTCATGAGGTTGGGGATTATCGCAGCTATTAAACCGGTCGTCCCGAAATAGCAGAAAGAGATCCGTGAGAGATTCATGAAATCGTCCACTTCCAATAAAGTCGATTCATCGGGGGGGCCGTCCCTGGAATTGAAACTCGCGCACAGCCCCGATTCGGATGACGCTTTTATGTTCTATGGGTTGGCCACAAAGAAAATTCCCACTGGCAACCTGAAATTCTCCCACGTCCTGGAAGATATTGAGACCCTGAATCAGAAGGCCGAACAGGAAGTCTACGACATTACGGCCATGTCGTTTCACGCCTATGCCTATCGGGCAGAGAAGTACCTGTTGTTACCCAGTGGCGCCAGCTTTGGCGACCGCTACGGGCCGGTTGTAGTGGCTCGAGCCTCTTTGGGCTCTGAAGGCCTGCGCGGGAAACGAGTGGCGGTGCCGGGGAAGATGACCACGGCGTTCCTTGCCCTTCAGCTTTTCGAGCCGGAGGTTGTGCCCGCCTTCGTTCCCTTCGACCGCGTTCTCGATTCAGTGGCGAAGGGCGAGGTCGATGCAGGGGTGATCATCCACGAAGGCCAGCTTACCTACGCGCACGAAGGGTTCACGAAGATTGTGGACTTGGGCGAGTGGTGGTATCAACAGACAAAGATGCCCTTGCCGCTGGGGGGAAATGCGGTTCGCCGATCGCACAACCCGCGGACGATCCTGCAAATCTCCTGGCTGCTCAAGGAAAGCATTCAGTATAGTCTGGACCACCGCGAAGAGGCTCTGGCTTATGCGATGCAATTTGCCCGCGGGCTTGATAAGGGCACTGCCGACCGGTTTGTGGGGATGTACGTGAATGAATGGACGCTCGATTATGGCGAGCGCGGCCGCAAAGCCGTCCAAACATTGCTCGACCGGGGCCATGCGAAAGGGATACTGCCGCATCCAGTCATCGCAGAATTTGTTGGTCAGGAATAATTTCGCCGAAGGAAATCGGAACCCCGATTACCCGCAATCGACCGCCGCTTAAGAATCAACCACAATTCTTCAGTTTTGCCGCGTTCAAGCCACAGTGGACCACGCGAGGTCGCGATCAGTTTTTGAAAATATGTGGAGAAGCCTCGATGCCCGAGAAACCAAAGGCGGTCTGAGTTGGACATTTGGTCCCATGAAAAACGAAAACGGGCGGGGTCAGGTTTCGTGCCTGCCCACCGCCCGTCGGATGCTTTCAGTTTGACGTCTTTTACTGAACTGGAAGAAAAAAACTAGCAGCCCGAAGTACTTGGGCTGGCCGCCTTCAGGCAGGCTGCCTTCGCCTCTGCCGCTGCCGCATTCGCCGCTGCTGTGGCTGCGTTTGAGGCTGCCGTCGCTGCATTCGCCGCTGCTGCTGCTGCGTTGGCCGCTGCTGTGGACGCGTCGGCTGCAGTTTTCGCATCATCCGCTTTCTTGATGCTTACAACGCCAGTCGCTGTGGCTGCGCCGCCCGCACCGACCGACGCGATGGTCAGCACTTCAAACGTGCTCACATGCGAAGCTGCCGATCCTGCTCCCGCTGCCCCAGCTGTCTGACCCGGCGCTGGTGATCCTGCCGCCTTGGGCGCGATCTCGATCGTCTTGCCTTTGGTCAATTCCATTGTCCGGTCAGGGCCTTGCACTCGTAGGACGCCTTCCTTCGCTGTCACTACAACTGCGCCGTTCACCATAGCCACTTCGCCCAGCGTCTTGTAACCTTTTTCCACGAGCACGGATACGTCGCCGATCTTCACCCGCATCGCCGTCCCGTTCACCGGATGATACATTGATACGTTACCCTGAGCCAGTGTCACGGTCACATCGTCTGTACCTTTTTCAAACGAGGCCAACGTCTCGCGGCCAAATACCATACGGCTTCCCATACCCATCGCCACCACGGCCGCTCCGTCTTTCACTTGCAGGCTGTCGCCGCTGAAAAGCGTTGTATTGGGCATCAAGGCCTGCCCTCCAATGGTCGCGTTTGTCCCCCCAGCCACCGAACCAATCACGGCTGAGGCCGCAAAACTGGGCGCCACGCCTAAGGCCAGGATCATGCTAAGGGAGAAAATCAGCTTAAAAGTTTTGCCGGACATGGTTTAGAACTCCTTATATACGATTTGGCTTTGGACAGCATTTGCTGCCCGTCGCGAACCTTGTTTGCCCCTGATGATTACCCACTACTAAGAACACGGTGAGTTTACGTTAGCCCCAAAACCATTGTCAAGAGTTTATTTGAGTTTTTTGTGGCAGCACGGGAAGTACATGTCTGCCCACCCCTAGAAAAAAATTTAATCCAAGGCATAACCGCGCGCATACCGGCCCGGCCTCCTCTCCTTGCCACTTCAAAATCTCTTGGGTGCGTCCACCTCATCCCTGATCCCCGTCCGCACCCTGTCTCCGTCTCTTTGCATTGCGCTCTTGATCCAGGCACGCGCGGCCTCCTGCTGTGGCGCGCCTCAATGCGCTTTTGTGCTGTTGACGCGCATGGCGGCACGGCCTAAGATGGCCCTCGCGAGGAAGGAGCCCAGCCCTTGGTTGGTCGAACGCTTTCCCATTACAGCATCGTGGAGGAAATCGGTAAAGGCGGCATGGGTGTGGTGTACAAGGCCCGCGACAATCACCTGGACAAAGACGTTGCCATCAAAGTGCTCACGCCGGGGACGCTCACCGACGAATTGGCGCGCAAACGCTTTCGAAGAGAAGCGGTTTCGCTGGCTAAATTGATCCATCCCAATATTACGACGGTGCACGACTTCGATACGCAGGACGGAATTGACTTCCTGGTAATGGAATATATTCCGGGCGCCATGCTCAGCGATAAGGTGGCTGCCGGGCCGCTGCCGGAAGCAGAAGTCATACGCCTGGGAATCCAACTCGCTCAAGGGATGTCGGCAGCGCATCAACAGGGCCTGGTGCACCGCGACCTTAAGCCCGGCAACCTTCGCGTCACGCCCGACAACCGGTTGAAAGTCCTCGATTTTGGGTTGGCGAAACTTCTTCGTCCTTTGGCCGAGACGGACGTGAATACCAGCCGGACGGTTGTGGCCCCTGAAGACGCAGGCACGCTGCCCTACATGTCGCCTGAACAATTGCGCGGCGAGACTACCGATGCGCGGGCGGATATTTTCGCCATGGGCGCCGTGCTATATGAAATGGCCACCGGCAAGCGGCCTTTTCCTGAGACCCATCCAACCCGTCTGATCGACTCGATTCTGAACCAATCTCCCGAACCACCGAGCAAAATCCACCAGTCCGTCTCCGCTGGACTGGACCGGACGATCATGAAGGCCCTGGAGAAAAATCCGGTCCGGCGTTATCAATCGGCGCAGGAACTGCTTGCCGACCTCGAGCAGGTGAACCTGTCGCCCTCCGCCCTGCGCACGGACCTCCGCCGCCGGCGCCCGTCCGCTTCCGGACGAATTAAATCGGTGGCCGTGCTGCCGCTTGAAAACCTTTCCGGCGATCCTGGCGAGGATTATTTCGCCGATGGAATGACCGACGCGCTGATTTCGAGCCTGGCCAAAATCGGCGCGCTGCGCGTGATTTCGCGAACGTCCGTGATGGTCTACAAGGGCGCCCGCAAGCCCCTGCCGGCGATTGCCGGCGAATTGAACGTGGACGCCATCGTGGAGGGTTCCGTCCTGCGGGCGGCGGAGCGGGTGCGCGTGACCGCGCAATTGGTTCATGCCGCAACCGACCAGCATCTCTGGTCAGAAAGCTACGAGCGCGACATGACGGACGTCCTCGGATTGCAAAGCGACGTCGCGCGGGCCATCGCGGAAAGCATTCAACTTAAGCTTTCGCCGAAACAAAAGGCGGGATTGAAAAAGAAGACAGCCCCCTTGAGCCCTGCTGCTTATGAAGCCTACTTGAAGGGCCGTTACCACTGGAACAAGAGGAGCGGCGACGGCCTGGAGCGGGCTATCCATTATTTCCAGGAGGCGATTGGCCAGGACTCGAAGCACGCCCCCGCTTACGCCGGACTGGCTGATACCTTCGCCCTGCTTGGGACCGTCCCCTATGACGCCATGCCACCACGCGAGGTCATGCCCAAAGCCAAAGATGCCGCGGTGAAGGCCTTACTAGTGGATGAGACGCTGGCCGAAGCTCACGCCTCGCTGGCCTATATCCTGATGTCCTACGACTGGGATTTTGAAGATGCCGAAAAGGAATTCAAGCGGGCCTTTGCACTCAATCCGGGTTACGCCACCGCGCACCAGTGGTATGCCCTCTTCTTAACCGTAATGGGCCGCACCGAAGAAGCAATTTCCGAAATCCGGATCGCCCAAAGTTTTGACCCTCTCTCGGTAGTCATCAACACCACGGCCGCGCTTGTCTACAACTTTGCCCGCCGATTCGACCAGGCCATCGAGCAGTGCCAGAAAGTTTTTGACGTGTACCCGGGCTTTCCTCTGGCTCACTTCGAGCGTGGGCGGGCATACGAACAAAAGGGAATGTTTGAGGAAGCTCTCGCCGAACATCGAACCGCGAGGACCATTTCCGGAGATACGGCACAAACGGTCACTGCGGTGGGTCACGCCCTGGCCCTTCTGGCCCGGAGGGAGGAGGCGCTCAAGGTGGTGGAAGATTTGCTGGAGATGGGAAAGCGAAAATACATTCCAGCTATTTATCTGGCCGGAATATTTGCCGCCCTCAACGATGTGGATCAGGCAATGCAGTGGCTGGAAAAGGCGTTTAAGGACCGCTCTGATTATCTAGTTTATCTCCGGCGAGAACCAACATTCGACAACCTGCACCCCGATCCCCGCTTCCAAGACTTGCTCCGCCGCATCGGGCTGCCATCGTAGGGGCGAGTTAGTCTCGCCACTCTCGGCCTCTGCTCCGCCTCTCTAGCTTCGTGATAGGATTGCGACCATGCACGCAAGCGATAGCACCGACCACATTACCCTTCCGGAAAGCTTTCTGGAAGTCATCGATCCCCGCGGCGGCCGTCGTGAGGTTCGCGTGGACCAATCGCCGTTTCTCATCGGGCGCGGCGCCGAGACGGGAAACCATTTGCAACTGGAGGATAAGCGGATCTCCCGAGTCTGCGCGGCGCTGATTTACTCGGGCGGTGAATTTCGGCTGGAGGATCGAGGGCAGCGCCTCGGCATCTTCGTCAACGGGAAGAAGACCGGCGACCATCCCATGAGCGACGGCGATGCAATAACCTTTGGCGCCACCGATTCCATCCAACTCATATTCCACAGAAGGCGAACGGATCGATCGCTCCCGCGGATTCTCTCCAGCCTGGAACAAGCCGCATCGCTTGAGGGCGGTTCGCGCGATCTGCGCCAGTTGAGCCTGTTGCTTGAAGCCACTTCCCTGCTGCAATCACGGATGCCGCTGGAAGAGGTTCTGGGCGCCATGGTGGACCGCGCCATCACCATCACAACCGCTGACCGCGGCTTGCTGCTCGAAGCCGACGGCTCGGGCCAATTGCGCCCGTTGTTCGCTCGCCAGAAGGGGGCCCTGCCCTTGGATCTGGCGGAAGTCAAACCCAGCCAGACGGCCATCGCTCATGCCCTGACGAAGAGGTCGAGCGTAGTGGAAGGCGACGTGGAATTGGCCGAAGCGGTTTTGAAATTCGCGCAGAGCGTGGTTGGCCAGCAGCTTCGCGCCGTGATCGCTATTCCCCTGCTCTCGCACGCGGCGGCCGGTCCCCTCAGCCAGTCGCAACCATCGCCAGCCGGCGAACTGCTGGGCGTGCTTTATTTGGACAGCCGCCGGCCCGCCGCATTTTCGGGCCTCGAGCGCCAGATCCTTGATGCGCTTGCGCTTGAGGCTGCAAGTGTTTTGGACAATACGCGCCTGCTCAAAAAGGACCGCGAACGGCAGCGCATGGAACGCGAAATCGCCATCGCCCGCGAGATTCAGCAGGCGTTGCTCCCCAAAATCTTGGGCAGCCAGCCCCACGTTCAAGTAGCCGGGATCAATCAGTCCTGCTTGGAAGTAGGCGGCGATTATTTCGATCTGATCGAGCTTGAGAATGGGCGCACCGCCTTCCTGATCGCGGACGTTGCCGGCAAAGGATTGGGCGCCGCCCTGGTGACGGCGCTGCTTCAGGGCACCTTTTCCGCCCTCACCTTGGGCCAGGAGCCCGGGCGGGTCATTACCCACATCAACCGCTTTCTGTGCAGCCATGAGGAAGTTGGGCGGCCGGCCACGCTTTTCTTCGGCATCCTCGATTCGGACGGCAAACTCGAATATGCCAACGCCGGCCATCCCCTTCCCCTCCTGATTCGCGGCGATCAGGTTCAGAGCGTCTTTCCGGCCGAATCTTGCCCGGTGGGCATGTTTGCGGAGGAAAAGTTCAAGACCAGTTTTTCAAAACTTGAACCTGGCGACACCCTGGTCCTCTTTACCGACGGCATCAGTGACGCCATCAGTCCACAACGCGACCGGTTTGGATTTGACCGGCTGGAGAAAGTGGTGGCAATGAATACCGGGGCGTCGCTCGAAGCTTTGCAGGCCGCCATTCTTGCCGCGGTTGAGGAGTTTACCCGCGGGGAACCTCAGGCGGATGACATCACTTTGCTGATGGTGCGGTTCCTCGGGACCAAACCTGGCAACACTGCCGCCCTCCCGTGAAAACTTTCCAGGTTCCTCATTAACTGTGGGCTGAAAGAATGGAGGACACGCTCCTTAGCTTGGAGGTCGTCCCAACTGAAGAGACTCCAACGGGTGAGCCGTCGACTTGAGGCCGATGGCAAGCTTCCAAGCGCCCCGTCACTCGACCAGAACTTCGGATTGTTCCTGCGGATACGTTGATAAAACTAATATAAAGACACAAGAGCTATTTCTCCGAACGCCGATTCCCAGGAGCAATCGGACCGCGGCCATCGAGGGGGAGCGGAAATAGCCTAGGCGGCCCTTTGGCTTGCGGCCAGGTCCCTCTCGTTCAGGCACTCGACTACCGGGGTGCAGACTGTGTTCAAATCTAAAGTTTTGCAAGTCCTGACGGCGTACTTGCCATGCTCCACTCGCGAAATACCTAGCTAGCTCCGATTCCATTTGTCCTGCAGTCAAGGGCCGTTTCAGATCATTTTCAAAAAAGTGTCGCGGCTTGGTTTCGCCTCGGTGCTCTTACCCCCACAAACTTGAGTCGTGACTCACATCACTAACATGTGTGATCCACGTCACAGCGTACTGTGCGCTGATTTCGGACAATTCAGTCCGAAAGGATGAAATGTTGAAGCCGCCTTACCTCGATACGCGCATTTATTACTCGCTGAAATGCCTGGTCTGCCTGGCAGAAGCGGGCGCGCCGCGCCAGTCCAAAGAGCTGGCTACGCTCACCGGCATCACGCCTGCCGAAACAGCGAAGGTGCTCTCCCTGCTTGCCTGGGGAGGTTTTCTCCTATCCAAGCGGGGGTCCAAGGGAGGCTTCTGGTTGCGCCTGCCTGCCGCCCAGATTCAGATCAAAGACGTAATGAAATTTCTGCAACGTCCCGGGGATGGAAGCCCATCTGGCGAGAACAAAGATTCAGTCCTCCGTGTTTGGCGGAAGAAAGTGGGGAAGGTCAGTGAGGACTTCGAGAAACTGAGTTTGGCCGAGTTGGTTCGAGAAAGTCATCAGGCCGGCAGTCCCGTAAAGAGCTCAAACCGGAAGGCATGAAGTTCCGACGAAGCAGGAAGCCCGATTGCGAATGACGATGACATTTGACGATAGTCAGACGATTTGAGGAGGCCCAGTCCATGTCCGCTAATTTCAGGCGCGATTTCAGTTTTTTCGGGATTCTGGGAGCGAGTCTGTTCGTTCTCTTCTTGCTCAACCAGACGCCGCGCACCGATGCCATCCCGGCGTTTGCCCGCAAGTACCAAACTGCGTGCTCGACGTGCCACAACAATTATCCCGAGCTCAACGATTTCGGCGAGGCCTTCAAAAAAAACGGGTTCAAGTTTCCCAAGGATGACGAAACCTTTGTGAAGGAAGCGCCGGTAATGCTGGGCGCCAAAGCGCAAAAAGAAGCCTTCCCCAAAGCGGTGTACCCTGGCGAAATTCCCGGGACTATTCCCATCGGCTTCCGTTATTCCGGTTTTGCTACCATTAATTCCAAGCAGCCCATTGATCTCGGTTTCGTGCCACGCTCCGATCTGTTTACTCCCAATACCTTCACCGTTATCGCCGCCGGAAGTTTTGGGCCCAACATGTCATTCTGGATTGACGACGACATTTCAACCGGAGGGTCCGGCGCCGACGGAGGTTTGGGTGACGGCTACCTTAAATTCAATGATCTTGGACATTACCTGGGCCTGCCGAAAGATGCATTGAACGTGCGCTTTGGACAGTTTGAACTGGACCTTCCCTTTACTCAGGCGCGAACCATCAATCTGAGCGACTATGACATTTTTGACCAGACCAGCAATATTGGTTCTTTGCCGGGCTCGACGATGAATCCCCTTACTCTAGGCGCGCCACAGCGCGGGATTGAAATCGGCGGGTACCCCAATGACGGAAACTTCGAGTGGTCGGCCACCATTCTGAACGGAAACAACGATGGCACGGCGGTGCGGAACTCCAAAGACGTTTACTTCCGGGTTTCCCAGCGATTCAACCTGGACCGTGATGCCGCATCGCGCAAGGAAATCCGGGCATCAGGACCTACCGGCCCGCATGACCATACCTCCGTCCGTTTCGGGGCCTTCTACTATTATGGCCGGAACGCGCTTAACCTCGATCAGACCGCGTTCCCCGGTTTCGGAACCATCAATGAACCATTTTACCGGGCGGGAGCCGACTTCCGCTTCAAGTACCAGAAGTTTGAGCTATACGCCCTCGGCATGCACGCTCGTGACAATAATCTTTTTCCGAACCCCGCCACCACAACTTTGGACCGCGCCGCGCCTGTTACTTACAGCGGCGGATTTGCGGAAGCCGAGTATTGGATCTATCCCTGGGTGATCGGACTGATGCGCTATGACGTGGTCAATTCGCCCACCGATTTCCTGAACGGAGCTTCCGAACACAACACGCGCAGCCGTTTCAGCCCGGGGATCCAATTCCTCATTCGCGACAACATCAAGGCGGCGTTTGAGTACTCCTACCGCTGGCAACAACCCGATCCCAACACCAGCGAGTTCTTCCGGGCGAATGGATTCACGGCAGGTATTGACTACGTTTTCTAATGAATTAGAAACTTCCCGGCCCTCCACTGGGTCGGGAAAAATCTCATAACCAAAAGGGACCAAAATGAAACTCTCCAAAAAGATGTTGATGACGGTTGGTATATTTGCCGCTTTGCTCTGCGCAAGCGTGAGCTGGGCCGGAGAAATCAAGGGCAAGGTCAGCGTGCAGGGAATGAAGTCGGCGGAAAACATCGCCGTCTACGTGGATGCAATTTCCGGCAAGACATTCGATGCGCCCTCGCAGCATCTGGTCATCGACCAGAAAAAAATGACCTTCATCCCTCACGTGGCCGTGGTGGTGAAAGGTACCACAGTCGATTTCCTCAACAGCGACAACGTGGGCCACAACGTCTACTGGCCATCGGTGAGCGGCAACAAGAAACTGGCGCACAACATGGGCACGTGGCCGAAAGGGCAGTCCAAGGGTTTTCAATTTAACGATCTGGGCGTGGCGTCGCTGCTGTGCAACGTCCACCCGGAAATGGCCGGTTACGTGGTGATCGCGCCCACCCCTTATTTCGCCGTCACCAACAAAGATGGGGAATATGAAATCAAGAACGTTCCTGACGGGCATTACACTCTGAAGACTTGGAGCGAGGATGGCAAGCCTACAACGGCCACAGTGGATGTGGCTGGCGGCGTCGCCTCGGCTGACCTTACCGTCAAGAAATAATTTTCTTGTAGGGGGCGGCTTGCCGTCCCCTCTTTCTATCGACCTCCGAAAAAGGGGGGAAGGCAAGCTCGCTAAAGCGGAGTCCGCCTAGGCGACCCTCCCCCTACCCTAGAATGGCGACTCGCTCCAAACTCGTTGACCTCGAATGGCTGGAATCCAATTTCCCCTGCATGCAGGCGTGCCCTGTCCATACCCAAGCGGGGCGGTACGTCTCGCTGATTGCAGAGGGAAGATACGAGGACGCCTACCGTTACGCGCGCGCTCCCAATCCTTTTGCCTCGGTTTGCGGGCGGGTGTGCGGTCACCCCTGTGAGACGGCTTGCCGCCGCGGACAGCTGGATTCTCCCATCTCCATTCGCGCCCTGAAGCGATTTGTGACCGAAAAATACGGTCCGGAATCGCGCAACCCAATCGACGTTTTTTCGGAAAGGCCGCAGATCACCCGGGCGGATAAGGTGGCCATCATCGGCTCCGGTCCGGCAGGACTTTCCGCCGCTCACGACTTGGCGTTGCTCGGCTACCCGGTGACGGTGTTTGAGGCCGCACCCGTTCCCGGCGGCATGATGCATCTTGGCATTCCCGAATACCGCCTGCCCCGCGACGTTCTGAACGCGCAGATCCGCGAAATTCTTGATTTAGGGCCGGAACTTCGCCTCAATACCCGCTTGGGAAAAGATTTCAACCTGGCGGACCTTCGCGCTCAGGGCTACAAAGCCATCCTGCTTGCGTTCGGCCTGCATCGCAGCCGCGATTTGATGATTCCTGGAAACGATTTGGATGGCGTGGTCAAGGGCGTTGACTTTCTCTTGAACGTAAACCTGGGCTATCGCTT
This sequence comes from Terriglobia bacterium, assembly GCA_035308965.1. GTDB lineage: Bacteria > Acidobacteriota > Terriglobia > UBA7540 > UBA7540 > DASYXZ01. The sequence continues at coordinate 211,943 of DATGFN010000023.1, read as the reverse complement.
TCAGATCGGAAAGCGAGTGGTGGTGATTGGCGGCGGCAACGTCGCCATCGACGTGGCGCGCTCCGCCCTGCGCCGCCAGCAGCAATTGACTCTGGAATCGCTCAGCACCTCGCTCTTGCCCGACAGCTTGAATCAAAGCGAGCTCGACGTCGCCATGAAAGAATTGATGGACGTTTCGCGCCAGGCCCTGCGCATGGGCGCGCGCGAAGTGCATTTGGTGTGCCTCGAATCGCGCGAAGAAATGCCCGCCTTCGAAGAAGAAATCGAAGAAGGCATGGAAGAAGGGCTGAAGATCCATCCATCGCTCGGCCCACAAGCTTTTGTGGGCAAGGATGGGAAGTTGATGGGGCTCCAAACCATTCGTTGCACCTCGGTCTTTGATGCCAATCGTCGTTTCAGTCCAACTTTCGAGGCGGGGACCGAGTCGGTGCTTTCATGCGACACAGCGATTCTCGCCATCGGCCAGGCTTCGGACTTGTCCTTTCTGACGCCTCAAGATGGCGTGGAGACAACGCGCCAGGGCATCATCAAAATAGATCCGAACACGCTGATGAGCACCGCGCCCGGGATTTTCGCCGCTGGTGACGTTGCTTTTGGCCCGCGCCTGATCATCAGCGCCGTGGCTGACGGCAAAAAGGCCGCCGAAGAAATCGACCGCTACCTCCAAGGCTCGGCTTGGAAGCCTAAGCCCAGGTACGTTCAGATTACCGTGCTGGACCACCATCAAATGGCGGAGGATTACGACGAATATTCCCGCCTCACCGTGCCCGTGATTCCCATTGACCGCCGCACAGGCATTGCCGAGGTGGAGGCCGGATTCACGGAGCAGCAGGCGCGCAGGGAAGCTTCGCGCTGCCTGAAGTGCTGGATCAATACGATCTTCGAAGGCAACGAAGCCGAGGGCACGGAGTGCATTCTCTGTGGCGGCTGCGTGGACGTTTGCCCGGAGAATTGCCTGACCCTCGTGCCCCTGAGCCAGCTTCAATTGAATGACGAGAACAAGACTAGGCTGATGGCGGAGGAGATCTTCCATCAAGGCGAACTTCAGCACTTGATCGCCGGGGACCTGCCTGCCGACGAAGGCTCGGTGATGGTGAAAGACGAAACCATCTGCATCCGTTGCGGCCTCTGCGCCGAGAGATGCCCCGCCAAGACGATCACCATGGAGGGGTTCGAGGCTTTTGATTTTGATCCCGAATTAACGCCCGTGGACAAGATTGTGATACGAGCATGAGCCAATCCGAAAAGAATTCTCATCTCGAAGTATCACCGAAGGCCGGGCAACCGTCCGAAGTCACCCGCCGGGATTTCTTCAATGAGATTGCCATCGGCGCGCTGGGCATCGCCGGACTGGGCGCGGCCACCGTCACTTACCGGTATTTGTCACCCAATGTTTTGTTCGAGCCGCCCACCACTTTCCGGGCCGGCGCGCCCGACGACTATCCGGTAAATTCAATCACTTTTCTTCAGGAGCAGCAGGTCTACATCGTTCATGTTCCGGAAGGGTTCTATGCCGTTTCCGCGGTGTGCACGCACCTCGGCTGCATTACGCAATGGAAGCCCGAAAATAAACAGATCGAATGCCCGTGCCACGGAAGCAAATTCAAGAGAGACGGCGAGAAGGTAGCGGGGCCCGCTCCCCGACCGTTGCCGCATTTTGCCATCACTCTCGGCGGCGACGGCTCACTGATGGTGGATACGCTCGAAGTAGTGAAATTGGATCAGCCTCTAAAGGTTTGAGCAAAACTTTGGCGACTACACCTTTCCATCAGACAGTTGAAAAAATTCGCGCCACGCGTGTGTGGAAGTCCATTTTCCGGCGCGGGCCGGCGCGCACCAACAGGACGCGCAGCCTGGCCATTTTCGGCAACCTCTTTCTGCATGTGATGCCGGTGAAAGTGCGGGAGAAATCCCTGCGCGCCCGCGCCACGTATTATCTCGGCTCGTTTTCCTTCTTCCTTTTCGTCATCCTGTCCATCACCGGCGTCCTGCTGATGCTGTATTACCACCCCGCCGCTCCCCAGGCGTATCTCGATATGAAGGACCTCCGCTTTGTGGTTTCGAATGGCGTCTTCCTGCGCAACCTTCATCGGCTGGCCGCCCACGTGATGGTGGTGGCCGTTTTTTGGCACATGTTCCATGTGTTTTATCGCGGGGGATATCGCCCTCCGCACGAATTTAACTGGGCCATTGGAGTGGTTCTGCTGTTGGTCACACTCTTTTTGAGTTACACCGGCTACCTGTTGCCCTGGGATCAACTGGCCTTCTGGGCCATCACGGTGGGCAGCAACATCATGGCGGCCATGCCGGTCCTGGGCAAGCCCACCCGGTTTCTTCTGCTGGGCGGCCACCTGGTGGGCGCCAACGCTTTGCTGCGATTTTATGTTTTGCATTGCGTCGTCCTGCCTCTGACGGCGGTTTTCTTTATCGCCATACATTTCTGGCGGATTCAGAAAGACGGCGGATTGACGGTTCGGGAAATCGATGAGCGAAAAGAAGAATAATTACGAAGCCGGATTCGGGTCGGACGCGGCCAAGAGCCCGCAGCGAATCGTCTTTATCACCAAAAAGACGTCCGCCAAGGTGAAGGGCGACGTGGGCGCGCGCTTGATGTCCTATCCCCACGTGATTCTGCGCGAGACCATCGCCTTCCAGATTCTCTTGATCGTGCTCGTGATCTGCTCCCTCTTGTGGGATGCGCCGCTCGAACAGTTGGCGAACCCGCTGCTGACTCCGAATCCCGCCAAGGCGCCGTGGTACTTCCTGGGATTGCAGGAATTGCTCCACTACTTTCCTCCCTTCGTAGCCGGCATCTTGATTCCCACCCTCGTCGTAGTGGGGCTGATCGTGATTCCTTATTTCGATGTAAACGTTCAAGGGGAGCCTCTGTGGGCGCGCAATCGCCCGCGCCGTCTCGGCATCGTTCTGGCGATTTTGGCGGTTGTGGCCGTCATCGTTTCGATCTTTGAAGCCTGGACGGTGCTGGTGCCTACGCTCATCATTGGCGCTTTGCTGATGTTTTCTTACTCGCAGGCGCCGGGCGGAAAATCGGTGGCTGAATATCTGCGCACCCGCCCCGTTTCCTGGTGGGTGATGACGTGGTTTATTTCTGTGGCGATTGTCTTGACTCTGGTGGGCACTTTTTTCCGGGGACCGGGCTGGTCGTGGGTATGGCCGTGGAGTTCCAATGGCGCCTAAACCTGAAGATATGGGAGTGGTATCGCGGCGGGCGCGCCTGGTCTTCGCCTTGTCCAGCGTGGTGTTTGTTGCCGTCCTCGCCATCTCGCCTGTCAAGGATTTGCTGCGGGAGTGGAGGCGCTACCAGCGCGACTATGTGCGCTTCGCCCAGACGCGGCCCGACACCAAAAAACTTCTGGCCGATTATCACGAAGGCATTCAACAGATTTGGCTCCCGGAAATGAATGTGGTGGACCGCTGCACCACCTGCCATCTTGGAATCACGCAGGCCAGCCTCGAGGGCGCCTCCGTTCCTCAGCCTTTCCGCAATCATCCGCTGATTCCGCACTCGGCCAGGGATTGGGGGTGTGTAACCTGCCATCGCGGCCAGGGTGTGGCTACAGAAGTAGCCGAAGCGCATGAGACCACACTGGCATGGGAACAACCGCTGCTGCCCACCCATTTCATTCAGGCTTCCTGCGGTGTTTGCCACAAGGCAAACCTGGCGCAAACGCCCCAATTAACGCGGGGACGCCATTTGCTGGAAGAGTTCAATTGTACCGGATGCCATCGGCTCGCCGGGGTGGATGCGCCCGCCATGCTGGGTCCCGATCTCACGAACATCGGAACGAAAGTCAGCCGCGAATGGATTTACAAATGGTTGAAGGAGCCGCGCACGATTGTAGACCCCTCCGGCAATCAGGTTGTGAATGGCTACGAGACCCAAGACGAGCCGCGCATGCCTTTCTTCAATCTCACCGAGCCCGAGCTGCGAGGCCTGTCCGCGTTTCTCAGTTCGCTCAAAAGCGCGCCAGTTGAGCCTTCTCATTTCGACCCGCACGTAGTGGCGTCCATCGGAAAAACGTCCGACCTCGTCGATCAAGGCGAAACCCGCTTCCGCCAGATGTTCTGCGTCACCTGCCATTCGCTGGCCGTCACCCGCGGCGGCGAAACCAAAATGATTGGCGGGGAGATTGGACCCGAACTTACCAAAGTGGGGAGCAAGGTGAATCCGGACTGGCTTGTGGCGTGGCTGCGCAATCCTCAGGCCTATCTGCCCAACAGCAAAATGCCGCGCTATGGTTGGTCCGATGAGGATCTTTATAAGGTCACGCATTATATTCAGGCCAAACTGACTGATTCTGATTTGTTGACCAATGTTCCCAAACTGGATGAGCCCAAGCCTGAGGAAATTGTTTTGGGCCGGAAGCTCTTCCTGGAAAAAGGGTGCCGCGGCTGCCACGTGATTCAAGGCCTGGCGCCGCAAAAAGATTTTGGGCCTGACCTGTCGAGTCTGGGCGGAAAGAATTCTTCCCAACTGGAATTCGGTAATTCGAAAATTCCACGCAACCTGATTTCGTATATCCAGGCCAAAATTTCCGACCCGGCATCGGTGAATCCCTCCGCGCGCATGCCGAAATATCACCTTGGCCCCGACGACTTGGACGCCATCACTACGGCGTTGCTCAGCATGACGGGCACGCCCTCGAGCCCAGGCATGGCCAAGCTGGTGGTGCCCGCCGAGCACAAGGAATTCCGCCCCGCCGGATCGTTTGGTGAAGTTTACGAGCGCTACAAATGCTACGCCTGCCACAAATTCAATGGGGTGGGCAGTGATCTGGCGCCAGACTTAACCTTTGAAGGCAGCCGCGCACAACGGCCATGGCTGGTAAGTTTCCTCAAGAATCCCCAGACCCTGCGCCCCACGCTCACCTTCCGGATGCCCCAATTCAACATGTCCGACGCGGAAGCCAATACGCTGGCGGATTACATTGGCGTGGCTCTGCAAAGCACTTCCGTAGACAGCACGGGAGTGAGCCCAAAAGATTTCACCCCTCAGTTGGCCTCGGTGGGCAAGCAGCTTTACGAAGTCAAGTATCAATGCCAAGCCTGCCACACGATTGGGTCAGCGGGTGGATACGTAGGGCCAAATCTGACCAACGCCGGCAATTGGATGACGCCCGCATACATGGAAGCGTGGCTGAAAAATCCGCAGGCCCTCGTTCCGGGAGCCATTGAGCCGCGCCGCACTCTTCCGGACGACGAAATAAAAGCCCTCACCGCCTATTTGCTCACGCTTCGTCAGGCCGCACCATCGCAAGCCAAAGCAGGCGCCGTAGGGAAGGGAGGCGCGCGATGAAGCGGGGATCCGTCAACGTTGTGATAGTGCTACCCAATGAACCCAACTATGCGTCCCCAGCAAAGCGACCCCTCACCCGTCCCGATCAGATCGGTCCACCCTGGCCCCTCGGAGAGGGCAGGGTTCTTGTTTCTTTTCCCTCTCCGAGGGGAGAGGGTGGCGAGCGTAGCGAGCCGGGTGAGGGGGCTCATCCAATCTTGACGCAACTCTGCACGATGAAAGCACGCATTCTGCTCACTCTGCTCCTCGCCGCATCCAGCCTGATCTCCTCCGCCTGCCGAAAGCAAACCGAAGCCGTAACGCTCAAGCCCGCGCAACGCGCTTACGACGTGGAGCAGGATTGGAACGATTCCACGCGCACGATTTATTTGAACCATCAGCAGGCGCAAGGCAAGCGGGTTTTTTATACGAATTGTGTTTGGTGCCACGCGGACGCGACGCCGGCCGGACCGTCCAACCGGTCCAACGTCAATCCCCAGCCGCCTTTGTTTAACGACGGGGCCACCATGAACGCCTTGAGCGATGAATTCATGCAGAACACCATTACTCTCGGAGGGAACGCCATGGGCAAATCGGCCATGATGCCGCCGTGGGGGCGAACCCTGAGCCAGGACGATATCAAGGCCGTCATCGCCTTTGAACGGGCCATCGCCCAGCCTGCATATCAACCTCCCGCTCGCCCGGCGCCCCAATACGGGATAAAATAGCCCCCAGTGAAAATTTCAATCCCATTCATGATCCGCTCGCGCCGATTGCCTTGGATGTTCTGCGCCACATTCATTCTGGCCGCGGCTTCGACCGCCCGTGCCCAGGTAAGTCCCGCTGAAATTCTTAACCCCCAACTCAAAGCGGCGGAAACGGCTTACTTGCGACAGCTCATGTCCTACAACCAGGTCATCCAGAAGATTCATTTTCCTTTTCCGTTTTATCTCACCCGCTTTGTGAATCTCGATCCGCAGAAACAGGCGCCCACGGACACACGCGGATTGGAGTTCGTAAAATTTCATGACCGCACGCTGCTCAAGATCACAGGCGTTTACGGCGCGGCCTTCAGCTCCGCCCGCATGACTCAAAACGAACGCGCCGGCAAAGTATTTCAGGATGTGATTGCGCCCATTCTCGAATTGCTCCCGCAGCAAATTCCCGCCGACGTCGCGTGCGACGCCATCGGCTTTGAAATCGGGTATCACGTACAAACCCGAACCAAGAATTATGATTTTGAGGGCAAAGAAAATCTGGTGGTCGTCCTGGATAAGGAGGACGCGTTTGGATATTTCGAGACCCGTGGCGACTCCGACCGGCAGGAAATTCTGAATCGTTCCGATATTTACCTGGACGGCAAGGAATTTGGCCTGGCCTTGGGAGAGAAGGATGCGATCAGTGTCGAAGCCCTGGATCGTTCCGCCAAGCATGGATCGAATCCCATAAACCAACTTCCGGCGGCGACCGCCAAACCGGATTCAGTCGCCCGCACTCCGCGCGCAGATGGCATCCTGGCGCGAATGGATCGCGACTCGCCGGCGCACAAGCGCGATCCCAATGACAATGTGACCGCCGAGGCGCAAGCGTTGGCCCCTGCGAGAGGCACCTCTGCCGTTCCGGCCCAGCCCGTGGCCAATGCAGCTCCGGCGGCACAGGCCACCCAGGCGGACGCTGACCGACTTCAAGCTAAGTACCAGGCGCAGCTTGACGCGCTGGCCAAAGAGGGCGCAGCCCAATTTCATCTGGTCGATTACGCGCCCCCATCGCTGGTGATTTTTCGCGGCAAGGTTTTTGTGCAACTGACCATGCGCAATCCCACTGAATTTGCCAAAGAGACAACTTCGATTTATAAACGCGCCGCGCGGAGCTTCGATCTTTTCGTCGCACCCCAGCTTAAACCTCTGGTCGACAAGATTCCCGCCGACCCCGAAATCGCGGGCCTGGATATCACGGCGCTAAATCAACTTGCGTCCAATCCGAAGCCCACTTCCGAGGCGATTGAATTCATCTGTCCGCTTAAACCGCTGCGCCAATTTACCGACGCTGAAATCACCAATCAGGATTTGATCAACCAAAGCACAGTTCTAGTGAATGGCGTCCGCATTGCCCTCGATCTACAACGGGTGGAGTAGGCGCTAGGTTGACGGTGTCCCCGCCAAAAAATCATTCGCAGGATTAAATCGACTTGGAGCGCGTGTCTAATTCAAAAATTCGATCAACGTGCAATCTTCGATCACCAGCGTCCTTCAGGTATTCGCTCTAACGTCCAATGCAGACAACGATACCTATGTTGCGCAAAAGCCACATCGGCCTCGCATGCGTCTTAGAAATGGTGTCTTTAATCGTTGCTGCGCCTTCATGTTTTCCGCAACATTTGGGGCCGGCTTTCACTTTTTCGATGGCGCACTTTGATTGCGAATGCCAGCTTGGAATAGAATCTGGCTGGAAGGCTAGCGGGAACTTATAGAACAGATGGAGCGGGGGACGGGGATCGAACCCGCGACGTCCAGCTTGGGAAGCTGGCATTCTACCGCTGAATTACCCCCGCTTTCTGAGACTACATGTACTTATCTGAAATCACTTGCCTTATCTCATTAAATCCCTGTCTATACAGTCTATACTGTCTATCAGTTCCCCTACAGCCCGACCCTGAAACAGACAGTAAAACCGACAGTACCCTAGCATGAGAATGTAATTCCCAAAATCCGCAAGCCTGAGAATTCTGGTTTCGTACCGCACGAGTATACCACGAAAATTGGTCCCGGTACGTCAAGCTCTGTCGCTTTCACGTTCGGCCGCCCGGCGGTTTGGGTCGGAACCTGCGCTCTTCCATCCACTGTATGATCTCAGACCTCAGAAACCGCACATTCGACTGAATACGCACGTACGGCAAGAGCCCTTTCTGCACGTAGCTGTAAACGGTCTTCACATCGATCTTCAAGAGGTCCTCAAGTTCCCTGGCAGTCAGAACCTCTCTTGTGTCTCCCCCAGTTTCCTTACCACTCGATGGCTTGACCGCCAGGCTTTCAATGAACGCGAAAAGTTCCTCCGGTGTCAGGAACCGGACCTGCTTGATCTGCGCCTGATTGAGCGCAGCAGAAACAGATTTACTCGCCTTGTTGAGCACCTTTTTGTCTGAGGACACGAGAGCGACATGGGTGAACCCCGCCGCCAGGCACTTCTGGATGTTGTCGGTTTCGTGTTCCACGGTCGTCGAGATGGAAATTTCACACGCGATGGAACAGCCTTCTTTTTCGAGAGCCACATCGACGGAACCGAGACCATCCAGAATCTGTTTCTCAATCGTGGTGCGGTAACCTTTGCCTTCAGCCCAACGCTTTATGAGGTCCTGAAGATATTTGTGTTGGGGACCGCCACGGCCGGGTGAGGGCTGTGCAACAGGCGGCTCCATACGGGTGATCTCAGCTTTTTTCTCGCGGCTGGGTCGAGGTGGCGCCTTTTCCCCCGTCGCCGGTTTTGGCTGCGACTGGGCTGCAGCGAGCGCCGCCTCGACTACCGCCCGCCTTGTCCCATAGCGCTCCCGAGACAGTGTGGTAATCTTCTCGCGCCGGTTCGTCGCAGTCTCAGGATCAACGTTTGGAAGCGGGAGCGTCTTCAAATTGAAATCAAACTCCGCACGCTCAATGCGGCAGATAGCTTCTCCTATGCCGAGGTTCTGAAGGTCTTTCGCATCAAAATACGTAAACCCGTCCTCCAGTTTGCGGGCATCGTCGTCGCCCACGCGAAATACGACGCGCGTCGCGGCGTTCGCGAGCACCGCGCTCGCCACCTCGGGCTCGCGGTTCGAAAGTTGGCGAAGCTCCTGGTGCGCGAGCACGAGGCCGAGGCGGAACTTTCGAGCGCCAGAGAGCACTGCTGCCATTGAAGGAGTGACGAAATTCTGAAATTCATCAATGTACAGGTAGAAATTCCGTCGCTCCGACTCGGATACTCCTTGCCGACTCATCGCCGTCTGGTGAATTTTCGAGACAAGAAAGGTTCCAAGTAGATAGGCGTTTTCCTCACCGATGGCTCCCTGGGCGAGTTTGGCAAGAAAAATCTTGCCTTCGTCCATCATTTTCCTGAAGTCAAGGCGATTTTCTTTCTGTGCGACCATGTTTCGGATGATTTTGGTTCGGAGAAACGTATCGAGCCGGGTGAGAATGGGAGCCTGCGGTCGCCCGGCAAGAAGCGGGAATTCTTCCCTCCAGTAATAGACGACTTCAGAGTCCTTAACCGTCTCCAGGAACCTTCGCCTGAATTCCTTTTCGACGAGGAAACGTCGCAGATCCACGAGCGTGCCTCCGTCGGCGCTCTCAAGAAGTGCGAGGAATGCATTGCCGAGGACCGAAGTCATCTGGTCGCCCCAGCTTGTCGAGAGCCTTCGGAACACTGCCACGAGGTCCGAAGAGAGCACGGTCTTTTCCAGCTCCGAGCGAGCTGACACAATGTTGAATCCTATCGGATAATCCTCGTCCGACGGATCAAGTAGCACCACATCGCCAAAGCGTTCATCCGGCACATAGCCGAGGATCTGATCGATCAGGTCACCGTGCGGATCGAGTACTGCGATTCCCTCACCATTTCGAATGTCCTGAATGATGAGATTGAGAAGCAGCGTGGACTTGCCCGTCCCTGATGCACCGATTACATATGCATGGCGGATTCTCTGCTCGGGATCAAGCGAGATCGATATAGTTTTACCCGCGTGCAGGTTTTCTCCGAGAATCAATCCGTGACCGATGGCGACAGAAGGCGCAGCTTTTGTTTTCCGCACCTCTCGTTTCAACTTTGGAATGCGGACGGACGCGGACGGCAGGTGGACGAAGGAAAGAAGTTCTTCGCTGTTCAGGAGCATGCCGCTGCGGTGAGTGGTCCGATATATCAAATCCATGACATGCTCATATTCCGAGTAACCGTCGTTTTGGAGCGGAATGAGCTCATTGCTTGCCGGGTCCGAGTACTGGGTAAGCGCCCCGCCGATGCCTTTCGCGATCTCCCATGCCCGCTGGCGGGTCCCGGCCTGCGCTGCGACCCGAATGACTGCGGTATAGAGCGGGCGTCTCACTTTATCCTTCGCGAGCGACACCATGTCGGGCGCATCTACAAAGAAAGATTTTCCATCCCAGTCGGTCACCGCCCGCAGGATGCTTTCCCCCCATGGATTTCGCGCCGCCTGAAATACAATCTGCAGGACCGCGACCTCGCCCTCTTCCAATTCCGCAAGTGCGCCCGTTATTCCTATGAGCGGATCGTTTTCGAATCGGTCAAACACCTTGAGGGGACGCATGAATTCATGCGAGAGGCCGAAGTCTACAATGACCGTTTCGTTTGGTTCATCCCATAGTTCGGCGAGGATGCCCTCCTTTTCATTGAGTACGGCCTCTGGAAAATGGGCACGGAGCTGTTGTCTCAGTTGGGCGAGATCCGGCTCGCGGCATGCCACCTGGATGGTAATTGCCTCCGGCAAACCCACCACTTCGAAGCCAACGGGGTGCGCGGAATACGTGAGGCTCAAAAGGAAATGTTCGACTGCGGTGCTTGTGATTTTGAGCTCGGGAGGGACGGAAATCTGGACCTCGACCAATTGAGAGTCATCGTCAAAGACGGCCGGCTGAACCTCCTCCAGAAGTGGATCGGGGCCGGGAGGCAACACAATCGCGGCGGAGGAGGACCGGCGCTGGATGCGATCGACCAGAGAACTCAGAAGCGTCGGCCTTCTTCCGTCGTCAACAGGCGGCCCGGCGGGAGCGGCATGATGGAAGATGAACGGCTGGAAGGGCGGCTCCAGCTCAACGGGGTAGTTCCAGACCTGCCAGCCCCGGCCCCGCCTTTCCCAGATATAGAACTGGCGCGTGACCGATTCGCTGGGCGTGAGGTACTCGCGTGAATTCCTCGTCTCACCCGGCCCGAGTCCATCGCCTTTTCGCGGCACCCGTTACCTCCCGCCAAGTTCACGCAGCATAGGTTTGCGCTCCAGCTCGGTCATCGCTCTGATTCCCCTGGCACTCGTCACCGCTTCGACGACCGACTGGACCGCCGAGTTGACCGCTGACTGGAACATGAGCTTGGTGTCCATCCGGTAGTACGTGAAAGGGCCGAAAATCTTGACGTAAATCCAGCCGAGGATGGGGGTCGTAATGAGCGCTTCTTCGAATCCGGGGCCGAACACGCCGTTCCGCGCCGCCTGGCCTATCGCCAACATCCCGCCCACGAGCGCAATGATACCGAGCGGCAATCCCAACAATGCCCCCCAGACCCCGCCGAGCACAGACCCGATGGTCCCGGTCAAAAAAATGAAGGTCAAAAACGAAGCGAAGGCTACCGCCGCCAGACGCAAGAGTCCGAAGCGGGGCGGGATCTCCGCCAGCCACCAGGAAAAGAAGTAGTCGGCGCCGTAGGGAGCCGCGCAAATGTCGAAGACGAGGCTCCCGCGCTTCACCCGCAAATAAAGGCGTTGGCTGGAAAAGGTGCCCCCTTCCTTCCATTCGATGCGCGATATTTCAACGTCCGGGAGCTGGTGCGCCTTGAGCGCCGCCTCCACGCATCCATAAAACTCCTGGGCAGACGTGCTGAAATTTTCAATAGGGTGGTGCCAGTGAGAAAAAACTGCATTTGCCTCGACCGATGGCTTCGCCATGGATGCACCTCGGGAGATTTTGAATTTAGCCGCTTGCCGAAAGCGGCAAAAATGTTGTGCAGAGGGTACTATACGGTAGGGTACCTATGCAAGATGATTTACTTAGGAAAATGGAGGTAAGCAAACCTACACCCTATCCGATCGGCTTGATCGTTTCAGCACTGAATGGTCTTGTCATGATTCCTTCCACCATCATCTTGAGATAGAGATTGTAATTCGGCAGATGGATCAGGTCTTCCTTTGAGAATTCAGGGTAGAACTCCTTCCCTATGACCTCCGCATCTGCCAGGCCAAGCCGGAAAGAAATAATCGTTCCAACATTGCCAAGTATCGCGTCTCGGACTTGCCCATCGAGTTGGGAAAGATATTGGTGTGCAAGAATCAGATTCACGCGATACTTTCGCAGTTCGCTCAGCATGTTGGCCAAGCTCAATGTGGTGAAGCTCTGGAACTCGTCCAGAAATACATAGAAGTCTCGCCGCTCGCTCTCGGGCACGTCCGCCCGGCTCAACGCCGTTAGTCCAATCCGCGAAACCAGTAGCGTGCCCAGAAGGGCGGCGGTATCCCCGCCTATTTTTCCCTTGGCGAGGTTCACCAATAAAATGCGGCCATCATCCATAACCCGCCTCAGATCAAAGGCGCTTTTCGGTTGGGTCACGATGGCATTCAAAACGGGGTCGGATAGGAATGCGCCCACTTTATTTTGGATCGGGGCGATGACCTCAGCGCGGAAGCGCGCTGGATAGCTTTCAAATTCCTTGAGCCAGAAATGGCGGACCTGATCGTTGTGGACACGCGAGGCGGTGAGCTTTCGAAAACTCAAATCATCCAGAAGCCGCAATATATCGGCGAGTGTCGCAACGGGTTGGTCGAAGAGCGAGAGCAAGGCGTTTCGAAGAACGTGCTCTGTGCGTGGCCCCCAAGAGTCATGCCAGATTTTCTTGAAGACTTCGAGCATCCCCGATGCGGCCAATGCCCGCTTCATCGGAGGCACGCTTTCCAGCGGATTGAACGCGAAAGGCTTTGAGGCATCGGGTACGTTGCAATAGATCAAGTCAGCCTTTCTTTTTTCCGGTATCCATTCGATCACCCGCTCCGCCAAGTCCCCATGCGGGTCGAAGAGGGCCAGACCACGGCCCGCGCTCACGTCCTGGCGAACCATCGACTCTATAAGCGTGGACTTGCCGGTGCCGGTTTTTCCGATCACATACATGTGGGCGCGCCGGTCGGCCTGCCGGATCCCAAAAAGCTTCTGCTCGTTGCGGAAATTCGTCCGGCCAATGAGCGTGATGTGATCCCGAGAATCATTGAGCATTCCTTCAGTTTCGCCGACTCCGAAGAAATGCCAAGGCTCGCAATCTTGCCGGTTCCGGCAACTTTCCCCGCCTTTGACCCAGTTTTGTGAGCGCTAGCCTGAGGTCAAGGTTCGTACTTCGAGCCTGTCTCGCAACTTCACAACTCAAAAAGGAGGATTGTATGACCCAGGCACAGTTTGACACCGCAAGTGCGCCGGCCGAAGCCGGCATCCTAATCGCCTCGAAAACCGAAGAAGGGTTCCGCGTCTATTCGCTCCAAACCCCTTCGACGATTTACCAGGTGAGGTATGACGGCGAACAGTGGACGTGCAACTGCTTCGATTTCGAGAATCACAAGTCCGACACCACCTATCGCTGCGCGCATATTCTCACCGTGGCCCCGTGGCCGAACGGCAACCACGCTACGGCTCCCCAACCTGGGAACGGCCATGCGAAAGACGCAGCCGTTCCCGCTCTCCCGCCTGCTGAACCGCCCGTCGAAAAGAAGCGCGCCCGCAAGCGCTCGAACGGCTCCGTCGTGATGCTTCTTAAAAGAAGCGTCAGTCCGGACGGGCGCATCGATAGTCTCTCAATCGAGTTCTCGATGGGCGTCGCAGACATTACAAGCGCGGAGATCAAAGACAAAGCCGCGAAGACTCTGGAACTCGAGAAGGAAATCGTCGGCGTGTTCCTCAAACTGAACGCGCCTCCGGCCCCATCACCCGTACTGCAACCAACTGTGGCAGCGCCGACCGTGGCGAAGCCGCAGACTCAACCGCAACCGGCACCACGGCAAATAAACGGCAACGGCAATCCGGTCCACGCCCGCCTCATCGACATCGCCAAAGTGAAAGGCAGGTATGGCGACCGCTTCTGCATCAACGTGCAGGTGAACGGGCGGTGGTCACGCATCTTCGGATCCGCCGAACAACTTGCCGCCGATATCGCCAAGGCCGGCCACCACATCGAGGCTGCGAATATCGAACCAGGACTCCGCTTGAACCTGCCGTGCCTGGTCACCACCAAACCGAGCGATGACGGAAAATACCTGAACGTCGAGAAGGTCTTCCCACTCAACAACGCTCCAAAGGGAGGCAACAATGGAAGCGCCGTCCCTAACTGAACGGGAAGGTCAGGCCACTCGATCATCAAACCCACCCCTCTCGTACTCCCGAATCAACCGCTATCTCACCTGCCCGGAACAATACCGGCTCCATTACATCGAGCGGCTCCGGCCGAGATTCGATAACGCCAGCCTCGTCTTCGGCACGGTGATCCACCTGGCACTCGCCGATTTCTTTCGGAACGGCGATGACCCAGCGGAACACTTCAAACGACATTGGCAGAAGCTCAAGGATATCCGGCTGCAATACAAGCACCGTGAATCATGGGAGATCTTCGATGAGAAAGGAGAAAAACTTCTCATGAAGTTTGTTGCCGAGGAAGCTCCAAAGATTCAGGACGCGATGGGCGTGGAGCGGAAGTTCGAGCTCCGAATGACGGTGTTAGGCGAGCCGTTCATCGGCTCGATCGATCTCGTAGCCCGCATGAATGGCCGGAAGACCGTCGTGGACTTCAAGACGGCGGGTTCCGACTACGAAGATCACGAGGCCGCGCTCTCCGACCAACTCACCGCCTATGCGCTCGCCGAACCCGAAGCTGAGCAGGTGGCGCTATGTGTCCTTATCAAAACCAAAGAACCGCGCATCGAATGGCACTTCGCCAAGAGAAACGCGGACGACCTGACCGAATACCTCGGGAAGGTTCAGATTGTTGCGGACGACATCGCCGCGGGAAAATTCTACAAGCGGATAGGAAAACACTGCGGTTATTGCGATTTCCTGCCGGTTTGCTTGGGCAACCAAAAGAAAGCGCAGGAAACGCTGGTGAGGATCACCTAACCTCTCTTACAGAGCCAAGCAAACTTGTTTGGCTCTTTTTTCATGAGAGAGGGTCGCTGTGGCGAGTCGAAGCTATAGACTTTTCACAATGCGTGGGCGTGGAAGTAAAAAAAAAGAGGCGGCCAATTAAGTCAGGCTGCCTCTTGAATGCTAGATTGAAGGGCGTCCGTTACGTCGCATCCCAGTGAGCGCACTCAAGCGAACAGGTTTGAATTCTCTATCAATGCACAAAGGGGCCCCCTCGTCAGCAATCATTCTACTAAGCTCGCCAAATTCGATTTGACCCCACCTGCTGCCATTGCCCAAAAACAACCCGAAAATCAGAAAGGTGTCATTGCGCTCGCACCCCTCAGCTACGAGACATTGCCATTTGTTTCCGGGCGAAAACAACCTAGCGTAAATTATCGGGTCGTCCGACCTGTCCTGGGAATATAGTGGTGGAATCCTCGTCTTTATTTCATCGCCGAGAATTGCAGGGGACATTCGGCCCTCCTTTCTGCCCCTAGGGATTGGGGCTCTGAGTGGTAAACTACTACATATAGTATGTCACGGTCAAACGCGCTCTGCAATTGCCTCCGATTATTAGATGGTGGGCAAAGCCTGTCGAGGCTTGGGATTTCTCACTCTAAAGTGAAGGATGGCTCTGCGCAAAGCCCTTTCCGACTCCCAATAATACGGTGCCCTGAGGCTTTGTCCCGGATAAGGCACGCTATACGCCTCCTGGAACACTTCCAACCCCTCCCTTTCCGCGGCTGCCAGAAGCTGATGAGTAACGATTTGCTTGGTCACGAAGTGTGGTACCTGGCGGCCCGTGTACGACCAGTCTGGTAAAGCAATCATGATTTGGCCCTCTCCCTTAAGCGCGCGCAGCATCACCCCTATGACATCTCTATAAAGCTCGCCCAACTCCTCGGGATTCGTGCGCGTGTTAAAGCCATATGGTGGATCAGTCACAATGACATCGCAACTGTTGGGAGGGAATTTTCGGGCATCTTTCTCGAAAACACAAATTCCCAAGGACTTCTCTGAAACAAGAGCTCGAAATGCGCTCGGCTCCAGTCCGCATGATTCCGAATACCAACCTGGAAACACAATCACCTTCCCGGGAAGTTCTCTGCCACGAGCCTGTCTTTGGCGTAGCCGAATTAGCCTTCTGATCTGTTCCCGGAGGTCCGCCGATTGCTTCTTATACGCACCGTACCAATCGGACTCCTCACGTTCCAGCGATGCGAAATTTCGGCGATGTGTCCGGAGCGCCAAATACAGGAAGATCCTTTGGTCAAAGCCTTTGGCATTAATCGCCTCAGCATGCTCCGCAGTTAATACAATGTCTGAGCTATGTGGATCAGGGCATATTTGTTGAAAGATGTCGAGCGCCCAAAAGTATGCTTCCGTAGTCGAAGTTTTCTTTCGCTGAATGTCAAACGTCTTCATTCCTTCCTTAAGGCGCTCTGCCGGATGGATTGACTCCGCCTCCTCCAGGGCGAGACAAAGGTTTTCTAGGTCTTGCGGTTCCATGGAAAAGAAGCTTAGGTTGTCCATAACCATCGTCTGAACGATCGGACACGTGTCTGTGCCAAAGATGTGGGCACCATGTTTCAAACACTCAAGCAGCGTAGTCCCTGTTCCCGCAAACAGATCTCCGATAGTGACTTCTGGAGAAGACCACCAGGGGCGCGTTACGTTTATCATTGCCGCTGTGAGACTATGAGGAAGAGTCGTATGGTCAATCCAAGCAGGCTTGTTCTCGTCGAAAATAAGAAGCGAATTCTCATTCCGAAATTCTTGGAAGTAGCAAAGAAAGTACTGGCGGTCACTAGGATTCCTCAGTTCTGGACCGGGCCTACGATCGACAAGAAGCCAGATGGTGCTGATGGATCCCGGCATATTATTAACCGTCTCCGCGTCTTCCAAAAGTTTCTTATAGTGGTCGTGCTCGGGAACATCGAGGCGGCCCGCGAACTGTTTCCTTAAATCCTTGAGAACGGAAACGAGTGACTCGTTGCCGACGTAGTATTTATCCAAAAAAACCTTTACTTCGTCCAGACCGCGCCGGAGTTCAGAGGAAAGCCGACGGTCGTGCGGTGTGTAGTCTTCATGAGCGTAGACGATGAACTGCACGGGAGCCTGCAAGTCGGACCGAGATTGTAGAAAGGCCTCAAGCTTTTCGAAGAATTCTCCTTTGGTGGCCTTACTTATGTTTCGGTTTAGCAACGAAGGCCCACACGAATGAATAAATCCCGAAAAGGCACAAACCGACCTGTGATCAAGAGAAAGGTTGTGAGGCATAAACACGGCGCAAGAGCCAAAGTAAAGATCGATGACGACAATGTTTCGCAGGAGGTCTGTGTAGAGGCTTCCAATGTGCTTGAGTGTGTCACCCGCAAGGTGAGAGGAGACGTAGGATTCTACGATGCTCTGAACAGATGAATTGAATTCTTGAACGGAGAGGAACTGTAAATCACGGACGGCGCGTCCTGTGTCTGTTCGCGTTGTATAGCTGCGAAGAAGCGCCAATAGTTCGGCAACTTGGATATTTGTAACGCTGAGGTTCTTCTGGAATAGGAAAAAATACGCTGATCCATTCCCGCGAAACCAATTTTGAAAGAAATGCCTGGGCGCGAACATCCCGTCCGTTATGGATGTGACCAAACACGTGCGGATTCGGTCAGGAAGGGATGCCTCACCTGCCTCACTCATGATCCAGTTCCTTTGTGACGGTTTAAATGCTGTGCGATAATAGCTGAATTAGTATTTCGCTTCAAGCTCTTATTTGAACTGACTTGCTAAAGATAGAGGAATAAAACAATCGTGATATGTCCGAACCTAAAACCCAGCATGTCATTCCGAAGTGCTATTTGAAGCAATTCGCGGATCCCAATACGCCCGCAGGCCAAGAGCCGTACGTCTGGATATTTGAGCGCGACAGCAAAAAGGGCAAGAAAAGAGCTCCCAAAAATATTTTGACCGAAAATGACGTCTATACTTTCAGCGTTAAAAACGCTGGAAAGGATTACGTCCTTGAAAGGACCCTCGCCCAAATCGAGAGCGATTACGCCAATGTCTTCGAACAGACGATCAGCCGAAAAGTGCCGCTCAATCAAAAGGAGCACGCAATCCTCTGCGCTTTTGTCTCCGCCATGCTCCAGCGGACGATGAAGCAAAAGCAGCACATCGAAGATTTCTATGACCGCCTCAAAACAATGGTCGAGGATATGGAGAAGGCGCATGGAGCCGCTCCTGGGCTTTCCCTTCAGTTGGCGCAAGAGAAAGAAAACGCTCACAAAATCATGATCATGCAGGGCCTTCCGTATATAACGAACATTCTTGGGAAGATGAATCTCGCGTTTTTCTGCGCCGACCGTCGCAGCTCATTCATCACTTCTGACGCACCGTGTTCTCTCTTCAATCCCGAATTGCAGTGGCAGCGATTTTCCGGTCCGGGACTCGGACAGAAGCACGTGGAAGTCAGCATGCCGCTCTCTCCGGAGATTTGCGTATTGTTCAGCTGGGTGAACAATGTAAAAGGCTATCTGGGAATCGATCAGGATATGATCCATGAAATCAACCGCCAGATTTTCGGCCGCTCGCACGAGTATTTCATCGGAAATTCTCCGAAGGTGAGATGCCGATGGTTCCGGCGTTATCCGCTCGACCCGGTCTTTGTTTGGAGAATGGTAAAAAACAAATTGAAAATGATATTTGCGCAGAGGCGGCACAAGCACCATGGCTGAAGTGGACGAACTAAGGGCGGCGGAGCACTTAATCGCGCAAGGGATGCCGGTGAAAGCCCAGCCGATTCTTTGGAAGCTCAAGGGCTCTAAGGATTCCGTAATCGCGCTGAACGCGGGATTAGCCCTTATCGCTGCTCTGGACCATGCCACCCAAAACGACAAGTTGCTTCAAATAACAGACGAAAGCCTCGCGATCGCCACCGCGCTACGGAAGAAAGACATCTTTGCGTTCCTACTAATCCAGAAAGCGGAGTTCCTTTTCAGGAAGTTGTCTCTCTTGTTCTATCAGCAACAAAATTTGAAGCTTGCAGCCCGAGCATTTCGGTGGATTGATTTCTCGCTCAAGGAGGACAAGGCAGAATATGCAGCGATTGAGGCGGAAAGAGCGAGACTTGAGACAGACATTGCGATCCTGGAAGCTGGCGTGGTTACCGAAACCCAGTCTAATGCGGACCACTATTTCCAGGGGAAGATTCTGACGGGGCTAGCAGAGGTCTCTTTTTCCCGCTATATGTATCACGTTGGCCTTCTTATAGACGGCGGTCCTTGGAAAAGCAAAATAATGAATCTGTATTTTGTTCGCCGTTGGAATTTCAACAGCTGGGTCGGCTATGACAGAGAGGCTCGCCGGAAACTCCGGGACTCCTTCGGTAGAGCTGTGGCGTTTTACGAAAGAGGGATGGAGGAATTTGTCGCAGGCAATTATAAATCGGACGCCGCGCATACGGCTTATGCTCTAGCATTGAAACATGCCTTGACGTTTCACTTCTCCAAGGCAAGAAAATATCTAAATCTCACGAAGAGCATGGCGAACGCAGTAAAGGACAAGAACCTCTTCATTCACATTGCTGACCTTGAGAAGCTTATAAAGGACGGTAACAGGCATCCAAGGAACTGGGTAGAAGAATTCGGCATGGACCTACCAAGAGCATTGCGGAATAAGGTCGGCATATGAATTCAATGAGAAATGGTTGTCAATACGGAGTCGCTTGCCGCCCAAGGAAAGTCTCACCGCCTTGTGCCCTCTTGATCCCGCGATATCCTGAGGGAGTCGCTACCCTGCCGCCTATCGCACGCTCGCCCTGTGGATATCCTCAGCACTGAAGCTTGCAATTCCCGATTGTACATGTATAATTCATTTACCTGCAAGGTAAAGAAAAAGACTTGCAATAATCTGGTTTATTCGTTACGATGAACATACGGTTTGATGATCCCAAGCACGAGAAGCTGGCCAATGACTTTGATGCCTTGTCTAAAAGGTACGACAAGAAAGGCCAAAAGAACGCTGATGAGATTATTGCAACTATTGATGCACTACGTGCCGCGAATTCACTCTATGAGGTCCCGCCGAGTTTTCGGCCGCACCCTCTTAAGGCAGAATACAAGGGGTTTTTTGCCGTTGATGTTACAAGCACTCACAGGGTCATCTTCAAACCCGATCACAAAGATGATCCGAACTTCCGAATCGACAACTTTAAGTCGATCACTTCGATAATCATCGTAGAGATTTTCTTGAATTACCACTGAAATGGCTTACACACCCAACAAAGCGATACACCCTGGCCACGCGATAGCTCGCGAGCTTGAGCGCACGGGCATGACTCAGAAGAATCTGAGCGATCGAACAGGCTTGAGCGAAAAGCATATCAGCCAGATTATCAATGGCGAGGCTTCATTCAGCGTCGATACGGCGCTCCTATTGGAGAATGCCTTGGGGGGATCAGCTTCATTTTGGATAAATCTTGAAAAGAATTATCAGGAGACCAAAGCTCGGCTGGAACGCGGCTCGCTCCTCAGGAAAGAAGTGGGCTTGCTTGCGAGATTCCCTTATGCGGAACTAGCAAAACGAAAGTGCGTGGAAAAGGCTGCCGACAAAGAGAAGAAAATCGAAAACCTCTGGAAATTTTTTGGGGTGAATTCTTTGAATTCAGTCCAAGTAACCGAGGCAATCGCATACCGTAAGAGAGCGCGAATTAAGGTCAAAGAAGGGCCAATTGCTGCGTGGCTTCGATGTGGAGAATTGGGCTCCAAAGAGACCAAAGTGGCAGAGTTTTCCGACTCGACGCTTAAACAGGCACTAGGAAAACTAAGAGAACTCACAATAAAAGCCCCGGAGGTGTTTTCTGTCGAGAGCCGAAAGATCCTTGCCGAGTCAGGAGTTTCACTAGTCTATGTACCTCATTTCCCCGGTGCCGGCGTAAGCGCAGCCGTTCGATGGCTTGCCGAAACGCCCCTTATCCAATTGAGTCTTCTCGGTGCTTACGCTGACATCTTCTGGTTTAATCTTTTCCATGAAATTGGGCACCTCTTGCTTCACGGAAAGAAGGAAAAATTCATAGAATTCGATAATCGAGATCTTCGGACTGTTCAAGAAAAGGAAAAAGAAGCAGATATATTTGCTAGCAATGAGCTCATTCCCTGGAAATCGTATGAGGAATTTACAAATATCGGTGATTTTTCTAGGAAAGGGATCTCCGAATTCGCACGAATAGAAGGTATTGATCCAGGCATTGTCGAAGGTCGCCTCTGTTACGACCATAAGATAAGTTGGTCCAAACCCCTAGGTTTTCGAACCCGCCTCAGATTTACTGATTAAGGAAAATACCTAAACAGCAATACAAAAGGTCGGCTTAAAAACATCAAAAACACGGAGAATCAAAATGGCAGAAGAAAACGCAAAAGTGGATCACGGGAACGATACCGTGACGATCATCGTGAATGCCCGCGAGAAGAAGGTGACCGGAAATCAGATATCGTTCGAACAGGTCGTGAAATTGGCATACGACAATAATCCACCGTCGGGTCCGAACGTGGTCATAACGGTTACTTACGGCAAGGGTGAGGGTGGTAAGCAAGGCACTCTCTTACCGGATGGCACGGTCCCGATCAAGAACGGAATGATCTTCAATGTCAAAGCTACTGATAGATCGTAGTCCCGATCTCAAGAAGTTGCAAGATGAAGGTTTTGACATCGAAATCATCGATGGATTCTTGCTGGTCAGGAACATTCCATATCTGAATAGCAAGCGAGAGATAAAACTCGGGATACTGGTTGCGGATTTGCAAACGACCGGCACGGGAACGGCGCCTCCAGGAGATCATGTAGTACGATTTGCCGGAGAGGCTCCTTGCGACGCATCTGGCGCCGTACTATCAAAAGTTGTTATTGAAACCAAAACACAGGCCATCAACCCATACCTAACAGTCCATTATAGATTGTCGAGTAGGCCCGCTGACGGTAGTACCTATAAAGACTTTTACGACAAGATGACGGCCTATGTGGCTATTCTTCTCAGCCATGCTCATGCGATTGACCCTACAGTCACTGCACAGCCACATGCCACCGTTCGAGCGACTGAAGACGAGTCGGTTTTTGAATATCTCGATACCGCCTCAAGCAAATACGAGATAACGATGGCTAGTAAGAGACTCGAACAGCCCAAAGTTGCCATCGTTGGCGTAGGAGGGACCGGTTCTTATGTGCTCGATCTCGTTGCGAAAACACCCGTGAAAGAGATTCATCTGTTCGACGAGGACCCATTTTACTCACACAATGCGTTCCGGGCGCCCAGTGCCGCGTCTGCCGACGAACTCGACGCGAAACCCACGAAAGTTGCCTATTTTAAGAATCTCTATTCAAAGATGCGGCGGGGTATTTTCCCTCACGAGTATCACCTTCTGGCGTCCAATGTCGCTGAATTGCAAGAAATGAACTTCGTATTTCTCTGTATCGACGCCAGCGACGCTAAGAAAGTCATCGTTGAAGCCCTTGAGGGATTCGGGATACCGTTTATCGACGTTGGGATGGGCATTGAGCTTGTCGATGACTCCCTGAATGGGATGTTGCGAGTGACCACGAGCACGCCACAGCATCGCGATCATCTTCGGGCGAGGGTTCCCTTGGCAAAAGTCCAGGCTGAGGACGACTATGACCGCAATATTCAGGTTGCCGATCTAAACGCTCTGAATGCTGCACTAGCGGTAATAAAGTGGAAGAAGTTGTGCGGTTTTTATTTTGATTTTGAAAAGGAGCACAACAGCACTTACACGATTGAGGCCAACGCCCTCATTAATGACGACCAATGAAGCGCCGCACAGAGATCACCCACGAATTCGTCGAATATATGCCTGATGATCTTCAGGAGGGATTCGTTTACGTCAGTGTACAATTCGCGACAGCTCTTCACAAATGCTGCTGTGGTTGCGGGAGCCAGGTCGTCACACCACTTTCTCCGGCGGACTGGAAACTGATTTTCGATGGCGAAACGATTTCACTCGATCCATCGATTGGAAATTGGAGCTTCCCGTGCCAGTCTCATTATTGGATCAAGAGGGATAAGGTCGTGTGGGCTCGCCAATGGTCTCGACGCGAGATCGAACGTGGGCGATCTGATGATCTGTCGGCAAGGGAAGCATATTTCAATATCAAGTCTCACTTGACGGACAATGACAGCGCGGCCACAAAGATGGAGAGTATGCCAAAGAAAAGCCTCTGGGGGCAGTTGAAGGGCTGGTGGGCGAAACCAAGGGACTAGCATAAGTACCAAGCCGAAGCCATCAATTCACGGTAACCTGCTTTAATTCCATTTCCGGAGCTTTTTTTTTGCCGCCCACGGCAAATCTCCCCGCCTTGTGCAGCCGGGTTCATGCGCTATCATTGAGGAAAGCCGCTTAATTCGCGGGCGCTATCTCGTCAGTGAAATGCTTGAGGAGGCGTTCCAGGAGTTCATCCAAAGTTCGAGGTACGTCCCGATACGGGCTACCGCTATCCAAGGTGGCTGGACGTTCTTTCTTACACGCGAGGAGCGCAAAAACCTAAAAATCGCCAACAAATCCAGCACTCTTGAACATCTCGATGCTCCGCCCGAGAGTAGCTCTGAACGGATTTCAAAGCGTTTTCTCCAGTCGCCATCCCTTTTCCTCTCGCTTACCCAGAACGATCCGCCCTGTAATTGCGCTATCTCGGATTGAATATAGCAGTCCAGCCTGACGGGTCTTCAATCCGAGCCAATTCTTAGTCTCGACGCAGATTGCCAAACGATCTCCACTGACGGACGATTCCGCCGCCTCAATCATCGAGCGACCACCGAGGACACGGGAAATACTATCGGTCATCATCTGCCAGAGCTCTCGTCTATCCGTCCTTCTCCGAGTTCCGCTCAGGAGATTGAGCAACGGCTCAAGGCGAGTTTGTCCATCACTTGTCATATACTCGAAATGTGCAGCTACGCCAGTGAGCTGGCAGGTTCTTAGATCATCGGGATGACATTTGCGCCCGCTCCAGTTACACAATCTAGCTTCAATGGGAATACAGTATTTTCCGTTTGCTGATCGCACAGCTTCTTCTTCTAGAAGCCGCGCGCCCGAGATGCTACTAGAAACAAAGAATTTCTTGAGCGCCTTCCTTCCTGTCACCGCGGACTTCTCAAGCTCCGAAGGCAAAACCATCTTTCCCGACACTTCACATCGTATTAGAATTCCGGGGATGACAGTCTTCCCCGTGACATCGCACTTTTCGGCTTCTTTCGGGAGAAGTGGCTGATGCGTCTCCGTGCAGAATACAAACTCAGCGCGATGCCCTATTTTCCCAGAGACTGCGGATTGCACTTGCTCATCCATGCGATACCTTTTTCCAGAAACTTGGCTCATCGCGAGCTCATTCCCTAAAACCTCAGCTCCGGTAAATTCACACTTGGCGAAATATTCTGGTTCCGCCTTTTTCCCGCTTAGAACTGAAGTTTTGAGGACGGAAGTGATGACCAATTGTCCTGTTACCGATGACTGTTCTACCTCGTCTTTGAGCACTCGTTTGCCGGTTGACCCACATACCACCGTGTGGTCGGGGAGCGCCATCCTGGTGCTTGCTTCAGACTTTACGAGGAGGTGGCCTCAGTGGTCACCTGAAAACCGGCCATAGGTGGACGGGTCAAAACCGGCCAACGGAGGTCGTCCGAGACTGAGCTGTTTTACCTCGTTTGTTCCCATTCAGGCAAGTCAATTTTAGGAAATTTCTGCAACGTGTGCTTTCGGCAATTCTGTGTAAATTTCAGCCACGCCACGTAGGCACGGCACGTTCGTCTCCCGCATGACGGAATGGGAGGTGTGTGTCGTCCTGCGCCGACCTGTGATTGCATGCGGCACGATTCAGGTATATATCTTCTTTGGGAATGATTAGCGGCAGCACGGTACTTGGCCGCATTGGGTGCGAGCATATGGGCCTGGATATCATTGAGTTCGTGATGAGCGTGGAGGAAAGGTTTGGAATCGAGATTCCGGATGGGGACGCACAAAGGTTAACGACGCCGCGCCTGCTCGTAGACTACATCATGACCAAAGTGAAGGCTGGACAGGATCGCGGATGTCTGAATCAACGGGAATTTCACCGCCTAAGGCGAGCGCTGGTCGCTCGCCATTGGGCAACGAGGCGGGACGTGAAACCTGACACGTTGCTTGAAGGAATCGTGCCGAGGCTCAATCGCAGGACGCTATGGCAACAGCTAGGCGCAGAGCTTCAATCGTCGCGTTGGCCGCAGTTGCTTCGTCCGAAACCAGTCAAGGCAGCTCTCATCGCCGCGGCCATTGCAGCGTGGTTTCTGCCATGGATTTTGCGAGGTGGAGACATTCTGAGAGGCGATCTAACACCTGTTGCGCTCTCAGTTTTCTCAACTATCGGTGTTACTTGGGCAGGGCTCATCACGACAAAACGGTTACAAGAAGTCTTCCCTCCTGTTTATGCTACCGTCGGCGGCGTGGCCCAACATCTTGTCGGGACAAGACGGCAACCCGAAAAAGTTCAAGAGGGATGGACTCGGGAAGAAGTCCGGGAGACTGTGCGAGCGTTGATCATCGAGCATCTTGCCGTGACGGACTTCACCGATGACTCACGCTTTGTTCAAGACATGCATATTGAATAGTCTCGGCTTGCGGCTCGTACGTGTCCTTTCGACGCCATGCACAGTTACCGTAACCTCCTGTCTGAGACGCATCAGGGACAGCGCCGCCCCCCGCTAACATCTAGAGCGTCCTTCTCGCGCTGTCATGCCGTTCCATTTTTTTATCCAGCCTGTCCAGCCTCAGGCAAGCCCGTTTTGGTTCGCCAGCTTCTCGGACCACACTTCAGCAAGTGTCCGTGGTGAAGAAGGCGGTCGAGCATGGCGCTGACCGCAGCGGCATCGCCCAGCAACTTGCCCCAGTCTTCTACCGGCCGATTCGAAGTCACCAGCGTGCTGGCCCGTTCGTAGCGTCGCATGATGAGCTCAAGCAGTTCCTCGGCTGCCGTCAGGGGCAGCTTGCGCATGCCGAAATCGTCGAGGATGAGCAGTGGCACTGTGACCAGTGATTCCAAGCATTCTTTGCGGGTGCCATCTAAAGTGGCCTCAGCGAGCTCATCGAGCAGGGTGTGAGTTTCGCGGTAAAGGACGCGATACCCCTGCTGGATGACAGCTTGGCCGATGGCTTGCGCCAGATGACTTTTTCCGCTACCGGGTGGGCCGAGAAACAGCGCGTCCTCACGCCGGCCGATAAAGGCACCGCTGGCGAGATCGAACACCAAGCTGCGATTCATTTTCTTGTTGAAGTTGAAATCGAAGTTGTCGAGGGTTTTGAGCGGATCGCGAAACTGGGCCTGTTTACGCCGGCGCTCCAGCAGCCGGTCGGCACGACGCGTGAGTTCGTCGGTGACCAAGCAAGAAATCAGATCAAGGGGTACCATCTGTTCAGCCTGGGCCTGACGCAGTCGTGTTTCGAGCACTGCAGCCATGCCTCCAAGTCGCAGCTGTCGCAAAGCACGATCCAATTCGATCAGATTCATATCGTCTCCTTTTTCGAAGTTGAGCTAAACTCTCGGGCGGCCGGGGCGGAGGATAGGGCAACGCAGGGATGCGACCCGAGCGCCGACTCTGGGGCCGGGATTGATGGGGAGCGAGCGGCCCTCGCTCCCCCAGTCCAGCTCAATCCTGGCAGCAAAGCGATAAATCCTGGGGTCTGGGGCAAAGCCCCAGAAGTCGTCATCTTCACGGCTGCACCTCTTGCGAAGCGCCCGGCACTTCCGAGCCTGTTTCGAAAAGCGATCTCTGCCTCTCTTGCTCCTGCATGCGTTGCTGAATGAGGTCGCGGTAGTGCACCAGCTCGCGAATGAGGGGATTCACCTGCTGTAAGGTGAGGGGTGCCTGCGGACGGCGCTCCAGATAGCGGCGCACGAAGCGGTATTCATGAACGCCCAGTTCGAGAGCTGTGGTGCAGGCTTCCTCGACCGCAGCCAAGCCGAACTTCTTGGCTAAGGCGAGCACGCCTAACATGCGTCGCACGCCCAGCTCGCCTTGCTGCCGATGAATGGCTTGGCAGAAGGCACCGATGTGAACGCCGGCACGTTCTGCCCGTGCCAGCAACTGCATCGTGCCGAGCGGCGTACGCTTCGGGTAATCGTCCTTCTGGATTCGATACCCACCACGCTTCTGGCGGATGTGCTCACGCAAGAGTTCTCCGGTCCGGGGATCAAGAAGGCGCACATAGAGGTCGTTCCACTGCACGTTGACCAAGCGCCCGATCCAGCCGGGCGGAGCGCCGTAGTAGGCGGCTTCCACTTCCACGCAGCCGTCGAGATGGACGGTGCGCTGGCCGTACTGGTAATAGCGGAAGGGCTCAAGGGGCAGCGCCAAAAGAGACGGCTTCTCTTCGGCGAACATGGCGGCGACTTGGCGCTTGGTGGTGCCGTGAATGCGCGTGTCGGCCCAGTGAGCTTCCCAACGATCCAAGTAAGTCTGGGCTTCCTCCAGGCTTTCGAAGCGCAGGCCCTTCAGTGGGGTTCGTTGAGTGTGACCGATGCCCGATTCCACTTTCCCCTTGCGGTCGGGATCTTTGATCCTGCAGGGCATGGCGACCGCACCATAGTGAGCGAGCACGTCGCGATAGAGGGGATTCAGAGTGGGATCGTAGATGTCGGGGACCAGCACGCCCTCTCGCAAATTATCGAGAACGACGACTCTGACGGCGCCACCCAATCGGCGGAAGGCTTTTTCGTGCAGCTCTGCCCAGGTACGTGAGTTGGAGCGGAAAACCAGTAGGCGAACCGCCTTTCGGCTGTACCCCAGGGTCATCACGAACAGGCGCGTGCGCCGGTACTTGCCACTCTGGGGATCGCGGACCATGGGGCCGGTCCCGTAATCGACTTGGGCCTCTTCGCCCGGCGCGGTCACGATGACCGGTTGAGCCTCAGGTGTCTGCCGTCCCTTGAGTCGGTTGACGAAGCGTTTGACGCTCTCATAGCCGTTGGAGAAGCCGGCCCCCGATACCAGGTCCTGCCAGATGGCCATAGCGTTGCGGCCTCGGGCAAGCGCAAGCTCAATCAGTTCGCGATAAGGTTCACAGGCGCTGGTGGTGGGAATACGTGTGGGACGCTCTGAGTCAGCGGTTCCTTCCTTAGCCGGTTCTGCGGTACTCGGCTGGACAGTTGATTCAGCAGTGGGTTCTGGCGGATGGAGATCGGTGGACGCTTCAGACCTCCCTTTTCCAGCGTAAAAGTCGGTGGTCACCCCTATGGCCGGTTTTGAAGCGGCCCGCCGTCCCCAGCCACCTGGCGGTCGCACAGCAATGCCGGCTGCTTTCAGATATGCGCTTGCCGTCTCTCGACGTACACCGGTAGCTTGCTCTATTCGCCGCAGCGACCAGCCGAGACGCCCTAAGGCTAAGACTTGTTGTTTTTTATCGTCACTCAAGACATTGGCCATAGCGGCTGAGGCTATAACGCCTCTAGCCGTAGTCAATGTCCCGGAGATCATCTCCGTTGGCCGGTTTTCAGGTGACCATCAATGGCCGGTTTTGGGTGACCGCTGAGGAATGAGAATCCCATCGGGAAAAAGCGCCCGGGCAGCTTCCTCGACCTCAATCCCGGTATCAATAAGAGATTTCTCGAACTCCGTCAGTTCTGAGGCGTAATAGACTTCTGGCTTGTGGACTTTAAGCCATGCGTTTTTGGGGCATTCTCGCCAGAGCATGTAATCAGTTTTTGAGATTTCAGTCATAGCGATATACAAACAGGCATACAAGACAGTTTCAAGAAATTATGGGTTCGTATCTGCCAATACTTCTTCCTTGAATACTTGGAAGAATATATCACAATTCATCGGTTTGCACCCTCTCTCGCGCTCAGGACATCCCCGCGCCTTTTCAAGTTGAGTTCCGATTGTTAGGATGAAAGCATCCATGGACAACAATCATCAAGAACAGAAACCCATAACGATTGCCGATCTCTACCCCAATCTCTCGCCGGAGGAACAGGCTGAAGCAGGGGAAACCTTTCATGGATATCTGGAGGTCACCTTGCGTATCTATGAACGATTGGAAAGTGAAGGAAAGCTAGACGATGTCCTTAAGGAAATCCGCTCCAACCGGAATAGTATGAGTTCAAAAGTTCTGCCACCCGCCCATTGAAACTTGCCGGTAGCGGCAACTTTCACCCCCTTGCGAGAAAACCGATCTGAGCCAAACTTAATGACATGGCCAAACTATCTGATGCAATTCTCAGGCGACATTTCCGAGACCTCGCTCTGCGGATGGCCCTTCATTGCGTGCGGAACACGGTTATTGAGGATTACCACGCGGCCGGCAAATTGAATCAGGAGGAAATGTGCGCGCTCAATCATGAAGTAGTGGATAAAATCTATTCATTTCTACTCCTCGTGTTCCACCCGCGCTATGACAAAGCGCGAGCAAACACGCTCACCTGGCTTTACCCGGCACAATGGGACGAGCCTAAGTTCGACAAGTCATTTTTGTTCTTGTCGAAGGTGGTCAAGAAGAGGGGCGCTGCTAGGCTGCCCGCGAACTTTCATTCTGGTCGACAAGCTCCGCGAGGTGACGAAGCCCCGCCACCATCTCAATGACCTCGTGATCGCCAGCCTCGTAAAGGGTTCGAAATTCCTCCACCATGCTCCACGCTAAGGGAAAATTTTGCGAATTGAGTCCACGCACGAACGGTTTTCGCGCATCAATGCTGAGTTTTTTGTCCTTGAGTTGAGGGTTCGAAACTGCGATTTTGAAAATGAGGCGTTTGATACGTGCATTGCCGGCGTGGAACCAGGAAACCGCGCGATTACTGAACGAAATGAGCAATCGAGAGGGTTCGAACCTTGCTCCGGGTTCCCCTGCGGTTTTGAGGCTTTGGGCGATCTTGATCTGATCCCGTTCCAGTTCCTGCCGCTGCTTTAAGTACTCATCATCCGTAATGAGGTCACGGATACGTAGCTTCGTCAGATTCTCTAATTCTTTTTCGAGAGACGCGCGAGTCCCCTCCAACGAGAGGAGCTTCTTGGCTATGGTCTCCTTCTCATGTGCGGCGGCGTAATCAAGCTTTCCTATCACCCATCGTTGAATCCGGTCGGCAACGCTGATCTCGTGCACGAACTGGACAATCTGCCGTTCCAGTTCGCCGACTTGAATACTCGGTTCATAACAGCGGCCGTGGCGACGCCATTTCGTACAGTGGTAATAAATATAGTGGGATCCATGGCGGTTCACTTTCTCTTCCGCGGTGATGGAAAGTCCGCACGAGCCGCAGCGGATGAGGCCGGTGAAGGGAAAAACCCGCTCGTGGGGCCTCGGCTGAAACGGTCGCCCAAGGAGTTCCTGCACTCGCTCAAATTCATCGATGGTGACCATCGACGAATGCTTGCCCGAGTAGGTCTTACCCTCCCGTTCGAGAATTCCGGCATAGAAGGGATTACTGAGCACGCGGTATACACCACTCAAGGAAAGCGCCTTACCGCCTATTCGTCTTCGCTTTACGGTCCGCAGTCCCCAATCGTCCCGAGCCATTTGCATGAGCTGCCGGGGTGAATATGTCCCCGTGAGCATCAGCCGCCACAACTCTTTCACAAGCGCGAAACGATCCGGGTCAGAAACGATGGTTTTTGTCGCGTGGTCATTCAGATAACCGATGGGCGCCACACCGGAGAACCAGCCGTTCTCGGTTTTGGTGCGAATGCCACGACGGATGTTTTCGCTGAGGCTGTCCACATAATATTTTGAATAACCGAAAACGATCGAGAGCATGAACTTGCCCTGCGAATTGTTTTCAAAGGTGAACGTCGCAAACCGGAGGTCTTTGAGCCGGCCAGTGTCGAGGAAATAGATGATGGTGCCGCCGTCCACTGAATTCCGGGCGAGCCGGTCAGGATGCCACGCAACGATCCCCTCGGCTTCTCCCGCCTCGATCCTCTTGAGCATGGCATTGAACACGGGACGCCCTGGGGCCTTCGCACTGTAGGACTCTTCCAGGATCTCCACAATTTCGACCTCGCGCCAACCGCTGCTAAGGCGCTCCATCTCTTTGCGCTGTGACTCAATCGACAGTACCTGGCGATCCTCGTCTTCGCTGGACTTGCGGCAGTAGAGGAAGTACTTCATCTGACGCGGGAGGTGATTTTTCTTCGCTCGACGCCAACTCGCCCGGCAGAGGGCGGGCAAGAATGGAATATAGCTCCAAGAGGTCCGATGCATGCTCCCGCGCTTCCGCCATCGAAATCGTCTCGTGGAATTCCTCGTACCAGATACGGGAGAATTCCTTCAAATCGTCCTCGGTCAGGTTCATGCAGAGCAAGGTACCGCGTGGGTGCGGGAAGGGAAAGGTGGGTTTTGTTGCCGGAAACGGCAAGTCGGCCCCTCTCAGGGACACTAGAGCTCCATATATAAAAAGACTTGTTTTTTCTCATATGATTTCGGGTTCGACTCCCCGTAGGTCGACCAACTGGTGTTTTTTGTCGCTCGGCGATCAGACGAAACGGCAGAGCCAGTGTAATTTCTACATTTTTTTCGGATACAACAAGGTTCGACAAAACGGTTTTCAGCAATTCTCTCTTTTTTTCGACGGAAGCGCTTTTGTACAGGATTGACGGGCTTTTCGCGAGTTCGACAATTTTTTCAATGGTTCGTAAGCCGCTCACAGGATCACGCTCGATTTCCGCAAGCTTCTCCTTGATGCCGGCCTGCTCCAAAAGAAGCGTCCCCCGCCGTTCTTCGAAGACCGCCTTATCTATCGTGCCGTCAACCAATAGGTCGGTGAGTTTGGAGAGGCGAAGGCGAATATGATCCAACTGCGGCTGCAGCGCATCGCGCGAAGCCGACACGCTCTGCCCCAGCTCTCGTCGTCGCTCCTCGATCACGGCTTGCGCCATTTGCAGTTCACCGTCCGAGAGGTCAATCTCTGCGAGAGCACCCAGGATGGCGGTGTCAAGAGAATCCTCCCGCATGCAGGTCGGCGGGCACGGTTTCTTGAACGCGCGGTTGTGGCAACGGTAATAGGTATGGCCCTTCTGCCGCTCGGCGATCAGCGAGTACCCGCAGACGAGGCAGCGAGCGATCCTGCTGTAGATGAACTGTTGCCGCTCGGAACGGTCAGATCGTTTTCCGGCGAGCACGTCCTGCACCTTTTGGAACATGGCGCTCGTGACGAGCGGCCGGTGCTTGCCCTCGTACGTCTTGCCATTCCTGTGGATGCGGATCAGTCCGATGTAGAATGGGTTCCTCAGTACATTGGATAAACCGTTGACGGATACCTTACCACCGCGGCAATTGCGGAGACCGCGGACGAACATCTCCTCAGCCAGTCGAGGCAGCGAGAATCTTCCAGTGCCGTAGCGCGTAAAAGCTTCTTTGATGAGAGGCGCACGGATCGGATCGGGAATTTTCGCTTTCGCGGATCCCTGATCGAGGTAGCCAAGCGGCGCGGCCCAGGGATAGAAGCCCTGTTTTAACCGGCCATACAGCCCCTTTATCACCTCTTCCCGGAGATTGCGGCTGTAATGCGTGGCAACGACGGCCCGAATATCGGCCGAGAGGCGCCCTGTCGCAGTAGTGAGGTCGACGTTCTCAGCGGCGAAGTGCACCTCCACACCAGCATCGGCCAACTTCTCGACATCGGTCCAATCTTCGAGGTTTCGCGCACTTCGGTCAATCTTGTGGATGATGACGCCCTGCGCCTGTCCGAGACGTAGCAACCTCAGCATAAGATTGAACACGTTGCGCCCGGTCTCGGACGCCGTTTCCCGTTCCCCGAACCATCGTGCGATCTCCAACCCGCGCCCCTGTGCGTACCGTTCAATTGCATCCTTCTGTTCCGGCAGCGATACTCCTTTCTCTCCTTGTCGGGGTGTCGACACCCGGGCATAAGCAAAAACTTTGCCCATGGCTCAACTTAAATTTTCAATTCTTCATTCGACCTTTCCTCTATCGTACCGGGATTCGAAAAGGTGTCAAAGTCTGCGCCTGTAAAGCTTCGGTCTTTCCAAATCTCATCAGCAATTTCAAAATACCGGCGCAAGTTTGATTCCGCCTGCTTCAACTGGGTCTCGGTCAGCGTTGGATAAAGATTGCGGAATGTCTCATCGGTCTGCCGCGCATGGATTTCATTCTCCATGCACTTGACACTTACATGGCCGAGGAACACCTCAAAGGCGGGAAATCTTGCCGGGAGCGGCAAGTTTCACCGCCTGGTTTTGTTTTGTGCCCGACTTACGCTGGGAGAATGACTCAGGTTACGAATGTGCGCGATGCCGCGCTCGCCTTTCACCAGCGCCTTCCCAAGCGGCTCTGGCAGTACCTCAATGAAAGAGGCATTTCAAACGACCTGATTCACAGAAACTTTCTCGGCTGGAACGGGCGCCGCATAACAATCCCCGTCCCCGATCGCAATGGCATCGTTGAATTCCTCAAGTTGGCCAAGGACCCGGATGACAGCTCGAATTCTCCCAAGATGATCGCCACGCCTGGGGCTCGCGCGGACATTTACGGCTGGGAACGGGTGATCGCGAACTCCGGCCAGTTGATCATCTGCGAAGGCGAATTCGACCGCCTGGTGCTCGAAAGCCACGGTTTCGCGGCAGTCACGTCAACATGCGGCGCCGGAGTATTCCGGCAGGAATGGGCGGAGGAGATCAAAAGAATTCCCGAAGTCTACGTCTGCTTTGACCGAGATGCGACGGGGCGCACTGGCGCTTTACGCATCGGGCGAATGATTCCTCATGCGAAGCTCGTTGAACTACCTGAAGAAGTAGGAGACGGCGGTGACGTGACGGATTTCTTTGTCCGCCTTGGCCGGACCAGAGAGGATTTTCTGAAGCTACTGGAGGCGGCGCAAGCAGCACCGAAGGATCCCGAACCCAAACTAAAAAGCGCTGACCAAGATTTCAAACGGCGTGCCACAAGGAACGAAGTCGAGCGAATCAAAAACTCCGTGCGTATTGAAAACGTAGTCAGCAGATATGTGTCTATGAGCCGGGCCGGAAAGACAATCACCGGACATTGCCCGTTTCATGATGATCGTATTCCGTCATTCGTTGTTTATCCGGCGACTCAATCCTTCTATTGCTTCGGCTGCCGCGCCCATGGCGACGTGGCCAGTTTCCTCATGCGGATCGAGAAACTGACGTTCCCGGAAGTGCTGAGGACGCTCCAAAAAATTACGTAGCGACATGGCCGAAGAAATCAAAGAGGCAGCCGACAAGGCCAAAAACAAATCCGCACGGCCCACCGTGTCAGCGATCCTTTCCGATGGCTCGCTCGCCGAGATGGTTTACCGACCGGAAGAGTCCCGAACAATGTTCTGCCTTTTGAAGGACGGCAAGCTACTGTACGAGGCCGCGCTTTTTGATAAGGGCCAGCGCCTAGTGCCCTATTCGCCGCGAAACAATCTGCTTTCGAACGAAGTGGCACTTTTCCCTTCCGAAACCACTGAGTACGGCACAGAGCAGGAACTCATCGAGTCCATCCGGGCCTTTATCCATCGCTACGTGGATGTCTCGCCGCTCTTTGAGCAAATCGCAAGCTACTACGTCCTATTCACCTGGGTCTACGATGCCTTCAACGAATTACCTTATCTCAGGCTTCGGGGTGATACTGGGTCCGGCAAGACACGGTTTCTGTTGACCGTAGGATCGCTCTGCTACAAGCCAATCTTCGCGAGCGGTGCCTCGACGGTTTCGCCGCTCTTCCGAATCATCGATTCAATGCACGGCACGCTCATTATCGACGAGGGAGATTTCCGGTTTTCGGACGAAAAAGCGGAGATTGTGAAGATTTTGAATAACGGTAATGCACGGGGCTTTCCCGTGTTGCGCAGTGAGTCGGTCAATGGCCGGGAGTTCAGCCCCAAAGCCTACACCGTCTTTGGGCCGAAGCTCGTCTCAACGCGGGGATTCTTTCAGGACCGGGCCTTGGAGAGTCGCTGCCTCACCGAAGAAACCGGAGGGCGCAAGCTCCGCGAGGACATTCCCATCAATCTCACCGCAGAATACAAACGCGAAGCCCTAGACCTGCGCAACAAGCTTCTCCTCTTTCGATTCCGCAACTTCAATAAGCATCACGTTGACCCCGCCCTGGTGGACCGCTCGATTGAGCCGCGCCTGGCGCAAATCTTCGTGCCGCTCTTGAGTGTGATTGAAAATGCCGACGCCCGGAAAGCGCTTCACGAAGTGGCGCGCACGTATCACAGGGATCTTGTGGCCGACCGGGGCATGGATGTGGAAGCGCAGATGCTCGAAATCATTCAGGAAATCAAACAGGACCCCTATTCCCAGGGCCTGGCCGTCAAGGAGATCGCCGAACGCTTCATCGCCCGGCATGGAGAGGATTTCGAACGTAAGGTGACGCCCCATTGGGTCGGGAACGTCATTCGGCGGAAGTTGGGGTTGAAGACAGAGCGCCGCCGCGATGGATACTTCATCGCCGCCGCGGAAGGCATGAAGCTGGAGAGCCTCAGCGAAAAGTACGGCATCATCTCCGAATCGCCGGAGAGCGTGAACTCCGTGAATTCTGTGAAGTCTGTACAGGGTCACGAAGGCGAAATACAGCTGTAAAGCTCCATAAAGTGATATACGGCCTTCCGAGATCCCTCCCTTCACCCCTGCCCAAAATGAAGTTCACTAAGTTCACAAAGTTCGCAGATCCATCGTAAGTTGGAAATGTTTCGATACCCTAACTTTAAGCGCTAAGTTTCGGGTGCACAAGAATCCTAACTTCACCTCAGCACAATGTGTGTTAGGCTCTTGTGCGATGGATTGGGCTCGCTTGGACAATGTAAACAACATTTCTATCGATGCTGCTGTGATCGAAGCGACGCTGAAGGTTTTGCAACATTTTGGCGCCCATGACTGCGAAGGCTTAGTGCTATGGATAGGGGAGATCACACAAGATCGAGCTCGCGTGACGCAAGCGATTGTCCCAGACCAGCGACCCATCAAGGACGAGAAAGGTGTTGGCTATTTTGTTGATGGAGAAACACTGTTTGAATTGAATCGCAAACTCGCAGCTTCCGGGCTGCGACTAATTGCACAAGTTCACAGCCACCCGAGTGAGGCGTACCACTCCAAAGCAGATGACCGGTACGCGATCATCACCGCCGATGGAGGTCTGTCGCTGGTTGTGCCGAATTTTGGGAGGGCTCCAGCTAATCCAGCCACTTGGGCCGTCTACCGACTTATTAACGGCTTATGGCACGAATTGGGTGCTGAGGAGGCCACTTCACTGCTGACCGTCGGGAAACACCCATGAATATCCGGACAGTTCATCTGCGAAATTTCCGCGGCTTTCGTGATGTAAAACTAGAGTTGAAGCCTCTTACCGTACTCTTGGGTTCCAACAGCTCTGGGAAATCCTCTTTCGGACATGCACTCGCAGCCGCAACGCATTGTCAGCGGCTGGATCCTGGAGCACAGAGACCAACACTTACTCCACGTGGAAATCCCAATGAATGGCCAGTCGATTTAGGGACAATTTACGACTTACGCACACACGGCCAGAGCGGCCGAGTTTATATTGGACTTCAGACTGAGGTTGGATGGGTTGAGCTCGGATTTGGAGGTTGGGATCCGGACGATACAGGTCTCGTCCTTAGCCACATTTCTTACCCCTCTAGCCCTGGGACTACGACCGCTACTCCAGCGCCGTCGGAACACGGGACTGAATTTAACGTGAAAGCGCAAACTGCTACTGAATCGATCAACGCGAGCCAATTACCGCACGTACTCAGTTCGATTTCGGTGCATCGAACAAAGGAAAATGAAAACATTTGGTGGGACGAAAATGAAAATCAGCAGGCCGTTGTCGATTTAGATGGATTAATTTTGCGGTCAATCCAGCACACTGGTCGAACATTTATGCCGTTAAGACGGGAAGCGCAGGACGCGATCCGGTCTTTGTTGGGGGGCCTTACTTATTTGCAACCGACTCGAATGCGGCCTTCGCGAAGTTACAAGAATGATATTGGAGCGTGGCAGCGCATTGGCTATGCGGGGGAGGGAACCCCGGCGCTTCTGCAACAGGAAGGCGATAAGCCAATCTCATTCCCTGATCCGGCACCTATTCCGCACTCTATGGAACAGGCAAAGGCGGTCTTGGGCAAGAACTGGGAAGCTCGGGATTCAACATTGCTCGGAGCAGTCAATGTGTGGCTGGAGAAACTCGGGCTGGCAAGTTCTGTCCGACCGAAATACTTTGAACAAGACAGACGTAACCTCCAGATTTCCGTCAGTCTACCTGGTCAGGAACCTCATGATATCACCGAGATCGGTTTCGGGGTGAGTCAGGTAATTCCTGTGCTCACAGCAGGACTTATGCAATCAGAAGGGAGCCTTTTTATAGTCGACCTTCCTGAAGCCCACCTTCATCCCTGGCCCCAAGCTCGGCTCGCGGATTTTTTCTGTTCACTTGCACTCTCTGGAAGGAGTTCACTAATCGAAACGCATTCTGAGATGTTTTTCCATCAATTACGATTGCGAGCGGAAATGTATCCGGCACTAAATAAGGAAATAGCGGTTTACTTCGTTGATGAGCCGAAGGACGGAGAATGCAGTCCCCCTAGAGCTATCGGATTATCGTCAAAAGGACAACTACGATGGCCGGCTGGATTTCTCGCAGAAGCATGGGACACGGAAAAGCACATCAAGTTCATAAGGGAAGCTCGGGGAGGAGAAAGATAGTGGCGATGCTTCTACTCGATCACC
Organism: Terriglobia bacterium; assembly: GCA_035308965.1. GTDB lineage: Bacteria > Acidobacteriota > Terriglobia > UBA7540 > UBA7540 > DASYXZ01. The sequence continues at coordinate 174,082 of DATGFN010000023.1, read as the reverse complement.
CTTGGCCGATAACACAAGCCAAGCATCGGAGTAATGAAGCATTCGGAGTTTTGGAAGACTTTGACCTATTGATCAAGAGTAAAGAAACGCTGGATCCAGTCCCTTTTATCGATCGCGAACAATATTCAAAACTTTGGGAAGAGATGAATGCCGACGATGAGGCGCGCGCCACGGGGAGCTATTATGTGAGAATCGTCGAGTCTTATATTCGTTGGAATGAAAAAGATGAGCATTCCCTGGCATCACCCGAACCGGAACCGACCGGGATTGCTTTACCGAAAGCATGGAAGAAAGCATTGCGCGAGGCAATGGGCGACTTGCGGGATTGGCGGAACCCGCAAATCGTCATCCCTGAAAGACGCGCCGAGTGTTGGGCGGATGGCGTTGAAATTCCCATTCGTATTGACGGCAAGACGGCTGGAAAGCTTGTTTTAGCAGTGTTGGAAGCTTACAATGAGCATCCATTCGCGGCGTCAGATTTCGACCCTTGGGACCTGCAGCGCTGGTATGTACCCGCCAATGAAAATCGGATGAGTCTTTACCCCTGTCGGTTACCGAAACACCCGGCACTAGAAAATATCCGATTTGAAAACCTAGGAGACGCTTCTGACGAATGCCGGCGAAAGGGTTGGCGATATTCTGTTGAGGGTACAGATAGGTATTGCTACCTGCCTCCCGAGGATTGGAACGTGGAACGCGTTGGGAGAGAGGATTGGAGGCGGAACTGCAAGACTTTTCCGCGCGCCGATGCGGGCGGCGGACGGGGATCAGGCCCGGTGGATCATTGGAAAAGGGTCTGGCTCTGGGACGACAGGGAGCGACATTGGGACGTTCAGTTTGCGGGACCAAACCCGGAGGACAACCCCAGGTACTGCGTCATAAGTCACGACGGGATACTCCTGCGCGAACTGCGATGAGTTGCGTTTCGCCATTTCTTTCGATACGCTCGTTGGTAGTCTTTGTCGCCACATATACATCCTTTCTCGCGTGCCCTTGGCTTCGGCCACGAACTAGGAGGAGGAAGCAACACGTCTTCCCAAGAAACCAAAGGCTCTGGTTGAGACCGTTTCGCCAAGCCAGGGACTGTCCGTTTCACCAACTCTGTTGCCATTAAAATTCCTGCAAGTGCGGATTGGTGGGCAAGAGGAACCATTTCTACACGCCCTGTGATCGGCAAATTGAGCGGCACAGCACCGCACACCACATCGGTGTACATCTCTCCGAGCGGTTTCCCACGCCATGGTTCAAGAAAAGTCTTGTCAATCCCCAGCTTGCTTGCTGCTACTTTAATATCATCGTCTGATAGGGGCTGACGGGTCATCCACAGCAGCGCTGCACGTTCTGGTGTCAAACCAAGAGCACGCGCCGCCTGGTCTGTTTGCGAGATTCCTTGTCCAAGCGGAAAGTAGAGGCAAGAAAGGCACGCTGCTTTTCGCGAGAAAACATGCCAAGATGCCCCGAGTGCCCGTTCTCCCGTCCAGCCGTTGAGGATAAGCCTAGGAAGGAGTGCTTGGGCGGCCCTTCGTGTTGGCACGTTGTCAACAGAAATACAAAGTGTAGGAATTGTTATGCCACCTTTCTCTTCTGCAAATTCCTCCAGGGTAACCTTAGCAGTTTCGACAGCCAGTTGACTCTGGCGAAGGGTCTCAGCGGCAAGGACCACTTTATCTTTACCTATCTCCGTCGAAAGCCCGAGAACGTACCTCTGAAGATTCGATAAATCCAATTTTTCATTATCCACTAGCGAGATGCGGCCTTCCCGTTTCTCATCGCGGGCCAGAGCCCAAACGGCTGCGTTGCCCACAGCGCCGAGACCAACAAAAAGCACATCACCGAAATTACTCTTGGGCAGCTTAAGTTGCTCACCAGTATTCCGATCAAAATTCAGAAGCGAAAGCGCGATATCAGGCTCAGTAGGTGTCTTCAGAAAAACGCGCCTGAAAAGTTCTGCGCTTGCAAAAGTCGCCGCGGCTGCAGCAGCATATGGATTAGTGGGGCCAGAGCCCAAGTGGTACTTATGGCCAAGCCGAGCGACCCAACCCCCAGCACTTGGGTATAAAGAAGATGCAGATTCGATTGGTCCCACTGAGATAGTCGTTTCAGGCGGGGCTGTCTCAAGGACGTCGAGGATCGGATTAATGCTGCATGCCAGCTGCCGGAGTTTTGAGCATTGGGATTCCGGACCAGTGATCGCGATCCGGGGATAGAGCCTAGCCAGAAGGTTGGTAGAAAGTTCGGCCACCCAGATGTCATTCGTCGACAGATTCGGCGCACATTTAATGCCGACGACCACATCCACGAGCGCAGCTGTAAGGTCATCGCGGGATACGTTTAGCTGGCCGCCCACAGCTGAGTAGATGCGTTCAAAGAAATCCGCCAGCGCCACTTAGAGTTTCTCCTCCGCAGTCCATTGGACCTGAATTCTATCGCTCAGGATCATGAGATGAGCGTGAACCAGATCCAAAGAGGCGCGCCAAAGCGAGAGCAGGATAGAAAACACGTTTACGCTGCCACGGTAGAGAAACCACTCATCGCCGGAATGCTGAGGATGCTCATGGTACTCCCGGACTCCGCGCAAGCAGAGAAAAGGCTTGCGTGTGTCTGGATGAGCGTCCAGTAGTACTAAGTGCACCTTCCTTTCTTTCTCATATTCGAAAGCCCGGAACATTGCTTCGTATTTAAGGACTGCGTCCGTCCAAGGATCCAAAAAAGTTAGCGACGGGGCACGTAAGTCGTAATCAGTTAAATCGAATCGGGCTCTAAAGGCGCGGGCCGAAAGGTTCAGGACCTCCTCTATTCTTCCTGTGCCTGGCGGCAACAAAATCCCACCCTGCTGTATGACCGGTACGATTACGCGAAGTGGATGTTTTGGCACTAGAAGGAAGTCGATTTCAGGATAGCGACTAGAAGTGAGGATGAAAATTCCGCGAGACTCCAGGAGTTGTCTTTGACTCGCAAGCTGATCAAGCTCGCGATCGTATTTCAGGCGAGTTATAGCGGGATCAATTCTCATTCGCAGCTAGCCGCCTGCTCCGACCGCCAAGGTCAGGAACAAGCGAGCGCCGTTAGCAATACCCAACTCCTCGATTTTGCGATTGACATCGAGCAATACCCCATTCGAATCTCTCACTTGCCAGTCAGAGGGCGGCCTTCCAGAATTCCCACTCTCTTGCAATGCTTGTGCCACAGCTTCCTTTAGTGGCGCGTTGATATTTGCCTTTACAGCAAAATTCGCGCCGTTGATGATAAAAATAAGCTGAATTAGCGGTTCAGTGTGTACCACCTTAGATTCCTCCACAGCCTTTGCGTCAATGCAATGTTGGCAACTTATTGTACTTTGACTTCGCGAAAAGTTGAAGTCAATAGCTGAAATGAGGCATGGAACAGCGGACGGTTGGTCTTCGGTCGGCAGATTGATTCGATTTGCTTGTTTTTATTCTGCCTGTTTTTATTCTTGAAGATATTCAGGGATTCTGATATGAGATTCCCATGGATATCGGAACGACACTCTATAATCTCCGTACCGCAAAAGGCTTTTCCCAGGGTGATGTCGAGAAACGGACAGGATTGCTGCGTTGCTACCTCTCTCGAGTGGAAAACGGGCACACTGTTCCAAACCTAGAGACGCTTCGGAAATGGGCGGCGGCATTGAATATCGAAATGTACCAGCTCTTTTTCGAGGGCGAAGGGAAGCCAGTGGCTGCCGCTCGAGATGGGGCAATCAACCTTGGTCGCGAGGAGCGCCGAATGGTTGAAGCCTTTAAGGGCCTGGATAATAATGATAAGAAGATTGCAGTTGCCCTGCTGCGAAAAATGGCAAACCAGAAAAAAGCGGCAAAACGAGCCGGTTAATGTTCGAGATTTAGACCGCCCTTAATTCCGACCATATTGTACAAGTAATCTGTCCTCTTGAAGCTGTATCTGTTATTCATTACCAAAATCCCTGTATTATTAGATCCTCAGAGGTTACTGGTCAAACCATGGAGGAAACTTGGAAGCCGGAAATCGTTCGAATAATTGAGATGGAACATTTACAACTCGGCCTTCGTCAAATTTTTTGCCGATCACAATGCACTGAAAAATTGTAAAGCTGGCCCCCAAATGTACTGCCTTTTCAAGAAGATCGAGTAATTGGACTCTTCGGGGTCCATGTTTTTCGGTTTAGTGTAATTTCTCCTGGATGGAGGATTCATCGAAGACCTTGTCTAGGAGCAATTTTTCTTGGGTGTTGATTTCATGCACTAGTTCGTAGCTTTTTTGCGCCGAATTCCAACGAAAGACCCTCCTCCGCTCTAGTATGGTGCTGTCCGGCATAGGGCGCCTCTCACTTCGCTCGATTCCCCAATCCCCTGGCTTGGGTATTCCCAGGCTAACCGATAAGCGGCTTGAAATTAACGGGTCTTCATATATGTTTTTCAGGGAGATGGGCGTTAGATTCCCCTCAGCGTCGACCTGCCGCAAGTCAAGGTCAGTGACCTCGCCGTCGGCATTTTCCACTGCCACTTCTGTTAGGCCGTCGCCGTTAACATCAGCTACGGTCACGCTGATCACTTCTGGAAACGTCATGGTTAGAATCGTTTTCTTTCCGTCCAAACCTTCGCGAAACACATAGACAAAGTTAAAAGGAAGATATATTCCCTTTTGCACTTTGCTCCGGTCCGCACCGAGCCCAAGCGTCACAGCTATCCATAAGCGCCACCCATGTTCCTGACACGTAAGCGATCGTAGGTTAACCAGCACTTGATCGTTGGGAATCGAGCTACCGAATGGAAAGTCTTGGGGAGGACTTAGTTCGTATGCGATTACACGGTGTATCTTAAAGCTTCCATCGCGATTAAGCTCCACACGCAGAATCCTGCCGTCGGCATCAATCACTATGGCTTGGTCGGGCATATTCCACGCCGGATGCTTGGAAATGGTGCGATACCGGCTATTCGGAATGGAGCTGGCCGAGACGACCTCGCGTCCGAGAGCATGACCGGACATCAGCATCACCAGAGTTAAAACGTATTTCATGTTCCCCTCGCGTGGAAAGATCTTTCGATCCTACTTGTTCGACCTCGCTACTTGCCCTTCAAGCAATCAAAAAACGTGGTTAGGTCGGATTTGAGGTCGTTGATGAGCTTCGCCCTGCCGGCCCTTGCAGCCACTGCACCGGGGCCCTTGCCGTTCGGATTGACATATCTCTGGGGCTGGTTCCCAAATGTCGTAAGGTACCGCGCACCAGCTAAGATGTTTTGATAAACATCACCGTTGAAAGGCTGTCCCACAGCCAAGTTTGTTCCATACGCCGCCGCCGGGAATGCAGTAGTGCCGGAGTTGTCCGAATTAAGCTGCATCGGTCCTATGTCCATTGTCTGAGATGAGGAATTCCATTGATTCGGGATTTGCAAATTACCGCTCGATTCTCCCAGCAGAGTGGCGCCGATTATATATGCGGCTTCACCTGTGGCCTCAGAGGCCAGGAGAATGTCAGTCGCCGCTTCGAAGTTTATTGAACCGTTCTTGGGGGTCGTACCAGTAGTGTTGCCCAACGCTTTCTTGGAACAATCTTCATATTGCTTTTTGTTAAAGGACGAGGTGCTTCCCCCGCCCCCACCTCCGACCCCGCCTCCGCAACCATAGTTCTCGGGGCGCTGGATAGCGAAGCCTGATAGGCGCAACTCAACGCACGGGTGTCCCGCACCACCGCCTCCGCCATCCCCCCCGGCGCCTCCCGATCCACTCCCACCACAACCTGGATAATCGGGGTTATCGTAACAAGGGTTGTAGGTAAAGAGCCCCAATGGGTCAGTCAGCGTTACAGGATTGTTCAATGCGTACGCATAGCGATTCAGCTTCTGCGGATTGGTGCAGCCGAAGCAGTCGGGATCAGGGCTCATCCAGCGGCCGTAGGTTGAAGTAAACTGCCGATAGAGCGTGTGGTCAAGACCAGACTCGCTGTCGCGCTCCATGCCCGTAAACTTGTAATGGTCGGTGAGGGTGCTCGTGACGTGGCGCTCACCACCGAAGGGATAATAATCCGAGGAATTCTGGATGTGCCCCATTGAATCCGTGACCACCACCGACGACCCAATGAGGTCGGAAAGATACGCGTAGTGCGCGCCCGAAGGGTCGTACCTCCCCACCCGCTTCCCATTAAAATAAATATAGCAGCTGAGGCGGTTCCCGCTCGCGTCGGTTTCTTCCAGCACGTTTCCGCTCACATCATACCAGTAGATGGTTCCATTGGATTTTTGGACGCGTTTGCCATCGCCGTCATAGATATAATTCACGCCGTTCACCGAGGTAACGCGGTTTTCTGCGTCCCAGGTGTAATTGTAGGTTCCATCGGACAATAGGTTCCCGCCATTGTCATACGTAAAACCCGAGTTCGTGACTTGGTTTTTGAAGTTCACGGTCACGCTCATTGTGGGTGACGAGCATTGGGTGGAATTGATGGCCGTCATGTTTCCGTAACGGTCGTAGCTGTAGCTCTGGCCCCAGCAGTTCGTCCCCGAAGTAGCCTGGCTCGAGGCTGTCGAAATGCGATTCAGATTATCGAAGGCATAAGTTGCCGTCCGTGTGTTGTCAAGGTTGTTGGTCACTACGTGGACGTCGCTGTTCGCGTAGTAGGCGTAGGACATGTCCATCTGCGTGCCCCCGCCCACCAAATTTGTCGCCTGAACCCGGCTGGGACGGAAGCGGCTGTCGTAGGTATAGCTCACCGCCTCACCGTAAGAGCCCTGGTCGCCGTCCAAATTGATGGTGGCCACGGCGCCGTTGGCCGCGAAAGCCGAGACCCCTGCATAGCCGATGGTCGTCGAGCCGACAACCCAATTCGCAGAATTGAGCTGCCCTGCCGAGTTGTAACCGTAACTCGCGTAATTGCCATTCGGGTAATAGATGAAGCTGGGCGATCCGTCAGAAGCGTATGTATAGGAGATTGTCTTTGTCACCGTGCCAATTGTCCTCTGCTCCGTCAAAACTTCTCCTTTGGCATTATAGCTCCACGCTGCCTGTCCAGAACCATTGCTCACTCCCGTGCGGCGACCCTTGGCATTCGCGTTGCTTAAACTGCTGAAGCTCGGCTGAGTGTCATAATAATATGTGACCCAAGGGGTCGAGTCGGAGTATTGCTTGTTGGTTAGCCGGTTCTCGGCGTCGTAAAGGTACGTCGTTATGATCCCCCGCGCGTCCGTGCGGTAGCAGACGGCGCTGGCCGCGCCAGCGCAGAGATGGACTCCATCAATCGTGTATGAATAATAGGTCGTGCCTGAGGATGAACCGGAGGCCCCTTCCTCGGGAGAAGTTTCTGAAGTGACTCGCGAAAGGCCATCGTGGGCGTAAGAACGAGTCTCGCTTCCCTGGTCTATTTCACTGAGGTTGTTATTCGCGTCATATAGGTAGCAGGTCGAAACGGTCAGGTTATTCGAGGAATCGGGTTCATCCACCTCAATCACCCGTCCAATGCCATCCGTCCATGTCTCGCGCTTTTTGCTGGCTGCGTCCAGCGAGAGCATTGGAAATCCCGTTCCGTAAGTTCCTACCGTACAAAGCTGCGTAGTGATTCCTCCCACTGTCGTCGTGACCGCCGCGCCGTAATAAGTGTTTGCGGTCGTGCCGTCCGCGTTGGTTACCTTTGTGGTACGGTTCAGCCCGTCGTAGGAATACTGCTGGTTTGGCTCGCTCGTGCAACTCGAGGGCGTGCCACGATACGGATTGCTGAGACAGGCGATTCGTCCGGAACTGTCGAACCCCCTTTCCATATATGTCGAGCCGGATGGGTCATTAGAGAAATCTGCCTCTGTAATTCGGGCAAGACCGTCCTCCGTGTGGATAACCTGGCTCGTAGCTCCTCCCACGGTGCCGTAGTGGGTATGCCCGGAACTTGAATAACTCATCGTGTTTGAGCCGCCGCCCGGCCAATAGCTACCTGTAAGGCGGTCGAGCGAGTCCATGAAATGCGCATAGGTCGAATTGCCATTCTGATCTGTACTGACCGCCTGTTTCCCGCTCCCGAAATAGTAAACGAATTGCATTGCCCCCGAAACGGGCAAATTCACTTGCGTAAGGTAGGCGTTTGAGTATGTGCCATTTGGGTAAGGTGTGTAGTGGGAAGGAGGGTTCTGACCATTGTCTGTTGCGAACTGGTCAGTGTAGCTGTACGTCGTTATGGTTTGGAGTGGATCGGCGACTTGGACCAATTGGCCGGTAGTGTCGTAGTAGTTCTTTTGAGTGAGATACGTCGTACCGCTGACCCACTGGTTGACGGTTGTCGGGTTGCCACGGTAATGGTTGGAAGAACCGTAATTCAGGGCATCGTAGTTTGTAATGCTGCCCGAGGGTGTGGTCAACGAATAATCGTCATAGGTGAAGGTCGTTTCGGCAACCTTGATTCCCGAGCCGTCTTTCGTGAGCGCGTCCGTTACACGGTCCAGAATGTTCCTACTTTGAGTGTAATTCGTATCGGTGATGTAAGTGAAATCTCGGGTGCGGTCGGCCGTGCTGGGAGGTGTGCCCGTGTAGTACTTCCACTCGCGCGTTTCGATGACATTGCCGTACTGCGGGCTGTCGTAACTATATTCGGTCTTTCCGCTGATACTCCCACCTGGCACGGGGTAGGTGGAGGTGTTGCGAATGGGGCGGACGTACGCTGCTCCCGTGGTGCAGGTGGAATTAGCTGGACACGGTTGCGAGAAATCATAATCCGTGGTCACAGTATCGAGTAACGTACCGCTCCCTGAAGATCCGGTGTAATAAGCGGTCTGGGTGTTCCAGGCCCCATTGTTGTGCGTAAACGTGTGAACCACATTATCTCCCGCTGGACTCGCGACCGTAACCTTCTGCTGGCAACCGGTCCCGCCCGTGCTGCAATAGGATATGACTGCGGGCGTATAGGTCCACGTCCCGCCTCCGGAGGTCCTGGTGCTCACCCAACGTTCAACGTTGCGATATGAATCGGTGAAGTTGGCAAAGGTGAAGCTCAAGCTCCCTCCGCTAGGGAGCGTGACATTATTGAGCAGCCCGTAGCCGATATGCCCATTGTAGCCTGTATCATAGGTAAAACCGTAGCTCGTCCCATCCGGAAGCCCGACGGATTGAATGCCATAGAACGAATTGAAGTATTCGGTGACGCCAGGAACACCAAAGTTAGTGTTGGCCGCAACCCACCCCCAGGTAACCGAGTAAACGGTAGTGTTTGTCCCTTGGGAATTTGAAATAGTGTAGTACTGTTTATATTGATTTTGTGAGTCGGTAGTCTGGGTCACCATGGTACGGCCAAGAGTGTCTACCCAGATGGGGTTGTTGTTGCTGTCGCGTCCTTTGGTGAAGTAGTTTCCGTTAACATCCTTTTCCAAGTAAGCGCTTTGCGTCGTGTCCGCCACAATTGTCCCATCCCTCGCATATACCTTTGCAGTGTGGTAGCTGGTGACGAAAATGTGGTATCCGGAAGAGTCTTGAGCGTAACTATCGAAAGAACTGGTGTTTGTTTGGCCGCAGCCGCCGTCCTGCAGCGTCTGGCCAGGGAAGTAATGCTGAGTCCCGTTTGGCTCCGCCCAATAGAAATTTGAATAAACCCAGTACCAGTTGGACCCACCGCAGTTGGTCGCCTGCGTCGAATAGGTGGGCTGCAAGTCAGAGGACGCAATAATCCTCCAACCCCCTCCAGGCCAACTGCCATAATAGTAAGCGTTGTCGGGCTGCCAGACGAGCGCGCTGCCGGTGTTCACAATGTGCCAAATATTCGAGTCATAGACTAGCTTGAACGTAAACCCACGATCGCCGCGCTGGGGTGAGGCAGCAAGCGGGATTTCAACGTGAACTACGCCATTGGCAAGATTGACGTACCCCAGCTCAAAGGGATCGGCGGAGGTAAAAGTAGGGGCGCCCCGCTGAAGGAGATAAGGGGTTTGAGCACGCGAGGGAGTGTCCGAATATAAAATCATGCAGCACGCAAGCGTCAAAGGCCAGTGCGCTTTAGCATGGAATCGGTTTCTCTGCTCGATGATCCTCATAATTACGCTCCTGTGGACGTCTATAAATCAATTAGGATTTCTTGTGGCGGCGGTTTTACGCCGCCATCTTCCTCGTGACGGGATAACCCCGCCGCTACTGAAGGACAAAAACACTGTCGGTCAGGCCGGTATTGAACGAGAGGCCCGTGATATGCAGCTCCCATATCGTCTGGCCGCCAACTTTCTCGCGGACCGTTGTCGGCGCGTCCACACCGTTGAGTATTTGGTAGTCTTCGTAGTCAATCTCGTGCGGGTAACTTACAGTCAGCGTTTGAATGGGGTGAGTTGAGTCCACAGCCTTCGCCAACAGTTTGCTTGTGGGATCAACGAAATAATCTGTAACGGTTAGATTGCCCAAGCTACCATCTGGATCTATTTGCGAAGAGAACAGAGCCTGAACTCGGATTTGGTGAAGCGTTGTGCCAGCTTCATCCGTTACTGGCCCCATATCTGTGATCGTGGTCGCCAGGTTATTCAGGCGCGCCAGGATGGTGGGAAAAGGAAAGGTCAGGACACCGATGTTAACGGTGTTGTGGTATGGGATCGCAGTTAGGTTGCCCTCCGAATCCTTGAGCGCTCCCACACCATGGCTCACGGCATAGGAACGCGTTCCGGCCTGCAAGTTGGCGTCTAGACGGAATTGGTCCACGCCCCGCCCGCGCACCGTCGCAGCGCCCTGCACTTTCTCTCCAGCCCAGAAGTAGGTGATGGTTCCCGTGGCCGTGAAGTCCAGATAAGTGCTCGGAGCATTGGGCCCAACGACGATGATCGCTGATTGGCCAAGCAGAGCCGCAGCCTGCGAACCGCTTAACGTGGAGGTTTGGCTATCGGCCAAGGTCGGCCAGAAAACATTGAAGAACTTGGTAGGTTGTGAATGTGGCGCGAGACGGCTTGGCGTGCCGCCACGTACCGTTGGACCCGGGGTCGCGGCACCAACGAGGCTCATAGCCTCGATTGCCGCTCGCAAAGACAAAGATGCAGAAGGCAAGGCGACCACAGTCGAATCAACTTTGGCAATTGTTTGTGCTTGCGAAATCGTGAAAACCAGCGGAAGAGCCAGCGCGATACGGACGAAAGAGCGGAACATGAGAACCTCCGTTACGGCAGAATTTCGCGAAAATGTTTGATTGCTTTACAACGCAGGCATTATTCATACCAATTAATCAATGTCAAGCGAAAAACTTGAATATATTTAACAGCAAGATGGAGACGTAACTGGATTGACCATAGGAATGGGCTTCGCCCGTGGTGGCACAAAAGCTTTTGTTAACAAAGGCAAACACGTTCAACGCAGGCCAGAACTCGTAATTATGGATACTCCCATTTGATGGGCCTCTCTGATTTACTGTCGTTTCACCCGAGGCGCCAACACTGCCATGATGCGGGACCGATTGCACCATTGCTCACAGGTTGCCCATCCTACTTCCCTAAGCCCCTCTATTCTCATTCATCAAATAAATTATCCGTGCCGAGCCCCGTCGAACTCGGCTTTTTTTAACATTCAATTCGCGCCTCTTTCGTCAATTTCCCTCACCTTTCAAAGACCACCAGCAGAAGCAGCCTGAAAGCACGAAGACGAATCGATCGACTGTTGGAACCTCTAATGGCACGGATCATGAACAATGAAATGAACTTTGATCAGCGATATAATTGCGGCAAGCGCAGACGGTTTGACTTCGTTTCCTTCAAGCGCGGGCTCCGAATCGTCACGGATTAAGTATGTCGGGGTTGCCAGAACCTCTTACCAACGGATTACATGTAGGTTCGATTGTGCTACAGCCCCCGCGTGGGAACTGGAAACTGTGTTTCGGGGGTATTCTGCGATGCCGCGAAAGTTCGCGAAACTATAAGAGGCCGGTATTGACCATAATTTGGCTCGAACTGTTGATTTGAGAATTTTCCTTTGAATTAGTCGGCAGATTGATCCGACTTGCTTGTTTTTATTCTTGAACACATTCCGTGTTTCTGATATGAGATTCCGATGAACATCGGAACCACACTCCATAGTCTCCGAACCGCAAAAGGTTATTCTCAGGGCGATATCGAGAAACGGACAGGATTGCTGCGTTGCTACCTCTCTTGCGTGGAAAACGGGCACACTGTTCCAAACCTGGAGACACTTCGGAAATGGGCAGCGGCATTGGATGTCGAAATGTATCAGCTTTTTTTCGAGGGCGAAGGGAAGCCAGAGGCTACTACCCAAAAGGGAGCCGGCGAACTTGGTCGCGAGGAGCGCAAAATGGTCGAGGCCTTTAAGAGCTTGGATAACGAGGATAAGAAGATCGCAGTCGCCTTGCTGCGAAAAATGGCAAACCAGAAAAAACGCGCAAAACGAGCCGGTTAGCATTCAAGATCTGAAATCACCTCCGTCAATGACTCCACTCTTACTTACCTCTTGGGGTTCGTTTCGCGGCAAGTCCATGTTCCTCTGAAGAAACTCGGCAAGACGGATAGAAAGTTTGTAGTTGCGAAGGTAAGAAAGATGGCAAAAGCAAATCGCACTGGAAGCTCGACTCTCTAGTCCTTCCTGGATCCACGCGTGTGTGCTTAATATGAACATGTACAGGCGAGCGGCAAAACCAAGCTGCAGGCCCTGCTCGCCACCATACGTAAGCTCCTGCACGCCTTCTACATCATGTTCAAGCATGACTAGCTTTTCGAAGGCCAGAAAGTCTACGCCGGACCAGTCGCCTCAGCCCTCGTCCCAGAGCCCAAGCCTGAGGAGCTCCTATGCCATTAATTGACTTTTTCGCTTTACAATTAAGAGAGAATCTACCCGCTTGACATCCCAATGTATAATGCGTGATTACTAAGCGCAACGGCTTTATTGCTTTCGTTACTTCGTTACTCTCGGCGAGGAGCGGGATTTGAGCCATCGCATTTGCGCAAGCGCCATCATCCGAATCTCCTTCGTCGTTTTCTGCGTCGCTCTATTTGCCGCCACCTCGATTCAAGCATGGCCTGCTCAGCAGATTCGCACCGTCCCCGGCCAGCAAGAGGTTGTGCGAGTCCCCAGCGTCTCCGAGCCCTGGTCTGTTACTGTAGGCCGGGTGACGGAATCCCCTGCACCTCTGCCTTGGCACATCGGGCATTATCCGGGATTCCGCGAGGCCAAACGCCAGGCCAACGAGCGCCACAAAGCCCTGACATCCGCAGGAGCGCGGCCCCAAAGCGGTGCGGCATTTATTGGCCCCCAAAACGAGCAGGCGCCGGCCGTTGGCACCACCCGACAACCCGCTCTGAGTAGCACCACTTCAGGCGTGGTCTTTGACGGCCCCAGCCAAGCCGATACTCGCGAGTTCCCTCCCGACTCCCAAATTGCCGCCGGGCCCAATTATGTGGTGGTGGCGGTCAATTCCCTTTTGGCCATTTATGACAAGTCGGGAAATTTGCAAGGGAGCTTCCAGAATTTCAGTTCGTTTCCAGGCGGTGAAGGTGAAGTGCTTTTTCTTGAGATCCCCTTTTGTAGAACCCGATTTACTGCGACCGCCCGGGAACTCCGGCCAGCTTGAGAAGCTTTACAACTTCCCATTGGTTACGCTGAGTAGCAATCGAGAGCGCGGTGTCGCCGCTGGCGTCTCGCGAGTTAGGGTTTGCCCCGGCCTTGACGAGCATGCCCACCAGGCGGACGTCGCCGCCCGCAGACGAAATCATCAACGCTGTGCTGCCGTTGGTCGTCGCCTTGTTCGGATCGGCACCAGCGGCGAGCAGCGTCTGGACAGTTTCCGGGCTGTCGGCCTCTGTGGCATAGAGGAGGGCCGTAGACCCGTTCGCGCTAACGGCGTTCACATCCACCCCCTCGGCAAGCAGGGCCCTGATCCTCTCGACCTCGCCGAGGAGGGCGGCATGCATCAGGGACGTAGTGCCCGGCTCATACTGGCCGAACCAAGGGAACATCTGCACGGGGAGCCATTCGTTGTCAGCGAGAAAAATTTGCCGGTAGCCCGTTCCTGTCTGCCGCGCTGGTCGCTGATCCCTTGGCGACTCGATCCAGATGCCGTGCTTTGCTCGCGCCAGCGCTACGGCCTCAAGCTTGGCCTCAAGGCCACTGGAATGGATGGCTTTAAGGCGTATGGGATCCATGATCGATTGCAAGATTAGGTAGTCGTAGTCCGTGAAGTACCTCGTCGAGGCAAGCCTCCAGTCCTTTAGTGCCGCGCCCCCTTGAGTCCACTCGAACTCGTATGTTACGGCAGCAAATTTGATGCCTTGCATCCGCATCTCGTCCATCCAAGGGCGGCGGATTCCGTCGCCCATTGCGCCCTTCTCCAGCATGTTCCGCCACATGCTTTTAGGGGGAAGCGACTCTATTAGCTGCCGCACGCCTTCCCCCCCTGTGGGGTTCGCTGCTTGGGGTGGCGGCGCACTGCCCAAGGCCAGCAGGAGCGGTAGCGCTAACGTGATGTTTGTCATCGAAACATAACCCCCTATTGCGACCGCTCGGCCCGTTGCAGGGCGTCCCGGTTTCCTAATACTGCGTTTACTACTGGACGTTGGAGCTGCAATCCTGCCAAATTGATAGCCCGTTGGCCAATCGATCTTCCTTGTAATGGTGAAGGCAGCCATTGTTTACTCGCTAGGAACGCTGGAGCCAAAAATCCACCAATTAGCCCACGCACCCCACCACCAAAAGAGACCGTTGCCGTTGGTGACTGATCCCTTGGCCCCCCCCGGCCCACCACCACCTCCCAAAGGTAGGGGTATCACCGAAGGGTGTTTGTTAGGACATCTGCTGAATATGGCTTGGACCTGATCAGGCGTGAAGAGTAGTCCGGCGGGGAAGTTAGGGCTGTAAACCGGATTCTGAGGAGTCATCCAGCCAGGGTTGTTATCGATGCTCATCAAAGTATCCTTGTTAACGCCTTCGTTTGGCTGGTCGGGGACATTCGCTAGCGCGTGGCCCATTTCGTGCGCACCAATCACACCCATCAAGGTGCCAGTGTACTGACCGTAGACAGAAGTTGGGTATAGATTGGCAAAGACTTGGCCAGTACTGCCTCCAGGCCGCGCGTTCCCGCTCTCCTTTCCCACGACGCCGTTGTTATTGTAAGTTAGCGTGAAGTCAACCTTCCCCCCAGTATCAAAGCTCACGCCGACTTGATTAGATTGCCCTAGCGACGAGGCATCAAGTATTTGTTTGATGGTTGCCTCGATCCCAGCAACATCGATGTTCTGTCCGGTTTTGTTGTTGATATGGACGTTGCAGGTGGAAGCGTCCAGCCCCAACGGGTCACCGAGTGAGCATGGACTATTGAGTACATACGCATATCTGTTAAGCGACTGCGGGTTGGTGATATCTCCGGCCAGCGGGTCGGGAGTCAGCCAGCGGCCCATGGTGTGGGGGTATTTGCGGTTCAGCGTGTCATAGAGCACGCCGTCGGTATCCAGCGATCCCAGGAAGCCCGCGAATCCGTCCGGGTCCAGCGCCGTGCCCTGTACAGACCACATATCGCCCCAAGGGTAGAACAATTGATCCCCCTGCGGAGTGCCCGCGTGGTCATTGATCAGCCGCGTGGAGCCCAACGCGTCCTTGTGCTGAAACTGCGTTTGCGCGCTTGGCCCAGGCGCGAAGGCGTCCCACCCGAGAATCATTCCGCCGGCGCCCAAGTGAATTTCCGGTCCGCACCAGTTGTTGCTCGGCCGGCACCAAGCGGCAATGCCCATGCCAAAAGCGTCGTAAAAATCCTCCTCCTGATAGCTGGGCGTGAGCGACTCCACCATGCGGCCCTGCGCGTTGTAAACGTCATTCTCCACGTTGCCGGAGACATCAGTCTGCTTGGTCACGTGCCCCTCGGCGTCAAAGCTATATTGCCGGTACGTCCCCGCGATATTCCCGTCCTGCGTTAGGTTTCCCGCCGCGTCATAAGTGACAGGCTGGTTCCCGAGCGTCGCCAGCCGGTTGGTGCTGGTGTTGAAAGTCATGACAGCGCAAATGCCCGACCCACTGCAGCTCATGTTGCCGAAGCGATCGTAAAGATAGGATTGGCTCCATAGGGTCGTCGGGCTGCCTCCCAGTGTCTTAGCCGTGGCGCTCAAGAGCCGGTTCACGCCGTCGTAAGTGTAAGTCGCCTGATGGTTCTGCGCGGCGTATCCGGACGCTCCCTCTACCAAATAAGAGCCCATCAGGTTGCCGTTGTTGCCCGTCCCTTGCCCGGGCAGCGAGCAACCCGTGAGACTTACTCCGCCCGAATAGTAATTATACACCTGGCAATAATTCGCCGCCGGACTGCCCGCCGTCCCCAACTCCATCATCACCGGCTGCAGCCGTTTGTTGTAGGAATAGGTCATCTGCGTCTGCACGCAGTTCGTGCCCACGCACCCGTTGGTCAGCGTGGCCAGCGCGCCGATGGAATTGTAAGTTGCCGAGGCTATCAGCCCCGGATGGGTCGCATCGCTGATGGAGTCGTTGACCGTTGTAATCTGCTGCGCGGAGTTGTAGACGTAAGTGATGCTCGTGCCCGAGGGATGAGTCCAATTGGTCACGTCCCCGGCCAAGTCGTAAGTATTGTGCGTGTTCCACACCGCCGGGGTTGAGCAATTGAACGGGGTGCATTGCCAGAGGTCGGCTACGCGCCCCACGGCGTCGTATCCCGTTACCGTGGCCGTGGAAAGCGAAGCGCAAGATCCCACCTGGGGCGCCGTACACGTGTAAGCCAATCTTCCAACCGGATGGCCAAGACTTCCTCCATTCCAGTTCGGGATGTTGGGTGTGGAGACATCGTAGAAGAAATTCGCCGCCGCCGTGCCGTCCGAATAAGACTTGGACGTGAGCCGGTTTAGGCCGTCGTAGGCATAAGTGGTGGTGACGGTTACGTTGGGATTTGTCTGGTTCGGCTTGGGTGCTGTGCGCGTCACCACGTTTCCGTTGGCGTCGTAAATAAACGTCGTGGCCCCTGACTCGGGCGTGGTGGCAGAAGTGAGGCGCGAGAGCATGTCGTAAACGTAAGTGCGGGTCTGCGATCCCTGCGTAACGCCGGTGAGATTATTCAAAACGTCGTAAGTGTACGTGGTGGAGTAATTGAGCCCGCTGGGGTCTTCGGTGACGGATGTGGTTCGACCGAGACCATCGGTGCAAATTTTCCGAGCTTTCGATTGCGCATCCGTGGACGTAGCGCATGCGCCGGTGTAGCTGACCGATGCAGTGTTATTGTCCGGATAGGTGATGCCCGTCACGCGGCCCAAGGCATCATAGGCGTAGACGGTTAGCCCATACGTGGGTTCGCTTGTCGAGATGTATGGGTTCGATACGCTGTGGATCAGGCCCAAAGAATCGTACGTGGTGTCCACCACGGCTCCTGTGTTGTTGTCCGAGGAATGGATGGTCCGCCCCAAGCCATCCAAGGTTGTTGTCGCCCCGTGAAAAACGCCTGAGGTAACCTGTACGGAGGTTCCGATGGTTGGTGGAGTAGAGCCCAGTTGAGAGAAGTCGGCATTCGTCGAGCCCCCATCCGCGTAACCTGTGCCGGTGAGCCGCCACATGGAATCGTAGTAGAAATTCGTGGGCTGCGAGTTGGCGTCCGTCACCTGTGTCGTGGTTGCGCCGTTGCAATCCCAAGTCAGATTCGTGGCCGGGATGATGGGGGGCTTGATGCTGGTCGGATAAGCGCTGCTACAAGCGAAGGAGCCGTTGTCGTAGTGAGTATAATTGCTGTTGAAATCCGTTGAATTCTGAAGGACGCCAAATGGAGCTGTGCTCGAATAGTTGAAATACCTGGTGATGGCGCTGGGCGAACCTCCGGTGTTCACGTGCGTTTCCACAACAAGATTCCCATTGTTGTCGAAGGTGTTGTTGGCTTGCGCTCTCAGCGTGTTGCCCCCGTCGAAGACCTGGGTTTGGTAGACTCGGTCGTAAACGTGGTTCGTGTACAGGCTTTGGGGGCAGTATGCGTTTCCGCCCTGTGGACAATATGCGAGCATTGCCTTTCGAACCAGCGTGGGTCCGTAATCATATTCGTCCCGTTCGGTAGGCAGGCTGTTGCTGTTGAAGGCGACGTAAGTCTTTGCGGGTGAGAGATTGGGAATCGTGGTTTGCGTTGTGCTGTTACTGATCGGCAGACCGATAGCTGTGCCTGTGCATGGAATTGTCGCGCCGTTGTAGCAAGTATCTACCGTGGCTAGAAGCGTGCCGCTCGTGGAGCCCTGATAGAGCTTCCGTTCCGTCTCGTAAATCCCCTGGAAATCAATCACCGTCTGATTTCCCTGGGGGTCCTGAATCGTGGTTGAAGCCGTCGACCCGAAGGTGCGCGTATAGGTCCAAGCCTGGGGGGTCACGCCGTCCGGGTAAACTGTTCGCGTAAGACCGTAGACGCTCCCATCAGCACATGTGATCGTGTTGTGCTGCGGAGAGTTGCCATAATCGTAGGAAATCTTGCCGCCTGTCGGCAGTGTGATTGAAGCAAGTCTGCCTGTGGTGTAACCGGAACTCCCCACCGTTCCCTCGTAACTGAAGGTGTATTTCGTGTTTTCCGGCAGATCGATCTCAGTCACAAGGGGAATGTTTGAAAAGTTGGCCTCAGTGACCCCGCTGCAACCGAAGTTCGTCTTGATGTTAAAATTCGTGTATCTCACCGTGACCGTGACAGCTCCTGAGGGCCCCGTATAGGTATAGACTTGCGGACTGCTTTGAGTCCCCGAGCCGGAAATCGACAGAGCCGTAAGACCGAGAGTGTCTGAGTAACTGCTTCCATTGTTGGTGATGGTGTTCCCGTTGGAGTCAGTTATTTTACTGTTAACGAAGTCAATGATGCGCCCGTCGGTGTCGTAGGCAAAAGTTGCCTCGGGGCTTGCGTCCACGGTCATCGTCCATCCTGACCCATCCGCGGTCGTGCCCGTGGCGCTCCAACTCCCCGTGCCGGGTGGACATATGTGGCTGGAGTCATTCACATTTACACTCGACGGCATGGCGTGTCCGGTTCCAGTCGGGTCAATGTACACCCACTGCGTGTACTTATTGTAGTAAGTCCCGGTTCCCTGGTTCGGGTTGCAGTGCTGGCCGGGACAGCACACCTGCGTTTGGGTGAAGTCGTAGTTACCGGTCTCTCCCGCTGACTCAGGCGTCCAGCCCCAGATACTTGAACCGGATCCGGATGGCGACCAAGCCCCGTAAACGCCCGAGCTGTACGGAGACCAGATGGAGCTGTTATAGTTCAGAGAGTAATTAAAAGGCATTCCTCGACCGGCTTTTTTCAATACAGGAACTGCCAAAAGGACATTCAGACTGGCGTTGTCAACGATGTCCGGCCCGCCGCCGAAGCTCCCGAACGGCGGGATCCCAGTGGCCACCTGAGCGTGCGCAGTGCTAACAGCGAAGAGAAAGAGTGTGAGAATGGTAGCAAGCCGTAAATTGAGGCGCACCATTAGTTCACCGCCTGGACTGTTTGAACTGAAAACCCGCTGTCCTGTAAGCCGGAATTAATGGCGACATTGGATACGTATAGGTCGAACGTCAGTGTGCCTTGAATCAGTTTCTGGATGTGCGTTGGCACAATAATGCCGCCCAACTTCTGGTAGCCTGAGAACAGGATTTCGACCGGGATCTGTTGCTTGAGATCGTCATCGGGATGAGTATTAAAGTCGAGCTCGACTGGCAGATGCGTTGCCACATCAAGGTACAGGTCTATGGCGCTCAGACCCTGGATTTCCGCGGCCATCGCAGGGGCTTCGCCGGACATTGTGCGTGTAATTTGCAGGTGGTCGACAGTCACGCCGTTACGTAGGGTCTGCCCTACATATGTGGCTGTCACTTGCGGGTCATTGAGCACGCCCCACACGCTGAAGGTGGGGAACAGGGCGCTTGCGTCCACCCAGCAATTGTGGATCGCCATCGGGTGTTCGACGCCGGTGGTATCAATCCACGCCCCCGCTTGTGCCTGCCGAATTTCGGCGCGGTTGCCGCCGCTCAGGTTAAGCGCCAGCTTGCTTTCCTGGTTGCCCTTTAATTCAAGCGTGAAGCTTCCACTCTCTTCATCTGACCCGGCGGTGTAATTCACCATGCCTTGCAGCGTGGCGTCGGTCAGTGCGGTAGCGCCCACGGCCGTCTGCAATGACTGCGACACCAGGGTGACCGCCTGCGTGCTGCTTTGGACGACTGCTTGTGCTTGCGAAACCGTGAAAATAAGTTGAAGAACCAGCCCCATAGGGGCCCAGCCACGGACGGAGCGGGGGCAGTGGAAGGAGCGAGACATGAGAACCTCCGTTAGGCAGAGTTTAGTCCATTTGGTTGTGTCATAGGGCAGGCATTATTCATACCAGTTGATTAATGTCAAGCGGAAAACTTGAATATATTCAATGGCCAGATGTGTACCACCCATTGCGGCTGTGAATAATTCGGACCATGGGCGCTAAGCTAAAAATGACAATCGCAAGCTATACGGAAATGCATTTGACGCAGACTGGGCTGGCGAAAAGGGATTCGGCCTCTTTTACGCGGCCGGCTGAACCGAAAGTCCCTCAAAAACCTACCGGTTACTCAGAAAAATCGTAGGACCAGAGGCACTCATTGCCGACAGGTTGCCCACCCATCGTCCACAAATCCCTTAATTCTTATTCACTTAAATAGTCGTCCGTGCCGAGCCCCGGCGATCTCGGCTTTTTTAAGATTCAAAAACCTTGCCGCATCCACTAAGCCTTGCTGCCTCTCGGCCACTTCACGACGAGAAGCACACTGGCCTCGTCAGAAGCGATCTAGCTTGCGCGCCTCTCTTGCTGGGGAACAGAACTACATTTTCCCAGAAACGTTATCCATTCGTCCAAGAGATGGTCTGCGTCGGCTCCAAAAGCCGCGACAGAGGCGAACGCATCAAACGCTCCGTTATACATGTTGACGTCATCCTTGTCCGTGCTTTCAACCTCACCAGTCCAAGTCTCTGACACGACCAACTCGGAGTCGAGTACCACAAAGCCGTTCATCGGGATGCGCAAGAGGCTCCGCTTATTACTGATAAATCCTATTCTCACTTGGTCCAGGCCAAACAATGACCTGATTCTGTTGAGTTGCTGGATCACCACTCGACTATCGCAAAACCTCGATAACGCGGCCGCCTCACAAATGACAAATTCGAGCCGGTGCCCCGCTTCATAAAGAAGATGCTGTCGACTCATCCGGGCGGCGACCGCCGCATCAACATCTTTTTGCCCGGTGATGTTGGCGAGCGTCAAAACACGCTTGGCATAGGCAGGGATCTGCAATAATCCCGGGATGACCGCAGGCTGAAAGACGCGTATCACCTTGGCTTGGTTCTCGATTTGGGCGATATCCACCTGTTTTGCTGCGAGGCCGTGCCTGTGGCCAAACCTCCAGGAGCGGAACTCTGTCCGCAAGGATCGGGCAGACGAAACCAACCCTGCGGTGATGGACCGATGTGCCTTGAGATGAGTGAGGATGGATTTCAGGTCGTCCGTCGATGGAATCAGGGCGCCGGTTTCTATCTTCGAAACCTTCGACTGACTGAATCCCACTTGCCGGGCGAGTGCTACGCCAGTAATTCCCCTGCTTCTCCTTAGGGTGCGAATTTCATCCGCCAGCGCGATCCGCTCGCGTTCGTAGTGAAGTCCATGATGGTCCCGCTTCATAAGTTAGGTGATTGGATTTGTTTCGAGATACTCAGCCAGTGGAATACCCAGTGACTTGAGAACATAACCCGCTTCTCTATATGTCGCTACGACGGCGGGGTCGCTCTCACGCCTCGCGCCTAGAAATTTTCCGTTCTGATCGTACTCCATGAGCACGAGAGTTCGATCGTCGAATAGCCAATAATCGCGGGGTGCGGCTTTGCTCTCGGGCACGTTGCGTCGATTGAGTAAGTACACCTTTTCTCCAGCAGCGGTGCTGTGTACGTACCCCCATTCAATTTCGAACTTTAAATACTGCGATGGGGGAATTGAAATGACATGCACGCGTTCCATGCATTTTCCCGATTGAGTGTTCCGCCGAACTAGTTGGCACCACTCTTCGTTAACGGACGGCGGTGGTGTTTCGCCTTTCAGATATCGAGCGTAAATCCCCTCTTCTTCGGGCACGAGGTAGTGATCGAGCGTTTCCAATCGAAACGCCTTGTGACGGAAGTCTTCAAAACACTGGCCGAATTCCTTGAGGTCAAGCTTGGTGAGCATGGTCTGAGAAAAGGGGCGTGGAGAAACCAGCCGGGTTCCCCCACGCCGCACACAGAGCCTACCGATTGGACTTTACTTTGTCGGCGAGCGCAATGACAAGAGCTTCGGGAATCTCAACGATTCCCTCTCGGGGAGCCAGCGAGAACTGCCGCGCGTCCTGAACATCCACTATCATGCCCTGGACGACAAAGGTGCCACGATCAGTCTTGTACACCTTTGGACAGCATCCGCCGGAACAATGGGTCAATTCACCATGTGTCGTGAATTCTTCGGCTTTCATCGACGCCCTCCTTTCCTATTCCAAATTTATGGGGAATTTAATAATATGTCAATACTCGACTAGTTGACGGAAATTACAGAATATTCCTATAATTCCATCATTGCCTGGACGCCTAGTTCTCAGGGAAAACTCGCGCGAACCACTATCCAATATAAAAACTGAACTCCCGACAACTTTAAAGGAATTGATTTAATCCCAAAAACTTGCCGGAACCGGCAAGTTTACCCGCCTATAGAGATAGGGCGATGACTTGTATCTTGAAAACTACATCTCTCCATGTCGGCTCCTCTTCAAAGCTATCTGAGAACGTATCGAAAGCGGTCTGGGTTTTCCCAGGATGAGATCGCGTTCCTGTTGGGCCATCAAAGCGGGACGAAAGTGTCGCGATACGAACGCCGGGCCCGGCGGCCCTTGCTAGAAACCGCACTGGCCTATGAAGCCGTATTCAAGATTCCTTCTAGAGAGTTGTTTGCCGGCCTTTACCACAAAGTCGAAAAAAGAACCCGTGATAGGGCTCGACTGCTGGCCAAGAAGCTGGGCACCGCGCAACCGGAGCGATCCGCTTCGCGCAAGCTGAAGTTATTGAACTCGCTCCTTGCATGACCACGACTCACGAAACAACGAAGCGAGTTCTCGCGGTCGACCCGACGAGTCACGGGTTCGGCTTTGCAATCCTCGAAGGCCCAAATCGGTTGGTCGATTGGGGAGTGAAAAAACTCCGCCATAACAAAAACGCGCGTTGTCGGCAGGAAGTTCTTCGGCTCATCGCCGATTTCGAACCCGATGTAGTCGTCGTGGAACATACGAAGCACAAGAGTTGTTGGCGCCGGCTGCGTGTAAGGCGGCTGATCGAAAGCCTCTGTACGACCGCGAAGAAGCGACACTTCCGCGTGAGCCGCATACCCCGGCGAAGTGTCCAGCGACACTTCGGGATCCATCGGCCAGCCACCAAGCGGCAGGTCGCCGTGGCCATCGCGGAGCGGTTCCCGGAGCTTGAACCTTATCTCCCGCCTACCTGGGATCGGCTAGTGAAACGTCTTCACGCCGATGACAGCGAAGATGAGCGATTCGGCATCTTCGATGCAGTTGGTTTCGCCTTGACCTTTTATGAAGGCTCACAGAGCACACGCCACCCTTCCAACCTCGCCCATGACTAGGAAAATCACCAGAATTCTTGCCCTCGACCCCGGCACGCGCGAACTGGGCGTGGCGGTGTTTGTGAACGGCAGCCTTGTGTACGCAAGCGTCGAATCTTTCGGCAAGTTGTCCTCATCTGCCCGACAAATCCGAGAAGTTTTGTCCCATGTTGCGCGATTGATCCGTGATTTCCGGCCGGACGTGCTTGCACTCGAAAGGAATTATATTGGGAGAAATCGCTCCCGTGCCCTACTGAAGGTCCTGGTCGCTGAAATCGTTTCCCTGGGGCGGCAACAGAGTCTCATGGTTGTAGCACTCGCGACAAACACGGTGAGAGAAATTGTGGTTGGCAACGGATGGGCGACCAAACTGGAAGTGGCGCGTGCCATTGCCGCCCGATACCCCGGTCTCAAAGCTCATCTTCCCCCGGACCGGAAATGGAAGCGGCAATACCGGCTGAACTTGTTTGACGCCGTGGCGGTGGGCATGGCCGCGCTCGTTGCTGAAAAACAAAATCGATCCCCATAAAGCCTCGGTTACCACCGAACGTCCGAGGCAGAGGGTCTTGACACTCCGCCCTCTGCCTCGGGCGCTTGCGCCCGAATTCGCACTTTAACAAGGAGAAAAAATATGGAAACTTCTCAACTGCTCGCCCATTGCGGTACCCGCAAGCTGTCCCGCGAAGAACTGCAAGCCGTTCCCACCCCGGAAGGCACTTCCACACATCGTCCCCTTCCCCACTTTGAGATCGTGACCGCTCTCGCCGAAACGCTGAGCTTCCGTCACATCGGAGTGGTCCGGGACGAATACGCCGTCTCAGCAGACGGCATGAAGATGTTCGGCATGCTCGATCTCGAAACCAGTTTTGACGGCTGCCGGTTTTCCATCGGCGTCCGCAACGCGAACGACAAGTCCATGCGGCTGTCGTTGACCGTCGGCTATCGCGTCTTCGTCTGCGACAACATGGCCTTCCACGGCGATTTCACGCCGGTCCTGGCCAAGCATTCGAAGCGCTTCAGTCTCGTGGATGCGCTTTCTGTTGGTGTCGACCGCATGCAGCGCAATTTCGAACCGATGCGGCGCCAGATCGAAGCCTGGAAACGCCAGCAACTGCCGGAGACGGAGGCAAAGCTCCTTATCTACCGGGCATTCATTGAAGAGAGACTGGACATCCCAAAGCACTTGGCGCGCAAGGTCCACGACCTCTACTTCAACCCGAAGTTCGAGGAATTCGCGCCACGGACCATGTGGAGCCTTTCGAACGCCTTCACATCGTCCTTCAAGGAGCTTGATCCTATCCCCCAGTTTAGGGCGACGGCAAGGCTCGGCGCGTTCTTAGGAGGCAACTGAAGGGATATCCCATACCACAGCCCAAAAGGAGGTGAGCTAGCCATGACCATCGGAGAACGAATTGATCACATAAATCCTCAGCGGTGTCTGATTTGCGACCAAGTCGTGAGTGTGGCCCGCGACTGGCCGGTCTGCCCTGCCTGCAAGTTCGACCAGAACAGTCCCGAGGCCTACACGATCCGTCGTGCTCGTGGTCTGCTCTGGCGCTCCGGCCTCGAAGCAGCGCCCAAAACAGAACGCGAAACTTTTGCCAGCCAATTCAGTTCCTTGAAGCTTTGAAGAACGGGTTGGCCGTGATCCCTCCTGCAAAAACGGCCCATTCCAAATTCAATTCAAAGGAGAAGAAAGACATGAGCACGACAGAAGTCACGGCAATACCCGGTAATACCGATCACATCGTGGTCGAAGAAATCCTGCTCGACCGAATCCAGCCTTCGAAGGCCAATCCCCGGCGCCGGCTGGACAACCTGGCCATGACGGAATTGGCCGCAAACATCAAAGCCCGCGGCGTCCTTCAACCGATTCTTGTCCGGCCGATGAATTCGAACGGCTTTGAAATCGTTTGTGGAGAGCGGCGCTGGCGAGCTTCGCGGGTGGCGGGATTGCACAATATCCCCGCACGCATCGTGAACCTTACCGACGCCGAAGCTCTGGAACTCGCCGTTATCGAGAATGTCCAGCGCGAGAATATCCACGAACTCGACGAGGCCATCGGCTACCAGGCCCTCATGAGGCAGGACCCGGCCCTCTACACTGTCGAGACCATTGCGGCCAAAGTCGGGCGCTCGCCGAAGTACATTTACGGCCGCCTGAAGCTTGCGGAGTTGACGCCCAACCTTCAGAAGGCCTTCTACGAAGGCAAGCTGACTGCGGGCCACGCGATGGAAATCGCACGGCTCCAACCCAAAGACCAGGAGCGGGCATTGAGTGAATGCTTTCCGGGCCACCGCACGACTGCGGCGATCCTGAAAGACAAAGACCCGCGTCCGATCAGCGCCCGCGAGCTTCGGGACTGGATTCAACGCGAAATCCACCTGAGTCTCGCGAACGCTCCCTTCGACGTGAACGACGCGAACCTTGTCCCGGCTGCCGGGGCTTGCACAGCCTGCCCCAAGCGGTCAGGGAGCAACCCGCTTCTTTTTGCCGACACAATCAAACGGCCCGACGTATGTACCGACCCCGAATGCTTCAAGCAGAAGCGAGACGCGCTCGTCGCGATCCGCATCAGTGAACTTGAGTCATCGGGCGAAAAGCCGGTGAAGGTTTCGGACTCGCATCTCTTCTACGGTCAGAAAGCCTTGCCCGACGTCATATACCGGGCGGACTACCACGATGCGACAGCCGGTGATTGTCCTACAACAGTCGCGGCGGTTGTCGTCGAAGGGAAGCGCATCGGCGCGAAGCTGCACATCTGTAACGACCCGAAGTGTAAGATTCACCTCGATCACCGCACCACCCTCAGCGCGGAAGAAAAGGCCGAACGGAAAATACAGGCTCAAGCAGTCCGAATCCAGCAGGAATATCGGAAACGCTTGCTTGAAGAAGTCCGTAAGCGAGTACCTTCAGAATTCTCCCGCTATGAGTTCGAATTCGTGGCGCTCAGGTACTTTCACCAATCGGGCCACGACAGCCAACACCGCATCATTAAATTCTTTGCGTGGGATACGGTGAAGGCTAAGAATGGGAGCGGAGGGTATCTGGACTATCCGAAGCTTGCAGGCGCCAAGCTGGGCGCTATGACCACTGCAGACATCGGACGATTCCTCGTGGTTTGCGCTCTCGCCTCAGACCTTTATTGTCCAACGAACATGTCGAGCGCGACCCTCGCGAAAGATTCCAACCTTGCGACCGCCGTCCGGCACTACAAGGTCAAAGGTGATCAGATTCTTCGAGAGGTGAGGGACAAGTTCATGAACAAACAGTTGCCGCACAATGACAATTTCAGGATTCGGACAATTGCGAAGAGATGAAACGGAATGGAGGTAATAGTTAGATTATATGGGGTAGAGTGACTCATTCACTTTACCCCAATTTATTTAGCATCGTTGATGCCGCGCATATTCACGAATTCCGAGACGGCCGCAACAATGACCCGCGAAACGAAATCGCTCTATCTAAGAATGCCCATTGGACATTCGATCAAGGCCTTTGGACGATTGCAGACGACTACCGAATTATTCTTGCCGTTGGGCATTTCGCCGAATCAGGACCAAACGAGGACAATTTATTTGAGAGCTATCACAGCAGACAACTTCATCTACCGGAGGAAAGAGCTCTTTGGCCAGACCCAATTCACCTAGCTTGGCACCGAAAGGCGAGTTCCAAGGCAGCTTAAGATTGGAATTAGGAAATTGCGATTGCGTTGGAATCGTGATAGCCTGCGCGCTAAAATGAGGTTTCAAGATGGATTCCAATTACAAGGTTGCGTTGTTGACGGGAGGCATATTAGTCTTTGTCGGACTCACTTCTTTGGCTGTTATCACTTGGGCCCTTACCCGCCTCGGAAGAAAGCAAGATTTCGGAGTGGAAGTTGATTTGGGGCGAGCCGCAAATCTATGCGTTTATGTCGGCTTAGCTATCCTCGGTATTGTCGGGATGGGTGCCACCATCGAAGCGGTGCTGAAAGGAATAAAACACTAAATGTCTTTCCTTTCCAGGAGACAGATATCGGAGTACGTCAAACGGAGTGACGGCCCAAGGCTCTTCACGGAGAATTTTGATCCAAAAAATCTGCAGCAATGCTCTTATGATCTTCGACTCGGCGAAGAGGTTTATGTAGTGGGTGATAAAGCACCGCGTCGACTGTCGAGAAGAGACCCATACGTTCGATTATCACCCGGGCAGTTTGCCATCCTGACCTGCCTTGAAATGTTGGATATACCTGAGAATCTGGTTGCGTTCATCACGCTGCGAAACCGATACAAAATGGAGGGTCTACTTAATATATCGGGGTTTCACGTCGATCCCACTTTCAAAGGCCGTTTGCTTTTCGCGGTTCACAATATGGGACCTACTGATATACGGCTTAAGTTCGAGGAGCCTACTTTTACGATCTTTTTCGCGCTCGTCGGAGAAGGGGTGGGCGAACCAAGGAAAAACCCGCCTTTGGAAGGGATCAGCCTTTCTGATGTCCAGCAGCTAGGCGGTGCGACAGTGACCTTAGCCAAGCTCAAAAAAGAGGTCGATCAAGTTCGCTTTATGCTCCTTGTCTACGCGCCATTCGCAATCGCCGCATTACTGGCTCTTCTCATCAGTTTGATTAGAGCGTTTCACTAATGTATGTGCCAAGAGTCAGCCTAGATCGAAACGAATCTCATTGCTGATCTCGCAAGCTTTTGTGCGTCTTCAAGCTGAAGTTTCCATGGCCTGTGAACTGTGGTCCTAGGTCCCGGATGATAAAGAACCCCTAACTGGCGATCGTTCCATTCGTGGAGGCGTCCGACAGAATCTTTCAGAGTGAGAGTGTGTTCATCAATCTTGTCAAGCGCCTCTAGCGCCACCCTTCCCAATGCAATTACCACGGTCGGATTTACGTATTCGATTGTCCTTTTCAGAAACGATGAGCAGTTGTAAATCTCGTTGCGACTAGGTGTATCGTTGTTTCCCGACTCGTCGCGGGGATTGCATAGTACCGCGTTGGTTATAAACACTTCATCGCGTCGAAGGCGCATGCGCTTTAGAATTTCGTCAAATCGATCACCCGTGCGGTCACCAAAGAGGGGTATGCCCGTGACTTCAGCCCCCAGCCTGCCAGGAGCTTCTGCCACGAAGAGAATTACCGCACTCCAATCGCCATTGAAATCGCTGAGGACCTTACGAGAACATTCCATCCGCGCGCACTTCTGGCAGGAGTGTACTTCTTTGAGAAAGATTCTCTTCTTGTTTGTATTCAGCAAAGATCCCTTGGCACCTCTTGCAAACAGAGTTCCTGGCCTTTGCCGATCTGTAGGCCTGTAGCGTGGGTGAACTCTCCCAAACTGCCTTGAGATTTCCTGTTGGGTTTAAGATATTCCCTTGTTGATCTCTGGCCGTCGAATACTTGCAAGCATTGCATGGCGAAATCGTCCCATCGGCACGGATGATTAGCTGTCGCTCATTTGCTCCGCAATTGAAATTCGCCCCGGACCACCTTTGATACCACAGACGACTTACGTGAAACGTCGTCCCGGAAACTGTTAACAATGAGGAAGCCAACCTTTGAAGTGCTTCCTCTTGGCACTGATTCATGGCCAGCCGTGGCGATGTGGCGTTTCGGCCCTGCTGAGTGGGGATTTGCAAATGGAGTACGCTACATTCCAGACTCACTGCCCAGTCATAAATATCTTGGAGATCCGCGATACTAGAATCTGATGGGATCAGGTGGGCTTGCACGTCCATTCCCGCCGCGCGGGCTCTGCGCATCGCAGTCTCATTTGCACCGAATGCGTCCCCGCTGAGAGGTTTCAACATCACGATTTGATTATGGAATTCACGTTGCTCGGGTGCTGCATAGATCGAGAATGCTGCGGTGACTAATCCGTCTTGTTTCAAGTTTTTCCATTCTGACGATTCAATCGGCGATCTGGTTTTTTTGTCTCGAATCCCAGTGGTGCATATCGTCACAGGAAGTTTTAGAGTTTGCGCCCGCTTGAGTGCAGCCCGCAAGCCCGGATAGCAAAGCGGCTCTCCACCTGAGAGAACCAGGGCCTTGACGTCCATCTTTCCGGCTTGGTCAATGATCTCAATGAGCTTTTGGAGAGGAAAACGTGTAGTATTCGACGGCCCCGAGGAGTTGGAGCAGTGGCCGCAAAAGAGCGGGCATTCCTCAGTCAAATCAATTTGAAGCAAGTCGAGTGAAGGCATAATACCTACCATGTCCATTGTCCCACGCACGTCAAGCATGTCAACGCAACAACGACGCGACATCCCTCTTCGGGATTTCTAGCTGGGCAACTCCAGCGACGCAAATCATCTGGGTAAGTCTTAGGCCCATCTCGGTCGCCATAAAGTGTCCCAAATTGATCAACCCCAAGTAATTGCCATAAGCTCTCTCGAAAAGGTAATGCATCGGATAGAAGCCCATTACTGTCAGCAAACCGTTACTTGAGTCAGGGATGAAGGCGACTTGCTGAAGGCACGGAAAGACCAAATACGGTGAGTTGTTTAGATCCGTCCACGGGTTCATGAGGCAAGCCTGGAGTGCAGTCACCCTGTGGACTCCGCGTAGGTATGCGGTAATGATCTGTTCTAGCTGATTGAATCCTGGCTCGCCTTTCTTGCCCGGAAAGCTGATTAATCGTTCAAAGTAGTGGCCCTTGTTGTTTTTGCGACAACTTCTCAGTTTCGGCAAGACCTTGTGATAACGCTCATAAAGTTGTTGCCGCGGAGCTCGCGGGTTCCAAAGACCGCCTGGAAAAATCGTCCTTGAAACGGTTTCCACACTTGCCTTTTCGTGCTGATCGAGTATCCGATTGAGTTGATCTCGAAATCGCAGATCCTCAGTGGGTTGTCCGTTTTTGATTTCGTTGACCACGACAGTCAACCCAGCAACCCTGCCCCCGATGTTGGCTGCCATCCGAATAGCTTCACGCCAAGCTTCGGAAATACTATGCTGCGTTATTTCTGGCACTAGTCACACTCCTCAAGATATCTAAATTCATAAAACCCTCTGTAGTCTCTCCTGGACGTTTTAAGCTTCACGCCCCCAGACGTATTTAATTTTGCTGTGCACATTCCAACTCGATCTGCCGAGAATACAGCCTGACCTGCAGCGGAGGTCGCCTTTAAAAAGCCTTCCGTCCCCTCGCCAGTCACTCCTGTGACATAATCTCCGAGTTGCATGTGGAGGTCCCTGCCGTTCCAATGCTCATCCAAAATCCAGACGTCGTTGGTAGTCTCTATGCCAATAATATTCGCCCGCAGATTCTTAAGCTCTGTGCCCTTCAGTTGCTTGTGCTGAGGGAAACCGATGATTCCTAAGGATAACCTCATGTGGTGAAGGAGAGTCGTGAAGCCCACACCTAGCCATCCAGACACTATGTAAACTTGTTCTGCGGTAGGCTTTGTAGGGTCGTAACCGCGCGATCTAAACCCACTCTGGACCGCTGAGGGTGGCATAAGCAGATAATGGGCGAACAAATCAGCCGAACTTTCTTCCTCTGAACTTTCAGTAATGCTATCCCGAAGCTCAAGCGCGGCATCCAGCTGAGTACCATGCCCTAAAACTCGATGCCCTAACTCATGAGCGGCGGTAAGCCTTTGTCTTCCAGAAGGTCGCAGGGCGCAAACGCAAATTCGAGTAACCTCCGGCTCCGCGAGGTACATACCTTCCAAGCTCGGGACCTCGATAAATTGGAGCGTAACATCTTGTTTCGCTATCAACTCGTAGACATCGCACGGCCGATCAAGCGCATAGCCGTTCCTCACGCGAAGGCTGCATGCAGCCTTCACCGCTCTTCTGGCAGCGTTCACATTGGCGTTTGTCATGTTCTTCCAGACCCATGGCCTTGCCGTGGAAGCGACTCAATGATTCTGATTACCGCGTCCAGATCCTTGTCTTTAAGTGCGCTTAGCTTGCGTGCCGCCATTTTAAGCTTCTGATTTTGATCCACCGGTTCGTCGACTAACCACTCAACGGAAACTTTGTATAGGTGCCCAAACTCCCTAAGCTCGCCGGCAGTCAATTTCCGCGTCTCATTCTCGATCTCGGTAATCGTGGGGCGGTGCATTTTTAATATTCTTGACACCTGCCCTTGCGACAGACCGGCTGCCTCTCTCGCTTGGCGAAGTCTTTCTCCGATTCCAGGCAAGTCTGTCTGTTTAATGCTCATTGTTTAGTACCCATCAGTGGGAGAATAGCGTCAAGAATTTCGTTGAAGGTCCTTGCCCGCGAGCGTCCGTTAACCACTTTAATGAAGATATTGTTAGAGAGATCATCGATCTTAAGAACCACTTCCAATTCGACGGTCACCTCAATTCCACATTGACTGTCGAAGCCTTCAATGTCCAAGATGGGGTGCAGCTCATAACTCTTAAGCTCTGGCATTTCTCGACCGCTCTGCCGAAGGGTCTCAGCGATACACTTCTTCAAGGCTTCTGCTAGGCTCTGCTTGGCTTCGACTTTAGTCATCAGTATCTCCTACCAACCCGTAAGAATATCTTACCACGCGAAAACAGGTTGTCAAGCTGTTTCTAAAGGTTTTTTGAAGCGGACAGTCGGGCGGGTGGCCAGTGCATCGAGGGTATTTCCCCGGCAAAAAGAATCTGTTGAAGTTAGGAAAGCTAGAAGCCACCAAAAACCAATGGGATCGACGCTTTGTTTTCTGATTTCAATCTAGGGCCAATTTCCCATGCCGGACATCGCGGGTTTAGCTAATAAACAATCAGCCCTCTCCCAGCACGCCTGCGATCTGAACCCTGTCGAGTCGCTCGTGCACGTCCTTGGCTGGTGCGAGGTAACGCATGGTCGTCTCAAGGGACTTATGCCCCATCCAGTGCTGCACGGTGCGCACGTCGAAACCGGCACGCAGCATTCGGGTAGCATAGGTGGACCGGAACTTGCGCAGATGAAATCGCGTCGGATCAAGCTTGGCGCGCGTGGCAATTTCTTTGCACTTGTCGAGCATATGTAGCTCGCGATTGCCACGCGGCGATGGGAAGACGAAGCGGCTGCCGTTGGCATGAGGATGATTCTTTAGGAATCCGATCAACCGCTTCGGCACGGGCACTTCGCGCTCCTCCCACCGCTTCGGCGAAAATCCAAGATCAGGCTTAGCAGTGACCCGCACGGTATTCAGATTGAAGTTGATGTCGTCCCAGATTAGATGCACGACCTCTTGCTCGCGGAAGCCTGTAAGGAGAAACGTCGCGAAGAGCGTCCGCTCCTCCGGCGTGCAGGCTTCGAAGAACGCATTCAATTCTTTATCACTGTACTCCTCGGGCAAGCTTCTCACTGCCTCTGGCAATTCAATGCTCCCGCTGAGCCCCGGTCGGCCCTGCTTTTTCAGAAACTGAGCCACGATGATCAAGTTGTGGATCACGCTGTTGTTGTTGAGACGATGGTTCCTTTTCAGCCAGACCATGAAATCGTTCAGATCGTCGGGCGTGATGCTCTGAGCGTTCGTCCGGTCGGTGAAGTAATCCACGAAACGATTGAGGACGGCTTTATATTTCCGCAGCGTGTTCGGCTTCTTGAGGCCTTCGACGACATCCAAATACTTTTTCACGGCGGAATGGAATGGGGTGCGCTTGGCCTCCTCTTCAGCCTCGTACCCTCTGACGCCAAGCGCCCGACCTTCGAGGATATGCTTGCGGCGGCGCGCGGCGTCAAGCGCGTCTGCGACGGTGACGCCCGCCGCCTGTCGTTTGCGCTTGCCGCATTCCCACCACTCAATGAAATACCTTCCGTCAGGAAGTGCCTTCCAGTCCTTGCGCGCATGTTTGTCCTGGGGGATTGAAACGAGCTTCCAACGATCTACGACTTTCACCTGCTTGAGAATATTGACTCGGGCCATACACTGCTCCGGAAATGGACAGTATACCCGACAGTAAGGCTGCTAAGTCAATGAAAAAGAAGGGTGTGTGTGATAAGCTGGCATTCTACCGCTGAATTACCCCCGCAGGTTTTTAGAGACTCAGATCAAACTCGCCATACAAGAAAGTACCTTCAATACTTACGCGCCACTCCCTCACCACGCAAACGTTCGCATTCAGAAGTCGCGCGCTCTTGGCGGCCTTAAGCACATTAGCGCCTATTCAATTTAGCCTCTAATGAAAACTCTTGCAAGCATGTTCTCGGCAACTCTCGGTGCGTGAATCGCGCAGCCAAAAGATTCACAGAATAGAAATGAGAGGCATCATGTGCAGTTGGCAATAATGCCAGGAAGCGCCGCGGAGCAGATCGAGTGATCTACGGAACGAGCATGACCGGCGCCCGCCAGAACGCGCCCTTCTGTCCGGCCGGGTCCAGCACGGTTACCTGGCAGATATACTCCCCCTGCGGAAGCTGATGGAGAGGAATGTTGAAGCTGAGGGGCAACGTTTTGAGCCGGCTTCTTAGTTCACCCGTCACTTCTATGGGTTGCGTTTCAAACTCCTTCTTTTGCGCGCGGTAAAAGCTCACAAAGGCGACGAGAGGCTGAACGTCGGGCGCCCCCTGTTCGTAAGCCTGAAGGTAGACATACATGTCCCGGCTCTTGCTGAACACTCGAGTCACGCTGGGAATCAATTTTTTCCCGCCCTGAACCAGCGGATTGGCTTCCTCGCCTCTATCCTTGGCCTTGACGGCGTTAAAAAGCGCGTCCTTAAGATCTACCTTCTGGCTGCTCAGTACCACGGAGCTGATGGGGATGCGTCTTTCTTCTTTGTTCAGGTTGGGAATAACGAAGCTGGATTGATACGTCCCGATTCTTCCCGTTTCGTCGTCGCGGGCGAGGAACTTGATGGTGTACCTTCCGGGGAGAATCGTAAAGCCGGTGTCGTATTCAACCGGGCGCTTGGATAGTTCGAGGGCGGTGGCATCGCTCAGTTTGATGTTTACTTTATCGCGCACGTTAGTCACGGTGGTCCCAAAGTTGTCCTTGATCTCCCCGATGAAGTCGATCAGGGTATGTTCGGCGCCGCGGCGTTTGGCCAGCGCTAGCTCGCGGCCGGGAATTTTCACAATGATGGGGACGAAATACTCGGCCCGATTCAATTGGAAGTAATCCACCTCCATGGCGATGGTAAGTTCCGTTATAGGATCGCCCAGCATCAGGGCGTCCTCGAGTTGACGTTCTTTATCGGTGGTGGTGAACTTGCTGAATTGTTTGCCGGCGTAATACCCCTGCCGGTAATCCAGATTGGCGGATAGAGCTGAGTTCAGCGAGATTTTGATTCGTCGGAATTTTCCGTCTTGAGCCGGGTTGCTCGTGTAATACCCAAGGATGTAGTAGCTCGATACGTTTTGCTGTGCCTCTGCGATTCCCTTCGTCAGGTCGTTGTAATCCAGCAGAGCTTTGCCGCCCGTATCACCGGCGAGCGCGTAAAGAGTATCCTGCGACTGCTGAAAGCCTGTGGTTACGGCCAGCGCCGCAGCCCCGGAATACATTCCACTATTGCCGGGCGAACCTTGCGTGGCGTCGCCGAGCGGTGCCTGGGCCACGAGACCGCGGGCGTCGATGGGCCAGAACGACACACCGGCGCGTATGGCCGCATCTATGGTGGCGTGAAGTTGCGCCTGGTTATCCAGTCCGTTTAGCCTCAGCCCGCTGGCGAAATAGATCAGCGATTTCGCCTCACTAAGCTGCCCCAGCATCTTGGCGGCCGTCTGGAGCGCGGCCAGTTGACGATCGGTGTTGAAGATGTTGAACTCGCTATCGTCCTGACCAAACGCTGCCCCTTCATCGGGCGTGCCGGCGTCGTCCGAGGACTCGCCATATCCCTGGCCCTCTCCCACCACCATGGTTTGAATGATGCTCAACAGGCGGTTGCGGTCATCGGTGAAATCCTGAAGTACGTCGACCGAGCCGCCTGAATATCTCAGGATTGACACGCGGTCTGCTGCTGTCATCTGCGTCCGAATAAACCTCTCGGCCGCAGTCAGGGCGCGCAACTGGTCCGAAGGCGGCATGGCCGTCATATCGAAGTACAGTGCCAGCAAGCGGCGGTCTTTATATCGAATGCTCCCGGGCGATTCGGGCGAGATATGCGTTCTGGCAAGCTTGTCGTATATCGTGATCTGTTCGCGCTCTGAGGGTGTTGCCTGCGCTTTAGAGAGCGTGCCGGAGAGTTCCTGGTACTCGCAGAAACTGATGGTCTGGGGGGCGCCATCTTCTGTAACCGTAAAATCTTTCGCGGTCAACCCTTGTATGGGGTTCCCTTTCTTGTCCTTCACAACCACTGTCTCCACAACCAACTGAGTGCTCGCTTTGATTGTGGCCGTCGCCTTGACATCGGGCTGGGCGTTCTGTCCAATCTGCTGGGGAGCGGCAAGCGAGACTGCTGAAAGTGCGATGACAAAGCCCGCGGCAATAATTCTAAAGACGGCGTGTGCTTGGCTGACGCGAATCACCGCAATCCGTTCCCGAAATCCGCAGGGTGAAGGTTTCCGTTTCATAAGCTCATAACCTGTCACTCGTCACTCGCCACAGTCTTTCAAAACCTCAAACGGAGAGATGACTGCAAACTGCGCATGGCATTCGCCGATGTGGGCAACCCGAATTGCGCGCTGGTGACGGTGGTGTTCCAACTGGCAAAGGTCGGGTGGTTCAAAAAGTTTGTTGAGTCTACCCGCAAATCGAGATTGAACCGCCCGTGCAGCCGAAACGTGCGCCCCATGGAAGAGTTTAATGAGAATTGCGGCGGCCCTGTGATCGAATCTCTTCCCGCATTGCCCCATTGCCCCGGCGGGGGAGGCGAATATGCGGCAGGATTCAGGTGCAATCCTGTTGCTGGGGCATATAGAGGCGCGCCCGTGTAGTCCGGCCGGATGCTTCCTGTCACTCCTGTGCCTTGCACGGGGACTGGGTAGATGGGCGTCTCCGGCAACCCGCTCCCAACCGTGATTTGGGTTAGGAAAGTCCACTCCTTGAAAAACGTACCCCTCCAACCACTCAACAGTGTTTTTCCACCGAGACCCATCCCTGTGGTGTATTGCATTTGCAGGTTCAAAAGGTGCCGCTGATCGAAAGTGGAGAGCCCGCGTTCGGCCCGCAGGTCAAGCCAATTTTGAGCGATCGATGGAGCGGCCGGGCCGGAACTTTGGAATGTTACGCCGGGCCCGCCTGGGCCATTTCCAGATCCGTTCCCCGTTGTGTATTGCGTCGCTAAAATCGCTCCCTGACCACCCAGGACGGAATCATCGTCAATGGATTTCGAGAATGTATAGCGGACCGTCGCGGTAAGGCCGTTGTGCAATCTGCGGCGCAATTGAATTTGGCCGGCTTGTCGAGTTGAATTGCCATTTGAAGTGAGGAAAACAAATCCGGCCGGACAAGTTGGGCATGGATTTGCAGCTCCAGCCGGAAAAGTATTAGGCAGAAATTCCTGCGCGCCCCGCGTTCCCTTGATGCCCAGGTACGTCGCGATGAGCTGCAGCGACCATGGGAGATCACGTTGAACGGATAAATCCCAGTTCTGGGCATATCCCAGGCGATAATTCGGATCGACGGCAAAAGTGTCAGGCGTGGTCGATGGACAAGCGTTGAACCCATTTGCCAGCGTCAGCCTGCATGCGGAGCTGTTTTGCACGCTCAAACTTTTGGAGAGCGGCGCTTGCTGCGCCATTTGCAGCGCGATGGTGGGATAGACGGAAGTATCTTTGTAAATTCCGTAACCGGCGCGAACCAGTAACGATGATCCACCCATGGGACGCCAGGCGATCCCGATGCGCGGCTCAAGGCCGCGCGGGTCGGGATGAATGAGAGAACGTGGATATCCCTGACCCGTCAGCGGTCCAACCGGATCGCCGGACACGACCGGAGCGACCGCGGCAAACCCTGGAGTAATGTCCAGGTTGACCAGGCGCCCATACAGTTCTGTAACCGGTGCGCCGTACTCCCAGCGCATCCCCGCGTTCAAAGTGAATTGCGGGCTCATTCTCCAGTCATCCGTTACATAGGCGTCGTAAACAGATTCGCGAAAATACTTGTCCGCGTTGCCGAAAGCAATGGAGCTCGTGTCGGGAATGCCCAGCAGAAAGTCGGTAAAATCAGAACCGCCCGCAGCCGCACCGGGCCCGCCTCCCTGGGTCGCTGCGCCTGTGAACGTAAAATCGCCTCGCGGGTTTTGTTGAGACAAATAATTGAATTGCTGCCTGCGAAAGTCTCCGCCAAAGGTCAAATTGTGCCGCTCGCGGCTCCATAACATGGAGTAGGACCACGCGTCTGTCTGGTTGCGATCGAATGAACTTTGCCCATCTGACAACCCCGCAAGGCCGCTCGAGAAAATAAGGGTTGGCGGTCCCCAGTTGGCCGGGTCTTGGTTGTTCCCCACTATTCCCGCAGCGCCAGAAACGTTTTCGCGATTCTCCCAGTAGGGAGTGATTCGCGTCGCTATCCTGCTGAAGCGGTAGCCAAGATTCAGGAACAATCGCGGGTTGAAACGATGCGACCAATTGGCGCTGGCGCCGACGCCTGTTACTCCCGTCGAATCGAGGAAGCCAAACAGGTTCGGGCTGCTCGACCGCGTGCTTCGAAAATCAAAGCCGCCATAAAGCTCATTCCTGGGATTGAATGTTTGATTGAAGCGCGATTGCAATGCGTCCTGATGCGTGTTGTCGGTAATCGGAATCTGGTAATTGTAGCGCGGATCTCCGCGAAAACTGGGCAACGGGTAAAAGTTGAGCAAAGCGCTTGCCTGTGAACTGATCCGGCTCTGGGGAATTATGTTTCCGGAAAATGGCAGTCCCGTTGCCGGATCGAAAATTTGGACCGGGCGTCCAAGAGCATTCAGAACCTGGGAGAAATCGCCGCCACGCTCCGCGCTATCCGGCACCAAAGCCGATTGGGTTGTGGCATCCACGTACCGCGTCCATTGGTAGCCGACAAAAAAATTTGGGCCGCGCTGAAGAATATGGGGAATCTTCAGCGGACCACTGAGCGTCGCCACACCCGTGACGCGATGATAGGCGGCCTTGGGTGTGTTTTGGCCGCTCAAGGAAAAGGGCCGGGCGTCCAAAGCGGAGGTATCGAAGATGAGTCCGATCCCTCCGTTGTAAAGTCCACTGCCGCCTTTGCGATTATTGCCGAAGGCCATGAGCTGCGCGAACGGTGAAGCGCCGCCATTGATCACGCTTCCGTTGATCAGGAGACCTGGAGTAGCCAGCTGGTTGAGCGTTTCCGGAGACGCCGCGGCCTCTGAGGC
This sequence comes from Terriglobia bacterium, assembly GCA_035308965.1. Taxonomy (GTDB): domain Bacteria; phylum Acidobacteriota; class Terriglobia; order UBA7540; family UBA7540; genus DASYXZ01. Next base: position 135,385 of record DATGFN010000023.1, on the reverse strand, counting down.
TGGCGCGCTTTCCGGCCCAGATTGTTGATTATCGGTCTGCGCAGGTTGGGGCCCTGGTCCAGATTCGCCTGGCGCGATTGTTAACGGACTTACTTCGTTTTGCGCCTGCGACCTCTTGATTGTTGGGGCGGGGCTTGCCACGCCCTCTTGGCGTCGTGATGGTGAGGTCTTGGTCGCTGGCCCCACATTTGCGGCACCCGAGGCCGGGGCAATCCCTGGCCCTACAACACGGGCCCTGATTTCAGCGAGGGGAAGCACCTTCAATTCCAATTTGGCGGCGGGCATGTTGGGCGCGATCACCACATCTTGCTTGATGGTTGAAAAGCCCGTCATCTCGACTTCAATCGTCCATGTCCCGTCCGACAAATCAGGAAATGAAAAGAGGCCCTGTTGATCTGAAGTGGTGACAAATTTTTGGCTGCCTCCGGTGGCCGTAATGGTCGCTCCGGGAGCCGGGAGGCCGCCGAAAGTGACTTGTCCGTGGTACTCAATGCCAGGAGGCTCACCACCAAGACACCAAGACACTAAGAAGAACCAGACACCAACGAGCAGTAAACAGAAGATGGACGTATGTAGCTTTCCGCTTCTGGCCCTCGGGTTCTTCTTGATGCCTTGGTATCCTGGTGGTGATACTTTATGTTGAATTCGAAGCCCAAACATGAGCAACCTAATCTTCGGATGGCTTCTCGATATGTTCGATGACGAGGATATCCACCGGACCTTTTTGCGATTCCAGCTTTAACCCAAGCTGCTCCTGAACCGCGGTGAAGATTGATGGCCCTGAGGCATCGGGCGGAGGTGCGCTGTCCGGTCCGGAACTGCCGGCGCCCGGTCCACCATGTTCCGGCCCGCTGAACATGCCGCCTTGCCCTGGATCGGGTGTCCACTTCAGATTGAAATCATAGTTGCCCTTTAGCCCCGACTTATCCAGAACGTCGCGTCCCAGTTGCTGCGACAACATGTGCACCAGGGATGACATGGGCACGCCTTGGCCGGTTAGCTCGCCGCCTCCAATGCGCATCAACCCCATGCCGTTGTGAACGCGGCCATCAGGGCCCTTGATTCCGTTGGGGTAAGTCTCTCCGGCCTTGGCCTCGTGAAGTTTGGGACCATTCTTGGCAATGACCAGCGCATAGACTGGGAGTTCTTTGGTCGCGTGACTCAAGCTTAGTTTGAAGCGATCCGCGAGCAGGGATTGAACTCTTAACCGGATTTGATCGCCTCGCTGATCAGGAGGAAGTTTCTGCAATTCTTCCACCAGCGAGTCTTCTTCCTTGGCGTCCACATTATATCGATCGGTATCGATCCACTTTGGACCCCCCGAAATTTGAAAATCTTTAACATTGTACGCAAATGTAATGAGGAATTTTGCGTTTGCGCCATCAGCTGTGAACCTGCCGGGACGAATCATGATGCCAAGGCGCATGTCGTCAGTACGATTCGGCTTGATAGATGCAACCTCGAAGGAAGGCAAGGGGGCGCTTGTGGCCTGCGCCGATTGCGCCCTGGTTTGAGGCGAGTTTAAGAGACCGAATATGATGGGCCCGGCAACGGCAGCTATACCGATACCCACCAGCATCAACTTTCTGGCGAAGCCAAGCTTGTTGGCTAGACGATGGTTCATGATCCTCACAATCCTTCCCTTGAGATCAGCGCCCGTAACTCCGGACACGCATGCCAGCCGCGGTCCCATACAGAATTCGCAGGCTTTGAGAATGCTCTCGGCGTAGACCTTCGGTTCACTTCCAAATCGCAATACTTCTTCATCACAAGCACGTTCACGCTCGTCCAGCAGCCGCCCGCCCAGCCACCAAACCAACGGATGAAACCAGAAAATAGCTTCCACCACCATGTGCAGCGCGGCAGCCAGATTATCGCGGCGCCGCACGTGCCAAATTTCGTGAGCGAGAATAGCATCCAGGTGCGCATTCTGGAGGTGCTCTGAGATCCCTTTCGGCCAGAGCAATATGGGCCGGGCGATGCCAAATATTCCGGGTTCGAGAGAGTCCCGTGACATTAACAATTCAATATGTTTCCGTATTCCTGCCTGTCGTTCCAGGCAGCGCAGCGCTTCAACTTCGCGCCCTTCCTTTAGTGGTTCCGCATCCCGCACAACCGCGGAAATCCGCCGCCAACGCGCGCACCAAACGAAAAGGACTGCCAGGAATCCGCAGAACCACGTAGCTACAAGGAATGCGGGAAGCAGATGGATAATTCGGAAGCCACTGCCGGCTGGTTCCGGGCTGGCATCGGGCTTTACGATGGGCGCGAGACCCACGGTCAGAAAATCACCAACCGTGGCAATCTCTGCTTGGACCTTGGAATACAATTCGGGCTGAACGGTGACTACGCGGGGCCCGGCCAGTTGGCTGCCGATGGCGATCAGCAATGAAAAGGGAATCAGGAACTTCACCGAAACGGCCAGCCAAAGCACGTAACGGGCTTGCGCATGGTTCCTTCGCAACATTAATGTCAGCAACCCCACTATGACGAGGCACAGAGTCGACTGCCACAAGTGGTTGCCCAATTCTGGTGCGATGTATACCCAAATTGAAGACATGTAATCTGCGATCATAATTTGTCCTCTCTCTCCAGCTTGCGCAGAGTTTTCCCCGCCTCCTCCACATCCGCCAGCGTGAGTTTGCCGGATTCAATCAAGTGCGCCATCACGGGTTGAGTCCGCCCGCCAAATAGCGCCAGGAGATCGTCAATCAGCCTCCGCTGCGCCGCATCTCGGGAAATGGCCGCGGCGAAAATGTGAAAATTCCCCACTTTCTTGAGGCGGCGCACCGCCTTCTTCCCTTCCAGGCGATAAACGGTGGTTTGAATGGTGGTGTAAGCCGGCCGGTTCCGGGCGGGAAAAGATTCTTGAATCTCGCGAATGGAGGCTTCGCCCCGGGTCCACAACGCATCCATGATCCGCAGTTCGAGTTTGGAAAGTTTGGGTTCGGCCATATTTGATCTACTATATACGTTTGTAATCCTACTATGACGGTAGGCAGTGTCAAGTCTTTTTTGGGGGCCGCCGCGGCGGCCGGGTTCAAATTCAGCGCAAGACATGATAGCTTTGCCGGCCATGTCCGGTTTCCGTGGGAGCACGGTCACCATAGTAATGGCCCTGATGCTCGCGCCGGTTTTCAGCTTGGGACAATCATCGCCGGGCCAAACCGGTGCGCGCCACGAATTCCTGAAGAAGCTGGTGGATGCGGCGGTTGAGCAAACCCGTCACGTTGTCCGCTACGATTCCGAATATGTAAGGATTCCCTACCCCGGTGGCGACGTGCCCGCCGACACTGGAGTTTGCGCCGACGTGGTGATTCGCGCCTACCGCGCCGCAGGGGTGGACCTCCAAAAGGAAGTCCACGAAGACATGAAGCGCCACTTTTCGCAATACCCCGCAGAGGAAGAGTGGGGGCAGCGGCATCCCGACGCCAGTATCGACCATCGTAGAGTGCCCAACCTGATGGCATTTTTCTCGCGCCACGGCGAGGTGCTGAGCATTTCAAACCAGGCAGGGGATTACGCGCCCGGCGACTTGGTCACCTGGGATATTGCGGCAAACCTGCCCCACATCGGGATCGTCGTGGACCAGAAGTCTGCCAGCGGACGGTATTTGATCGTCCACAATATCGGACAGGGTCCGCAGAAGGAAGACGTTTTGTTCGGCTGGAAAATCACAGGACACTACCGGTACTTCGGGCCAGAGCAGAAACAAGACCAGGTGCAATAACCTTCTGCCTTGGCCCCCCATGGAGGAATCATGAAACACCTGCGACGCTTAAATTCCATCACCATATTCTTCGCCGTTTCGCTGCTCGCCATCAATACCGCTCCAGCCTTCGGACAAAAGCCGGCCGACAAAGACCCGCGAACTTTCGACCTCGCGTTGCGCAAACCCGAAGCAGTCGGCTTCTCATCCGCGCGCCTCGAGCGGCTGCGTGCACTGATGCAGGAAGTGGTGGATAAGAAGCAGATATCCGGCGCCGTGACCATCCTCGCCCGGCACGGTAAAGTGGTTGATTACCGCGCCTACGGCCAGCGCGATTTGGCCAGCGGCGCGCCCATGACGGTGGACGCCATCTTTCGCGACTTCTCCATGACCAAACCCGTCACCGGCGTGGCGATGATGCTCCTCTACGAGCGGGGCAAGTGGCTCCCCTCCGACCCAATTTCGAAATATATTCCCGAGTTTGCCCACCTGACAGTTTTCAAAGGGGTGGATTCCGACGGCAAGATGATTTTGGAAGATCCCATTCATCCGCCCACCATGCAGGAGTTGCTGACCCACACTGCCGGGTTCACCTACGGGTTTTTCGGCAACACACCGGTGGACAAAATGTATCGCGATGCGAATCTGTTCCAGGCGAAATCGTTGCAGGAATTCATCGAGAAGCTCTCCAAGATTCCGCTGACTTACCAGCCCGGCACGCGATGGGTCTACAGCGTTTCCATGGACATTCAGGGTTATATTATCGAGAAGCTTTCGGGCAAGTCCCTCCCTGACTTCACGCAGGAGAATATTTTTAAGCCGCTGGGCATGAAGGATGCCGGTTTTTTTGTTCCCGCTCAGAAAAAAAATCGTTTCGTGACGCTCTACACCACTGGACCTCAAGGCGAACTGGAGGCTCAACCGCCCAACGGATTCGGCGGCGACTTCTTATCCCAGCCCGGCCTGCCTTCGGGAGGCGGCGGTTTGGTTTCGACCGCGGAGGATTACCTGCGCTTCGCAGAAATGCTGGCCAATGGCGGCGAACTCAATGGCGTCCGTATTCTTTCTCCGGCGAGCGTGCGTCTGATGAGCTCGAATCATCTGGCCCCCAACCTGTTGACGGGTGAGTTCGGAATCGGCCTCCAGGTTATGAGGCGGGGACTCGGCTACGGCTACGATTGCGCGGTTGAATATGATCCGCCCGAGGCCGACCTTCCCGACGGACTGGGGACCTTTTACTGGGACGGGGCGGCGGGCACGTGGTTCTGGATTGACCCTGCAAACGACGTCGTGTTCGTCGGGATGATTCAGCGCCTCCTGGGCCCGCAGAGTCCCAACCTGGAGTTCTTAAGCCGATCGTTGATTTATCAGGCTCTCCTGAATCCGAAGATGTAATGGAAAGATAAAATGAGTTAACCTGTGCAGCGGGCGAACCCGGGACCGTATGGATTAAGGTTCGTCACCGCTCGCCGAAGGAGTGTCCCTGGTTGAGTTGTGCGCATATCTCACTTCCCCCTCCAATGCCTCGCAAAACTACATACCTAATTTGACATCCCCCCACGTGTCCGCTAATCTGGATAATCAGCCGCTAATCGAGGCCGTTTAAGCAGGCGGTCATTAATTAAGATGATGCGCCGGGGGTAAAGTCCAAGAGGACGAACGACCACGGGTCTAAGGCAATGCTATGCGTAGAGTTTATCTAGATAACAACGCGACCACGCCGCTGGCGCCCGAAGTGTTTGAGGCCATGCGGCCCTGCTTCATCGAGCAATTCGGCAATGCCTCGTCCATCCACTGGTTTGGGCAGCAGGCGAAGGCGGCGATTGAAACCGCGCGCGAGCAGGTAGCCAAGCTCATCAATGCGCGGCCCAATGACGTGGCATTTACCAGCGGCGGAACTGAATCTGACAACACGAGCCTGTTTGGAATCGTGGAGGCGGCGCAACCGCACGGGGAATATAGCGGCAAGCACGTGATCGTCTCGACCATTGAGCATCCGGCCGTGTTAAACGCAGCCCAGGCGATCGAGAAGCGCGGCGTTAAGGTGACCTACGCGCGTGTGGGGCCGGACGGAATGGTTGACCCGGCAGAAGTGAAGTCTGCCATCCGCCCGGAAACGGTTTTAATTTCGATCATGCACGCCAACAACGAATTGGGCGTCATCCAGCCACTCGAGGAAATCGGCCGGGTGGCGCGCGAGCACGATGTTTATTTCCACACCGACGCGGTGCAGTCCGCAGGCAAGATTCCGGTGGACGTTGAGAAGCTGGGAGTGGATTTGCTCTCCCTTTCGGCCCACAAGTTTCACGGGCCCAAAGGCACAGGCGCGCTCTACGTGCGCAAGGGAACGAATCTGCGCCCACTGCTCTTTGGCGGGCATCACGAGCGCGACCGGCGTCCCGGAACGGAAAACGTGGCGGGGATTGTGGGCGCGGGCAAAGCGGCGGAGTTGGCGCAGCTAAATCTTGATTCCGAAGCGCGGCGCATCGCTGCCTTGCGCGACCGGCTGGAAGAAACCATTCTCGCCAATGTGCCGCAGGCATTTACCAACGGCGACCGCACCCGACGGCTTCCCAACACATGCAACATCCGTTTCAACCACGTGGAAGGCGAAGGTTTTGTGATTGCCATGGATTTGAAGGGGATTGCCTGTTCGACGGGCGCCGCTTGTGCCTCGGGCTCGGTCGAGCCATCACACGTGCTTTCCGCCATAGGCCTGAACCGCGATCAGGCGCGCTCCAGCATTCGTTTCAGTCTGGGGCGGATGACGACTTCGGAGGAGATCGATCTGGTGTTGGAGATTCTGCCCGCCGTGGTTGAACATCTGCGCGCTGTGTCGCCGCATTATGAGAAAAGCCGTCAGTTGTCAGTTGTCAGTAGTCAGCCTTAGAATTTCAGCCGGTCAGTAATTCAGCAGCTGAAATACTGAAGTACTGACAAACTGACTTACCAGGCTGTGTTCCGTTAAAAAAAAATGACCACTGCCGTAGCGATGAGTGGTGGCGTGGACAGCTCGACCGTCGCCGCCCTCCTCGCCGAAAACAATTCGAACACGCCAACCGACGGCGCACCTCGGCTGATCGGCTTGACCATGCAGCTCTGGAACCAGCGACGCCTGGCGCGAATGCAGGGGCTGCCCGAAGGCGCGAGTACCCCAGGCCTGGCCAGCGGCCGCTGTTGCTCACTTGATGACGCCTATGACGCGCGCCGGGTGGCGAACTTTCTCGGCATCCCTTATTACGTGGTGAATTTCGAATCGCGATTCGAGGAAGGCGTGGTGCGCCCCTTCGTCGAGCGCTACCTGGCCGGTGAAACGCCCATTCCGTGCAGCCTCTGCAATACGGAGGTCAAGTTTTCCCAATTCATTGAGACTGCCATGCAGATTGGCGCCGAGCGCGTGGCCACGGGGCACTACGCGCGCCTGCACCGCGACGAGCGGACGGGTCGCTACCGGTTATTTTCCGGGCGCGATCATTCCAAGGACCAGTCGTATTTTCTTTTTGGGCTGACTCAGGAGCAGTTGTCGCGGTCGCTATTTCCGCTCGGGGATTTGCGCAAGGACGAGGTGCGCTCGATTGCGCGCGCGCGGCTTTTGCCGGTGGCGGATAAGCCGGACAGCCAGGAAATCTGTTTTGTGCCTTCGGGCAGCTACCGCGAATTTATTGAGGCCTACCTCGCTGAACAGGGCAGGAAACTCGAGGGGCAGGCGGGAGAAGTTGTGTCCACGGAGGGTGAAGTACTTGCCGAACATCAAGGCGTCTACAATTTCACCGTGGGCCAGCGCAAAGGTTTGGGCTTTGCCGGAGGCTCGCCGCTCTATGTGATCGAGCTCGATCCGGCGCACAACCGGGTGGTGGTGGGGGCCAATGAAGAACTCTTTCGCCGCCGCATGACCGTCCGTGATGTGAATTGGATTTGTGATATTTCACCCGGCAGCGCGTTCGAGGCGCGGGTGAAAATTAGGAACCGTCACATCCCTTCGGCGGCGCGGGTTGAGGCCCTTCCCAACGGCGGGGCCACCGTTGAATTCGAGGAGCCGCAGCGCGCCATCACTCCCGGACAGGCTGCGGTGATTTATTCGAATGATGAGGACCTGGAAGTAATCGGCGGTGGCTGGATTTCGAGCGTTGCCTAAGAGTCTTCTCACCTTCAGTCAGACAATCCGCGCCTGTCGGAATCATCACCATCGCGTTAAGCGATCTTCCCATGGGGCCCCGGCTTTGAGTCTTGCTATTCGTACCTCAACGCCACGATAGGGTCGAGGCGGGCAGCTTTCATCGCAGGCCACATACCAAAGAACAATCCGACGCTGACGGCAACCGCAAACCCGACGACAACGGACCACAAGGGCACGACGGAAGGAATATCCGCCACCAGGCGGATCAAGAGGCTGATAAAGCCTCCCAGCAGGATCCCAAGCACCCCACCGGCGCCGGTGAGGGTCATGGCTTCAAGCAGGAATTGCCAGGTGATATCACTGCGGCGGGCGCCGATAGCTTTGCGCACGCCGATCTCGCGGGTGCGCTCGCTCACCGACACCAGCATGATGTTCATGACCCCAATGCCGCCCACCAGCAGGCCGATGGAGGAGATGACAATGGTCACCAGAACCACCATCGACATGATTTGCCGAAACTGGTCGATGAAGGATTGGGCCGTGGAGATTCCAAAACTATTCTCTTCCGAAGGCTTCACGTGGCGGCGGCGGCGGAGAACTCCGGTGGCCTCGTCAATGGCCTGATCAAGTTTGCCCTCATAAGCCATCCCCAGGATGAGGTTCTCCTTGGTGTAAGGATAGAATTTCATGTAAGTGAGATAAGGAATTTTAACCACGCGGCCGCTGCCCGTGTCACCCAGCTCCTTGCGGTGCCCCAGGGTGCCGATCACCTCAAAGCTGTTGCCATCCACCAGGATCGTCTTGCCGATAGGATCCTCGTTGGGAAAGAACCGATCCACGATGTCGGGGCCGATTACGGCCACGTCCTGACGGTGAACATTTTCAATTTCCGTGAAGAACCGCCCGTCGGCCAGGTGATCGTTGACCACCTCAAATCCCGAAGGGGTGGATCCGAGGAAAAGGGCATTGACAATTTGCATGCCTTTGTACTTGACCACGGGGGGAGGGCCTTCGAAATTCCGCGGCTCGACCGCCACTTCTTGTATCGATGGGCATTGCTCTTTAATGGCCATGGCGTCGTCGAAGGTGAGCTCCTTGCGCATTCGCTCCTCCTTGGACAGCCTGCCCAAATGTATGCCCGGATTGAACTTGAAAATGAACATGGTCCGGGTGCCAAAATCCTCGGCCATGTCGGCGAACTTGCGGTCAAGTCCCGCGAAGATCGAGGCCACGGCAATCACCGTGGCGGTGCCGATCAGCACACCCAGAATCGTCAGGAAAGAGCGGAACTTGTGTGTGCGCAGGGTGTCCAGCGCCAGCCGCAGGTTTTCACGCACGCCGTTCCAGTAGTTAGGCATATCAGATCTCCGTACGCAAGGCTTCAATTGGACTAAGCCTTGAGGCCTTGCTGGCGGGGTAGATGCCGAAAAAGAGTCCCACGATTGTGGACAGCGCCATTCCCACCACGATCGCGCTGAGGGGGACCGCCGCCGTAAAGACCGCGGCCACTAACTGGGCGATGATCACGGCCAGCCCCACTCCGATCAACCCGCCGAGCACCGACATCACCGCAGATTCAATCAAGAATTGGGTCAGGATATCCCGGCGTCTTGCCCCCAGCGACTTGCGAACGCCGATTTCGTGGGTGCGCTCCGTGACACTGGCCAGCATGATATTCATAATGACGATACCGCCCACCACCATGAAAACGGCCACGATGGCGATGGCAATAGCAAAAATCGAACCTGTAAGCTGCTTCCAAACGCTCAAGAGGGCTTCGGACGAATTGATGCCGAAGTCATCGTTCTCTTTGTAGGGGAGATGGTGGCGGGAGCGCATCATGGTCCGCACTTCGTCCCCAAGTTCTTGCATCGATGCATCGTCGAAACCTTGAATGTTCACGTTGAGGTGGGGCCGGGCGACGAAGGCTTTTTCCAGGGTGGTGAGAGGAATCTGAACAAAGCTATCCTGACTCTGGCCGAATATAGTGCCGAGTCGGTCCGCCACCCCGATGATGCGAAAGGGCTGGCCGCCAATCATCAACGTCTTGTCCAGCGGGTCCGACATGGGAAAGAATGCGTCCACCAGATCCATGCCGATGAAGCAGACCATGGAGTCGTGCTCGTAGTCGGTGCTGGTGATAAAGCGCCCGGAGGCCACCGTCTCGCTGCCCAGGTCAATCATGCTGGGCGTCACGCCGCCCACGTCGGTTTGTTCCAACGAACGCCCCTTGTACTTTACTTCCGGCTGCGGCGAAACCCCCGCTTCGGCAGCGATCGTCTTGAAGCCTTGCAGGTTATCCTTCAAGAATTCGTAATCATCGAGTCGGATCGCCTTGTTGCGGCGCTGGGCGATCAGCCACTCCTCTTGTGTGCTGGTCCACTTGAATTGGCTCAGCACCAGAGTGTTGGCGCCGAGATTGGCAATCTTGTTGGCAACGTAAAGGTTCATGCCGTTGATCACCGACATCACCACAATCAGGGTGGTGGTGGCAATGACCACGCCCAGCAGAGTAAGAAAGGTGCGCAACTTGTGAGCTCGAAGCGTATCGAGTGAGATCCAAAACGCTTCCCGCGCCGTACCCCAAAAACCAGCCAGTTCCCTGGCCTTGACGAATCGGCTGACTACCTGCGGATGGGTTTGATTGATCGCGGCCACAGGGCTCCTTCGCGCGCTAGCTCACGCGTTTTCTGCTTCGTAGGTATAGAATCCGCCACACCGGCGTCGCGCCCGCCGCCAGGCCCCACTCGGCCCGGCATGGTGGACATTCTATCGCCCGAGCGGTAAGTGGGGAATCGAAAATATTCAGACTCAAGATTTAACGAGCGCGCCTCGGTACAGTTACTTGGCCTGACCTTTTTCCGATGGGTACCCCATGTTCAACCAGTTTTTGGCGAATCCGTCTTCCAAGTATAAAACCTTGAGTTGCGTCAACCCCATTTGGCGCAGTGCCGCGAAGGCCGGGCGGATGTTGGGACACTCTTTGAACGGGCAACAGCCACAATAAATGACGACTCCCTGCCCGTGCGCGACTTCCGCCGCCCACTTTTTGAGCGCTTCAATGCCCTTCGCTTCCTTTCCCGTTCCGACGTATTGGGAGCCAAGAATGTGCCCGCTCTTGTAAAGAAAATCAAATCCAACGTAAATCACCAGAGGTTTTTTCCCCTGGGGGACCATAATCAAACGCGCAAGATCCAAGGGCGTGACAACTTGCGCCTTGTCCCAAGGGTCGTGTGTGATTGTTTCAGCAGCCTGGGTGAAAGCGCCACTGCCCGTGACGGTCAACAGGCAAAGCGCCCCGAGGGCGGCAATAAATATTTTTGAGCACGCCGGTCTTCGGCAAGGATGAAACATAATCGCCCTTCACCACTCCTCCGCTCGGACGTCATCGCGGAAATGAAACTTATATTACGAGAAGTAACTGATTATCCCAAAACTGCTTCAATTTGGATATCACCAAATCGTCTTTACTCTCGACCCCTTATGGATTGAGGAGCACGGTCATTACCGGCTGCCTTATGTAAATCGATGGTGGGCGATGCGTGGTGGGTATTTCATCCGGAGCGGGATCCTCCCGCGCTGTGCCGGAAGATATCAGAGGGATGGGTTGGGCATGTGTCACACCACGGCGGAGAATTCCACGCCCCGAACGCCGGAGCGAAACCCTCAGATGAAAAGTTGCTCGTCCGTGACTGTCTCGTTGGCCCCCGCCGGCCGGCGACGGGAGAAAAAGAATTCGAAACCCGATTGGATCCCCTTGACCACTGCCGAAATCTCATTGAGCGGTGTCAGGACGGTTTCCTGAACCTTGTCGGTGGTGGCCTCAACTTTGTCGGCGAGATTGGACATCAATTGATCCGCGCGCAGGATTTGCTCGCGGCTCTTGTCCACCAACTCTTCCACCACCGTATCCACGTGGGTGGAGCGCTCACGCAGCGTTTGACTGATCTCAGCGAGATTGGCGGTGATGGTGCGGAGGGGATCACGAGCGCCGGCTAAAATTTCGTTGGCTGACTTGGTTACCGGGTCAAGTTGGTTCCGCACATCGTTGCGAATTTGGTCAATTTGGCCCGGAATTTTTTTCACCGCCAGCCACATGCCCAGCATGGCCGAGGCTTGCATCAGGATCGCGATTGTCACGACAATGACTAGAACGAGCAACACGGTGTCATTGGCCATAGTCATTTATCCCGGACCAGGAGAAGCATCAGGTCCTAATGCGACCTTTTCGCTTCCTTGTACCCGTCCTTCACGGCTTCAAGCGCCGCTGAGAGTTGTTCCTTCTGTTTCGCCACCAAATCCTTGCCTCGTTCAACTTGCGCCGTTACCAACTCACGGCCCTTCTCAACATAATCTTCGGCTTGCTCACGAATCTCTTTACTCTTTTCCTTCAAGTAGTCACGTCCCTCATCTGCTTTGTCGACAATGTACTCCCGTGTTTTCTTGCCGGATTGAGGCGCATAAAGTAACGCGACAACTGCCCCGAGTGATGCCCCAGCTAGGAAAAACAGCAAATTCGTTGAAACATTATTGTTGTTATCGCTCATATGAAACCTCCAAGTTTCAGCCCAAGCCTAACAAACCCGTCCGGGTTGCGTCAAGAACATATTGCTGGGTTAATTGGAATTATTAATAAACCGGCTGGACTGTTTATTAATTAGGCGCTCGAAAAATATTGATGGATTCTCGCCGCCTGGGCTGCCCCAACCACCTGTCCGAGTTCCTCGGTGGATAGTGATTTAAGGGCGGCCACACTGCCGTAATGGGTGAGGAGCTTCCTGGCTGTTTTCGCTCCCACCCCCGGGATTTTCAGGAGGTCGGTGGTGAGTTCCCGTCTGGACCGTCTCGCCCGATGAAAAGTGACAGCAAAGCGATGGGCCTCGTCTCGAATTTGCTGGATCAGGTGAAGCGCAGGCGAGTGATGATCAAGCGCCACGGGCTCGCGCTCATGCCCCAAGACGTAGAGCACCTCTTCCTTCTTGGCGATGCTGGCCAGGGGCTGATTGATGATTTGCAGTTCTTCCAGCGCCGCGGCGGCCGAGTGCAATTGGCCCACTCCGCCGTCGATCAGGATCAAATCCGGCAGGGGCTTCTTCTCCTCTTGAAGCCGCCGATAACGCCTCCCCACCACTTCTTTCATGCTGGCGAAATCGTCGTTGCTCTCCACCGTCTTCAGAATAAATTTCCGGTAATCGGACTTTTTCATCTGCCCGTTTTCCCACACCACCATGGAGGCCACAATGTCGCTGCCCTGGATGTGCGAAATATCGAAAGCCTCAATGCGATGAGGAGGTTTGGGCAGGTCGAGCGCTTCGGTCAGGCTCTCCAGAACCTCTCGTGCGCGCGGCTTGAGCACGCGGAATCTGCGCTCGAAGGAGTGTCGGGCGTTTTTGGCCGCCAGCTCAAGCAGGGCGCGTTTTCGGCCGCGCTGGGGAGTCATAATGTGAAGCCGCCGTCCGCGTTTTTCCGAAAGCAATTCTTCCAGCACCTCGCGGTCTTCGAATTCTGTTGTAACATGAATCTCATCGGGCAGGTATTGCTGGTCCAAATATATCTGTTTCAGCAGCGATGAAAAAAAATCGGGCGCATGGAAATCCTGCAAGTCTTCCCAAAAAAACTCGCGCCGGTCCACCGCGTGGCCTCCGCGCAGGTGAAACAAGTTCACCGCCACCTGGCGATCCTCCTGGTGGAAGCCGAGGATGTCCACGTCTTCACTGTAGGTTCTCGCCATGGTCTGTCGTTCGCGAAGCTGCTCCACGGTCGAAATCTGGTCGCGATAGCGCGCCGCCTCTTCGTACTGCTGATTCTCGGAGGCCAGCGCAATGCGCTCATGCAGGCCCCGGACAAGGTCACTCTCCCGGCCCTCGAGCAGCAGGCGGACGTCGCGCACCGCTTCGGCGTAGCGCTCCGGCGTGCTCAGATTTTCCACGCACGGGCCCAGACACCGTTTGATGTAGAACTGAAGGCAGGGCCGCGGATGATAGCGCGTCAGATCCACCGTGCAGGATGGAACCAGGAACCGGCGATGAATCAGGTCCACAATCTGGTAGGCCAGCCGCGCCGGGAAGTAAGGCCCGAAATAACGCGAGCCGTCTTTCTTCAATCGGCGGGTGACGTAAACGCGCGGGAAGCGCTCGCCCAGGGTCAGTTTAATATGCGGGTAGGATTTGTCGTCGCGGAGAATGATGTTATAGCGCGGCTTGTATTGCTTGATCAGATTGCTTTCAAGCGCCATCGCCTCTTTTTCGTTTTCCACCAGAATGGTTTCGAAATCCGCCGCCAGGTCCAGCATGCGCTCGCGCTTTTCGTCCGCCGCCCGCGACTCTTGGAAATAAGAGCGCACGCGCTGGCGCAGAGACTTGGCCTTGCCCACGTAAATGGGCCGCCCGGCGTCGTCCTTAAAAATGTAGACGCCCGGCTGGTCGGGTAGTCCCTCGGCTTTCTCGCGGCAGGTTTCGTTCATTGCAGGATTCTCAGTACCATACAATTATCATCTATGCCTGACTGTTCTCCAAACACGTGCCTGCGACCAATCCCGGACTTTCAATTTTTAACTTTCAATTCTTAACTTCTGCCTTTTCCCTTTCAACTTTTCTTGATACCATCGCGCCCATGAAACCAACAATTCTGGCGGTTTTGCTGGCACTTTTCGTTCCGCAGGCGCGCGCCGCGAGCGAGCTCCAAGTCTATTTTATCGACGTGGAAGGCGGTCAAGCAACGTTGTTCGTCTCGCCCTCGGGCCAATCCATGCTGGTGGACACGGGCTGGGCCGGCTTTGATGGGCGCGACGCGGACCGGATTGCCGCAGCCGCGAGACTGGCCGGGGTAAAACAGATCGATTTTCTCGTGGTCACCCATTACCACGCCGACCACGTAGGCGGCGTCCCGCAACTGGCGGCTCGAATTCCCATTCGCAACTTCGTAGACCACGGCCCCAGTGTCGAAACCGGAAAAAACGCGGATGAATTATTTCAGGCTTATGAAGCGGTGAGGAAAAATGGCAAACACATTCTGGCCAAGCCAGGAGAAAAAATACCTATTCGCGGCCTGGACGTCACCATCCTCACTGCCGCCGGGAACCATATTACCAAGGCCCTGCCGGGGGGCGGCGCTCCCAATCCCCTTTGCACGCAGGCGACGCTGAAGGATCCCGACCCCTCGGAAAACGCGCAGTCGGTGGGGATATTCATCCGATACGGAGAATTTAGCATGGTCGATTTGGGGGATTTAACCTGGAACAAGGAGCACGATCTGATGTGCCCTAACAACCCGGTGGGAATGGTCGACGTTTATCTGAGCACGCACCACGGCCTGGCCCAATCCGGGTCGCCGGTAATTGTCCACGCCCTCGGCCCCCGCGTGTCCATCATGAATAATGGCGCCACCAAAGGCGGAGAGCCCGCGGCCTGGCAGGTGATCCATTCCACCACCCGCCTGCTCGACCTCTGGCAACTTCATTATGCGGAGGCGGGCGGCGACGCCAACAATTCTTCTGACCAATTGATCGCCAATAATAAACAAGAGGAAGGCAATTGGATCAAACTTGAGGCAAATTCCAACGGCCAGTTTACCGTAACCAATTCGCGCAACGGTTACTCCAAGTCGTACCTGCCTTAATACTCGGCTGAACTCTCGCCCTGCCGGCAATGGGTCAGTTTGGCCTCTAAGTAGCGCCGATCTATAGATCGGCATTTTGGTTTTCATTCACCTGCTTTCTCAAAACCCACTCACTGCCGGCCAGCGCGCCTGCTTGACACTCCCCGGTGGCGGGCTCAGAATCAAAAACATGGTGCGTGCCCGGGAACCGATCTTTTTTGCGGCTCTGTCGCTGGCTCTCTTCGCGTGGCCTGCACGCGCGCAGGACACAAAACCAGCTCCCAAGCAAGCGCCGGCGAGCGCGCCCGAAGTCGATCCCGATGCGGCCAAATATTCCACCGAAAAAAAGTATGTCCCTCCCGGAGCGGTAAAATCGGTGGAGATTGGCAACTTTTATCTGAGGAGGAAGAAATACAACGGCGCCCTCAGCCGGTTTAAGGAAGCCGTGGCCGAGGATTCAGGCTATGCACCAGCTTACCTCGGATTGGGAAAAGTTTACGAGCATATGGGAGTGAAGCAAAAGGCGCTGGACGCGTATAAACATTACCTGGACGCTCTGCCTTCGGAGAAGGACGCGCTGGAGGCGAAAAACGTTCAACACGCGGTAGCCCGACTGGAGCAAGAGATCAAGACGCAGGGCCCGCCCAAACATGGCCAAGCTCCAAGGGCGGAAACCACGGCTCCCCAATCTCAATAACTCAGTTGCCCGGCTTGGACTTCGTGTCGGACGGGTCAATTTCTGCCTCGTCCTCATCATCCTCTTCCTCCGCCTTGGCGATTTCCTCATCCGAAAAAGCTTCGGGGTTATCCATGTAGCTCTTCAGGATTTCTTCAGCCTGCGCCGCATCTTCCTTTCGAACCAGCAATTGAACCACATCGATCCCTGGCAGCATTTCAGCGTGACCCTCGCCCGGGAGCGCGCAGGCAATCCCCTGCGTCTGAAGGATGTTCTGCGCCAGTTCGGCATCCAGGGAAGCTGTGGGCCCGCTGAAAGTGCGCACTCTGACTAATTCGGCGTCGGGCGCAATTTCCAACGTGCTGGCGGGCTGGGCCGGCGGAGCGCCCGCTGCGAGCGGCAAATGACAGTTGCTGCACTCCTTCGTACCTTCCGAGTATTCAACCAGACATTCAGGACAATAAGCCATGATCAAATTTCACCTTTCAGGAGAAGTATATAGCTTTTTGAAGCCAACGATGCATCCCACGCGGCCATCTTATGACCTTCCGGACGATGAGTCATCTTCAGGAGGAATGGGTACTGGATTATCCAGGTATTCATGGAGGATCTCGAAAGCTCGCGCCGCGTCATTCTTGATGACCAGCAGTTGAATAAGTTCCATTGCGGGATAAATGTTCGGGGCTCTCTCGCCAGCCAGAACGCAACGAATCCCTTCGGCCTCGAGAACTTTTCGCGCAAGCTGTGCATCGATACGTCCCTCTCGGCCAGTGAACCTCCGGGCCACAACCAGATTCAAGTCATTCTCGTCTTCATCGTTCGCACTATCCTTTGGCAGCGGAGGCGATCCTGAAACAAGCGGCACACGGCAATCGATGCATTCCGGAGAGCCCTGCGCGTATTCAACCAAACATTCAGGACAATATGCCATAGTGTGGTTGCGCCTCCATATGTCAGTATAAACCTGTTTGAACGATCGCGTTAAAACGCGATATAAAATCGGCCCTCACGCCACGGCAGAGATATAATGCCGCCCGAATCAAAGAGGACGGAGGACTGCATGAATCTCGGGCTGTTCCAACGATGGAAACGCCGAATCAACCTTCACATTTTGGTGATAGGAGCTGCCGCAGGAATAATTGCCATGCTGACTATTCAATTTTTTGCGCAGGAACGGCAATACGATTTGTTGATTGTGGGCGGGCACATCATTGACGGCAGCGGCAGCCCGTGGTACTCGGGCTCGGTCGCCATCAAGGACGGCGTGATCGCCGATATCGGCCGCCTCGAAGGCGCGACCGCGAAGCGCACCATCGACGCCACCGGACTGGTAGTGGCGCCGGGCTTCATCGATCTCCACGTCCATTCCGACTACACCCTCTTGGTGGATGGCAATGCGGAAAGCAAAATTCGCCAGGGCGTGACCACGGAAATTTTGGGCGAGGCCAGTTCCGCCGGACCGATTCTTGGCCCCGCCATCGAGTCATTTGACAAAAGCTCGGCCCCTTTGAGCCAGAAAGGCGGCATCAAGCGCGATTGGACAACCTTGGGTGAATATTTTGCCCGCCTCGAGCGCGACCGCACCTCCGTTAACGTTGCCTCCTACGTGGGCAGCGGTCAGGTGTGGGAGTGCGTGCTGGGCAACGTGAATCGCCGCCCCACCCCCGATGAAATGGAAAAGATGAAAGCCCTGGTGGATCAGGCCATGCATGATGGGGCCATCGGTCTCGCTTCCGGACTAATCTACGCCCCCAACATGTACGAGACCACTGACGACCTTGTGGAGCTCGCGAAGATCTCGGCCAAATACGGCGGCATCTACACCACCCATATTCGCGGCGAGGGTGGAAACGGCCTCAAGGCCATTCAAGAGGCCATCACGATTTCAGAAAAAGCGGGGCTGCCCGCCCACATCCTCCATTTCAAGATGAATGGAATAGAAAACGCGGGGAAGATGGCCGATCAGATTCGGCTGATTCAGTCGGCGCGCGATCGCGGCGTGGATATTACCGCGGATCAGTATCCTTACCTCGCCGGCATGACCGGCCTGAAGCAATGCCTGCCGCCGAAATTTCTTGAAGGCACGTCCGACGAAATTGTGGCACGACTGAAAGACTCAAAAGCGCGCGAAGAAATCCGCCGCGACATTGCCCAGGGCGTTCCCGGCTGGGACAATAACGAAGTAAAGGACACCGGCGGATGGCACGGCGTGATGCTGGCTTCGGTGCAGAGGCCGGAAAACAAGAAATACGAAGGCAAGCGCATGGATGAGATCGCTCGCGCCATGGGCAAAGACTCCGTAGACGCCCTTTGCGATTTGCTCATCTCCGAAGGCGCAACGCCCTACGCCATCTATTTCGCCATGAGCGACCCCGACGTTGAATTGGCGATGAGGCAACCGTGGGTGAGTTTCGGCTCGGACGGCGTGGCAGTGAATCCAAGCATGGCCTTTATGGGCACGCCGCATCCAAGGTTCTACGGAACGTTTCCGCGCGTGCTGGGCGTTTATGTGCGCGAAAAGCACGTGCTCACCCTGCCCGATGCCATTCGCAAAATGACTTCGTTGGCCGCGCAGATTATCGGTGTGACAGACCGCGGAATATTGCGCCCCGGCATGGCCGCCGACATCGCTCTCTTCAATCCCGAGACAGTTAAGGACCAGGCGACGTTTGAAAATCCGATGCAATATCCCGTCGGCATTCCCTACGTCATCGTCAACGGCGTGGTGGTGATCGACCACGGCCGACACACAGGCGCCCGCCCCGGCCGCGTCCTTTATGGGCGCGGCAAAACGGCGAGTAACTAGAGGTCCCTGTCTCAACCTGACCGCATTCTTCTCATCGCTTGCGGAGATGATTCTTCAATGGGTTCAAGACGTGAAGGCGGGGGAAGCGCGTGAAATCGTCAATCAGGCTCAGTTGGGAAATGGCTCTTCAATCTGGTCGAGAAGCTCCTCAATGGTTGTCTTAGTTAAATTGCCTGCTGCCCAGCGGCCGCGGGTTCACTGCAAAAAGTTTCGCCGCAGGCGCGCGAAACCCCGCGCGCAGACAATCGTTCACGACTTTCTTAAAAGGCTTTCCCGAGCGGCGGACTTCCGTACGGAGCTTCGCATCGACGTCAGGATCTAAGGTGAGAGTAGTTCGCAAATCTTGAAGCTATAGGGCAGGCATCATGATGTCAAATCCCGTTAATCCAAACCCGCGGCGCGGCCGGCCGTCAGCCGTTTCAATTGGCGCAGCGCGGCCTCGTACTCGGGAAATTGTTTTTCCGCTTTACGGAATTCGGCGGAGTGGACCACGCGCCGGTGGCCATTGCGGGTCGTAGGATAGCGCATGTGCAGCATCTCGTGGAAGACTACATACTCCACCAGGGTTCGAGGCACCGAGGGAGAATCAAACCAGCGCGTGATGGTGATGGTGCGGTGGGCGTCGTCGTAATTCCCCAAAGTCGTCCTCGAGCGCTTGCGGCTCCAACCCAGACGCGCGGCGGGGAGTTCGCCGGCGAAAAAAGTTTGATTCAGCGTGGTAAAAATTTCTTCCAGATCAAAATGGCGCCCTCGGGGAGCAAGCAGGCGTTTGCGTCCCCGCTGGCGGCGCGCCTCGTCAATGCGCTGGCGCACCGCGGGCCTGAACGTATATGCCACATAACATTCCCTCGCTTCGCGTGACGGCCGGCGGCGGAAAAGTTGCGCCAGCAGGATTTCCGCCAGTGCTTCCAGAACCATGGGCGGGGCTTCGGCCAAAATGTCGGATACGCGCACCTGGGCGCGGTTCTCGAGCAGGCGGATGGTGCTCCGCATCCCCGCGAAGGATCGGTATTCCACATTGAATTCGGGGACGGCCCGCTTCAGGCCCAAACGGCGGAAGGCACGCGCGAAAGCATCCTCAGGCATGATGGGGGGTAATTCAGGGGCGGCAGGCGCGAGAGGCAAGACAAGTTGTTCCATAAGTGCGGCAAGCAATCGGGTGGCGGGCTGACCTTGATTAATTCACGTCCGAGTCTGCCGGGACGCCGGACTTGTGTTCTTTCTTCTTAAATTTCCTTTCTTCTTTCGTCCGCTTCTTTTCTTCCTTGGCTCGATCCTTGTCGGCCTGGGCCTCGGCTTTCTCTTCCTTCTTCAAAGCGCCGAATTTTTTCTCCTGCTCGCCCAGCGCCCGGGTGGCGCCGTCCAGTGTGTCGGTAAGGTCGGCGATGGCATCGCTCAGGCTTCCGGCAAAATCCGCCTTGTGCGGGTCAGGAGTTTGTTGCAGCCTCCGAAGCTGCTCCAATTGTTTTGGCGCCGCGTCAAGAAGCGCTCGCAGGCCAAGGCGCATATCGCCGTTGCGTTCGAACTGGTCCTCGACCCAATTTTTCATCTCATCGTTCACGCTGATGTATTGCCCCAGCAAGCCGTCGAGGTACCCCCCGTTGTCATACTTGTCTTCTTGGGGCTGAGTACGAAAACTTTCGAACCGATCCAGCCGGGATTGCTCGATGACGAGGAATAGTTTAATTCTTTCCGAAGGGTCCTGCGTTTCGCGCAGCTTGTCCTGCTCTTCATCGGAGAGATAGTCCGTCTTTTGCTGCGCGCCCCAGGAGGACGAAGTTGCGGCCAAGATTCCCAGGGCAAGAGCGGCGGCTGGGGCGCATTTCATTCGCTCCCTCCTGCCGCAAAGTGAGGCTGCTTCGGGGCTTTATTCTGTGGACGCGGACCTCCGGCGGGAAAGAGCGCGGCAAAAACCTCGTCATGAATTTTATTCACTTCCGCGCTCACGGGATCGAGCTCGCCGCGATCCTCGAAAGGCATTTCTCTCTTCGTGTCTTCGAGAGTGCGGACGTCCTCGCGCAAGGCAATATCCAATTCCCTGAAACCCGAAGGATGCTTCACGGCATTCTGGCCGGCGGACTGGAGGTCCTTCCAGGAACTCCTGACAAACTCCAGGTAGGAGTCCAATAATTTTGTGCAGGATTCGTGATCGTCTTTTTGGCACGCCCCGCTGGCGTGAGATAGCTTTACGCGGGCCAATCGAATTTCAAATTTGGCTTTCTTCACCGGATTGTGCTCCTGCTGGATTCGGGGGAGCAAATCTTCTTCCGTATCGATCCGGGGCGCGGCTAAACACACCATCGTCCCCCCGGCCGCCAGCAATCCCAGGCAGACCGCGACAGCCATGGTTCGCCTGCGAGGTGCCATCACGGATTTCATTATAGCTATTTCTCCAGCATGCGGCGCAGGAGTTTCGCCCGCTGTTGAGCCTGCCACACCTGGTTGGAGTTCTTATCCTGGGCGAGCTCCAGAAAGCGCTCGTAGGCGGCCAGCGCTTTGCGATTGTCACGCAAATGATCGTAGCAGGTAGCAAGCAGGAAGAACGCTTCATCGGGAGGGTTAGGTTCGCGCGTACGCGCTTCGAGCAAGGGAATGGTTTCCGGATACCGTTTTTCGAGGTAAAGCGTCGCGGCCAGGCCGTGCTGCGCCTCCAGGTTCTGCGGATTAATTTTTAAGGCGGCGCGAAATTCGGATTCGGCCGCCTCGAGTTTTTCTTCGTCGAGCAGCGTTTTACCCAGAGCGCGATGCAGGTCGGAATCATCCGGAGTGCCGGCCAGCGCCTCGCGATAATATCTTTCAGAGTCGGGTAATTTTTTGAGCAGAGCGCACACGTCACCCAGTGCCGCGGCCAGCCCTGCCATGCCGGGCTTTACCTGGTAAACCTTCTGGAGGTTGGCCAGCGCGTCTTCATTCTTGCCTTCCTGGAGATTGATTTTCGCCAAATGGAAACGGGTCTCCAGGTCGTCGGGTTTCAACCCCAAGTATTTTTCAAAGTCGGCCGCCGCATCGCCAGGTCGCTTCAATCCCTCGAGCGCCAGGGCCGTGCCGAGCCAAGCCTGCGCGAGGTGGCCGTCCAGGCCGGCAGCCTTTTCAAATTCCGCCCGGGCTTCCTCGAAATGCTTTTGGTTTAGCTCGATTTGCCCCAGGTCAAAATGCGCGATGGCGGATTTGGGCTCCAGCCGAAGCGTTTCCTGGAATTGCTTTTGCGCGGCCTCCGCCTCTCCGGCGGCGGCGAGCGCGCGGGCGTAATAGAGATGGGCGCGGGCGTTTTCCGGCTTCAACGATGAGGCCTTTTCCAGGTGCTCGAGAGCGTCTTTCGGCCGGCTCATTTCCACCAGCAAAATGCCCAGGTTGATCCGCGCCTCAAATAAATCCGGCTGGAGCTCGATCGACTTGCGGTAGGCCGCCA
Organism: Terriglobia bacterium; assembly: GCA_035308965.1. Taxonomy (GTDB): domain Bacteria; phylum Acidobacteriota; class Terriglobia; order UBA7540; family UBA7540; genus DASYXZ01. The sequence goes on along the minus strand of DATGFN010000023.1, from coordinate 113,072 downwards.
CGGCATCGTCGTCCTGGTGCAGGCCGGTGTAAGCGTAGCCCACGGAGAACCACGCGGGTGTTAGATCAGGCTGAAGGTCCAGAACCGCCTTCAGCGATTTCACCGCGGCAGCGAAATCTTTCCTATTCAGGGCGTCTTCCGATTCGTGGAGCAGCGCTTCAGTTTTCGCCGCCGTTTGGTCATCGGACGAGGCCGGCGGCGGTTGTGCTTTGTGTTTAGTCTGTGCCACCGCGTGCACGGCCACGGTGACCAGACCGGCACAAACGAGCGCATGGAACGCGGCCCGCTCCCAACTCCGGTGCGCGCTCTCGCGTTGTCGCTCGATGATCAATTCATCCATGTTTCGCCAGATAGGCTGCCAGATATTTGCCCGTGTGCGAGCGCGGATTCTCAACTAAATCTTCCGGCGTACCGGCCCCTACCAGGTAGCCTCCGGCATCGCCGCCCTCGGGCCCGAGGTCGATAATCCAATCGGAGGTCTTCAACACTTCGAGGTTGTGCTCGATGATCAGGACGCTCCCGCCCGCCTCCAGCAATTTTCGGAAGGCGGCCAGCAGCTTATTGATGTCGTCAAAATGGAGGCCGGTGGTGGGCTCGTCAAAAATAAAAAGCGTATTGTCTCCCGTCTGGTGGGCGAGATGCGCCGCCAGACGCACGCGCTGGGCCTCGCCGCCGGATAGCGTGGTGGCGGACTGGCCCAGGCGCAGGTAGCCCAAGCCCACTTCATCCAGCACACGAATCTTGCTGGTGACCTTGGGCGCGCTGGAAAAAAAAGTGAGCGCTTCCTTCACCGTCATTTGCAGCACGTCATAAATGTTCTTGCCCTTGAAACGGATTTCCAGCGTCGCCGGCTTGAAGCGGCGTCCGCGGCATTCCTCGCAAATCAATTCGACATCGGCAAGAAACTGCATTTCCACCGTCACCGTGCCGTCGCCCTGGCAGGTCTCGCAGCGCCCACCCGGAATGTTGAAGGAAAAATGGCCGGAGGACATCCCGCGTTTGCGCGCTTCGGGCGTGGCGGCGAACACATCGCGAATAGCGTCAAAGGCTTTGATGTACGTCACGGGGTTAGAGCGCGGCGTGCGACCGAGGGGGGATTGGTCCACCAGCACCAACTCGCCCACCGCGCCGTCACCCTCGATCTTTTCAAATTCGGCCCGGGGAGCCTGCTGGCCGCGCCGCGAAATCAGCGCGTTGTAAAGCACGTCATGCACCAGGGTGGATTTGCCCGAGCCGGAAACTCCGCTGACGCACACCATCAAGCCGAGTGGAATATCCACGTCAATCGATTTCAAGTTGTGTTGACGCGCCCCGCGAATTCTCAAACGGAATTTGCCCGGGCGCCGCCGCTGATCAGGCAGGGGAATTTCCAGCTCCCCGGAAAGGTACCGCCCGGTCAATGAGCGCGCGTCCGCCAGCAGGCCGTTCCAATCGCCCGCAAACATGATTTTTCCGCCATGCTCGCCCGCGCCCGGACCGAGGTCCAGAATGTGGTCGGCGTTGCGCATCATTTCCGGATCGTGCTCCACCACCAGAATGGTGTTGCCGATATCGCGCAAGTTTTTCAGGATTTCAATCAAACGATTGGTATCGCGCGCGTGCAGGCCGATGGAGGGCTCGTCCAAGACGTACAGCGCCCCCACCAGATTCGAGCCCAGCGCCGTCGCCAACTGAATCCGCTGCGACTCGCCGCCCGAGAGCGTGGAGGCCAGCCGGTCGAGCGTGAGGTATTCCAAACCGACTTTGTAAAGAAATTTGAGCCGGGATTGAACTTCCTCAAGAACTTTTTCCGCCACCGTTTCTTCCGCGGGAGAGAGGCGAAGCTGATTGAAGAATTGATAGGCTTCCCGGATGGACATCGCACCGACCTCGGTAATGGTCCGGCCGTTGACTCGGACATTCAAAGCCTCGCGGCGCAACCTCCCGCCATGGCAATCGGGACAAAGCGCGTAGCCGCGAAACCGGCTCAGGAATACCCGAATGTACAGTTTGTATTTCTTACGTTCCAGATATTTGAAAAAGCCGCGAATGCCCACAAATTGTCCATCACCATTCAACAGCCAGTCTTGCTGGGCGGGCGTCAGCTTGTGGTAAGGCACGTCCAGAGGGACGCCGGCAGCGCGCGCCGACTGCTTCATCTCATTGACGAAACCACGATAGCGCGGCCTGGTCCACGGCTCCACCGCGCCTCCGGCCAGGGTTTTATTTTTGTCGGGAATCACCAGGTCCAAATCAAAATCAATCGTGTTGCCGAATCCCTGGCAGCGCGGGCAGGCCCCGAAGGGATTGTTGAAGGAAAAAAGGCGCGGCTCCGGATCTTCATAAACGATGGCACAGCGTTTGCACTCAAAACGCTCATTAAAAACCAGACGTTCGGGCGCTGTGGGCGATGATGGTGCGCCGCCAGAATTTTCTTCGCGGGCAACAAATTCCAGAATTGCTTCACCGGATTCCCGATAGCAAATTTCCAGGGAGTCGATCAGGCGTTGGCGAATGTCCGAGCCAATTGTCAGACGGTCCACCATGACGAAGACGGGCCGGGCAAAATCGATTTCCAGTAATGACTCGGGCGTCGAAAACTCGAAAACGCGGCCGCCCTGGTAGAGTCGGTTAAACCCGCTCTGGCGCAGTGCGAAGAGGCGTGGCTTGAGGGATTCGTCTGGCGGTGTGGGTGACGGCGCGGCACTTTTGGCCGCTCGTGGTCTTCCTTTGGCTCGATTTGCTTTCTTGGGCGGGGGCGGTTCGTGAATCGCTCCTACGGGTTTCGATTGGTTCGCGCCCATGGCCTTTGACGGCGCGTCGGCGCTATTCACCTCAAACAGGATGTAAAATCTTCGGCCCGGTTCGAGTGACATCACCCGATCCGCAATGCCATCCACATGATCTTTGCGCACCACGTCGCCGCATTGGGAGCAGGTGGTCACGCCGATGCGGGCGAAGAGCAACCGCATGTAGTCGTAAATCTCCGTAGCTGTCGCCACGGTGGAGCGCGGGTTGCGGGTGGAATTCTTCTGGCGGATGGCTACGGCGGGCGCGATGCCCGTCACTTCGTCGACGTCGGGCTTCTCCATGCGCTCCAGGAACTGGCGGGCGTAGGCGGAAAGCGACTCCACGTAGCGGCGCTGGCCTTCGGCGTATACGGTGTCAAACGCCAGGCTGGATTTTCCCGACCCCGAGACGCCGGTGACCACGGTCAGCCGGTTATGGGGAATTTCGAAATCAATATTCTTCAGATTGTGGACGCGCGCCCCGCGCACCACAATGGCGTCATCATTGGCCACCGCGGTCGCGGATGAAGGCGATGTTTCGGTGAAGACTGGCGGTTGATGAGTCGTCTCGACGCCCATGGTGGTGTTCCCCTGCGCAGGTATACAGCAAGTCCCGTCGCCCTGTTCGCAAACAATCTATTATAGGTCAATGGGCGTGGGTGCGCAAAGAGTTGGAGGAGCGGGAACGCGATTTGCCGTGGTTGTGACGCCTATGAAACTGTCACACACCCGGCTTGACTTCGATGAATGGCGGAAGCAGAATTGGCCGCAGCACTATTGCACTGCCTACAGTGGAAAGTTGAGGGGGCGATTTCATGCGTCAATTTCATCTTATATATTTCCTGGGTCTATCCCTGCTCCTCGCGGGCTGGTCCATTCCCGCCCGGGCACAGCAAGCGCAAGGGAGTTTGATTGGATCAGTGACCGACGCTACCGGAGCCGCCATCGCCGGTGTCACGGTGACCGCGGCCGAAAAAGACACGGGGTTCACGCGTAGCGCCTCCACCAATCAGGATGGACTCTACGAGATTCCCCTTTTGCCTCCCGGTCACTACGCTCTCTCGGCCAGCAAGACGGGGTTTAAGACTTACACCACCGGCCTTCCGATCGAACTTCTGGTGGACCAGCACTTGAGAATTGATATTCAGCTCGAGGTGGGGAACCAGGCTCAAACCGTGGAAGTCCACGCCACCGCCCCGGTGACGAACACGGAGAACCCCACCGTGGGCGCCACTTTTGAACAGCAAAAGGTCTCGCAGATTCCCCTGAATGGGCGCAATTTTGTGCAAATTACTTTGCTGGCGCCGGGCGTGGCGCCGGGCACGGCGAATTCTGAAAACAGCAATCGGGGCGGGGCGATTAATGCCAACGGATTGCGCGAGTCAATGAACTCCTTCTGGCTCGACGGGCTGAATGACACTTCGGTGGCGGTGGGAACCTATGCCGTGACCCCGCCCATCGACTCGGTGCAAGAGTTCAACATGGAGACGGGCCTCTATGATGCGCGCTTTGGCACCAACGCAGGCGCCCAGGTGAACGTGGTTACGAAGACGGGCACGGAGCAGTTGCACGGTTCGCTCTACGAATATCTTCGCAACAGCGCCTTGGACACGCGCAATTTTTTCGATCCCAACGTTCCGCCTTTCCGCCGCAATCAGTTTGGCGGCACGGTGGGCGGTCCGGTTACCATTCCCGGCGCATATGAAGGTCACAAGACGTTTTTCTTTGGCGCTTATGAAGGGCTGCGCGAGCGGCGCAGCATCTTCCAGCAGGGCCGCGTGCCCACCATGGCCGAGCGCGCGGGCAACTTCGCCGGCGATCTCTCGCCGAGTTGTCCGAACAAAACCCTGCTGCTCGATCCTCTGGTCTTATTGAACCCAGCCGCACCGCTCACCGTTCCCGGCAATAACCTCGGTTCTCTTCTACCTTTGATTGGCGCCACGGGGCCGGACCCGGCGGGTGCCGCAATGGTGAATCTCTACCCGCAACCCAACATCGCCAACGCCGGCTGCGGCGCCGCCAACTACATCGCCGAAGGCAACCGAAGCATTGACACGGATTCCTTTGCCACGCGCGTGGATCACAAATGGGGAGAGAAGGACTCATTCTTTGCCCGCTATAACATTACCAGCGATCGTGAGTTTCGCCCGTTCAATGAAGATTCGAGCCTGCTCGATTACGGCATCAACGTGCACAATGTCAACACCATGACAGGCATTGACTGGACCCACTTGATTTCCAACTCCACCGTGAATGAGTTTAAGCTGGGCTATAACCGCTGGAATGAGACGCTGAACAATCAGGACGAGGGTAACGCGTTCTCGCACACCGCCCCGCTGAACATTGCCGGAACTCAAGTGACCGGACCTTTGAGCGGGGTTCCCCGCATCACGTTTTCCGGATACGCCGAACTCGGTTCGCAGATCAATAATCCCCAACACGGGGCCGTGAATACCTATGAGTTCGCCGACACGTTGACCCACATCCGCGGCAATCATTCCTTCGCCTTCGGAGTGGACATCCGTCCCATCAAACGGGGCAATTTCACCCGCGATCGCACCATCCGCAGTGAATTCGACTTCAGCGGCGTGGCCACCGGAGCCCTGGTGCTTGGCGCCCTCCAGCAGAGCTTGCCGCCCGCGGCGTTTAACGCCATCGCCGGACAACTCTTTGCGGCCTGCCCTCCAGGGAGTTGCTCTTTTGGCAGCGGCGTGGCCGACGGGTTACTCGGCATTCCACAGGATTGGATCAACGGATTTGAGGTGAATATTTCCGGTACCGGCACCGAGTATGACTATTTCGCCGCCGACACGTGGAAGATCAAGCCGAACTTCACCCTGGATGCGGGAGTTCGCTACGAATACAACAGCCTGGTGACTGACAAGAACAATCACTTTTCCAATTTCGATTTTTCCAGCACCGCCTGCGGAGCACCTGGCGCCCTGCTGGTGGCGGGAACCAGTGCAGCGGCAGTTGAATGTCCGCAGCTTACCCCCTTTGGGACTTTGACCTTCGTGCCCGTGGGCAAGAAGGATTTTGGCTCCTCGGCGGAAAACCGGGCCTTGCAATACCCCGATCGCAATAACTTTGCCCCGCGCCTGGGTTTTGCCTGGCAACCGTTCCATAACCATCAAACGGTAGTGCGGGGCGGGTACGGAATATTCTTTGATCAAACCTTTGGCGACGTTTACTTCCAACGCGCAGCTAATCCGCCTTTTGTCCAGGTCAATGTGGGTGAGGTAACATCACTCCTCCCTGCCATCCTGAGCGGGCAAGTGCCGCTGCTATCCGGCGCCGCAATCAATAACGCTTTTGCATTGGCCGCCGCGCCGGTTTATCCGGCTATCTCTCCCTTCCAGGTGAACTTCCAGGATTCCTTTATCCAGGAATGGTCTTTGGATGTGCAAAGGCAACTGCCGGGATCGTGGCTGCTGGACGTGGGCTACGTGGGAACGCGCGGCTTGAGATTGCCCCGCGCCGTCGATCCCAATCAACCCGACCTTTCGAACGCCATGGCGCGGCGCTTTGCCATTTTTCCCCAGGACTTTGTCTACACCGAATCTTCCGGCAAGTCGGCGTACCACGCGCTGCAGGTGAAAGCCGAGCGCCACTTTGCCAAAGGCATCGCTTTCCTGCTTAGCTACACCTATGGGCATGCGATTGACACCAATTCCACTTTCAGCTCCACGGACGTGAATGCTAACGCGCCGCAGAACTCGCTGGATCTGGCGGCGGAGAAAGCGTCCTCGGACTTTGATATCCGCCATCGGCTCTCTGTAGCCTACGTATACGACCTGCCCTTCGGCGGCAGGTCCCTGCGCTCGGCCAGCGGCCCGGTGAATTACTTTATTTCGGACTGGGAGTTGGCCGGCATCCTCACCGCCCAGACCGGCTCTCCGTTCACTCCCGTCATCAGCGGGGACGTAAGTTGCACTGGCGAATTCCAAAATTTCGGCGCGCTCACGGACCGTCCCGATGTAACGGGAAATCCCTATCCCAGCCAACAGACCCCCAATCAATGGATTAGGCCCTCGGCCTTCTCCAATCCTTTTACTGACGCGGGCGGCCATTGCGCCTTCGGCAACGCCGGACGAAACATTCTGCGCGGCCCGGGCCTGAGCGATTGGGATTTTTCGCTGGTGCGGCATTTCAAACTCGGCGAGAAGAAGGCGCTCGAATTCCGAGCGGAAATGTTCAACATCTTCAATCACGCCAACTTCGCCACCCCGGAACGCGACGTGGCCTCATCCAGCTTTGGGCAAATTTTCAATACCGTGCAACCCCTGGCCGGGATCGCCTCAGGCGGGCCGGGCGATCCTCGGGAAATTCAGTTCGCGCTGCGCCTCACGTTTTGAGGGTGAGCGGTGGGCGCGGCATGTCGGGTGGGCAAGGCGGTCAGTATTTCAGTTGGTCAGTGCGTCAGTAAATCAGTAGGCCAGTATCGAATATATAGCTCAAATGTATTATTGTTCATGTGGATATCTTAAATGGAGATCGAGGAGCGAACTTCGGCCACGTCCCGTAATGGGGTCAACTGAAACTCGGACAGACTGAAATACTGACCAATTGAAATCCTGACTGCCCTATCTATTGCACCCGGCTGGGAACCGTCGCGGCGTTGGGCGCGGGAGCCGGAGCCATAAGCCCCAGCCCTTGCAGCAGAAAAATGGTGCGCTGGGCAGCGCCCCGCCAAACCAACTGGCAACCATCACCCTGGCAGTTCTGGACGTATACGTCGCCGCCCGAATATTCCAGGCTGCAATTCTTGAAAATACAGTTGATGAAAACCCCTTCGTCCAGGACGACGTGCTGGTTTTCAAAGGTCTTGTTTTCGTGCCGGCTCATCGCTGAGCTTGCGGATTCGGACAAGGCGTTACCCTCCGCCAGGAATTGTGCGACCCCCCGTATCGGCAACAGGCTTGATTCACCTTTAGACGATTCGAGATTCGCCAAAGTCTTTCACGCCGAAAGGCTAACACCCTCCACCGCGGGTTGCAACCGGGAGCTCGGCGGGGATCGAACTCGGCGAACGCGAGCGCGAAGATTCGAGGATGGGGAAGCACGAAATTGAAACTGGACTGAACACAAATTCCCCAGGAGGCATTTCGGATTTCAAATTTGCAATTTCAATCTTGGGTGCGTAACGCTCGTTCACTTGGGCCAATTTTCAAGTTTCCAATTTCCATTTTCTCTTTTGGTCATGCCGCGCTCAATTCATCAGGCACAGCAAGGGCACAAGGTTGGGACGGACGAATAAGAGATTTAACGGCATTTCGCAAACGAACGAGGGCGGCAGAATGGAGCTGGGAAACACGCGATTCGTCAATTTTCAATTGTGACCCGATTTGCTTCATGGTGCGCTCGCGCGCGTAATAGAGGCTCACGATCAAACGCTCGCGCACCGAAAGGCTGGTCAGGGCCCGGTTCAAAATATCGATCTTCTCCCGCCGATAGCAAAGGTCGAATTGGTCGTCATTGGTTTCCGCAGGAAGGCTTTCCATCGTAGGTTGGGGCTCCGGGCTAAAACCCATGGGCTGAAGCCACGCGACCCCCAAAGGCTGGAATTCCCGAACCGTTCTGTGCCAGTTCTTCAGGCTGATGCCCTGGGCCTGCGCCATCTCCAGTTCACTGGCCGGATGGCCCAGACGTGCTTCCAATTCCTGGTGGACTTTTTCGGCGGTCTTTATTTTCCTGCGCATATCGCGCGAGGCGCCGTCCATGCTTCGCAGGCTGTCCAGGATGGCTCCCCGGATCCGGTGCTGGGCATAACTTTCGAATTTCACCCGCTTGCTCGGGTCAAATTTCCGCAGAGCGTCCACCAGTCCCACCGAGCCCGCTCCCACCAGATCATCCACTTCGACGTGGGCGGGGAGGTGCACGCGCATCTTTCTCGCCACCCGATGAAGAAGGGGGAGAAGGCCGGCCGCCCGCTCGTTGCGCTCGGCTTCCATCAGGTCACTCTTGCTCGCCACCGAACAGGAATCGCCGCTTGGAGGGCGGATAAACTCCAAGCCGTTTTCCATCATTGGGCGATGAAGGGCCCGTGCCCTCCGGGTTGAATTATTGCGGTTATCGGTGCTCGCGGTCGTAACAAAATTAGTTGCCATTCAGGACCTCTTTTGAAACTGATTTGTTATGCGTCCATAGAATTTCAAAATCTCCGGCCAGTTATTTCTGGACTGCGTGTACAAACACATCGCCGGTCTGTCGGACAAATCATGCCGCCCCAATTACCGGACTGAATCCGTTCGACTCTTGATTTACGTTTCGCTTTTGTGAATTAACGCTCACAGAACTGATCTATGCACGCGGCATGCCGTGTTTGCTGAACGGTTATTAAAAGTTCTGGATATTTGTTTGCGTATGATTGAAACGCCAACTAGTGGCAGGAAAGTTTGGGATGATGTGCAGAAATTGCCGCAACCATCCACCCGCGCGGACAGTTCCGACTTAGCCTTCAACCCTTATCGATTCATAGGGATTGGCGCATTGGAATAACCGCGTGGCAGTTCGATTGAGAGTGCTGGCGGAAAACCGGTGACACCTCGAATGACTTATTTCGCCTGGTTATTAAATAAATATTCTCAGGGTGTTTTATCACACAGTTGCCATGGCGGGCGCCATCGCGCGACCCGATATAGATTATTACAGTTCCAAAACGGGAAGGCCTGAAATGAAAGTGCGCCTTCCACCTCGAATCGGCTTTGACTTTACGGCAGTCCAAATTGCTCTCGGTAAGAGTTGGAATACGGGCCGCGCCGCGCGTGTATTTCTTGACCGGAGACGAGTCGTCGTGCCCGTTGAATCGCGCCAGACCTGCTCCTAGAGCGTCTTTCATGCGGGGAGGGGATTCTTGCGCTTACTTCTCAAAAGCCGTTCTGCAAAGTTCGAAAGAAGGGCAATCCGAAAAATTGGGCAAGGGTGGGGCGTGAAGATCAGTTTGTTTCAAGAACAATTTCAGCCCATTTTGGGGTCGTCCCAAAATGGAACTGGATTAGCCGGAGTTTCAAATCCTACCCTCGATGAGGGTTGGCGGCTCGCTTTTGTCATTTCCCAATAGGTAAATAGACCTATATTTGCCCGAATGATCTCTTGTATGACCCTGATCAGACAGGGAATTATGCGGGTGGAATCAACATTAGGGAAGATGAAGGCGAGTCTAAAGGCCCGAATGCGAACATTCGCCCAACCCTAACGTTCTGGTCGCCGGCCCGGCACTCATATTCCCAAAATGGAACTGGAAGAAAGAACAGTAGAAATTGGTTAGAGTAACCAAACACCCGCTCCCAGCGATGTAAATCCCGACTCCACCTCGATTGATGCCAAGCGTATTTCAGGATATGATGGCCAGCGAGAATACAGACTGACCCGAAAGGCTCGGCGAATTACTGCGCGGGGGCTACTCTCATGTCCAGAACGGTTCGTTGCGGCTTGATCCAAACCAAGTGCGACCTTTCACCGGAGCGGCATTCGCTGGCTGCCATCAAGAAGGCAATGCTGGCCAAGAACTTGAAATTGATTGAGGAGGCGGGCCGAAAGCGGGTCCAGATTCTGTGCCTGCAAGAGCTCTTCTACGGTCCTTATTTTTGCGCTGAGCAGGACGCTCGCTGGTATGACCTTACCGAGCGCGTGCCGCAAGGGCCGACCATCCAGCGGATGATGAAGCTCGCAAAAAAACACCGAATGGTGATGATTGTCCCCGTCTACGAAGAGGAGATCGCGGGCTACTATTTCAACACCGCCGCCGTGATAGACGCCGACGGACGTTACCTGGGCAAGTACCGCAAGCACCATATTCCTCATTGCCACCCTGGATTCTGGGAGAAATTTTATTTTACCCCGGGCAATTTGGGATATCCCGTCTTTGAAACCCGTTACGCGAAAATCGGCGTTTACATTTGCTACGATCGCCACTTTCCCGAAGGCGCACGTGTGCTGGGATTGAATGGCGCCGAGATTGTGTTCAACCCTTCGGCCACTGTGGCGGGACTCTCGGAATACTTATGGGAACTGGAACAGCCTGCCCACGCGGTTGCCAATGGCTACTTCGTGGGCGCGGTTAATCGAGTGGGACACGAAAAGCCGTGGGACATTGGTGAATTCTATGGGAAGAGCTATTTTTGCAACCCGCGCGGAAAAATCGTGGCCCAGGCGAGTCGCGATCGGGATGAATTGCTGGTGGCCAATCTCGACTTGGATATGATCAGGGAGGTTCGGTCGACCTGGCAGTTCTACCGAGATCGCCGCCCCGACTCTTACGCCGCGTTAACGGATGCTCCATCCAGTTAATGGAAAAGCCGGGTTATTCGTTCCCGTCGGGTTGGCGAAAATCCAAGTAAGGAGTTGTCATGATGGCTGAGCAAATGGACAAAGCTGAAGCGGCCTTGGCACGGGAAGAGGTGTTGCGCAAACACAAGGAATACATTTTCCCGTGCGTCACCAACTATTACGCCGAGCCGCTGGTGGCCGATCACGCCCAGGGACAACACGTCTGGGACATCGAAGGCAATCGCTATCTGGATTTCTTCGGCGGGATTCTCACTATCAGTGTGGGGCACTGCAATCCCAAGGTCACGGGAAAAATCAAGGCGCAGGTGGACAGACTTCAACACACTTCCACTGTTTATCCGAATGAGCAGATTGTTGAGTTGGCGGAAAAGCTGGCGCAAATAACTCCCGGCCGTCTACAGAAAAGCTTCTTCTGCAACAGCGGCACCGAGGCGGACGAAACCGCGGTGATGCTGGCGCGAATGTCCACCGGAAATTTTGACGTGGTGGCGCTGCGCCACGGCTACAGCGGCCATTCCCTGCTGGCCAAATCACTCACTGCCCACGCGTCCTACCGCCGCGCCGGAATCGTGAGCGTTGGCATTTCGCACGCCGTCAGTCCCTATTGCTACCGGTGTCCGCTTCACCTTACCTACCCAAGCTGCGGTGTGGCGTGCGCTTACGATGTGGAGGAAACCATCCGCACCACGACTTCCGGCAGCATCGCGGCTTTTCTGGCCGAGACCATCCAGGGCGTGGGCGGGGTGATCGTGCCGCCCAAGGAATATTTCAAGATCGTTTTTACCATCGTCAAGAAGTATGGCGGTTTGTTTATTTCCGACGAAGTGCAAACCGGCTTTGGGCGCACCGGAAAAAACTGGTTCGGCATCGAGCATTGGGAAGTCGAGCCCGATATGCTGACCGGCGCCAAAGGGATGGCCAATGGCACGCCGGTGGGTTTGTGCGTCGCCACTCCGGAAGTGGCCGACGGTTTCAAAGGAATGACCATCTCAACTTTTGGCGGGAACCCGGTTACGTCGGTGGCGGCGCGCGCAACCATCGAAGTGATCGAAGAAGATAAACTCCTGGATAACGCCGACCGGGTGGGCAGCTATTTCCGAGGCAAGCTAGAGCAACTCCAGGAAAAGTATTCCGTAATCGGCGACGTTCGCGGCATGGGCCTGATGCAGGCGATGGAGCTGGTAAAAGATCGCAAGACCAAAGAACCGGCCCCCGAGGCAACCACAAAGCTAATGGAGCGATGCCGCGCCAACGGCCTCTTGATCGGCAAGGGCGGCCTGTTCGGAAACGTGATTCGCCTTTCGCCGCCGCTCAACATCAGCGAGAGTGATGTGGATGATGCCCTCAGAATAATGGATAAATCGTTTGGCGAGATTAAGTAGGTCAGTATTTCAGTATGTCAGTACTTCAGTAAGAGCTGGGGCCACAGAGATACTGCCGTGCTGAACTGCTGAAGAACTGCACCACCGGAGAACATCATGGCCACCACAACTCAAGTGGGCGAGCAAACGATCTGCCCGAATTACGTCAATGGGAAGTGGGTTCAATCGGGCTCAGGCCTTACTGCTGAGCGCCGCAATCCCGCCAATCACAACGATCTGATCGGACACACGCCGCTCAGCTCGCGGCAGGAAATGCGCGAGGCGATTGAGGCTGCCGAGCGCGCCCGAGGGGCGTGGCGCGACACACCAGCGCCCGCTCGGGGCAAAATCGTCATGCGCGCGGCTCGATTGCTGGAAGAACAGAAGGACGACGTGGCGCGTCTGCTGACTCGCGAAGAAGGGAAGACCGTTCCTGAATCTCTGGGCGAAATCCTGCGCTCCATCAATATTATGGAATTCACGGCAGGCGAGGCTCGCCGCCTGACGGGCGAAACGATGCCCTCCGAGCTTCCTCGGAATTTTGCCTACACTCTCCGCCAACCGCTGGGCGTGGTGGGATTGATCACTCCCTGGAACTTTCCAGTGGCTATCCCGGTTTGGAAAATATCGCCTGCGTTGGTCTGCGGAAATACGGTGGTGTGGAAACCTGCGGGTCTCACCCCATTCATTTCGCGCCGAATCATGCAGATCTTCTCCGACGCAGGATTACCCGCAGGCGTGCTGAATATGGTTCATGGCCGGGGCAGCGAGGTGGGCGAAGAATTGGTGGAGCACCCAGCCATCCGCGCCATTTCTTTCACCGGGTCGTGCGAGGTTGGGGGCGGCATTTACGCCCAAGCCGCCCGGCAAATGAAAAAAGTTCAGTGCGAGATGGGCGGGAAAAACCCTGTGGTAGTCCTCGCCGATGCTGACTTGGAACTAGCGGCCGATAACACCGTGCCGGGGGCTTTTGGCTCCACCGGGCAACGTTGCACGGCCACCAGCCGTGTGATTGTTGAAGGCGCGGTGGCGGATCGATTTGTAAACATGCTGGTCGAGCGCACGGGCAAGCTGAAAGTCGGTAATGGCGCAGAGGCGGGCATTGCTGTGGGGCCGTCGGTGGACGAGTCGCAATACAAGAAAGTCCTCGAATATATTGAGATCGGCAAGAGTGAAGCGACGCTCGTCTGCGGCGGCGGCCCTCCAAAGGAATCTGACGCAAGCGGCTATTTTATCGCGCCGACGATCTTCGATAACGTCGCACCCAATGCGCGAATCGCACAGGAGGAAATCTTTGGGCCGGTGCTGGTGGTGATTCGCGTCAAGGATTTTGAAGAGGCGATCACGGTAGCCAACAACGTCCCCTTTGGTCTTACCGCCTCGATTTTCACCACCGATTCGAATCGCGTCTTCCAGGCAGTCGAACGCTTAGAATGCGGGATGGTCCACGTGAATTCGCCCACCGTGGGCGGGGAGGCCCACGTGCCCTTTGGCGGCACGAAAGCCACCGGAATCGGCGAGCGCGAAACCGGCTCCACTGCCATCGATTTCTACTCCGAACTGAAAGTCGTCTATGTGGATTACACCGGCCGGAAACGGGAGGGGAAGCTTTATTAGGATTTAGGATTCAGGATCAAGGAACAAGGATTTAGGACTTGGACCAGAGGAAGGGAATATATTGCTTGGTTGGGGGTCGGGAGACTCGAAATGAAAGGGCATCAAGACCTTTCGGTCTGGCACAAAGCTATGGACTTGGTGATAGCTACTTATGCTTTGACCCGCGCTTTTCCCAAGAGTGAAATTTATGGGTTATGCAGCCAAATGCAGAGGGCTGCCGTTTCAGTCCCTTCAAATATTCCCGAGGGGCAAGCATTGAAGCAAACGCTCGCATACGCAAGGCATCTTGCTATTGCCAGCGGCTCGTTGGCCGAGTTGCAGACTCAGCTCGAAATTGCCCGACGATTAGGTTATTTTCCGGCAGCCTCTGAGGGAATCATCGCACAAGCCGATGAGGTAGCGCGAATGTTGGCCGGATTGCGAAAAAGCCTTCTTGCCGTTGCTGAATCCTAAATCCTAGATCCTGAATCCTCCTTGCCGCCACTCATCAACAACTCGGTCGAAACCAGTTGGCTCTGGAACAAGGACCTCGCTGCCGTCCCGCCGGAAAGCCGCGCCTGGAGCACTTACAATTACACCGCGCTCTGGGTGGCAATGAGCGTCAACATTCCCACCTACATGCTGGCCAGCGGCATGATTGCCGGCGGCATGAATTGGAAGCAGGCGATATTCACTGTATTCCTGGGCAACGTGCTGGTGCTCATTCCAATGTTGCTCAACGCGCACGCCGGCGCAAAGTATGGCATCCCTTTCCCCGTTTTCGCGCGATCAGCTTTTGGAGTTCTGGGTTCAAACGTTGCCGCCATTCTGCGCGCCTTGGTGGCGTGTGGCTGGTTTGGGATTCAAACATGGATTGGCGGCGAGGCCATCAACGCCTTGGTGGTGGCGCTCGCTCCCGGCTGGAAGAATTTTCAATATGGCGTGCCGATTTGTTTCGGCTTCTTCTGGCTTTTGAACGTGGCCGTTATTTTGCGCGGAATCAAGACCATCCGATTCTTGCAAGGCATCAGCGCGCCCTTTCTGCTGGTGATTGGCCTCGCCCTGCTGCTTTGGGCACGCGCCCACGCGGGCGGATTTGGCCCCATGCTTTCCACGCCCTCCAAATTTCAAACATTCGCCGAGTTCTTCCGCTTCTTCATTCCATCGCTCACAGGAGTGGTTGGCTTCTGGGCCACGGTCGCGTTGAATATTCCTGATTTTACGCGGTACGCCAGAAGCCAGCGAGCACAGGTGCTGGGCCAGGTTCTCGGCCTGCCCACCACCATGACCTTCTACTCATTTGTGGGAGTTGCTGTCACATCGGCGACGGCCATCATGTATGGCGCGCCCATTTGGGATCCCGTTGTGGTTCTCAGCAAATTGGGGAATCCCCTGGCGGTCGTCATCGCGATGGTGGCGCTGCTGATGGCCACGCTCAATGTCAACGTGGCCGCCAACGTTGTCTCGCCTGCCAACGATTTCTCCAATCTCTATCCGCGGCGAATCAGTTTCAAAACCGGCGGGATGATCACCTGCTTCCTTGGATTGCTGATGCAGCCATGGAAACTCCTGGCCAATTACGGCAGTTATATCTTCGGATGGTTGGTCGGTTACTCGGGTCTGCTCGGCCCCATCGCCGGGGTGCTGATTGCGGATTATTTTGTGGTGCGAAAGAAGGTCCTGATCGTCGACGACCTCTACCGGCGGGGCGGAGCCTACGAATTTAGCGGCGGATTTAACTGGCGCGCCATCACGGCGCTGGCTGCCGGAATCCTGGTGGCGCTCGTCGGCTTAATCATTCCCCAATTGCGATTTCTCTACGATTACGCCTGGTTCGTTGGGTTCGGTGTTTCATTCCTCGTGCACGTGATTTTGATGCCTCGCTCATAAACCGCTTGCACGCCAAATCCCCGAACGAATTCTACTGGGCGCTTTCCCACAGCGACGGTGTTTGCCCCACGCCCGCTTCCTGCCGCTGGTGCCGCATCCGGTCATTCCAGGACATGATGGGATTTCCAGTCTCCACGTGTTTCATGGTAATGCAGCCGTGCACCGGGCAAACCAGAGCGCAAAGATTGCAGCCCACGCATTCGTTCTCGATGATTCGCGGCACGCGCGCCTTGTCTCCGTTCGTTTTTCCAAACATGCCTAGTTGCAAGGCTGAAGGTCCGATGGGAAACTCTTCGATGCACTGGTGGGCGCCATCTTCGCAGGCAACGTAGCAGAGATGACATCCAATGCAGAGGTCCGGCTTGATGTCCGCGATGATTTTGTAATTCAGGTCCAGGTCGCCCCAGTCGGCGACGTTCTCGATGGCCCGCCCGCGCAAATGGCTGAGGTCCGCGAAGCCCTTCGAATCGAGATAGTCATTCAATCCGTCGATCAAATCCTCTACGATTCGGAAGCCATAATGCATGACCGCCGTGCAGACCTGCAACGAGCTGGCGCCCAGCGCCACAAATTCCGCCGCGTCGGGCCAGGTCCCAATCCCGCCAATGCCGCTGATGGGAATCTTCACTCGCTTGGCGCAGGCGGAAACCATATGCAGCGCGATCGGCTTCACTGCCGGGCCGCAGTACCCGCCGTGCGATGATTTTCCGCGCACGGTGGGGCGGGGCGCAAAAGTATCCAGATCCACACTCATCAGGCTGTTGATGGTGTTGATCAGGGAAATGCCGTGGGCCCCGCCTTTTTCCGCCGCGGCCGCAATCTTGGTGATGTCGGAAATATTCGGCGTCAGCTTAACGATCACCGGGGTGCGCGCCACTTCGCGTACCCATTCGGTGATCATGGCGGTGTATTCGGGCACCTGCCCCACGGCCGCGCCCATGCCGCGCTCGCTCATTCCGTGCGGGCAGCCGAAATTTAATTCCAACCCATCGCAGCCGGAATCCTCGGTGCGCTTCACCATTTCGTGCCAGGTTTCGCGCCGTGATTCCACCATGAGCGAAACGATGACCGCGTTTTTAGGGTAACGTTTCTTGACTTCGGCAATCTCGCGTAGATTGTCTTCAATGGGCCGGTCGCTAATCAATTCAATGTTGTTGAAGCCCATCAGTTTTTGCGAGCCCAAATCAATGCCGCCGTAGCGCGATCCTGTGTTGATGATCGGTTCGCCCACCGTCTTCCACACCGCCCCGCCCCATCCGCAATCAAAGGCGCGCATCACCTGACCCGCCGTATTTGTCGGCGGCCCGGAAGCGAGCCAGAAAGGATTGGGACTTTTGATGCCCGCGAAATCTGTGCTGAGATCGGCCATATCTCCACCTCTCGATTGTTCTTTGGACGGTGTCCCTGCCTACTGCCTATTGCCTACTGCTTTATGGATTCCCCGCGCCGCGGCCATTCCCTCCGCCACGGCGTCCACCACTTCTTTGCCGCCGTTCACGCAATCGCCGCCGGCAAAATATTTGGGATTGCCCGTTTGGTGCGTTTGGGGATTGACGACCACGTGGCCGGCTTTCAATTCTAACCCTTCAATTGATTTCACCAAATCCATGGCCGGTTGCTGGCCGAGGGCTTTCACCACCATGTCGACTTCGATGGTGAATTCGGAACCCGCAACAATTTCCACGCGCGCCGCCCTGCCCTTCCCCACCATTTTGGTTTTCACGCATTCGAGCCCCAGAACAGATTCCCCTCGCCCGAGAATTCGCAGCGGTTGTGTGTTCCAAAGAAATATCACTCCATCTTTTTGCGCCAATTCGTATTCATACTGGAAAGCGGGCATGGACTCTTTGTCGCGCCGGTAAATGAGATAAACAGTCTCGGCATTCAGTCGCCGGGCCGCCGTCACGCAATCGATGGCCGTGTTCCCCGCCCCGATCACGGCGACGCGCTTCCCAATGTCGATGTTCTCAAAACGCTCGATCTTGGTCCATTCGATAAATTCCAGGGCGCCATAAACGTCGTCCAAATCTTCTCCGGGAAGATTCAAATCCCAAGTCTCACCCAGACCAACGGCAAGAAAAATGGCATCAAACTTTTGCTCGAGCTCGGCCAGGGCAATGTCCTTGCCCACTTCTACGCCCTGGTGGAATTTGACGCCAAGGTCCTCCACCAATTTGACCTCGCGCAGGCTATCGGAGGCACGGGTTTTATAGGCTGCGATACCGTAAGTGTTCAGCCCCCCGGGCATCGGATTGCGGTCGTAGATCTCGACTCCATATCCGAGTTTCGCCAGTTCGGCAGCGCAAGCCAGAGAAGCCGGGCCGGAACCCACACACGCCACCCTATGTCCGTTCGGCTTTCCCGCTGCAAAAAGGCGGAAATTATGGTCCAAGGCATAATCAACGGCGTAGCGCTGGAGCCGGCCAATTTCAATCGGCTTTTCACCGGAACCGTTCATCACGCATGCCCCTTCGCAGAGCACTTCGGTGGGACAAACGCGGCCGCAACTCTCTCCCAGAATATTCGCGCTCAGGATCACCCGCGCCGATCCCTTCAAATTTCCGGTGGTGATTTTCTTGATGAATGACGGCACGTCGATGCTGGTGGGACATGCCTTGGTGCACGGCGCATCAAAGCAGTACAAACACCGGCTCGCCTCGATCAGCGCCTGCTGGCGAGTAAACCGCGGGCTGATGTCAGCAAAGTTTTGTTCGTATTGCTCAGCGGACAATTTCGGTGGCAGGTTGCGCATGGGTATTTTCACCTGTGGCCATAGAGCTTGATACCATGCTTTTGAGCTACGTTACGGTAGCACTGTTGCGCCTTCTCATAGGAAGATGCACTCCGACAAGCATTCGGAAAGAATTTTTGTAGCCCTTTCAAAGCATTGTCGTTTATGTTTAGGCAGGCCGTCGTCAATGCTTCGATGAGATAAGGGATAGCTGGGCGATACTCGCAGGTTCCAAACTCATCGACAGTATCCTGCCATAGGATGCAACCGACAGGATACGCTTGTTCAATATTTGCGTAACGACTTAGCCTGGCAAGGGCTTTTTTGTCGCACCGTTTGGCAAGATACTGAAGTGGAAAGTACGCAGGCTCACCGTCAGCTTCTTCCGGCTTGAGATCCGAGAAGGCGATTCTCCGCATGAAAACTTCAACACGAGGGTTGTCGATCTGGACTAGAGCTTTTATCAGAATGATCCGCTGATCTGTATTGGCATTGTCGAAAGATTGAATCAGAAACGTAGTGTCCTTTCTACCCGCCAATTCGTTAGCGAGATCCCAATCGCCTTGTCGCCTTCTGCAGTCTTCCTGATTGACACATTGCAGTAATTGCCTCTCCGACATTTGCTGCAATTCCTGCTGATTCTTGGCCTCTTGGTCGCATTTCGCGGGTGTGAGCAGCAACAAAAGGAAGAGACTGGCCCGCATCGCGAGTTTGACTGAGCCGCAAGAACTTTCCACGGTATCCCGTTCTCTCTCGGAGCTGGCATTATACACTTCATTGTTGCGATGTGGCGACTCAGAGATTGAGGTGAGCGACGCCTCCCGGCTTGATTTTTGAGCCCCATAAGACTACAACTTAGGCCGCGGGCGCTGTATCACTGACAAGGGACAAAAAACATGATCTTTGACACCCTCATCAAAAACGGCATCGTCGTGACCGCGACGGACACGTATCCATCGGACATTGCAATCGCCGACGGAAAGATTTCCACCATCGGCCAGGCTTTACCCGCGGAATCGGCAGCACAAGTATTTGACGCTCAGGGAAATTATGTCTTTCCTGGCGGCCTGGATGTGCACACCCATCTGGACATGCCGTTTGGAGGCACGAAGAGCGCGGACGATTTCGAAACGGGAACCAAGGCGGCGGCATTCGGTGGAACGACCACGCTCATCGATTTTGCGATTCAGTATAAAGGCCAGACCCTGCGCACCGCGCTTGACACTTGGTGGAAAAAGGCCGAGGGGAAGGCGGTAATCGACTATGGATTTCATTGTATCGTCACCGACCTGCCCGACGCGCGCCTGGAAGAAATGAAATCGCTGGTGGACGAAGGCATCACCAGTTTCAAGCTCTTCATGGCCTATCCAGGCGTGTTTATGATCGAGGATGGCCTGATCTTTAAGGCCATGCTGAAAGCTGCGGACACCGGCTCGCTGATTTGCATGCATGCGGAAAACGGCAGCGCCATTGATGTGATCGTGCAGCGCGCGTTGGCCGAGGGCAAGACCGCTCCCAAATATCACGCCCTTACCCGCCCCACCACGGCGGAGGCGGAAGCGACGGGACGCGCCATCGCGTTGGCGGAAATGGCGGGCGCGCCGGTTTACATCGTGCATCTCTCGTGCAACGATGCGCTGGAGAAAGTTCGCGAAGCGCGCGACCGCGGCCTGCCCACCTACGCTGAAACTTGCCCGCAATATTTGTATCTCTCCATTGAGAATTTCGATGTGCCCGGGTTTGAGGGCGCGAAATATGTGTTCACGCCGCCGCTGCGTGAAAAATGGCATCAGGAAAAACTTTGGGCCGGCCTGGCCGCCGACCATCTTCAGGTTGTCTCCACCGACCACTGCCCATTCTGTTACAAAGAACAAAAAGAGCTGGGCATCGGCGACTTCACCAAAATCCCCAATGGCGGCCCGGGCATCGAGCATCGCATGAGCCTGGTGTTTACGGGCGGGGTGCAAAAAAAACGCTTCTCCGTGAACCGCTTTGTGGAAATGGTCTCCACCACGCCGGCCAAGCTTTTTGGACTTTATCCGCGCAAAGGAACAATCGCCGTGGGCTCGGACGCGGACCTGGTGATCTTTGATCCCAACGCCGAACATGTGATCAGCGCCAAAACCCATCACATGCGCGTGGATTATTCAATGTTTGAAGGGATTCGGGTAAAAGGCATGCCGCGCCAGGTTTTTTCTCGCGGCCAACTGCTGATCGATAACGACAAATTCGTGGGGCGCGCCGGCCATGGTGAATTCCTGAAGCGCCAGTTGTACAACAGTCCGTAAACCGCACGGCGTTGCGGCTTACTTGCTATCTGATCTGTGCGGCAAGAGCGCGCACCCCTCGAACTCGCCCAGCGCCGTATTCCCCTGATATTCAAGTTCCTGATGAATTCCGATGGCCGAAGTATAGTAGCCCTCAATCGTGGCGTTCTTGAGCGTGGCAAAGAAATGCTCTTCGGGCGTCGTAGGCTGGTCCTCATGGGCGCTGATCGTAATCAGCAACTCTCTCTGCTGAATGGGATCGCATGCCGCAAATTTCTTTTTATATCTTTGGATGGCCATTTTATCCACAGCGGCGAGCCCGTTGATCCAGGAATCTTTTCGTGCTGGGGATGACTCGGCAGCGATTGTGTCAATAAATTCATGGACCCGGGCGGCGCGGGCCCCGGGTGAATGGTCGTCGGCGGGGATGATCATCTCCGCCAGTGAAGAAATGGTTTCCATTTGATCGGCGCGGAAAAACTTGGGGACGTATGAGGCCGCTCCGTCAATCGCGGGGAAGGTCGCATCCGACAACTCTGCTCGGGGAGCCGCCCCGTTACTCAAGATTGGGAGGACCACGGCGGCGCTCGCCGTTCCGGCGATTTTCTTCAGCGCCCTGCGACGCGTCAAGCGGTCGTTTTTATCCAGCGGTCCTGACATAGGCGGAAAGTAAATCCTTCCAAAAATTGATTAGGCGCCATTCAATTTCGCCAGCAGCTGGGTTAGTCCTTGATAAGCCTTCCTGGCCACGGTGTATGGATCTTGATCCGTGTACTGGAAAACTTCAAATGACACAGGGCCCTGATAGACCCGCGCAAGGACGGGCAATATTTTTTCCAGAGGGAGAATGCCGTCGCCCACGTAAACCCGGTCAGTATCTTCGAGCAATTCACGCGGTTTGGGCGGAACATCATCTATGTGGACCCAGCTGATCTCGCCCGGTTTAAGCCGCTCAATGTCTCCAAGCTTGCTGATGCCCGCATAGAAGTGAAACGTGTCCACCAATACGCCCAGGTTGGGATGGCCGACCTGGCGCAGCAGATTCGCCGTGGTTTCCACGCAGCCCAAAAACCTGGCGCCGCGAATGAACTCAATGCCAATGATAATTCCAAAATGTTTGCCCAATTCGCCCACCTCATGCAACATGGGCACAGCGGCGGTGTAATCGTCGGGGTGAACTTTTTCGGAAATTCCCGAGCACATCACAAAGTGATTGGCGCCAAGCTGCGCGCTCACGTCCAACTTGCGCTTGAAAGCCTCCCATTTCTTATCCCGGTCGGGAACGCCGCGAAAGAAAAGGTTCTCACACTCACAGCACGCGGAACGGGGGCTGAGTCCAAGGTCAGCCATCGCGCGCCTGGCCACGGCTACAGAGTGCTTTTCGAGAAATGGATTCACGCTGTCCAGCCATAATTCCACCTGGCGAAATCCCGCTTTGCTGTAGGCATCCATAGCGGTCTTGAAGTCGGCTTTCATGGTGGTCGCCTGATTGATGCAGGGCGTGAAGAGCTGCCCAGAAGACGGACCTGCGCCAGCCGACTTTTCAAGTTGGAGGCCGGCCAGTAACGCTCCGCCGCCGGCCACAGCCGATTTGATCAAGTCACGCCTCTTCATGCAACCCTCTGCGATTACACACTGCCGAATCTGAATTAATGGGCAATCAGATTAGGCGTCTCCAATTCACAAATCACCCTTGCGTACTCCCTCCGCCATGTGCCGCGCTGTGCGCACCGCCAGCGCCATGATGGTGAGAGTCGGATTTTTCTCGGGGAAAGTGGTAAAGCAACTGCCATCCACCACAAATAAATTGCTTACGTCGTGCGCCTGGTTGTAAGCGTTTAGCACTGACGTTCGGGGATCTTTGCCCATCCGCACGGTGCCCGTTTCATGGCTGGCGAACCCGGAAGGCGAAGGATCGTCGTTAATGATCAACCGGCATTTTGCCGCGCTCAGAATTTCTTCCGCTTGCATCTTCATATCCCTCCACAGAGCATTGTCGTTCTCGCTGAAACGAAAATGAACCACTGGGATGGGGATGCCATAGGCGTCCGAATGGGTGGGATCGACGGTCACGCGGTTTTCTGGCTGGGCTAATACTTTTCCGAAGCCGCCCATTTGAAAAAGTCCCGGCTGAAGGAACCTGACCTGCTTTTTGAATTGCGGGCCGAAGCCTTTCACGTGGGACGCGTGGTGAGGAAACATGAAGCTGGAAAACTGCACTTGATATTGGTATCCGCCCACGAAGTCTTTTTTCTTTTGGCCTAGATTAAAGCGTGGAATATAAGAATGGTCGGTGGCCCCGTCATTGTTGATGGGTGGTGTGCCGACCAGTTCATCGAGATACCCGTAAATTCCCATGCCCACATGGCCGGCCAGATACCGCCCCACGCAATCAGACGAATTGGCGAGGCCGTTCGGAAACCGCGGCGAGCGCGAATTGAGCAACAGGCGCGCCGATTCAATTGTTGCGCAACAAACGGCAAAACGCCGGGCGCGTATTTCTCCCTCGCGCCGGGTCACCGTATCAATCACGGAAACCGCGCGCGCCTTGCCAGCCGTGTCCACCAGAATCTCACGCGCCAGTTTGTTGGGAATCAGCGTGAAGTTACCGGTCTTTTGGGCTTTGGGAATCATGGAATTAGGAACTGTAAAGATGGCGCCGACGTCACAACCCTCCATGCAATGGCCGCAGTAGTGGCAAGGCGGACGATTATCGTAGGGCACGGTCAACACGGCCTTGCGCGTGGGTATCATGCGAATGCCCATCCTGTCGCAACTCCGCTTGACGATTTCTTCCGAACAGCGGAGCTTCAGAGGCGGCAGGAATTCGCCATCCGGGATCACATCCAGATTTTCCCGGCTACCACAAACGCCGATCATTTTTTCCACGTAGGAGTAATAGGGCGCCAGTTCGTCGTAGGTGATGGGCCAGTCCGCTTCAACACCCTCCAGGCTCGCCTCTTGGAAATCGCGCGCAGAAAAACGGAAGCACGCCGCGTTCCAGTGAATGCTGCGCCCGCCCACGGCGCGGATGCGGTCCACGCTGATATTATCGCAATCATCGTAGCGGATGGCCGACCGGACTTCCGGCGGATAAAACGGCTCGGGCTTTTGCCGATTGGGAAATTGGTAGGGCCAAGCGTGATAATTGAAATCCTCCGCCATCATCGGGCGGCCAGCCTCCACCAAGGCTACCTTGGCGCCCGCCTCCGCTAATTCTTTGGAGAGGACGCCACCGGCGGGCCCGGAACCGATCACGCAAACGTCGAAGATTTTCTCGGAAGGTCGCATGGTTGCGGCTTGAAAAGCCGGCTCACATTTGCGTCAATGCGCGGAGGCGGATGCGGGGTAATGCCGTGCATCCGGGTTGTTTCAATGGCGGTGCTGAGGCCAGACTCAGTGATGGCCTTCGGAGTGCTCGCATCCGGGAAAGCTTTCGTAGAAATTTTCCCCCGTCCATCCAAGTTCGCGCATGCCGATTTCAGAGGAATAGTACGCGCCGCTGATCCAGCCTTTCAAATTCTCAAAATGGTCGCGCATCGTAATCCGGAGTGGCTCTGTCGGGGGATTGGCGGGAGGTGTAAACCCCATCCCATTTTCATCGCCGCCGCTTCCGGGCTTTTCAGTCGAGGCCGCATCCAGGATCTTATTCTGCTGGTCTTCTGTGAGCGCGACATAGGGATGGCCGAAGCGAGTCATGGAATCCCCGTCGAAAGCTCCGAGGGACGCCAGGAATTTCTTCTGGCTGTCCTCCGTATCCACGGTCAGCAACAGGTCAATAAAACGGTTCACCTGCGCCTTGTTGGATCCGGGAATGATCCTCTCTGACAGTGCGACCAGGGTTTCGTTCTGGTGGGCGTCGAGATATTCCGGTGTCCAGTCGGCGGCAGCGGCTTTAAAATCGGCGGCCGCCAAAGTGGCTGCGTCGGCCAAGTGTTTGTGCACGGGATGAGCGGCGGCTAAACCGGGGACCATCAGCGCCCCGCCCGCACCCGCGAGCAATCGCCGCACAGCCTCGCGCCGCCCCATGCCACGCGGCGCTCGCAATCCTACGTTCATCTTCTCGGGCAATAATTCAAAGACGGGTTTTTTATCCATCCGGTTTTAAAGTCTCCCAATCGACGCCGCGCAAGACGGCACTCTAACAATTTGTCTGCCGGGCAATACCCTACCACCGCCATGGCGCATGTACAAGGGCTTCGCGGGAAGCCTGAGCGCCTTCACCATAGGAGATCACTCTTGCAGCTCCGCCGGATGAAGCACCGGATTTCAACGCGGATTCGGCCACAGAGTTCGCCGCGTTGACACTCCAACAGGATTGGGTTAGTTTTGATGTACACTTAGGCCCGTAGCTCAGTCTGGTTAGAGCGCTACCTTGACACGGTAGAGGTCAACGGTTCGAGTCCGTTCGGGCCTACCATAATGGTCATGGTTCAAGTCGTCGTTGATGGGGTCGTTGCCCCAGTTCTTAGCGGTTAAGCAGCGTCCCGGGGCACCGGGAAGGTCAACGGTTCGAGTCCTTTCTGGCCTACCAAAATCTTTTAACAAATCATAAGGTCCCGCACATTTCGGCGATTGAGGGGAGATCGTCCATGCTCCTTCGATCCACGAAAAATGGTTTGCAAGGGTTTTCATGTTGTCGATGGAGCGCCCCGCTTCCAGTCTCGCCGATTGTAGAAACACGCTCGACAAAATGTGATGCCGGTCGTGGACACTTGTAATTTGATTATGGTACAGTGACCCACTTGATGACGACGAATGTTGCATTAATTTGCTTGCTCAACTTGACGATCGCGGGTTAAATGCAGGCTGAAAATTAATAACGGAAATCTCGGATCAAAATGTCCCTGTATTCCGGCCGAGGACGAAGCGTCCCAAAGTAGGCGGCTGTTAAGAGATTTGGGTGGGGCGAACCGGTGCGATTGGGGAATGGACACATGGAATGACCCAAGTTTTGCGCTATTGACAATGAAACGCCATATTGTTTTGACAGAGTCTTTGTTCCTCTTCGCGCTGATGGCAGCAGCCGCGCCAGCCCAAGCACAGACAGTTACGTTTAGCTCGTCACCTCTTAACTTCCCGTCTCAGTTCGTCGGCACGACGAGCAATCCGGGTCTCACATTAGTAGTCACAAACTCGGGGGCTAGCCCGCTTTTGATCACTAACATAGTGTCGAGCCCAAGTAATATATTCGAAATCCAAAGTGATGGCATATGTTTAGATCCCATCGCGGCTGGCCAGAGCTGCGTTATATTCTTCGCGTTCTCTCCCACGGCAGCAGGAGTTGTTAACGGATCGCTCACTCTTACTGACAATGCCTCAAATAGCCCACAAGTAGTCAGTCTAGTCGGCACTGGGGTCATCGGCCCGCCCGTCAATTTCCAGGTTTTTGGAGGATCGACAAGTGCCACTACGATACAGACCTCTGAACCCTTGGGCAATATCGTTTTGACCGCCACAACAGCAGGTGTTGTCAATGCGGGGACAGTTATCAATTTTACGTTTAGCGCTAACCTTCTGCCGACTTCCTCTCCGTCTTGTCTTAATTGCTTGTCAGTTCCAACCGTTTCAGGTAATACGGTGTCCGCAACCTATCCTGCAAATTTAGCCTTCAAGGTCAATGACCAAATCATCTTAGGGGGGTTACTATACAATCCAAAGTCTTCCGGGCCCGGCACGGTCACGGCCACGGTTTCTGTTTCCCCAAGTGGAGCCGCAATATTTAATCAAACCACTGTCACTGTGGCAATAGTGAGCGCGATTAGCCAAGCAATGCTTTCTTCAACCAGTCTGGACTTTGGAAATGTTCTGGTTGAAGAGAATTCGACTCAATCGATTACTCTGGCAAACGTCGGGACCGCCCCACTTACCCTCACACCAATTATGGTCAACGCCGCCACGCCGCCTCCCTTTTCTGCGAGTGATAATTGTGTCAGTAGCCTTGCTCCAGGGACTGGATGCACGATTAATGTCACGTTTAGTCCTCCATGGACCGGATCATTCACCGGCGCGCTGTCCGTCAACTTGCAATCCGTCAGCCTGACGGGCACGGGCACTGGTCCGATCGCCACTCTATCGGTGACAAGCTTGAACTTCCCGAGCCAAAATGTTGGATCCAGCGCGGTACTCCCGGTCACCCTGAGCAACACCGGCACCGCGGCGTTGACCATCGGCGGCATTGCAACGAGCGTTCCCGCATTTACCCAGACTAACAACTGTCCAAGCAGTCTGGCCGCCAGCGCCAATTGTACGATTAACGTGTCATTCGTCCCATCTTCGTCCGGAAGTTTCAATGGGTCACTGACCATCACGGACAATGGTTTGGGGGGCGCGCAAACAGTCGCCCTGGCTGGGCTCGGGTCCGGCCTTGCCGTCACCCTGACTCCGAGCGCATTAAGTTTTGGCGATCAGCGGGTGGGGACCACCAGCCCTCCCCAAACTGTCACGCTGACCAACTCCGGCGCGCTACCTTTGGCGATCAGCGCTATTGCCACGACTTTCAGCCCCTTTACCCAGACCAATAGCTGCCCTGCCAGCTTGGCGACCGGCGCCAGTTGCACGATTACCATCGCCTTTACCCCCACAGCAGGCGGAACCTTCAATGCCTTCGTGGCCATATCCGACAACTCATCAGGCGGACCGGATCGGGTTTTACTAACTGGCACAGGTTTTTATAACGGCGGTTTGAGCGTCTCCGCGCCAAGTCTCGATTTCGGAAGCCAGCCGATTGGGATTGTGGGATCCCCATCGACTATAAATCTCATTAATGTCGGAACCTCTCCTGATGCCATCAGCAGCATTTCCACGAGCTCCCCAGTTTTTAGCCAGACGAATAACTGCACCAGCAGCTTGGCAGTTGGCGCCACCTGCACGATCAGTGTGACCTTTACACCCACTGCGACCGGCCCCGTCTTTGCATCGCTGAATATTACCGACAGCACTTCTGGTGCCCCGCAAACAATCTCACTGAGCGGCGGAGGATTTGACCCCACAAAGCCCGCGCCTCCGCCGAGTTTCAATTTTGGGAACCAACCTATTGGTACGACCAGCCCTTCGATATTGGTCGATGTAGGCCCCTTCCCATTTCTTGATGTCTATGTTCCGCTCGCATTCCAACCTGACAGTGGCGTATTCGTGGTGGCAACTAACTGTCCTATATTCCTTTCTCCCCCCCATGGTTGCATGGCAAGCGTAAGTTTTGCCCCAAAGGCAGCTCAACCGTACAACTCGCTTTTCAATATTGACGACATTCCCGAGTCAATTAGCGTCTCCGGTACGGGAGTTCCAAACTCCGGGCCGATAACCAGCCTGTCGGCAGTCCTCGCGGACTTTTTATCACAGCAGGTCAACAGTACGGCCAATCCGCAAATTGTAATGCTCAGCAATACGGGCACGGCTCCTTTAAGCATCACCAGCATAGCCACTACGCCTTCGGAGTTCGCCCAAGCGAATAGTTGTCCCGCCATTCTGGCGGTCGGCGATAGTTGCGCGATTGACGTTTTCTTTACGCCCACCTCCAACACAACAATTTTCGGGTCACTCACCATCACCGACAATGCGACCGA
Organism: Terriglobia bacterium; assembly: GCA_035308965.1. GTDB lineage: Bacteria > Acidobacteriota > Terriglobia > UBA7540 > UBA7540 > DASYXZ01. Next base: position 84,605 of record DATGFN010000023.1, on the reverse strand, counting down.
TAGCCCCAAGCTATTGACGCTGTACGGCGCAGGTGCTTCCCCCACTGCTACTTTGCCGGTCATTTCGCCAACCGCTTTAAGTTTCGGCTACCAAGTGGCGGGGACCACCAGTGCCGCACAGACGGTGCAAATCGCCAACCAGGGGTCCGCCCCAATCGAAATAACGGGAATCGCGGCGAGTTCCGGGTTTGGCGCGACCAGCGCGTGCCCCACCAGCCTCGCACCGGGCGCCAAATGCAATGTCGCCGTGACGTTTAATCCCACCCAAGCCGGGATGGTCACAGCCTCGCTTTACATTGCGGTCAACGTTCCGGGAAGCATTCAGGCTATCACGCTGACCGGGCAAGGGGTTTCGCCGGGACCTGTCGCAAACTTGTCCCCGGCAACCCTCAGTTTTGGAAGCCAGCGGGTGGCGACTTCCAGCGCTCCCCAGAGCGTGACACTAAGCAACACCGGCACAGCCGCACTGAACAATATCAGTATTGGATCCAGCACAGACGATTTCGTGGAGAACAATACTTGCAGCAACAGCTTGGCGGTCGGCGCCAGTTGCACGATTGTTGTGATGTTCAATCCGACGGCGGCCGGTCCGCTCGCCGGTTCACTGATGATTACAGACAACGGACCCGGCAGCCCGCAGGCGGTTGCTCTGACGGGCGCGGGCGCACCCAATCCATCTCCAGCGATTGGCCTGCTATCGCCAGCGGCCCGGCCTCCAGGATCGGCGGGTGTCAATTTGACTGTCGTGGGCGCCAATTTCTTATTTAGTTCTTCGGTGCTCTGGAACGGCGTGGCGCTTCAGACGACATTCGTGAGTTCCACGGAGTTGACTGCTCTCGTGCCGGCGAGCTACCTCGCTTCTCCAAGTTCCATTCCAGTGACCGTGTCCAATCCCACTCCGGGCGGGGGAGTTTCAAACGCCCTCACATTTAATGTTACGAATGCGGCTGCCTCGCCTATTCCTCCTGGCGCCGTGCAGACCGTTGTTCCACACGGCGCGTTTGGCGGTGGATGGATAACCCGCCTGTTCGTGGCGAACTTAACCAACAGCCCAAACATTGTCACTATTAACCGAATTGATCAGAGCGGGAACGTCGTTGCGAGTGTTCCATCTACTCTTGGGCCTGCGGCCATGCTCGTGTTGGCGGATGATGAAACGCTTCGGGCCCTGCCACTGACGATCAACTGGTTTGCCATCGGCTCGCAAGGGCCAGTGACCGATTCGGTGCTGTTTGATTTCCAAGGGGCGGCGGCGCCTGCACCCGTGAACTTCAACACCGCTGTGGGCGCCCTCGCCGCGCCGCCCCTCAGTTCCTTCACCGCTCTTGCGCGCGTCACAAGTCCCGGCGGCGATCTTGGCCTGGCGCTGGCGAACCTGAATAACACCTCCAACACGGTAACAATCAGCCTGTACGATGTGGGGGGAAACTTAGTGGCGCAGGATTCCGTGAATCTGGGAGCGTACTCGCAAACCGCCTTTGACCTGACTCAGGACTCGAATTTCTCGACAATTTTGCAGAGCAGCAATGAATTTGTTGGCACACTGACAGCGACAAGCTCTGACCCCGCAAAGCCCGTAAGCGCCCTGGTGGTGGGAGCCAATCTCAATCAGCTTTTTTCATTACCCGTAGTGTCGGGGGTGGCAAAATGATTCGAAGGAGAGCAAATTGTTTGGACAAATCGGTCCTGCTCCCAGCGTTGCTTCTGCTTGCAACCATGCTGGGCAGCGATTCTCCGCCCATCCTTGCCCAGTCGACTTCACCCATCCCGGCAGCGAACCTGCAAACCATCGTCCCCCATAGCGCTTACGGCGGAGGATGGATTACACGCTTAATTGTGGCCAATCTGACCAATTCACCGAATACAGTCACGATCAACCGCATCGATCAAAGCGGCAATGTGGTGCACAGTACTACGTCGACGCTTGCGGCTGGCGGGACATTGGAAATGGCCGACCCCGAATCCAATCGCACCCTGCCGCTCACCATCAATTGGTTTGCTATCGGCTCGCAGGGCGCCGTGACAGCTTCAGTGCTATTTGATTTCCAGGGTGCAGCAGCGCCCTCTCCGGCAAACTTCAACACGGCGCTAGGTGCGCTGGCTTCGGCGCCCGTTACGTCCTTCACGGCCCTGGCTCGCGTAACGAGTCCTGGCGGCGACCTGGGTCTGGCGCTGGCCAACCTCAACAACACTTCGACCACTCTCACCATCAAGTTAAACAATCAAGGCGGTGGCGTTGCGGCGCAGGACACTGTCACTCTGGGGCCCTTTGCCCAAACGGCCTTTGACCTGACACAAGACCCTGCTTTCAAGAGCATCCTCCAGAACGTGAGTGAATTCGACGGGACGCTTGAGGTAACAACTTCTGATCCGACAAAGCCTGTGGCAGCACTTGTGGTCGGAGCTAATTTGAATCAGCTTTTTTCCCTCCCTGTTACTCCCGGCCTGCCCAAGTAAACTCGATTGCACCCATCCGCACAAGTCTGTTGCGGTGTTAATTGGAATTGGATTCCTTTCAAGGCCCGACCCGGCGGGTCATTCCCGCGAAGGCCTATGGGAGCGGCCGCGTCTGGCAAATGACCCCACTACCCATAAATCGAGCCGGTTGATTTGCGCTTAGATCCGATGCAGGAGTGGGAACGATTTTGTTACAATGTAGATATCCAGGTTGCGTTTATATTCTTGACGAAGAGCAGAGCCTTCAGGAGGCCAAGGCGTGAGCGAGAATCTGAATGGCAAGTCGGCCATAATTACCGGAGCGGCCAGCGGAATGGGACTGGCCTTTTCCGAGGCGCTGGCCGGGCGGGGCGCGAAAGTGGTGCTGGCGGACTTTAATGAGCGCGCCGGGAAGGCAGCAGCGCAGAAAATTTCGGCCACCGGCGCAGACTGTTTCTTTCACAAGACAGACGTTTCAAGCAGCCGGGACGCGCGGGCACTGGTCGACGCTACCATGAAAAAGTTTGGCCGCCTGGACATTCTTATCAACAATGCGGGCATTCAGCACCTCGCGCCCATCCATGAATTTCACGAAGAAAAGTGGAACGCCATAATTTCTGTAATGCTTACCGGAACATTCCTGTGCACCAAGTACGCTTTGCCCCCGATGATGGCCCAGAAGCGGGGGCGCATCATTAATATCAGTTCCATCCACGGGCTGGTGGGTTCCGAATTCAAATCCGCATACACGGCGGCTAAACACGGCGTCATTGGTTTTACCAAAGTACTTGCGCTGGAGGGCGGTCCTCACAATATCACCGCCGTCGCCATTTGCCCCTCCTACGTTCGAACGCCGCTCGTGGAAAAGCAGATCAGTGAACAGTCCGAGCGTCACCACATTCCGGAAAGCGAAGTGGTTAATAAGATAATGCTCGCACCCGCCGCGCTCAAGCGATTGCTCGAACCACGCGAAGTCGCAGACCTGGTGGTATACCTCTGCGCGAGTGAAGCCGCGCAGGCCATCACTGGTTCTGCCCTGTCCATCGACTGTGGCTGGACGGCGCGCTGATGAGCCTCAGTCCTTACCTTGGGAAGGGATTGCCCGGTGGAGCCGTCCAGTGGAGTTGTCGTCCGGATTGATCAAGCCACGCAGTCAGCTAATTTCGCCGCGGCGGTTCATGGCCCGCCGGGCGGGGCGAGACGGTGGCTGGTTGTTTGGTTTGAATCCGGCCGGGTTAATTTGACGTGAAGGTCATTTTTCGCACATGATTGTAATACGTTCCTGGATTCTCGGATCCCTGGGTTTTAGTTAAGGAATGGTTCTTGGTTTGGACCGGGAATCCTGGCGGCTGACAAGTCAAGACGAGCGGCAGCGCACCAAATCCGTCTGGGCGGGTACTTGTCGGCGGAGTTAAGGATTTTGAAAGTCAAGGCGTCAAGCGTGCCAGCCTGCGCGGCCGGCGGCGATTTGCGCGAATGAAAAAATCAGGAGGATGCACACTTGAAAAATGAACTTACTTCTAAGGCGGGGGCGCCTGTTCCCGCTCATCAGGAACAAACCACATCTGCCGAAGGAAAGTGCCCGGTCACGGGCGCCGCTCACGCAAGCACGGCGACCAGAGCCGCGACGAATTCGGACTGGTGGCCGAATCAGTTGAACCTGAGGGTCCTTCACCAGCACTCAGCCTTGTCCAATCCCATGGCCAGGAAATTCAATTACGCCAAAGGATTCAAGAGTCTCGATCTGAATGCCGTGACTAAGGACCTCCATGCCTTGATGACGGACTCGCAGGAGTGGTGGCCGGCGGACTTCGGCCACTACGGACCGCTCTTCATTCGTATGGCGTGGCATAGCGCAGGTACGTACCGAATCGGCGACGGCCGCGGCGGTGCTGGCGCGGGCCAGCAGCGGTTTGCCCCGCTCAACAGTTGGCCGGACAACGTGAACCTGGATAAGGCACGTCGCCTGCTGTGGCCGATCAAACAGAAATACGGCCGGAAAATCTCCTGGGCCGACCTTATGATTCTCGCCGGCAACGTCGCGTTGGAGTCGATGGGGTTCAAGACCTTCGGTTTCGGCGGCGGGCGCGAGGACACATGGGAGCCCGACGAGGACGTCTATTGGGGCCCCGAAGGCAAGTGGCTGGCGGACGAGCGCTACAAAGGTGATCGCCAGCTTGACAGTCCCCTGGGCGCCGTCCAAATGGGCTTGATTTACGTGAATCCGGAAGGACCCAATGGAAAGCCGGATCCAATCGCCGCGGCACGGGATATTCGCGAGACGTTCGCCCGCATGGCGATGAATGACGAAGAGACCGTTGCACTGATCGCCGGCGGTCACACGCTCGGCAAGACTCACGGCGCCGGCGATGCGGCACTGGTGGGCCCAGTGCCGGAGGCCGCCCCTATCGAGGAGCAGGGTCTCGGATGGAAAGGCAAATTGGGCACGGGCAAAGGCGGCGACACGATCGGCAGCGGCCTGGAAGTCACTTGGACCACGACGCCAACGAAGTGGAACACGAACTTTTTCGCGAACCTGTTCGGCTACGAATGGGAACTGACCAAGAGCCCGGCGGGCGCGCATCAGTGGAAACCGAAGAATAACGCGGGCGCCGGTACCGTGCCGGATGCGCATGATCCGTCAAAGCGCCACGCGCCATCCATGCTGACTACTGACCTCTCCTTGCGCTTCGACCCTGCTTACGAAAAGATCTCACGGCGCTTCTACGAGTATCCGGATCAGTTCGCCGACGCATTTGCACGGGCGTGGTTCAAGCTGACCCACCGCGATATGGGGCCGCTCCCGCGCTACCTTGGTCGGCTCGTTCCCAAGGAGCCGCAGTTGTGGCAAGACCCGGTTCCCGCCGTGGATCACAAACTTATCGGGGAGCGGGACATTGCCGCTCTTAAAGCAAAAATTCTCGCGTCCGGGTTGTCGATTCCCAAACTGGTTACCACGGCCTGGGGGTCGGCGGCGACGTTCCGCGGTTCCGACAAGCGCGGTGGAGCGAACGGGGCGCGCATTTGCCTTGCGCCGCAGAAGGATTGGGAAGTCAACCAGCCGGCCGAATTGGCGAAGGTTCTGAAAACACTGAAGGCGATTCAAAAGGATTTCAACGGCTCGAAGTCCGGTGGGAAGAAAGTCTCGCTGGCTGACCTGATCGTGCTGGGCGGCTGCGCTGCTGTCGAGGAAGCCGCGAAAAGGGCCGGGCATAACGTGAAGGTTCCCTTCTCGCCGGGACGCACGGATGCATCGCAGGCCCAGACCGATGTGCACTCCTTCGCCGTGTTGGAGCCGGCCGCAGACGGGTTCCGCAACTACCTTCGCAATGGTGATCCAAGAACTGCGGAGGAGCGGCTGGTAGATCGGGCGCAGTTGCTGACGCTGACGGCACCCGAGATGACGGTTCTCCTCGGCGGCATGCGCGCTTTGAATGCCAACTTCGGGCAGTCCAAGCACGGCGTCTTCACCAAACGGCCCGGAACTCTGACCAATGATTTCTTCGTCAACCTTCTCGACATGAATACGAAGTGGCAGCCCTCTCCCACTGCCGAAGACGTATTTGAGGGGCGCGATGGCGCGACGGGCAAAGTCAAGTGGACCGGCACCCGTGTGGACCTGATCTTCGGCTCGAACTCCCAGCTCCGAGCCATCGCGGAAGTCTATGCAAGTGACGACTCCAAGGAGACGTTTGTGAAGGACTTCGTGGCGGCATGGAACAAGGTGATGAATCTGGATCGCTACGATCTTGCGTGAGCTCGCCGCAAGTGTGAGCTCTCAACTTGGTACTTAATTTCTCGTTCCTGTCGTTTGGATTGGAGAAACGATTTGCCTAACGCTGCCGTCTCACGAAGGCAATTTCTTCAGAGCATAGCCGTTGGCTCGAGCGGCGCGGTGTTGGGCTTCGCACAGTCGCCATCTGTTTCCGGGCCGCAGGCAGCTTCCCCGCGCGAGAAACTGCGCTTGTTTCGTTACCGGGACGTCAAATTAACCGGCGGGCCTCTCAAAGCGCAATTCGACCGAATCCATGCATATTATCTGGCCGTGGATGAAGATGGGCTGCTCAAGGAGCTTCGCCTCCGTGCCGGACTTCCTGCGCCGGGTGAATATCCGGGCGGCTGGTACGATCGCGATGGTTTCGCCCCAGGACACTGTTTCGGGCAACTCATTTCGGCATTGGCAAGGTTTTCCGAAGCCACCGGCGATATCGCTACTCGAGCCAAGACGCAAAGATTGGTGGAAGGCTTCGCGGCCACCATTGCACCTGACGGCTATTGCTACCCGAGCCTGAAGGCATCCACCAACTTTCCCGCCTACAACTACGACAAATACGTCATAGGCCTTCTGGACGCCTATCAATTCGCCGGAGTGTCATCCGCTCTTCCCACGCTCGATCGTGCCACACGCGGCGCCGTCCGCTGCATGCCCCCGCGTGCACTCGACCGCAACATTGATCATCCTAAGCACGCTCCCGACGACGAGACCTATACACTGGCGGAAAATCAGTTTTACGCCTATGAGGTGACGGGCGAGCAAACTTATCTGGAGTTGGCCAAAAAGTATTTGCTGAATGCCACATACTTCGAGCCCTTAAGCCGTGGCGAAAACGTTTTGCCGGGCCGTCACGCCTACAGCCATTGCAACGCTTTAAGCTCGGCCGCCCGGGCTTATTTGGTGCTGGGCGACGCGATATATCTGGAGGCGATCCGCAATGCGTGGACCATGCTTGAGGAGACTCAGGAATTTGCGTCGGGGGGCTGGGGTCCAAACGAGACTTTCGTCGAACCCAACCAAGGGAAGCTGGGCGAGAGCTTAACTGGAACCCATGCCCACTTTGAGACTCCCTGCGGATCCTATGCCCACCTCAAACTCGCCCGCTACATGATGCGCTTTACGGGCGAAGCGCGTTACGGCGATGGCCTGGAGCGCGTGCTTTACAATACTGTGCTGGGCGCCAAAGACCCGAGTCGCGACGGGCACTTCTTTTACTACTCGGATTACCATCCCCTGACCCAGAAGGGCTACTTCTCTGACAAATGGCCCTGTTGCGCTGGGACGTTGCCGCAAGTGGTCGCCGACTACGCGATCAGCAGTTACTTCCACAGCCCCGCGGGAATTTACGTCAACCTCTTTGTACCTTCCGAAGTGCGATGGGAAATCGCGGGGAAGCCGGTCCGGCTGGTCCAAACCACCCGCTATCCGGCAACGGAATTCACTGAACTCCGGTTGGAGGTCGCGGCGCCCAGCGAGTTCACGGTCTTCGTGCGCGTGCCGGGCTGGCTCGATTCGCCGGCGTCCATCCAAGTGAATGGCAAAACCGCCGCGGTTCGGGCCGACCGAGGCACTTTTGCGGCCATTCACCGCGTTTGGCGGAATAACGACACCATCCAGTTGACTATGCCGTTTTCCTTCCGCGTCATGCCCATTGACAACCAGCATCCAGACATTGCGGCGCTGATGAGAGGTCCGCTCATGCTGGTCGGGCTCGGTCCGCAGATGAAACTGAGCCGGAGCGCGCTGCACTCGACCGATTCCCTCAAGGTGATTCCGTTTACCACCCAGACTTTTCAATTAGCCGCCGCGCCGTCCCCAATTCGTTTCACACCGTTCTACAGCATCGACTCGCAGAGCTACACTGCGTATCACCAGTGGGAGTAAAGGCGCTAACCAACCCCAGTAGCGCAAAGTTTCGCATCACAGAAACTCTGCGGCATTTCCATTTCCAGACCTGGAATATTATAAATAACAGCATTACCCCCCATAGGATTATTTAAAATTGACAAAACCACAAACCGCAGAGTCTGAGCCCCACAGACTCTGCGCTACCAACTCCACGTTCGCTTCGCAGGATGTGGTCGGTTATCTATCATCCTTCTCGGGTCTTCGTGCATTTTTCGTTAGATGCCAGGCTTCACACCAGGAGCATCGATAGGCTCGAAGTTCCTTGGGCGCATTGGCGGTTACAATCTGGTGTGCGGCGGTCGCCAGAGCTTCACCTTCGCTTGCGTACTTCCGCTTCCCGCTGACCGGACATTTTGATTCGTCGTCCATCACGGCCCTTCCTGCGATTCTTCTTTGCCGTGATACGGCCAGTAGCGCGACCCGCTCAGTCGTCAGGTTCGTGGGAAAAGCGCGTTCTCGTCGTCCGGATTCCATCCCGCGTCCATCTTCTTCATTGCCGACAGGAACTCAGACTTGGCCGTACGCTCCCTTTCGGACAGTTCGCTATCATCTGCAACACTAACTAGTTCGCGTAATATCTTTAAGTCGACGAAATCTCCGAGCGGCTTCACCGACAGGGTCAGTTGCACTCTCGGCACTGAGTCGCCGAACCCATAGGAGGTCTGCCGTTGGAGGAAGCCGGAGACAAACAAGACAGCTTCGCGAGGCCCCGACAGAAATGTCGCCCTTATCCAAGCGTCCATGTCTGCGGCCTTTCCCCATTCCTTCCAGCGGTACAATAAGAAGGGAAATCTCGGTGCCAACTGTAGTTTACCGGTCGCAGCCGCGTGCGATAGTGCCTCCGTTGCGATCACTCTCATTTCGGCAACTACGTTTTCGGAAAGATCTGGGTATCTCCTTCTGAAGTCGTCGTCTGACGACTTTGACAAGCCCTCCTCGAACAGAACGGTGAGCTTGACGATCGTATACACTGCCTGGCCCTGCCTCATGGCTTGAAGCAATTCGGCGAATCTTTTGTCTGCAGGTAGGCGATCTAAGACGTCCAAGACGAGCCATGTCCCAATCCGAGTGTGTTCCGTAATTAATCCAAGGCCTTCGGAGCTTTCGATGTTAGCCTCGTCTCCAAAAACGAAAACTGACCTCAGGATCGTGTTTAACTCTGCCGGTCCTATAGGAGCGAGGGAATCCCGCAGTAAATCAAGAAAGGGAGACAAGCGATCAGAGGCCTTGTAAGCTGCGAGGGTCTTGGTGAACGCCTCGACCGACGTGGCGGATCGAATCGCCTCGTCCATTTCAGATTGAGAGACCTCAGTATCGGGGACCGCAAGCTGAAAGTAGTATGGGAAATACTTGCGAGACGCGATTCTCTTTGCTTTTCTCCATTCCGCCTCAGAATCGGGGCTGTAGGTCATATTGTAAGGTTCACTGTATTCACTCGCGAACTTGGGAAATAAAAATCCGCAGATCGATAGGGCAGGCTTTCGCTGATCCGCAGCAACCGTGCTGAAAATCTGGTCGTACGTCTTCTTCAAGTCATCGGGCTTGGGTTGCGCGAATCGAGACCAAATTCCGCAAAAGAGGTCCTGATTACGCTGGACGGCGGAATAAACATCAGGATAGAACACAGCCAAGGCCTGAACTGCCGCAAGATCAGTAAAGTCGGTGTCCTCGTGCACCAGCGTCAATGCCAACCGCAGTACATTGAAGTAGCGTTTGACGTCGCGAATCGTCCGAAAGCTTTCCCTGAATCCCTCGTGAAACATGTTGCCGAACCGCTGTTCATTTATATTTCGGCCAACCCTTGCCAAAAGTTCGTTAAAGTCCGCAAGGATTATTTCCGTGAGCCGTGTCCCTTGCAAAGGCGGAAGGTCGAAGCCAACCTGAACGATCTTTTCTAGGTACTCATGTGGAGGCCCAGGAGCAACATCTAACAACGCCTTTTCCACTGGCCTTCTGTCAAACGCCACTAGGAAGACGGTGTTTGAGAAATTAGCATTTAGTTTGATCAATTGAAAGGCTTGACGGATTTCCGTCGCATTCAGACGGTCGATATCATCAAGTATAATTAAGAGTTTAGATCCAGACCGTTTCAAGGCCGCATTAATCGCAGATTTCAATTCTCCTACCGACCGGCGACGCGTCGGTCGGAATCTCCTGAAAAGTGACCATCCGACCTTAGCCGTCTGCGCTACCCTTGGAAGAATCATCTGAGCTACGGGATTCAGCAATTCTCCGTATTCCTCAATGGTCTCCGAGACGTCGGCAAGGGATGGAAGGCTTAGGTGCAGTCGCGCAAAAGCCGCTAGTTCAGAGAAGAATCGGGCGCTTAGCTGGTCTTGATCGGAGAATCCCCACGGGTCGAATTTGAATACGAGTGGCGGATCTGCCGACTCAAGTTGCAGTTTCTCCTCAATTAGATTAAGTAACGAAGTCTTACCTGTACCCCAGGCGCCGTATATGCCTACCACTAAACTTTCGGCCCTACTGAAGTTTGCAACTGCACGCGCGAGTTCAGTCGCAAACCTAGCCCGATTTAGTTGGTCCTCCCCAGAGGACCGTATAGGTTCGTCCGGTTCAATACTTCGGGCCGTGCCTGTCAAGTCTCCAACCACGCCTGCGGATTCCGCCGCGCGGTCCAACTGGTTTGCCAGCTCCTGTAACTCGCCCTTCAGTTTGTCGTCCAAAACTACCTCAATAGGTGCTCGATCAGAGAATGGATCTCTCTCGCGGCATCCCGGGGTGAAAGCATGGCTGTGATCGCCGGCACCACCGACAGGGCGAGCCTCGAGCGATGGAGTCGTATGAGTTTGAGAATGGACCAATAGGCGAGGCCCGAGTCCCCTAAGCTCGCTCCAACTAGGTAATTGTTCCCCTTCCAAATCCCATAGAAGAGCGCAGCCAAGCCAGAGAAGAACATCAAGGTGAGCAACATCCAAAGCAATCTCTCCCGACTCCCATTTCGCTCGATAGATTGATCTATCCGACGGTTGACGTCTTCAATTGGGAGGGGCGGAATTGGAGGGCTCGGAGCTCCCACTCGTTAATCCTCTTCGGTGCTATGGACAAGCAAATATCTCGGCCCGTCCGTGGCAATCCTCGCTACCGTGACGTATTGTACCCCCATGCCAAAACTTCATTGGCCTTTTCTTTTTGTTGATATTCCTTTATCACACGGCAGCTCCACTTAGGGCGCAAGAAATTGACCGAGCCCGGTGGGGGCACGCACTCACGCGATTAGGGTCCAAGTTATTCCCAAGCCAAACAGTCAGAAAAAGGGGGCGATTCAATGGGGCAAAAAGGGACACAAATCTCAAAATCGATCTCCAGATTGCGAATCTACGGTCTGTAACTTCCCTGTTTTCAATTGTAAAAAATAAATAGTTGCGCTGGTCACTCTGGTGACCACCGTGACGTTTGCGGTGTGGTAGGGTTAAAAGTGCTTGGTCCGAGGTCCGGGGTGAAAAAATGAACACTCTCTCGCAAAGACGCTGAGGCGCAAAGGCTCGCCAAGAAATTCTCCTCCAATCTCTTCGACTAATCTGCGCCTTCGCGCCTTTGCGAGAGATTGTTTTGCCTTTAAGCCGGTTCTTACACAGCATCGAGGTCGCATGTCACTCCGCAGATTGCCGCAAATCACTCCCGCGCTTTTGGCCGCCAACCGGTTGAACGCGCAAAAATCTATCGGGCCGCGCACCGTCAGCGGCCTTGAAATGGCGGCGATGAATTCCTTTAAGCATGGGTTGCGCTCAAAGGGGTTTAGAGAAAATATGCTCGTGACAAGCGAATCGAGGGAAAAGGTCCGCCAGGCGGCGCAGGGACTGCTTCAATTGCTGAAGCCGCGCAACCGTCCTGAGACGTTGCGAGTGGTGCGCTACGCACAAATGCTTTGGGCCATTAATCGCCGCTTCAACCGGAATCGCTTTCACCGAACCAGGCGAAAAGGATTGATGGAATTAAGCGGGGCCGAGCGGGCGCTCCACAATCTGGTGAAGAAAGATTTGCGGCGCACTCGGGGATACGTCACAGCCAAAGAAAGGAGGAAATCTTATCCCATCATGGGACTGATCAACCTCTTGGATTTAATGCCCAATGCGGGCCGCGCAAACCACCAACATGACGAACGAACCCGGAATGTGCTTTAGAATCAGCGAAAAGATCCGATGGCGCTCCCTATCCCCATTTGGGTAAAGATGGAAACTCGAAACTGGAAAATCGAAAATGGAAGATGACTCAATTTGGTCTTTCATATGATCATAACTCGTCAACTGTTGAAGATCTGAGGAAGGAGTGCAAATGGGGGCAGTAACCCCTCATCCGGCTCGCCGGGGCGAGCCACCTTCTCCCCTGGGAGAAGGCAAGGCCTTTGGCGGCTTGCCCTCTGTCGCCGTGGGGACAGAGGGAGGGGGCCCCACGTTGGGCGGGTGGGGGGAAGGGGGGCGCGTTCCGGATGCCTCGGAGTTCTTGAAGTTAAACTGAGTCACCACCCGAAAAATATTTTGCATTCCCCCGCATGCAAAACACGTATAACCCTAACAGGAAGGCGTGATTGAGCGAGACGTCGTCATCCCGGATGGAGCAGGCGCTGGCTCAAGCGAGCCGGGGGGATGCGGCCGCCTTTGAATCGCTGGTGCGGGAGCACCAAGGGATGGTTTTCAGCCTGGCATATCATTTTTTGCATGACCGGGCTGCGGCGGAAGATATGGCTCAGGAAGTTTTTCTCCATCTATTTCGAAACTTGCGCTCCATTCAGACGCCCGAGCACCTGAAGTTCTGGCTGCGCAAAGTGGCAAGTCATCGTTGCATCGATCACCTTCGCGGACACCAGCCGCAATCGAGCCTTGACGACCTGCCTGAAATCGCGGACTCAAAGGCGGAGGGTGACCTGTTGCTGGAAGAAAGACTTCGTCGCCTCGTGGGCAGCCTTCCGGAACGCGCGCGCATGGCCGTGGTCCTCCGCTTCCAGGAGGAATTGGAGTACCACGAAATTGCGGAAATCATGGAAATACCCATCAACACAGTAAAGAGTAATTTGCAGCGGGCGCTGGCCCTTTTGCGCGGCAAGCTGGCCCGCTGCATGGGAGACGTGCCGGCATGAATCCACTCGACCAGGAATTGAAAAACGCCTTGCGGCGGCAGGAACCTTCGGCGGATTTTACCCAGCGCGTGATGGCCGGACTTCAGCCCGAACCCGCGCCGGATTCTCGCTGGGGTGAGGCGATTCGCAATCTCTTGCGCTTCCCCTCCCTGCGCTGGGCCACTGCGGCCGCGCTCTGCGCCTTGCTGACGATCGGCGGATTGGCATATCGCCGCCACCAACAGACCGTGACGCAGGGCGAGATGGCGCGCGCGAAGGTAATGCTGGCGCTGCACATCACCAGCAGCAAATTGAATGTTGCACTCAGGGGCGTTCAGCGGGCAGACAGACGGGATCAGGTCCAAGACACCCAAAGATCCGAGTAAGAAATGGAGCACCTATGAAAATACCTATGACAAAATCCCCTCGAGCCTTCGGGTTGCTCGTGGCGTTGGTTTGCGCCGGTCTGCTTTGCTCCGCGCCCGACGCCCGCGCCCAAAACGGCAGGATTGAGATCAACCGCCTGGAAAAGCTGGCGGACAAAGCCGCTGAAGTGGTGGACGTGACGCTGGACGGCGCGCTGTTGCAACTGGCCTCCAAGTTCATGTCTGACAAGAGAGGGCAGGACGAAGCCGCGGCCAAGGATTTCATCCAGCACCTGCAAGGGATCTATGTGAAGAGCTTTGAATTCGACAAGGAAGGGGAATACAGTCCGGCGGACGTGGAGGAAATTCGCAAACAGCTTCACGCGCCCACCTGGCAACGGACGGTGGAAGTTCGAAGCAAGCGGGACGGCGACAACGCGGAAATATACCTGATGCCCGGCAGTGGCAACGGCGACGACGCCATCCGGGGCCTCGCAATCATCTGTGCCGAACCCAAGGAGCTGACCGTAGTCAACATCGTCGGCCCGATTAATCTGGACAAACTCGCTGAGCTGGACGGAGAAATGGGCATGCCCCGCCTGGGCTTGGTGCGCTCAGGCAAGAACAAGAAAGACACCAAAGACGGGAAAGAAATGAAAGACGGCAAAGATTCCAAGGACGGAAAAGACTCCAAGGAGGCGACGCGCCATGACGAGGCCAAGTAACTTTCACGGCAGGATTTTGATCACCGCCGTAGCCTTCACCCTCGCAGTTCTTTTGGCGCCCCAAACCGGCCGCGCGCGCGACAAGGAGTTTGGAATGCTGGTTCATTACGTCGAATCGCATTACCGCGCCCATCGTCAATACCGATTCCTGATGGGATTTGCCTCTCTCACCGTGAACATAGTGCGCCCTTACGGCGTGAAGGGAATGAAACTCGCCCTTTGGGAAAACGGGAAAATCAAAGGGACCAAAGACGACATGGATTTCCCCGCCGTGGTTAAGGCCGGACTGGCCGATGGCTGGCAGCCCATGGTGCGGGTTTGGTCGCGCCGCGATGGTGAGCGCACCGTCATCTTTGCCAAGCCCGAAGGCAAGGACATGAAATTGTTGGTGGCCACGGTTGATGAGGAAGATGCAGTGGTGGTCGAAGTGAAAATCAATCCCGACAAATTAAGCCGGTGTATTGACCAGTGGTCGCGGAATGATCGGCACGATCGTCATGGCGAAAAAAATATCGACAAGCCCTCAAATCCCACACCCCATAATGGAGATGAAAGTGAAATTGATAGCATGTAATTGTGGGCACCTCCCGCGCACAGTGCGCTGGCCTCTTCTACCTGCTTGAGGTAATTCTTACAGGGGGTAGATTTTCTCATCCTTTCGCTGGCCTCTTTCGATCCCATTGAACTTAAGCGATTTATATGGCATCCCACTTTGGCAATTCCTGTGCATTTAGGGGGGTGAACGTATGAGCAAGGGGTCGGGCGGATGATGAAGATAGTTGCGTGCATGATGAGATCATCCGTAATCAAGATTCGGCAGTGAAACTGCCTGTCCAGTTCTCCAGGAGCCTAACCCTTGGGCGACCCTGGTGAAGGAGGGCGCAACCCCGCCAATATAATAGACGGGTCGCGCCCTCTAATAATTTTAAGAGCAGAATCAATTGGATTGAATTTTTGGTTTGCATTTCAGGCCTCGGTGGCGGGCGGGAACCAATCCATCTCAAGCTTAAATCAAGCAATGACTTCAACGGGCCAACTGGCCGCTGCGGCAGTTTTTAATTTTTGCGCCAGGGCATAGCTGATTCGGAACGGGATAGGCACTTCGCGCCCGAGTCGTAGCTCGACGTATGTTGTCCAGAGAAACTTCTTCTTGGAATATGAAATGTCTCTCCATGGAATAAAAAGTGGAGGATGTCCAAGTCGAAACGGGAAGAGAATGCTGAGGTAAAGTCCGCGCGGGTCTGCGCCAACCGTCAGGCAATTGTTATAGCCAACCATCCAGCGCATCTGGGCCTTCTGAAACGACCAGGTAGAGCCCGTGAAAGTCTCCTGGCAGCGGTATTGCTCCGCCAGCAATGCCCACCCTCCGGCACGGCTGATGAGCGTGAACATGATGGCCCAGGCAGCGACAAAACCCAAAATGCCAAGCAGTACGCCGTTGGTGGGCCCCAACTCCCGCAGGAACATGGCCGGCGCTCCCTCACATTTTCAATTCGACAATTGTTGCTCCCGTGCCGCCCTCGCTGGGAGGCGCAGGATAGAATTTCTGCACATGCGGATGGGATGTGAACATTTCGTGCAGGGCGCGCATCAGAATCCCTTTTCCGTGCCCGTGAACAACACGCAAGCGGAAGCGTCCACCCACAAAACTTTCGTCCAGGAATTTATCCACCAGGTCGCGCGCTTCGTCCGCGGTGGTGCCAATCACATTGATTTCCGCCGCCGGAGGGCCTGAGTCCGCGTGCGCCTGGTTGGCGGCGCGGCGGTTCGCCTCAGCCGAACCGCCTGCCGTGGCGTGGCCAGAGACAGGCGAAGCTTTTTGGGTCCGGGTAATCACCTGCACTTCGCCCTTGGGCACGCGCATACGCAGGCGTCCAACTTCAAGCTCAACTTCGTCATTCCCCACCAGCGCAATGATGGTTCCCGGAGAGGACAAGTTGGCAACCCGCACGCGGTCACCCACGCGAGGTGGCGCTTCCGTTGTTTCATCCTCACGACTCGCCGGAGCTCCCAGGGTCTCGAGCACTTGGGCGTTCCACTCCTCGCGCGTCTCGCTGCTCATCACCGCCGCCTTGCGTTCGATCTTCTTGCCCAGGCTCACCGCTTTGCTCTGTGCAACAACCTCGGCTCGAATATGGGCCAGCTCCTTTTCCCATTTCTGCGTGTACTGTTTCAGTGTCTCTTCCAATCTTCCGTCCAACTCGCGCAGTTTCTTGCGGCGCTCCTGCTCAAATTTCTGCTCCACCTCCACCCGGTGGGCTTCGAACTCAGCGCGCTGCAGGGCCAGCGCGGCCATTTGGTTTTCGAGTTCGGTCTTTTGATCATGCAACGTGGCGACCAGCGCGGAAGCTTCAGCGTCCGCAGGATCGAGCAGGTTGCGCGCCCTTTGGACGATGTTTGGATCAAGGCCCAGGCGCTCGGCCGTATCAATGCCGCTCGACTTGCCTGGCAATCCGCTGATCAGCCGGTAGGTTGGTTCGAGCGTGACCTCATCAAACTCCATGCTCGCGTTGAGCGCCTGCGGAGTTTCCGCGGCATAGGCCTTCAGGCGCGAGTGGTGGGTGGTAACCAATGTAACCGCGCCGCGCTCGCGAAAATGTTCCAAAATGGCGACGGCAAGTGCTGCCCCTTCGTTGGGTTCGGTGCTGGCGCCGATTTCGTCGAGCAACACCAGATCGCTGCGGTCCGCCACCTGCACCATGGACTGAATGTTGGCGATGTGGGCGGAGAAGGTACTGAGGTTGGCTTGGATGGACTGTTGGTCGCCGATATCCGCCAGCACGCGCTGAAAAATGTGCAGGTGAGCTTCGCTGGCCGCCACGGGAAGCCCAGCCTGCGCCATCAGGATGGAAATTCCCGCGGTCTTCAGCGCCACTGTCTTCCCGCCGGTGTTGGGGCCGCTGACGATCATCAGGATTTTTGGCTCGCACAACTCAATCGTGATAGGAACGGGTTTCCGTTTCTGGACGCGCAACGACTTTTCCAGCAGAGGGTGCCGGGCATCCTTGAGCACCAGTCCGGGGGTGGAAAGAAATTCCGGCAGGCAGCAATCATAAGCGCGGGCGAAATCTGCCTTGGCAAAAACCAGGTCGAGCTCGCCCAGGATTCCGGCCGCGCCCTCGAGGCCGGGTTTCTGCGCACGAAGCATGTCACTGAATTCCGCCAGGATGCGCTGGATTTCCGCGAACTCCCGATCCTGGAGTTCAACCAATTCGTTGTTGAGAGGAACGGTCTCGAGCGGCTCCACAAACACCGTGGCGCCTGAAGAGCTGGCGCCGTGAATCACGCCCCCCACGCGGCGCTTTTCTTCGGTGCGCACGGGAATCACAAAGCGCTCGTTGCGCAATGTCACCACAGCATCCTGCAAAACTTCGTCGTGGCTGAACTGGCGCACCAATTTTTCCAGCGTGGATTGGACTTCACCGCGCAAGCGGTCTGTGGCGCGCCGGATGCGTGCCAACTCTTTGCTCGCCGAGGAATCGACGGCGCCGTCGGGAAGGATTTTCCCATCGAGATGTTTGACCAACTCACGAAAGTCCCCCATCGCGCCCGCCAGGCCGTCCAACCGGTGGAAAGGGCTTTTCACGAACAGGCCTCGAAGGTCGCAAGCGGCGCGCGCCACTTCCACCAGCCCCAGAATTTCATGGGGGTCGAGCGCAACGCCCTCAATGCTCAGTTTCTCCAGCGTCGACCGCGGATCTTTGATTCCCGAGAAGCTTGGGCGCGAGCTTTCGGCCATGAATTCACGCGCCTCTTTCACCAACTCGAGCTCTCGTCTGATTTGCTCAAGGTCCGTGCGCGGTTCGAGGGCGGCAACTCGCGCGTATGCGATGGGACCGGTAAGAAATCCGCGGAGAAGTTCGATGACGCCCGCGAACTCCAGAACCTCACGGGAAAAACGATCGTGAATCTCAGCTTGTGGCTCGGAGTTCGTCATGCGGTGTGAAGGGGCCTTGGATCCCCTACTTAAGAATCGTATCGGCGTAGGGAGATGGTGTCAACGAATCACTCGAGCTGGGTATTGGTGTAATTTGTCAAACGCGGACGCTCCCATAAGCAGTCTTTCCCGCGACAGCGGGAATCCATTTTCCTAAGTGATTGGGAACGCGGTCGCCCTGGCGGGACTGGATTCCCGCCTTCGCGGGAATGACAGTGGGCGGGAGCTCCCGTGGCGGACAAATGAGACCACTACCCTCGAACTGATTAGCGAAGCAACTCTTTCAGTTTCTCAAGCGCATGGTCAGCATCACGAACCAGCGTGACGATTTCCATCGCGCGCGAGAACCGTTCAAGGGATGGCGCAGCAGTGGCTCCGAGATGTACTTCCTGATTCAAACACTCGATGACGGGCCGCCAATAGGGCTCCCAGACCAGCAATGGCTTCCGTCCACCGACAGTGCTGGAGAGGACGGACTTATTCATCAGTTCCCACGCCAGGGCCAACTCCACCAGCGTGCCTGTTCCTCCCGGTAGGACCACATAGGCATCCCCGCGCGCGATGAGCGTCATCAATCGCTCGGGATACGTGTGGGTGCGCACTTCTTCGGTAATCCACTGGTTGGCGCGCATGGGCCACACGTCGCAGGTGACGCCGATGGTCGCGCCCTTCGCCTCGCGTGCGCCGCGCGCCGAAGCTTCCATCAATCCACCGTAGCCGCCATTGCAGATGTCAAACCCGGACTCCGCGCACAGCCGGCCCAAACGTTGAGCATCCGTATATGCCGCGCTGCCTTCCCCGGGAAGGGAGCTACCGAAAATGGTTACAGTCGCCATGGGTGAGGTTAGCCTCTTCGCAATTGTAGATCGTATGATCCAGTCATCGAGCCCCCTGGATTAGCCCGATTCGGAAGTGGTTTGCGGCTCATTCCTTTTTTTTCTCTTTACGTTTTTTATCGGAACTCTTCTTGCGGCCGCCAAATTTTTCATATATGGCCAGTGCGATCTGGTCAGCGGCGCGAGCGCCGTCGTGCGCACTCATGGGGTGTGAGTTGCCTAAAATGGAAAAGGCGAGCCGATCTCCGGAAGGCAAGTCCATATACCCGGAGAGAGCGTTGACATGGGTGATGGTCCCCGTCTTGGCGTGGATGGCTCCGTCCGCCGAGGTTCCCTTGAAGCGTTCCGCCAATGTTCCGTCCGTGGCGGCCACGGGAAGCGAATTGTAGTAAGCCTCGAAATTCGGGGAGTGGGCCATATACGCGAGGAGTTTGACCATCGCCTCGGGCGCCACCAGAGCCTTGCGCGAGAGGCCACACCCGTCGGTGAAATAATATTCGTCGGGAGGAATTCCCATCTTCGAGCCGAAATCCGCCAGGACCTCGAGCCCTGATGATGTACTGCCCAATTTCTTAACCTCGCGACCCAGCGTGCGAAGAAGCATTTCTGCGTGCAAGTTTTGGCTCACTTTATTGGTGACCGTGATGTCTTCACGGAGCGGTGGAGACTGGTATTGGGCCAAGACCACACGCGCCGGCGGTTTGGTTGGAGCGTCGGCGTTGGTGGCTGCCTCCATTCGAGTGAGATGTTTCACCACCACCCGGCCGCTCACTTTGATGCCGCGCTCCTCAAGGAGTTTGCGGAAGATTGTACCCGCGGCTTGCGGCGGATCGTCAATCGATACGGTATCGTCATCGACGGTCGCACCGAGGGGCACCTGTCCCCAGATGTCGATCTGTTTGGAGCCGGGAGCGCGCTCGATAAAGATACGCTCCCTGGCCCCCGCACCCGAAGTCTCCAAATGGTCGTTCACCTGGAAGTAGTCTTCGAGAGGCGCGAGCGAAACCAAGGCGGTCGCGCCTTCTGCGGCGCCGGGTTGAACGTGAACCATAAGTTCATTGTCGTTGAACGCGAGCGCGGAAATGGGCGCTCCATAGCCCCACTGGATATCCCCCACTCCCCAGTCCTGGTTGTAAGGTTCATACAGAAAATAAGTGTCGTCGGCGACCAAGTCGCCTTGAATCTCGCGTACTCCGTGCGCCACCACCTGGTCTGCCAAATCGCGAAAAATCTGATCGGCATAAATGCGACGCTCGGTTTTGAGATGATACGGCAGGACGCGACTGCCGATGTTGGCGTCGCCCCTTCCCACCAGAATCAGGTTATGCACCCGCCCTTGACCGTCGGGAGAGGTGTCGCATTCCACGGTGGTACGAAAAATATAGTCGGGCCCGAGGTTTTCCAGCGCCGCGGCCGTGGTAAATAGCTTCATGTTGGAAGCGGGCATGAAAAGGTGGTCTTCATTTCTCTTGTATAGGATCTTCCCGTCACTCAGGCGAACCACTTCAATCCCCCAGAAGCCGCGCTCCGTCTCGGCTTGGCTCAGGATAAAATCGATGTGCGGCCCGAGAGCGCGAGGGACTTTGGCCTTTGCTTTTTTTACGGCACTGGCCGGCAAATACGATAGGAGAGTCAGGGCCAGAAGCAATAGGGCGTAGCGGCGGACGTGATGGGGATTGAACAAGAAGCTCGCTCGTGGACGAGAATTCAGAGTTGTTCGGAGTTCACGCTTGCCATCAGCCCAGCAAGCGGACCACCTCTTTGGCGAAGTAGGTCAAAATAATATCCGCGCCAGCTCGTTTGATGGAAGTAAGTGATTCCATCACGATTCGCTCGCGGTCGATCCAACCATTCTGCGCGGCGGCAACAATGGTGGCGAATTCTCCACTCACCTGGTAAGCCGCCAGGGGGACGTCATAGGTGCGCCGCGCCAGGGCCAGAATATCGAGATAGGGCAGCGCCGGCTTGACCATGATGATGTCCGCCCCTTCTTCGATGTCCAAAGCAATTTCGCGCATGGCCTCGCGCTGATTGGCCGGGTCCATTTGATAGGACTTTCGATCCCCGAACTTGGGCGTCGAATCCGCGGCCTCGCGAAAAGGCCCGTAATAGCCCGAGGCATATTTGGCCGAGTAGGCCAGGATGGGCGTAGCCGTGAATCCGCGCGCGTCGAGTTCGTGCCGGATGCGTCCCACGCGGCCGTCCATCATATCGGATGGCGCCACCATGTCCGCTCCGGCCTCCACCTGGGTGATGGCGGTCCGGGCCAGCAACTCCAGGGTCGAATCGTTATCCACTTCCCCGTTCTTGATCAGGCCACAATGCCCGTGGCTGGTGAATTCGTCCAGGCAAAGATCGCAAATTACAATCAAATCCGGCAGAGCCTTCTTGAGCGCGCGCACGGCGCGCTGAACGATCCCGTCCGGGTCATAAGCGCCCGAACCCACCTCATCCTTGCTCTCGGGAATTCCGAAAAGGATCACGGCGGGAATGCCGAGATCGGAAACCGCTTTGCACTCTTCCACCAGCAGGTCCACCGACCAGCGATAATTCCCGGGCATGGACAAGATTTCGTTCTTAATCTTGGCGCCTGGGCACACAAATAATGGAAACACGAGGGAGCGCGCATTCAATTCGGTTTCCCGGACGAGCCCGCGCAATGCCTCCGAGCGCCGCAAGCGGCGCGGACGATGGGTTGGAAATGACATGGTCAGAAGCCCCTGCCCAATTATAGCCGCTTCGTGAATGTTTTCAGCGAGCAATTCCGGGGGCAAACTCTTTGCGCGCAAGCTGCGTAAATTCGCCGCATTTCGTTGCTTTGCTGACAAATTGATGGCCGGCAAATGGATGGTTAAACTTCAACCCATGCTAATACAATCTTTCCCGGGTCCGCAAATTTCCAAACGTTCCGATATTCGACAATGACAGCGCGATGCGATATGAGTTGTCCCTCCGCAACTGTCCCAGAGCAAACCTGCGATATTCGAAGTCGATCCCAAAGCAACCGAAATTATAACTGCCTTGGCTAACCGTTTGCAGGTCTACTCCCTGCGCTAAATTGTAAGCAACCCCGAAGGCCCCGCTGAAACCCTTGCGATTGAGGTCGCCAAAAGTAGCCGTGGTTTGCAGAAGGTGATACGAAGAGAGTTGCGAGAGTGTGGTGGTGGGGGGGAGTGGCGTCAGAAGGGCTGCCGTGCGATTAATGTAAAAATCCGTCAGTGACAACCCCAAAGGGCCGCGATGCGCTCGCGCCGTGATGCCGGCGTTTAGGACTCCCCCCCCATTGGGATTGAAATCAGCGCGCATTTCCATGTCATAGTTCGAGGAAGGTGCGATCTTCAAAACTGTCACGAGAGGCGAAAGGCGGCGCCCCTGCGCAAAGGCGAAGCCAGTCAGAGAAATCGTCGGCTCCCACACCACTTGTTGGCCCGGGATCAGCGCCCCGCCGAAGGTTGGATCAAAATAGTATTTCTGAGAAAAGCGCAAAGATATGAAGTCGCGCGCCTGAGGCATCTGCCCGGAAGCGTCGGGCGTATCTTTTCTGGTCATCAAAGTGTTGGTTACGGAAAACTCAACCTCGTTGGTTTCCGAGAGCAGGTCAATCTGGTCAAAGCGCACGATGCTGTCAATGTCCTCCCTATCGCTGGCGCGGACCAGCCGGTAGCGAATGTCGGGGACGATGACGTGCTTTAATTTATAGCCCAGGATTTTTCGATCAAATACTTTTTCAACCGACGGCGGCCGTAAATCGGCGGAGAAATCTCCCAGCAGGCGGTCGATCGGGGTCTGTCCCGGACGAAGGCTGGTCCCGTACCGCGTGGCGTCAAAACCGAATGAGGGGGTGAAATCAAAACCCCAAAACGGCTTGGTCCGCAGGGTGATTTCAGGATGTAGGTCCAAACGATCGGTTATCGTCGGGGTGGCGAAGCCGGGTTCGGTTCGTCCCACTCCGTCCGCGGAAGCATCCAAGGAAAAATAAAATGGCGACTGGCCGACCTCCTTTTCCATTTTTGAGACGGAGAGGCTCGGCAATTCCCTGATGGTAATGGAATTCCCCACCGCACCGCCCGAGCCCAGCGCGGAAGGACAATCGATGTTGGTTTTGACTCCGTTGGTAACCAAAACGCCGGCTGCGCAAAGAAAATTCTGGTAGCGGGAGGCATAGAGGTCAATGCTGTAGGCGTCAAAATTCTTGGTCAAGAATCCTGTTTGACGGGCTTCTGAACTCACGGCCTGGACAAAACTGGTGCTCCAGGTCTGGCGGAACGCAAGCGAGGGCACAACGTCCACGTCCACGACCCCTCGAAATCCGAGACCTACGTTATCCGACTGTCCGATGGCGCGCACGCTGTTACCCGAGGCCTGCAATAATTGCCCTCCACCAATGCTGATTCCCCTGTCGTTGATCCCAAAATAATCCACCGTCAGGTCACTGGTGGAGCTGGGTTTCATGCGAAATTGAGCGCTTCGCGTCAGACCGCGCGAGCTGAAGTCTTCAACCCCCACAAGAAGGTCGGCGCTGGGATTGATGGCCCAGAAAAAACCGTCGCCCACGATGAAACCACCTTGCGTCGAGTTGCCGATATGGGGAAGCAGGAATCCCGTCTGGCGCGGCCGGGGAGCAATGGAGGCAACCATCACCGGCGAGTAAAACATGGGGACGTTCATCAGCCGAAAGGTGGCGCCATGGGTCACGATTTTGTTATCGATTTCCACTCGCGCAGATTCCGCCGAAAATGACCAGTTCTTTTCCTCGGGCCGGCAGGAGCTCAGTCGGCCGTGCTCGACTGTGTATGTATCTTCATCGAGACGATCGACCCTGCGGGCCTGAACGAAAAAAGGGTTCGGCGAGACAACCACGTGTTGACGCGGCCGCTCGGGGGCATGAAAAAAACCATGGCCATTGGAAAACCATCCTTTTTGAGTTTCCACGTTGTAGTGGGCCTCGTCCGCCTCCAAGTGGGCAAGGGGATCTGTGAATTTCACGTGGCCGGTGGCAACGATTTCGTTGGTGTTTCGGTAAAAGATGGCATCGTCGGATTCCATCTTGAATTGCAAATAAGTCACTTCAACGTGACCGTGAAGGTAATAAGTCTCTCTGCTTATTTCCCTGGCGTCGGAGCGGACGGTCACGGTGGACTTAAGATTTTGGAACTCCAGCGGAATGGAAGGCGCTTGTTGTGTCTGAGCAATCGGGAAAAATTCGGAGTTTAAAGTTAGAAGAACCGGGAGGGCCGAGCAGGGAGTAAGCGCCTCCTGCTGCGCCCGAGCCCCTGGCGCCAACACCGAGCCCAGCGCCAACCCCAGCAGGATTGATCTGGGGCGAGGGATAAAACCGGCCCGTGGAACTCCGATCGCCTGCCCAAGGGTGAGGAGAAAATGGGCAATGTTGAACCTTGGCATACCGACCATCCGTCATTCTACTCGAAAGCGCTTTGTTCTACTGCACGGTTTTGTTAAGATGCATTCCGAGCGTGTCAACGCTGCCTGGAGGAAATCAAGCAAGCGGTGAAGTGCCCTAAGTGCGGATTCGTCAGCCATCCCGACCTTTCTCATTGCAAAAGATGCGGGCATGTGTTTGCTCAGGCGAACCGCAAGGAAACTACCTTGCTGGATACTTCGCTGCTTTCCTCTTCTGCCTTGCCGACAAACGCGGATCCAACACCGCACTTGCCCGACAAAAAGCGCCTGTCGGGTGAATCGCCCGGCAAATTGATGCCTTCAAACCGAACCGCGGAGGATAGCGCTGCGGTTATTTCTGCGCCAAGCTTCGGGGCATTGCCCGCGGAGAGCCATCCCCACCTGCCATTCCCAGACCCTCTTTTGCACGATGAACTTTCCGGCCGGGTGCAAAAATTCAGGAGCAAACGCGCGCGTTTGCGAGGAGGTTTGGATCCGACCACCGCCGATTTTGATTTCGATTCCGATGAAGCCGACCCGTCCCGGGAAATCGCCGATCTGATTGGCGGCCAGATCGTTGATTTTGCCGACCGCGAGCCCGATGCACAGATAGATCCGCAATCTCAAGATCCGTCGCCGGCCGAATTGATGCCGCAGATTCCAACGCCGGGTGGGTTGCGAGTGCTGAGCGGCGCTGCCGTTCTCGCGGGGGAAACTCCGCTGAGCCGCCATCAGCCTTCCCATGAACCAGTGGAGATAATTCTAGACTCGGGCCCCTCGGCGATTCAGGCATCGCCCCTCATCACCAATGCATCCACCCATCCCCTCGATTTATTGGGTCGGCGCTTTACCGCCGGCTTGGTGGATGCCGCAGTGCTGCTTGTGGGCTTTGGTTTATTCGCCACCATCTTCTGGGTTGTTCGCCCCCAGACAGCCCCGTTTTCATTCCGGCCCTTAAGCATGATTTCATTGGGAGTGATCGCCGTGTTCTTCCTGATGATTTATTTTGGTATCTCGGTGGCTTTCACTTCGTCTACTCCCGGCCTGGCATGGATGGGATTGGAAATTCGAAATCTCGATGGCGAGGCGCCCAGCACGAAAGAGTCTTGTTGGCGCGCGTTTGGCTATTTGGTTTCCGCATCTGCCCTTTTTTTGGGATTTGTCTGGGCTTTGCTCGATAGCGACGGCCTCACCTGGCACGACCTGATGTCCGGTACTTATATAACTGAGCGGGAGACCTTGTAACAGACATGGCCCAAGGCCGCTTTATAAATCAAAAACTCGGAAAGCGGATGAGCCGGCGACTCGCGCTTGCGAAGGCTCAGCTTCGTGGTCAAAAGCCATCCTCTTCCATTCCTGGGCCATCCGCCTCCCAATCGAAGCAGCCTTACTCCCTCCAGAAACCTCGCGCCCATTCGACATCATCAAAGTGATCCAGGATTTTCCCGGCTCGTACCTTGGGATAAGGATCGCACAGCAACTACTCATAGTTAAACGGCATCCAACATTTTGGTGCGCTTAACTGCTCTGCGCGCGCATAGCAGTTCAAAGCGGGTAGTGTTATACTGAATTCGGCTTTGAGCTCATGGCTGGGCGGCGCGATGAGAAGGCCGCTCAACAACAGAAAAAAGAATCCGTCGAAGGAGTAACTTTCCCCAATGACCAAACGCATTCGTCTTTTACTAATTTCCATTTCGTGCTTTCTGGTATTTTACGTTGTTATTGGCGGGGTGCTGGGCCAGGGCAACTCCTCGACGGATAAGACCTATCGCGACCTCGGTGTTTACACTGAAGTTCTTTCCCGGATCAAGACCGATTACGTTACGGAGCCCAACCTGAAAAAGGTGACGGGCGGGGCCATTCGCGGGCTGCTGGAAGCTCTTGATCCTTACAGCACTTATTTCAGCCCGCAGGAATATCAGGATTACCTTGCTCACCCCGACCCGGGACCGGCTGATGTGGGCATATTCCTCTCCAAGAAAATGGGATTTGCCACCGTGGTCTCCGTCCTGCCCGGAAGCCCGGCGGAAAAGGCCGGCGTTAAGGCGGGCGATTTGATCGACCGGGTGGAATCCAGCTCAGCCCGCGAACTCTCTGTGGTTCAAATCGAACGGATGTTGGCGGGGCCGACTGGGACGTCGGTGACGCTTTCGGTCGTGAAAGAGGCCCAGGGCGAGCCGCAAAAAATGACGATTCAGCGCGTCCCTCCGGCCTACCCTCCGGTGGCTGCAAAAATGGTGGAAGATAATGCGGCTTACATCCGCGTGGCAACCTTCAACAAAGGTAAGGCCGCGGAAATTTCCGCCAAGCTGAAAGACCTAACCGGAAGCCACGCCGACAAAGTAGTGCTGGACCTGAGGAATTGTGCGGGGGGCGAAGTGGATGAAGCCATTCAAACTGCCAGCCTTTTTCTGGATAAAGGATTGGTGACCTACGCCCAGGGGCAGCGTTATCCACGCCAGGATTTTCCCGCCAAACCCGAAGGAGCGGTCATCAAATTGCCCCTCGTCGTTCTCATTAACCAATCGACAGCAGGGCCGGCGGAGTTGATTGCATCAGCGGTTCTCGGAAATCATCGTGGCGAAGTGGTGGGTGTCCGCAGCTTCGGCGAGGGGGTCGTACAGAAAACTATCCCCGTAGGCGACGGTTCCGGCCTGCTCCTCTCCGTGGCCAAATATTATGGGCTGGACGGAAAGTCCATCAATGAAAACGGGGTCACGCCGAGTGTGGTGGAAATGGCCGGCAACGAAACGACCAGTGTGGATGACGAAACCGCGCCACAGGAACCCCCTAATTTTGGCGACAAAGACGACCGCCAGCTCCGTAAGGCGCTGGATATTTTGAAACAGGAAAACGCACCCGCGAAAGCCGCATAATCGGTGTGCCGCCTCTATCGGCACAGGCCCGCCAACCTGATCAGAGTCATTCCAACTCCCCGCCCTGAGGGCGCGCTCGAGTCAGGGCGCGTTTGCCATTATCACGTTTTCCCCAATTTTCCAATTCCGCCGATCTTATTTTTTATTCTCCTCGCATTCTTCCTTGCTGGGTGTTCAAAGACAGAAAAGAAACAAATCCAAATCCATGAACGCCACGATGCCGCCCTCAGAATCGCGCACGCCGTCGAACGCGCAGGCGGTTCGGATATCTGGATCAAAGGGCAGAGCGGACCAGAGGCCGGGCAGCATGGTGATGGAGCACCGGTTGAAGTGTTGTCGGTTTCGTCCAGGTTCGATGGAGTTGTCCTGGCAATACGGCGCCAGGCAGATATGGACGGCTTGAAAACGGAAATCCACCAGAAGAATTCGGCGGCTCCGTTCCGGTCATTCGATTTACGCCTCAGCTGGTGGCAAGATATTGTCAGCCAATGGAGTATTCGGGAGGTTCCCAAATTGCTCCGCGCGGCAATTGTTATAGACGACCTGGGGCAGGATCTCGAAGCAGCCAACAAACTGATCCGCCAGCCCTACCCTATAACTTTTTCCATCCTGCCCAGACTCTCCTATTCCTCTGAGACTGCGCGCGCCGCCCATGCCGCCCATCGCGCCGTAATGCTTCATCTCCCCATGCAACCACAGGCCGGATCCGCCGCCCAGCCGGGGCCGGGCGAAATTACCGTGGGGATGTCAAAAGACGAAATAGAAGAAACCATTCGGGCGGATTTGAAGACCGTTCCGTTCGCCGAAGGCGTGAACAATCACATGGGGTCGCGCGCCACTGCCAACGCGGCATTGATGGCGGCCGTGATGAAAGAGCTGGCGGCGCAGGGACTTTATTTTGTAGACAGCCGCACCACATCAGACACTCGCGCCCTGGCTATGGCCCGCAGTCAGGGGCTGCCCGCGTTTTATCGTTCAGTGTTCCTGGATGACACAGAATCGGTCGCCTACACTCTCGAGCAACTGCGGTCGTTTCGTCGAGTGATTCAGGAGCGGGGTGTAGCATTGGCCATCGGTCATCCCCACTCCACAACGATTGAGGCCCTTAAAGAATTCCTTCCCGAATTCGAGCGCGACGACATCCAGTTGATTCCAGCGTCGCAACTCGTTCATTTGCCCGAGGTCGGCCGTTTGCAACCAACAGGCCGTGGGCCTAGTGTGGCACAGGAAAGAAGCTCTTTGCAGAACAGGTAAAGTCCGTTTGGGTTTCAGTGGGAGGAAGACATCCAATCTCCCAGCGATGCCAAATTGGAATTGAAGTCTTGAATGCAAACCGCGAGGTGCAACGCGGGGAAGCGAAGTGCGATGAGACCTTATTTATCACTTGCGGGTGTGGGAGCCAGAGAGACGGTGACATCTTGATCGAGCCTCATGCCGATCAAGGATCCCGGGGCCAGGGCGGCTTGTTTCCCGCGCGGGATGATCAATGCGGCCGCAATGCCCCCGGCGGCAGCGGCGATTCCAGGACCAATCCCCATGGCCGCGCCGGCGGCGGTGGGAATCAGCACGATGGCCGCTCGCTCTTTTACCGAGGCGCCGTGGCCCTTTAGGTCGCCTTCCGCTCCCACTGTGGGATCGCTTCCACCTTCACTCGAAAATATTTCCGTCAGTGATCCCAAAATGGCCACTTTTTCGCCGTTTGGCATTTCGAGCGTGTCGAACACAACCGTTATGTAGCCACCCTTACCGCGCCGGGCAGCGGCCTTGACTTCTCCGATGTGCCCGTCAATTCGCAAGCCCTTGGACAGGACTTCCTGGTCTTCGACGGCTACTGAGTCAATCAAAGTGGTCATCACCCGGTCGCCGGCCTTCGACGTCTTGGAGCTGATGGCGGTATGTAGCTGAAGTTTGAATTCGGTTCCTTCCGGGATAGTGTATTCCTGCCCCGTCGTCGAGGTATTTTCCTTGGGCGTGGCATCTTGGGCTGACAATACGCCTGCCGCGCTCACAACGATCAGGCAAAAAACGACACCAAATAAAAAATTTCGTTTCATTGAAAATCCCCCGGATTAATCCCCCGCCCGGCTCAAGCCCGGCGAGACGACTGGGTACCTATTTCACCATCAAACATCCAACCCCGTCAAAGAGAAAATACCTTGCTCGGCCTGAACCTAACCTGAAGTTTAGATGCAAAGGTGGCCCTAGAGTTGGATTGAAAACCGAACTCGATGAACGGTGGACGATCTCCACAACCCGCGGTTGGGTCATGTCGCCATGCGCAACCGGCCGGTCGCCATGCGGGCACATCAACCCGCAGCTTCACATCTCAGTTCCCATAAACCAAAAGCGTGAAGCTGTTAGGCACCATGCTCGGCCGGGGTCGGGGCTGGTCTGCCGTGGGGGCCGGCGTGGGGCCGAATTCCGCGGTAACAAGAAAAACGTTGTGCGTTTTGGTGTCCAGCGCCATGGTTCGAGCTCCACGCTGGGTTGAAACATTTCCAACCACGGTGAATTTGTCCGGCGAGTCTTCGTGCACCACAGTCAATGTTCCGTCGCCATTGGAACTAAATGCGAGTTCAGTTCCAGGGTCGAATCCGTTGGCGTCCACGCCCTGACCGATGGCAGGGGAGGCGACCACTTTTCCCGAATCCGCATCCATGATCGCCATCATCTTATTGTGGCATCCGCAAAACAGGCGCCGATGCGCGGCGTCGATGGCCATTCCAGAAGGCGAGTCGCCGGGTGCGAGCGGCCAGGTGTTTAACACTTTGAGCGCGCTCGAATCGATGGCCACCACCATGCTCTTATCCTCAAGGTTGGCGTAGACATGTCCAGCGCCATCCGCAGTGGCAAACTCCGGCCTGCCTCCCAGAGGAAAAGTTCCGGCGACCGTCCCGGTGGCGCCGTCAATAGCAGTCGCGCTCTGGCCGTGTCCATTCATGGTGAAAACGCGGTGAGATGCGGGATCGTACACAATGGCGTCCGGGCCTTCGCCGGTGGGGGCCGTGCCCAGGACTTTGAAAGATTTCAAGTCGAAGATAGTCACGGTATTGGAGCCCCCATTGCTTGTATAACCGCGTCCAAGGTCAGTAGCAATGGCAATGCCGTGCACTCCCTTGGTGTCGGGAATATCGCCGACCACGGCGTAAGTATCCGCATCCACCACCATTACGTGCGTGCTGCGAGAAATGAATACGTGGCGATTGGGAACGTCGACTGTCAGGTAGTCCCAAAATCCTTCCCCGCCCAAGACGACTTTCTTGAGCAGGTGGTAATCGGCCGAAGCCGGAACTGCATTCGCGAATATGACTGCGAACAAGAGCATTGCAAATAGAAACTGCGACCTGTGAAATCCTTTATTCCTCATGGGAAACGCCTCCTGTGAGTGGCTCACGCTGCACCGTCCGGACTGTGGCTGTTCAGCATAGATTCTACCTGATGTTGAAAACAAAAAAAAAGAAAACTCCATGCCCGCCATCGAGTGCAAATCTTGGAGCGCAAACGCAAAGCATATTCCGCGCGGAATTTACGCTCAAAAAGTCGGCGAATCTAACTTATAATTCTCCTTTCTCACGAAACCAGGAACAACGGAGCGATTTGTGAAAACCAACCTGTTCGAAATAATTTGTCTTGAAGTTCCCGCGCTATTCATCCTCGCCGTGGCCATATTTTTGACAACGGGTCGGGATTCTCAGGCAGCCCAGGATCCAAATGAACCCCCGGTTGGAAGACCCACCCTAAAGATTTTGCCTCCGCCCTCGGGCAGGCTGGCGCGCGCGAACGTGGATGAAAAGTCGATGCGGGCCACGATTGAGGAGCTTGTTTCTTGCGGCACGCGGGATTCAATCTCCACCTGGGATGATCCAAAACGTGGAGTCGGGTGTGGTCGCGACAAAATCGTAGCGCGCTTTACTTCGACCGCCAAAGCTACAGGCGGCCGGCTTCAGATAGTCGTGGACAGGTTTCAAACGAAGTCGGCGCGCACACCTGGTGTAGTGCCCATGGAAAATGTTTACGCGATTTTGCCCGGCGTGGATGCGGGGCTCGCGAAAACGGCCATTGTGGTGTCCGGCCACTTTGACTCGATCCCTTCCAACCCCATGGACACTAAATCCGACGCGCCCGGCGCTGACGACGATGCCTCCGGAGTTGCTGTGTCGCTCGAGTGCGCACGATTATTGGCTGGAGGAAGCTATCGCGCCACGCTCGTGTTCGCCGCGGTTTCGGGAGAAGAACAAGGATTGCTTGGTGGGACAAGATTGCTCGAATACCTCCGGCAAAATGGTTACACCGTCGGGGCCATGCTGGACAACGACATCGTGGGCGCGGACTTTGCGCCCGGCGCGCCGCATCGGGTGCGCTTGTTTTCAGGCGGTGGCCCGGATGGCGTCGATTCGCCTTCGCGGGAGCTTGCACGTGCGGTGGAGGAAATTGACGGGCAGGCCGCCGTCCGCCTGATTTTTCGTCACGATCGGCTGGGACGCGGGGGCGATCACCAGCCCTTTGTGGACGCCGGACTCCCTGCGGTGCGCTTCACTGAGCCGCTTGAGGACTATCATCACGAACACCAGACACCGCGCGTCGAGAACGGACTCGAATTTGGCGATCAAATCAAGTACCTTAACTTCGAATTTCTGGGAACCGTGGCCCTGGACAATGCGGAGGTCCTTCGAGAACTGGCCTTGGCGCCTGCACCTCCCGCCAGTGTGACGATTTCGGGCGGCGTCACACCTGACGCAAAGGTTGCTTGGACCGCTGACGCCGACCCGGAAAGAGCAGGGTTTGAAGTACTGTGGCGAGAAACCACCGACCCCCGCTGGACAGTTTTCGATTTCACCGAAAATGCGGGAGAAACTATTTTGAAGGGCGTCTCAACCGACAATCATTTCTTCGCGGTCCGCTCCATGGGCAAGAATGGCGCACGAACTATCGCCCGGCCCGCCGAGCTTCGCCGAAGACAGTAAGATTTCGGTCCCTAAAATCCTTGAAGATTTGTCGTGTGTCTAAGCTGCCGGGAAAATCGCGTGAAGAATCCAAAAGCAGATAGCCGCAACCAATCCCGCCACCGGAATGGTGAGAATCCAAGCCCAAACTATGTTCTTTGCCACTCCCCATCGAACGGCGCTGAGACGCCTAACGCTTCCAACTCCCATAATCCCACCGGCGATGGTGTGGGTGGTGGAGACTGGAATGCCGGCAGAGGCGGCCCCAAATAGGCTGATGGCCGCAGCCGCTTCCGCGCAAAACCCTCCCACGGGTTTGAGCTTGGTGATTTTCATCCCCATCGTTTTGACGATTCTCCAGCCTCCGGCAAAGGTACCCAAACCGATGGCCGCGTGCGCCATCAACACGACCCAAAAGGGGATATAAAAGTGATCGAGCATTCCTGCGGTTACCAGCACCCCTGCGACGATTCCCATGGTTTTTTGTGCATCATTGGTACCGTGTCCGAAGCTGTAAGCCGCCGCGGATATTAATTGAAGCTTTCGAAAATGACGGTCAATGCGCAGTGGAGACGAGTTGCGGAAAATCCACGAGACCGCAATCATCATGGCGGCCCCCAGAATTGCGCCAATCAGAGGCGAGAGGACGATAAAGAGCAACGTTTTGGTCCAGCCTTCCGGAATGATCACACCCCAGCCCGCTTTGGCTACCGCCGCCCCGGCGTACCCTCCAAAAAGCGCGTGCGAAGAACTCACCGGGATGCCGAAGTACCAGGTGACTAAATTCCAAAAGATGGCTCCGATCAAGCCGGCCAGGATCACGTAAAGATTAACTGCATCCAGGCGTACCATTCCCTTGCCGATTGTCCTGGCAACGGCAGTCCCGAATGTAAACGCAGCGACGAAATTAAAGAATGCAGCCCAGAGCACTGCTACCCTGGGCGAGAGCACCCGCGTTGAAACCACGGTGGCGATTGAATTGGCGGCGTCATGAAATCCATTTAGGAAATCAAAGATTAAAGCAAACAGAATGATAGTGACAGCAAACCAGAACATAGATCTCGCTTTGTAACCTCAACGGGGTTGGGCGGGAATCCTGAAGATCAGACGACTGGCACGCGAAACCAAGCCGACGAATCACGCTCCGCCAGCCGAAGAACTTTCAGGCGGCCTTCAAAACGACCGCTTCCAATACATCGGCGACGTCCTCACACTTGTCTGTTGTTGCTTCCAAGACCTCGTAGATTTCCTTCCATTTGATCACTTCAATGGGCGGCATGGAGTCTTCAAAAAGGCGGGCGATACATTCCCCTTTGATTCGGTCCCCGTCCTTTTCAAGCTGGGTCAATTGATCACAGTACTCCAGAATATTCTGGGGTTTGTGCAATTGCGAAACAGCTTTCACGATAATCTCAGCGCCATGGAGAATGACTTGGGCCAACTGTCTTGCTCCCGGGGTCACGGCATCGACTTTGTAAATGGTCATCCGACTGGCCACCGCGTCCACCAGGTCCAGCACGTCGTCCAGGGCCGAGCCCAAGGCGTGAATGTCCTCGCGGTCAAATGGGGTGATAAATGTCTTATTCAATTTCATCATCAGTCCGTGGGTGAGCTGGTCGCCTTTGTGTTCAATGGATTTGATCTCCGCCACACGTTTTTCAACATCACGATATTCCTCGAAGAGGTCGGCGAGCTTCTGGGCAGCCTCGCGGATATTTTCGGCTTGCTCTGTAAAAATGCGGAAGAAATTTTCGTCGTGGGGAATAAGTCGCACGATGACACCTCGTATTCAATTTCAAAATGAAGTTTTTGGATGATTGTGACTTGCGCATTCTAGGCTGTTTCTCATTCTCCAGCAAGGCCAGATTGTTCCTCTTCGTCCCCCGCGGAGCGAGCTCCCGCTTAGACCGCTAAAAACTGGACAAAAAACTTCGAGCCTTTGCCCAGGACGCTCTCCACGCGAATGGTGCCATTCATGCGCTCAACCACATGTTTTACGATGGAGAGTCCAAGGCCCGTCCCCCCCACTTCCCGCGAGCGCGTTTTGTCTACACGGTAGAATCTCTCAAAAATTCGCGAGAGCTCTCCCGAGGGAATTCCAATCCCGGTATCGGCGATCACGATTTGAGCGCGGCCATCGCCGGTTTTTTCGACTGAGACCAGCACTTTGCCGCCTGGCCGATTGAATTTCACCGCGTTGTCGATCAAATTCACCAGCACCTGTTCCAATCTCATTCGGTCACCCATGACTTCCGCGTCATCCAGCTTTTCACAGTGTAAATGGACATCGCGAATGCGCGCTTCGGCCTCCACCGTCCGTAGGGCCGATTCCAGGACAGCAGGAACCGAAAGCCGCTCCGGTTCGGCCTGAGGCCGGCGCGATTCGAGTTCCGACAGGACCAGCAGGTCCGCGGAAATATTATTTAGGCGAATGGCGTGCGCTTTGATGATCTCGAGAAAGCGCCGGTTATTTTCATGGTCCTCCAAAGCTCCATCCAGCAGTGTTTCCGCGTACCCGCGAATAGCGGTCAGCGGGGTGCGAAGCTCGTGGGAAACGTTGGCCACAAAATCCTTGCGCACGCGCTCCAGACGCTCCAGGTCCGTAATGTCATGCAGTATGGCGATGACGCCGGGACGCGAAGTTGAAGCGAGGGGCGCCGCCTGGATCTCCAGCGACCGGTTCGATGGGCCCGAAAGCTCCAGCCGCTGCTTGAGAGATTGGCCGGAAGCCAACACTTGTTTGAGGATGTCGAACAATTCAGGCTCGCGGACCAGATCGAGGAGGTGCATGCGCTCGGGCACAGGAAACTGGCAGCTTACTGCCCGCGAAAACGATTGGTTGCAAAAAGTGACGCGCATTTCATTATCCACTGCCAGAACGCCCTCCATCATGCTCGCCAGGATGCTATCCCTCCGGGCGGACTCCATGCTCAGCCGCTCCACCAACTCGTGAAGCTGCGACGAAGTGCGGTTCAGCGATTGGCTCAAAGCTCCTAGCTCGTCGTCCTCCGAGGGCAAAGGGTCGTTAGTAAATTGCGCCCGTGCCAATCCTTCCGCAAACGTTTGGAGCCGGTGGACGCGGCGCGTGAAGACGAAAGATAAATAATAAGCTATGACCAACGCGGCGATGGCTGCAGCCAGGGATGACTCCAAGATCTGCCACCGGACCGCGGCGACGGCAGCGTCCAAACCCTCGATCGGTAGGGCGAGCCGAAGCACGTAGTCAGGTTGGCCGTTGTAATCCGCGAGGATTGCGACGTAACAGAGGTCCCGGTCCACGGTCTTGCTGTGCCGGATCGACGTACCGATCTTCTTCGTTCGCCGCACCTCCAGGATTTCCGGACGGTCAGAATGGTTCTCCATCGTTTCGATATCGTGTTCCGAATCCCCCCTCACGACACCGCGCGGATCGATCAAAGTGACCCGGGCGCCTGCGCGCGCTCCCGCCTTCTGCGACCAGGAAGCGAGCTGGTTGGGCGCAATCGATTCGATTTCGCCCGCAAGCAGCAGCGCCTGGCCCTCAAGCCTCTGCTGAAGGGCCTCCACCTGTTGCCTGGCTACGTAGCGCCCGAGGTAAAAATCCAGCACCAGAATGGTCACGGAAATCAGCAGAAACGAGGCGGCGAGGAATTTCCGGAAGATAGAACTGCGGAAGGGCATGCGGTCACGAGGCGCCATCAGGGATTTTCGCCGTCTCTGATTGACTTCTTATCGAAAATGTCAACCCGCGGCAGATTCATCCACAGGCTTGCCGGAAAAGCGGTACCCCGCCCCGCGAACCGTTTGCAGGTAGAGCGGCTTGTCAGGGCGCGCTTCAATTTTCTCCCTCAGGCGGCGCATGTGAACGTCTACCGTACGGGGCGTCACAAAACGGTCGCGACCCCAGACCTCGTCGAGCAATCGATCACGGCTGAAAATTCGGCGCGGGTTCGAGGCCAGGAAAAGCAGCAATTTGAATTCCAGGGTGCTCAACTCCACCTGTCGGCCCTGGACTGAAACTTCCTGGGTTCGCGAATCCAGGCGCACGTCTCCGGCCTGCACCAACTCCTGGGTATCGGCGGTGCGCTCCTGACGCCGCATCACAGCCTTGGCCCGTGCCACAAGTTCGCGCGGGCTGAACGGCTTCACCACATAATCGTCACCGCCAATCTCAAGCCCAAGGACTCGATCGATCTCCTCGCCTTTGGCGGTCAGGAAAATTACAGGAACTGTTTTTAGGCGCTCATGGGAGCGAAGGCGCCGGCAAACATCAAAGCCGTCCAGATCGGGGAGCATAATGTCCAGAATGATCAGGTCGGTGGGGTTTCGCTGCAGGTCATCAAGGCCGGTCTTCCCCCGGCTGAAGCTTCGAACTTCAAAACCTTCCTTCAAAAAATTGTAGCGCACGAGTTCGACAATGTCGGCTTCGTCTTCGATGATTGTTATTCGTTTGGTCACGGCGGAATTATACCATCAGCCGACAATGAAATTGCGCAGGTAAAATTTATCGCTGCGGCGTGGGTAGTGGGGACAGGCGGCCATTTTTGCCAACGAAAAGGGTACGGCCATGATCCCCACCATTTCTCCGGCTGGGAGAAAGCTGACAGAGCGCATGCCGAGAGTGAGACTTTAACGCCCTTGTTGCCGAATACTTCCGGCCCAACCTTGACTATGATTTTCGGCCACTTGTGTCCGCATTCGTGGCATAATGCGCCGGGGATGGAACGACAAACATGGCCGGTGCAATGCGCCAGTTTGTTATGGGACCATCTTGAGAATTCTGGAGCAGTCCCGGCTCGATTGAGGGGAGTTAGGGCCAACCACTTTTTAAACGGTCGAAGGATATATGGCGGGCGATTCTAAAGGGATCTGGAAATCGGTGAAAGGCATCTTTTCCCACCAGCCACCGGCGGCAGAGGTTCCCCGCGCGCCGAGGTATCCCAACGAAGGCCCCATACGTTTCCGCCCGGGGGGCGCGGGCGAATGGTACCAGGGTGTAATGTTCAATGTCAGCCAGTCGGGCATAGTCTTTCGCGCCGACCAAATCATGGATGTGAATACCCCCGTCGAGATGAATTTCGTTCTCCCCATAGAAATTGCCGGCAAGGACGGGGCAGTGGTGATGTGCCGAGGCGAAGTAGTGCGCACCACTATGCCCAAAACTGACGATAATCGCCCGCTCATTGCCGCAACGATTTTGGAATACCTCCCTGGCTCACTTTGGAAGCCGGCTCCCATCCCTTCCGGGTAAATGGATTTTCGACCCGTTTGATGGAGCGTGATTGGTCCGGGGCCCATTCAGCTCCGCCCCACCGGAAAGACATCTACTCCGTCAAAGGATTCCTGCGACCGGCAGGCGCGAAACGTTCTTCAGCGGGTTGAACCCAAGCCAGGCGCGAAGCTTCCGCCTTGCCTTAAAAAGCTGGGATTTGGAGTTTCCCACCGACCAATTCATCATTCGGGCAATTTCGCTGTGTTTGTATCCCTCCACATCGTAGAGGAGGAAGGCGGTCCTGTAGCCGGAGGGCAGTTTGGCAAGAGCGCGATCCAGCGTGATTCGGTCCACGCAGCCGGATAACCGGCCGTCCTCCGTCCCGTATTCAATCTTGACCGGCTCGCCCTGCAAATTGCTAAATTGTTCATCGATCGACGGTTGCGCGCGCTGGCGTTTGCGGAGATGCATCAGAACCTCGTTCATGACCAAACGATGGAGCCAGGTTGAAAAGATTGACTCTCCGCGAAAGCCGGGAAGGCCCCTGAATACCTTCAAGAACGCATCTTGCGTCAAGTCTTCCGCATCGGCGGTGTTGCGGGTCGCGCGCAAGCAGATGGCATAGACGCGGCGCTTGTGGGTCTCAAAAAGTTTTTCAAAAGCGGCCTCATCGCCCCGTTGAGCGCGCAAAATCAACTCGCTCTCCGTCCCGCCCTTGTTCCCTGCTCTGTTTGAATCAATATCACCGGCTTTCGATTCTGCAAAGGGTTTGATATTCATGGCGGCCAACACTCTCCCTGTCGCCTACCGAACTTTCCCGCCACGACGACGATGCGTCGAAGCGAGGCGAAGTTTTTCCCTGTCTCGATTTAACGGAAGGAAAAAGTTGGAGGCAAGACTACAGCAGGAATGTACCGAGCGCGGAAATCATGAGTCGCCTCCGCTAAAATCAGCGAAAGAGAAAACATTCCACTGCAGGGTTGGCCGCCAAACCTCCCGGAAGCACATTCTACGCTTACCGCCCGGAAAGTTTCAACGTCAAATGCCGAAAAATTAATTGTAGGGATGTTGATTCCAGGTCCAAAGTTATTGCCGGAAAAATGATCTTCAGTTCAAGGTATCTGCCGACCGTAGAGCCGTCTCAGCTTGGGTATTGACGATTTCACTGAAATCACTAAATGACAAGAAAGGACTGGTGCGACGGCATGCGCAGGTATAATGGTGACAGCCTATGCGCTTTGAATTTTTTGTAGCGCTGCGATACTTAAAAGCTAAACGGCGGCAAGCGGTCATCTCCCTCATTACGGTGATCTCGGTGCTGGGCGTGACAGCGGGCGTGTGCGCGCTGGTCATCGCGCTGGCCATCAACAACGGGTTTCGCGAGGAACTGGAGACGCGCCTTCTCGGCGCAACCGCCAACATCAATCTGCTGCGCCCCACTAAAGACGGCATCCGCGAATACAATGAGCTTGTGGACCGCCTCTCGCGCCTTCCTCACGTCCGGGCCGCCTCTCCCGCGCTTTATGAAGAAGTGCTGGCTTCCAGCAACGCCCGCGCCCAGGGCGTGATGCTGAAAGGCATCGACCCGCGGCGCGAGGTGCAGGTGGCTGACTTGCTCACCCACATCACGGAAGGATCGATTGAGGGACTCAATCCTCGCGCGCAGGACGTCATGGGCCGGGCGAATGAAATCAAAGAACCGCTCCCTGAAACGGATCCCATCATTATCGGTAAGGAGTTGGCCAACTCGCTGGGAGTCCGCGTGGGCGATACGATTCTGGTGACAAGCCCTCAGGGTACGGTGACGCCGTTCGGAGTGGTGCCCAAATACCATCATTTTCGCGTGGCCGGAGTTTTCGATTCGGGCTTCTACGATTTTGACGCGGGCTGGGCCTTCACCAATTTGACCGCGGCGCAAAGACTTTTTGATTTGATCGATGTGGCTTCAGTGATTGAGTTCAAAATCGACGATATTTATCAGGCGCAAGCGGTGGCG
Source organism: Terriglobia bacterium (assembly GCA_035308965.1). Taxonomy (GTDB): domain Bacteria; phylum Acidobacteriota; class Terriglobia; order UBA7540; family UBA7540; genus DASYXZ01. The sequence goes on along the minus strand of DATGFN010000023.1, from coordinate 45,143 downwards.
GAAAAGATCCGCCAGGCTGCCGGACCCGGGTTCGAGACTTCGACATGGATAGAGCAAAATCATTCACTCTTCAGTGCGCTGCACCTGGAGCGGTTGGTGACTGTCCTGACCATCGGCCTGATTGTGCTGGTGGCAGCGCTCAATATTTTCATTACCCTTTCCATGATGGTCATGGAAAAAAACCGCGACATTGCCGTGTTGCGTTCCATGGGCGCGCGCGAACGCCAGGTGTGGTCCGTCTTCACGCTGCACGGTTTGCTGATCGGCGCGGTAGGCACTGGCATCGGCTTGTTTATCGGCTACGGCGCGTCATGGGTGTGCGACCGGTATCGGCTGATCCACCTTCAGGCGGACGTATATTCCCTGGCTTACGTGCCCTTTCATGCTCGCCCGTGGGATGGCGTTTGGATTGCCGTTGCGGCGCTCTCCATCAGCCTGCTTGCCACGGTATATCCCGCCCGCGTCGCGGCGAAATTGAATCCGGTGGAAATACTGAGATACGAGTGAAAAAAATTGAACCACAAAGACACGAAGGCGCAAAGGATGAATAAGGCGGAACGGAGGTGTTCCTTAAACTTGGTGGCTTGGCGCCTTGGTGGTGAAAAATGATTAAGGCCGAGAACCTTTCCAAAATCTTCAAATCGGGCGAAGAAATAGTCACTGTCTTCGAGAATCTCAATTTCGAGGTTCAACAAGGTGAGATGGTTGCGCTCGTTGGAGCCTCGGGGGCGGGCAAGACAACGCTCTTGCACATGCTCGCGGCTATGGACACTCCGACGCGGGGTGAGGTATACTTTTTGGGGAAGAAGTTGAGCGATTTCTCGAAAGATGAGCAAGCCGCTTATCGAAACTGCAAAGTTGGATTCGTTTGGCAGATGCATTACCTTCTGCCGGAGTTTACGGCGGCGGAAAACATCATGCTCCCGCAGTTGATTGCGGGAGGGGATTTTCCCGCGGCTCGGGCTCGCGCCCGTGAGCTTCTGGCGGAAGTCGGACTGGGAAATACCGGAGACCGTCGCGCGGGCGAAATCTCCGGCGGCGAACAGCAGCGCGTAGCTCTGGCCCGGGCGCTGGCCAATCGACCTGCCTTATTGCTGGCGGACGAACCGACGGGCAACCTGGACGGTCGCAGCGCCGAACGCGTGATGGAAATGCTGGAAAGGCTCCACCGCGAGCACAGCCTGACCACCATTGTAGCCACGCACAATCTGGATTTGGCCCGGCGCGCCCGGCGAACGTTGAGCCTGTCCAGCGGTGAATTGACGGTCACGAGGGGTCCGTCGCAGCAGAGCGAGTAGCAGTTCAACGGGTTGACGATCCAACTGCTCAATGATGCAGTCGAGCTGTGAGGAGCTATGTTCGAGCGCTATACAGAAAAAGCCCGCCGCGTTATTTTTTTCGCCCGCTACGAAGCCAGCCAGTTTGGCAGCCCTTATATTGAAACCGAGCACCTGCTCCTCGGTCTGCTGCGCGAGGACAAGGCGCTCACCAACCGCTTCCTGCGCTCCCACGCGTCCATCGAGTCCATTCGCAAACAGATCGAAGGAAAAACCACCATCCGGGATAAGGTTTCGACGTCCGTGGACCTTCCTCTCAGCCTGGAGTGCAAACGTGTTTTGGCGTACGCGGCGGAAGAGGCGGAGCGCCTGTCGCACAAACATATTGGTACGGAACACCTGCTGCTGGGCTTGCTGCGCGAGGACAAATCTTTTGCCGCTGAGATCCTGCACGAGCGCGGCCTTCGCCTCTCAACCCTGCGCGAAGAATTAAGCCGTGCCCAAAGCGAAAAGCCCTCCGCCAACCGGCCCAAAGAAACTTCCCTGCTTTCTGAATTCAGCCGCGATCTCACTCAGGCGGCGATGGAAAACCAGCTTGATCCGCTGATCGGCCGCGAAGGCGAGCTTGAGCGCGTGGTGCAAATTCTCTGCCGGCGAACCAAGAACAACCCCGTACTGATCGGCGATCCCGGTGTGGGTAAGACCGCGATTGTGGAGGGGCTGTCCCAGCGCATCGCCGACGGCGACGTACCTTCATTCCTTTCTGATAAACGGATCCTGGCCCTCGACCTTTCATTGATTGTGGCGGGCACAAAGTACCGCGGCCAGTTTGAGGAGCGCCTGAAAACCATCATGAAGGAACTGATGGAGGCGCAAAACGCCATCATCTTCATCGACGAGCTTCACACCCTGGTGGGCGCGGGATCGGCGGAAGGGTCGCTGGACGCCGCGAATATATTAAAACCGGCGCTATCCCGTGGTGAAGTCCAGTGCATCGGCGCGACAACGCCTGCGGAATACCGGAAGTCGATTGAGAAAGACCGGTCGCTGGAACGGCGCTTCCAGGCCATTAAGGTTCCGCCGCCCAACGAGGCCGACGCGATCAAGATCCTGTTCGGGATCAAAGACCGCTATGAAAAATTCCATGCCGTCACCTATACCGATGACGCCCTGACTGCCGCGGTTTACCATTCGAACCGCTATATACCCGACCGCTTCCTGCCCGACAAAGCGGTGGACCTGATTGACGAAGCCGGCGCGAGGGTGAAGCTGAGGCAAAGCTCGTTGCCGGAAGAAATGATCGACGTTCAGAAACGAATCAAGTTCGTGGTGCACCGGATGGAAAACGCCATCGCCAATCACGAATTTGAGAAAGCGCGGTTTTATTCCGACGAGGAGCGCAAAGAACGCGAAAACCTGCGGCTGCTCCGCGAGAAGTACAACATTGACGAAACGGCCATGGGCGTGGTGAACCAGGATGACATCCAGGAAGTCGTGGCGCGCTGGACTGGCGTGCCCGTGACTTCGATCAAAGAAGAAGAGATGTCGAAGCTCCTGCGCATTGAAGAGGAATTACATAAACGCATCGTCAGCCAGGATAAAGCGATTTCGGCCCTGGCCCGCGCCATTCGCCGCTCCCGTGCCGGATTGAAAGCGCCGGGACGGCCGGTGGGCTCCTTCCTTTTCCTGGGACCCACAGGGGTGGGGAAAACTGAAGTGGCCCGGTCGCTGGCGTCGTTCTTGTTCGGCAGCGAACGCTCCCTCATCCGTTTCGATATGTCGGAATTTATGGAGAAACATTCGGTCTCCAAGCTCATCGGCTCGCCGCCCGGATATGTTGGCTACGAGGAGGGCGGGCAGCTCACCGAGCGTGTTCGCCGGTCGCCTTATTCGGTGATCCTGCTGGACGAAATTGAAAAAGCTCACCCCGACATTTTCAATATTCTGCTTCAGGTCTTTGAAGATGGACAGCTTTCAGACGGATTGGGCAATACCGTCGATTTCAAAAACACCATCATCACCATGACTTCGAATATCGGGGCGCGCTATCTTGAGCGGCGTTCAAACATGGGCTTCCAATCGGCTAACGAGAACACAACCGACAAGAAAGTGGAAGATATGGTTCTGGGCGAGGTCAAACGCCTGTTCAATCCCGAATTCTTGAACCGGCTCGACGAAGTGATTGTATTCAACGCCCTCTCGGACGGCGACCTGCTCCAGATCATCGATCTGCTCGTCGGGCTGATGAATCAGAACCTGGCCCAGAAAAATATATCCATAACGCTCTCACCAGAGGCAGGCAGGTGGATCCTGGAAAAGACCTGTGCCGACCGCTCCTATGGCGCGCGACCGTTGCGACGGGCGCTGCAAAGGCATGTGGAAGACCCGCTCTCGGAGGCGTTGATCCAGGGCGAGATCCAGTGCCCGGCTATTTTGGAAGTCATTGTTTCGAACGACGTGCTTTACTACCGGTCTGTGAACGACAAGTTGGTCGCGGCTACGCCGCTTTCGCATTAGAGCAACCCGTCCATCTTGGAACGACGCGCCGACAACCCACACCATCCGGAATCCTGCGGTTTATGCTCCCGCTGAATTGGGGAGTGGGTTCGGAGAAACGTCCAGCTTCCAGCCAACTGCGGGGGAAATCCCGGCATCGGATTCTCTGAGCTCAGAATCACACAAAGGGAAGGCTTTCTTTTGAGGAAGAGGACTGACAATCGAAGACGAGGAACTGTCTGGGAAGTGGCGACCATCACCATCGCCATGCTGGGAGTATTGAGCGGGGTTACAGTTTCAGCGCAAACCACTCCTCAACAACCAGCCGACAAACCTTCCTCAAACAACCCCCAAACTGGGCAAAAACCGGGCGAGGGGAAGAAAGAGGAAAAGCCGCCAGCCGAGACACCGACCCAGCCAGGTCAGATCCATCTGGAAACCCCACAGGTCGAACAGCCGAAGAAACCTGGCGAACCCGGCCAGATCAAATTGGAAACCCCCAAGGCGGAAGAAGAGAAAAAACAAACTCCCGAGACCGCCAAGCCCTCCCAGCAACCTCGGAAAGACATCGTGGAGAGCATCATCTTTCGGGGCAACCGCAGGATCCAAGCCTCGACTTTGCGGGCGAGAATGTTCACCCATGTCGGCGATGTTTACGATGTTAACTCTTTGGACCGCGATTTCATGGCTCTGTGGAACACCGGCTTCCTGGACGATATTCGGATCGAAGAAACCGACGGGGAGAAAGGCAAGATCCTTACTTTTTACGTTCGCGAAAAGAAACTGATCCGCAGCATCGACTACAAAGGCATGAGCACGGTTCAGCAATCCGACGTTTTGGACCGCTACAAGGAACGGAAAGTCCCTCTCTCCATCCAGTCCCAGTACGACCCCGTGGTGGTGAAGCGGGCGGAAGTTGTGTTGCAGGACCTGCTGGCGGAACACGGGCGGCAATTCGCCACCGTGCGCGCGCGTACCAGGAATATTCCCCCCAACTCCGTGGCCTTGACCTTTATTGTGGTGGAAGGCCCCAAAGTCCAGGTGGGTGATATTCGATTCAGGGGCAACACAGTCTTCTCAGGGCCCAAGCTCGTTCGCGCCATGAAATATTCCCGGCCGACGGGAGCTCCGCCTTGGTTTTACTGGTTCCACAAGACATATGACAAGGACAAAATCCAGGCCGACCTCGAAGAGATTCGAAAGCTTTATCAGGATCACGGGTACTTTGATGTCCAGCCCAATGAACCGCAAGTGAAAATGTTGGACACCGTCAATCGCTGGCCTTTCCTTTTCTACAGCTGGGGGCGGGGTAAAAAAGTAAATATTACCATCCCCATTGAGGAAGGGAGTCAATACCGGCTGGGAAAATTTGTAATTCGTGGCAACAAACTTTTCACGCAGCAAATGCTCGCACCCGTCCTCCAGCTGAAGACGGGTGATGTTTTTGACCTCGGTAAAGTCAGAAAGAGTCTGGAGAATTACACCAAGCTTTACGGCCAGTTCGGCTACATCAATTTCACCGCCAACCCCGACATCGAACCGGACCGGAAGAAGAGAATCATCAACCTGGCGCTGGATTTCGAAGAAGAAAAACAGTTCACCGTCCACCGCATTGAATTCACCGGCAACACGAAGACTCGCGACAAGGTGATCCGGCGCGAGTTGTTGCTCGACGAAGGGAATATTTTCAGCTCAACTTATTGGGACTACAGCATCTTGCGTATCAATCAGCTCGGCTTCTTTGACAATGTAAAGAAAGAGGATTACGAGATTCACCAGAACGCCAAGGACAGCACGGTGGACATCGATCTGAAGGTGAAAGAAAAGGGACATCAATCAATCGGCTTTTCGGGGGGCGTCAGCGGGCTGGCGGGCAATTTCGTGGGATTGAATTATTCCACCAACAATTTTCTCGGCTTGGGAGAAACTTTGAGCATCCAGGCTCAGTGGGGAACTTACCAGAAATCCTACACCTTTGGATTTACCGAGCCGTATTTGTTCGAGCGACCCATCACTTCCGGCTTCACCATATTTAAGAGCGATTACCACTATGACCAGTTGCAACAACTGGCCGCCCAAGCCAACATCAGCCCCGCTGTACTGGCCGCCAGCACGACTTTGGGGCAGTACGCGCAAAATTTCCAACAAAACTCTACTGGATTCTCTGTGTTTGCCAGTTATCCCCTGCGCCGTCGAGCTTTCGCGCGCCTGGGCGTGACCTATAGCTATTCGGTGAGCAGCCTGCAGGCCTTCAATCCCGCGTCCGAGGCTTATTTCCAGGCCATCAACTTCGACGGTCTGGCGGGACCCAACTCCTTGAGCGGCATCACCACCAGCCAGATCATGCCGACCTATATGTACAACACGGTGAATGATACTTTCAATCCCACGGCTGGGAAATACTTGTATGCGGCGCTTTCATTTTCGGGGAGCATCATGGGCGGCAACGTCAATACCATCCGCCCCGTCATCGAAGCGAAGTACTATCATGCGATCAGCCGGGGCAGGACGGAAAAACCGCACGTCGTGGCGATGCACTTTGTGGGTTCGACGGTGACGGGATTCGGTGGCCGGGTGCCCCCGCCTTTTTCGCGATTTTATATGGGGGGCGAGGAAGATCTCCGGGGGTTTGATATCCGAACCATAAGCCCCATCGCTTTTTATCCCTCCATCACTTCGGTCTGCAATCGCGACAACCTGGGAAACATTATTCCCTCCGTGGGCGCCAACGGGCTGAAAAGTGCCGCCTGTGGATCGTTCACATCGTTCCCTTACAACACCCCCATTTTCCCCGGCGGAGATACCCAACTCGTCACCAGTTTTGAATACCGTGTTCCCATCGCCGGACCAGTCATAATGGCTGCTTTTGTCGATGCAGGGACGGATTTCATCTGGCACACGAGTCAACTCAAATTAGCTCCCACCGCCTTGACGAATATCACGTCTGAGTTCCCCTATTTCGTAAACGATGTGCCGACGACTTTAAGACCGATCGGAACCACCAACTTCCGGCCCCGGAGTTCTACCGGGCTGGAATTATCGGCCATACTTCCGATCATCAATGCTCCGGTCAGAGTTTATTATGGGTATAATTGGCTCCGGCTGGACCAGGTCGTGGTTCCTCCGCAGGCACTACCGCCGATAGGGCTTTTTCCTAATCAGGCAACTTATAATTCCGCCCTGCCCTTCTTCGGCGGAATCCGGATCCGCGAGCGAAAAGGCAAAGTGGGATTTACAGTCTCACGCACGTTTTAGAGATGTCGAGTTTGGAGTAAAATGTCAGGCAGGAAACTGCAATTCACCAAAAAGAAGGAGCTGGAATGAAAAACCGAGTATTAACGATCTTTGCTGTGTGTTTAATCTTTGCGGGTCCCTCTCTTTCCCGAGCCCAAAGCCCTTCGGCTGGCGCGGCTTCGGGCAAGATCGGGCTCCTGAATATTCAGGCAGCGATTTTGAACACTGCTGAAGGCAAGAAATCCATGGCCGACCTGGATAAGAAATACCAGCCAAAAAAAGCTGAGCTGCAAAAGATGCAGCAGGATATTCAGGGTCTGGAAGATCAGATCCAGCGGCAGCAGACCGCGGCCAGCGACACGGCCCAGGCCCAACTTACCCGCCAGCTCGATGAAAAGAAGAAGATTTTCACTCGAACGCAACAAGACGCGCAGGATGATTTCACGTCCGACCGCAGCGATGTGGTAAGCCGCATCAGCCAAAAGATGGGTCGCGTGGTTCAGGATTTTGCCGAACAAAACGGCTACGCCGCGATCCTGGATACAGTGGCGCCGGTTTTTTCCAATAACGGACAGATCGGTGATGCCCAGGTTCCGGTTTACTACGCCGGGAAGGACGTCGACATTACCGAAGAAATAGTGAGGCGCTACGACGCCGCCAATCCGGTGGCTGGCGCGGCCAGCGAGCCACCCGCGGCCGCGAAGCCCGCTGCCACGAAGCCTGCTGCCAAGACTCCGGAGAAACCTAAGCCCTAGGCCTCCGTGCCTCTTCTCCAGTTCCGCGGACCATCCCGGCCCACCCGGGATGGTCCTTACATTTCTCCTGCATCCTCGATCCCACCCTTCCATCGAAAGATAAGGTTTCCTTCAAAACCAAACGGAGGTTAATATAGGGCTGCATCCGGGAGGGATATTTAAGCCGGACTCACAGCTTTGAGTCGAGAGCGCCCAAAACACTCCGGCTCCCAAGACCATTCTCAGTGTCCGAATCGGATGATCTGTAATTGGATGTCCAGAAAAGGTTCCCATGGCGATGAAAGTTTTGGTTGTCGATGACGAGCCTCCTATCCTGGAATTTATGAAGTCCAAGCTCGAGCCCTTGGGCTGCGAAGTCTTGACCATGGTGGATAGCCGCCAAGCCGCCGAGCTTGTGGGCACTCAGAAGTTGGATGGCGTCTTCCTCGACGCGGGAATGCCATACATGGACGGGTTCAAGTTGACCGAACTGATCCGGAATTCGAAATCGAACGGCCAGGTTCCGATCGTCATGCTCACGGGAAGAGATGACGCGGAGACGATGCGGCGCGGATTTAAGTCGGGCATATCGTTTTTCCTGGGCAAGCCCATCACCGGCGAACGCCTGGAAAAACTCTTCATGGTCATGCGTGGGGCAATGTTGACCGAAAAAAGGCGTTACACTCGCCTTCCGTTCCACACCACGGTGACCTGTGAATCGAACAAGAAAAGTGTCAAGCTGGATTCCATCAATATCAGCGCCGGCGGAATGTTGCTCGCACCCACGGAGTCTGTGACCGTGGGTCAGGAGTTCGATCTGGAATTTACCTTGCCCCAGGTTCAGGCGCCGCTCAGAGTCCGCGCCAAGGCGCTTCATTTCCACCCTCGCGACGGCGTGGGCATCCAGTTCCTCAATCTTTCCCCGGAAGATAACGCAGCCATTCAGCGCTACATCACCGGCGCGATATGAGGCGTGGGCGCCGTCCTCACTCATCCAAGAACATTCCGGCTGAGGAACCCACCCATTCCAGATCGCGGTTGTAATCCACGCCCATCATTTTGCCGCGGCCCATTCGCACCAGGACGGGGCCGGGGCGCAGGTCATCCACCCAGATGTACATAATGCGCAACTCGGCCTTGGTGGGACCGTGCGGTGTCTCGATCACGGCGGCAAATTCAAGCCGCTCCTGCAAAAGGTATTCGGATTTCCGCGCTTCGGGGATGGCAGCCAGGTCTTCCGGCTTGGGTCCGACGATCACGCCGGTGCCGGCAAAAGAATAGAGGGGCTTCAAGACGTAGTTTGACAAGTCCGCGGGAAGGGATCTCGCTTGGTCCAGGAATTGGGATTGCGGAACGCATGGATGCTTGAGAAAGGGAATGGAGAACTTGGAAATGTGGTAGAACCAATTAGGATGTGCCGCCCACTCGACATCCAGGTCATCCCGAAAATCAAATGCGAGATCAATCTTCTTGCGTACCAGCTCGTCCGCAATGATCCGATTGTATATCCGATGGATCACCGTTCGTTCCCCCTCGCATTCATAATAAAGACGTCGATCGACCTTCTTCACGTCCCGAACGTTGACCGTCTTGATGCCGCATAGACGCTCGGTAAGAAGAAAATCGGGCTGCGTCTTTTGCTCTTGCGGGTCAATTTCAAGCAACACGACGTGCTTCGCCTCGTGGCCGCCGAGTATCGCGCGCCGCAAAAGACGGGCATATTCATCCAAGCCCATGCCACCCAATATATATTTCAGCTGCTTGTCCAAAGCATAGGCGCGGATGTATTGCTGTGCCAACACGGTTTGATAGGCATAGAGACTGGGGAAGCCCTGAATCTCCACCAGCTTGGGCTCGAGATTTCCACTCGCGTTTCGGACCAACCCGAAATCGGCTTGAATGAATTCGGGATGAGATGTCTCATGGGGCACGTTGAATTCGGCCGGAATCGCCCGCGCCGATGCCGCGAGGTATTCTGTATTGTTCAACAACTGTTGCACCAGTTCCATGCCATAGGCCGCCATTTGCTCTAGCAATCGCCGGGGATAAAAGCAGGGAGTTTCGCAATTGCGGAATTTGATGGGGGTTCCACACTCCTCGCGCAGGCCATCGAGAAAGGCGCGATATTTTTGCGGAGTGAAGCTGGCGTTGAATTGCTGGCGTAAGGACGGAACCATCGGTTTTAGATTTTGGATTTTGGGAAATCGATTGAATCAAGTTTCATTGAGGTCGTCAAAAATGCAAGGGTCGCGGCTGTTGCAATAGTTTCAAGCTGAATTTTATCTCCACTGTAAAATCCAGAATCAAAAACAGAACTCACCCTGCCCCATCAATTGCCGTTCATCCACCCAAACGTCAAATCGCGTTCCCACCACGTCAATATGAGTGGAGGCAGTCCAGGTCGCCCCGGTGTAGGCGCCCAGCGGGTCGCCAAAAGCGATGTGAACGCCGGGAAGCTTTTCATCCTGCAAAATATTACCAATCACGCCGCGCACTCCCACGTTGGTTCCAATCGCAAACTCGCCCACGCGATCGCTGTTTTCGTCGGTGTGGGTATAACGCCAGAATTCATCCTCGAGCACTCGATTGCTGCTGTGGGCCTCCACCAGGCGGTTGGCAGCGAGACGCAGGGTGAGCGGCGCGTGGCCGAGGTCGCCGAACTTCGCACACAAGTAATCGCCCACCACGCCATCCACAACAAAAGTGCCCTCCACATTTTCGGGGGCCGTGAAAACTTCCCCCCCCGGCAGGTTCCCCCAAGTTTCAGGGCTGATGATTCCACTGGTCTTCAGCCAGTGATAGGCGGGATTGAATCGCGCCGCCAGGTCCGTGCCGGCGGCAGACTTCACGATGATGTCGCGGCACGATTTCACAATTTCCCAAACCCGCCTGCTGATTTCGTCAACCTTCAGGAAATCCGCGCGCATGCCTTCCACCATGATCTGCTTGGTAATGTTCACCATGTGGGCGTGACGAATTTTCCGTTTGACCGCGACTTCCGTGATTTGTTTGCGCGACTGGAGCTCGTGGGGCTGAGTCAAAATCGCAAAGATGCTCACCTGGCTGGTCTCAAGATCATCGAGGATAGTTTGTGGCGTTGATTTCAGGGGGCGGGTCGTCAGCTGTTCCAACTCCCAAACATGGTAGCGGGCGCCCACCGACTCAATTTCGTGCGCCAGGCTGGCGGCAATATAGCGCGAAGCAACATCCGATATGAGCGTGACTTTTTCCGTCGCCTGAATGCGTAAACAGACCCTTACCGCGTTACGCGCGCCTTCGGCAAGCTCAGGGTCCAATGCGATGGCAGTAAGAGTCCTGTTCATATCTTCGCCCGATTCTCCGCCGGTTCTGTTTCCTGAAGACCGGCTTCCGTCTCTTCCATGATGTAATCCACCACTTTCTTCAAATCCTGGGTTTCCTGGAAAACCTGCAATTGCCGGTCCGCCCCGGCTCCGAATTTCAAAATTTCGTGGATATATTCTAGTTCCTGGCGCGAATCAAGCTCGTCCACGACGTCGTCAATAAAGGCGAGATATTCCATGACCAGGTCGCGCACGGGAACTTCCGTTTGTTTTCCGAAATCGATCAACTTGCCCTCCAGGCCATAGCGCGAGGCCCGCCACTTATTCTCCATAATGAGCGCCCGGCGATAAAGCCGGAAGCCCTGGTTGGCGGTATAAAGTTTGTATAGCTTGGCCACCGTGGCCTGGATCAGCGCCGCCAGGGCGATGGATTCTTCCACGCGCATGGGAATGTCGCAAATTCGGAATTCCAGGGTGTTGAAAAACGGATGCGGGCGAATGTCCCACCAGATTTTTTTGGCGTTATCGATACAATTAGTTTTGACCAAAAGCTGGATGAAACTTTCGTATTCGCCCCAACTCGGAAAATAGTCCGGAATATTAGTGCGAGGGAACTTATCAAAAACCTTGCAACGATACGATTTGAGCCCTGTATTCATCCCCACCCAAAAAGGGGAATTGGTGGATAGAGCAAGGATGTGCGGAAGAAAGTAGCGCGCCGCGTTCATCAGGTGAATGGCCGCTTCCCGGTCTTCAACACCGATATGGACGTGCAGTCCAAAGATCAGGTTGGCGCGTGCCACCAGTTGCAAATCTTCAACAATGGTCCGGTAGCGGGCATCGGGATAAATTTCCTGGTGGCGCCAGTCGGCAAAAGGGTGGGTGCCCGCGGCGGCCAGTCGCAGTCCGTTCTCGCGGGCCAGGCCAATCATGTGCCGTCGCAGTTTCTTTAATTCCTCTTTGGCGGCCTTGATGTTGCGGCAAACGACGGTGCCCACCTCCACCACCGACTGGTGCATTTCCGGCTTGATGCTCTCCCGCAACTGGAGCTTGCCCTTTTCGATGATCTCGGCCTGAATGTGGGAGCGCAAGTCCCGCGTGACCGGATCGATGGTCATATATTCTTCTTCAATGCCAATCGATAAAGACAAACTCATCCGGGACTCCTGACTCGCTAAAGCCCAAACAACTCAGCTACGTCCAAGGCGCGGAGACATCGCAGCGCTGAGTCCGCACCTTGGGTTATCACTTACCCTTCACCGTTTCGATTTCGGTTTTCCTCCGGTCAAAAAGGAAGACCAATGGTAGTGGCTGGCAGGCTTCTCATCGCTTAATGCTTTTTTTACCGCCAACTCCGCCACCGCGTTGACGATCCATTCAAAGTTCTGAGGCCCCACCGAATGATAGTCCGCATCAGGGGCGGGATTCAGAAAGTCGATTGCATAAGGCGTGCCATTTTGCAGGGCGAATTCCACTGTGTTCAGATCGTAGCCAAGCGCCCGGCAAAGCTTGAGGGCATCATCAGCAATTCTTTTGGCCTTCTTCCCATCGAGCGGGGGAGCGTCTTTCACATAGCGCTCCGCGTGCGGCCGCCGCGGGTCGTACGCCATCACGTGGACCTTTTCCTGCCCCACCACATAGCACCGGTAATATTCATCAAAGTCGATGGCTTGTTGGAGGGTCATGCACAAATCCCCCGTTCCATCGTAGCAGGAAAAAAATTCCTCGGGCGTGTGAACGTGAAAGACGTTCTTCCACCCGCCACCGCTAAAGGGCTTAAGAAAGGCTGGGAAACCCACATACTTGAAAATCTCCTCCCAATTCAGCGGATAGATGAGATTGCGCATGGAGCGGTCGGTGGTGCCGGGAGGGTTTTGCTTGTGGGGCAAAATTACGGTGCGCGGCACGGCCACCCCGATCCGCGAGGCGAGCGCGTAATTAAAAAACTTGTCGTCCGCTCCCCACCAGAAAGGATTGTTGATCACGATCGTGCCGCCGAGGGCGGCGTTCTTGAGCCAGGCGCGATAGAAGGCGATGTCGTGTGAAATGCGGTCAATGATCACGCGATAGCCGCTCGGCTCCGCCATTTTCACGCCGCCGATTTTCACGAATTCCGCCGTGACGCCTTTCGCCTTCATATCGTTTATTCTCGCCACCACCGCCCCGGGAAAGGTGTCCTCCATTCCGAAGATGATGCCGATTTTGTTCATTTTCGCCTCCCAGGCCGGAGCTATCCGAAGAAGGTGCGAGCCATGCTTTGCCACCAGGGCCAATCGTGGGCGGCGCCGTCGCCCCACACGTCCAAATTGTGAGGAATCTGTCTTGAATCCATAATGCGGCCGAGCCTGAGGTTTTCCTCCAGGCAGATGTCGCGCTCCCCCGCCGCCATGACCAGTCGCGTCGTGGTGCGGTAACTGCCCAGGTACCACTCATCACTCAAATTGGGAAGGTAATCCGGCGGGCAGTTGTAATAGCAATTATCGTCATAGTATCCGTCCAGGAATTGATGAATATCGAATGCCCCGCCCATGCTCACGGCGTGGGTGACCAAATCGGGATGCCGCAAGGCGAAATTCATCGTGTGGTAGCCGCCAAAGCTGCAACCCGTCAAGGCCAGGCGCGGGTCAGGGTTGCGCGAGCGGATGAATGGAATGACTTCCTGGAGAAGGTAATTCTCATATTGCAGATGGCGCAAGACTCTGTCGCGCGGGTGAATTTGTTTGTTGTACCAGCTTTCCGCATCCACGCTATCAGCGCAATAAGCCTGCACCGTTCCGCTCTCCAGTGGTTTGGCCAGGGCCGCGATCATGCCCCTGTCTTCATAATCATAAAACCTTCCTTTGGACGTGGGAAAGACCAGGATGGGCGTTCCCCCTTGCCCGAACACAAGCATTTCCATGTCGCGATGCAGCGCGGGGCTATGCCAACTGTGATATTCGCGGTTCATACTTGGTAAGTCACAAGAAGCGTCTTCCGCCAGGCGCCGTCACTTGGTTTAGCCTGCTCATGGCGGCCTGCCAGCCTGCACTCCGGGGAATCATACTCTGTGGGGGCTTTCGAATCAATTCCGGGTGCGGGTGGGCAGTGGTGTCATTTGCCCGCCGTGGGAGCTCCCGCGCGCCGTCATTCCCGCGAAGGCGGAATCTAGCGCCGCCAGGCGACCTCGTTTCCAATGAATTAGGAAAAAGGATTCCCGCTTTCGCGGGAAAGACTGCTTATCGGAGCGTCCGTGTTTGGCAAATGACGTCAATACCTGCGGGCGCGACCTGGGAGTGCGGTTAGGCGCCCACTTGCCTCCGATCCTGAAATTTTCCACTTCGTGCTAAATTGGAGATGCGTGCCAGGTATGCCCACAGGGGAGGAGAGCATGTCTATTCAAAAATCCATCCATTCGGCTGCGCCATTTATACGCTCTGTTCTGCGGGTGGTCGCGTCTTTATTGTTCCTCTGCCACGGACTCCAAAAACTCAACACTTTTTATACGGGCGGGCACTTGTCCCTTCTCTTTTCCGCAGCGTGCGTTATTGAAGTCCTGGGAGGACTCCTGATGTTGATTGGTCTCTTGACTTCGCCGGTGGCTCTTATACTTGCCCTGGAAATGGCCTCCGCATACTTCCTGCGGCATTTTCCCCGGGGCAGGCTCCCTCTTAATAATGGCGGAGAGCTAGCCGTTCTCTATTGTTTCATCTGGCTCTATTTTCTCGCCGCCGGCCCTGGCCCGGCGAGCGCCGACTCCCTCATCCGGAAAAAGCAGGGTTGACTCGCGCAGCGCTCATCATTAGGGTTTTCGTTTCAAGCACCTCATCCTTTTGGTATACTTGGCCATCCACTGAAAAATGCACTCTTTGGAGGAAGGCGAATGATCCGTCGTGTCGCGATTTTGTGTGTTGCCCTGGTCCTGGCGGGACCAGCTGTAGTTTCTGGACAGGATCCATCTCCGCTCAAGTACGATGCGAAAGCTGGGACAACTCCGCTTCGCAACCTGACGGTTGACGACTTTTTCGGACTCAAGGACGTCGAGGACCCCCAACTAAGTCCGGAGAGCAAGTGGGTTGCCTACACCGTGTCGATCCACGACCTGAAGGAAGATAAGACGAAGAGCCAGGTCTGGATGGTTTCAACCTCGGGCGGTGAGGCTGTGCCCATGACCGAAAAAACCGCCTCCTCGTCACACCCCCGTTGGAGTCCGGACGGAAAATATCTCGCTTTTCTCTCGGCGCGTAATGAAGGCAAGAGCCAGGTTTGGATGCTGAATCGCAACGGTGGCGAAGCTCAACAAGTAACCGAAACGATTCAGGACGTGGATGATTTTGAATGGTCACCAGCAGGCGATAAGGTAGTGCTGGTGCTCCGCGACCCCTCTCCGGAGGATATTGCCGCCGCAAAGGAGAAGGAGATCGGCATTGAAAAACCGAAACCCAAAACCCCGGCGCCTCACGTGATTGACCGGTTGCAATTCAAACGCGACGAAGAGGGTTATTTGGACAGGCGGCGCGCGCACCTCTATGTGCTCGACATGGCTACGCGCAAAATGACTCAAGTCACCTCCGGCGACTATGATGACGCTGAGCCCGCCTGGTCGCCCGACGAACGCTTTCTCGCCTTTGCGAGCAACCGTACTGAGGAGCCGGACCTCAACTTCAATTCGGATATCTGGGTGGTGGCGGCCGACAATCCTGACGCGGGCAAAACCCTCCTGCGCTTGACCTCCAATCCAGGCGCGGACGTTTCGCCGGCCTGGAGCCCGGACGGCAAGTGGGTGGCCTACGTCAGTCAGATTGACGTGAAAGCATTCGATTATGGTACACGCCACTTGGCCGTTGTCCCGGCCGCCGGCGGAAAAGAAGAAATTTTGACTCAGACGTATGACCGCAACGTGATCAAGCCGCGGTTTTCATCGGAGGGCCAGTCGATTTATTTCATGGCCGAAGATGATGGGGCGCAACCGCTGAGTCAAATTCCAGCGGGTGGCGGGGCGGTGAAGCGCATTCTGTCCGGACGCGTGAATGTCAGCGCATTTTCAATTGGGAAAGAGGGCAAGTTGGCGGTGCTGCTGGGGGATCCAACCCGGCCATACGAGGTGGCGCTGGTGGAGAATGGCGCTCCCCGGCGGCTGACCGCCACCAACGATGCCTTGCTGGCTCAAATTCGTCTGGGCGGCGTGGAATACGTTCACTTCAAGAGTAAAGACGGCACTGAGTTGGCAGGCTATCTTTACAAACCTCCGGCCTACAATTCTGAACTGCGTTATCCCACCCTTCTGCGAATCCACGGCGGACCGCAGTCGCAATACGACTCGGAGTTTAATTTTCAAGCGCATCTTTTTGCCGCCAATGGCTATGTGGTGCTAACGCCCAATCCGCGTGGTTCGACAGGCTATGGGCAGAAGTTCTGCCAGGCGATTTTTGCCGACTGGGGCAATAAGGATTATGAGGATGTAATGGCGGAGGTGGATTACGCCATCGCCCAGGGCGTTGCCGACCCGGCCAGGCTGGGCGTGGGCGGATGGTCCTATGGCGGCATTCTCACCGATCACGTGCTGATCCGCACTGACAGGTTTAAAGCCGCGATTTCGGGGGCAAGCGAATTCCTCTATATCGCGAATTACGGACACGACCATTATCAACGCGAATGGGAATATGAGTTGGGCCCACCCTGGAAAAATCGAGCAGCGTGGGAAAAAATCTCCCCGTTTAATTCCGTGGAGAAAATTGTGACGCCAACTTTGGTGATGGGGGGCGACACGGACTGGAACGTCCCGGTAAATAATTCGGAGCTGCTTTACCAGTCTTTGAAGCGATTGGGAAGAACCACCCAGCTTGTGGTTTATCCCGGCGAGCCCCACGGCCTGAATAAGCCGACGCATTTGAAAGACCGCATGGAGCGTTATCTCGCCTGGTATGGCCAGTATGTGAAGGGAGAGACGGCGGCCGCGCCGCCCCCCACGGCCAAATGAATCGAGTTGCCCGATAGTGGCGGAATTATCGAAGCAGGGTGCGCCGGAGCCTGCGACGCCGGACCTTAAAGTTTCTTCGCGCGCAGAAATTCACTTACCACTTGTTTGACCCCGCGATGCTCGCCATCAACCGCGTAATTCAGGCGGCGCATTTCGTCCTCGGAAATTTTTCCGCCCAGTTCTCGCAAAGCATCGCGCAATGCGGGGAACCTTTTTAAAGTATCCTCGCGAATCACGGGTACCGCGTCATAGGGCGGGAAATAGTGGCGATCGTCTTCGAGCACGACGAAACCGAGTGCCGAGATCACGCCATCGGTTGAGTTGCCCGCTACAATGTCCACCTGTTTCTCCTGGAGAGCGCGATAAATCAGGCCCAACTCCATCGTCCGTGGTGGCCCGGAAAATTGCAGGTGATAAGCCTCCGCTAAGCCGCGAAAGCCGTCAGGCCGCTCCATAAATTCATACCCAAATCCTGCCCGCCAACGGGGCGCGATGGACGCAACGTCGGAGATCGTTTTTAGTTTTTGGTTTCGAGCGTCTTCGCCACGAATCACCATCGCAAAGGTATTGTTGAATCCGAGCGGCTCTGTCACCTCCAAACCAAACCGGCCGGCGTAATCGCGCTTCACGCGCGCGTATACTTCCGCCGCGCCGCCGGAGGGCGATTCTCCAAGGATGGCGGTGAGTGCTGTGCCCGTATACTCAACGTATAGATCGATGGCTCCGGATAGGATAGCCTGCTGGCAGATGAGGGTTCCGCCAAGATTCTCGCGCTGCTCCACTTCAATCCCGGTGTGGGCGTGAATGACTTGGGCCAGCAATTCTGCCAGAACAATTTGTTCGGTGAAATTCTTCGAACCAATCACAATCCGCCCCGCGCGTTGCCGGTTGGAGCACGCGGGAAGCAACGCAATCAGGGCCAGAAGTAGAGTAGCGCGGCGCCGCATTTCACCTCACCGCCAACCGTTTTTCCGCCCAACCCAGGCTGAAATCCGCCAGCACGGCCAAAAGTGCGGCCGGAATCGCACCGGCAAGAATCACTTGGTTGTCCACCATCGCTACTCCCCGAAAAATGTAAGTGCCGAGACCTCCCCCTCCAATGGCTGCGGCGATGGTGGCCACGCCCACTGAAATCACTGTGGCCACACGAACTCCCGCCAGTATCACCGAGAGAGAGAGCGGAATCTCGACTTGGCGCAGGATTTGCCCGTCCGTCATTCCCATTCCTCGCGCCACTTCCACCACCGCCCGATCTACCCCGGTAATCCCAGCATAAGTATTACGCAGAATGGGAAGTAGAGCATAGAGGGTGAGTGCGACAATGGCTGAGCGGCTGCCGATGCCTCCGATCAGCGGCACGGGAATCAGGAAACCCAAGAGGGCCAGGCTGGGGACGGTCTGGATGATATTTGCTGCGCCCATCACCCAGCGTTTGAGCGATGCGTGGCGGGTGAGCGCGATGCCCACAGGAATTCCGATGCCAGTGGCAAGGATCATGGAAACAGCGACCAATTCCAGGTGCTCTACGGTCAATTGAAGAACTTCCCCACGGTTTTGGATGATGAAATCCAGCAGCTCCACTAGCCACCTCCCTCAGGAGAACAGTAGGCAGAAGGCAGAGGGCGTAGGCAAAAGGCGTGTTGGAATGCGCAGGAACAATCAGGAAAAGTTCTCCTCCAACAACGGTCCGCCACTTCCTTTCTTTTGCCCGCCATCTTCCTTCTGCCTTCTGCCTCCTGCTTTCTGCTTTCTACCTTTCTATCGACTCCACAAATGCTTTGGCTTCCGGGTCCGAGGCGCGCAAAAACTCCTCCGGTGAATATATCCCTGCCAGTCGTCCGGCGGCCAACAGAGCGATGCGCGAACCAATTCGCAATGCTTCATTGATATCGTGCGTGACAAACACGATGGTCTTCTTCAACCGCTCCTGGAGCCGGCTGAATTCGCGCTGCATCTCGGCACGGGTCACCGGGTCGAGCGCTCCAAAGGGTTCGTCCATAAGCAACACGGGCGGGTCCGCGGCCAACGCTCGCGCCACGCCCACGCGCTGCCGTTGTCCACCGGATAACTCGTGCGGACGGCGGGTGGCATATTGTTCCGGGTCCAGGTCAACCAGTCGAAGCAATTCAAATACGCGGGCGCGGATGCGGTCCGCCTCCCAACCTTCGAGAGCGGGCACAAGACCAACGTTGCGCTCCACCGTAAAGTGGGGGAAGAGCCCAACTTCCTGAATGACATAACCGATGCGTCGTCGCAAGCGAATGGGATCCCAATTCGCAGTCGCCAGCCCCTCCACCAGAACTTCGCCTTCCGTCGGCAGCAGGAGTCGATTGACGAGCTTCAGCGTGGTCGTCTTCCCCGAGCCGCTGCGCCCCAGCAACACGAGGGTTTCCCCCTGCTGAATTTGCATATTCAAGGCAGTGAGCAGGGCGCGGCCGCCATTCAGCTTATATCCGGCCTCTTTAAACTCAATCATGGGCTGTTGCGGGAAAGACTTTTCCATTGTTTAATCGGCAAGATTCGGATCATTAGTTTATGGTCAGATCAGTCTTATCTCGGGGGGGCTGACATTTGCTTAGACGCCCAATGCTATCCCCCAGAGCAAAGAATTAATAGTAAGAATTCGTAGAACGATTCACCGAATTAAACATCTGTAATTGTATGGGTGAAACCATATTGAAAGTAGGTCCTTATGCCGATAACCGCCAGAAATTGGTGGCCAGGCTAAAATCCGCCCGCGCCCGAACCGATGAGCTCTTTCAATTTGTCAGGCCGGAAGCGCTCTACGACCGTCCGATTCCCGAGCGCCATCGGATTATTTTTTATCTGGGCCATTTCGAGGCGTTTGATTGGAACTTGCTCGGCCGTGAAGCTCTGGGCTTGAAATCCTTTCACCAGCAATTTGACCGATTGTTTGCCTTTGGAATCGATCCCACCGATGGCGGATTGCCAAGCGACCAACCCGCGGATTGGCCGGCGAAGCATGAAATTGATAATTATAATGCGCGCACGCGCCAAACCATTGATGCCGCGATCGAGCGCTCTTCATTCGCCGACCTCAATCAGCCCTTGTCCCAAAACGGGCTGGCACTTCAAGTGGCCATTGAGCATCGGTTGATGCACGCCGAAACTCTCGCATATATGCTGCACCAGTTGCCACTCGAACGCAAATTCCTCGAGACTCCCCGGCCCATGCCCGCTGCCGCTGCAATCACTCCCCGGATGATTCAAATCCCGGCGGGAATTGCGACACTCGGCTTGGCGCGCGATTCAGGCGGCGAATTTGGGTGGGACAACGAATTTGATGAGCACACGGTCGCCGTCCCCGAATTTGCCATCGACGCTTACAACGTGACCAACAAGGAGTATCTGGACTTCATACTCTCCGGGGGATATGACCATCGGGATATCTGGGACGAGAGAGGCTGGGAATGGCGAGTCAAAAATGGTATCTATCACCCGGCCTTCTGGGTTCGACGCCATGAGGCATGGTATCAGCGGACGATGTTCGCGGAAATCTCACTGCCTCTGCACTGGCCAGTCTACGTGAGTCACGCGGAGGCTTCGGCTTACCTTCGTTGGAGAGGCAAGGCCCTCCCCACCGAATCCCAGTTTCATCGCGCAGCCTCCGGAACGCCCGAAGGGGCCGAACGCGCCTTCCCATGGGGTGATGCCGCTCCGGATTCGCACTACGGTAATTTTGATTTTCAGAGTTGGGACCCGGTTCCTGTGGGTGCGCATCCTGAAGGCGCCAGTGCGTTCGGAGTGGCCGACTTGGTTGGAAATGGATGGGAATGGACCTCGACTCCTTTCGCGGCTTTCACCGGTTTTCAGCCTTTCCCGTTTTATTCGGGATATTCTGCGGACTTTTTTGATGGCAAGCATTTTGTGATGAAGGGCGGCTCCGCGCGCACTGCTGCTTGCATGCTGCGGCGCTCCTTCCGCAACTGGTTCCAGCCCAATTATCCGTTTATATACGCGAAATTCCGTGGTGTCGCCCAAGTTTGAGACTTTTTTGAGGAGACAAAATGATCACCCAGGGAATCATCGAATTCTCGATCGCAGACTTTGCCCATGACATTCGTGCGGGATTAAGCAAGAAAGGCCAGAAGGAATTACCTTCGAAATATCTTTATGATGACATAGGTTCAGCACTATTCGATGCGATTTGCCTCCTCCCCGAGTATGGACTCACGCGCGCCGATGAGCGGATTTTGCGGGATCACGCGCAAGCCATCGTGGACCGCGTTCCAAGTCCGGTGGTGGTGGCGGAGTTGGGTAGCGGCAATGCGCGCAAGACGCGCTGGCTGCTTGAGGCCTTTTGCCGGCGGCAGCCCACCACCTATTACCCGATTGAAATCTCCCGGTCAGCGCTGGCAACGGCAAAACTGCGGCTACAACAGATCGATTGCATCAGCATAGTTGGATTCGAAAAAGAGTACCTGGACGGGTTGCTGGCCGTCGCCGCCCGCCGGCCCGATGGTTATCGCATTCTGGTTCTGTTTCTCGGCAGCACCATAGGGAATTTCGATCGCCCCGCCGCAGTGCGATTCTTGCAGGAGATACGCCACATCTTGAAGCCGGGTGACGTGATGCTCCTCTCAACCGACCTGGAGAAATCCGTTTCCCAATTAGTTCAGGCTTACGACGATCCGCTGGGCGTTACGGCGGCGTTCAATCTTAATCTTCTCGCCCGCATCAATCGCGAGCTCGACGCGGATTTTAATCTGCGACATTTCGAACATATGGTTCGCTTCGATCACGCTGAAAGGCGGATTGAAATGCACTTGCGTTCAACCCGCGCCCAGACTGTCTCCATCACCAAAGCCGGCCTGTCCGTCCATTTGCGCAAGGGTGAAACCATTTGGACAGAGAGCAGCCACAAATACACTTTGAAAGAAGTATCTGCGATCGCGGCCCAGTCCGGTTTCAAGTGCGACGCGCAATGGGCGGATAGTGAGTGGCCCTTTGTGGAGAGTCTCTTGATCGCGGAGTAGTAATTGAGGTTTGAGAGGTAAAAACAGAATCCTCACCTTCACCACCCCGGCGCTGGGCGCGCCACCCCTCCTCATTTGAGGAGGGGATCGTTAGTTTAAATTCCCCTCCTGTTTTTGGTTTTAGCTCCCCTCCTGATTCAGGAGGGGAAGTCCGTCGGCCGACGGACGGGGTGGTTATTGCGCCGGGGTGGTTATTCCTCCGACGCTGCCAGCGACTTCACCCGCGATTCCAGGTCGCGTGCGATCGATTCCGGCTCGGCAGCTCGATCGATTTGAATGGGCGCGCCAAACGTGACGGTAACCGCACCCGGACGCGCCATCCGTTTGCCGGCTCGCTTGAGCTCAAAGAGCCCGTCAATGCGGATGGGAAGCACGGGCAAATCCAATCGCTTAGCCAGAAGCCCAATCCCGGCGCGAAAGGGCGACATCTTCCCGGTCATTGTTCGCCGGCCCTCGGGGAAAACGACCACACTGTAGCCCCGGTCCGCTGACTCCCCCGCAAACGCAAAGGCCCTCCGAAAGCCAGTCTGTTGGGGCAATGGAAACACGTTAAATAAGGCCACCACCAAAAAGTAATCAATTCGGTCAAGCCAGCGGCTGAATATTCCCGCTGTCGAAGGTGGATGGCGCATGGCGCGCAATCGCTCGCCGAGCATGGCCACGGCAACCCGGTGGCGAAATCGCGGGGGCAGCGCTGCCAGAATAAAACCTATATCGACATAGGTGACGTGATTGGAGACGATCAGCAGCGGTCCGCGCACTCCATTCAAGTTTCCCTTGCCCACAACCCGGGGATAGCCGAGCAACAAGGTTGCGGGCCAGGACAAGCAATAATAGACCACCAATCGAATCCAGGTAACAGGCCATCGTTGGGTCCAGCGTGGAAAATGATATTTAGGTTCGGACGCCGCAGGCTGTTGGAGCATCTTCTCCAAATCGCCTACGGTCGAGGCTGCGCCAAATTCGCTTTCGTCGATTTCCACCTGGTAGCGGTCTTCGAGGGCACTTAGCAATTCCACCCGGTCGATTGAGCTGAGATTTAAATCAACCGCAAGGTTGGCGCCGTCCGGCAAACGCGCCGTTTTCTTGCCAGTGATGCGTCCAATCAATGAGGCGAGCGTGCCGTGGTTATGCAAAGTTTGCCTCGATGCTTCACTCTGCTCGCCAAGTTGGGCTTGCACGAATTGCCGGATGAGCTGGGCGCGGGGCTTTTGGGTGGAGGTGCGAGGAAAGTCATCGTCGGGCCAGACGAGCCAACGGTGTATTCGTTGAAACCCGGCGAGCAAGTTGTTGGCGCGCTGCACTGTGGATTCAGGATCGACGCTGCCGTATCGCAGGATCAATACCGCGCAGGGCTCTGCATTGCCTCCACGCGCCGCTCCCACTACCACACAATCCCGAACCTCGGGCTGGCGACGCAAAGCAGCCTCCAGGTCGGCGGGATAAACCTTCATTCCTTCCGGGGTTACGATCACATCTTTCTTGCGCCCTTTAAAATATAGACTCCCTTCCTGGTCCAATTCTCCCAAATCGCCGGTGTGAAACCACCCGTCGTAAATTCCTGCCTTACCTTCCGCCGGCTTCGATTCGTTGCCTTGCCAAAAACGGGATGCAATATTCTCGCCCCGAACCAGGATTTCCCCGTCGGCGCTCAGTTTCATTTCCACTCCCGGGATTAATTTTCCGATCGAGCCTTGGCTTAAACGGAAGGGATGGTTAACGCTCACCAGCGAAGTCGTTTCCGTCATGCCGTAACCTTGAATTACAGCGAAGCCCATCCGCCGCCAAAAGACCTCAATTTCTGGGTCGAGCGCCGCCCCGCCGGATATGAATGCCATAAATTTCCAGCCGAATTGGCGGTGAACTTTCCGGAAGCGCCACCAGCGCCTGAGGAAACGCAAGTTTTCGGAGGCTTGCAGCCGGCGCCGGAAATCATCCAAACGCCCTGCGATTTCAAAATCGCGCTCGACCTTTTCCTTGAGCGATTGAAGCAGGCGGGGCACGGCCACCAGCACCGACACTCTCTGATCTTTAATGGTGCGCATGATTTCCGACGGGTTTAGCGAGTCGTGGAAAATCACCGTGCCGCCCAGCAAGGGCGGCACAAACATTCCCATGAATTGGCCGAAAACGTGGCTGAGCGGGACCAGATTCAAGAACCGGAGGGGATGAAGGAGCCGTTCCGCTTTGAGATATTTCTTTATTTCGTGTTCAAGCGGCTCCAGATTGGCAAGCACGTTTCCGTGCGAAATCACCACTCCGCGTGGGTCGAAGGTGGTTCCTGAAGTGAAAACAATCTCGAGCGTGTCATCGCGCTGCAATTCCGGCGCCGGAAAGGGAGCGGCGGAGTGACGGGAAACTGACTCGCGCAAGCTGTCAAGAAACAAAACGGGCAACGCAAGGCCGGCCCAGTCCACCTCCCGCGAGCAAACCAGCAGTTTGGTTTCGACTTCCTTGGAAACCCGCTGCGCGAAGTCCGGCGCGGCGATGAAATCCACCGGAACAGCCACTGCGCCGCACAAGGCGCAGCCCCAAAACGCGATGACCCATTCCGCACAGTTTTCGCCCCAGATTAGGACACGATCGCCCAGGGCAATTCCCCGCTCTTCCAGCTCGCGCGCAAATTGTCTGACAGTTTCTGCGATCTGGCTGTAGGACCACCGAACGGTCCGGTATCCGCGCCGGTGGACAAAGGCAGTCTCCATTCCCCGTTTGTGAAAGTCGTCGAGATGCTCGATGAGTGAGCTTCGCGGCATGGGTGTTTAAGGCGTTCCCCCTCAGGTTCTACGACGGGCTGATTCATAATGTCACAGTTTGTTTCGGCAAGGCGGGCAAAAGGAGAAGAGCAATTCGCATTGAATAGCGCTCGGCGGGAATGGATGGAGGCAGCATCTTCAACGCGAGCTTCCGCGGAAAAAACCAGACCAAACCTTATTGACAGCTTTCTATTCGCTCAAAATGAAATTAACAGTAATGTCTGTCACCACCTCCACCGGCTCTCCATTCAGCAGTGTGGGTTGGTAGCGCCATCGAGAAACTGCATCCACCGCTGCCCGGATTAAAAGCGGTGATCCTGAGATGACCTTCAACTCCTGGATTGTCCCATCCTTGCCGATGATAGCCTTCAATTCAACCTCGCCTTGGGTGCGCGTGATCCTCGCCATTTGGGGATACTCAGGTTTCGGGCCAAATATCAATTTGGCTTCTTGCACGCTGGTAGGCCTGTAAACACGTATGGGGGTCGGTGACTTGACCACGGGCTTGAGTGGCTGCGGCATGACTGAACCGATCGGCGATCCAAAGGGATCGCCAATTGGTCCGGGCTCTAACGGTAGCCCCATGGTGCCAGGGCCACCAGGATTCTCAGTGGCATTACCGGTTTCCGTTTCATCGTTGGGGAGTTTGAAAGGCTGCGGGAAAATAAATTGGACGTTTGTGTCGAAGCGAACCGGGGTGTGAATTATGGGCTTCACATTCGGATTACCCGTATGAGTCCCCAAGGGCGGCGGCGGAATCGTCGTCAGGCTCCATCTTGAATCAGGCAACGCCTGCGTGTAGATAAGCGGCACCAACAACAGCACACACACCACAATGCCTTCCAACATGTATGCGATGGGCAACGCCGCCCGTTTCCAGTCTCCCGTTTTGTAGGCTGAGTAGACCAGGTAGGCTACAAACCCGGCGACGTTTAACACCAGCAAGACGATGGACCATCTCCAGGCGTTTAGCCCAAGGTGACGCGCGTCCGCAAGAACGTACCAGAGCATCAACTCGTACAGCATGGCTGCGATGCCAAGTAAAAGAGATTCGAACAACCGTGCCTTGGAAGAAGGGCTGAACATCAATGGTAAGAGGAGATAACTTGCGATTCCGCTCATCACCCCAACACCGAAAGCCCCCACCCAATGCCGCCATTCAAGCACGGGCACGCGTTCCGGAGACGAATCAAGGAGATTGGCGTCAAACATGGTTCCACCTCGTCTTGGCGCCGGCACACCGCGAATTGTGCCGTTTCGCCTTCAATTCCTACGGCTCGCATCTTGCCTTTCGCTATTATTGACACCACAACCCTTTCACTTGTTCCAATTATTTAGTCTTGCTGGCGCCATCCCAAAGCACGTCAGGATTCCGGGGTACGAGCGCAACGCCGGGTAGTGTCCGGGCTTGCATTGCTGGGAGCGCGGGCGTCTCGCCCGCTCTTTCCTAATCATCAAATTGCGGGCGAGACGCCCGCGCTCCCAGGGGATTTAGGACACTTCGCAACGTTTCAATTCCTTGTTGGGCAGACGTGCGCTCTCGCGATACAATGCAAGTCCCGAAAAGGAGATTCCGAAGATGAAAATCAGTTGCTGCTGGCTATACGCCATTACGAAATATGGATATCCGCCCTCCATTGAACAAACCTTTAAAGTCTTGGGCGAAATGAAGAGCCTGGGGTTCGAGTTTGTGGAACTCGAGGGAGTGCGGCGGGAAAACCTGCTGGCCGTTTACGAAAAGCGGCATGAGCTCAAAAAGTTTTGCGAGGGCGAGGGCCTGAAAGTTATTAATTTCTGCCCCGTGCTTCCCCAATCGGTCAGCCTGGATCGCAAGGAGCGCGAGGAGTCCTGGGAGCTGTTCAAGCGGGGCATCGAGATTGCGAAGTTTTTCGATTGCGCCACCATCCAAGCGGACAGTTTCACGCCACCCCTGCGTTTTCGCGGCGATTCTCCCTATAAGGAAAGCATCAGCTACGGAAAACAGTTTAGCGTAGAAGTGGATCCGTCATTTCAATGGCAAAGACAATGGGGGGCGATGGTGGAGAGCTTCAGCTTTTTCACCCAGGAAGCGAAAAAGGCCAATTTGCGTTTCTGCGTGGAGCCGCGCGTGGGCGAACTCTTAAGCAATACCGACGCCATCCTTCGGATGATGGACGCTGTGGGCGATGACAATTTTGGCGCGGTCCTCGACACCGCCCATCAGAACGCGCAGAAGGAAATTCTGGCGCTCAGCGTGGAGAAACTCGGCAGCCGGATTTTCTACGTCCACGCCGCCGACAATGACGGCCGGGTGAACGATCACGTGGCCGCGGGACGGGGCACGGTGGATTGGGACGGCGTTTTCCAGGGCCTGAAAAAACATAAGTTCTCCGGCTACCTGGCGGTGGACGTGGGCATGGTCTCCGACATCGACGCCCAGTATTTGGAGTCAGCTAAATTCTTGCAGAGGATGGCCGCAAAGCACGGCCTTTAGTTTGGGCGTGAGGTTGAAATTAGTTGGCCTTGAGCGATTGCCGCGGCTATCCGCGCATTCTTCTCAAGATTGGCGGGCGACGCGGCCCACGGTTTCGCCGGGAAGGACATCCGCAAAATAAAACCCGTCGCGTTCGACGACCTCGCCAACCGTGGCCGCAATAGGCCTGCGAAACATCGGGCCTTGGTAGGCAAAAGTGTGGAATTCGCCTTTCTCCCCGCACGGGTCGACCGCCGCTGGCAGTTCTGCTAGTAACGTGGAATCAAAAACGCGTCCAGCAAACTTTGGATCCAGTTGTTTGGGATCGACACAAGTCAAATAGGCTTTCAATCCCGCCCCAACCATCTCCCTGGCGAGGCGCACGGTGTCAATTCCCCAGATTGGAAACAGTGGCTTCATGCCGCACGCGGCGAGCTTCTCCTCCCGGTATTTACGAATGTCCTCTAGAAACAAATCCCCAAAGACCATGTGGGTAACGCCTCCGGCCCGCGCCCGCTCCATTGCGCCCGCCATGGCCTGCTCATAAACTTCATTGGGGCAAGGTGAAGGAATGGGGACCTTCACCAGGGGCAAGCCCACTGCCTCGGCTTGGGACTCGAGCAAGCTCTCGCGCACGGCATGCATGGCCACTCGGGCATGAGTTGAGTTGACCGTGGTCAGCAATGCGACAATTTCCACATCGCCGCCCAGCCGTGTGGTGTGCAACGCCCACGCGCTGTCCTTACCGGAACTCCAGGATAACCATGCTCGGGGCAGGGACATTCGTCGCGCTCAAATTGACAACTGAAAAGAATAATTCATCTACGGCTCAGACTTGCTCCGGCACCACGTAGGGCGCGCGGTATCCGCGATCGCCATCCCGCATCAGATTGTTGGCTTCGTCGTCGCCCACCACTTGTTCGGTGGCTGGATTAAATTTCAGCGTTCTTCCCAGGCGATAGGAAACATTGGCCAGGTGAACCAAAGTTGCGGAGATGTGACCCTCCAAAACCGGCGCGTTCAGGTTCTCCTTTTTGCGGCTCTGAACACATGCGATGAAATTGGCCCAATTGTTGCCGCCAGCGTGTAGCTTCTCAGGGCCTGGCTCCTGTTCGTCGCCCAGCCAGCTTTTGTAGGAGTCATACCCGTCCATGGCCAGATATCCCTTCGAGCCATAGAAGATATTCCCGACGGTATTGTGCGTCCCCGCCGAGGGACCAAGTCTGGGACCCCTGGCTCCGGCTTTGGCGGTCTTGGGCGCGGCAGTTTCAAGGCCCGCAGGTGGAAGTCCGCCGCTCTTGTAGGCAGGGGTGCCGATTTCGGCCTCGTGGGGGGTCATCCAGTGGCGAACTTCAAACTCGAGCATCTTGCGTTTTCCCTCCGCCGTTTCGAACTCAAAGGCGCAGTTCAGCGTGTTGGGAGTCTGTTGGTCGTCATCAAACATAAAGTGGCCGCCGATGGCAGACACCTTGGTGGGAAATCCCACGCCCAGCCCCCAACGGGCCACGTCCATTTCATGAATGCCCTGGTTGCCGATGTCACCATTACCTGTATCCCAGATCCAATGCCAGTTATAGTGAAAGCGGTTTTTGGTGAAAGGCTTGAGCGGAGCGGGACCCGTCCACAGGTCATAATGAACTCCCGGCGGCACGGCGGACTCCGGAGTGCGACCGATGGTATCCCGCCACTTGTAGCACAAGCCGCGTGACAGGTAGATTTCACCAATCAAACCATCCCGCATTTTCTGGACCGCCTCAATGATGGCATCTCCCGAACGGCTGTTGGTTCCGTGCTGGACAATCCGATCGTATTTTTTTGCGGCGGCGACCAACTGGCGGCCTTCCCACCAGTTATGTGAGCAAGGCTTTTCCACGTAAACATCCTTCCCTGCCTGGCAGCCCCAAATTCCGATGAGTGAATGCCAATGGTTGGGAGTGGCGATGGAAATCGCGTCCACTGATTTGTCTTCCAATAACTTGCGAACGTCAGTGTAAGTTTTGACCTTGGGAATATTCATTTTGTCCATCAGAGCTGTCTTTTCGCCGATCACGTTTTCGTCAATGTCGCAAACGGCCGCAATTTCCACGTTCGGCATCTTTGAGTATTCCCTGACGTGCACGAAGCCCTGACCGCGAATTCCGCAAACCGCGACGCGCACGCGATCGTTGGCGCCGAATACGCGCTCCGGTTGAGTAATGAAAGTAATTCCGCTGAGCGCGGCAAGCCCGGCGCTGGTCTTGGCGCCAGTCTTCAGAAAATCTCGTCGGCTAACTTCCGAATCGTTTGGCATGATTCCCCCTGTTTGTTTTTATAAGCCGCATTATACTCCTGTCTGATTCTGCGAGCACAGGAAATAAGCCTTGCGCAGGCGAACGCATTTGCCCAACCCGGTCCGCAATTCTTGTCCTCACGAAGGCCTTTAATGAACCGGACGAAAACGCCAAATACGGGCGCGAATGGGTTCGCCAAAGGCAAGGATGCGGCCATCGCTGGTCCATCCCGATAACAATATATCGCCGGTATAATTCAGCGGTACGCTCGTGATTCTGCCGCTCCCCACGTCCAAGACCGCCAGGCTATAGAACCAGGAATCCTTGGACTGCACTCCCACAAGGACTTTGCCGCCCTGGCCAAGCGCGCTCCCGCTCAAGGGCAGGTTGTTCATCGGGATGTCGCCTGGGATTCGGATCTCCCTGCGCGGTCCCCCTGATAGTGCAACCCGAAACAAATGCATTCCATCCGTCTCCCACAAGTTGATCATCAAATCTTTCCCGTTTGGATCGGGTGCCACACCATCTCCGGCAGAGAGTATAATTGGCGTCCCGTCGGCGGCTGGGATGGACCATATGTTCCCGTCTGCCGAATAATAGAGAGTTTTCCCGTCGAGCGAAGCCACCAGAGTGTTGACGCCTTTTCCCTTTGACCCTTCGAGGCGGCGGATTATTCGGCCATCACCGGTCGAGGCGATGACGATAGCCTGGTCCAAGCCGGTTCCAGCGATAAATGCCACCTGGTTGTCCGGAAGCAATGCAGCCGGCGGCCCACTCTCCTCCGCGGTATCCAATAGAGGAAAAAAGTTCCCATTGGGTTTACCCAACAGGAGGCGGGCATGGCCGGAAAGGAGGGCCGGGACGATAAATCCACCATCGGGAAACGCCACGGGTTGCATAAACGACGGAGGATAGGTTTCCGAAGTTGCGATGACTTCCGGCGGGCCGCCGGAAATCGGGAAACGTAAGACTTGAAGTGGCCGCTCCACCTGATCGACATAGATGCTGCCGTCAGCTTCGGAGTCCATGAACCAAACCGGTGTGCTGAGCGTCATGAGCACTTGCACAGCTCCTGAGCCCGAGCGCGGAAGGGAAACAATTTGATGCAGGCTGCCGGAGGGAAGATCAATCAGAACTGAACGGTTGTCGAGAGTCGGCGCCATAGGAAAAGCAATTACCGTCGAAGGGATGGACAGCTGGGGAGCCAGCGGCCGCGCTTTGCCGCTGGCAATATCGAGCGCATATAGGTTCGGCGACGGGCTTGTCCCGTCCAGAGTTCCGAAAAAAACCGCCTCCTTGCCGTCAGGAAAAACACGCAACGGGTTCAAGGGCCCGCTTGGAATCCGCCATATATAGCCATCCATGGGTTGAACCCGGCCCGAGTCGGGCCAGTAGTGAGCGATTTGCGATTTCCGCCCGGAGTCAAGGCGCACCACTAGCAGACTGCCATCGGGCAGAACCTCCGGCATGCAAGAGTCTTTCAGGAAAAGCCGTTCCTCCCCGCCGATTGGAGGAATGGTGTAGATTGCTTGAAATCCCACATGAGCTCGGTCGAAATAAAGCTTTGACCCGTCACGCGACCAGACAATGTTCTCAATGATGCCGCGTCCCTTGTCATGGGTGAGTACGGTCCAGTTCCCGGATTCGGGGTTCATGACGGCAACCTGTGTCAGGTTGTCAACCATGGCTTCAAAAGCCACGGTGTGGCCGTCGGGCGAAACACGAGGCCCAAAAGCAACACTGGATCCCCCCAACAGGTCGCCGGACCACCGCAGGGGCGGCGTCACGCGCCTGCTCTGAAACCACATTCCGCCAATGCCGGCGAGGCAAAGTAAGATTACAGCCGCAGCCCAATTCGCCGCACGGCGCCAGGATTTACCACCCCGCGCTTCGCGCTTCCCCTCCTCACTGAGGAGGGGAGTAAGGGGTGGCTCAGCTTCGGCCCCTCTCAATGTTTCTTCGATAGTGATGCGTGCCTCGCCAATGTCACGCAGACGTTGCTTGGGATCTTTTTGCAGGCAACGCATCAGGAGGCGACGAATCGCCTGCGGCGTTTCAGCGGGCAAGGCATTCCACTCCGGCTCGGCGCGAATTACCGCGGCCAGAACGTCGGAAGTGGTTTCGCCCTCGAATGTCTTTTTGCCCGCGAGCATTTCAAACAAGACACACCCAAAAGCCCAGATGTCCGCGCGGCGATCCACTTTCTTGCCCTTGGCCTGCTCCGGACTCATGTAGGCGGCCGTGCCCAGGATCATGCCTGCCTGCGTGGCGGCGATGCTGATGGTGGGAGAGTTTGAAATGCCGCTCGATGAATCCTCCGCGGTCAGCGCCTTGGCCAGGCCGAAATCCAAAACCTTCACCACGCCTTCGTCGGTGATTTTGATGTTGGCTGGTTTCAAATCGCGATGAATGATTCCGCGCTCATGGGCGGCTTCCAGCGCCTCGGCGATTTGCCTGGTAATTGAAAGTGCCTCGTCGATTGGTATCGGTGATGGAAGAACTCCCTCACCCCCTGCCCCTCTCCCCCGGGGAGATGGAGGGGGCCCCAGGACCTGCGGTGGGCGCCCGACGGAGGAGGGCCGGGTGAGGGGTCGTGTCCCAGCAATCCGTTCGGCCAGGGTCGGCCCTTCCACCAACTCCATCACCAGCGCGCGCACACTCCCCGAATCTTCCAGGCCATAAATCGAAGCGATGTTCGGATGATTGAGTGAGGCGAGCACTTGCGCCTCGCGCTGGAAGCGCGCCATGCGCTCGGTATCGCTCGCCATCGCGGCTGGTAAAACCTTCAACGCAACCTCGCGATTCAGCTTGCTGTCGCGGGCGCGGTACACTTCGCCCATTCCGCCAGCGCCAAGTGGCGAGGCAATTTCGTAAGGTCCAAGTTTCATCCCGGAAGTTAATGCCATGCGTGTTGGGGATTATATCCTGTTTCCAGGAATTAATTTCCTCTCTCCGGCCCAAGGGACTTGTGGCAAAATACGCGTTCGCACCAATGGCATGGGCGGCCAAGCCGCCACTCAAATTTCCTGGTCTTGCAAAGGAGCGTCTAATGAAACATCTCTCAGGAATTCTTATACTCGCAATTTCAATCAGTGCGGCTACTCGCAAGGCCGCAGCCGAAGGCAAAGAGGTGGAGCGCCTTAAGAAGGCAGCCGAAGTCATTAACGACGTTATGGGCACGCCGGAAAAAGGCATTCCCTCCGACCTGCTGCGCAAGGCCGTATGCGTGGCCGTTATTCCATCCGAGAAAAAGGTTGCGCTTGGCATTGGCGGCAGTTATGGCGGCGGAGCGCTGGTGTGCCGCCGCGGAGGAACCGGATCATGGGGAGGGCCTTCCATGTTTACAGTGGGTGGAGCAAATGTTGGATTTCAATTGGGCGGCCAAGCCACCGATTTCGTTCTGATTGTGATGAACTCCAAGGGCGCAAAGAAGCTGCTGCAAAGCAAGACCAAGCTGGGCACTGATGCCTCTGTAGCCGGGGGCCCTGTGGGCCGAACGGCCGAAGGCGCCACCGATCTTCAGCTTCACGCGGAAATTTTGACTTACTCCCGCTCGCGAGGTTTGTTCGCGGGAATCTCCCTTGAAGGGCAGGTGCTCAAACAGGACAATGACGCCAACGCGCGCTTGTACGGTCACAAAGTTGAAGCGAAAGATGTTCTCTTTGGAACGAGCGTGAGCTCCCCTGCCGCCGCTCACGCCCTGGATGCCGCGCTCGACAAATACGCCCCCACCGGCGGCGAGAAGTTCACAAACTGAGTGAGCCGGAATTCGCCGGCCAACCGGAAGGCTCTGCATGATCCGTGCGTTCGGTTAAGAGGTTGACGTGAAAGTCGTTTGGGACCGGGTCTGGAATGTTACGCTCTGGGTTCTGCAAGGTGCGATGGCCGTGATGTTTCTCGTATTTGGGGTGACCAAATTCGATCCGCATGTAATTTTCTGGACCGAGCTGTTCACCAAAATTGGAATCGGCCAATGGTTCCGCCTATTTACAGGTGGGCTTGAAGTCATTGGGGCGGCCATGATCATACCCAGGACCGCGGGAATTGCCGCGGCATTGTTAGCCTGCACGATGGCAGGCGCAGTTTCAATTCATCTTTTCATGCTCCGTGACGGCTACGCCGCCTTTTTCCCCGGGCTCCCATTATTGATGCTTGTCATTGTGGGATGGAAACGAGGATTGCTTCCCGCACGATGAGGAATGGCGCGGCCTCGCGAATTCATTGACACAATCTCGAAACCCCCTGTATAATCAATAGTTCAACCACATAAAGGAAAGGTCAACCTATGTACGCAATCTTCCAATCGGGCGGCAAGCAGTACAAAGTATCTCCCGGAGACATCATCCGGGTGGAAAGGCTTCCTGGGCCTGAGGGCTCGCGGGTGGAGTTCAATCACGTGTTCGCCGTGCGCAAGGAGAACTTGAACGTCGGCTCGCCCCTGGTTGAGAACGCGAAGGTTACGGGAACCATCCTGCACAATGATCGGGCGGCGAAAATCCGCGTGCTCAAGTACAAGCGCAAGAAGCAATACCGCCGGACGGCAGGACATCGCCAGAACTACAGCGAGGTCCAAATCCACGACATCGTGACCGCCTAGAAACTGCGGTATCACAACCCATCACATAAAAGGGATTCGATATGGCACATAAAAAAGGTTTGGGAAGCTCACGCAATGGCCGCGACTCCAACGCCCAGCGATTGGGCGTAAAGCGTTTTGACGGGCAGTTGGTTCCCGGCGGCTCCATTTTGGTGCGCCAGCGTGGGACCAAATTAAAGCCTGGCGATAATGTCGGCTTGGGCAAGGACGACACCCTGTTTGCCAAAGTCACGGGCGTGGTGAAGTTCGAGGACAAAGGCAACCACGGACGCTTTGTCCACATTCTGGTTCCGTCGGCGAGCTGAGAGAAGGTGTTAGAGGCTAGGTACTAGATGCTCGCCCGCAGCCGAGAATTACATTGCTCTTGCTGGCATCTAGAATATTGCTAAACGTGCCGCCCTGACCCATGCCCTACCCCGTCGCCGGCAATCTCACGCCACAGGGAACGAACCTGAGATCCTAAAAGCGGACGACAGTAAATTCACTTCGGTGATCTTAAACCCTAACCTCTAGCACCGAGCCCCTAGCCTCTGTACATCAAGTGTTCATCGACGAGTCCAAAATCCGTATTGCAGGTGGTGATGGAGGCAACGGCTGCGTGGCCTTTCGGCGGGAGAAGTTTGTCCCTCGCGGCGGGCCCAGCGGCGGCGATGGCGGCCGGGGCGGAAGTGTTTTTTTCGAAAGCACTGAAGGCTTGAACACGCTGCTGAAGTTTCGCTACAAGCGTGAATTCTCAGCCGGGCGCGGGGGGCATGGCGAAGGGTCCAATTGCCATGGGCGGGCCGGTGAAGACATGGTGATCGCGGTGCCGGTGGGGACAGTGGTCTTTGACGAGGAATCGGGCGAAAAATTATGGGACTTTGTCGCTCCCGGCCAAAAGGTTGTGGCCGCGAAAGGCGGACGCGGGGGCAAAGGCAACGCGCATTTTGTAACTTCCACCCATCAAGCCCCGCGCAAAGCACAACCGGGTGAAACCGGGCAATCCCGATCCTTGAAGCTCGAACTGAAACTGCTTGCCGACGTGGGGCTGGTGGGGTTTCCCAACGTTGGAAAATCAACCTTAATTTCAAGGCTCAGTTCGGCGCGGCCCAAGATCGCCGACTACCCGTTCACCACCCTCGAGCCTCATCTGGGCGTTGTAGGCATCGACCAGGATCGTTCTTTTGTGATGGCGGATATCCCCGGCTTGATTGAAGGCGCGCACGAGGGCCGTGGATTGGGGATCCGGTTCCTGAAACATATTGAGCGCACTCGCCTGTTGCTTCATATGATTGATGTGGCGGAAAATACCGATCGTGACCCGGTGGAAGATTACCGCGTGATCTTGAAGGAGCTCGAAAGCTTTTCCAGCGCTCTAGCCCAAAAGCCGATGATGCTGGTGGCCTCCCGCGTAGACGCAACGGGACATGGCGACCGGCTGAAATTGCTGCAAAAGTATTGCCGCAAGCACGAAGTGGAACTTTACGAGATTTCCGCCGTAACCGGCGAAGGGTTGGAAAATTTGAAGAACGCGATCTGGGCGAGGCTCGAACAAATCCCCCGGCTTGCGCCGGCGCACGACCCGAGCCCCATACACCAGTCACAGGACTGAGCCGCTATTGAACATTGCACTTTTTGGCGGAACATTTGATCCCATCCATGCGGGGCACCTTCGGGCCGCCCAGGCGGCGGCGCGAAAATTCCGCCTGGATCAGATCCTCTTTGTTCCTTCCGGCAACCCACCTCACAAACTAAACAATCATCTGACGCCGTTTTCACACCGCTATTCGATGGTGGCTCTGGCTTGCGGGGGCGACCCCCGGCTGGTCCCTTCCCTTCTCGAAGCACCCACTTCGGATGGCCGGCCCCACTTTTCCATTAACACGGCGGCACGGGTGAAGCGGTCCCTGAGTCCCAGGGACCATTTGTATTTCCTGATTGGGATTGACGCCTTTCTGGACCTGCCTCACTGGAAGGAATACCGGCGGCTCTTGGACCTCGTCGATTTCATTGTCGTCTCCCGCCCCCGTTTTTCCAATAATGAAATCGCGGAGGTTTTATCCGAAGTAGCGCCTCGAGAAGTCAGGGGTAAATCAGGGTCGGACAAAATCCATCTGCGCAAATCCACTTTGCATATCCTCCCCGGAGTGGATGTTCCTGCCGCCTCCTCTCAAATTCGGACTGCTATCAGAGCCCGGCGCCCAGTGGCTGGCCTTGTTCCTCCGCTTGTGAAAGAATACATACTGAAGGAGGGTTTGTACCGCCCCGTCAGAATGGGGAAAAAAAGACGATGACTCCACGCCTGCGGGAAGCTGTTCGTGCGGCTCAGGACCGGAAGGCATTGGACCTGGATATTTTGAACCTGGAAGGCTACTGCGCCTTCACCGACTATTTTCTGGTTTGCAGTGGAACCTCGACGCGCCACACCCAGGCCATCTGCGACGGCATTATGGAGGAGCTGAAAAAATCGGGTGTCTCCCCCACCCACGTGGAAGGGTATTCGCAGGCCGAGTGGATACTGGTCGACTACTTGGAATTTGTCGTCCACATTTTTTCCCAGCGCGCCCGGGAATTTTACGACCTGACCCGCCTTTGGAAGAGCGGAGTACGCGAAAAGGCGCCTGAAGACTTGGCGCCCCGGAGTTCATAAGACGCGAAGTTTTCTCCGGCGGCAAATCCAAACCGGGGCGAGGCTCAGACTGTCCAGCCGCCTCATGGCGAACAAATGGATTCAGGTCAAGCGATTGAAAACCAGCCATCCGCGCCGGCTTGGGTGGGCGAGGACCCGGCTAGTGATAACCTTCGGAAACTTGCGCACAAGTTGGCCGCCACTCCTTCCACCCTGCTCATTGTGGGTGAGAGTGGAACGGGCAAGGACCTGTTGGCCGCGCTGATTCATTATCTGGGCCCCAACTGCGCCGAGCCTCTCCTTAAGATCGATTGTGCCACCCTGCCCGAGCCCTTGGTCGAGAGCGAGTTGTTCGGGCATGAAAAAGGAGCATTCACTGGGGCGTCCTCAGCCAAGGCGGGCCGGTTGGAATTAGCGGGCCGGGGGACAGTGGTGTTGGACGAAGTCGCGGCATTATCGCTTGGAATACAGGCAAAGCTTTTGCGCGTGGTGGACCAAAGGACGTTTGAGCGCTTGGGAGGCACGATGACCCACAAGATGGAGGCGCGGGTGATGGCGCTGACATCAACCGATCTCTCCCGCGGCGTCGCCGAAGGTTCTTTTCGCGACGACCTCTACTTTCGCTTGAGCGTGATTCCGGTGACCATTCCGCCATTGCGTGACCGGCGCGGCGACATTCGTCCTCTGTCTGAGTATTTTTTGGACCGCCTCGCCACCCTCCATCGCTCACCCGTGCGAGGGTTCGAGCCAGAGGCTCTGCGCGCCCTCGAAGGGTACGATTTTCCCGGAAATGTTCGCGAACTGAGAAATACAATAGAACGCGCCTTAGTGGAAGCGCAAACAGATAAAGTAGAGCGGGAGCACTTCCCCCCCCACATGGCCCAGTCCCGCGGGGGTGCCGGGACGTTAAGAGCCACCCTGGCGGAAATGGAATGCGACCACATTGGCCGGGTCTTGAAACTGACGCGAGGAAGAAAATCCGAGGCGGCCGCGATTCTTGGGATCAGCCGTAAGACCCTGCTGGAAAAGCGAAAACGATATCACCTGGATTAAGGCGGAACATGCGCATCCGAATTATTTGTGAAGGTAAGATCAAAGACCCGAATTTGCGGGCCGTGCAAGCAGATTTCCGGGACCGCATCGCCCATTTCGGCGAAATTGTGGTGGAAGAGATTCACGCCGGCAAGAACGCAAATCAAGGAAAAGTGAAAGGTCTCTCCGCGACTGAGAAGCAGTTGCTCGAAAAAATAAAGGGAAGTTACAAAGTATTTCTCGATGGAAGAGGCCGCGAATGGACGTCAGAGGAATTCGCCGAATGGTTGGGCGAACAGGCGCTGCGAGGAACCCGCGAAGTGGCCTTCGTGGTGGGAGGCCCGGACGGATTTTCCGAGGCCTTCCGTAAACAAGCCAATCATCTGTTGGCGCTCTCGAGGATGACACTGACGCGCGATTGGGCGCGCGCCCTTCTCCTGGAACAAATTTATCGTGGATTCACTATCCTGCGGGGATTTCCCTACGCGCGCTAATCCCCTCTTTTCTGGTTCCCGAGGTGAGATTGCCTGAAACCAGACGCGGCCTGATTATCGTTCACACCGGACCGGGAAAGGGCAAGACCACCGCGGCGCTCGGAACGGCATTTCGGGCTGTCGGGCAGGGCCTGCGAGTCCTGATGGTACAATTCATCAAGGGCTCGTGGCACTACGGGGAGTTGGACGCGGCCAAGATGCTCGGCGACGCGAAGTTCGAGATCCTGCCCATGGGACGCGGGTTCGTAAAGATCGGCGCGGAAAAACCGGACCCTGAAGATGTCCGCCTGGTGGAGGAAGCGTGGTCGTTCGCGGCGGGGAAAATCAAGAGCGCCGACTACGATATGGTGATCCTGGACGAAATCAATTACGCTATCAGCTACAAGATGCTTGATCCCGAAGCTGTGGTCGAGGCGCTGCGGCAAAAACCGGAAATGGTTCACGTGATTCTTACCGGACGCAATGCTCACCCATCGATTGTAGAATGCGCCGACCTGGTTACCGAAATGCGCGAGGTCAAGCACCCGTATCAGAAAGGCATCATGGCGCAAAGAGGAATAGAGTATTGAGTGATTTTGTGATTGAGAGATTGGGCGATTGGAATACAAGACTCGACGACGCCCAGCGATTCAAGTGCGTGCAGCTAGGGTTCCACTTCCCTGCACACAAGCAGAATCACGTACTCGCTTTCTCGATCACCCGATCGCTCAATCATTAAATCGCCCGATCACCCAATAATCTTATGGCCTGGTTTCGCAAACAAAAAAAACCGCTTGAAAATCCTCAGGAGAAGCGCGTTCAAACCGAAGGGCTCTGGGTGAAGTGTGATGGGTGCAAGCAGATCCTCTGGAAAAAAGATTTGGAGGCCAACTTCCAAGCCTGTCCCAAGTGCAACCACCATTTCAAGATGAGCGCCCGCGCCCGCCTGGAAATGCTCTTCGACGATGGCCAATACCTGGAACACGACGCGGGGCTGGCCTCCACCGACCCGCTGGGATTCAAGGACACTAAGAGCTACGTCGACCGCCTGCGCAAGGCCGAGAAGCAAACCGGATTGAAAGACGCCCTGATCACCGGCGAAGGTGCACTGGAAGGCAAGCCCGTGATCATCTGCGCCATGGAATTCCAATTTGTGGGGGGAAGCATGGGCGCGGTGGTGGGCGAGAAAATTACCCGCGCCATCGACCGGTGCATCGACCGGAAATTTCCCCTGGTGATTGTTTCCTGTTCCGGCGGCGCGCGCATGATGGAAGGCGCCATTAGTCTGATGCAGATGGCGAAGATCAGCGCCGCGCTGGCGCGCCTGGACGAAGTTCCCAAGCCCTATATCTCTGTGCTCACCGATCCCACCACGGGAGGAGTAACCGCCAGCTACGCCATGCTGGGTGATTTGAATATCGCGGAGCCGGGGGCGCTGATTGGGTTTGCCGGACCGCGCGTGATCGAGCAAACCATCAAACAGAAACTGCCCGAAGGCTTTCAAAGAGCGGAGTTTCTTTTGGAACATGGCATGATTGACGCGATTGTTTCTCGCAAAGATCTTAAGACCTACCTGGCCCGAACTTTCACTTTGCTAAGGGCGTATGAATCTTGAGAAGGCGGCTTGAAAAACAATTCTGGCGGATTTGATCGGAATGAACTACTCGCAATGTCTACAGAGCCTCATCAACCTCGGCCACGAGCTTAATCGGGCGAAATTTGATCTCGAGTCCATCCGGATAATCACCCGCGCCCTCGGCAACCCCCAGTCCGAATACCCCACGGCCATCGTAGCCGGAACCAACGGCAAGGGTTCAACCTCCGCCATGCTGGCCAGTATTCTCGTCGCTACGGGTTACCGGACCGGTCTTTACACCTCGCCGCATCTGATCCGCGTCAATGAAAGGATCCGCATCGACGGCCATGAAATTACGGATACCGATTTCGCGGATGCGTTTACGGAAATTTGGCGAACCGTGGACGGCCTCCTCGAAAATAAAGAACTGGCGCATCGCCCAAGCTTTTTTGAGTTTCTAACCGCCACCGCCTTTTTACACTTTGCGCGCGCCAGGATTGACTTCGCGGTGCTCGAAGTTGGAATGGGCGGGCGCCTGGATGCAACCAATATCACTGAACCCCGAGTGGCCGTGATTACCAACATTGACCTCGATCACCAGCAGTTTCTGGGAAACACGGTTGCCGCCATCGCCTGGGAAAAAGCGGGCATCATCAGGCCGGGCCGCCCTGTAATTTCAGCATGCGAGAACCCCGAGGCCGAGGAAGTAATCAGGAAGCGTGCTGCGGAACTAAACGCGCCCCTCAATGAGCTGGCGCACGCCGCGCAAGTCTCAAGTATTCGAAATTTGGACGGACGCTTCGCCTTTGACCTCACCCTGGATGGTGAAAACTTCCCCGGCCTGGCCTCGCCACTGATGGGAAGCTTTCAAATTAAGAATACGGTAGCAGCAGTGGCGGCGGCTAAGCGTCTGGCTCATGAAGGCTTTAAAATATCCCGCGCTGCGATAGCGGAAGGAATTCGCACAACCGTGTGGCCTGGACGCATGGAAGTAATCTGCAATCATCCGCTCGTCGTGCTGGATGGCGCTCACAATCCTGCCGCCGCCCGCGAGATTGCGGCTGCGGCCCGAACCCTTTGGCCGGAGCGCGCCTTGCGGCTTGTTTATGCCTCCATGCGCGACAAATCAATCGACGAAATCAGTGGAATCTTGTTTCCATTAGCGATTGAAGTTTATCTCACCCAGCCGGAACAGGAACGCGCCGCCGCGCCTGAGGAGATCTTGTCGCTCACGAATCATCGCGGACCGAAAATCGTTATCGAACCAAACCCCGTGCGCGCGCTCGAACGCGCCTGCCGTGAAAGCTCTGCCGATGATGTGGTTCTGGTGGCAGGGTCGCTTTTCCTGGTAGGCGCCATCAAGCGCGCGCTTGCGGAGAGGCAGCTCGACCCGGAATCCCTGGCGGGCCACGCGGTCGGCTCGCCGCTACCTTGATGAAAGTATGGAAACGGTTTCTACAGTGCCCGCCAAAAAGTCCCTTCCTAACGAAGGGGCCAGGTATTATTTGAGCTACCTGCGTTCGCTCGTTTTTACCAACCCCCTCATTTATTTGTATACCATCATCTGCGGGACATTTTCTCTTTGTGGGTCCTTGGTCGATAGCGGCGGCCGGTGGCAGCACAAGTGCGCGCGCACATGGTCATGGCTCATCCTGAAAACCAGCGGGATTCGCGTCCGCGTGGAAGGCCTGGAGAACGTGAACCCTGGCGAAGCGCGAATATATTGCGCGAATCATGCGAGCGCCATGGACATTCCTATTCTTTTTGTCAATCTGCCCGTGCAGTTTCGTTTTCTGGCGAAGCGCTCGCTCTTTCATCTTCCTTTCCTGGGTTGGCACTTGCGACGCTCCGGTCACATCTCGATAGACCGTGGACGGGTGCGTGAGGCGATGAAGGGATTTGACCAGGCAGCGCAGAAAATTCGCGAAGGGAAAACTGTGGTCACGTTTCCGGAAGGGCGCCGCAGCCGTAGCGGGGAATTACGGCCGTTCAAGAGTGGAAGCTTCCTGCTGGCTATTCTTTCCGGAGTTCCGGTCGTCCCCATCACCCTCAACGGCACTCGCGCTGTTCTGGTGCCCGATACTTACCACGTCCGCTCGGGACAGACGGAAATGATCATCCACCCACCCATCTCCACCAAGGGTCTGACGGTGGATGATGTGGACGCGTTGTCAGAACGCGTGCGCAAGCAAATCATCTCAAAACTCTGGCCGCCGGAGAAAAGTTGAATCGTATTGCATCGGGCCTTTACCATGCTCATATCGCTTAAACATCAGGTCGCCGTCATTACCGGCGGATCGCGCGGCATCGGCGCAGCCACCGTGGAAGCCTTCGCACAGGCCGGTGCCGCCGTGGTTTTCAGCTACCGGAAGGCAAAACGCCAGGCGCAGTCCGTGGTGAGCCGTTGCAGCAAGTATGGCGCGCCGGTGATCCCTATCAGGGCCGAGATTGCAAGAATGGCAGAGTCGAAAAAACTGATCGACACAGCCATTCGCCGCTTCGGCCGGCTGGATGTACTTGTGGCCAATGCGGGAATCTGGAACGCAACTCCGGCGCCCATCGAAACTATGACCGAAAAAGAGTGGGACGAAATGATCGCGGTCAATCTAAAGGGCGTTTACGCCGCGATCCACTTCGCTGTCCCGCATATGATTCGCCGGAAGAGTGGCCGCATCATCGTCGTTTCATCCACGGCCGGGCAGAGGGGCGAGGCGTTCCACAGTCACTACGGGGCAAGCAAGGGCGGGGTCATCAGCTTGGTGAAGGGATTGTCCACCGAGCTCGCGCCGCACAACATCCTGGTGAATTGCGTGGCCCCGGGCTGGGTGGAGACCGACATGGCGGCGCCTGTCATGCGAAACCGCCGGGAATATCGGGATGCCCTATCCCCCATTCCCCTCCGCCGCTTCGCGCGGCCGGAAGAAATCGCCCAGCCCATCCTATTCTTGGCTTCAGAAATGGCATCATATATGACA
Organism: Terriglobia bacterium; assembly: GCA_035308965.1. Classification (GTDB taxonomy): domain Bacteria; phylum Acidobacteriota; class Terriglobia; order UBA7540; family UBA7540; genus DASYXZ01. The sequence goes on along the minus strand of DATGFN010000023.1, from coordinate 2,408 downwards.
GGGGAAGTATTGAACATCAATGGAGGAAACGTTCTCTGTGGTTGAGCGACGATTCGGTCTGAATTCTCTCCGGCTCAGGACGGCATTGGCGGCGCTGCTCCTGATTATTCTCTGTGGTCCGATACCAGCGGAATCACAAGGCGAACCCGACCTCGCCAAGCAGCCAACAGTAATCAGTCCCAAAGCGCAGGCCATGCTCGACAAGACCATTCAGGCGTTGGGCGGCGCAGCATTTCTCTCTTTCAAGCGGCTGACCACAAGCGGCAGGTCTTTCTCGATCTCAGATGAAAAAACCGCCGGATTCTCAACCTTTGAGAGCTCAGTAGAGTATCCGGATAAACGCCATTTGTCCTACGGAAAAAAGCCACCCGTGATTCTTATTAATAACGGCGACAAGGGATGGGAAGTGGACCGTTACGGCGTGATGATTCAAAAGCGCGAAGATTTACGCAATTGGCAACTCGGCAACCGCTACACCCTTGAAAACCTCTTGCGGGTGCGCATTCACGAGCCCGGAATGTTGGTGCAGGAAGGTGGGGCTGATTTTGTGGACGAGGCTCCAGTCCGCATTCTGATTTTGGTGGATGCCCAGCAGACTGAGATCAAATTATACCTTCACAGTTCGACATCTCTTCCTGTCCGTATTAACTATCATGTGCAGAATCCCGTAACCAAGGATTGGGACGATCATTCGGATGTCTACGGCGATTACCAGAAAATCCAGGGCATCCAAACGCCCATGCACATCACACGTTTCTTGAATGACGAGCGGGTGGCCGAGATTTATCGTAATTCGGCGAAGTACGATGAAAATTATTCCGCCGATCTTTTTGCCTCCCCTGAACATTAACAAATAATATGGTCCCTGGGGCGCCGCACCCGCGCCCAAAGATCTTCCATTCATTCTCAAAATCAAAGGAGCCCAGCGTGCTCACCATCCTGCTTTTGATCGTGTCCAATACATTTATGACACTGGCCTGGTATGGACACTTGAAGTACAGAAATACCCCGTTGATCGCCGCCATCCTGGTAAGCTGGCTGATTGCCTTCGCCGAGTATTGCTTTCAAGTGCCCGCCAACCGGATTGGCTATGGGGAATTTTCCGGCTACCAGCTTAAAATCATTCAGGAGATCATCACGCTCATTGTTTTCGCCGTATTTGCCTTCTTATACCTGGGAGAGCCCCCACGATGGAATTACGCCCTGTCTTTCATCTGCATCCTGGGCGCAGTGGGATTCGCATTTTGGGGGAAATTATAAGAAGGCCTGCGCGAGCCTTCTGTGGAAGGAGAAGGTACCCCACAAAGCGGGTTCTGATGATAAACTAGAGGCTCGATGAAAAACAAAGCCGCCATTCGCAGCACCACCATTCTGAGCGTGCGCCGCGGGGGCCGTCTGGCCATGGGCGGCGATGGTCAGGTAACCATGGGCGAAAGCATCGTCAAAACCAAAGCGAAGAAAATTCGCCGCCTGTACAATGACAAAATTGTGGCGGGCTTTGCCGGCTCAACCGCCGATGCTCTATCGCTCTTCTCACGCTTTGAACAGAAATTGGAGGAATATCACGGCAACCTGAGCCGCTCCGTGGTGGAATTGGCGAAAGACTGGCGCACCGACCGGGCCCTGCGCCACCTCGAGGCTCTGCTGCTGGTGGGCGACGAAAAGAGCACCTACCTGGTGAGCGGCAACGGCGACGTGATTGAACCCGATGACGGCATTGTGGCCATCGGATCCGGCGGGCCCTATGCTCTTGCGGCCGCGCGCGCCCTGGCCAAGCATACTCAAATGAGCGCGCGCGAAATTGTTCAGGAGGCCATGCACCTGGCCGGCGAAATTTGCATCTTCACCAACGAGCAAGTGGTGATTGAGGAGTTGTAGGGTAAGGACGTCATTTGTCATTCGCCCTTTTCATTTGCAACCGACTCAGTCCAATTGCATGGAGTAAGAATCGTTAAACTGGAATGCTTGCCGACTCAAGAGCTGAGAAACGTTCTTGTACCGGGCGAATGACCAGGGAACAATGACAAAGGACATCTTTTAAAATGGTTTTCTACTTGCCCGAGACAGTTGAAACCCCAGCCGCGTTGGATGAAATGACGCCGCGCCAGATTGTGGCTGAGTTGGACAAACATGTGGTAGGCCAGCCCGAGGCCAAGCGCTCGGTCGCCGTCGCTTTGCGCAACCGGATGCGTCGCCAAAAACTGCCGGAAGAGTTGGCGGAAGAAATTCTGCCCAAGAACATCATCATGATCGGGCCCACCGGCGTAGGCAAGACTGAGATCGCGCGCCGCCTGGCCCGACTGGCGAATTCCCCGTTTCTGAAAGTGGAAGCTTCGCGATTTACCGAAGTGGGCTACGTCGGCCGCGACGTGGAATCCATGATCCGCGATCTGGTGGAAATCTCCATT